>CAVOGP010000020.1:0-33937 GCA_963695425.1 uncultured Alphaproteobacteria bacterium | reverse complement strand
CGTTAGTCCTGGTTCGAATCCAGGTTCCCGAGCCAAACTAACATTTTGACATAAAAAGGTAAACTGCCGTTTGCGGACCCGTTTCGTTCGCTCCGTCATTCTCTGCCCTTTTTCCGCCCTCTCCGTTCTCGTCCCGTTCCGGTTGAGTTCCTGGCATCGGCGAAATGGAGTGGCCTACCGGATCGGATCGAGGTCTCTTCAACGTGCCGCGATGGGACGTACACATGGCCTGAGGCCTCAGTGGCAGCTTCTCAGCCGAGTCCGGTCAACGCGCGTGGGGCACTTCGATGGGTTCCCGAGAGAGGCGTAACTCAGATGAGACCGACGAGCATGCGCGCCGTCGCCGGTGCGAGGGTGAGGCCGAGGTGGCGGTGGCCGAAGGCGAGGATCACGTCACTGCCGCTGCGCGACTGGCGGATCACGCGAACCGAGGTGGGCATCGACGGGCGAAACCCCAGCCGACTGCGGTCTGGCAGGGGAGCGCGGGGAAGAACGCTGCGCGGCGCGCCGATAAGGGCTATTCTACGTGGGTTGGGAGGTGCGGAAGTGCGGCCGACTCAACGGTCCAGCGACGCGCCACCGACCCCCATCCACACGAAGTAGATGCCGCGCGCGGTGGGGCTGACCGGCGGCATTATCGGTGATTCCGTCGAATCGTACTCGACGTGATAACCCCGCTCGGTGTCCAGCGGCACCCGGTCGCCCGCCCTGCGCGGCGAGCCCGCGCGAATGGGCGCCGGCTGCGATCACGACCTGGCCCGCGACAACTAGGCTCGCGCCGGCGGTGGCTTCACCCGGCGACCGCGGCGCGTAATCGGCAATGGTTCCGGCATCGCCGAGGAGGCGCCGGAGCCGGGGACATTCGGCTCGATGACCAGTACCTCGCGGCCGCTGTGAGCAAGGCGCAGCGCCGCCCGCGGACGATGGCGACCTCGACGTCCAGACGGCGCTCTCCACCTCAGACGACGGCGTCGACATGCCGGTGTCCGTCAGTGAGGAGAGTGCGGAGACCTCCATCGCGTGACGAAATCCTCGCGCGACCGCGCCGCACCGGCGTCGACGCACGGCGTGCGGGATGGAGTCGCGCTCGACGGCGAAGGCCTCGCCGGGCAGGACCCCGACCCCGGCCCGGTGCGCCGCCGCGGGCGAAGGCGATGGCCATGGCACGGTTCGGGAAGCACCAGCCAGGCATGTGGCGAGGAGCCCTGCGCCGCCACATCGAGCCCTTGCAGCATCTCGGCGATTATCGCCTGGCGCAGCAGTAGCCTCGCCTTCTGTTCCGCAATCACCCGATCGACAAGGCGGTCTTCGATCAGCCGGGTTCCGACCAGCCGGTCAGCGGGCCGGTGCTCCAGCAGTCGATGCGCAACACAGCCGCGATAACCTCGACCAGGGCAGGCGGGGCGACAGACCGCCCCGAGCCGCAGGCCGGGTGCAACACATTTCGAGAAGCCGCTGATTGCACGGTAATGTCGGGGTCCGTCGCGGCGAAAGCGGGGGGTGGTCTTCCGCCAGTGGGCGATAGACGTCGTCCTCGATGATGAGGACACAGTGGCGGCGCGCTATCTCGGCAATGGCCCGCCGCCGGGCCGGCGTCAAGGTAATCGAAGTCGGGTTGTGCATGTTCGGCACCAAGAACACGGCACGTGGGGTGTGCATCGGCGCAGGCTGCGTCGAAGGCCTCCGGAACGCATACCGCCCGCGTCAATCGCCACGGACTTCAGCGCGAGCCCGAACGACCGACAGAGCGCGCCGATGCCTTGGTAGGTCACCGCGTCCGCGAGGATGGCTTCGCCGGCCGCGCTATGGCGCCGAGGCGCAGGCCAGTCCGTGCTGCGCGCCGTTGGTGACGATCACACGCGCGGGCTCCTCAGCGCCGACCTGCCGGCGCGAGCCAGTCGGCCAGCGCCTCGCGGGCCCAGATCGGGCCTGCGGGAGCATGGAAATCCTGCAAGGCAGAGTAGCGTGGGTCGTGGGCCAGTTGTGGCATCAGCGTCGAGAGCGCGCCGAGATAGGCAGCTGTCGCGGGACGATTGACTGACAGATCGATAAAGTCCGCCTCGTCGAGTGGCGAGGACTTGAAAGCTTCGACCGGCACGGCCCGGGCAACGACCGAGCCGCGCCCCGGGCGGCTCTCGACCAAGCCTCGTTCCTGAAGAGTGGCGAAGGCCCGCGTGACCGTTGTCAGGTTCACGCCCGCGAGCCGTGCAAGATCGCGCTGGCGAGGCAGAGCGTCCCCGGGGTCAGCTCTCCCTCGGCGATCCTTCTGGCGATCATGTCCGCGAAGCTGCCGGTAGATCGGCAGGTCTCCTTTGGTGAACTCGATGCTCTCAAACATTCTTCGTCCGCTTTAGTTTCAAGGGCTTTTCGCATACCAGCTGCAGTCAGGCAATAGCCATCTGTCTGACATACATAGCCGACGTAAGTCACGGCTGTCTGACAGGAATTACCCGATCCGTCGCAAAATTCGGATTGACATCGATCCACCCGAATGACTATCAAGCATTATATGGCTTGTATGGTCGTACAATCGGTGAACTGGGAAACAAACTCCGGGCAACCGGGCCGGTCGCCGCCAGATCGAACAGGAGGACTGAAACCATGAATGCAAACCATAAGTTCGGCGTCTTCGGCTTGGCGCTGACTGCAAGTCTGGCGGCCAGCGCCGCCGACGCCGAGACCCTGCGTCTATCGACGCTCAAGCAGCCCGATTCCGCGGACGCGGAAGCGGCCCAGAAGTTCGCCGACCTCGTAGAGGAGAAGACCGAGGGCCGGCTGACGGTGAGGGTCTATCCCGCCAGCCAGCTTGGCGACTGGACCGAGGTCTACGAGCAGGTGATCGAAGGCGCCATCGATATGGCGATGCAGCCGCTCGCGACCAGTTCGGACAAGCGCCTCGCAATCACCTGGTTCCCCTACGCCTTCACCAATTACGAGACTGCGCAGACATCACTGTCTCCCGGTGGCGCGGTTTTCGAGATCGTCAGGGAGGCCATCGGAGAGCAAGGCCTGACCCCGCTCGCGGTCTACGGCGCCGGCATGGGCGGCGCCGGCTTCGCGACGGAGGTCGAGGATCCCGGTGATACATCGCTCAGCCGCAATCTGAAGGTCCGCGTCTGGCCCGGCGGAACCACGCACCGGGTTCTTCTCGAGACCTTCGGATACAACACTGCCACCCTTCCCTGGGCCGAACTCTACACTGGGATGCAGACAGGGGTCGTCGACGGTCAGATCGGCGGCACCCCAACCATGGCGCTCGAAAGTTTCGCTGACATCACCAAGACATGGGTTCAGTTCAACGACCACTTCGAGTTGGACTATTTTTTCATCAACTCCGACCGCTATGCAGCCTTGTCCGAAGAGGACCAGAAGGCACTGCAGGACGCTGCCCTCGAGGTCGCCGCCACCCGCTTCGCCGAAGTGGAGGCAGCGGACGAAGCTGCGCTGCAGACGATGCGCGACGCTGGCGTCGAGGTGGTGACCTTCGACGACGCGATGCTCGCGAAGCTGGCAGATACCGCGCGCACCGAAGTCTGGCCGCAGATCGTTGACGAACTCGGGCCGGAAACACTCGACAAGCTCACAACCTCCCTGGGCCTCTAGGCACCAACCGAATGTCCGGGTCGGCATCGATCGCCGACCCGGCGAAACGCCTTATCCGGGAGTGGCGCTATGGAAGAAGACGACCGGCACACGTTGATCGCCGAAACGCTGTCCGCCGAGGGAACGTTTCATCCCGACGGTGTCAACACCCCGCGCAACCTCTCGGGCGTCGCCTTGAGGATCTGGACCGCCACGATCAGGCTGCAGCGCCTTATCCTGCTGGTTTGCGGCGTCGCTCTGACGATCATCGTCTTCGTCCAGGTGGTGACGCGGTATCTGATGGGAATCTCGCTCTTCGGCATCGAGGAGCTCGCAAGTTTCATCGCGGTCTATCTCTATTTTGTCGGCGCCACGCACGGCACTTGGGAGCGCGGACACATCTCCGCCAGCCTTGTCGACCTCATCCTGCCTGAGGGTAAGGCGCGGCACGCCATGGCGGCCGTGACCGCAGTCATCACGACAGTGCTCTGCGCATGGATGACGGTCTGGTCCTGGCAGTACCTCGCCTTTGTCATTGGGCGCGGGACGGTATCGCTGGAGACCGGCATCCCGATGTACTGGATCGTCGGCATTATTCCAGTCTGCATGACGTTGATGACGATGTATTTCGCGGTTGAGACCATGATGAGAACAGCCACGCTCACTTCGGAAAGCTAAAGATCATGAGCCCGCTCGTTATTGTCGACGCAATCCTCCTGACCGTACTTCTGATTATTGGGGTGCCCGTTCCGTTCTGTTTTGCCGGGGCTGTTCTGCTGCTCATGCTCTTCGGTGATTTTGGAAGCTCGACGTTCCTGATCGGCGCCGGCTACAGCAAGCTCTCCTCCATCGTGCTCGTCGCCATTCCGCTCTACATCCTCGCAGGCGGCATCATGGGCGCGGGCGGTATCGCCGGGCGCTTGGTCGACCTGGCCGATTCCATTCTCGGGCGGGTACGCGGCGGGCTCGGGATCGTGGTCATCCTGGCCACTGCAATTTTTGGCGCCATCTCCGGAATGGCGTCGTCGGCAGTCGCGGCCATCGGCACGATCATGATCCCGCGATTGGAAGAGCGCGGCTACGACCGCGGCTACGCGGCAGCGCTGGTCTCCGCTTCCTCGGTGCTTGCCCTTCTCGTTCCGCCGAGCGCCTCGATGATCCTCTACGGCTGGGTCACCGGCACGTCGATCCTCGCCTGCTTTCTTGCACCGATCCTACCCGGGATCATTCTGTGCGTCTTCCTCGGCGCCTGGAACTACGTCCTGACTCGCAACATGCCGCTGGTTTCGCCGAAGCCGGCAAGCACCGGGAAGATCGCCGGCGAGGTCTTCATCCGTGCCAAGCGTGCTGCCGCCGGCTTGATGATGCCACTGATCATCCTCGGTTTCATCTACGGCGGCATCACCACGCCCACAGAAGCTGCTGCCGTCGCAGTGGTCTATGCGGTGCCGATCTCGATCTACCTCTACAAGGACATGAACTGGAAGGACATGGCCGAGGTTCTCTGGCGTGCCGGCCAGACCACTGGCGTGCTGATGATCCTGATCTTCTTCGCCGCGATGCTGGGGCGGATCTGGACGCTCGAGAACGTGCCGCAACAGGTCATGGAGGGCTTCCTGACCATCAGCAGCAATCCCGTGATCATCCTTCTGCTGGCCAATCTCTTCCTGATGATCGTGGGCATGTTCATGGAGGACATCTCCGGCATCCTGCTGGCCGCGCCGCTACTGTTGCCAGTGGTGTCGTCGGCCGGGGTCGATCCCATTCATTTCGCGGCGATCGTCGCCACCAACCTCGGTATGGGCCTGATCACCCCACCCACGGCGCCGATACTCTATTTCGCGGCGCTCATCGGCAAGACCACCCTCGCTGGCATGCTGAAGCCTTCCCTGGTCTTCGTATTTCTCGCCTATCTGCCGGTGGTGCTCCTGACGACCTTCATCCCGGCCCTGTCGATGGCACTCCCGCGGTTTGTCCTCGGCCTGCCGTGAAGCCTCGAGACCGACACGAGCAGTCGGAGGACCGGATCCCCCATGAACATCGAACGCATTCCCTATGAGCCCGACCGCGCCGGCCGAACGCCGCCCTATTCCAAGATCGTGAAGACTAGCGGTCTGGTTTTCGTAGCCGGCCAGGTCGGCAAGCTGCCCGACGGCCGCGTCGTCGACGGCGGCATCGTCGCGGAAACGCACCAGATGTTTGCAAACCTCGAGCAGGCTCTGGCGGAGGCGGACCTGCGCCTCGAGCATGTCGTCAAGGCGACAGTCTGGCTGACCGACGCTGGCGACTTCGAAGCGTTCAACGACGTCTACCGGTCCTACTTCGGCGCGAACCTGCCTGTGCGGGCCTGCGTCCAGTCGGGCCTTATGGGGCCGTTCAATGTTGAAATCGACGTGATCGCGGTGGGCCCCTAGGTCCGGCGGCGGTGCCGTAGGACGATGCACATACCGAGCCCGGTGCCGTCGCGGGGGAGAACAGCATGTCCGGTTATCACCATAGCATCGGCGGCGAGAGCTATCGCTTCGCGGATCTGAAGACGCTGATGGCGCGCGCCACTCGGATGCCCCGGAATCCGTGATCGGATCAAATTGGAATGGCTGATCGGGTCAGATCGAAATGCGCGATCGGATTGGCCCGGAATGCGCAGGCGAAATATGGGATCGTCAAGAACGCGTCCAATGTCTACTGTTCAAAATCAATAGATTAGGTAAAATGCAAGTGGCGGAAGGGGTGGGATTCGAACCCACGGATGGTTGCCCATCGCTGGTTTTCAAGACCAGTGCCTTAAACCACTCGGCCACCCTTCCGGTGCCGCCACTCCGATGGCACAGGTCAGCGTCGGGGACAACTGTCCCGATCTGAATGGATTTGCGGCTGTTCCAGGATCGGGCCTCGGTCTATCCCGCCACGGCTCCCCGCGTCTCGACCATCCGCGCCAGAAGGGCTGCTCCCAGCGGCAGCACCGCGTCATCCAGCACGAAGGCCGGGTTGTGCAGAGGCACGTCGCCGGCATGGCCCACGGTGCAATAGGCGCCCGGCACCAGCCGCAGCATGTCCGCGAAGTCCTCGGAGCCCATCACGACCCGGTCCGTCCGGACACAACTCTCGATGCCGACCAGTTCCTGCGCCACGTCGAGCACCCGCTCCGCCAGCGCCTCGTCGTTGACGAGCGTGTCGAAGACGTTGCGGATGTCGACCTCGATCGTGGCGCCATGGGCCCGCGCGATGCCGCCGCAGATCGCGCGGATCCGCTCGGAGACCACCTCCGCCACGGCCGTGTCGAGGTAGCGCACCGTGCCCTTGATCTCGGCGCTCTCGGGGATGACGTTGTAGGCCGACCCGGCATGGAACTGCGTCACCGACAGGACCACCGGCGTCGTCGCCGCGATGTTGCGCGCCACGATGGTCTGCAGCTGCTGCACCAGCCCGGTCCCGACCACCAGCGCGTCGATCCCCATCTCCGGGCTCGCGGCATGGCTGCCCCGGCCGGTGATGCGGATGTCGAAGAAGTTCGCCCCCGCCATGGCCGGGCCGGGCTTGATCCCGATCCGGCCCGGCGCGTCATAGGGCGAGTTGTGCAGCGCATAGATCTCGTCGCAGGGAAACCGCTCGAAAAGCCCGTCCGCGATCATCGCCCGCGCCCCGCCCAGGCCCTCCTCGGCCGGCTGGAAGACCAGCACCGCGGTGCCGGCGAAATCCCGCGTCTCGGCCAGGTACCGCGCCGCGCCGAGCAGCATCGCCGTATGTCCGTCGTGGCCGCAGGCATGCATGACGCCGGCGGTCCGCGAGGCGAAGGCGAGGTTGGTCTGCTCGTGGATCGGCAGCGCGTCCATGTCGGCGCGCAGGCCGATGCGGCGTCCCGGCCGGTTGCCCGCGACCACCCCCACCACGCCCGTCCCGGCGATCCCGGTCGTCACCTCGATCCCCCAGCCGCGCAACTTCCCGGCCACGATGCCGGAGGTGCGCACCTCCTCGAAGCCCAGCTCGGGATGCTGGTGGAGGTCGCGGCGGATCGCGGTCATCTCTTCGGCATAGCCGCGGATGTGCTCGATCGCTTGCATGTCACGTCTCCTCGTCTTGATCCGCCGGGCGGGGCGGCAGCCGCTCCAGGCGTTCGGCCACCAGCGCCTGGATCCGCCAGAGCGCACGATCGTGAATGCCCGCGGCCTCGAGCCCGGCCATGGTGTTGAGGATGTATTCCGGCATCGACCCGACGTGACCCACCGCCCGCGCCAGCCGGTCGGCCAGCTCGTCCTCGCTCAGCCTGCCGGCGTAGAAGTGATGGCTGCGGTCGATGGTGAAGGCGATGCCCCGCACCTCGCCGGCCGCGGTCTTCGCGCGCACCCACCGCGGCGGGGTTGGCGGCTCCACCCGCAGCAGCTCCTCGAGCGAGGTCGTAAGATCGGCCGGGTCCATGCGCAGGGCCACCCCGCGGCACTGGCCGCCCCGGTCGAGCGCCAGCATCAGCCCCGGCGCCGCCGGATTGCCGCGGTAGCGCGTGTCCGGTCCGAGGCAGAAGGACCGGTGCCAGCCGCGGACGAGCGCCGGGCGCGCCTCTACGACCGGGAACTTCGGCTTCCAGATCAGCGAGCCGATGGCGAAGACCCAGAGGTCGCCGCCCGCCGGCACCGCCGAAAGGATCCGCGCAGTCGTGTCGCGAAAATACTCGTCGGGCGGATCCGGCCAGCGGATCGGGCCGCGTTCGTCGACGCGGGCCGGCAGGCGGTCGACAAGCTCCCGTGTCAGGCGCCGCGCGGCGGGCATGCCATGGCTCCGTGGCAGGGCAGGGCAGGGGCCTTGCGCCCCTCTTCCGGCTTCCGCGTCACCGCGCCGCCCCACCGCTCGCCCATGCCGCTCTCCTCAGACGGGCGCGCGTTCCGGCACCCGGATGACCGGTTCCATCGCCGCAAAGACCTCGGCTGACAAGTGGCACTTCACGAAGTGCCCGGGCGCCAGCTGGCGCATCGGCGGCATTTCGGTGTCGCAGAGAGTGCCCGGCACCTGCGACTTGCGCGGGCAGCGGGTCTGGAACGGGCAGCCCGGCGGCGGGTTCACCGCCGAGGGGATGTCGCCCTGCAACACGATGTGCTTTCGCACCACCGAGGTGTCGGCGATCGGCACCGCCGACAGCAGCGCCTCGGTATAGGGGTGATAGGGCGGCTCGAAGACCTGCTCCGTGGTGCCCATCTCGACCACATGGCCGAGGTACATCACCATCACCCGGTCGGCGAGATACCGCACCACGCCGAGATCGTGGCTGATGAACAGGAGCGTCGTGCGGTTGCGCCGCTGGATGTCCATCAGGAGGTCGGTGACGGCAGCCTGCACCGAGACGTCCAGTGCCGAGACCGGCTCGTCGGCCACCACCACCTTCGGCTCCCCGGCAAAGGCCCGCGCAATGCCGATCCGCTGCTTCTGCCCGCCGGAGAGCTGCCGCGGCATCCGCCGCGCAAAGGCCCGCGGCAGCCGCACCAGGTCCAGAAGTTCCAGCATCCGCGCCTCGCGGGCAGCCGGGCCGTCGCCGATGCCGAACCGCTCCAGCACCCGGATGATCTGCGCGCCGATGGAATGGCTGGGGTTCAGCGTGTCGAACGGATTCTGGAACACCATCTGGATGTCCGAGACCGTGTCGGTGTCGCGGTCCTCGATCGCGGTGCCGCCGATCTCGAGGTTGTCGATCTTGACCATCCCCTCGGTGGCGGTCTCCAGCCCCAGCAGGATCTTGGCCAGCGTCGACTTGCCGCAGCCGCTCTCGCCGACGATGGCCAGCGTCTCCGCCTCGCGCGCCGCGAAGTTCACCGTCTCGTTGGCCTTCACCACCCGCGTGTCGCCGCCAAAGAGCGCGCTGGACCGCACGTCGTAGTACTTCTTCAGATCCTCGACCTCCAGAACCACGTCGCCGATCTCGGCCTGCGGTCCGCTCTCGACCACCTCGGGCAGCGCGTCCCAGTCGATCTCATCGAAACGCAGGCAGCGGCTGGCATGGCTGGGCGTCACGGGGCGCATCGGGATCTCGGCGGCATCGCAGCGCCCGGCCTCGAAATAGCCGCACCGCGGCCCGAAGTTGCAGCCCGGCGGGCGCTCGTGGGGCAGGGGGAAGTTGCCCGGGATCGGCACCAGCGGCCGCGTGGTCTTGTCCGCCCCCGGCAGCGGGATCGAGCGGAACAGCCCCTGCGTGTAGGGGTGCCGCATCTCGTCGAAGACCTCCTCGATAGGCCCGGTCTCCACCGCCTCGCCGGAATACATCACGCAGATGCGGTCGCAGGTCTCCAGCACCAGCCCGAGGTTGTGGCTGATGAACAGCATCGAGGTGCCGAACTCGCGCCCCAGATCCTTGACCAGCTCGACGATCCCGGCCTCCACCGTGACGTCGAGCGCGGTGGTCGGCTCGTCGAGGATCAAGAGCGACGGCTTCGACATCAGCGCCATGGCGATGACGATCCGCTGCTGCTGCCCGCCCGACAGCTGATGCGGGTAACTCCCCAGGATGCGCGCCGGGTCCGGCAGCCGCACCGCCTCCACCACCCGCAGCGCCTGCGCGCGCGCCTCAAGGGCACTGGCACCTTCATGGATCATAGGCACTTCCATGAGTTGCCGGTCGATCTTCATGGCAGGGTTGAGGCTCGCCATCGGCTCCTGGTAGATCATGGCGATCTGCGAGCCGCGGATCTTGCGCAGTTCCGCATCCGGCATGGTGACCAGATCGCGCCCCTTGAAGCGCATCGAGCCGCCCACGATCCGCCCGTTGGTGCCGAGGTCGCGCATCACCCCCAGCGCCACCGTGGACTTGCCGCAGCCGCTCTCGCCCACCAGCCCGAGCGCCTGCCCGGGCATGACGGTCGCCGAGAAGTCCATCACCGCCGGGATCTCGCCTGCGCGGGTGAAGAAGCTGATCGAGAGGTTCTCGATCTCGAGGATGGGTTCGGGCACGGGCCTACCTCGTGGTGTTTATCAAGTTTGACGCCGGGTTAACGTGAGCGACATTATGTAACGATTCCAGCACATTGTAAATTTGTCCGCGCGTGGACAAGCCAGGCATTTCAGTCCTTCAGCGACTCCTCGCGCAGCGCATCGGCCAGCAGGTTCAAGCCCAGCACCAGGCTCATGATCGCCAGCGCCGGCGGCAGGGCAGGGTGGACGTAAAGCCGCAGCAGCTTCCTCCCCTCGTTGATGGTCGATCCCCAGTCCGGGCTCTCCGGGCTCACCCCCAGCCCGAAGAAGCCCAGCGTGCCCAACAGGATCGTCGTGTACCCGATCCTCAGGCACGCATCGACAATCAGTGGCCCGCGGGCGTTGGGCAGGATCTCCCACATCATGATGTACCAAGGCCGCTCGCCGCGGGTCTGCGCCGCCGCCACGTAGTCGCGGGTCTTGATGTCCATGGTCAGGCCGCGGACGATACGGAACACCGTGGGCGAGGTGATGAACACCACCGCCAGGAAGATGTTGAGGGTGTTGGCATTCATCGCGATCACGCCCGTCGGATCCCAGAGCCCGGTCAGCCCCAGATAGACGAACCCGCCCACCAGCAGGATCGGCGCGATGTAGTACCAGACCACGTCCGGCCGGTCGCGGAACCGGCTCCAGAAGAACACCAGCAGGAATATCACCGGAAACGCGAACAGCACCGCCGCCATGGTCCCCGGGATCGGCGTCTCCCTGATCTCCGGCGTTACCAGCAGGTAGAAGAGCAGGATCACCGGGAACGCCAGCACCAGGTTCGCGATGAAACTCAGTGCCGTATCGAGCCACCCGCTGAAATACCCCGCCGGCAGCCCCAGCGTGATCCCGACCATATAGGCAAAAAGCGTCGCCAGGGGCGCGATCGCCATCACCGTGCGCGACCCGTAAATCATCCGGCTGAACACGTCGCGCCCCAGCGCGTCGCCGCCGAAGAGATAGGGCAGACCGCTGGTCGGGTCGATCGCCCCCGGCGCCTTGTTCTGCAGCGCGCGGATCTGCTCGTAGGGGTCGAACAGCGCCACCCAGTCCGCCATCAGCGCGGCCAATAGCCAGAACACCACCAGCGACAGCCCGATGATGCCGATCGGACTGCCGAAGATCCGCCCGTAGATCCCCAGCCGCCGCTGCCAGACGAAGCTCGCGCCGAGGACGGCCGCCATCCCCACCCATACCGGGAGCAGGCGCACCAGCACCCCCCAGATCACCCCGCCGGTGCTGAGATATTCGAGCTCCATCTCAGCTCCTCACGCGAATGCGCGGATTGAGATAGACATAGCCGATGTCCGAGATCAGCTGCGTGGTCAGCACGATCACCACCGCCACGATCGAACACCCGAGCAGCAGGTCGATGTCGTTGTTCGCCGCCGCCTCGATCAAGAGCCAGCCGAAGCCGCGGTAGTTGAACAGCGTCTCCACGATCACCACGCCGGTCAGGAGCCACGGAAACTGCAGCATGATCACCGTGAACGGCGCGATCAGCGCATTCCTGAGCGCGTGCTTCAGCACCACCCGCGAGAAGCTCGCCCCCTTCAGCCGGGCGGTGCGGATGTACTGCTGGGTCATCACCTCGGCCATCGATGCCCGCGTCATCCGCGCGATGTAGCCCATGCCGTAGATCGCGATGGTCAGCACCGGCAGCGCGAAGTTGTAGAGCGTGATCCCGTCGGTCGCCGCCGAGGTGGCGGAGCCGGAGAACCATTGCAGGCCCACCATCTGGCTGGCGAAGATCACCGTCAGCACCACGCCCGAGACATACTCCGGCGTCGAGGTGGTGCCGATCGCTATCGTCGACAGCACCCTGTCCTGGGTGGAGCCCTCCCTCATGCCGGCAAGGATGCCGAGCAGCAGCGCCCCCGGCACCATCACCACCATCACCCAGAACATCAGCTTGGCGGTCAGCCAGAGCCGCGGCCAGAGCACCTCGGCAACCGGCGCGTTGAACCGCGACGAATGGCCGAGGTCGCCGCGGACGACGTCGCCGAGCCATTCGCCGTAGCGCACCAGGAACGGCCGGTTGAAGCCGTTCTGGTCGAGCCAGACCTCCACCTGCTGCTCGGTGATCCGGCTGCCGGTCTGCTCCTTGGCGAGCTTGACAAGGTTCGGCTTCAGGTTGACCAGCGCAAAGACCACGAGCGTCAGACAGAGCGCCGTCAGCACCATCACGCCAATGCGCTTCAGCAGGAAGACGAGCATCCTGGCCTCCGTGGCTCAGCCGGTCCGGCGGCGCGCGGCCGCCGGACCGGGCAGAAGGGGGCTCAGGTGTTGAGCCAGGTGCGTTCGAGGTGGATCTCGAAGGTCGGGTGCATGTACAGCGCCTGCACCTCGGCGGTCGAATGGCGGAAGGTCGAGCGCCAGTAGGGCTGCACGAGTATGCCCGAAATCCTGGATGATCTTCTGCATCTGCGCCATCAGGTCGCGGCGCCGGTCGGGATCGGCGATCGCCAGCGCCTCGTCCAGCAGTGAGTCGAACTCGGGGTTCGCGTAGCCGGTCTCGTTCCAGGGGCCGCCGCTGCGGTAGGCCAGCGCGTAGACCTGCACCCCGAGCGGGCGCATGTTCCACTCGGTCGCCGAGAACGGATAGCCGGTCCAGTTGTTCCAGAAGGTATTGCCCGGCAGCACCGTTCGCTTGACGTTCATGCCCGCGTCGCGCATCTGCGCCGCCACTGCGTCGCTCGAATTGCGATTGAAGTCGTCGTCGAGCGAGATCAGCTCCAGCTCGGTGTCCGCGTGGCCGGCTTCCGTCAGCAGCGCCATCGCCGCTTCGGGGTCGCGCGCGATCGGCGGAAGCTGCGCATACTCGGGATGCATCGGCCCGACATGGTGGTTCTCCGCCACCTGGCCGAGACCCTGGTAGCCGAGGTCGAGCACGGTGGCGTTGTCCACCGCGAGCTGCACCGCGTTGCGCACCGCCTGGTTGTCGAAGGGCGGCTGGGTCACGTTCATGCGGACGCAGAGCGTGTTGGCGGTGACCGACTCCTCCTTGTTCAGCCCCAGCGCGTCGAAGATCTCTACGTAGCTCGGCGGGGTCTCGTAGGCGGAATTGATCTCGCCCGAACTCGTAGGCGGCGATCGTCGCTGAGGGGTCTGTGCCATAGTCGATGAACTCGATGCCGTCGAGATTCACCGGCCCCATCACCTCGTCGCCCCACCAGGCGTTGCCGTCGGTGCGGCGCCGGTAGCTGGCGCCGACGCCGACATCGAGCGACACGAGCTCCCACGGTCCGGTTCCGACCGGGGTCAAGGTGAGATCGCCGCCGGCCTCCTCGAAGCCGCGATGCACGATGAGGGCAGGGTAGTCGCAGAAGGCCGGGATCAGGCTGATGTCCGGCTTGGGCAGGTTCAGGCGCACGGTCAGGTCGTCGACCTTCTCGATGGCGCCGTCGATCGCCCCGAACAGTTCGCGGACCTGCTCCTCCTGCACGACCGTGCCGTCCTCCTTGGTCACGTCGCCAACGAAGGTCTCCTCGCCCTTCTTCTCGACGATCACCTCCATGCGGCTGGCCATCGAGTTGCTGGGCACATGCGACTCGCACCAGCGGGTGATGTTGAACACCACGTCGTCGGCGTTGAACTTGTCGCCATTGTTCCACGTCGCGTTCGGCCGCAGGTGCAGGACGTATTCGGTGGCGTCGTCGTTGACCTCCCAGCTCTCGAGCAGCCAGGGCTCGAAGGTGAAGTCGGTCGTGTAGCGGACCAGAGACTCGCAGAAGGGCCGGGCCTGGTTGCCTTTCTGCGACCAGTCGAAGACCCGCGGGTCGTCCATGCGCATGGTCTGCTGGGCGATCCTGATCGTACCGCCGGACATCGCCTCCTGAGCCGCCGCCCGCTGCGGGACCGCGAGGCCGAGCATGCCGTAGGCGGTTGCGGTGGTCGCACCCAGAGCCGTGGCCGTGGCGAGGAACTCGCGCCGGTCGAGCTTGCCCGCCAGCGCCGCCGGCGCCAGCTTGACCAGCTCCGGGTGCAGCGGCTTCCCGTTGATGGTTTCGCGTGTCATGTCGTCTCCCTGTTTTCTTGTACCGGACCCTGTAGCATTGGGGACCGAATTCGGCTTGGCGTCAACTGTAGCGCCCGCAGAACGCCGCCTGCATGCGGATAGAGACCTCGAATGGAGCCAAACCGACAGCAGGGCACGTCATTTTTCCGCGAGGGGAGCGCGCACAAGAGCCGATTATCGGATAAGGAAGATTATGTTAAATCCAGATTACCCCAGATGACGCCCGTCCTGCTTGCCGGCCCCACCGCCAGCGGCAAGTCGGCGCTGGCCATGCGCATTGCCGAGCGCGACGGCGGCTGCGTCATCAACGCCGACGCGATGCAGGTCTATGCCTGCTGGCGCGTCCTGACCGCGCGACCGGCGGCGGCGGACATGCTTCGCGTGCCGCATGCGCTCTATGGCCATGTGGACTGCGCGCGCCGCTATTCCGTCGGCGACTGGCTGCGCGATCTCGCACCCGTGCTCGACGATCTGGGCGCGCGCGGTGTCCGTCCGGTCATCACCGGCGGCACCGGCCTCTATTTCACCGCGCTGACCGAAGGTCTCGCCGCCATCCCGCCGATCCCGCCGGCAATCCGCGCGGAATCCCAGGCGCTCATCGACACCGGCCGCAGCGACACGATGCTCGCCGATCTTGCCCGCGACGACCCCGAGACCTTCGCCCGCATCGACCGCGCCAATCCCATGCGCGTCCAGCGCGCCTGGTGTGTTCTCAAGGCCACCGGTCGCGGCCTGACCGAATGGCAGTCCGAGCCCGCCACAGCCGGTCTGAACCGCTGGGACGGCTATATCATGAATGTTGATAAAATGCTATTAAACAATAATATATCGTCACGTTTTGACAAACTGATTAAAGACGGCGCCCTTGATGAATGCCGCGCCTTCATGGCCGCCGGATACGCCCCGGACCTGCCCTCGGCCCGCGTGCTCGGCGCGCCTGACCTCATCCGTCATCTGCGCGGCGAAACCGACCTCGCCACGGCTGCAGCGACCAGCATCATCGCCACCCGCCAGTATGCCAAGCGCCAGCGCAGCTGGTTCCGCAACCGCATGCCCAGCTGGACCCGCCTCGATCCCGCCGACGGCGACCCGCTCGACCGGATAGCGCCCGGACCTGCGTTAACGATTCAATCCTGACGGATTTAGTATGCATACGGCTTTCATATGCGTTTCATATGCGTTTCATACACAGCGAATCCGCATTAACCTCTGAAATCCTGTCTTTTTTCGCTCAACCCGCCAGCAATGCCCACCGCCTGACCAACGCCGCCTCCTGCGCCCGCGCCCGCGCCTCCCAGGCGCCTGCGCCTGGCGCGTCGCTCGCGACCGGGTCGGGCAGCCGCGCCCGCGCCGCGGGGTCGGCGGCGAAGATCGCGAAGGCAAGCCGCCGCCCGCGCACCTCCACATATCCCGCCAGCGCCGAGACGAAGTTGAGCGTGCCGGTCTTGGCCACCAGCCGCGCACCCTGCGGCAGCGCCGGCTGCCCGTCGGCGCCGCGCGGCGCACGCTCGCGCAGCATGCCGGGCAGCCGTCCCGCCTCGGCCACCAGGACTCGCACCATCGCCGCCGGCGAGATCTGCGAACGCTCCGAAAGCCCGGAATGATTGACGAAATTCGCCCCGGCCACCGCGTAGCGCTCCGCCAGCCAGCCCCCCATCGCCCCCGCCGAAGCCGCCAGCGACGGCGGCGCGCCCGCGGCGGTCAGGCCCGCTACCTCGGCGGTCAGGTTGGTGGAAAAGTGGAGCATGTCGCCCATCATCCGGCCCAGGTCCGGGCTGTCGGAGGCCGCTATCTCGGTACCCGAATACGCGGTCGCCACCACCTCCGGCGCCGGCAGCACCAGCCCGCCCTGCCCCGCCAGCACCCGGAAAACCTCGCCCGCATACGTGGCCGGCCGCCGCACCGGCAACCAGATGGACCCGCGCCCTCGCAGCGTCCGCCGAGGCAGCACCCAATCCTCCCGCGCCCCGTCGTCGCGATGCTCCATCCCGCCGCTGCCCGCCGCCGCCGCAATCCCCGCCACCGGCGCATTGAACCGGTTCCCCGGCGCGCTCACCCCCAGTCGGGGCCCCCCTGCCTCTGGCGCCCAGTCAACATGTACCCTGTTGAAATTTAAGTTTATTCCCGAAATCGCAGGGTTGTAGCCGGCATACTGCGGCTGGCCCGGCTCGATCTCGTCCAGCCGCGGCAGCGCGCCATCGGCCACCAGGAAGCGCCCCGACACCTGCGCCACCCCTTGCGCCCTTACTGCGGCGACCAGATCGCCCATCCGGTCGGTGTCGAGCACCGGATCGCCTCCGCCCTCCAGCACCAGATCGCCGCCGAGCACGCCCGCCGCCACCGGCCCCGTCGCCCGCACCACGGTGCGGAAACGGTACCCCTCCCCCAGCGCCTCGAGCGCAAAGAGCGCCGTCGGCACCTTCGCCACCGAAGCCGGCGGCCGCGCCTCATCGCCCGCATGCGCCTCGATCACCGCGCCGCTGGCCGCATCGGCGACCAAAAACCCGGTCACCTCCCCCAGCCCCGAACGGCCGACGATCTCCGCCACGCTCTCCGGTGCGGCCGCGCGCGCCGATCCGGGCCAGGCGAGCACCGCCGCCGTGCCCCCCACGAAGCCCCGCCGCGTCAGCGCCGAATGCTGCCTGTCCATGCCCGCCATCATGCCACGCCTGCGCGGCAAAGTCAGCGCTCCCAGGCGCCTTCGGCCCTGAGTTCGGTGGACGACAGATCGAGCATCCGTCCCGGCAGCAGCACCCAGGCGGGCGGCGTGCAATCCGCCAGCACGCTCGCCTGCGAGGCGTCGAGCCGCCAGCGCGCAAACCGCCGCCCCGCAGGGGACAGCCCCGCGCGCAACTGCTCGCCGGGCCGCGCCAGCACACCCACCGGCACCCGCCGCATGATCTCGTCCCAGCGCTCCCAGTGGTGGAACCCGACGAGGTTGTCCGCCCCCATCAGCCAGACGAACCGCACCCCCGGATAGCGCGGCCCGAGCGCCGCCAGCGTCGCCGCCGTGTAGCGTGTGCCAAGCCGCGTCTCCAGATCGGTCACGCTGATCCGCGGATGCCGGGCGAGTGCGCGCGCCGCCGCCATCCGCCGCGCCATCTCGGCAGGCGCATCCGGCTTCAGCGGATTGCCCGGGGAGACCAGCCACCAGACCCGGTCGAGGCGGAACGCCGCCAGCGCCCGCAGGGAGATGTGCAGATGCCCGGCGTGCGGCGGATCGAACGACCCGCCGAGAAGGCCGACGCGCTGGCCGGGTGCGGCAGGCGGGCCATTGAGAAACATGGGACGGGCAGCCTCTCCGGGCGCGGCGCGAGTGCGGCGCGCCGGCATCCCATCGGACGCGCATGGCCCTGTCAACGCTCGCCTGTCCTGCGGGCCGGCGGGCTTTTGCCGACATTCCGGGCTGTTTGAGGGGATTGTGTGTCGCGGGATACACAACCGGGGCAAAATGCTCGTTGTTTCCTTGCTTTGACGCGCGCCCAAGTACTAACGTCCCCTCAACGCGAAAAACGAGCAGAAAACGCCTCGCAATAGGGGTCAAGATGCAGCGCAAGCAGGCAATCACGGCCGGTCTTCTGGCCGGTGCGGCGGCAATAGGCCTCATCGCCTATTCACAGCGGTCGACCGACCCGGCCGAAGAGCGAACGGCGCTGGTCCCCGAGGCCGCAGTCGAGCAGGTCCCGCCGGGCCCCGATCCCGCAGCGATCGCAGCCGAGATCGAAGCCCGGCACGCCGCCGAGACCGACGCGTTGCTTGCCCTCCTGGCCGAGGGCGAGAGCGAGTTGACCCGCCTCGCCGGCGAGATCGCCGGCCGCGACGATCGCATCGCGGCGCTGACGGAAGCCCTCGCCACCAGCGAAACGACGATCGGCACGCTCACCAGCGAGGTCGAGGAACTCCGCGGCCAATCAGGCCCCGCTGCCGTGCTCGCTGAGCGCGACGCCCAGCTCGAGGCCCTGACCGCCACGCTTGCCGAGCGCGAGGCGAGCATCGAGCGGATGCAGGCCGAGCTTGCGAACCTGCGCAGCGACGGCAACCTCGCGCGCACCGCCATCGACACCCGCGTCGCGACGCTGACCGCGACACTCGCGGAACGCGACGCAGCCATCGATGTGCTCCAGGTCCAGATCGGGGCGCTGGCGAACGGCGCCGACCTCGCCCCGGTCCTTGCCGAACGCGACGAACGCATTCTCGACCTGACGGCGGCGCTCGGCGAGCGCGAGGCCACCATTGGCGGGCTTCAGGACGAGATCGCGAGCTTGCGCCGCGACCTCACCGTCGCGCTGGCCGAGCGGGACGATCGGATCGGGATGCTCACGGCGACCCTCGCCGGGCGGGATGCGGTGGTCGAGCGGTTGCAGGCGGAGGCCGAGGCGCTGCGCGGGGGCACCGACCTCGGTGATGCGCTGACGGCGCTGGAGGCCGAGAGCAACCGGCGGATCGCCACGCTGACCGCCACCCTGACGGAGCGGGACGCCACCATCGCCGCACTCCAGAGCGACATCGAGGCGCTGCGCGGCGGCACCGACCTCGCGCCGGCCATGGCCGCGGTCGAGGCGGAGGGTGACAAGCCGGTATTGTCCTTCAGCGACCAGGTCGTCGAGATAGCCCGGCTCAGCGCCATGCTCGACGCCGTCAAGCTCGGCCCCGAGGTGATGACCGTGGCATTGGCGAGCCCCGCGCCGGCGCTGCGGATGGTGCCCGCGCTGCGGCCTGCCGGCGAGGCGGGGCCGCTGGCCGAGGTGCATTTCGAGATGGGCAGCGCGCGGCTCTCGCCCGGCGGCCTCGCGCGGGCCGCGGCGGCGGCGGTGACGCTCGCCGAGATGCCGCTCGAGCGGATCCGGCTGGTCGGGTACGCCGACCGGACCGGCAGCCCGGCCCGCAACCGGGCGCTCGCCGAGAGGCGTGCCGAGGCGGTGGCGGCCTTCCTGATCGCCAACGGACTGCCCGCCGACCGGATCGAGACCGAGGGCATGGTCGATGCGGCCGACCTGCCCGTGGCCACCGGCCCCGGCGTGTCCGAGCCGCTCAACCGATCCGTCGCCATCATCCCGGTCCCCCTGCCGACCGGCTGACGGCCGCCGCGCGATATCGTGCGAAGATTTTTATCCAGTGCGAAGATTTTTCAAGATGTTGTTTTATAACGACAATCGTAGTTAAGGAAGAGTCAATAGCGCGCCCGGCCCGGTGGGTTGGCCTCGGAAATCCCCGCGCGTACCGCGTGCTCCGCCGCTCCGGCCAAGGCCTTGCGGTTCCCTGCCTCGACGACGGTCAGTGGCGGGTGGAAGGTCAGCTCGACCCGCCCGCCGGTCGAGCGCGCCAGCACCTTCAGAAGATGCGGCGCGAAATCCATCTCTCCCCACCAGCCGTAGAAGTCCGCCGGCAGGCCCGGCGCGCGGGTGGTAGGCGATCGATCACCGGCTGCACCGCGACCCGGCCCTCCAGACCGGGCGCGAAGAAGACGCCGAAGAGCGACGACTTGAACGGCAGCACCCGGCGACCCGTCGGTCGAGGTGCCCTCGGGAAACATCGCCATCCGGTCGCCGCGGCCCAGCCGCGCCAGCAGCTCTGCCTCCTGAAGCTTGGCCGCGGCAGGGCGGCGATCGACGAACATCGTGCCGATCGCGCGCCCGATGGTCCCGATCCCCGGCCATCCGCGCACCTCGGACTTCGAGACCAGAAACGGGTGCCGCCGCCCGCTGCAACGCCACGATGTCGATCCAGCTCGAGTGATTGGCGACGAAGGCCCCCGGCCCGCGCATCGGTTCCCCATGCGCGACATAGCGCAACCCCAGGGCCGGCAGCGCCAGCGCCGCCCAGCCCTGCACCACCCGCGCGCCCAACCGGGTCACCGGGCGGCCGGCGATCCGCTCCAGCAGCCAGTCCAGCGCGCGGACCCACAGAAAGACCGCGAAGAACGCCGCCAGCACCGAAAACGCCCAGGTCCCGCGCCAGCACAGCCGCAGCCGCTCGCCGCCCGTCAGCGCCGCCGCATCGGGGTTCGTCACCCGGCACGGCCCTTGTTGCGGGCATAGAAATGGCGATAGCGCTCGGTCATCCGCGTGGTGTCCATCACCACGCAGACGTCGATGGTGTTGAAGGCATGGTCGATCCAGGCCCCCTCCCCCACCCAGCCACCGAGCCGGAGATAGGCCTTGATCAGCGGCGGGATCGCCTTGAGCGCGCGCGTGGGCTCCAGCGCGTCGGCGGGCATCAGCGCCATGTCGAGGAAATGCTCGGGCCGCGCCCGCACCCGCAGGTCGGGCGGCGCCAGGTGATAGTGGTGGAGATAGGCGAGCGGCTCGGCGAGCGGCGCGGGGTCCGTGCCGTGGAAACTCGCGACCCCGAACAGGATCTCGATGCCGCGGTCGAGCACATACTCGGCGAGCCCGTTCCACAGGAGATGCATCGCCGCCCCGCCGCGCTGCTCCAGGGCGACGCAGGAGCGGCCGAAGCTCGACCGAGGCACGGCCCGAGGTCAGGATCGGCGCGAGATCGTATTCCTTCGCCCCGTAGAAGCCGATGCCGCCGACGGCCGCACTGTCGCGCATCAGCCGGTAGACCCCCACCACGCGGTCGAGCGGGTCGGCGATGCCGGGTTCGCGGTCGAGCAGCACCAGATGGTCGAAGTAGGGATCAAACGCGTCCCACTCCTGCCGGACGGCCCGCTCCTCGGCGCTCGCCCCGGCGCCCATCTCCTCGACGAAGACCCGGTAGCGCAGGCGCTGGGCACCGGCGCGCTCTTCCTCGGTCTCGGCAAGCTTGATGTGATATCGGCTGAGGTCGATCTGCATTCCCGGTCCGGACTGGGCGAGCCTGGGCGGCCCCGGACGGGACCGCGCGCATTTACCGTCCTTTAACGTATCCATGCAAATTGTTAACCTGTTTCCCCCTGCCGCCCGTCATCCGGCGTCAGGTGGATCCGGGAGGCATCGATGACGACCTTGCCCGCGTGCTCGAAGTTGACGGTGATCCGCCGTCCGATCACCGACTGCACCTGCCCCAGGCCCCAGTCGGGCCGGGCGGGATGCCGCACCAGATTCCCCGGCTCGAGGAAGGATTCCATCACCACCCCTTCATGGCACCTCTGGGCATGAGCGCGCCGTTGAGCCCGCCCGTGGGCTTGCCTCTAGCCCGCCCGTGAGCCCGCCGGACATCGGCGCGCTGGTCGGCGCGCGGCTGTGCCACGACCTGATAAGCCCGCTCGGCGCCATCCGCAACGGGCTGGAGCTCTTGGAGATGGCAGCGCCCACGGCCGAGCCCGGGCCGGAGATCAGCCTGATTTCCGACAGCCTCGAGACGGCGCTGGCCAAGCTGCGCTACTACCGGCTCGCCTTCGGGCCGGCCGATGCGCGCAGCCGGCAGTCCTTCGGCGAGGCGGTGCAGGCGACCGACGCGATGTTCTCGGGGCGGTTCACCGTCGCCTGGGAGACCCGCGGCCTCGACATGCCCCGCCCGACGGCGCGGCTCATCTATCTCGCGATCCTCTGCCTCGAGAAGAGCCTGCCCATGGGCGGGCTCGTGCGGGTCTCGGTGGCAGAGGATGCCGTCCGGCTCTCCATGGAAGGGCGCCGCACCGCGCCCCGTCCGAGCTCTGGGCGCATGTCACCGACGGCGAGCCCATCGACGACCTGCGCCCGGACTGCGTGCAGTTCGCCATGCTCCGCCAGGGGCTGGAGGAGACCGGGTACTGGCTGAAGGCGAACTTCACCGACACCGGGGTTTCCCTGCGCCTGGCCGAGGTCAGCCCCCAGCCCGCTTGACGAGCCGCGTGGGCTCGTCGTCCGCCCCTCGAGATTCTTCACTGGGAACCTGTGTTAGCTGTTGACTAACTTGTTAGCTCTGTGCTATCAAACACCGTGAGGCTGATCACATACAAGCCCGCAGCCCTGAAGGCCCTGAGGCGGATGCCGGCCAACACCGCCAGGCGGATCATTGGCAAGATCGACGACTACGCCGCGGGATTCCGGCCTCGCAGGCCAACAACGTCACCGCGCTCAAGGGGCGGCACGGCATCAGGCTTCGGGTCGGCGACTGGCGCGTCATCATGAGCGATGACGGGCAGGTGCTCGACGTGCTGGACGTCGGTCCCCGCGGCGGCGTCTATGGGTAGAGGAGGCGCACATGAATGACATGGTGACCATTCCCAGGGCCGAATACGACCGGCTCCGGGCGGCGGCGGAAGACCTTGCCGACCTGCGGGCCTTCGACGCGGCGATGGCCGACGGGCAGGAGTCCATCCCGGCAGAGTACGTGAAGCGCATCATCGATGGCGAGACACCGGTGCGGGCGCTTCGTGACTGGCGGGGACTAAGCGCGTCCGAGCTTGCGCGGCGTGCCGGGCTGCATCGGGTGGTCGTCCACGAGATCGAGACCGGGAAGAAGCGCGGGTCCGTCGATACGATGAAAAAGGTCGCAGGCGCGTTGGGCGTGATGGTGGACGACCTGAATCTAACGGCAGCCATTCCCTTTCCGGTGTACGAGCGGCTAGGATCGCCGCTCCGCCAGCAAGGGATGACAGGCGCATGAGCACGACGATTCATCGGTCCCGACGGCCGGCCGCGCTGCCGTTGGTGCGCGGCGACGCCCGAGTATCTCGCCTACCACGACACCGAATGGGGCTTCCCGGTGGCCGACGACCGGCGCCTCTTCGAGAAGCTGAGCCTCGAAGGCTTCCAGTCGGGCCTGAGCTGGCGCACGATCCTGGCCAAGCGCGAGAATTTCCGGGCCGCCTTCCACGGGTTCGAGCTCGAGCGCGTCGCCCGCTTCACCGAAGCCGACGTCGCCCGGCTGCTGCAGGACGCCGGCATCGTGCGCCACCGCGGCAAGATCGAGGCGGTGATCAACAACGCCCGCCAGGGCACTCGAGGTCGCCGGGCGCGAGGGCTCGCTGGCGGCCTTCCTTTGGCGTCACGAGCCCGACCCGAACCCCGTCGCCGAACCGCAGACCGTGTCGGTGTCGCCCGAGGCGGTCGCCTTTCCAAGGCGCTGAAGAAGCAGGGCTGGAAGTTCGTCGGCCCCACCACGGTCTATGCCTTCATGCAGGCCATGGGGCTGGTCAACGACCACGTGGCGGAGTGCGCGATCCGCCGCGACGTCGAGGACGCCCGCGCGCGATTCACCCCGCCGACAGGCTGAGCAATTCGGGGCAACTTTGAAGTCACCAGCAATATCAATAGCATAACTACTGTTGCAACGTGCAAGCCCCGCGTATCAGCCCCCGAGCCCGTCGCGGAACCGCCGCATGTTGGCTCGGTAGCCGGCTGCCGAGCGGGCGAGCCCCTCGATCTCCTCCGGCGTGAGGTCGCGCACCGGCTTTGCGGGCCGGCCGACCGCCAGCACGCCCTCGGGGATCACCTTGCCCTCGGTCACCAGGGCCCCTGCCCCAATCAGCGACCGCGGGCCCGACCGTGCACCGTTCAGCACCGTGGCCCCCATGCCGACCAGGCTGCCGTCGCCGATGGTGCAGCCGTGCAGGATCGCCATGTGGCCGATGGTGCAGCCGGCACCGACGGTCAGCGGAAACCCGGCGTCGGAGTGGCAGACCGTGCCGTCCTGGATGTTGCTGTCCTCGCCCACCACCATCGGCTCGTTGTCGCCGCGCAGCACCGCGTTGAACCAGACCGAGGCGCCCCGATGCAGCACCACCCGCCCGATCACCCTTGCCCCGGGGGCGATCCAGACGTCACCATCGGCGGGCAGCTCCGGTGCCACCCCGTCCAGCGCGTAGAGGCTCATTTCAACCGCTCCTCGAACTCGTGGTTGAGGCCGTTCACGAACGCCATCAGCTCCGGCCGCCGGTCCCGCCGCAACCGCTCGGCGCGGATGATCGCGAGCAGTTCCGCCTCGCACTGCGGCAGGTTCTCGTTGATCAGCACATAGTCGTACTCCGCCCAGTGGCTGATCTCGGCGCGCGACTTGGACATGCGCGCGGCGACCACCTGCGGCTTCGTCCTGCCCGCGCGCGTGCAGCCGCTTCTCCAGCTCGGCGATGGAGGGCGGCAGGATGAAGATCGAGACGACGGCGTCGCGCAGGGACGAGTTGCGGATCTGCTGGCCGCCCTGCCAGTCCACGTCGAAGAGCACGTCATGTCCCTGCCCTATCGCCGCCTCCACCGGTGCCAGCGGCGTGCCGTAGAGGTTGCCGAAGACCTCGGCGTGCTCGAGCATGGCGCCGTCCGCCACCATGGCCTCGAACTCGCGCCGGCTCCTGAAGAAATAGTCGCGCCCCTCCTGCTCGCCGGGCCGCGGAGGGCGGGTGGTGGCCGAGACCGAGAAGCGTACCTCGGCATCGGACTCCAGTAGCCGCCGTGACAGCGTCGACTTGCCGGCCCCGGAGGGCGAGGACAGGATGATCAGGATCCCGCGGCGTGGCGCACTCATCGGCTATTCCACATTCTGCACCTGCTCGCGCATCTGGTCGATCACCACCTTGATCTCCAGCCCGATTGCGGTGAGATTCCGCCGCCTGCGCCTTGGAGCACAGCGTATTGGCCTCGCGGTTGAACTCCTGGGTGAGGAAGTCGAGCTTGCGCCCCACCGGCCCGTCGCCGGCGATCAGCTCGCGCGCCGCCGCCACATGGCCCGCCAGCCGGTCGATCTCCTCGGTCAGGTCCACCTTCACCGCGATCATCGCAAGCTCCTGGGCGAGACGTGCCTCGTCGACCACCCGCGTTGCCCCCATGAGCGCCTCGACCCGGCTGCGCAAGAGCCCCCCCGCCCGCGCCGCCCGCGCCTCGGCCGTGCCGCGCGCCGCCTCGGTCAGCGCGGCGATCCTGTCGATCTGCCCGGCGAGGATTCCGGCAAGCGCGGCACCTTCCGTCGCGCGCGCCGCCACCAGCGCGGCCAGCAGGGGTGCTATGTCCGCGGTCAGCGCTTCCAGCACCTCCGCCTGCATACCCTGTGCCGCCCCATCGGCCTCGAGCACGCCGCGGACCGCCAGGAGATCGCCCGGCGAGACGGGCGTCAGCGCCAACCCGCGTGCCTCCGCCTCGGCCACCGCCGCCATTGCCGCCGCGATCGCCGAGCTCGAGGGCCGCCTCGTTGAGCCGAAACGCCCCGGCTCCGCTGCCGTTCGCCACGGTGCGCAGGCCCACCGACACCGAGCCCCGCGCGAATGCCTTGCCCACGGCGGCCCGGATCGGCGCCTCCAGCCCCTCGCAGCCTTCGGGCAGGCGTACCCGCACGTCGAGGCCGCGCCCGTTGACGCTGCGGCCCTCCCAGACCCAGCTGAGCCCGCCCCACACGCCGGCGCGATCCGCGAAACCCGTCATCGACATCAGCGCCATGGCCAGCCCCTACACGCAATAGGCGAATCTTCGCCGCCGTTTTCTCCAGTTTTGCGGCAAATTAAGGACTAGGACGCAAAACGCGCGACTTTGCGGAGGCGTTGGATTAGCGTATGAAGACTTCGTTTACCAACCGCCGGCCAGTGACGCCGACCGAGGTAAGCGAGCCGCCTTGCTCCGGTCAAGTTTCGATATGAATGATCTCATGCTCACCTCGCTCAAGTCCTACTGGGAGCGCCTGCGCGCCGGGCGAATCGCCCCCTACCGCGCCGAGATTGACCCGCGCCAGTTCGAAGGGGCGCTGGAGAACATGTTCATCATCGAGCGGCTCAGCCCCGACAACATGCGAATCCGCCTCGCCGGCATGAAGATCTGCGAGATGATGGGCGTCGAGGTGCGCGGCATGCAGCCCGGCTTCCTGATCGACGAGGCCGATCGGCAGCGCTTCGAGCGGCTGATCGCGGTGGTCATGGCCGAGCCGGCGGTGGTCGAACTGCAGCTCGAGGCGCGCTCGCGCCTCGGCCCCTACCGCGCTAGCATGCTGCTCATGCCGCTGCGCAGCGACTTCGGCGACGTCAACCGCGTGCTCGGCTGTACCTCGGGCGAGGGCGACAAGTTCACCGCACCGCTCGCCTTCCACATCCAGGACGTGGCCGTCACCCCCATCGAGCCCAGCCAGGGCGCCGAGCCCCGGCAGGCCATGCCCGGCTTCGCCGAGGAGCAGATGGGCTTCGCCCCTGCCGAAGGGCCCAAGCTCGTCGCCATCGAGGGCAACCCCAACGCCCCGAGCAAGCCGCGCGACGGCGCCCGCCGTTTCCGGGTGATCGAAGGCAAGTAGCCCGCCAGCGCGAAGTTCCGGGTCCTCAGAAGTTGCTCGGCCAGATCGCGGAGCCAATCTCTGACCTGCGGGGCAATGCCGCGGGGCGGCTCAGCCGCCGAGGGCCATGGCGATGGCGACCAGAACGATCCCGATCGCCACCATCAGGAGGCCGGTGCGCCAGGGCCTCCCGACGTGCCGGCCGAACGTGAACCCCGTCAGGAACAGCATCGCGACGGCGATCGTGTTCGAGACCCGCAGGGCAAGCGGCACGTCCTGAAGGAGGAGGAAGGGCGCGGCGACCGGGAACAGGCTGCAGAAGACAAGCAGGAACACCCCGACGGCGGCCAGATAGTCTTCCCGGCCGAGCCGGGTCGCAATGCTCTCGGGAGAGACGCTGCCCAGATGCAGGCGGATGCGCTCGAGGTCGGCCTCGGTCAGCGCCGGGAGAACGCCGGGCGGGAGATGATCCGCGACCATCGCGCGGCCGGTTGCGGGACTTTCGGCATTGCGGATGGCCAGCGCCGTGGAAACCGCCAGACGGCGCTCACCGCTTGTGCTCAAAAGATACATCACCGCATCGATGATGGCCCAGGCGAGATTGCATCCCAGCGCCCCGATGAGGATGGCCCGCACGTCATCCCGGCCGGTCTCGGCGGCGCCGAGGGACAGGGTGAAGGTCAGGACCATGATCAGGCCGAACAGCATTGTCTGCGCGCGAGACCGGATCGAGCACACGGCGGGACGTGGCGCTGCGCGATGTAGAGGCCTCACCCACGCGCGCCGCCGAAGGCGGCTCGTCGTTCGCGGTCATGGCTGGAGCGGAAGCATGAAGACCGTTAGCCCGAAGCCTGAATCAAACTGTGAAAGCAAGTTGTTAGGCTGCTTTATGCGGAAAGCAAGCGAATACGCCACCGACGTGGTTCAGCGCCGCCATTCCCTCGCGGGAATGCCCTGGAGCGCCAGCACGGCGGTCAGGTCGGAACAATCGAGCCGCGCATCCGCCGCCGCGGCCAGCGCCGGCTTGGCGCGCCAGGCGACCCCGAGGCCCGCTGCCCGCACCATGTCGAGGTCGTTGGCGCCGTCACCGATGGCCAGCGCGTCGTGCGGCGTGATCCCCAGCCGCGCCGTGGCCGCCACCAGCGCCGCCTGCTTCGCTTGGCGACCGAGGATCGGCCGCGATACATCGCCAGTGAGACGGCCGTCCGCGGCGAGCAGCACGTTGGCCTGATTGTGCGCGAATCGAGCCGCTTCGGCTACTCGGCTGGAAAAGTACGTGAACCCGCCGGAGACCAGCAGCGTCTCCGACCCCAGCGCCGCCATGGTCCGCACCATGATCCGCGCACCCGGGTTCAGCCGCACCCGCTCGTCGTAGCAGCGCTGCAGCACCTCCTGCGGAAGCCCCTTCAGCAGCGCCACCCGAGCGGTCAGCGCCCCCTCGAAGTCCAGCTCGCCCCGCATGGCGGCCTCGGTGATCGCCGCGACCTGCGGCTTCACGCCAGCGTAGTCCGCCAGCTCGTCGATGCACTCGACGGTGATGATGGTCGAATCCATGTCGGCGATCAGCAACCGCTTGCGCCGTCCCGCGGCCGGCACGATGTTCGCGTCGATCCCCGCCAGCGCCACCTCCGGCGCCGGGCCTTCGAAGCCGATCTCGACCGCCGTCCCGGCCAGCCGGAGCGGCGCCTCCGGGCGCGGCAAAAACGCGTTCGCCGCCGCCACGGCCGCATCGGGCACGCCCGCCGCCGCCGTCAGCACCAGAACCGACCGCTGCATCCGCCTCTCCCGGAGAGATGCGCGGGGGCAGGCGCCCCCGCGAATTTTAACGAAGATTAATCCGAGCTATCTCAGATGGATAGCCAGGGATTCACGCGTGAAACCCCCGTGGTTTCACACCGCCGCCCGCTGCGCCTCGAGCCGCTGGTGCAGCATCTCGGCCACCAGGAACGCGAGCTCCAGCGCCTGGCTGGCGTTCAGCCGCGGGTCGCAGGCGGTGTGGTAGCGGTCGCTGAGGTCCTCGTCGGTCACCGCCCGCACGCCGCCGGTGCATTCGGTGACGTCGCGCCCCGTCATCTCGAAATGCACCCCGCCGGGGATGGTCCCTTCGGAGGCATGCACCGCGAAGAACTCCCGCACCTCGCGCAGCACCCGCTCGAACGGCCGGGTCTTGTAACCGCTCGCCGACTTGATGGTGTTGCCGTGCATCGGGTCGCAGCACCAGACGACGCGGCGCCCCTCGCGGTTCACCGCCCGGATCAGCCGCGGCAGGTGCTCGCCCACCTGCCCCGCCCCGAAGCGCGAGATCAGCGTCAGCCGCCCCGCCTCGTTCTTCGGGTTCAGCGCATCGATCAGCTTCAGAAGGTCGCTCTCGGTGATCGAGGGCCCGCATTTCAGCCCGATCGGGTTCTGCACGCCACGGCAGAAGGCGACGTGCGCCCCGTCCGGCTGGCGGGTGCGGTCGCCGATCCAGATCATGTGCCCCGAGCCCGCCACCGGCAGTCCGGTGGTGCTGTCGATACGGCAGAGCGCCTCCTCGTATTCTAAGAGCAGCGCCTCGTGCGAGGTGTAGAAGTCCACCCGGCGCAGCGCCTCGGTGTTCTCCGAGCCCACGCCCGCCGCGGTCATGAAGTCGAGCGCGTCCGAGATGCGGTTGGCCAGCGCGTGATACTTCTCGTAGCCCGGGAAGCCGCTGGCGAAGTCGAGCGTCCAGGCATGCACCCGGGCGATGTCGGCGAAACCGCCCTGGCTGAAGGCGCGCAAGAGGTTCAGCGTCGCCGCCGCCTGCAGGTAGGCCTGCAGCATCCGATCGGGGTCAGGCGTGCGCTCGGTGTCGGTTGCGTCGAAGCCGTTGATGATGTCGCCCCGGTAGGACGGCAGCTCCACGCCGCCCACCACCTCGAAGGGTGCGGAGCGCGGCTTGGCGAACTGGCCGGCCATGCGGCCGATCTTCACCACCGGGCACTTGGCGCCGAAGGTCAGCACCACCGCCATCTGCAGCATCACCTTGAAGGTGTCGCGGATGTTGTCGGCGGAGAACTCCGCGAAGCTCTCCGCGCAGTCGCCGCCCTGCAAGAGGAAGGCGCGGCCCTCGGCCACCTCGGCGAGCTCACGCTTCAGCTTGCGCGCCTCGCCGGCGAAGACCAGTGGCGGGTAGCTCGAGAGCTTCCGCTCCACGGCGGCAAGCCGCGCGGCATCCGGATAGTCGGGCATCTGCACCCGCGGCTTCGACCGCCAGTCGGCCTTGCTCCAATCCGCACTCATCGTCGTCTCCCAGGCTCGGCTTTCGTTGCGGCGTCTATAGGCGAGCCCCCCGGACTTGGCCATACCCGCCGCGCGTTTTGCCCCTTGACCGGCGCGCGCCCGCACCTCGTAGATCGCTCCATGGCGAAGGCGGAACAGACCGGTAAGTCCGAAACCGCATCCGGGACGCGGCCCGAGCGGTTTGTCTTCGTCCTGCTCGACAATTTCACCCTGATCGCCTTCGCCTGCGCCGTCGAGCCGCTGCGGCTTGCAAACCGGATGGCGGGCTGCACCCACTACGAATGGAGCGTGCTCACCGAGAGCGGCGCGCCGGCGCGGGCCTCGAACGGCGTCACCGTCGCGGCCGACGGGCGGCTCGGCGAGGTCGGCCGCGAGACGACGGTGGTGGTGGTCGGCGGGCTGGGCGTGAAGCGGGCGATCACGCGGCCGCTGCTCACCTGGCTGCGGCGCGCCGCGCGGCAGGGTGCGGCCATGGCGGCGCTGTGCACCGGGGCGGAGGTGATCGCCGAGGCGGGGCTCCTGGACGGGCGCCGCTGCACCATCCACTGGGAGAACCACGACAGCTTCGAGGAAGACCATCCCGATATCGAGTCTGACACAGACGATCTATGTCATCGACCAGAACCGCTACACCGCCGCCGGCGGGACCGCCTCGGCCGACCTGATGCTGAAGCTGATCGCGCGGCGGCATGGGTCGGGGCTGGCCAACCTGGTGGCCGACCAGATGATCCACACCGCGATCCGCTCGGACGGCGACGAGCAGCGCCTGTCGATCCCCACCCGCATTGGCGTGCGCCACCCCAAGCTCGCCAACGAGGGTCGATCCGCATGGAGGCGGGCATCGAGGAGCCGGTCTCGCCGGCGGTGCTGGCCGGGGTACGTGGGCATGTCCACCCGCCAGCTGGAGCGGCTGTTCCGCCGCTATCTCGGCCGCAGCCCCAAGCGGTACTACATGGAATTGCGGCTCCAGAAGGCCCGCAACCTGCTCCAGCAGACCGAAATGTCGGTCATCAACGTCGCACTGGCCTGCGGCTTCGCCTCGCCGTCGCATTTCTCCAAGTGCTACCGCGCCCTCTACAAGACCACGCCCTATCGCGAGCGCGGGACGTCGGGGGGGCCCGCGAGACGCGCCTGACCCACCGCCTCGCCGTCCGAGACGACCTGCCCGCGCTCACGGCGCTGATGGACGCCGCGATCGGAGAGGCTGCAGCGGTCCTTCCTCACCCAGGCGCAAATCGCGTCGAGCCGTACCATCATGGGCCTCGACACCCAGCTGGTCGACGACGGCACCTATTTCATCGTCAACCTCGACGGCGAGCTCGCCGGCTGCGGCGGCTGGAGCCGGCGCGCCACCCACTACGGCAGCGACGCCACGCCCGGCCGCGACCCGCGCTTGCTCGACCCGGCGCGGGAGTTGGCGCGGATCCGCGCGATGTACACCCGCCCGGACCTCGCCCGCCGCGGCGTCGGGCGGCTGATCCTGGCGCTCTGCGAGGATGCTGCCCGCGCCGAGGGCTTCGCGCGCGCCGAACTGGTCGCCACCATGGCCGGCGAGCCGCTGTACCGTTCCTGCGGCTATCACCCGATCGAGCCGCTGGAGGATGACCGCGGCGGTGCGCCGGTGCCGCTCCTGCGCATGGAAAAGCCACTCCTGCGCCGCCCGGGAAGATCCGGATGCCTGAGGATGCAATAGCCACCGCCCAAGAGGGCGGCCATTAATGAATTAATTCAACAATATCAATATATTGATCGCTGTAACAACGTGTTACGCTCGGCATTGGGGCGCCGCGAGGTTCGGTCGATCCCATTTCATTCGTCGCGGTGGACGCGCTCGCGACGCTCATGGCGTTCCTGGGCTTCGAGGCTCAGCGTCGTCGTCGGACGCGCGACGAGGCGCTTGAGAGAAATGGGCTCGCCCGTCTCGCGGCAGTAGCCGAATTCCCCTTCCTCGATCCGGCGCAGGGCCAAGTCGATCTTGGCCACGAGCTTGCGCTGCCGGTCGCGGATGCGCAGCTCGAGCGCGCGGTCGGTTTCCTCGGAGGCGCGGTCGGCGATGTCGGGGATGTTGCGGGTGCCGTCCTGGAGACCGGCGATGGTGGTCCGGCTTTCGCTCAGGAGGTCGTTCTTCTGGCGCAGCAGCTCGCGGCGAAACCACTCGAGCTGACGTTCGTTCATGAATGGTTCGTCTTCCGCCGGGGTGTAGTCTTCGGGAAGGAAAACTTCGGCCTTCATACCAGTTCCCTTTGTCTCTGAGGTCATCTCGGTCGGACGTAGTTCTGTCATCCGGCGCCTCCTTGCGGCGGGTCTTACTCCAAGGAGCGCGGGGATGTCACTAGGCGATCCGCCGCTTCTTGAAGCATTCGAGGGGGCGGGCTATCGTGCCTGCGACCACCCCCGCAAGAGCGCTGAAATCACATGAAATTTACCGGCACCGACTCCTATGTCGCGACGGACGACCTGACGATCGCGGTCAATGCGGCGGTCGCCCTGGAACGGCCGCTTCTGGTGAAGGGCGAGCCCGGCACCGGGCAAGACGGAACTGGCCCGCCAGGTTGCCGCGGCGCTGGGCCTGCCGCTGATCGAGTGGCACGTCAAGTCCACCACCAAGGCGCAGCAGGGCCTCTATGAATACGACGCGGTCAGCCGGTTGCGCGACAGCCAGCTCGGCGATGAACGCGTCCACGACGTCGCGCAACTACATCCGCAAGCGGCAAGCTGTGGCAAGCCTTCGAGGCGGACGAAAAGGTCGTCCTGCTGATCGACGAGGTCGACAAGGCCGACATCGAGTTTCCCAATGACCTTCTTCAGGAACTCGACCGGATGGAGTTCCACGTCTACGAAACCGGAGAGACGTCAAGGCCCGGCAACGGCCCGTCGTCATCATCACCTCGAACAACGAGAAGGAACTGCCCGACGCGTTCCTGCGACGCTGCTTCTTCCACTACATCAAGTTTCCCGAACCGGAGACCCTGGAGCAGATCGTCGAGGTCCATTATCCGGGCATCAAGAAGCAGCTGGTGCGCGCCGCGCTGACGCAGTTCTACGAATTGCGCGAGATGGCGGGGCTTGAAGAAGAAGCCCTCCACCTCCGAGGTGCTGGACTGGCTCAAGCTGCTGGTGGCCGACGAGATCTGACACCCGAAGACCTGCGCGGCGACACGAAGAACATGCTGCCGAAGCTGCACGGTGCGCTTCTCAAGAACGAGCAGGATGTTCACCTGTTCGAAAGGCTGGCCTTCATGGCGCGTGGCCGGCGCACGCTGATGCGTGCCGCCGGCGCGAATGCGCGGGTGACAGGCCCGGGCGGCCGCGCTATTGTTGCGATGCAGCATAATCAGGAAGTACAGCATGTTCGGACCACGGAAGATCAGCAATGCGCCGGTCGGGGCCAGATGGATGCCGCCAATCCGCCTGGATGACGTACGCCGTCGCCTATTCAGCCGGATGTCCATGGCCGCCGGCGAGGTGATCTTGCCCGGCGCAGCCTGCGCATGTCCCAGGGCGCCATGACCGCCCCCGAGGCGACTCGGCATGGTGATGGAGAAGGCCACGGCCTTCGCCGCCGGCCACCGGAGCGGGCGGCCGTCGCCGCGGCGGCCGGCGCCGATCCGCCGCGAAGATCGCCACCGCGGCGCCTGCGGCCCGATCCGCGCCCGGACCCGCTCCAACGTCCGCAAGCTTCGGCGCTGAGCGTGGGCCGGGCCCGCGCAGGCGGGCTTGCCCGGTGATCGAGATCCGCCCCCTGGGTGTCGAGGATGCGTCGGCCTGGCGACTGCTGTGGCGCGGCTATATCAGCTTCTACGAGACCGCGTTGCCGGAGGAGATCTACCGGACGGCGTTTGCGCGGCTGACCGATCCGGCGGAGGCCGACTACCACGGGCTGATCGCGATGTTCGATGGGGCGCCGGTGGGGCTGGCGCATTTCATCTTCCACCGCCACGGCTGGCAGATCGAGGAGGTCTGCTATCTCCAGGATCTGTTCGTCGCACCAGAGGCACGCGGGTTCGGTGTCGGCCGCGCCCTGGTCAC
>CAVOGP010000019.1:0-68971 GCA_963695425.1 uncultured Alphaproteobacteria bacterium | reverse complement strand
AGCAATCGAAGAGCGATTCCGGCTTGCAGCTGGTCGCTGGAGCTGGCAGCCGACCTTCTGGCTTGCAGCTGGTCGCTGAAGCTGGCAGCTGCTTCTGGCCGGCAGCTCGAGGAAGTAGCCTCGGTGCAATGCCGGTCACCACCACTGCCTGGATCACGTCGATCGTCTTCGGGATGATCATGGGATGGACGCTCGGCAGACGCGGATCCGAACGGAAGCCCGTGCTGGGCCTCCATCCTGACGGCTGCCGTGGGTGGGGTGGTGTGGGCGACCGGCTCGACTCCGGGTCGGAGCCTGCCATGGCTTGGTGTCGATGACGTTGGGAGGTCTCGCCACCGCCGTGTCCGCGGCAGCTTGCCGGCTTCGCAACGGTGTCATGACCGGTCACTACCGCACCCGGCGTCGTCTGCTTGGTGGGCCGGCGCCATCGGCGCAACCGCCATCGCCGCCTCGCTGGCCTCGATCAGAAAGCCGATCGCATCACCCCTGGCGTCGATGCCAGCACCGAAACCGCCAGGTGCCGCGCCAGCACAGCCGCAGCCGCTCGTCGCCCGTCAGCGCCGATGCCGCATCGGGGTACGACACCCGGCACCGCCCTTGTTCGGGCATAGAACTGGCGATAGCGCTCGGTCATCCGCGTGGTGTCCATCACCACGCAGACGTCGATGGTGTTGAAGGCATGGTCGATCCAGGCCCCCTCCCCCACCCAGCCACCGAGCCGGAGATAGGCCTTGATCAGCGGCGGGATCGCCTTGAGCGCGCGCGTGGGCTCCAGCGCGTCGGCGGGCATCAGCGCCATGTCGAGGAAATGCTCGGGCCGCGCCCGCACCCGCAGGTCGGGCGGCGCCAGGTGATAGTGGTGGAGATAGGCGAGCGGCTCGGCGAGCGGCGCGGGGTCCGTGCCGTGGAAACTCGCGACCCCGAACAGGATCTCGATGCCGCGGTCGAGCACATACTCGGCGAGCCCGTTCCACAGGAGATGCATCGCCGCCCCGCCGCGCTGCTCCAGGGCGACGCAGGAGCGGCCAAGCTCGACCGAGGCACGGCCCGAGGTCAGGATCGGCGCGAGATCGTATTCCTTCGCCCCGTAGAAGCCGATGCCGCCGACGGCCGCACTGTCGCGCATCAGCCGGTAGACCCCCACCACGCGGTCGAGCGGGTCGGCGATGCCGGGTTCGCGGTCAAGCAGCACCAGATGGTCGAAGTAGGGATCAAACGCGTCCCACTCCTGCCGGACGGCCCGCTCCTCGGCGCTCGCCCCGGCGCCCATCTCCTCGACGAAGACCCGGTAGCGCAGGCGCTGGGCACCGGCGCGCTCTTCCTCGGTCTCGGCAAGCTTGATGTGATATCGGCTGAGGTCGATCTGCATTCCCGGTCCGGACTGGGCGAGCTGGGCGGCCCCGGACGGGACCGCGCGCATTTACCGTCCTTTAACGTATCCATGCAAATTGTTAACCTGTTTCCCCCTGCCGCCCGTCATCCGGCGTCAGGTGGATCCGGGAGGCATCGATGACGACCTTGCCCGCGTGCTCGAAGTTGACGGTGATCCGCCGTCCGATCACCGACTGCACCTGCCCAGGCCCCAGTCGGGCCGGGCGGGATGCCGCACCAGATTCCCCGGCTCGAGGAAGGATTCCATCACCACCCCTTCATGGCACCTCTGGGCATGAGCGCGCCGTTGAGCCCGCCCGTGGGCTTGCCTCTTAGCCCGCCCGTGAGCCCGCCGGACATCGGCGCGCTGGTCGGCGCGCGGCTGTGCCACGACCTGATAAGCCCGCTCGGCGCCATCCGCAACGGGCTGGAGCTCTTGGAGATGGCAGCGCCCACGGCCGAGCCCGGGCCGGAGATCAGCCTGATTTCCGACAGCCTCGAGACGGCGCTGGCCAAGCTGCGCTACTACCGGCTCGCCTTCGGGCCGGCCGATGCGCGCAGCCGGCAGTCCTTCGGCGAGGCGGTGCAGGCGACCGACGCGATGTTCTCGGGGCGGTTCACCGTCGCCTGGGAGACCCGCGGCCTCGACATGCCCCGCCCGACGGCGCGGCTCATCTATCTCGCGATCCTCTGCCTCGAGAAGAGCCTGCCCATGGGCGGGCTCGTGCGGGTCTCGGTGGCAGAGGATGCCGTCCGGCTCTCCATGGAAGGGCGCCGCACCGCGCCCCCGTCCGAGCTCTGGGCGCATGTCACCGACGGCGAGCCCATCGACGACCTGCGCCCGGACTGCGTGCAGTTCGCCATGCTCCGCCAGGGGCTGGAGGAGACCGGGTACTGGCTGAAGGCGAACTTCACCGACACCGGGGTTTCCCTGCGCCTGGCCGAGGTCAGCCCCCAGCCCGCCTGACCAGCGCTACGGGGGCCATTCCCTTTCCGGTGGACGAGCGGCTAGGATCGCCGCTCCGCCACGCAAAGGGCTACAGGCACATGAGCACGACGATCATCGGTCCCGACGGCCGGCCGCGCTGCCGTTGGTCCGCGGCGACGCCCGAATACCTCGCCTACCACGACACCGAATGGGGCTTCCCGGTGGCCGACGACCGGCGCCTCTTCGAGAAGCTCAGCCTCGAAGGCTTCCAGTCGGGCCTGAGCTGGCGCACGATCCTGGCCAAGCGCGAGAATTTCCGGGCCGCCTTCCACGGATTCGAGCTCGAGCGCGTCGCCCGCTTCACCGAAGCCGACGTCTCCCGGCTGCTGCAGGACGCAGGCATCGTGCGCCACCGCGGCAAGATCGAGGCGGTGATCAACAACGCCCGCCAGGCGATCGAGGTCGCCGGGCGCGAGGGCTCGCTGGCGGCCTTCCTGTGGCGTCACGAGCCGGACCCGAGCCGCGTCGCCGAACCGCAGACCGTGTCGGTGTCCCCCGAGGCGGTGGCGCTTTCCAAGGCGCTGAAGAAGCAGGGCTGGAAGTTCGTCGGCCCCACCACGGTCTATGCCTTCATGCAGGCCATGGGGCTGGTCAACGACCACGTGGCGGAGTGCGCGATCCGCCGCGACGTCGAGGACGCCCGCGCGCGCTTCACCCCGCCGACAAGCTGAGCAAATCAAGGCAATTTCTTATTCACCAGTAATATCATTGGTATAGCTACTATTGCAACGTGCAAGCCCCGCGTCAGCCGCCGAGCCCGTCGCGGAACCGCCGCATGTTGGCTCGGTAGCCGGCGGCCGAGCGGGCGAGCCCCTCGATCTCCTCCGGTGTGAGGTCGCGCACCGGCTTCGCCGGCCGGCCGACCGCCAGCACGCCCTCGGGGATCACCTTGCCCTCGGTCACCAGCGCCCCTGCCCCGATCAGCGACCGGTGTCCGACCGTGGCGCCGTTCAGCACCGTGGCCCCCATGCCGATCAGGCTGCCGTCGCCGATGGTGCAGCCGTGCAGGATCGCCATGTGGCCGATGGTGCAGCCCGCACCGACGGTCAGCGGAAACCCGGCGTCGGAGTGGCAGCACGCATGCCGTCCTGGATGTTGCTGTCCTCGCCTACCAGCATCGGCTCGTTGTCGCCGCGCAGCACCGCGTCGAACCAGACCGAGGCGCCCCGGCGCAGCACCACCCGACCGATCACCCTTGCCCCGGGGGCGATCCAGACGTCGCCATCGGCGGGCAGCTCCGGCGCCACCCCGTCCAGCGTGTAAAGGCTCATTTCAACCGCTCCTCGAACTCGTGGTTGAGGCCGTTCACGAACGCCATCAGCTCCGGCCGCCGGTCCCGCCGCAACCGCTCGGCGCGGATGATCGCGAGGAGCTCCGCCTCGCATTGCGGCAGGTTCTCGTTGATCAGCACGTAGTCGTACCCGCCCAGTGGCTTATCTCGGCGCGCGACTTGGCCATGCGCGCGGCGACCACCTGGGCTTCGTCCTGCCCGCGCGCGTGCAGCCGCTTCTCGAGCTCGGCAATGGAGGGCGGCAGGATGAAGATCGAGACGACGGCGTCGCGCAGGGCCGAGTTGCGGATCTGCTGGCCGCCCTGCCAGTCCACGTCGAAGAGCACGTCGTGCCCCTGCCCTATCGCCGTCTCCACGGGCGCGAGCGGCGTGCCGTAGAGGTTGCCGAAGACCTCGGCGTGCTCGAGCATGGCGCCGTCCGCCACCATGGCCTCGAACTCGCGCCGGCTCCTGAAGAAATAGTCCTGCCCCTCCTGCTCGCCGGGCCGCGGCGGGCGGGTGGTGGCCGAGACTGAGAAGCGCACCTCGGTATCGGACTCCAGCAGCCGCCGCGACAGCGTCGACTTGCCAGCGCCCGAGGGCGAGGACAGGATGATCAGGATCCCGCGGCGCGGCGGGTTCATCGGCTATTCCACATTCTGCACCTGCTCGCGCATCTGGTCGATCACCACCTTCATCTCCAGCCCGATGGCGGTGAGATCCGCCGCCTGCGCCTTTGAGCACAGCGTATTGGCCTCGCGGTTGAACTCCTGGGTGAGGAAGTCGAGCTTGCGCCCCACCGGCCCGTCGCCAGCGATCAGCTCGCGGGCCGCCGCCACATGGCCCGCCAGCCGGTCGATCTCCTCGGTCAGGTCCACCTTCACCGCGATCATCGCAAGCTCCTGGGCGAGACGTGCCTCGTCGACCACCCGCGTTGCCCCCATGAGCGCCTCGACCCGGCTGCGCAGGAGCCCGCCCGCCCGCGCCGCCCGCGCCTCGGCCGTGCCGCGCGCTGCCTCGGTCAGGGCGGCGATCCTGTCGATCTGCCCGGCCAGGATACCGGCGAGCGCAGCACCTTCCGCCGCGCGCGCCGCCGCCAGCGCGGCGAGCAGGGGTGCGATGTCCGCGGTCAGCGCTTCCAGCACCTCAGGCTGTACACCCTGCGCTGCCCCGTCGGCATCGAGCACGCCGCGGACCGCCAGGAGATCGCCCGCCGAGGTGGGCGTCAGCGCCAACCCGCGTGCCTCTGCCTCGGCCACCGCCGCCATTGCCGCCGCGATAGCCGAGCTGAGTGCCGCCTGGTTGAACCGAAGCGCCCCTGCCCCGTTGCCGGTTGCCATGGTGCGCAGGCCCACCGACACCGATCCCCGCGCAAAGGCCCTGCCCACGGCGGCCCGGATCTGCGCCTCGAGCCCTTCGCAGCCCTCCGGCAGGCGCACCCGCACGTCGAGGCCGCGCCCGTTGACGCTGCGCCCCTCCCAGACCCAGCTGAGCCCGCCCCACCCGCCGGCGCGATCCGCGAAACCCGTCATCGACATCAGCGCCATGGCCAGCCCCTACACGCAATAGGCGAATCTCCGCCGCCGTTTTCTCCAGTTTTGCGGCAAATTAAGGACTAGGACGCAAAACGCGCGACTTTGCGGAGGCGTTGGATTAGCGTATGAAGACTTCGTTTACCAACGCCGGCCAGTGACGCCGACCGAGGTAAGCGAGCCGCCTTGCTCCGGTCAAGTTTCGATATGAATGATCTCATGCTCACCTCGCTCAAGTCCTACTGGGAGCGCCTGCGCGCCGGGCGAATCGCCCCCTACCGCGCCGAGATTGACCCGCGCCAGTTCGAAGGGGCGCTGGAGAACATGTTCATCATCGAGCGCCTCAGCCCCGACAACATGCGCATCCGCCTCGCCGGCATGAAAATCTGCGAGATGATGGGCGTCGAGGTGCGCGGCATGCAGCCCGGCTTCCTGATCGACGAGGCCGACCGGCAGCGCTTCGAGCGGCTGATCGCGGTGGTCATGGCCGAGCCGGCGGTGGTCGAGCTGCAGCTCGAAGCGCGCACGCGCCTCGGCCCCTACCGCGCCAGCATGCTGCTCATGCCGCTGCGCAGCGACTTCGGGGACGTCAACCGCGTGCTCGGCTGCACCTCCGGCGAGGGCGACAAGTTCACGGCACCGCTCGCCTTCAACATCAAGGACGTGGCCGTCACCCCCATCGAGCCCAGCCAGGGCGCCGAGCCCCGGCAGGCCATGCCCGGCTTCGCCGAGGAGCAGATGGGCTTCGCCCCCGCCGAGGGCCCCAAGCTCGTCGCCATCGAGGGCAACCCCAACGCCCAGAGCAAGCCGCGCGAGGGCGTTCCCCGCTTCCGGGTTATCGACGGCAAATAGGCCGCGCGCACGGCGGTAGTGACACGCACCGTGTCAGCGCATTGATTTAAGGCATATCCCTTGACGTGAGCGGCGGACGGGGTGGAGCGCTGACCTCGGACGGGCGAGATGCCCGTCGCTCGGCCACCGCCGGGCGCTGAAGAGCGCGCCCGCATTCCTTTTTCTCCCCGCCTGTTGGCGGGGGCCCTCGTCTGCTCGATAGGAACCTGCCAGTATGAATACCTGAAGGGGGCGCGGGCCTGCCCGCGCATCATCCTGTCTCACGCGAACGCAGATGCGGCGAGGCTCAGACCAGCCAGTCGCCTTCGGGGATGCCCTGAAGCGCCAGCACGGCGGTAAGATCGGAGCAATCGAGCCGCGCATCCGCCGCCACGGCCAGCGCCGGCCTGGCGCGCCAGGCGACCCCGAGGCCCGCTGCGCGTACCATGTCGAGATCGTTGGCGCCGTCACCGATGGCCAGCGCGTCGTGCGGCGTGATCCCCAGCCGCGCCGCGGCCGCCGCCAGCGCTGCCTGCTTCGCCTGCCGCCCGAGGATCGGCCGCGATACATCGCCAGTGAGACGACCATCGGCGGCGAGAAGCACATTGGCCTGATTGTGAGCGAATCCAGCAGCTTCGGCCACCCGGCTGGAAAAGAACGTGAACCCGCCCGAGACCAGCAGCGTCTCCGCCCCCAGCGCCGCCATGGTGTGCACCAGCACCCGCGCACCCGGGTTCAGGTGCACCCGCTCGTCGTAGCAGCGCTGCAGCACCGCCTCGGGCAGGCCCTTCAACAGGGCCACACGGGCGATCAGCGCCCCCTCGAAGTCGAGCTCGCCCCGCATGGCAGCCTCGGTGATCGCCGCGACCTGCGGCTTCACGCCGGCGTAGTCCGCCAGCTCGTCGATGCATTCGACGGTGATAATGGTCGAGTCCATGTCGGCGATCAGCAGCCGCTTGCGCCGTCCTTCGGCCGGGACGACGTTCGCGTCGATCCCCGCCAGCGCCACCTCCGGCGCCGGGCCTTCGAAGCCGATCTCGACAGCCGTCCCGGCGAGCCGCAACGGCGCCCCGGTTCCCGCCGGTAGCGCCGCGACGGCCGCCTCGACCGCCGCATCCGGCACGCCCGCCGCCGACGTCAGCACCAGCACCGATTGGTCCATTCGCCCTCCGCCCAAACGCCGCGCGGCGGCGCCAGCGCGCCGCCGCGAATTTTAATGATTATGAATCCGAGCTATTTCAATCTGATACCGGGAATTGCACGCGTGCAAAGCCCGGATTTCACACCGCCGCCCGCTGCGCCTCGAGCCGCTGGTGCAGCATCTCGGCCACCAGGAACGCGAGCTCCAGCGCCTGGCTGGCGTTCAGCCGCGGGTCGCAGGCGGTGTGGTAGCGGTCCGACAGATCCTCGTCGGTCACCGCCCGCACCCCGCCGGTGCATTCGGTAACGTCGCGCCCGGTCATCTCGAAATGCACGCCGCCGGGGATGGTGCCCTCGGACTGGTGGATGGCGAAGAACTCGCGCACCTCGCGCAGCACCCGCTCGAAGGGCCGGGTCTTGTAGCCGCTGGCCGACTTGATGGTGTTGCCGTGCATCGGATCGCAGGACCAGACCACCTTGCGCCCCTCGCGGTTCACCGCCCGGATCAGCCGCGGCAGGTGCTCGCCCACCTGGCCCGCGCCGAAGCGCGCGATCAGCGTCAGCCGCCCGGCCTCGTTCTTCGGGTTCAGCGCGTCGATCAGCTTCAGGAGGTCGGCCTCGGTGATGCTCGGCCCGCACTTCAGCCCGATCGGGTTCTGCACGCCCCGGCAGAAGTCGACATGCGCCCCGTCCGGCTGGCGGGTGCGGTCGCCGATCCAGAGCATGTGCCCCGAGCCCGCCACCGGCAGGCCGGTGGTGCTGTCGATGCGGCAGAGCGCCTCCTCGTATTCGAGCAGCAACGCCTCGTGCGAAGTGTAGAAGTCGACCCGGCGCAGCGCCTCGGTGCTCTCCGAACCCACGCCCGCCGCCGTCATGAAGTCGAGCGCGTCCGAGATGCGGTTGGCGAGCGCGTGATACTTCTCGTAGCCCGGAAAGCCGCTGGCGAAGTCGAGCGTCCAGGCGTGCACCCGGGTGATGTCGGCGAAGCCGCCCTGACTGAAGGCGCGCAGCAGGTTCAGCGTTGCCGCCGCCTGCAGGTAGGCCTGCAGCATCCGATCGGGGTCGGGCATGCGCTCGGTGTCGGTGGCGTCGAAGCCGTTGATGATGTCGCCGCGGTAGGACGGCAGCTCCACGCCGCCCACCACCTCGAAGGGGGCGGAGCGCGGCTTGGCGAACTGGCCGGCCATCCGCCCGATCTTCACCACCGGGCATCTTGGCGCCGAAGGTCAGCACCACCGCCATCTGCAGCATCACCTTGAAGGTGTCGCGGATGTTGTCGGCGGAGAACTCGGCGAAGCTCTCGGCGCAGTCGCCGCCCTGCAAGAGGAAGGCGCGGCCCTCGGCCACCTCGGCGAGCTCGCGCTTCAGCTTGCGTGCCTCGCCGGCGAAGACCAGCGGTGGGTAGCTCGAGAGCTTGCGCTCCACGGCGGCAAGCCGAGCGGCATCCGGATAGTCGGGCATCTGCACCCGCGGCTTCGATCGCCAGTCGGCCTTGCTCCAATCCGCACTCATCGTCGTCTCCCAGGCTCGGCTTTCGTTGCGGCGTCTATAGGCGAGCCCCCCGGACTTGGCCATACCCGCTGCGCGTTTTGCCCCTTGACCGGCGCGCGCGCGCACCTCGTAGATCGCTCCATGGCGAAGGCAGAACAGACCGGTAAGCCCGAAACCGCGTCCGGGACGCGGCCCGAGCGGTTTGTCTTCGTCCTGCTCGACAATTTCACCCTGATCGCCTTCGCCTGCGCGGTCGAGCCGCTGCGGCTTGCCAACCGGATGGCGGGCTGCACCCACTACGAGTGGAGCGTGCTCACCGAGACCGGCGCCCCGGCGCGGGCCTCGAACGGCGTCACCATCGTGGCCGACGGACGGCTCAGCGAGGTCGGCCGCGATACGACGGTGGTGGTGGTCGGCGGGCTGGGCGTGAAGCGGGCGATCACGCGGCCGCTGCTCACCTGGCTGCGCCGCGCCGCGCGGCAGGGTGCGGCCATGGCGGCGCTGTGCACCGGGGCGGAGGTGATCGCCGAGGCGGGGCTCCTGGACGGGCGCCGCTGCACCATCCACTGGGAGAACCATGACAGCTTCGCGGAAGACCATCCCGAGATCGAGCTGACCCAGACGATCTATGTCATCGACCAGAACCGCTATACGGCCGCCGGCGGAACTGCCTCGGCCGACCTGATGCTGAAGCTGATCGCGCGGCGGCATGGGTCGGGGCTGGCCAACCTGGTGGCCGACCAGATGATCCACACCGCGATCCGCTCGGACGGGGACGAGCAGCGCCTGTCGATCCCCACCCGCATCGGTGTGCGGCATCACAAGCTCGCCAGTGTCGTCCACCGCATGGAGTTGGGCATCGAGGAGCCGGTCTCGCCCGCGGTGCTGGCCGGGGACGTGGGCATGTCGACCCGGCAGCTGGAGCGGCTGTTCCGCCGCTATCTCGGCCGCAGCCCCAAGCGCTACTACATGGAATTGCGGCTCCAGAAGGCCCGCAACCTGCTGCAGCAGAGCGACATGAGCGTGATCAACGTGGCGCTGGCCTGCGGCTTCACCTCGCCCTCACATTTCTCCAAGTGCTACCGCGCCCTCTACAAGACCACGCCCTATCGCGAGCGCGGGGCGTCGGGGGGCCCCGCGTGACGCGCCTGACCCACCGCCTCGCCGTCCGAGACGACCTGCCCGCGCTCAAGGTGCTGATGGACGCCGCGATCGGAGAGCTGCAGCGGTCCTTCCTTACCCAGGCGCAAATCGCGTCGAGCCGTACCATCATGGGCCTGGACACCCAGCTGGTCGACGACGGCACCTATTTTGTCGTCAACCTCGACGGCGAGCTCGCCGGCTGCGGCGGCTGGAGCCGGCGCGCCACCCACTACGGCAGCGATTCCACGCCCGGCCGCGACCCGCGCCTTCTAGACGCGGCGCGGGAGTCGGCGCGGATCCGCGCGATGTACACCCGCCCGGACCTCGCCCGCCGTGGCGTCGGGCGGCTGATCCTGGCGCTCTGCGAGGACGCTGCCCGCGCCGAGGGTTTTGCGCGCGCCGAACTGGTCGCCACCATGGCCGGCGAGCCGCTGTACCGGTCCTGCGGCTATCACCCGATCGAGCCGCTGCAGGATGACCGCGGCGGTGCGCCGGTGCCGCTCCTGCGCATGGAGAAGCCACTCCGCCCTGCCCGGGGAGATCCGGACGCCTGAGGATGCAATCGCCGCCGCCCACGGGGGCGGCCATTAATAACTTAATTCAACAATATCAATATATTGATCGCTGTAACAACGTGTTACGCTCGGCATTGAGGCACCGGGCTGTCCGGTCGATCCCAATTCAGTCGTCGCGGTGGACGCGTTCCTTGCGCTCGTGGCGTTCCTGGGCCTCGAGGCTCAGGGTGGCGATGGGGCGGGCGTCGAGGCGCTTGAGCGAGATCGGCTCGCCGGTTTCCTCGCAATAGCCGTAGGAGCCATCCTCGATCCGGCGCAGCGCGGAGTCGATCTTGGAGACGACCTTTCGCTGGCGGTCGCGGGTGCGCAGCTCAAGCGCGCGGTCGGTCTCTTCGCTGGCGCGGTCGGCGACATCGGGGAGGTTGCGCGCGCCTTCCTGCATGTGCTCGATGGTGCCGCGGCTTTCGGCCTGGATCGAGGCCTTCCAGGCGAGAAGCTTGCGGCGGAAGTAATCGAGCTGCCGCGGGTTCATGAAGGGTTCGTCTTCGGTCGGCTGGTACTCGGGTTCGAACTTGGTCTCGGCCTTCATTGCGACAACCACCTCAACGTTCCACCTCAACGTTTATGGGCATGCGGCCAGTGGCGGTATTCGTGCGCCCTGTGTCCGAGCCCTGCCTGCTTGCGCGCTTCCGATATAGAGATTCGAATGGCTTGTCACCATCAACCTGCGGGACTTTGCTTAACGGGGTAGCGCTGCTAGGTTCGCGCGCAATCCCGGCATGCCCGGCGGAACGGACGGAGCCGACATGCGATTCGAGGGCACCGCGGAGTATGTGGCCACCCCCGACCTGGCGGTGGCGGTCAACGCGGCGATCGCGCTGCAGCGGCCACTGCTAGTCAAGGGCGAGCCCGGCACCGGCAAAACCGAGCTTGCCCGCCAGGTCGCCGCCAGCCTCGGCCTGCCGCTGCTGGAGTGGCATGTGAAATCGACCACGCGAGCGGTGCAGGGTCTCTACGAGTACGATGCCGTCAGCCGGCTGCGCGATAGCCAGCTCGGCGACACGCGGGTTCACGATGTCGCTAACTACATCCGCAAGGGGCCGCTCTGGCGCGCCTTCGAGGCCGAGGGCCGGGTTGTCCTCTTGATCGACGAGATCGACAAGGCCGACATCGAGTTCCCCAACGACCTGTTGCAGGAGCTCGACCGGATGGAGTTCCTGGTCTACGAGACCGGCGAGACCATCCGGGCGCGCCGGCGGCCCGTTGTCATCATCACATCGAACAACGAGAAGGAACTGCCCGACGCCTTCCTGCGCCGCTGCTTCTTTCACTACATCCGCTTTCCCGACGAGGCGACGCTGGCGCGCATCGTCGAGGTGCACTTCCCGGGCCTGAAGCCGAAGCTGATGCGCGCCGCCCTGACGCAGTTCTTCGAGATCCGCGAGACGCCGGGATTGAAGAAGAAGCCCTCGACCTCGGAGGTGCTCGACTGGCTGAAGCTGCTGCTGGCCGAGGATCTCGCGCCCGAGGACCTGCGGCAGGACCCGGGAAACGTGCTGCCGCGGCTGCACGGCGCACTGCTCAAGAACGAGCAGGACGTGCACCTCTTCGAGCGGCTGGCCTTCATGGCGCGGGGACGCCGCTGATGCGACCGCCGGTACGAATGCGGGGTGACAATCCGGCTACGCCGCACTATGTTGCGGTGCAGCAAAATCAGGAATTGCACCATGCTCGGACCACGGAAGATCACCATTACGACGGCGGGGCCGATGGATGCCGCATCGGCTTGGATGAAGTTCGCCTTTTCCTACAGTCAGATGTGCATGGCGGCGAGCGAGGTCATCGTGCGGCGCAGCTTGCGCATGTCGCAGGGCAACATGAGCGCGCCGGAGGCGTTGGGCATGATGATGGAGAAGGCCACGGCCTTCGTGCAGGCCTCGGAAAGGGCGGCGGTCGCGGCTGCTGGCGGCGCCGATCCGTTGCGGATTGCCAGTGCAGCGCTTCATCCGATCCGCGCCAAGACCCGGTCAAACGTCCGCAAGCTTCGGCGCTGAGCGTGGGCCGGGCCCGCGCGGGCGGGCTTGCCCGGTGATCGAGATCCGCTCCCTGGGTGTCGAGGATGCGTCGGCCTGGCGGTTGCTGTGGCGCGGCTATCTCAGCTTCTACGACACCGAGTTGCCGGAGGAGATTTACCGGACAGCGTTTGCGCGGCTGACCGATCCTGCGGAAGCCGACTACCGCGGGCTGATTGCGATGCTCGAGGGGGCGCCGGTGGGGCTGGCGCATTTCATCTTCCACCGCCATGGCTGGCAGATCGAGGAGGTCTGCTATCTGCAGGATCTGTTCGTCGCACCCGAGGCGAGGGGGTTCGGAGTCGGCCGCGCTCTGGTCGCGGCGGTCTTCGACACCGCCGATGCCGCGGGCCGGCCGAACGTCTATTGGCTTACCCAGGAGCACAATTCCTCGGCGCGGCGGCTCTACGACCAGGTCGGCCGGGCGACGCGCTTCATCAAGTACCAGCGCTGAGGCGGGCGGCGCGGTGACTGGGTCCGGGATGTTCCGCCTTTGCCTCGGTGTCGCGTGGCTCGCCGGCTGTGCCGCCGTGCCGGTGCCGGAGGTCAGCAGCGTGCGCTTTCCGCCCGCCTCGCTGCCGCTGGGGGTCGCACAGTCGAACCGCGAACTGGCGGAGGATTTCCTCGACCTGACCTTCGGGCTGGAGAGCGGCGAGGCGCTGGAGGGGCTGCTGCGCTATGAGGCGCCGGTGCGGGTCTACATGAGTTCGCCCGGGCTTGCGTCATATCGGGGCGATCTGGAGGCGTTGCTGGCGCGGCTGCGCCGCGAGGCCGGGATCGACATCGCCGAGACCCGCGACGCCAGCACCGCACAGATCCGCATCGAGGCTGTGCCCTCGGCGCAGATCGGCCGGGTCTTCCCCACTGCTGCCTGCTTCATCGTGCCGGGCGAGACCGACTGGCGCAGCTTCATGCGCCGCCGCTCCGACGGCCGGCTGCGCTGGGGGGAGCAAGACGAGCTCAGAGGGGCCGCGATCTTCCTGCCGCTCGACACCACGCCCCAGGACGTGCGCGACTGCCTGAACGAGGAGATCACCCAGGCGCTTGGGCCGGCGAACGACCTCTACCGGCTGCCGAACACCATCTGGAACGACGACAATTTCCACGGTATGGCGACGAACTTCGACATGCTGATCCTGCGCGCGCTCTACCAGCCGGAGTTCTCCAGCGGCATGAGCCGCGACGAGGTGGCGCGGCAGCTGCCGCGGGTGCTCGACAGGGTGAACCCGCGCGGCCGCGGCTTGCCGGCGCGGGCGCGGTATCCGGAGTCGCAGGAATGGGCCGGCCGCGATCGAGGCCGCCCTTGCGCGCAGCGCCCTGCGCAGCCGCCGGATCGCCGCCGCCGAGGAGGCCGTGCGGCTGGCCGCGGCGATGCGCCCCGTGGATCACCGGCTGGGGGTGTCGCTCTTGACGCTCGGGCGGCTGAGCCTGCGTCGCGACGCCGACGAGGCGGCGCGGCATTTCGCCGAGGCCTACCGGCTGTTCCGCGCCCAGTTCGGGACCCATGACGTGCGCACCGCCCAGGCTGGGGTGCATGTGGCGGCGCTGGCGCTGGGGACGCGGGAGTTCGAGACCGCAATCGCGCTCGCCGACCTGCATGTGCCGACGGCCAGGGCGGGGCAGAATGCCGTGCTGATCGCGGGGTTCCTGTCGATCAAGGCACAGGCGCTGTATGACCTGGGCGACCTGGAGGGGGCGCAGGCGGTGCGGCTCGACAGCCTGCGCTGGGCGCGCTACGGGTTCGGCGACAGCGACGGGGCGCTTGCCCGCGAGCAGGCGCAGATCGCCGCGCTTCTGCGTCTCGAGGAGCCGTGACGGTCTTTCGCTGGATCGCGCTGGTCGTCTGCCAGTCTCGCCGGCGGAAGCGGGTGGCAGGCCGTAGTGGCTTCAATGACTTCCCGATCATGAATGGTGCGATCATGGTGAACTCCACCGACACCGAGACGCGGATGTCGTTCTGGGCTGCCCTGTCGGGCGGTGATACAGGGCAGATCTTCGCCCAGCTTGAGCGCAGGGACGCCGAGGCGCTGGCCGAACTGACCATCGGGTTGAGGATGCTCTCGCTGCTTCTCACCCTCTCCGGGTCAGCCATGGCGTTGTTCTTTCTATCCCCCGAGGAAAGCGTCGCGTGGGACCCGTCGCTGCTGAGCGATCCGCTGCTGCGGTTCCACAATGCCTATGTGTCGCACTTTCCCGTGGTGGCGATTACCTTGCTGGTGGCGAACCTCGTGCTTATCGGCGGGCTCGTCTATATCCAGATGCGCGCAGGATGGCCGCGTCAGCTGGTGCGCGAATTCGGGCTTGGCGCTGGGGCAAGGAAGCCAGCAGCCGAGTGGAGCGCCATATTCCTCGAGCAACTTGAGGACGCAACGCACACGACGGAACGCATAGAGAAGCTGATCTTTCTCGGTGCCGCGATGATCGTCACCATCATCCCGGTGCAGCTCGCCGTCGTGGCCGCGATTGTTACGATCTTTCGCAAGGCCATGACTTAGGGAGCGCAGGCGGTGTGGCTCGACAGCCTGCGCTTGGCGCGCTACGGCTTCGGCGACAGCGACGGGGCGCTCGCCCGCGAACGGGCCCGGATCGCCTCCATCCTGCGCCGCGAGGAGCCGTGAGATGCTGCTGCCGATCGCCTTTGCCCTCGGAATGCTGGTCGGCTGGCGCCGGGCCGCCCGGCGCGGCGGCGACCGGCTCGACCGGCTGCAGTACGGCGCCGCGCACGGGATCGCGTTCACGCTGGCGGCGCTGGCGATGACGATCCTCGCCGAGCGGCTTGGGGTGCTTTAGAGCGATGTTCACCCATTTCTTCGAGGCTTTGCGAGCGCTCGGGGTTCCGGTCTCGCTGCGGGAGTATCTTGCCTTCCTCGAAGGGCTGGAAGCGGGCGTGGTGCTGCATGATGCGGAGGGGTTCTACTACCTTGCCCGCGCCAGCCTGGTGAAGGACGAGCGGCATATCGATCGGTTCGACCGGGTGTTCGCCGAGGTGTTCCGCGGGCTGGAGGGGATGAGCGTGGAGGCGATCCTTGCGCGGGTCGATCTGCCCGAGGAGTGGCTGCGCAAGCTGGTGGAGAAGCACCTGACGCCGGAGGAACGCGCCGAGATCGCGGCGCTGGGCGGGTTCGAGGCGCTGATGGAGACGTTGCGCAAGCGGCTGGCGGAGCAGAAGGGGCGGCATCAGGGCGGGTCGAAGTGGATCGGCACGGCAGGAACCTCGCCGTTCGGGGCCTACGGCTACAACCCCGAGGGGGTGCGGATCGGCCAGGAGGAGAGCCGGCACCAGCGGGCGGTCAAGGTCTGGGACCGGCGGGAGTTCCGTAATCTGGACGACACGGTCGAGTTGGGAACGCGCAACATCAAGCTGGCGCTGCGGCGGCTGCGGCGCTGGGCACGGGAGGGGGCGGCGGAGGAGCTGGACCTGGGGAGCACGATCCGGCGGACGGCGGAGCAGGGGTGGCTCGATGTCATCACGCGGCCGGAGCGGCGGAATGCGGTGAAGGTGCTCTTGTTTCTCGACGTGGGCGGGTCGATGGACCCGCATGTCCGCGTGGTGGAGGAGCTGTTCTCGGCGGCGCGGGCGGAGTTCCGGCATCTGGAGCAGTTCTATTTCCACAACTGCCTCTATGAGAGTGTCTGGCGGGACAACCGGCGGCGGTGGGACGAGCAGGTGCCGACGGCGGACGTGCTGAACACCTTCGGGCCTGATTATCGGGTGATCGTGGTTGGCGACGCAGCGATGTCGCCCTACGAACTCACCCACGCCGGCGGCGCCACCGAGCACTGGAATTCAGAAAGCGGCGAGGTCTGGCTGCGGCGGCTGCGCGCGGCCTGGGCGCATTCGATCTGGATCAACCCGATGCCGGAGGCGGGCTGGGGCTACAGCCAGTCGGTTGCGATGATCGCGGCGATCTTCGAGGGGGCGATGTATCCGATGACGCTTGCGGGGCTGGAGGCGGGCACCCGGGCGCTGGCACGATGAGCAGGCTCGGCCATCTCTGGCGCGACCACCGTCTGTTGCTTGCTGCGACGGTCGTGGCGCTGGCCGTGACCCTGTTCTTCGCGGTGCGGCTTGCTGTCTTCGCGCTCTACTGGTCCGAGCACCGCGACGAGGCCATCGCCGGCTGGATGACGCCGCGCTACATCGCGCATTCCTGGGATGTGCCGCCCGAAGTGATTGGCGAGGCGCTCGGCCTCGCGCCGGTTCAGAGCGGCCGGCCGCCGACGCTCGATCGCGTCGCCGCCGAGCGCGGCGTGCCCGTTACCGAGCTCGAGGCCGCGGTCGAGGCGGCGATCGCCCGCTACCGGGCCGAGCGCCAGTGACCGACACGCTGCTCGGGTTCGTCTCAGCCTATGGCGTGCCGGCGGTCCTGGTATTCACTTTCCTCTCCTGCCTCGCGGTTCCGGTCCCCACCTCGCTCGCCATGCTCGCCGCCGGCGCATTCGCTGCCTCGGGCGACCTCGTGCTCTGGCGGGTCGCCCTCGCCGCCTATGTGGGGGCAGTGGCCGGCGACCAGACCGGCTTCGGCATCGGCCGCCTTGCCGAGGCCCGCGTCAGCGCTGCACTCGCCCAGCCCGGTCGCGCCGCCCGCGTCGCCCCCGCCCGCGCCGCGGTAGAGCGTTGGGGCGGGATCGGTGTCTTCCTGTCGCGCTGGCTGTTCTCGCCGCTCGGCCCCTGGGTGAACCTGCTCGCCGGCGCCGGCGGGTTCCGCTGGCCGCACTTCACCGTCTGGGCCGCTGCGGGCGAGGCGGTCTGGGTGGCGCTCTACGTCGGGCTGGGCTTCGCCTTCGCCAGCCAGATCGAAGCGCTCGCCGTGCTCCTGGGCAATTCCGCGGGCCTCCTGGCCGCGGCGCTCGTCGCGGCGCTGCTCCTCGCACAGCTGCGCGCGCGCCTGCGGCGCCCGCGCAAGCGGATCTGAAGCGCGCGGGTCAGCGGTCGCCTCGCAGCATCGCGTCGACATCTGCCTGGACCTCCGCCAGCTCGGCCCCCAGCCGCTCGTCCTCGCTCCGCGCGGCGGCGATGGCCTCCTCCTGCGCCAGAACCATTTCGAGATAGCGCCGCTGGGCCTCGGACCCCGACGGCACGCTTTGCAGCAGCCCCCGCAGGCGATCCTGCTCCTTGACCGCGGAGTCCCGCCGCGCCGCGAACCGGCCGCGGCTTGCCTCCAGGTCGATCTGTCGCAACCGCAGGTCGGCGAGGCGCGCCACGAAGGTGCGGTCCTCCTCCGACATCGACTGTTGCAGGAGACCGCGCAGCTGCTCGGCCGAGAGCTGCGCCAGCACCTCGCCGTAGTTGAAGGTCCGGCGCTCGCGCACCATGAGCAGCCGCTCCTCGCCCGAGGCAAGCGCCGCCTCGAACCGGTCGGTGCGCGTGCCGTCGTCGAGTGTAACCCGCTCCGGGATCGGGTCGGTACCGGGGTCGAGCGTCCAGCCCTCCTCCACCGGATGGTCGATCACCACGACCCGTGCCTCCTCTGGCGGCGCGGTCAGCCGGTAACCTGTCTCGCGCGCGGACACGATGCCGATCTCCACCGCCGTCTCGCCGAGCGCGTTGCGCACGAGACGCGCCGAGCCGGGCTCCTCCCGCTCCTCGCGCGCGATCGCAACCAGCGTCTTGCGGTCCTGCGCGTAGGGCACGATCTGCCGCGCGCCCGGTGGCAGCGGACGCAGCATCGCGTCGCCGCGGTAGCCCGCGCCCGCCTCGAAGATCGTGGCTACCCCGTCCGGCAGCGTCACCGGCAGGCTGTTGCGGAAGTCGAGCACGAAGCGCGGATGCACCAGCCAGGACTGGCGGCCGTCCACATGCGCGAAGCGCCGCCCGTCGACCGATCCGCCGAGGAAGGGTATCGACAGCATCTCGCCGTCGGCGAGGCTCACGCGCGCCTCGAAGGCGAAGCGCGCGTCGCTCTCGGTCTCCTCGGCGGCGGCGCCCGCGCCCACGGGGGCGGGCATGACCGGCTCCATGGAAATGGCCGCATCGGCCATTTCCGCCGCGACGGCCCGCCCGGCCACCGCCGCGGGGGCGCGGAACTCCTGTGGCGCCAGGGGTCCGGGTCGCTCGAAGAGGTTCACGGCCAAGGTCTGCGGCCGGCCGGAGGAGAGCGTCAGCGCCACATCCTCCCAGTCGTCGCCGGTGGTGTTCTCGACGATCGCCCAGGCCTGTATCTCGACCGCGCCGTCCTCGGCCACGCTGACCCGGTAGCTGGCCCGCCAGGGCGGGGCGGGGAGCATGTAGGCGACCGCGACCTCGCCCGAAGCGCCCGCCGGCGCCGTCGCGACCTCGACCCCGATACGCCGCATTCCGCTTCGGGCGGCCCCCGCGAGCGCGTCGAGGCCGCGGTCGATCACGGCCGCCGTGTCCTCCGAGAACACGATGTCGGCCGCATCCGCTACAGGGATGCGCCGCACCCCGCCCGCCTCGAGCCGGATCAGGATGCGGTCGAGGCAGCCCTCGCCGGGCTCGGTACACCTGGCCGCGCTGAAGCCCATCAGCCGTCCGGACAGGAGCTCGCCGCCGGGGTCGCGCACGCGCACCTCGGCGCCGACGAAGGCCTCGACCAGTCCGGCAAGGCTGCCGAGCTGATCGGGCCGCACGGGGAGCCGGGCGAAGGCGTCCTCGACCGGCGCGGGGCCGCCCAGCCGCAGGCTCGCCCCGTCGATGCCCCCGCCGGTCACGATCAGCGACTTCAGCACCGTGCTGATGTCGCGCCGCGGAACGTCGATGGCGAGGACGGCCTGCCCGTCGGAGACGGAGGCGGTGCGCTGGACCTCCGCCAGTCCGGCGGAAAAGAGCGTCACCGCACGGATGCCGCCCTCCTGTGCGGAGGCGCCCGTTGCCGCCGCGGCGATCGCGATGCCGGCGAACAGTCGTGCCACGATGCCCATGTCCATCCTCCTGCCCTCGATCCGTGCCCTCCCCGACTTAACGGCGGGCCGCCGGCGGATGCTATAGCAAACCTGCCCCGACCCCCGGCCGAGCGGGAGCCCTCTTGGCTCCCCGAGGCCGGCGCTTCCCCCCGCCCCATCGTCAGCCTGTCGCTTTCCCCGCAATAGACATCGCCGCGGCTGTCCCCATATATCGGCCATGATCGCGCTGACGCCCCTCCTTCTCGCGCTTGCCAGCGCGCTCGTCATGTACCAGTTCTCGATCTGGCGGACGGCGCGGACGCTGGATGCCAACTCGTCGCCGCTGGCGGATCGGGTGCTGGCGCCCGTACTGGCGCGCCTGGCGCGGGCCCTGGGCCTGTCGTCGATTGACGTCCACATCTACGAGATCACGCCGATAAACGGACTGGCGGCGCCTGACGGGCGGATTTTCATCACCCGCGGGCTCTACGAGCGGTTTCGGACGGGCGAGATCGAGGCCGAGGAGCTGGCGAGCGTGGTCGCGCATGAGGTGGGGCATGTGGCGCTCGGCCATGCCAGGCGGCGGCAGATCGACTTTACCGGGCAGAACGCGATCCGCGTTGCTCTGGCCGCCGTGCTGGGGCGGGTCATTCCGGGGTTCGGGATGATGATCGCCAATGCGCTGGCGCAGCTCCTGGCGGCGAAGCTGTCGCGGCAGGACGAGTTCGAGGCGGACGCCTATGCGGCGGCGTTGATGGTGAAGTCCGGGATCGGCACGGGGCCGCAGGTTCGCATGCTGGAAAAGCTCCAGAACATGGCGGGCATGGGTGGCGGCGCGCCTGTCTGGCTGATGAGCCATCCCAAGACCCCCGACCGGATCGCCGCCATACGGGCGCTGGACGATGGGTGGCGGTCGGCGCAGCGTTAGGCCAGTATCCCGGGCATGACCGAACCCGCGTTGTTCGACGAGGGGCCGTTTGCGCCCTGCCCTGCCCCGTTCAACATGGCGGCACATACCTTTGCGGCCGCCGCGCGCCTTCCCGACAAGGTGGCGCTGGAGGTCATGCGCGCGCCGGGCGAGGTGGCGGAGCGCTGGACGCATGGGGCGCTGGCCGATGCCGTGCTGCGCACTGCCGGGGGCCTGGCGGCGCTGGGGATCGGGCGGGGAGACCGGGTGCTGCTGCGGGTCGGGAACATCGCGGATTTCCCGATCCTGTTTTTTGCGGCCAACGCGCTGGGCGCGGTGCCGGTGCCGACTTCCCCGCTGCTAACGGCGGGCGAGATCGCGGTGATCCTTGCCGATCTGGAGCCGCGGCTGATCTGTCTGGGGGACGGGCTGGACCTGCCGCCGGTGGCCGTCGAGGTGATCGGGTCGGCGGAGATCGCGGCGCTGCGCGGGCATGCGCCGCAGCGGTTTGCAGCGACGGCACCGGATGATCCGGCCTATATGGTCTATACCTCGGGGACCGGCGGGCGGCCAAAGGGCGTCGTGCACGCGCAGCGCGCCGCTTGGGCGCGGCGTATGATGTGGGACGGCTGGTACGGGCTGACGCCCGACGACCGCGTGCTGCATGCCGGGGCCTTCAACTGGACCTATACACTGGGGGCCGGGCTGACCGATCCCTGGGCGATCGGGGCGACGGCCCTGATCTATGCGGGGCCGGCGGATCGCGCGGTATGGCCGCGGCTGGCGGCGGTGCATGGCGCTACGATTTTCGCCGCTGTGCCGGGGGTATATCGGCAGATGCTGGGAGCCGGCGTCAATCTGGCGGAGGGCTTTGCGGGCCTGCGGCACGGGCTGAGCGCGGGAGAGGCGCTGCCGGAGGCAGTGCGCGCTGCCTGGGAGGCGGCGGTGGGGCGCGGAATTTACGAGGCGTTGGGGATGTCGGAGATCTCGACGTACATCTCCTTCGCACCGGGGCGGCCGTCGGCGGCGGGGTGTGCGGGGTTTCCGCAACGCGGCCGGCGGGTGGCGGTTCTGGGAGAGGACGGCGCCGAGCCGGTGGCGCGCGGCGAAGATGGGCTTCTGGCCGTGTCGCGGCGCGATCCGGGGCTGATGCTCGGCTACTGGCGGCGGGAGGACGAGACGGCCGAGGCGTTCCGCGGCGAGTGGTTCCTGACCGGCGACCGGGCGCGGATGGAGGCGGACGGGGCGATCAGCTATCTCGGCCGCGCGGATGACGTGATGAACGCGGGCGGATATCGGGTCAGCCCGGCGGAGGTCGAGGCGGCGATGGTCGCACATCCCGGCGTGGCCGAGGCGGCGGCGGTGGACCTAGCGGTGAAGGCGGGGGTCAGTGTCATCACGGTCTTCTATGTGCCCGAGCACGGCCCGGTGTCCGAGGAGCAGCTGGCCGGGCATTGCGCGCGCCTGCTCGCACGCTACAAGTGCCCCAGGGCGTTCCGCGCGGTTCAGAGCCTGCCCCGCGGCGCCAACGGCAAGCTGCTGCGCCGCCGGCTGAAGGAGGCACCGCCCCCGTGAGCACACGTCTCGACATCATTTCCGATCCGGTCTGCCCCTGGTGCTACCTGGGGGCGGCGAACCTGATGCGCGCGCTGGCGGCGCGGCCCGAGCATCCGTTCGAGATCCGTTGGAGGCCCTTTCAGCTGAACCCGGAGATGCCGCCCGGGGGCATGGATCGCAAAGCCTATGTCGCTGCAAAATTCGGGGGCGAGGGGCGGATCGACGCCATGAACGCGCGGCTGGAGGCGATGGGCGCCGACGCGGGGATCACCTTTCGCTTCGAGCGCATCGCCCGGTCGCCGAACACGCTGGACGCGCACCGGCTGATCCGCTGGGCGGCGGCGGAGGGGGTGCAGACGCGGGCGGCCATGGCGCTTTTTCGCCGCTACTTCGAGGCGGGTGAGGACATCTCTGACCTAGGCGTGCTGGAGGCTGCCGCCGGGGAGGCGGGGATGGACGGGGCCGTCGTGGCCCGGCTGCTCGAGGGGGATGCCGACCGGGCGGAAGTGAGTGCCGAAGTGGAGGAATTCCGCGCCATCGGCGTCACCGGGGTGCCGACCTTCGTGATCGGCGGGCGGCATGCGGTCAGCGGGGCGCAGCCCAGCGATCTCTGGACCCGGCTGACACGCGAGATCGAGGCGGCGGCGGCCCGGCCCTGACGTAACGGGTACGGGGGGTGTATCACGATGATACACCGGGCAAATATCTGAAAAACAAGGATAAAACTGACAGTTTCGACTGGAGCCACGTGACCTGGCACCGCCCATGGGGGCGCCTGCCAGGACGCAGGCGGAGCAGCCGAGCGCGCCGCGCGCCCGGCCGTAGAGGACCGAACTCAGCCCGTTGCGCGCCGACTGCGCACAAGCCCGAGGGCCCCCAGTCCCGAAACGAGCAGCATGAGGCCTGCCGGCAGCGGTATCGCAGTGACTGTGACGTCGCTTACATAGATCTCGGGACCGTCGGTGATGTAGCGCATAGCGAAGGAAGCGGCGGGCGAGAGCAACGCCAGTGCGCCCACGTCGACGATCCCGTTGACGATGCTGAAGGTCTGTCCCTTGAACTCGAAGCTGCCGTTCGCCGGATCGTGGTCCGCGTTCCGGATGGTGAGCCCGGTGACCCGCACGATCTGGTCGAAGTCGAATATCAGCGCCTCCTCGGCGCGGTTGAGGTTGTCGTCGCCAGTATTCGCCCCCGGCACCCCGGATACGCAGCTCACCGACGAGCAAACGCCGAGACCGGCATTGCCGGCGTCGATGAAGGCATGCGCCGGGCCTCCCGAGATGTTGGTGCCCGTTGCGCGCAAGCCGATGCCGCCGTCGAAAATCATGTTGCCGATGACGTCGTCCCACGACCCTTCGAAGCCGATCCGCGGCCCGGAACTCGACAGGAAACCCGCGCCGTCGCCGATTGCGTTGAAGTCGTATACTGCCGCTCCCGCCGGCGCGGCAAGGCCAACGAGTGCGGCAACTGCCAACACAAGCCGGGCGCGCGCGTTTGACTTACAGTTAACGTGTGACATCTCGTCCACCCCATTTTAATATCATACTTGATATCCCATTTGTCACTTTGCCCCGTCTCGCCGCCCGAATAAAGCGAAAAGTACGGAACCGCGCGGTTTCGATTGGTTAAGGAGTGCCCTACGTCGCCTAATTCCCGCTATCCGTGCATACCAAACGGAGCGGTACGCGCACAACGCATCCACGGGCCGCGGCACGTTGTGAGCACTACTGCGCCCGCGGATGCGATTCGTGCTCAGGCACTCTGCTGCGCGGCGGGCTTTACCTTGGGCCTGGCCAGCTCCGCCACGTCGCGGGCAATGTTGAAGGCGCCGACGAGGCGGGCCTTGTCGCTGGGCCAGTCGCGGCGGACGACGATCTTGTTGTCCTTGACCTTTGCCGCACCCTTCTGGTCGTTGATGAAGGTCACGAGGCCCGCCGGGTTGGCATATTTGTCGTTGTGGAACTGCACGGTCGCGCCCTTGGGACCGCCGTCAAGCCGCGCGATGCCGGCGCGCTTGCAGAGAGCCTTGATGCGCACCACCAGCATAAGTGTGTCCACCTCGGGCGGCAGCGGGCCGAAGCGGTCGATCAGTTCGGCGGCGAAGCCTTCGAGCTCGACCTTGCGCTCCAGCGACGAGAGGCGGCGGTAGAGGCCGAGGCGGACGTCGAGGTCGGGGACGTAAGCCTCGGGGATCAGCACCGGCACGCCGAGGTTGATCTGCGGAGACCAGTCCTCGTCGCCGGCCAGCTCGATGTCACCGGACTGCAGGCGGGCGATCGCCTCCTGGAGCATGTCCTGGTAGAGTTCAAACCCGACTTCGCGGACCTGGCCCGACTGTTCCTCGCCGAGCAGGTTGCCCGCACCGCGGATGTCGAGGTCCTGCGAGGCCAGCGTGAAGCCGGCGCCGAGGCTGTCGAGCGCGCCGAGGACGCGCAGGCGCTTCTCGGCCTGGGGCGTCAGCTTCTTGCGGGGCTCGGACATGAAGAAGGCATAGGCGCGCAGCTTGGAGCGCCCTACCCTGCCGCGGATCTGGTAGAGCTGGGCGAGGCCGAACATGTCGGCGCGGTCGACGATCAGCGTGTTGGCCGCGGGGATGTCGAGGCCGCTCTCGATGATCGTGGTGGAGAGGAGCACGTCGTAGCGGCCGTCGTAGAAGGCATTCATCTTGTCGTCCAGCTCGGTGGCCGGCATTTGACCGTGGGCGACGGTGAACGTCACCTCGGGGACGTGGTCGCGGAGGAACTCGGCGACGGCGGCGAGATCGGAGATGCGGGGCACCACGTAGAAGGACTGGCCGCCGCGGTAGTGCTCGCGCAGCAGCGCCTCGCGGATCGTGAGCGGGTCGAACTCGCTGACGTAGGTGCGGATGGCGAGCCGGTCCACGGGGGGTGTGGCGATGAGGGACAGCTCGCGCACGCCGGACAGCGCCATCTGCAGCGTGCGGGGGATGGGGGTGGCGGTCAGGGTCAGGACGTGGACATCCGTCTCGCAGGGCCTTCAGGCGTTCCTTGTGGGCGACGCCGAAGTGCTGCTCCTCGTCGATCACCAGCAGGCCGAGGTTCTTGAAGCGGATCGCCTTGGCCAGCAGCGCATGGGTGCCGATCACGATATCGACGGTGCCGTCGGCGAGGCCGGCGCGGGTGTCGTCTGCCTCCCTGGCGGGGACGAAGCGCGAGAGCTGGCGTACCCGCATCGGCATGCCGCGGAAGCGCTCGGCGAAAGTCTTGTAGTGCTGGCGGGCGAGCAGCGTGGTGGGGGCGATCACCGCCACCTGCACGCCGGACATGGCGGCAACGAAGGCGGCGCGCAGGGCCACCTCGGTCTTGCCGAAGCCCACGTCGCCGCAGACGAGGCGGTCCATGGGGCGGCCCGATTCCATATCGCCCAGCACGTCCGAGATGGCGTTGAGCTGGTCCTCGGTCTCGGCATAGGGGAAGCGGGCGGAGAACTCGTCCCAGAGATGGTGATCGGGCGGGGTCAGCACCGGTCCCTTGCGCAGGGCGCGCTCGGCGGCAATGCGGATCAGCCGCTCGGCCATGTCGCGGATGCGGGCCTTTAGCCTGGCCTTCTTCGCCTGCCAGGCCCCGCCGCCGAGGCGGTCGAGCAGGCCCTCCTCGTGGCCATAGCGGGTAAGCAGCTCGATGTTCTCCACCGGCAGGTAGAGCTTGTCGCCGCCGGCGTATTCCAGCCGCAGGCATTCGTGCGGCGCGCCCATGGCGGTGACCGTCTCGAGCCCCTGATAGCGGCCGATTCCGTGGTCGACGTGGACCACGAGATCGCCGGGCGAGAGGCCGGCCGCCTCGGTCAGGAAATTTTCGGCGCGCTTGCGGCGGCGCGGCGCGCGGATCAGGCGCTCGCCGAGGACATCCTGCTCGGAGATCACCGTGAGGCCGGGTGCCTCGAAGCCGTGCTCCAGGGCCCAGACGGCGAGGCAGAGGCCGCCGCCTCTGCCGCCTTCGCCGCCGAGATCGTTGGAGGTGCGGATCTCGCGGGCGTCGGTCACGTCGCTGTCGGCCAGGAGGCCTCCCAGGCGCTCGCGGGCACCGGCGGAGTAGCTTGCGACCACCACGTCGCCGGTTCGGCGGCGGGCGCGGATGTGGTCGGCGAGCGCGCCGAAGAGACTGATCTGCTCCTGCTGGCGCTCGGGGGCGAAGTCGCGACCGATCCGCCCGCCGGCATCGATCACTCCCGGGCCAAGCGGTTGCGGCAGGGCGGCGAGCTGGTGGCATGGGTGACCGGCAAGGGCCGCGCCCCAGGCGGCGTCGTCGAGGTAGAGCTCGCCCGGGGGCACGGGCTTGTAGACTGGTGCCGAGCTTGGACTTGGCGGCGAGAGCATCGCGGCGGGCGGCGTATTGCTCGCAGAGGGCGGCCCAGCGGGCGGCGCGGGCGGCGTCGGTCTGGTCGTCGAGGACGACGGGCGCACCGGGGAGGTAGTCGAGGATGGTCTCCAGCTGATCGTGGAAGTACGGCAGCCAGTGCTCGTAGCCCTGCAATTTGCGGCCAGCGCTGATCGCCTCGTAGAGCGGGTCGTCGCTGCCCGCCGCGCCGAAGTGCGCGCGGTAGCGGGTGCGGAAGCGGCCGATCGAGGCCTCGTCGAGAATGACCTCGGAGACCGGCGCCAGCTCGACGCGCGTCACCTTGTCGGTGGTACGCTGGGTGGCGGGGTCGAAGCGGCGGGCCGACTTCAGCAGGTCGCCGAAAAGGTCGAGGCGCACCGGGCCGCGGGCGCCCGGCGGATAGAGGTCGATGAGCCCGCCGCGCAGGGCGAACTCGCCGGGCTCGGTGACGGTGGGCGCCTGCTGGAAGCCGGCACGAGCGAGGTAGCGGCGCAGGGCATCGACGTCGACCCGCTGGCCGACCTCCGCCGTGAAGCTCGCGTCCCGCAAAACCGCCCGCGATGGCACGGCCTGGGTCGCCGCGTTAACCGTGGTCAGCACCGCTGCGGGGCGATCGAAGCCGGCTGCGAGGGCGGCCAGCGTGGCCACGCGGGCGGCGGCGATCTCGGGGTTGGGCGAGATGCGGTCGTAGGGCAAACAGTCCCAGGCGGGAAAGGCGAGCACGGGCAGGTCGGGCGCGAAGAAGCGAAGCGACGCGCGCATGGCCGCCAGCCGCGCATCGTCGCGCGCGACGTGCAGGACCGGGCCGCCGGATCGGGCGACGGTGCCGGCGAGGTAGCGCGCATCGAACCCCTCGGGGCAGCCCCCGACGAGCAGGCGCCCGCTGAGAGGTTTCGGATGGGCGGTCATGGCGCGCGACCTAGCGCAGGGCGCGCGGCCTTACAAGCGGCAGGCCGTCAATGCGGGATCAGTAAGGGATGCTCGACCACGGCCAGCGAAGCGGTGAACATCAGCGCAACCAGGGCGATCACCGTGTGCCAGAATCGCCGGAGCCGCAGCGAGCGCCAGAGGCGCGCACCGGTCGGGGGGTCCTGGCGCACGGACAGCGCCAGGCGCAATGTGGAATAGGCGACGATGCTCAACGGAAAGGCAAGCAGAAACATGGCTTTGGCAATCTCCAGCCCCAGCCTGAAGCCGGCGATCCCGAGGGCGGCCAGTGCGAAGCCGGTGGCTGCACCGATCAGGGCCCCTGCTCGGTCGTAGATGCCACCGATGCGGTGAGAGGTGATCAGCGCGAGCATGTCCACCCGCGCGGCCACTTCAGGTGCCCGGCGGGCACGGCGCACCATGTCATGGGGCACGCCGAGGGTGCGGTTGCACACGTAGCCCCAGGTCAGGATGCAAAGCATCCAGTACCAAAAGCTGTCGAGGCTCGCGATGCCGTAGGCCTGATACACTGGCACCCGTTCGATCTGGTCGGCCGGGACCGTTCCCGTGGCGCCGGTCCGTCGTTCCTGCCGGAAGCGGATGCGGGGCGTCAAGCGGCGGGAACCGGCATAATGAATGGGCGCAGGGGGTTGTTCCGCCATGGCCTTCCCCCTTGAGGCCGGGCCGGGTGCATGCCAAACCGGGCAAAACAGCTGAGGACGGACCATGCCGCAGCAGCCCGCCCCGTTTCCACCAGCCCCGTTTCCGTTCGCCCGGCCCCGCCGCCTGCGGCGCACGCCGTGGATCCGCGAGATGGCCGCCGAGGCACGGCTGGCGCCCGCCGACCTGATCTGGCCGATCTTCGTGCGCGAGGGTGTGAACGTGGCAGAGCCGGTGGCCTCGCTGCCGGGGGTGGAGCGGCTGTCGATCGACCGGGCGGTGACCGCGGCCGAGGAAGCGGCGGCGCTGGCGATCCCGTGCATCGCGCTTTTTCCCTATACCGACGCGGCAGACAAGAACCCGGAGGCGACCGAGGCCTGGAACCCCGAGAACCTGGTCTGCCGGGCAACGCGGGCGATCAAGGCGGCGGTGCCTGAGATGGGCGTGCTGCTCGACGTGGCGCTCGACCCCTACAATTCCGACGGTCATGACGGGCTGGTGCGCGACGGCGAGGTCCGGAACGACGAGACGCTGCTGGCGCTGGAGCGGATGGCACTGGTACAGGCCGAGGCCGGGTGCGACATTCTCGGACCCTCGGATATGATGGACGGGCGGATCGGGGTGATCCGGCAGGCGCTGGAGGCGCACGACTTTTCCGAAACAATGATAATGAGTTACGCGGCAAAGTTCGCATCCAGTTTCTACGGACCGTTCCGCGATGCGGTGGGGGCGACCGGCGCGCTGAAAGGCGACAAGAAGACCTATCAGATGGACCCGAGGAACAGCGACGAGGCGATGCGCGAGGTAGCGGCGGATCTGGCCGAGGGGGCAGACATGGTGATGGTCAAGCCCGGCCTGCCCTACCTCGACATCTGCGCGCGGGTGAAGGCCGGGTTCGGCGTGCCGACCTTCGCCTATCAGGTCTCGGGCGAGTACGCGATGATCGAGGCGGCGGCGGCCAACGGCTGGATCGACGGCGAGCGGGCGATGATGGAGAGCCTGATCGCGTTCCGGCGGGCGGGGTGCGACGGGGTCCTGACCTATTTCGCCCCGCGGGCAGCGCGCCTGCTTCGGGACCGGTAACTTGAAACTGGTGTCGAGATGTTGTGGCGTCTTGGCGTTTGGCGGCGACATGTGCTAAGAGTGCCAAAGAAGCGGGTGACAAGCCCGGCCACAGGCAAGAACAATCGAGCATGAAGGAGTCCACCATGACGCCATGGACCCGACGCAGCTTCCTTGCGGGTGCGGGTTGCGGCCTTGCCGCCTGCACCTCGCAGCCGCCGACGGAAACCCCGCGGCAGATAATTGACCGCCAAGTCGACGAGGCGTTGGCCGAGCTTTACCAGAACGTTGCCGGGGCGGCCCAGCTTGGCGCGACGTCCGAGGGCGTCCTGGTGATCCCGAAGATCCGCAAGCTCGGCTTCTTCGCCAGCGGCGCATATGGCGAGGGCGCGCTGGTGATCGGCCCGGCCAAGGTGGACTACTACTCGCTCAGCGCCGCCGGCATCGGCCTGACCTTCGGGGCGCAGGAGTTCAACCAGGCGCTGTTCTTCATGACGCCGGATGTGCTCCAGTCCTTCCGCCTCGCCGACGGCTGGCAGCTTGGCGTCGATGCGGCGGTGGCGACACCGAGCGGAGGTGCGGCTGCGGGGCTCGACAGTGTGCAGATAAACCAGCCGATCACCGAGGTGATCTTCGGCCAGCGCGGGCTGATCGCCGACGCAAGCCTGACCGGAGCCAAGTACAGCCGCATCATACGCTAGCGGCTGTTCGAACGCGGGCGATCCCGCTTGCGGTGACGTTTGGTTCAGGATCGCTGGTGAAGGCGATCCTGGGCAGCGGACCCTTGTCGAGCGCAATAAAGCACAGGTCCGGCGCCCGCCGGGGGAACCTACGTTTGAACCCGCCACAATCGGCAGCAGAGCGCCGCGCGCTCGACGGTTGCATGCAACCATCGAGTGATGCCAATGTCGCGGCGTTTCCAGGATTCCGCCGGGCTCCGGCGCTAGGACAGTCTGACACGCCGGGCCACCGGCCAACCGATGAGAAGGCTGCAATGTGCGGGCGGGCCGCCAGCCCTATTCAGGCACGGGGAGGCCGCCGCCATGCGGGTTGAGATCGAACGCCGGTTCCTCGTTCGCGACGAACTCGTGGAAGTCCGGCGCGCCCGGCGAGGCTATCCGGCAGGGTTATCTCGGCGCGAACGGCGGCAACACCGTTCGCGTTCGCCGCGTCGGCACGCGTGCCTACTTGACCATAAAGGGCATGCGCATTGGCAACGCCCGTCCGGAATTCGAGTACGAGATCCCGGTGGACGAGGCGGAGGCCATGCTGGCGACCCTCTGCCCGCATCCCCTGATCGAGAAGACGCGCTACGCCATCGTGCATGGCGGCCTGCGGTGGCACGTCGACGTCTTCGCCGGTGCGCACAAGGGGCTGGTGATCGCCGAATGCGAGCTGAGCAGCCAGGACCAGCGGGTCGAGCTGCCCGCCTGGATCGGCGCCGAGATTACCGGCGACCCGATGTACGGCAACTCGGCGCTGGCCCGGGTGCCCAAGGTCGCCTCCGCGCCCGGCATCTAGGGGCCGGGGCGGCGGCAACTGTCGTCCCTGGAAGGCGGCGCCGTCGCCGGCGTCGCCCTTGGCCGCACTTCGCCGGTCAGTTCAGCCGCGGGTCGTTGACGGGGTCGATGTAGTCGATCCCCCACGGGCCCATGCTGTGCAGCTGCAGCACCACCACTTCCTCGGTCCAGACATAATGGCTGTGGCCGACCGGCATGATCACGAAGCTACCGGTGTCCATGCGGGTCGATGCGGCCTCGTCGAGCCGGTCGCCCATGCCGACATTGAGCGCCCCCGACAGGACGGTGATGTGCTCGATCGCCGGATGGGTATGTGCCGGAACCTGGTAGTTGGCGGGGAACTTGAGCCGCAGGGTGAGCGGGCCGGCTTCCGCCGGATTGCCCTCGATCACCACGAACTCGGCGCCCGGAGGGAGCGAGCCGGGGCCGGGCTGCCACTGAAGATCGGCGGGCGCCACGGCGATGTGCACGGCCGGATGGGCCTCATGCGCCTCGCAGGCAGAAGCGGACAGCGCCGGCAGAACGGCGAAGGCCAGCGCCGCAACGAGCGTCGCGGGTGAACGCGGGGAGAGGAACTGATTGGACATGTTGGATTTCCCTAGGTGTGAGTGGGTCCCCGGGCCGGCAAGCTCTCGCAGCCGGCCGGGCGGGGCGGGCGGTGCAGTTGCGTCAGGCCTTTCGGATGACGATCTCGACGTACTCGGAGGGCAGCGCGACCGTGCCGTCGTGCGCGCGGTTGAACTCGCCGATCAGTTCCAGGATGTCGCGGGCGAGCGCCGCCTGGCCGGCGGCGTCGAGCGCGCCGAAGGCCTTGAGGACCGGGCCGTACCAGGTGCGGAACACCTCGAGAAAGTGCTCGGGCGAGAAGTAGCGGAAGGTGAACTGCCGGGTGGTGACGGCGATCGTGTCGGAGGTACCGCCGAACTCGCCTTCGATCCAGGCGCGGGTACCCCAGCGGGCCGGGGATTGCGCGCCGGCCGGCGGCGCGACGTGCTTCGCCGATGGTCTTGAACAGCCGCCGATGAAGCCGTCCGGCGTCCAGTTGGCCATGCCGATGCGCCCGCCCGGCCGGCGCGACGCGCAGCAGCTCGGCGCGCGGCCCGCGGCTGATCGGCGGTGAACATCACGCCGAAGGTCGACAGCGACGACGTCGAAGGATCCGTCGGCAAAGCGGCAGCGCCTCGGCATCCGCGACCTGGAACTCGATCGTCGAGCCCCTCGGCATCGGCGCGCGCTGCGCCCGCGCTCGAGCAGGGCCGGGACGTAGTCGGTCGAGGTCACCACGTGCCGTAGCGGCGCGCCGCCGCGAGCGTGGCATTGCCGTTGCCCGCGGCCACGTCGAGCACCCGCTCGCCGGCGCGCAGGTCGATCGCCTCGCACAGGCTCTCGCCGACGATCTGCAGCGTCGTCCCGACGATGGCATAGTCGCCCGAGGACCAGGCGGCCTGCTGGCGCGTCTTCAGCCCCGTGAGATCGGGGGCGCCGGGCGCGTCGCTCTGGCGTGCCGCTACAATTGATGACATGATACCTGTTCTCCATTCGATTGACGGTGAGTGCCTGATTGGCGTGACTTGTGTGGCGCCCTTCCGTGGAGAGGAGCGAGGGTACGAGCGTGGAAACGCGCGTGGAAACGGCACCGACCGGGCGGAACGACGGCCGCTCCGGGCTTGAGTTGCGGCTGCTCGGCCCCCTTTCGGTACGCCGCGACGGCGTTGAGCTCGCGCTGCCCGCCTCGCGCAAGGCGCGCGCTCTCTTCGCATACCTTGCGCTCTCGCCGCGGCCTGTCCGCCGCGAGGCGCTCTGCGATCTGCTCTGGGATGTGCCCAACGATCCGCGCGGCGAACTGCGCTGGACGCTGAGCAAGATCCGCGGCCTGCTCGACGGACCCGGCGGCCGCCGCCTGAGCGTCGGTGGCGACACGATCGCGGTCGACCTGTCCGACTGCCTGGTCGATGCGGTCGAGGTGGCCGCCGTGGCCGGGGGCGATCCGGGGGCGCTGGACCACGAGCGGCTGGCGGCCCTGGCCGGGCTCTTTCGCGGCGATTTCCTGGAGGGGCTCGAGATCGACCGCGCGCCGAGCTACAGCCTGTGGCTCGTCGCCCAGCGCCGGCTCTTCCGCGACTGTCATGCACGGATCATCGAGCGCCTCATCGCCGCCCAACCGCCGGAAGCCGAGACGCCGCCCGATCTGGTGGAGCGCTGGCTGGCACTGTCTCCCTTTGAGGTGAAGGCCCACGAGCGCCTTCTGTCATCGCTGGCGCGAAACCGGCGTGTCCGCGAAGGCGAGGAGCACCTCGCCGCCACGGCGCGGCTCTTCGAGGCCGAGGGAATCGACTGGTTGCCGCTGCGCGCCGCATGGCAGGCCGCGCGGGCGGGCGCGGTGCTGGCCGCCGCCGCTGTCAAGGCGCCTGCGGCGCCCCCTCCAGACGCATCCGCGTCACCAGGCGCCCCCGAGCCTCGCCGGGCCTCCATCGCCGTGATGCCCTTCTCGGACGCGTCCGACGCCCGCGGCGGGCTGGCGGACGGGCTCGCCCACGACATCATCACCCGGCTGGCGAAGCTGCGCGGCCTCCGGGTCATCGCCTGGGGCTCGGTCGCCTCGCTCGCCGGGCGGGGCATCTCCGACGGCGAGGCCGGGAGGCTCCTCGGCGTCGATTATCTCGCCACCGGCCGGGTCAGCCGCCGCGGCGGGCAGGTGGCGGTCGCGGTGGAACTGGTCGAGACCCGAAACGGCACGATCGTCTGGACCGACGAGTACGAGCGCGCGGCCGCCGCGATCGAGACGCTAGACGGCATCGGCGACCGGATCGTCACCTCGGTGACGCTGGAGGTCGAGGCCACCGAACGCAACCGAGCCGTGTTGAAGCCGCCGCATTCGCTGGACGCCTGGGAGAGCTTCCACCGCGGCCTCTGGCACATGTATCAATTCAACGCTGCCGACAACGAACAGGCCCAGGGCCTGTTCCGCGCCGCCGTGCGGATGGACCCGACCTTCGCGCGGGCATATGCCGGGCTCTCCTTCACCCACTTCCAGAACGCCTTCCTGTTCCGCACTGCCGATCGGTCACGCGAGATCGGCCAGGCGCTCGATACCGCCGGCCAGAGCCTGATCGCCGACGACCGCGATCCGTCCGCCCATTGGGCGATGGGCCGTGCGCTCTGGCTGCGGGGCGAGCCCGACCAGGCGGTCGCCGAGCTGGAGACTTCGGTGGACCTGAGCCCGAACTTCGTGCTCGGCCACTACACGCTCGCCTTCGTCAACAGCCAGTCCGGCAACGCCGACGCCGCCATCTCAGCCTCTGACCATTCGCGTTTCTTGAGCCCGTTTGACCCGCTGCTCTTCGGCATGCTGGGCTCGCGCGCCATGGCACTGCTCCGGCTCGGGCGCTGCGACGAAGCCGCCGACTGGGCAATCAAGGCCGCCGCACGTCCCACGTCGCATGTGCATATTCTGGCCATCGCCGCCCACTGCCTGGCGGCAGCCGAGCGCCTCGACGAGGCGCGGGCCTTCGTCGCGCGGATCCACCGGAGGCTGCCCGACTACGACCTCGACGACTTCCTCACCGCGTTCCGCTTCTCGCCGGATGCGGAAGCGACCTTCCGCGCCATTGCCCCGCGAATCGGTATGGCCGAACGCAGTCCCGGACTCAGGTCAGCCACGGGGCTCCTGTAGCCCCGCGGCGCGCGCTCGAATTCAGTTCGTCTGCCGCAATTCTGAGCTTGGTCGAGGGACGCACGATGCTATGGTCCGCGAAAAACACGGCGGGAGGGCCTGAGGCATACCGGCGGTCGCGATCAACTACGACAGGGTGCTTTCCATCGTCGGCGACGTGCTGCGGGTGGCGCTGCCGCCGCGGATCCGCAATGATCCCGAGGGTCCGCGCTTCGGCGACCTCGCGCTGGTGAGCGAGGCGGGCGGGCCGCCGTGGCTGGCGCAGGTCGTGCACCTCGACGAGGGCGAGGCCTCGCTGCAGGTCTTCTCCGGCACCGCGGGCCTCTCCACCCGCACGCAGGCGCGCTTCCTCGGCCATGCGCCCAAGGTGGTCTTCTCGCCCAACATCATGGGCCGGGTCTTTGCCCGGCAATGGGCGGGCGGTGGACGGCGGGCCGTCGCTGGCGCACGAACCGCAGGTGCAGATCGACGGACCCTCGGCGAATCCCACGTCACGCACTGGCGTGGCGGATGATCCGCACCGACGTGCCGATGATCGACGTCTTCAACTGCCTCGTGGAAAGCTAGAATATCCCTATATTTTCCGCCGCCGGCGAGCCGCATGACACGCTGCTCGCGCGCATCGGCGTGCAGGCCGACTCCGACGTGGTGGTGTTCGGCGGGCTGGGGCTGACGTTCGATCCCGCGGTTCCGGGCGCTTGCGGCTCACCGACCGCGGCATGAACATCGACCTCAGCGACCGCTCGGTGGCCGACGCGCGCACCTCCGCGCTCAGAATCGCGCCAACGGGCGCGCCTTCAGGCCGGCCCTACCCGGCCCGAGCGTCGGCCGAGCGCGGGCCCCCTTTGGCTCCCCGAGGCCGGCGCTTCCTCCCGGCCGGCACCACTGTAGCGCCTCCCGGAAACACCGAGCGTGGCACGGCCCCGCTAATCCCCGATTAACAACAAGTATCTTGTAAAACAGAATGTTAACCAATCTCCGCATTTGTTATCTGCGGTCGCGGCGCGCCTCACTCCTCGCCGGTGCTGGCGAACTGCAGCGCATAGAGGTCCGCATAGAGCCCCTCGCGGGCGATCAGCTCGGCGTGGGTGCCCTGCTCGACGATCCGGCCGAGATCCATCACCACGATCAGGTCGGCGTCGAGCACAGTGGCGAGCCGGTGCGCGATGACCAGTGTCGTGCGGCCCCGCGCCAGCCGGTCCAGCCCGATCCGGATCTGCGCCTCGCTGTCGGCATCGAGTGCAGAGGTCGGCTCGTCCAGCAAGAGGATCGGCGCGTCGCGCAGGATCGCCCGCGCGATCGACAGCCGCTGGCGCTCGCCCCCCGAGAACGACTGGCTGCTCGGCTGCACGCGCGTGTCGTAGCCCTGGGGCAGCGCGCGGATGAACCCGTCCGCCGCCGCCGCTGTTGCCGCCGCCTCGATCTCCGCTCGGCTCGCGTCCCGCCGCCCGAAGCCGATGTTATCGGCCACCGTGCCGGTCAGCAGCACCGAATCCTGGCTCACCACTGCGATCTGGTCGCGCAGCGAGGCGAGCGTGAACTCGCGGATGTCGGTCCCGTCGAGCAGGATGCGCCCCGCAGTGGGGTCATAGAGCCGCGGCAGCAGGTTGAAGACAGTTGACTTGCCCGCCCCCGACCGGCCGACCAGCGCGACCCGCTTGCCCGGCGCGATGTCCAGGTTCAGGTCACGGACAGCCATCAGGGTGCCGGAATAGGCGAAGGAGACGTCCTCGAAGCGGATCGCGCCGCGGGCGCGATCCATCGTGCGGGGCCCGTCCAGGATGGTGTTCTGCACGTCGTAGAGCACGAACACCCGCTCGAGGGCGGCGCGGCCCTGCATGACCGTGGCATAGGTGCCGCCGATCCGCCGCGCCGGCCCGGTGACGATGCCGAGCCCGGTCAGGAGGCCGGTGAAGTCGGCGATGGACAGCGTGCCGGCATTGATCCGCCGGGCGACCAGCACCAGCAGGATCGCGACGGCGAGGCCGATCAGCACTTCCATCAGCGGCGAGAGGCGCGCCTGCCACTGGTTCTGCTTCATCCGCAGGCCGAAGAGCCGCTCGAAGATCGTGTCCGCGTTCTCCGAGAGCGGCTCCTCCAGCCGGTAGGTGCGCGCCATGCGGATGCTCGCGAGGCCCTCGGTCACCTGGCTGGACATGGTGGCGACCTGCGCCTGGGTGTTGCGCGACAGCTTGCGCAGCCGCCGGCCGATGATGTTCACCGGCACTACGGCAATGGTGAACACGGCGAAGATCGCCAGCGTCAGCGACCAGTCGATGCTGAGCATCACCCCGAAGGTGAAGACGATGGTGAGGATCCCCGTCAGCCCGCCCAGCATCGACCCGACCGAACGGCCGACGATACCGATGTCGGACGAAAAGCGCGACGCGAGACCTGCCGGCGCTTCGGTCTGCAGGTGCGCGAGATCGGTGCCGACCAGCCGCGTGAACATGGTCTTGCGTAGTTCGGTCTCCATCCGGACGATGGCACGCCCGGCGCAGGTGTCCTTGAAGTACTGCGCCGTGGCGCCAACCGAGGTCAGCGCGATCACCGCCAGCGGCGCCCACCAAGCGGCGGAGGTGTCGCCTCGCTCGAAGGCAGACATCACCAGCTGGATCAGCTTGGCATAGGCCCCCTGCGCCCCCGAGACCACCAACGTCGATCCGAGAGCCACGGCCAGCAGCGGCCATTGTGGCTGCAACCACCCGCGCCACAGCCGTCGCCATGGCGGGCCGGGATCGGGCTCGGTCGCGGGCTTGTCGGGCATCGAGGGGGGCGGTCCGGGTCGGCGCCGGGTCCGGTTCCCGGCCCGGGCGGGCCTAGCATGCAGGCCCGGCGCCGGCAAAGCCTATTCGCCATTTCCTCCGCCAGCCGCCTTGGTTATAGGCTGGCGCACGTCCTTCCGGAGCCCTTCCACATGTGCTTGTCGCACGGCCGCGACCTTCTCGCGATCCCCGGACCCTCGGTCATCCCGGATCGGGTACTTAACGCCATGCACCGCGCGGCGCCCAACATCTACTCGGGAGAATTGGTTGCGATCACGGCCTCGTCGATCGCCGATCTGCGGCGGGTGGCGCGAACGACGGTGGGTGCCGTGGCGCTCTACATTGGCAACGGCCACGCCGCCTGGGAGGCAGCGCTCGTGAACCTGTTCGCGCCCGGGGACCGTATCCTGGTGCTAAGCACCGGGCGCTTCGGCGCCGGCTGGGCCGAGATGGCCCGCCGCATGGGTATCGACGTCGAGTTGATGGACTTCGGATTCCGCGCGCCGGCCGATCCGGTCAGGTTGACCGAACGGCTCCGGGGCGACGCCTCGCATGACTTCCGTGCTGTCCTTACGGTGCAGACCGACACCGCCTCCGGCGGGCGCAACGACATAGCCGCGTTGCGGGCTGCGATCGACGCGGCGGGGCACCCCGCACTCTTTGGCGTCGATTGCGTCGCTTCGCTCGCGTGCGAGCCCTTCGAGATGGATGCCTGGGGCGTCGATCTGATGGTGGCAGCCTGCCAGAAGGGTCTGATGACCCCCCCGGGGCTCGCCTTCACCTTCCACGGCCCCCGCGCCGAGACCGCGCGGGTCCCCTGCCCCAGCCCATACTGGGACTGGGGTCCTCGGGTCCGTCCGCAAGTCTTCTACGAGCATTTCTGCGGCACCGCTCCCACGCACCACCTCTATGGGCTGCGCACGGCGCTTGACATGATCCTCGCCGAGGAGGGGTTGGAGCAGGTCTGGGCGCGCCACGCGATCTTCGCGCGCGCGATCTGGGCGGCGGTGGAGCACTGGGGCGCGGGCGGCGCGCTGGCCCTCAACATCGCCGATGCGCGCGATCGCAGCCTTGCAGTCACGACCATCCGAACCCACCCCGGCGACGCGGAGCGGCTGCGCGCCTGGTGCGAGGAGGCGGCAGGGCTAACGCTCGGCATCGGGCTTTGCCCCCCGAGCGAGGACCCACGCAGCCTGTTCCGCATCGGGCACATGGGGCACCTCAATCCTCCGATGGTGCTCGGCACGCTGGCGACGATCGAGGCCGGGCTTGCAGCACTCGAAATACCCCACGCGGCCGGCGGCGCCGGTGCGGCGGCGCGGGAGGTCGCGAGGGTCGGCGGGACGGCGCCGGAACCCATCCGATCAACAAACGTTGTGGAACAGGTAGCGGAAACTCACTAGACGTAAGCCGTGGCGTAGGACTGCGCCGGAAAGAGGAGAAACAGGCATGATGAAGGGACTTGTTATTATTGGCTTCGCGACCGCGACGGCCCTTGCGGGCTGCACCAGCGACCCGCAGACCAATCGCCAGATCGACTGTGCGGCTGGTGTTCTGGGCGGAGCAGCGGTCGGTGGCCTGCTCGGCAACCAGATCGGCGGCGGCTCGGGCCGGGCGGTCGCGACGGCGGTCGGCGCAGGTGCGGGTGCCGCGGTCGGCACGCAGCGCGCAGCCTGCTGACGGCAGGCACCCGCGCACCACGATCGATCCGAAACGACACGTGCCCGAAGGGCCGAAGGATTCCATGCGCCGCCGGGTTGATGCCGGCGGCGTTCACACCAGTAAGGGGGACTACATGGCCGACCTGATAGCAGTCGTGTTTCCAAGCGAGGAGAAGGCCGAGGAGGTTCGGCAGAAGATCCTCGGTTTGACCAAGGACTACATCATCGACATCGGCGACGCGGTGATCGCCACCAAGACCGACGAGGGCAAGATCAAGCTCAACCAGCTGTTCAGCACTACGGCGGCCGGTGCCGCCGGCGGCAGTTTTTGGGGCCTGCTGATCGGCGTCCTGTTCATGAATCCGCTTCTGGGCGTCGCCGCCGGTGCGGCTTCCGGTGCGGTCGCCGGCGCGCTGACCGACGTCGGCATCAACGACAAGTTCATGAAGGGCCTGGCGGAGGCGGACATCCAGCCCGGCGAGGCGGTGCTGTTCGTGCTGGTCAAGAAGGTCACCGGCGACAAGGTCCTGGCCGAGATCAAGGGCGTCGGCGGGCGGATCCTGCAGACCTCGCTCGACCACACTCGCGAGGAGCGGCTGCGCGAGGCGCTGGCCGGGCAGGTTGCGGCCGAGGCGCCGGCCAGTTGACCCGCGCTACCCCGCCGCGGCGAGTGCTTCGGGCAGCGCCGCGGCGAAGGCGTCGAGGTCGGCCTCGCGGCCGGCGGTGACGCGGATGCAGCGGTCCTGCGGCGCCACGAAGGGCATGCGCACGAAGATGCCCTGGCGGATGAGGTCGGCGAGCACCGCGCGCGCGAAGGCGCCGTCGCGGCCGCAGTCGATGGTCACGAAGTTGGTGGCCGAGGGCAATGCCGCGAGACTGTTCGCGGCGGCGATCGCGGCGATGCGGGTGCGTGCCGCCGCCACCTGCCCCACCACCTGCGCCAGCCAGTCTCGGTCGGCGAGCGCCGCCCGCGCGCCGGCCTGGGCGACGCGGCCGACGCCGAAGTGGTTGCGCACCCGGTCGAAGGCGGCGATCAGCTCGGGGTGGCCGAGGGCGTAGCCGACGCGCAGGCCGGCGAGGCCGTGGGCCTTGGAGAAGGTGCGCATGCGGATGACGCGGGGCTCGGACGGGTCCAGCGGTGGGATCGCGCCCGCCGGGGCGAAGTCGGCGTAGGCTTCGTCGAGGCAGAGCACGCTGTCGCCGGGCAGCCGGGCGATCATCTCGTGGATGCGGGCGGCGGGGTGCCAGCTGCCCATCGGGTTGTCGGGGTTGGCGAGGTAGATCAGCGGTGCCGCCGCCTTGCGCGCGGCCAGCAGCAGCGCCTCGGGGTCCTCGGCGTCGTCGCGGTAGGGGACGGTGACGAGACGGCCGCCGAAGCCGGTGACGTGGTAGTTGAATGTCGGGTAGGCGCCGGCAGAGGTCACCACGGGCGTGCCCGGCGCGATCAGGAGGCGGACGAGGTTGCCGAGGAGGCCGTCGATGCCCTCGCCGATCATCACGTTGGCGGGGGCGACGCCGTGGTGGGCGGCGATCTCGGCGCGCAGGTCGTGCATCTCGGGGTCGCCGTAGCGCCAGGTCCCGGCGGCGGCTTCGGCCATGGCGGCGATGGCCTTCGGGGAAGGGCCGAACACGCTCTCGTTGGCGCCTATCCGGGCCACGAAGGGGCGGCCCATGCGGCGCTCCTGGGTCTCGGGGCCGACGAAGGGGACGGTGGCGGGCAGGCTGGCGGCGAGGGGGGTCAGGTGCATGGCTGACGGGCTCCGGGTGCGCAAGATGGGGCTTGCACGCGTGCAAGACCCAGTATGTCTATGATTTTATTCGGATTCATCTTCAATAACTTTCCGTGAACGGCCCCGAGCCGGAAGATGAGCCGGTTTGGAGGTCGACGCAAGATGGTCGACGTCGCGCTGGAACTGTGATCTCGAGTCACGCAATGGCTTCACCGCGCCGCAGGGAAACGCCCCAATGACACGCACCGCCTTCACCCTCCTGTCGATCGTTCTGGCCAGCGCCGCCGCCGCCGAGCCGGTCGTGGTCACCAGCGACAACTTCATCCGTGCGGAGAGCGACCTCTATTTCTCCGGGGTCGCGGCACGGCAGGGGGGCGTCGGCAGCTTCGGCCACGATCGCGAGATGGCCGACCTCGACAGCCAGACCATCATCCGCCTGAACCGCGACACACTGTACTCGTCGGGCGTGTTCGACCTCGAGGCCGGGCCCGTCACCATCACGCTGCCCGATGCGGGCGGGCGCTTCATGTCGATGCAGGTCTTCGACCAGGACCACTATACCCACGGCGTCTACTACGAGCCCGGTGCCTATACCTTCACGCGCGAGGACATCGGCACGCGCTATGTCTTCCCGGGAATACGGATCCTCGCGAACCCCGCCGATCCCGCGGACATGGCGGCGGTGCATGCGCTGCAGGACCGGATCACGGTGGAGCAGCCCGGCGGCCCGGGCACCTTCGAGATCCCCGACTGGGACAAGGCCAGCCAGGACGCCACCCGCGCGATCATCCTGCAGCTCGGTGCGGCGCTGCCGGACACGCGCGGGATGTTCGGGGCGAGCGATGCGGTCGATCCGGTGCGCCACTTCATCGGCACGGCGATGGCCTGGGGCGGCAACCCCGAGACCGAGGCCTTCTATCTGAACCGCAGCGTAGAGCGGAACGACGGGGTGGCGGTCTATGCGATGGAGATCGGCGACGTGCCGGTGGACGGGTTCTGGTCGGTCAGCGTCTACAACCGCGACGGGTTCTACACGCCAAATGCGCAGGGCGCCTACACGGTCAACAACCTCACCGCCGAGGCGGATGCGGATGGGCGGGTCAATGTACAGTTCGGCGGCTGCGACGGGGCGGTGCCGAACTGCCTGCCGATCACCGACGGGTGGAACTACATGGTGCGGCTGTACCGGCCGCAACCGGCGGTGCTTGAGGGAAGCTGGACGTTTCCGGACGCTACGCCGGTCGACTGAAGCGATGCGGAAGGGACGGCGCACCGCAATTCCGGGTTCCCGTGGCGCTAGTCATACGACCTCCGACTGACCGCCCCAGGGTGCGCGCGGCGTCGCGGCATTCACTTGCCCGATTTGACCCGTGGCAAATCGGGCCGCGCCTGCCTGCCCCTTGGCAGGCGCGGTAAACCGCGCCGCCCAGGCAGGCGCGGCCCGATTACCCAGCCGCGCTGATGCCGAGAGCCCCTCGCCCTCCGCGCTGGCGCTCCGGGCGACCGGATCGCGCGACGCGCCACTGGCGCCTCGCTGGTGCGATCCGGAAGTGCGCGTTGGGGGGCGTGAAAAGGTGATCAGCCGGACGTCGGATCAAAGCCCGGCCAGCCGCTTGGCGGCGGCGGCGAGGATGGTCATTTCCTCTTCGGCGGCTTCGAGGCGGGCGCGGCTCTCGTCGACCACCTCCTCGGGGGCGCGGGCGACGAAGGCGGGGTTGGCGAGCTTGGCGCGCAGGCCCTTCGCCTCCTTGTCGAGCTTGTCGATGGCCTTGCCCAGCCGCTCGCGCTCGGCGGCGATGTCTATGACCTCGGCGAGCGGCAGACAGAAGCTGGCGCCCTGCACGGTCAGGGTGACGGCGCCCTTCGGGGCATCCATGGCCGTCTCGAAGCGCTCGACACGGGCGAGGCGTGCGACCATCGCCTCGTTGCGCGCCAGCGCGGCCACCTGGTCGGCGGAGGCGTCGAGGCGCAGGAGCGTGACCTTGGCGCCGGCGGGGACGTGCATCTGGGCGCGGACCGAGCGGATTTCCTCGATGAGACCGATCACCCAGTTCATCTCGGCGTCGGCGGCGGGGTCGATCAGCTCGGACCCGTAGGCCGGCCAGTCGGCGTGGCAGAGAAGCTTCGGCCGCGGGTGCTGGCTCCAGAGGGCTTCGGTGACGAAGGGCATGACCGGGTGCATCAGGATGAGGCACTGGTCGAGCACCCAGGCCATGGTGGCGCGGGTCTCGGCGGCGGCGTGCGCGTCCTGGAAGAGCGGTTTCGCCAGCTCGACGTACCAGTCGCAGACCTTGCCCCAGACATGGGCGTGCAGGGCGTTGGCCGCGTCGTTGAAGCGGAAGGCGGCCAGCGCGGCGTCGAGGGTCTCGCGCAGGCGCCCCGTTTCGCCGACGATCCAGCGGTTGGCGGTAAGGGTGACCGAGGCCGGGTCGAAGCCGGGGTCGGGGCGGCAGTCGTTCATCTCGGCGAAGCGGGCGGCGTTCCAGAGCTTGGTGCCGAAGTTGCGGTAGCCGGCGATGCGGTCCTTGCTGAGCTTCAGGTCGCGGCCCATGGCGGCCATGGCGGTCAGGGTGAAGCGCACGGCGTCGGCGCCGAACTCGTCGATCAGCTCGAGAGGGTCAAGGATGTTGCCCAGCGACTTGGACATCTTCTTGCCCTTCTCGTCGCGGACGAGGGCATGGACGTAGACCTCGCGGAAGGGCACTTCGCCGACCAGGGCGATCTGCATCATCATCATCCGGGCGACCCAGAAGAAGATGATGTCGAAGCCGGTGACGAGGACGGAGGTCGGGTAGTAGCGGCGCAGCTCGGGCGTGTCCTCGGGCCAGCCGAGGGTGCCGATGGGCCAGATTCCGGAGGAGAACCATGTGTCGAGGACGTCGGGGTCGCGCCAGACCGGGTAGACGAGGTCGGTCGGGTCCTGGCTGGCGGCATAGGTCGCAAGGGATTCGGCAAGCCGTTCGATCGCGGCCTGCGCGTCGGCCACCTCGACGATCAAGGCGTGGCTCAGCGGCACCGGCAGGTCGGCGATCTCGTCGCGGAAGGCCTCGACCACCCCGTCGAAGTCCACGGCGCAGTGGTGGACATCGCCCCGGTGGAGCATGCCCCCCTCGAGAAGCAGGCGGCCGAGTTCGACCAGGTCGAGCGCACCGTCGCCTTCGTCGTCGACGAAATTCTCGGCACCAAGATCGAGCCCGTACCACACCGGGATCTGATGTCCCCACCAGAGCTGGCGGGAGATGCACCAGGGCTCGATGTTCTCCAGCCAGCGGAAGTAGGTGTTCTGGTGGCTCTCGGGCAGGATGCGGGTGCGGCCCTCGTGGACGGCGGCCAACGCGGGCTTGGCCAGCGTCCCGGCGTCGAGGAACCACTGGTCGGTCAGCATCGGCTCGATGACGACCCTGGAGCGGTCGCCGAAGGGCTGGGTGATGGGCTTGGCCTCGACGAAGGGGACCATGCCGGGGTCAAAGCAGACCCGGCCGTCGCTGTCGTCAGGCTCGCCGGGGACCATGACCGCGAGGCACTCGTCGGTGATCTGGGCGACAACGCGCTTGCGGGCCTCGAAGCGGTCGAGGCCGCGCAGTTCGTCGGGGACGAGGTTGAGGGTGTCGATCTCGGCCTCGGTGAAGGTAGCACCCGCGGCGATCTCCTGGGCGCGGGCGGCGGCCTCGGCGTAGGGGGCGCCGTCGTCGCGCATGCGCGCCTTGGTGTCCATCAGGCGGTACTTGGGGATGCCGTTCCGCTCGGCGACGGCGTAGTCGTTGAAGTCGTGGGCGCCGGTGATCTTGACCGCGCCCGAGCCAAAGGTGGGGTCGGGGTAGTCGTCGGTGATGATCGGGATCAGGCGGCGGTGTTCCTTCGGGCCGACGGGGATCTCGCAGAGCTTGCCGACGATGGGGGCGTAGCGTTCGTCCGAGGGGTGGACCGCGACGGCGCCGTCGCCGAGCATGGTCTCGGGGCGGGTGGTGGCGATGGAGATGTAGTCGCGGGTCTCGCGGAAGGTGATGGTGCCGTCGGCGTCCTTCTCGACGTACTCGTAGGTCTCGCCGCCGGCCAGCGGGTACTTGAAGTGCCACATGTGGCCGGGGACCTCGATGTTCTCGACCTCGAGGTCGGAGATCGCGGTCTCGAAATGCGGGTCCCAGTTGACGAGCCGCTTGCCACGGTAGATGAGGCCGCGCTCGTAAAGAGTTACGAAGGCGCGCAGAACCGCGTCGTGGAAGTTGCCTTCCTCGCCCGCCGGGGCGCTCGGGGCGCCGGACATGGTGAAGGCGTTGCGGCTGAGGTCGAAGCTGTCGCCGAGGCGGCGGGACTGCTCGAGGATGGTGCCGCCGGACTGGGCCTTCCATTCCCAGACCTTGGCGACAAACTCCTCGCGGGTCATGTCGCGGCGGCTGATGTTGCCCGCTTCGGCCAGCTGGCGCTCGACCACCATCTGGGTGGCGATGCCGGCGTGGTCGAGGCCAGGCTGCCAGAGGGTGTCGAAGCCGCGCATCCGGTGCCAGCGGGTCAGGATGTCCATCAGCGTGTGGTTGAAGGCGTGGCCCATGTGCAGCGAGCCGGTGACGTTCGGTGGCGGCAGCAGGATGCAGAAGGGCACAGTTTTGCCGTCTTGGCCCGGCCTGGCGTTGGCGCCGGCGCGAAAGGCGTCGGCCGCCTCCCAGCGCGCGGAGATCTCCGGCTCGGCGGTGGCGGCGTCGAAGGTTTTTTCCATCGGCATCAGGGGCACCCGGCGGGTCTCCGAAGAGGGTCCGGTCGCTCATAACGCCCGACCGCGGCGAGGGGAAGCCCCGCACCCCCTTCCCTGCCGCGCGCCGGCGTGTTCCTGTCGGCCGCGCTGGCGGGAGGACCCACCGTGACGCTGACCGAGATCCAGAAGTCGCTGCGCCCGTTCCTGGTCGGGCTGCCGGCCGCCGGCCTGGTGGTCGGGCTCGCGGCGCAGACGGCGGGCAATCCCGGTGCCGCCGGCTGGGTCTGGAGCGCGGTCACGCTGCCGGTGCTCGCGGCGCTCATCGTCGAGATCGCCACCAGCCTGCGGCGGGGCGAGCTCGGCCTCGACATCGTGGCGGCGCTGTCGATGACCGCGGCCCTGATCTTCGGCGAGGCGCTGGCCGCGGCGGTGGTGGCGCTGATGTATTCCGGCGGGCAGTATCTGGAATCCTTCGCCGAGCGGCGGGCGCGGCGCGAGATGACCGCCCTGCTCGAACGGGTGCCGCGCACAGCCATGCGCCACCGCAACGGCGGGCTGGAGGAGGTGCCGCTCGAGGCGATCCGCCCCGGTGACCGGCTACTGATCCGCTCCGGCGACGTGGTGCCGGTGGACGGGGTGGTGGCGGGGGGCGAGGCGGTGCTCGACGAGGCGGCGCTGACTGGCGAGGCGATGCCGGTGCGCCACGGGGCGGGCAAGGCGGTGATGAGTGGGCCGGTGAACGCCGGCGACGCCTTCGAGATGACGGCCGAGCGGGCGGCGGCCGACAGCACCTTCGCCGGGATCGTGCGGCTGGTCGCCGAGGCGCAGCGGTCGCGGGCGCCGATGGTGCGCATGGCCGACCGCTTCGCGATCTTGTTCCTCGGGCTGACCGTGGTGATCGCGGGGGCGGCATGGTGGCTGACGGGGGATCCGATCCGGGCGGTGGCGGTGCTGGTGGTGGCGACGCCGTGCCCGCTGATCCTGGCGGTGCCGGTGGCGCTGGTCGCGGGCCTGTCGCGGGCGGCGCGCGACGGGATCCTGGTCAAGGGCGGCAAGGCGCTGGAGGTGCTGGCGCGCATCCGGGGCATCGTGCTCGACAAGACCGGCACGCTGACCGCCGGCCAGCCGCGGCTGGCGCGGGTGGTGCTGGCGGGAGGGATGGGCGAGGCCGAGGTGCTGCGGCTGGCGGCGTCGCTCGACCAGGCCTCCAAGCACCCGATCGCGCGGGCGATAGTCGCCGCGGCGCGGGCGCGAGGTCTGGCGCTGGCGGTGCCCGAGGCGGCGCGCGAGACCCCCGGCGAGGGCGTCGAAGGTGTGGTGGAGGGGCGGCGCGTGGTGATCGGCGGTCGGGACTTCGTGGCCGGGCAGCTGGGGGTGGCGGCGAGTGCCTTGCCCGACCGGCACTCCGGCGCGGCCACCGTGTCGGTGGGCGTGGACGGGGTTCCGGCAGGCGAGTTGGTGCTTGCCGATCCGCTGCGCGATGGGACCGGGGCCATGATGGCGGCGCTGCGCGGCGAGGGGATCGCGCGGCTGGTGCTGGCCACGGGAGACCGCGGCGATGTGGCGGCTGAGGTGGCGGGCGGCCTGGACTTCGACGCCGTGCACGCCGGGCTGACCCCCGAGGCGAAGGTCGCGGTGGTGCTGGGCGAACGCGCGCACGGGCCGGTGATGATGATCGGGGACGGGGTGAACGACGCGCCGGCACTGGCGGCGGCCGACCTCGGCGTGGCGATGGGCGCGCGCGGCGCTGCGGCCTCGGCGGAAGCGGCGGACGTGGTGCTGCTGGTGGACCGGCTGGACCGCATCCTGCCGGCGCTGCGCATCGCAAGGCGCTCCCGCGCGATCGCGCTGCAGAGCGTGGTGGCGGGGCTCGGCCTGTCGGTGGCCGGGATGATCGCGGCGGCGTTCGGGCTGATCACTCCGGTGCAGGGGGCGCTGCTGCAGGAGGCGATCGACGTGGCGGTGATCCTCAACGCCCTGCGGGCGCTGGGCGGCGGCGGGGCGGCGGGCTCTGGACGCGACGGGCAGATCCGCTAGGGTCCGGCGCGGATTCGCAGCGGGACGGTATGATGATGAAGTTCGGCACCAGCCAGAACGTGCTCCGCAAGGAGGACCTGCGCTTTCTGACCGGCACCGGGCGGTACATGGAGGACGTGACGCCGGAGGGCGCCGCGACGGTGGTGTTCCTGCGCAGCCCGGTGGCGCATGCGAAGATCCGGCGCATCGATGCGGCGGCAGCGCGGCAGATGCCGGGTGTCCTCGCGATCTACACCGCCGCCGATCTCGGCGATCGGCTCGAGAATTCGGTCGACTACGACGTGGTGACCAACCGCGACGGCAGCGACGGCGCCGCGCCGCGGCGGCCGGTGCTCGCGGACACTCATGTCCGCTACGCCGGCGAGGCGATGGCGATGGTCGTGGCCGAGAACGCCGCTGCTGCCATGGACGCGGTGGAGGCGATCGAGTTCGACCTGGAGGACCTGCCGGTGCATGTCGCCACTGCTGCCGGCGGACCGCAAATCCACCCGGAAGCGCCCGAGAACCGCGCCTACGACTGGGCCTTCGGCGACGAGGCGGCGGTGACGGCGACGTTTGCGGCGGCGGCGCACGCCACGCGGCTGGAGCTGATCGACAACCGGGTGATGGGCATGTCGATGGAGCCGCGCGGCGCCTTCGCCGAGTGGGACGGGGACGCGGCTGCATGTGGGGTTCTCGGGCCAGGGGGTGTGGAACCTCAAGGACGAGTTGGTCGCCAAGCTGGGGCTTACGGCCGAGACGGTGCGGGTGACGACCCCCGACGTCGGCGGCGGCTTCGGGATCAAGGGGTTCAACTATCCCGAATATCTGGCGGTGGGATTTGCCGCGCGCGAGCTGGGGCGGCCGGTGGCCTGGATGAGCACGCGCGGCGAGGCGATGCTGACCGACAACGGCGGGCGCGATCACGTCACGGTGGCGGAGGCGGCGTTCGACGCCGACTACCGGCTGCAGGCGATCCGCATCCACTGCACCTCGAACCTCGGGGCGCACAACTCGCCGTATGGGCAGTACATCGCCTCGGAGCTGGCGCTGAAGGTGTTGCCCGGTGTCTACGACGTGCAGAAGGCTTTCTTCCGGGTGGAGGGGGTCTACACGAACACCACGCCGATCGACGCCTATCGCGGGGCGGGGCGGCCGGAGGCGATCTACGTCATCGAGCGGCTGATGGACTGGTCGGCGCGGGATTTGGGGGTGGAGCCGGTGGAGCTGCGGCGGCGCAACTTCATCGCGCGGGAAAAGTTTCCCTACCGCAGCGTGTCGGGCGAGCTCTACGACGTGGGCGACTTCGAGCGGGTGCTCGACCGGGCGCTTGTGGATGCAGACGTGGCGGGCTTCCCGGCGCGGCGCGAGGCGAGCGCCCGGGCCGGGCGGCTGCGCGGGCTGGGGCTCGCCTACTACATCGAGTTCGATCCTCGGGCAGAAGCACGAGACCACGCGCATCGAGTTCGCCGCGGACGGGATGGTTGATATCTACGGCGGCACCCAGTCGAACGGCCAGGGCCACGAGACCGCCTATGCCCAGATCCTGCATGCCCGCGCCGGCATCCCGTTCGACAAGGTACGCCTGGTGCAGGGCGACAGCGACCGGATCGCCACGGGGGGCGGCACGGGGGGCTCGCGCTCGGTGACCATGCAGGGCAACTCGATCAACAAGGCCGCCGACACGATGATCGCCCGCTTCCGGCCGCTGGCCGAGGAGGAGCTGGAGGTGGCGAGTGCCGATCTGGTCTGGGAGGACGGCGCCTTCCGCATCGCCGGAACCGACCGGGCGGTGGACCTGATGCGGCTGGCGCAGGTGGCCCGCGGACCGGGGGCTGACCGAGCTCTTGGTGGCCGAGGAGCTCTACAGGCTGCCAGGCCGGTCGTATCCCAACGGCGCGCATTTCGCCGAGGTGGAGGTGGACCCGGAGACAGGGGCGCTGGAGGTGGTGAAGTACACGGTCGTGGATGACTTCGGCGTGCTCATCAACCCGATGCTGGCCGAGGGCCAGGTGCACGGCGGCGTCGCCCAGGGTATCGGCCAGGCGGTGAGCGAGCAGGTTAGCTATTCCGAGGAGGGGCAGCTGCTGTCGGGCTCGTTCATGGACTACGCCATGCCGCGGGCGACCGACATCCCCGCGATTGCCTTCGCCACCGTACCGGTGCCCTCGACCGCCAACGAGATCGGCATGAAGGGCTGTGGCGAGGCGGGCACCGTCGGCGCGCTGGCCGCGGTCACCAATGCCACCCTCGACGCCCTCTGGCCGGCGGGCGTGCGACATGTGGACATGCCGCTGACGCCGCAGCGGGTGTGGGGCTGGCTGCAGGCGGCGCGGGTGTAACACGATGTTACGCCAGACAACCATCTGATTTCAATTACATTTGGCGTCGACGGTAGCGTATCCACAGGCCCGGACGGTCCCGCCCTGCAGCCCTCATTCAGGCCCTGCCGGCAAAATAGGTCTGCGTGCCGCGGTGGATCACCGCGTCGGTGCCCAGCACCGCCTCGGGGGCATGCGGGACCTGGCCGGGGAAGGCCGCGTAGATCGGGGCGAAGTCCTCGGCGGTGGCGGCGAGCAGGTCCTCGAAGCTGTCGATCACGAAGTAGCTCTGCTGGAAGTCGTCGATCCGGTAGGCGGTGGCCATCACCCGGCGCAGGTCGAAGCCGAGGCGGTTGGGGGAAGCGTCGTCCAGCGCGAAGACCGTCTCCTTCGGCGAGGACATGATGCCGGCGCCGAAGAGACGCAGGGTGCCCGCCTCGCGGACCAGCCCGAATTCGATGGTGTACCAGTAGAGCCGCGCCAGCGCCGGCAGAGCCTCCATCGCCATCGCCCGTGCGCCGGCCTGGCCGTAGGCCGCCATGAATTCGGCGTAGGGCGGGTGCGACAGCAGCGGCACGTGACCGAAGATGTCGTGGAAGACGTCGGGCTCCTCGATGTAGTCGAACTCGGCCTCCGAGCGCAGGAAGGCGCCAGCGGGGAACCGGCGGTTGGCGAGGTGGTCGAAGAACACCGTGTCGGGCACCAGCCCCGGCACCGCCACCACCCGCCAGCCGGTGATGGCCTCGAGCCGGTCGGAGAGCCGCTCAATCTCGGGGATGCCGCGTTCGGACAGGGTCAGCCGGTCGAGCCCGGTCAGGAACTCGGCGCAGGCGCGGCCGGGCAAGAGGCCGGCCATGCGGGCGTAGAGCCGGTCCCAGCGGTCGTGCTCCTCGGGGGTGTAGGCGGCCCAGTTCTGGTCGATGGTGTGGTCGGCGCGCACCGGCCCGGTCGGGCGGCGGATGGCGGTTGTCGCAGTCATGGGTATCGGTCCCCGCTCAAGCCTTGCTCAGGCCGGCGCGCGTCCCGATACGGCCGGGACGGCCCCGCCTGCTCGCTAGCAGATAGCGGTGCGGCGATCCGCGACTAGTCCTCGCGCTGCTCATCCAGCATCTGGGCCAGCTCGCGGCGGATCAGCTTGCGCAGGTTGCGACTGATCCGGTCGCCCAACTCGCCCTGCAGCTCCTCGCGCACGATGGCGTTGATCACGTCGCGCAGCGCCTCCTCGTCGAGGATCGGCGCCACCTGACCCCGTCCGCGGACCTCGATCCCCTCGGCCAGAACCTCGCCGCTGTGCAGCGGCTCGGCGCGCATTTGCGGGGTCAGCACCAGAACTGTCGAAAGATCACCGCCGGGCGCCTGCCGGGCACGGGATTCCGCCGAGACCAGCGCCCGGATCGACGCCAGCACATCGGCCAGGGACTCCGTCCCCTCCGCGCCGTCCGGCCGCTGGCCCTTGCCTTGACCTTCCGGCAGACCGCTCATTGACGCTCCCAGCGGGCGCGGATGCGGTCGACCACCGAGGTGTCATAGCCGCCGCTCGGCCCCGGCCGGACGCGGGCGAAGTTCTGTTCCGGGTCGTAGGTCTCGACGCCGAGCCCCAGATGCGCCACCGTCAGGAGCCCCATCGCCCGCAGCAGTCCATAGGCGGCCACATATTCGTTGCGCAGCGACCGCACCACCTCAGCCTCGGCCTGGAGCCGCTCCTGGACGGCGTTGAGCACATCGAGCGTCGAGCGCGCGCCGACCCGCGCCTCCTCGGTCACGCCCTCCTCCGCAATAGTGCTCGCCTGAGCCTGCTCGCGGCGGGCGACGATCGAGGCGCGCGCCACCTCCAGCTCGGCCCAGGCCGAGGCCACCTGCTGAGTGACCGAGCGGCCGGCGTCCTGCACCTCGAAGCGGCGCTGGTCGAGGATCGCCTGCGCCTGGCGCACGAGGCTGTCGTTGCGCCCGCCGGTGTAGAGCGGCAGCGACCCGCGGATGCCGACCTCGCCGAAAGTGGTGTTGTCCCACGAGCTGTCGAAGTTGGAGTTGCCCCGGCGTGCGCCCAGCGAGGCGGAGGCGGTGACCGACGGACCCTTCGCCGCCAGCGCGCGGTCGAAGTCGTAGACTGCCACCCGCTCGTTGTACTGCGCGGCGATGATCTGCGGGTTGCGGCGGATGCCGATTGCTATGGCCTCGTCGACCACCCGCGGCAGCTCCGGCAGCGGCGGCAGCGGCTGCAGGTTCTGCGGCAGCACGCCGACGGCTGCGCGATAGGCCTCGCGCGCGATCTCCAGCTGCCCGCGCGCGGCGGCGAGCTGCGAATCCAACTCTGCCAGCCGTGCTTCGCTCTGGCTCACGTCGGTGCGCGTGACCTCGCCGACCTCGAACCGGTCACGGGTGGCGCGCAGCGTCTCATCGAGGCGCTCGACATCGTTTACTGCCAGCCGCACGAATTCCTGAGCCTGCCGCACATCGGCAAATGCCTGAACCGCGTTGAACAATACGAACTGCTCGACATCCATGAGATCAGCCCGCCCCGCGGCGATCTGGTTGCGCGCCGCCTCGATCGCCGCCGCGGTCTGGCCGTTGTCGAAGACCAGGAGGCTCGCATCCAAGGTCGCGCGCAATTCGTGAACAGGATCGGACCCGTCAAATGTCTGGCCGCTGTTGGCGCCGACGCCGGTGCTGACCTGCGGGCGCCGGTTTGCCCGCGCCTGCGGCACTGTCTCGTCGAGGCTGCGCAGCGCGGCGCGGCTCGAGTCGAGGAGCGGGCTCGTCTGGTAGGCCGTGACCAGCGCGTCCGCGAGGCTCTGCGCGAACACCGCTGCAGGCAGGCAGGCAAACCCGGCGGCAACGATCGCCACGCGGAATACGGTACTCAGTGGTCGCATCGACATGGCGATCCTCATGGGGCTGCTCGAACCGGTTGGCCCGTTTTCCGGGCTCGTGGCGGCACTATCGCGGCGGCAACCTCAAAACTCAAACGCTTTCGTCCGCGCGAACCCCGGAAGCACCGGTGCCGTGGCATCGAAGATACGGCGCCAGCTGATGCCCTGCGGCGTTCCGAGGCCGAGCCGCGCCTGGCCCGCCTGCCCATCGACGAACACCGCGGCGATCCGCCCGCCGGGCGCCAGCTGGTCGGCAATGGCGGCCGGCAGGGTCTCGATGCCGCCCTCGATCACGATCGCATCGAATGTTCCGCGCCGGGGCAGGCCACCCGCCAGGGGAGCGTGCTCGACGCTCGCGTTGCCGACTCCATGGGCATCGAGCCGCGCCGCCGCCTCGCGCGCCATATGCGCGTCTTCCTCGACGGCCGCCACCGACCCGGCCAGGCGCGCAATGACCGCCGTCGAGTAGCCGAAGCCGCAGCCGACATCGAGCACGCGGTCCCCGGGTCCGAGGTTCGAGCGCGTCGAGCATCTTGGCGAAGACCCTGGGGTCGAGCACCACCCGGCCCGGACCCAGGGGCACGTGCTCGCCGAAATAGGCCACCTGCCGCAGCGCCGCGGGCACGAATTCCTCGCGGGGCACCGCCAGCATCGCCTGGATGATGGGCAGGCGCGTGACATCGGAGGGGCGGACCTGGGTGTCCACCATGGCCGTGCGGGCGGCAGCGAAATCGGTCATGCATATGCCTCGTGGTGGTTCGGACCGTTACCCTGTTCGCACACTTTCGCCCCATCTTGCAACGCGCGCTGCCACTGCTGCCGGCCCGTGGACGGCCTTGCTTCCGGCAAGGCCTCGGCTACTGCGGCGGAGACGAACGACCGCTTGGAAATTCACAGTTGCACTTGTTCCACCGACTTTTGGCCCCTATACGGGCCAGCGGAGAGGTGGCCGAGTGGTCGATGGCGCGCCCCTGCTAAGGGCGTAGACGGGAAACCGTCTCGTGGGTTCGAATCCCATCCTCTCTGCCATGGATTTGATCTATCACATTGATATATCTATATAATCGGCTACACATCCGCCAACCTTCCCCCGGGACTTCCCCCAATAGAGTCCGGATGGCATGAAATCTTGCGGGACGGAGCCAGACAATCTGCGGGGCGCGGTAGGTCAATCATTGCCAGATTGATTCGGGCGCAGGGCGCTCTTAGCTAGTTAGCATGCGCCCTGCGCGAAGGCCCCATGCTTGGGATTTCAGTGCGGCGGAACGCGGTCACAGCCCCGCGTTCAGATGATCGATTGGCCAACTGCCGCGTCCTCGATGCGGCTGTCTTCGTCATTGGCCGGCTCGCGCAACCGCACCAGCTCATGCACGTGAGCCGTTTGCTACCCATCATGTTCCAGACCACCAGCTTCGTCTGAAAGTCCGGCGGCGTCGGGGCAGCTTGAAGCCATGGCGATGCGGATGCGGCGAATGCTGCGGGTGGCCAGGGCGCCGATCTTCAGGAGCTTCAGGCGGATGCTGGCGAAGATTCCCACCCTCATGCGATCAGTGTAGCGCATCGGGCTGCCGGGGTGCAGCATTGATCAGGCTTCCGCGTCGCTGCGCCCAGCGATTTCCAGCCTCGTAGGCGGACGCCGTGTCCAACCCCTCGACCTCCGCAAGGCGGCGCTCGGCGAGCCGTGCCACGGCTTGCCATAAGCGTCGGTCATCATCGGATTGGTGCTGATTTTCTGCGGCGTGGCGGGCCATCTCCACGCCTATGATGCCTCGCGTCCACACCAGTACCTCGGCCGTCACCACGGCCCTGTGGCGGCGCTCCAGCGCTGCTCTGATCCTCCCGAGCATCGGAAGCTATCCCCGCAAATCCCTTGGGGCAGGATCAGGCGTCCTCGCGCGCATGGCAAGCGTCCCCCGCGGCAATGGTGAAGGCGCCCATTGCCATTGCCGTCGCGGGCGACATGCGCATGACCTGGCCGGCGATTGTGGCGAGGGCGAGAGCGCAGCCGCACATTGGGGCTGCCAAACCGGCGCTGGTGTCGACCGAAGGGCGACTGTAGCTAGATGGTTCGGGCTTCAGGTGCTCGACCAGTCTCCCAGATCGGCGACTCAAGCCTGCAGGTGCGACAAACGTTAGCCCTCTGCGATTCCTGGCTCACCATCGGCGGTCGTCTTCATATACTCTATGGCGGATGAGTAGGTTGGGGATCATCGCCACGGTCGCGCGCGCCACTTGGCCAGCATCTGCGAGGATCCACGAAGGCAACGGCGAGCGATGATTTGCGACGAGGTGGAGGCTGGTGCGGCGGGCTGGCGGGCGGCGCGGTTCCGGTAGCCCCAAGAGGTCGACGTCCCATCATCACAATTTTTACGGCATCGCTTTTGCTCTTGGCCGAGGCAGCTCGCGGAGACTTATTCGACCCGACCCTGACCAACCCCGCGGAGCTTGAGCTGATTGAGCTTGGACTCGTTCAGTCGGGCGACAGTCTCGTTGGAATTGACGGAGTGTGGACGCCCGTCGAGCAAGAGCGGCTCGGACTCTTCGCGAGCCGCTGGCGAAGAGGTTCCGCCCCACGCGAGCCAGTGCTCGGCCGGCCCAAGTCCGCTCCGTCCCCCGATTGGCGCGATGCGGGCTTGGCAGCCGCGGCAGGCCTCGCCCGCATCAGAGACCATGGACTCGCGAGACGCGAGAGCAGTGACCTAGGCGTGTCGGTGATCGCGAAACCAGGATCGTTCAAGCGCGCTAATACGCCGGACTTTGGAGACTACTTCGTCTGGATGGGCGCTAACGGAGGCGACGATATTGTGATCGCGTCGTTACGCCGGGATGTGATGGAATCGATACATTCCGGCTACGCCGACGGGGGTAGGCCCGCAGTCCCTGATTATCTCGGCAGAGATGAGGCGGTTTGGTTCACCGCGGTTTACGAGGGCCCGGATGTCGTCTTTCTCCTATCGGCAGCAATGGAGGACGGTCGATGGCTAACGGTTCTGTACTACGATTTCGGCGCCGACGACCGCCTCAACGCACTGATCGCCATGCGCTCGATCACGACCGACACGGGGCGATCCATCGGTCTCTCGTCTGGGTCCCGGCTTGCCGCCGCGGTCGGGAATCTCCTGTTTCCCGGCGTTCCATCACCGCCCGAATTGGACCTCAGGGAGTCGGTCGGAACGGCATTCTTCATTAGCTCGACCCATGCGGTGACGGCCGAACATGTGGTCCGCGACTGCGCCCATCTCGAAGACGGGGTGGGTTCGAACCTTCTGGTTCATCGATGCGGACGAGGATGCCGATGTCGCGATCGTTGGATCGAGCCGCCCATCTGGCCAGTGGCTGCGACTTGCCCCGTTCGACAGCGTCAGGCTCGGCGACGCGGTCCGGACCATCGGCTACCCCTCCTATGGCAGCATAGGACCGCTCGAAACTCTCTTCAGGTCACGTGGCCGCGGTCCGTGGTATCGACGACCGAGAGGCTCAAATCACGATCACTGTCCCGGTCAACCCCGGCAACTCCGGAGGACCGCTACTGAATGAAGCTGATGCGGTCGTCGGCGTCGTTACGGGGACCTTCGGCCAATGGCGCGAGGGAACTAACGGCGAGGATGACCCTACCTGACCAGAGCTTAAATGCAGCCGCCTCATGGTCAGCTCTCTTCAATCTCCTCACAAAAAGTGGTGCAGCCTACGAGCTCTCAGACCATGTCTCGCGGGCGGAATTTCAGATCGACGAGAGCATCCGGGGCCGTCTTCCCCCTGTTCTGCGCGCGACCCGAGGGCGATCTCGATAGCCGTGGAGATCCCTGAACACCCCGAAGGAAACGTTCGCTTCTCGCATCGCGGTTGAAGTTATCGAACGTACCCCACGCCGCCGTGCCGTAAAATACCCTGGACGACAAACACATGGTAGAGGCTGGGGATCACCGCCGGCTTCATGCACTGGGTCAGCGCCTCGATCTCGACGGCGAAGGCCGCCAGTCGCTGGGTGGTGTTAGGTACAATTCCGCCTGGCTGGTCTTCGGACTAACGGCGATCTGGGCTGCGATCGGTGTTGCCGTCCTGTGGCAACACTCGAAGGGCGGGCTAATCTTTTACGGCGTTGACGTGACCCCTTGTTTCTCCTCCACGGGCAGCTGGAATCCGGACCACAGGAGAGGGACCGGAGATGAAGCGAAGCAGGTTCACCGAAGAGCAGATCATCGGAGTGCTGCGGGAGCACGAGGCCGGCGCCACGGTCGCGGAGTTCTGTCGCAAGCACGGCATGTCGTCGGCGACGTTCTACGCCTGGAAGGCGAAGTACGGCGGGATGGATGTTTCCGAGGCGAGGCGGCTGAAGGCGCTTGAGGAAGAGAACACGAAGCTGAAGCGGCTCTATGCCGACGCGATGCTCGACAACGCCGGGCTGAAGGATCTGCTGGCAAAAAAATGGTGACGCCCGCCGCCAGGCGTGAGGCGGTCGCGCATCTCGGGAAGAGCCTCGAGGTGAGCGAGCGGCGGGCGTGCAGCATCATCGCCGCGGACCGGAGCGCGGTCCGCTACCTGAGCCGGCGTCCCGACGACGCCGCGCTGCGTGCGCGGCTGCGTGAGCTGGCGGACCAGCGCCGGCGGTTCGGCTACCGCCGCCTGCATGTTCTGCTGCGAAGCGAGGGCTGGACCGTGAACCGCAAGAAGACCCAGCGGCTCTACGGCGAGGAGGGCTTGGCGGTGCGCCGGCGCAGGTCGAGGCGCCGGATCGCGGTGGCGCGCACGCCGATCCCGAAGCCGGATGGCCCCAACAGCCGCTGGTCGACGGACTTCGTTCACGACCAGCTGGCCGACGGCCGCCGGTTCCGGGTGCTGACGATCATCGACGACGTCACCAAGGAGTGCCTCGCCGCCGTCCCCGACACCTCGCTGAGCGGCAAGCGGGTGGTGCGCGAGATGGGCGCGCTGATCGCCCGGCGTGGCCGACCCGGCGCGATCGTCAGCGACAATGGCACCGAGTTCACCTCCTCGGCGGTTCTGGCCTTCACCCAGGCGGCGAAGCTCGATTGGCGCTACATTGCGCCGGGCAAGCCCATCCAGAACGCCTTCGCCGAGAGCTTCCAGGGGCGGATGCGCGACGAATGCCTCAACGAGCATCTCTTCTTCTCGATGAACCATGCCCGCGCCGTCGTCGCCGGCTGGGTCGAGGACTTCAACACCGCGCGGCCGCACTCGGCGATCGGCTACATGACCCCCGCCGGCTACGCCGCGACCCTGAACCCGCAACGGGCATCGGCGCTGCGCCACCTCGAAAGCTCCGCACCAATGCCCGTTGCTAACGTCGCGCCGACGCGCAATTCTCAACCTCGGTTTCCAGGGACCCTTGGATGAACGTTGGGGGTCACGTCAGGAACCAGCAGATCGGAGGAGTAGTCTGCTAATGCCGCCCAGAAATTGGGCTCACGCAACGATTCTCTCACCACAATTTTGCTACTGATCCTATGATAGAACCGCTTGAGCTGCCCAATAAGTTGCGGTGAACGTCAATCCACGCTGCTTGCCAAAGAGCGGCCGAAGCTTCATGAAATGCGCTCATTGCGAAGGGGAGGGCAAAATGCGGGTGCAGATCAACATTCACGGAGACAAGGATGTGTCGGCCGAGGCGCAGGCCGAGATCGAGGAGATGCTGCGCGACAGGCTGAAGCGTTTCGGCGACCTGTTCACCCGCTTGGAACTGCACATCGCCCGCAACGAAGACGTCAATGCGGGCATGGAAATCTATCGCTGTGGCATCGAAGCCCGAGCCGCTGGCAAGCCACCGATAAAAGTGCACCACGGTGCCAGACGTCCCGATCTCGCCGCTGAAGGCGCGGTAGTGAAGTTGATCACGGCCACTGAACGGCGGGTGGCGAGGAAGCGCACCGTCAGCCGCAAGGGGCATTTGCTTTAGCGGTCAGCACCAAAAACGTATAGGCCCGCCCCGTCTGCAAGCTGATTTCGTCGATGCTGCCTTTGCAGTCTGCGCCAACGTATCCGGCATCGGAGCTCACATCAGCCGGTAAATGCGGGTGTCCAGCTTTGCCGAACCAAAAGTTTGTTGAAACTTATATACCTTCCTGATAGCATATTGATTCATATCTAGGTCAGGGGGGTCCTATGATTGGAAAAATCGATCGCACACTGAAATCTAGTGCGGCCGCCGTTTTACTCACAGCCGCGGCGGTTGGGCCAGTTTATGGATCTCCAGTGCAATGGAGTGAAAACGGGCACTACTATGAGTTGATAACTGCCCCGGTCCTTGCACCCGCAGCCGAGATTGCAGCCGCAGAGTCCAGTATATTCATGGAAATGACGGGCTATTTGGCCACCATTACCTCGGCTGCCGAAAATACCTTTATTGCAAGCTACATAAGCGGCCTTGGATATGGTCCAGGAGTGATTTTCGGGCTTTCGGATCGCAAGATCTGAAGGGGTCTACAAGTGGATTGGCGGCCCGGAAGAGGGCGCGGTAGCTTCCTTCCTGCCGTGGATCAGCGGCGAACCGAACGACTGTTGTGGCGGAGAGGACTACATCGAATTTCTCTCCGGCGGATCGTGGAACGACATCGCCGGTTCCGTGGGTGAATACGACCCTTCGCGCGCCTATCTGGTCGAGTATTCTCCTGTCGCAATTCCGCTTCCCGCAGCAGGTTGGCTCATGCTTGGTAGCTTTCTGACGCTATTCGGTTTGAGACGGAGGGCGGTTTCGACCTTCCCGCGCGACCCCGCATGAGTTTTCTAGCGGCACTTCTGCCTGCGACGGCCACCGTACCTTAGTAGCCAAGCAGAGAATAGAGAATGTGGTGCGCGGGGACGACGGGCTGTCCTCTCCGGCGCCTATTGGAGGCGCGACTGTGCGCGGGCGAACGTCTTGAGTTCCGACACCTGAGCTTCGAAACTCGCCGCTACTCGCGAGCGATATCGTGAAAACCTGCCGCCTCTGCCCGGAACATCGCGCCTTGGGTACTCGCAATTTCTCGAAGTCGTTCGTCCATCAATCCAACAACCTCGACCGGATCGAGACGATCCGCTCAGCGGCCACTTCAACGGGGCGATCACCCGGAACGGCACCGCGCTCGGCAATGTCGTCTCGGCCGAGATCACCTATGCCGAAGCGCTTGAGCTCCAGCGCTGCTGGGGTTCCAGCGCTGGTCGTCGTGCCCACCGCCTCGCCCTGCGCCACCAGCCGCGCGGTGGCAGTCCAAGGCCCCCGAGCGCTGCATCTGCCAGGTGATCTGGTCGAGGACGCAGCCGGAATACGTATAGCGCGGCACCTCCGGCATGCCCGTCTCGATCGACATGCTGGGCAACTGGAACTCGTGCGTCCAGGGACCAGTGCCCGACGTGCTTGGCGCTCCGAAAACTGCCTTCAGCCAGAAGCCGAAAGCCTCAATGTCGAGCGGCACCACGACATCGCCGTCCGCGGTCACCGCGTCCTTGATCGGCGCCAGCGGATCGCGGCCGTAGCCGAGCAGTTACGAGTTCAGCAGCGGCTGCTCGGCGCCGAGCGAGGTGCTGGCGAAGGGCATGCGGGTGAAGCCGCTGGCGGGCGGCGTGCCATAGGTCGTCTCGAACGCAAGCGCCCCATCTGCGCCCGCGCCCCTGGGCTCGTGCCATGTTGATCTCCTTGGTGCTGGCGTGGCGTGAGGCCGACCCAGGCGGCGAAGTCGCGCCCTTTGGAGAAGGTATCGGACGGCGGCGCGAAGGTGGTGAGCGCCGTGGCGGAGATCGCCCCGACGCCGGGGATCGTCATCAGCCGCCTGGCCGTAGCGTGACCGCTGGCACGCCGGCGCAGTTCTTTGTCCAGCTTCTCGATCTGCCCGCTCAGCGCAGCGATCTGCCCCACCAGCATCCGCCCCAGCGCCGTCACCGCTTCCGGCAATCCACTTTCTTCCCCTTCGAGGACACCCGTGAGGCGGCCGACATGCGCGACGCCGGTTGGCGCCACCACCCCATATTCGGCGAGATGCGCGCGCTGTGAGTGCCGAGCGTAATCTCCCCAAAAGTGCCGTTTGAAAAATCCCCAGTTTGAGCGCCGGAGCGCTGTTTTGCGGGGGGCATGCCCCCCGCAAAACAGCGGCGGCCGAAACGCCCCACCTGCAGGCCCGAACCGGAAGGGGCAGGCAGGTGATCACACTGGGAGAAGTCGTCTTGATCCACGATTTGAAACGGCAGGGGCTCGGCGTCTCGGCCATCGCGCGCAAGCTCGGCATGGACCGCAAGACGGTGCGCAAGCACCTCGAGAGCGGCCTGGCGGCGCCGGCCTACGGGCCGCGCGCGGCGCGGCCACGGCTCATCGCGCCGTACGAGGACTACCTGCGCGCCCGTATCGCGGCCTGGCCGGACCTGTCGGGAAAGCGGCTGCTGCGCGAGTTGAAGGAGCGCGGCTACGAGGGCTGCTACAGCGTCGTCACGGATTTCCTGCGCGACGCCCGGCCGCCGCGAATCCGGCCCTTCGAACGCCGCTTCGAGACCGCCGCCGGCAAGCAGGCGCAGGTCGACTTCGCTCAGTTCCGGGTCGAGTTCACCGACGAGCCCGGCGTCGTGCGCATCCTGTGGCTGTTCACGATCGTCCTCGGGCACAGCCGCTGGCTCTGGGGCCGGTTCTGCGCGACGCAGGACCTGCAAACCGTCCTGCGCTGTCACATCGACGCCTTCGCCGCCATGGACGGCGCGCCGTCCGAGCTGCTCTACGACCGGATGAAGACGGCGGTGATCGGCGAGGACGCCGACGGCGTCGTCCAGTACAACGCCTCGCTCGTCGCGCTGCTCAACCACTATGGCGCCGTGCCGCGGGCCTGCCGTCCGTACCGCGCCAAGACCAAGGGCAAGGTCGAGCGACCCTACCGCTACGTGCGCCAGGACTTCTGGCTGGCGCGCAGCTTCCGCAACCTCGACGATCTCAACGCCCAGTTCGACGACTGGCGCGCGCAGATCGCCAATCCGAGGGTGCACGCCACCACGAACAGGATCGTCGACGAGCACTTCGCCGACGAGAAGCCGGCGCTGATCACGCATCCCGCCATGGCCTACAGCGCGGTGCTGACCGTGGAGCGCCGGGTCAGCCACGAAGGCATGATCTCGGTCGGCGGCAATCTCTACAGCGTGCCCGACGCCACCCGCCGCCGCGTCGCTCGAGGTGCAGAACCACCCCAGCGAAGTGCGCATCTTCGAGGACGGCGCGCTTGATCGCGGCGCACCCGGTGCTGGAGGGCAAGAACCAGCGCCGCGTCGATCCCGCGCACCGCAAGGCGCCGCCGCCCGCAGCGCTCGACGCGCCGCCGGCGACGGGCGTCGGCGTCAGGCCGCTCAGCTTCTACGACGCGGTGGCGCGACGCCTCGCCGGCGAAGGCGCTCGCGCCATGACCAGCACGCTCGACCGCATCCGCGCCAGCCTCGTCGGCCTGCGCATGCCCCGCGCGCTGGAGGCGCTGGACCACACCATGCGCCAGCTCGAGCGCGGCGAGATCGGCGCGCTCGAGGCCATCGACGCGCTGCTGGCCGAAGAGCACGCCACGCGCGAGACCCGCCGCATCGGCGTCTCGCTGAAGACAGCCAGGCTGACGCCGCCGAAGACGCTGGAGAGCTTCGACTTCACCTTCCAGCCATCGCTCGATCGGAACCGCATCCTGGCGCTCGCCCAGCTCGACTTCGTCGCCCGCGCCGAGGTCGTGCATTTCCTCGGCCCGCCGGGCACCGGCAAGAGCCACCTCGCCACCGCCCTCGGCGTCGCCGCCGTGAAGGCCGGCAGGCGGGTCTACCGCGCCACGCTGGCCGAGCTGATCGAGGCCCTCGGCCGCGCCGAGCGCGAAGGCCGCCTGATCGAGAAGATCCGCTTCCTCGGCCGCAGCAGCCTGCTCATCGTCGACGAGATCGGCTACCTGCCCATCACCCCCGGCGGCGCCAATCTCTTCTTCCAGCTCGTCAACGCCCGCTACGAGAAGGCCGCGATGATCCTGACCTCAAACCGCGGCTTCGCCGAATGGGGCGACGTCTTCGGCGATCCCGTCGTCGCCACCGCGCTGCTCGACCGGCTTCTCCACCACGCCATCGTCGTGCAGATCGAAGGCGCCAGCTACCGCCTGCGCGCCCACGCCGATCTCATCCCCGAGCACACCCGCTCGCACGCCGCCATCACCCCGCCGCCGGCCCCCAAACGACGCGGCCGGCCGCCCAAAAATGGAGCCGCCCATGCCTGAACTCGGCTGAACCCAATTCCCGAAAGTGGGGAATTTTCGTTCGGCACTTCTGGGGATTTTTCATTCGGCATTTACAGATGATAAACTGCGCATGGTGGAGGAGAGCTTTGTCGGCCACCGCCAGGCGGCGGCAACGGCGCGGCGGCATGGCGTTTGCCGATCGCTGCTGACCATTTGGCGGCGGCAGTATCGGAACGGTGAGCTCGGGTCCTCTCGCCCGGGATCATTCGCGCCGGTGACCGTGACGAAGGAAGCCCTGACACCACAGGCAGATCGCGTCGATCCCTGTCGGCCTTCTGACTGTCAGGTTGAGATCGCCCTGCCGAATGGGCGGCGGCTCATCGTGCCGTCGGGCGTGGATACGGAAGCGCTTGCCCGGATCCTGTCAGCGGTGGACGGGCCATGATCGCGTTCCCTCCCGGCGTGAAGGTCTGGATCGCGGGCGGGGTCACGGACATGCGGCGGGGGATGAACACGCTGGCGTTGCAGGTCCAGGAGGGTCTCGGCCGCGACCCGCATGCGGGCGAGATATTCTGCTTCCGCGGACGACGTGGCGATCTGGTCAAGATTTTATGGCACGACGGCGTTGGCATGTCGCTGTACCTGAAGCGCCTCGAGGCGGGGAAGTTCATCTGGCCGGGCACCGGCAGTGGCGAGGCGGTACAGATCTCGGCGGCCCAGCTCGGCTATCTTCTGGAAGGCATCGACTGGCGCAACAGAGGTGGCTCCGTTTGTCTGAACACCGTCCGGGGTGCTTCTAAGTGGATCAGCCGCTCATTTCAGGCCGCCGCCGGGATTGGCGCGCCAGGTTGATGTATGCCTGATCGGGCGTTTGCCCGCCAAGCGATGAATGCGGTCTCCTGCCGTTGTAGAAGTTCAGGTACCGGCCGATCGAGCCGCGTGCTTCCTTGACGCTGCCGTAGGCGCGGAGGTAGACCTCCTCGTACTTGACCGTCCGCCACAGCCGCTCGACGAAGACGTTGTCGCGCCAGGCCCCTTGCCGTCCATGCTGATCGCGATCTCGGCAGGCCTCAGCACCCGGTGAACTCGTCCGGGTGAACTGGCTGCCCTGGTCCGTGTTGAAGATCTCCGGCTTGCCGTGCCGCGCGAGCGCCTCCTCCAGCGCCTCGACACAGAAGTCCGCCTCCAGCGTGATCGACAGCCGCCAGGCCAGCACCTGTGCGGCTGAACCAGTCCACGATGGCCACCAGATACACGAAGCCCCGTCGCCATCGGCATGTAGGTGATGTCGGTCGCCCAGACCTGGTTCGGCCGCGTCGATCGCCAGCTCGCGCAGCAGATACGGGTAGATCTTGTGCCCCGGTGCCGGCTTCGACGTGCTCGGCCGGCGGTAGATCGCCTCGATGCCCATCTTCTTCATCAGCGTCGCGACATGCAGGCGGCCGATCTCGATGGCCCTCCTGCCAGCAGCAGATCCCGCAGCATCCGGCTGCCGGCGAACGGGATGCTCCAGTGTGCAGCTCGTCGATCCGCCGCATCAGTGCGAGATCGGCGGCCGAGCGCCGGCCTCGGCAGGTAGTAGACGCTGCCCCGGCTGATCCCGAGCGCCTCGCCTGCCGGTCAGCGGCAGCTCGTGCGATCGATCGATCATCGTTTTGCGCTCGGCAACAGTCCGGCCTTGCCGAGCGCGCCGGCCAAAAAATCGTTCGCCAGCGTCAGCTCCCCGATCTTGGCGTGCAGCGATCTTCACGTCGATCGCCGGCGCCGCTGATCGGCCTTGGCGCCGTCGCCGAAAACCCCGGCAGCGCCCTTCCAGCAGCTGCGTTCGCCATTGCGTGATCTGGTTCGGATGCACGTCGAACTGCTGCGCCAGCTCCGCCAGCGTCTTCTCGCCCTTGACGGCCGCCAGCGCCACCTTCGCCTTGAAAGCCGGGCTGTGGTTCCGGCGTGGTCGTCTGCTCATGGTCGCTCCTCGTTCTCGGCAATCTTCTTGCCGATCTCGAGCGGCTTCACCACTCAGCGCCCCTGTTCAGATTTCCCGAGCCACCTCTATCCGCGCTGGACACAACGCCCTGCAAAGGTGGGATAAATCGCGCTTCGAGCCCTGTTTTACATGGGCTTTCGCAGGGCCGGCATGGTAGATTTTGACCATGTCCGATGCCGCCTCCGAACTCGAGAAACTGCGCGCCGAACTGGCGGCCACGAAGGCCGAACTCGCCCGGCTCGAACGCCGTCGTGTCGACGTCCGAGGCGATGATCGCGGCCTCAAGCTCGAGATCGCGATGCTCAAGCGCGACAAGTACGGCCGCAGCGCCGAACGCACCGCCCGGCTGATCGACCAGCTCGAGTTGCAGCTCGAGGAACTGGAAACCGCTGCGGCGGAGGACGCCATCCGCGCCGAGCAGGCGGCGGAGAAGGCGACGAAGGTCCGCGGCTTCGAGCGGCGCAAGCCGGTGAAGAAGCCGTTCCCCGAGCATCTGCCGCGCGAACGGGTGGTGGTCGAGGCGCCCCTCGCCTGCGCCTGCTGCGGGTCGGACCGGATCGTGAAGATGGGCGAGGACATCACCGAAACGCTGGAGGTGGTGCCGCGGCAGTGGAAGGTGATCCAGACCGTCCGCGAGAAGTTCACCTGTCGCGATTGCGAGAAGATCAGCCAGCCGCCAGCCCCGTTCCACCCGATCCCGCGCGGCTGGGCTGGTCCGAGCCTGCTGGCCATGATCGTGTTCGAGAAGTTCGGCCAGCACCAGCCGCTGAACCGCCAGGCCGACCGCTATGCCCGCGAAGGCGTGGATCTCAGCCTGTCCACGCTCGCCGACCAGGTGGGCGCGGTGACCGAGTTGCTGACGCCGCTGCATGCGCTGATCGAGGCCCATGTGCATGGCCGCCGCGCGATTGCACGGCGATGACACCACCGTGCCGCTGCTGGCCCGCGGCGGCACGAAGACCGCGCGGCTCTGGACCTATGTGCGCGACGATCGGCCCTTCGGCGGCACCGCCCCGCCGGCGGTGGTCTTCCGCTTCTCCCGCGACCGGGGCGGGGAACATCCGACCGGGCATCTGACGGGCTGGCAGGGCATCCTGCAAGCTGATGCCTATGCCGGCTACAACCAGCTTTACGATCCCGAGGCGATCGCCCGGGCCGGTGGCTCCGGCGCTGTGCTGGAGCCATGCCCGCCGCAAGTTCTTCGAACTCGCCGACGTCGAGAAAGCAACATCCGCAAGGGCAAGTCGCCCAAGGAGATCTCGCCGATCGCCTTCGAGGCGGTGAAGCGCATCGATGCCCTGTTCGAGATCGAGCGCGACATCAACGGCAAATCCCCCGCCGCCCGCCTCGAGGTGCGGCAACGCCTGTCGGCCCCGCTGGTCGCCGATCTGGAACGCTGGCTGCGCGGCGAACGTGCGCTGCTCTCGAAGCACGCCAAGGTCGCCAAGGCGATCGACTACCTGCTGTCGCCAAACCACTGGTCGGGCTTCACCCGGTTCCTCGAGGACGGCCGCATCTGCCTGACCAACAACGCCGCCGAACGATCGCTGCGCGGTGTGGCACTCGGCAGAAAATCCTGGCTCTTCGCCGGGTCCGAGCGCGGCGGGCAGCGCGCCGCCGCCATGTACACCCTGATCGGCACGGCCAAGCTGAACGACATCGACCCGCAGGCCTGGCTCGCCGACGTCATCGCCCGCATCTCCGACATGCCGGTCTCACGCCTGCACGAGTTGCTGCCGTGGGACTGGAACGCCGCCACAACCAGGTCAAGGCCGCCTGACCGCGGCCCTCGGCGGATGCTTACGATGGAGTTCATGATCCGCGACCGGCTGTCGTGGATGCGTTTTCCGGGTTCGATCTGGGCGGGCCGACGCCCGACGAGAACACGAATCCGGCATTTTAAAACCGGCTGACGGAGACCGGGACGCTGAAGCGGGTGAGGAAGGCGTTCGACTGGCAGCTCCGAAAGAAGGGTTACGTCCCAATGTCCGGGCAGATCGTCGACGCGAGCCTGGTCCCGGCGCCAAGCAGCGCAACACCAAAAGCGAGCGGGAAGCCATCAAGGCGGGCAAGTCGGCGCAGAATTCCGGCCGGACGAGCCGAACAAGGCGACCCAGAAGGACGTGAATGCGCGCTGGACCCTCAACATCGGCGGCAAAGTGCGTCATCGGCCGGACGGGACGCCGCTGCCGATGATCGCCGTTCCGGTCTTCGGCTACAAGTCTAGCACATCGCCATCGATCGCCGCTTCGGCTTCATCCGGGAGGCCGCGGTCACTTCGGCCTCCGCCGCCGACGGGCGCATGCTCAGGCATCTGGCGACGACGGAAAATACCTCGTCGGAGGTCTGGGCCGACAGCGCGTATCGGTCGCCGACGAACGAGAAGTGGCTGGTGTCAAACGAACTGAGGACTTGACCCCTTGGGCGAATTGAAGAACTGACCCCCGATCAGATGCGGTGGTTTCGGTGTCTGCTGGCGTCGATCCGGCCTTCTGCAGAAGGCCGCTTCGGCGTTTTGCGCGGAGGCGGTAGCTGTCGCCGCGGATGGTGATGACGTGGCTAGTGGTGGAGCAGCCGGTCGAGGATGGCCGTGGCGACCACCGGATCGCCGAACACCGTGCCCCACTCGCCGACGGGCGGTTCGAGGTGATCAGCATCGCGCCGTTCTCGTAGCGCGCGGCTGACCAGCTGGAAGAACAGATGCGCGGCGTCGGGCTCGAGCGGCAGGTAGCCGAGCTCGTCGACGATCAGCAGCTTCGGCTTGGCCAGTGCGTCAGCTGCTCGTCGAGCCGCTCCGTCGGCCTGCGCCTTGGCCAGGCAGGCCACCAGCGTCGTCGGCGGTGACGAACTGCACCGAGTAGCCGGCCAGGATCGCCTCGCGGCCGAGCGCGATGGCGAGGTGGGTCTTGCCGACGCCGGGCGGGCCGAGCAGCAGCACGTTCTCGCCGTTGGCGATCCAGCGCGCACGTCGCCAGGTCGCGGATCTGCTCGGGTCGAGCGAGGGCTGCGCGTCGAAGTCGAAGCCGGCGAGATCGCGCGACGAACGGGAACTGCGCGAGCTTGCAGCGCCATGTCGATGCGGCGCTGGTCCTTCCGGGCGATCTCGCGCTCGCACGAGCAGCGCCAGCGTCTCGCGCAGGGTCAGGCTTCGACCGCGCCGCCTCGTCGAGCAGGTTGTCGAGCTGGTCGCGGATCGCGGTGAGCTTGAGCCGGTCGAGCATCTCGTCAGCGCAGGGTTCCGTGTGTCGGCCGCGGTCATCACAAGCCCCCTCCGGCAACGGCCTCGTACTCGGCGAGCGGGCGCAGCAGTGCCGGCGGGCGGCGTCGACGGTCGGCGGCCCCGCCCGGATCGGGCCCGCGCCCGCCACGCCGGCGAGATGAGCGCGATCGATGATGCGTGCCGCCGGCCCGCGCACACCGGGTGATCGGACCACGACCTCGCCGGCATGGCGCACGCGCACCCGGCCGGCGAGACCATGACCGCGACCGTCTCGCCGATCAGTCGCCACGGGACGGAGTAGCTGTTGGTGTCGACCTCGACCGCGCAGTCGTGGCCGAACCGCGCATCAGCTCCCGCGAGCTGGCCGAACGGCGGCCGGCCGCCCAGTGGCTGAAGCGCGCCGCGCCTCGTCGCGCGAAGCGCACGATCGGCGCCTCGCCCGTCGTGCCGTGCACGCGCACGTCGGCGATCTCCCGCGTCCAGCGCGCGAGATGCGCCTCGAACGCCGCCCAGCTCGCGAAGCGACGGCCGGCGATCGCGTTGCGCTTCACGTAGCCGACGCCCGCTCGTCCTTGCCCTTGGTGCGGGCCCGATACGGCGCGCAGGCGCGGGGCGGAAGCCCCAGTGCTGGGCGAAGGCGTGCAGCTCGGTCGTTGAACACGACCTCCCGCGTCGCGGCGTCGTGGCGCTCGACCAGGGCGCGGGCGTTGTCGAACAGAACCTCCGTCCGGCACGCCGCCGAACCGCAGGAAGGTCGCTCTCCATGCCCTCGAACCAGTCCTCCTGGCGCTCGTGGAGCGAAGGCCCGCACTGGCATCCGGCGCGAGTAGCCGAGCGTGGCGACGAACAGAAGCACCCGCACCAGCTCCTCGGCGATCCCGACCCGGCCTCCCCGAAGTCGATCTGCAACTGCTGCCCCGGCCGTGTCTCGAACCGCACCGTCGCCCGCTTCGCCGCCTTCAGCTCGCGACGCCAACCTGGACCGCTTCTCGACCGTGCGCAGACCGCATCTTGATCCCGTGCTCGCTCTCCAGCTCCTGCCGGACCACGTCGGCGTTCCCGCCGTGGCGGAAGAACCGCTCGCGCAGCCAGTCCTCCAGACCGTCGAACGCCGTCTTGCGCGCGGGCTTGCGGAAGGGCGCGGCCCCCCCGCGCGGAGGTAGCGCCGGACCGTGTTGCGCGCGCAGCCGAATTCCCTCGACAGCCGTTTGGCCCCCCAGCCGAGTTCGTGAAGCCGCACCATCGCAGCCACCTCTTCCGCCACAAGCATCTCATCTCCCTGCACCCGCGTTCGCCGTGCAGGAAACTTCTGGCTTCCCGATCTCCATCTGTCCCTCTCCTCTGTGCCGAGGGGGTCAGCTCCGATCGACCTGGGGGTCAGTTTCCCAGTTCGGGTGACAGCTGGCTTCAAAGATGCTGACCAGCCAGATCCACCGCCGAAAGCCAGCCGGGAAACCGAGTCCGCAGGCGACCGCCCGGGCGAACGCGAGGAAGTCTGCCATCCGCGCCCGTGTCGAGCATGTCTTCGCGCATCAGAAGAACCGCTTCGGCCTCTTTGTCCGTACCATCGGGATCGCCCGCGCCGAGGCAAAACTGACGCTTGCCAACCTCGCCTACAACTTCGATCGGCTCGTCTTCCACGAGCGCAGGGCAACCACCGGATGAGTCTGTCCGAAAGGCCGGTTTTCAACGCCGGATCGTCATGATCCAGT
>CAVOGP010000018.1:0-13858 GCA_963695425.1 uncultured Alphaproteobacteria bacterium | reverse complement strand
ACCCAGGTTCGGCCGAGCAGCGCCGCCAGCGCGTCCCAGCTGCGTGCGTGCTCCGGCCCGCCGTCGATGACGACATGATCGACGAGCCAGCTCTCCAGCCCGCGGCCCCAGGCCCAGACGTCGACCTCGATGCGGTCCTTCTGCACGTCGGCGCCGGCGGTCAGGAACAGCCCGCCCTGCGGGACCGTGCCCGCGGGCCAGCTGCCGCGCCGGTCGTAGAGCCGCCGCCAGTCGGGGGCCTCGCCGGTCTCGACCCAGGTCTCGCCGAGGATCGTGTTGCGGAAGGCGCGGATCGCCTCGTCCGAGCCCTGGGCCGCCTCCCACGCCCGCGCGATCCGCTCCCAGCTCAGCCAGCCGACCGGCGAGTAGAGCGCCGAGAGGTGGAAGCCGATGGTCGCGGGATCGGCCGAGATCGCCGTCGCCCGCCACTCGCCGGCCTCCAGCATCGCCGTCTTGTGGTGCTCGGCGATCGGCGGCGTCGCAGCCCTCGCAGGCATAGGCCGCGGTCTCCGGCTTGCCCTTCTCCCAGCGCAGCCGCTCGAACTTCAGCCACTGATCGCTGACCGCAATGCGGGCAGGCCACGAAGTACCGCCGCTGGTCGCTCGCCTCGAACTCGCGCTCGATCCGGCTGAGGCCCGCGGATCGTCGGCGTCGAGACCAGGAACACCTTGCGCCGATGCGCGAAGGTCAGCGACCGCGCCTCGGCGAGCGACACCGGATCGCCTTCCTCGTCGGCCGAGGCCGGATAGGCGTCGACCTCGTCGAGGAAGATGTAGCGCGCCGGGGTCGAGCGCAGCCCGACCGCCGAGTTGGCGCCGGTCATGATCAGGATGCCGCCGGCGAACTCCTTCGACAGCATCGTGTTGCCGGCGTCGCGCGAGCGCGCCGGCTTCACCTTGTCCCGCAGCGCCGGGCTCTCCTCGATCAGCGGATCGATGCGCTGGCGCGAGTTGCGCTTGGCGAGCTCCACGGTCGGCTGCACCGCCAGCATCGGCCCCGGCGCCTGGTGGATGACGAAGCCGAGAAAGCAATTGCCCCCTTCCGTCGCGCCGACCTGAGCTGCCTTCATGAACACGACCCGCTGCGCCGGATGGCCCGGCGACAGCGCGTCCATGATCTCCTTCATGTACGGCGTGCGCTTCGTGCGGTAGCGCCCGGGCTCGGCGGCCGCGCGCGAACTGAGCTTTCGGTAGCGGTCGGCCCATTCCGACACGGTGAGCAGCGGGTCGGGCTTCAGCCCGCCGCCCCAGGCGCGCAGCAGCGCCGCGGCGCCGTCGAAGGCGAGGATCGAGTCGTCATCCGAGATCGAGCCGAACCTCGGCGAGCTCGTCGAGGTGGGCTCGGACATGGGCTTCGAGAACCTTCTGCATGGTGGCGGGCTCGAGCCCGAGCTCGGCGGCGATCAGCGCCGCGGCGCGGGCCGGCCAGTTCACCCAGGCGTCGCGGGTCTCGCGGGCGAGCCGGAACACCAGCGCCTCGGCGCGGGCGCGGTCGACCAGCTCGCCCTTCAGCTTCTGGAGCTTCAGCCGCCGCTCCTGCGACTTCAGCACCTCGTTGGCGGTCTTCGCCTGCAGGAAGGTCGCGCCGCCGGTCGCGGGCGGCGGCAGCCCGTTCTCCCGCAGCGTGTCGCCCACCGCCGAGAGCGCCGCGTTCGGCACCGGCTTCAGCTTCGGCGGCGCCGAGGTTGGCGCAGCGTCCCGCGCTGCTTCGACGGGTCGGTCGCGCCGGCGCGCCGGGCGTCGGAGGCGTCCGCGTCGATCGAGCCGTCGGCGTGCAGCACCAGCCGCCCGGCGGCCTTCGCCTTCTGGATCGCCCCGCGCGAGAGCCCGGCGCGGGCGGCGTAGTCGCGCTCGCTCATGCCCTGCATCGCGGCCTCGATTTAGCAATGATATGATCCGCTTATTGCCTTGGATCGTGCGCGGAACCGAGCATGTGTGGTGTCAAGCAGACGCTTGAACGGAGCACGACGATGACCACAGATCCTGCCCAGCCGGAACACCGAATGGGGCTACTGGGGCACCATCGGCCGCATCGAGAACGACCCCGCCGCCGACCCCGCCAAGGCCTGGGACATCGCCTCCCGCCGGATCGCCGAGGTGACCACCGCCTCGCCCGAGGGGGTCCGCGACTTCCTCGACAGCCGCCACGGCCGCCACTTCGCCGACGACGTCGCGAGCGAGCTCTGGAAGGGCGAGACGCTGAAGGAGGCGATCGACGCCGCGATCGCCCGCTGGATGGGCTGGCGCATCGACCGCAAGACCAGCCGCGAGACCGGGATCCCGCACGGGCTTCCCTACCTGACCGGCCTCGCCAACCACTTCGCGATCATGGCCGAGCTTCCCTACTGACCGCCGCCTCCTTCCGGCCTCCGCCGCGCACCCACGGGGATGCGCGGCTCGGGGTCGTAGCAGGCTCGGGATGGTCCCGCGCCTCGCAACTGAAGGACGACCCGATGACCAAGCTCTCCGACACCCAGTCGATCATCCTCTCCGCCGCCGCGCAGCGCGCCGACGGCAACGTGCTGCCGCTGCCCGGCTCGCTGCGCGGCGGCGCCGCCACCAAGGTGGTGGGCGCGCTGCTCGCCCGCGGCCTGATCCGCGAGCACATCATCGACAGCCCGCGCAAGGCGGACGCCGCGATGAACACCATCTGGCGCAACCTCCCCGAGCCGGACGGCCGCGGGGTGCTGCTCTTCATCACCGCCGCCGGCGCTGGAGGCCATCGGCGTCGAGTCCGAGGCGGTGCCCTACGCCTTCAACGAGGGAACCAACTCCGCCGGCGAGCCGGCCGCGGGCGCGCCCACGGGCGCCGACGACGGCGCCGGTCGAGGCGCCCCCGAAGCGTCGGGGCCGGCCGCGGAAGGCGGCGCCCACGGGCGCGGACGTCGCGCCTGCGCCGAAGACCCGCAGCGGCACCAAGCAGGCGCAGGTGATCGCCATGCTCCGCCGCAAGCAGGGCGCGACCATCGCCCAGATCGTCGAGGCCACCGACTGGAGGCCACACACGGTTCGCGGGTTCTTCGCCGGGGCGCTGAAGAAGAAGCTCGGGCTCGACGTCACCTCCGAGAAGGTCGAGGGCGAGGAGCGGATCTACCGCATCGTCTGACGCCGCTCGAACATCCAGCGGCCGCCGTCCGCGAGGGCGGCGGCTCTCGGCGCGTCCGCGCCGTGCGAGACGCGACGCCATGCCGGCGCTCATAGCGTGCGGCCTATCGACGGCGAGCGTCGATGCCAGGACCCTGATCGTCACCAGCGACGCGCAGGTCCCGTCGGCGACGCGCCCGGCGCGGCTACGTGGCGCGATACAACATCGCGCGCATCGGTGAGACCGCGGCGGATCAGCCGGTCTCGACGTACTCGCGCCTCGATCGCGATCGTCCGCCACCGAGTCGGTCGCTGCCTCCGACCGGAGCGAGACGCGCCGTCCCTGCCGATCGTCGAGCAGCATCGAGGCGATCGGCGCGGCCGACCTCGAGCCGGCGGAATCGCTCGATCGGAACCGTCGACTCGCACGACGCCTGCTGCGAGACCGACTTCGCTGCCCCCGGGTCCGGCGGATCCGATCGGCCCGCAGACGCACCGCATGGCCTGATCGATCGCAGGGACACCGCAGCACCGCGAGCGGTGCGCGTGCTCGTTGCTGGTCGCTGATCGGCTGCTGACTCCGCATGGGAGCCATCCGAGAAGCGAAGTCAGGGACGGATCTGGATGCGCAGACGGGCGTCTACAGAGATGCGTCGATCGTTGTCGGTGTCAGCCAGAAATCGTGGGAGCCTGACGCTAGGTCGACGCCGCTTGCGAGACGGCGGCCGGTTCCTTGCGCGATCTTCGGGTGGCCGCAGGTGGCGAAACTGTGACAGTGAAGGTCGAGGACGGAAAGGTCGCGCGCATTCCGCACGCGCGTCGCTCTCTCCTTCAAGTACGGACCTGATGCACCGGCTGCGAGCCGAGAACGCTATCCCGTTCGGCATGGCGTCCCACTGCGTCGCCATCGCCGCGGCGATGCCAGGATACGTCCGGCTCCGGTTCCGCCAGCGCTCCGGCCCCGGCGGCTCGCGGTGCACCCGCGCCTCCCGACCCTCGACGATCGCGCGTCGGGGTCAGCCGCGGCAAGCCCTTCAGCCACAGGCAGGTCGCCTTGGTCTCGGGATGCCCGATATTGCCAGGGCTGGATCGTCTGCGACGGCGCCGGGATGTCGAAGAGCCGCCGGACATGGCCGAGCATGATCGGGTTCTCGACCGCGATGCGCGGGATCGGGGCTGCGAGCATGGCGAGGAAGAAGGCCGCGGCGTGCCCGAGGTTGGCCCAGCGGTCGCCGTGCGGCGCCGTTCTCCCGGCGGCAGCCGAGGTAGAGATGCTTCGCGCCGCTGTTGGCGAGGAAGGTGCAGGGCGGATGCGCGATCAGCAGGTCCCAGCCCGTCGTGCAGGATGTCGCGGACGTCGCCCATGATGTGCGGACCAGGCCGCTCGGAGGGCAGCAGGTCGCAGGACACCGCGTCGTGCCCGCGCGCCCGGAAGGCGTCGCGGACCACGCCGGAGAACTCGCAGGCGACGAGGACGCGCATGGCGGTCACGCGGCGGCCGGCTTGCGCGGGCGCTTCTGGGCGCTCGGGCTCCGGCTCCGCGTCCGCGCCCGAGCCTCTCGGCCTTCACCGCGGCGAAGCTGCGGCCGTCGCCGTCGAGCACCGCGTCGCGCCCGGTCTCGGCCTGCCAGCGCTCGACGATCACGTCGACATACGCCGGGTCGAGTCTCCATCAAGACGCGCCGCCCGTCGGTCTCGCTCCGCCGCGATCAGCGTGTGCCGCTGCCGCCGAACGGGTCGAGCAGAGCCCGCCGCGCGGGCTCGAGTTGCGGATCGCGCGCCGACGAGGTCGACCGGTTTCATGCGTCGGATGCAGGTCGTTGCGTCTCGGGCGGTCGATCGGCCAGACGTCGCCCTGGTCGCGGCGCACCGCACCGTGGTGACTTCGCGCCCTCCGGCCAGCCCATAGAGGATCGGCTCGAACTGCCGAGGTAGTCGCGACCGGCCGAGCGTGAAGCGGTCCTTCACCCAGATGATGAAGGTGCGACCAGTGCCCGCCGGCGGCGACGAACGCCTTCTGCAGCGTGTGCAGCTCGCTCGACGACATGCACAGTAGATCGCGCCGGCGGTGTGCGCGATGATCGAGACGCAGGCGTCGGAGATGAAGCCGTCGTAAGCCGTCGCCCGAGGGCGTCGTCCCAGGTCGCGCCGAGCCCTTGCCAGCCTTTTCCGCGTCCGACGGTTCGAGCCGTCGTAGTCCACGAGGTACGGGCTGTCGGTGCGAACAGGATCGCCCGCTCGCCGTCATCAGCCGGCGACGTCGGTGATGACCGGTGCGTCGCCGCAGAGCAGCCGATGCGTCGCCGAGGATCCAGAGATCGCCCGGCGCGACGCCGGATCTGCGCGGCGGCTCGGGGATCACGTCCGGCGGCGTCGCCGGCACCGTCCTGCCCCCGCCGACATCGAAGGCGAGCAGTTGGTCGAGCTCGGCGTCGGAGAAGCCGATCAGCGACAGGTCGAAGTCGTCGGCGGCCAGCTCCTGCAGCTCGCCGGCCAGCAGTGCCTCGTCCCACGGTAGACTCGGCCAGCCGGTTGTCCGCCAGACGGTAGGCGCGCCGCTGCTCCTCGGTCAGGTGGTCCGAGCACGATCACCGGCGCCTCGGTCAGGCCGAGCTGCGCCGCCGCGAGGATGCGACCGTGCCCGGCGATCACCTCGCCGTCGCCCGACACCAGCACCGGCACGGTCCAGCCGAACTGCGCCATCGAGCCCGCGATCTTCGCGACCTGGTCCGCCCCGTGCGTCTTGGCGTTGCGTGCATAGGGCTTCAGGCGCTCGAGCGGCCAAGTCTCGATGCGCTCCGGAGCGAAGCTCAGGGTCATTCAGATCATCCTGTCGGGGGCGGGGTGGATTCCGGGAGTGGATTCCGGCGCTGGATTCCACTGGGCCGCGTGGACTCCTTCAGGGTCCAGGCGGAAGCCACCCCCGGAAGGGTGCAAGGCTTTGTTTTATTGGTCGAATTCAGGTGAGCAGGTGGATTCCGGAGGCCGGGTGGCTTCCCAAAATTTCGGCGCTGTCGCTAGCGAACTGCCGCGCTTAGCGCTCCCTCATACGATTTCCCGCCGGAAAGGAACCGTACAATCAGAGGGTTAGCCGTGGCGGTGGCTTCGGCCGGGGCTTTGTCGGGCAAGCGTGACCTCCGAAAAGCGAAGCGCCCGGTCAGCCTTTCAGCCGCCGGGCGCAATACGTCGCAGGATTGTTTGTCAACCAGGGCTCGCAAGAAGTCAACCCACTTTCTCGCCATGGTTGTGCAAAATCTCCCACCGCCTCACCGGCGGTTTCTGCGCGAGGACGCTTCCGTCGTCTGCAGTCGGCCCGAAACGGCATTTGGGATGGAATGCGGGGAGTCTCGACGCTTGCCGATGGCAGAGCGCCGAGAAACTGTCCGGTTGATCGGAAAGACGTAGGGTTGGCGTTTTACGATATCTGGGTATATCGAAATCCGAAATTCAGTGATTTTTTGCCGCCTTGCCAGCGGCGCTCTGCATGTCGGAACGACGGTTGTCTTGCGTCAGAGGCCCCAGAGCACCACCCAGGCGCCCGCGGCGATCAAGGTCACGCCGGCAATCTTGGTGAGGATGGCACCGAACGGCGTCAGTTTCTCGAACGCGACGAAGGCAGTCAGTCCGGCAATCCAGTATAGATTCATTACGCCGCCCACGAAGAGGAGCGCCATCAACGACCAGCAGCAGCCGAGGCAGTAGGTTCCGTGCTCGACTCCCATGGCGAAGGCGCCGCGTTGTCCGGGCCGCCGGCGTTCGGTAAGGAACTTCGCGGGCGAGCGGCAATGCTGAAGGCACGCGGCCTTGAGCGGCGTGAACTGGTAGACACCGGCGGCGATCAGCACCAGGCCGCCCGGAAGGGTCGCCACCAGCGTCATCATCTTCGGAGAGACGAGCCCCGATGCTTCCAGGGCCCAGTGTGCGGCCACGGCCGCGACGCTGAACGCCGCCCAAGTCACCAGGTAGCCGGCGAGGAAGGCCGTGGATAGCGCCGGCACCGCCGCCGCCGACGATCCCTTGCGCAGCAGGGCGGCGTGGAGCAGGACGGTGGGGGCCACGCTGGGCAGCATCATCGCCGCCATCATGACCCACCACATAATGAAGACGAGGAAGGTATAGCCGACCCCCCAGGCCCCCGGGACCCCATCGCCCGGCATGGCCATCATGCCGCGCATCGCCGTCATCCGGAGCGCCGACATGTCCATGCCGAAGCCGAGCACCGTGTAGAGCCCGGCCAGCGCGAACAGCGTCCCGATCAGCGTGACCAAGAGCAGCCGATCGCGCTTCAACAGCCGTTCGGTAAGACCGTCGGCGGACATCTGGCCAAAGCCTGCGGCGTCAGGCCGCTTCCAGGACACCCTCGCCATTGATGTGGATCTCCACGATGTGGACGTGGCTGTTCTGGTTATGCTTCAGTTCGATCTCGCCGCTGGTCCTGGTGGTTCCCCGGGCGATCTCCGCCACACGGAATTCGAAGCCGTTGGGGATGTTGATCCTGGCGCGGTGCGGGGCGCCGGACACCGGATTGAGCAGCGGTCCGGCTTCCGTCTCGAAGACCCCGGGCGCGGACATGGTGCCGGTACGACCATCCATGTCGATCGAGATGTCGAGGGGCTTGTAGATGGTTTTGAGCTTGTTAGGCGACATTGCCGAGAAGACCCACCAGAAGGTGGCCATTTCCGCGGTGTCTTCGCCGGTCATGATCTTCTCGAGTGCTTCGCGCTGCTCGGGCGAGGCGCTCTCGTCGATGATCAACTGCATGGTGCCATTGCCCTCGTGGATCGGGCCGGGCCACTTTAGCATCATCGCAGCGCGCGTTCCACCCAGGTCGACGTCGCCGTAGTGCCCGGAGTCGAATTCGAAGCCGGCCACGGCTTCGCAATTGCCATTGGTGGGTAATGCCATGAACTGGCACGGACAGCCGGTTGCGCAATTGCAGTTGGCAAGCTCGCGACCGTGGAGTTCCCAATCGGTCATAACAATCCCCCTGGTTTTGACCCTCTGGTTTTTGAGTTACTGATAGTAGCATGTTTAAGGAGAGTATGGTCGAGATAATTTTGACAGTATTATCTGACGGATAAGAGGCGCAGCTGCAATCTTTGGTTGAGTTCATCAGAGATTGTACGCGCATCTTGGAATCGATTTGATCAGGGATCAACCAAGCCGTTTAAGTCGGGACAACCGAAGCGCGGACAGGCCAGACGCCAGTGCAACCGGACGCGCGCTTGGTCGACATGTCGGGCCTTCGGGCCAGACGCAGCGAACAGCCGAAGGTGGCGCATACCGACACGTTGCCCCCGGAGCTACTGGTCCTGACCTTCGGAGTTGAGAGACGCCGGCGGCATGTCAGCCGTCAATTCGTGGTCGCGCAGCACCGGAGCTGCGAACAGGCGCTCGCGCACCTCGTGGATCGCCGCCCACCACGCCATGTAGTCTCGACGGGAAGCAGCGACCTGCTGCGGCGTGGGATCGTAGGTGACCGGGGTGCAGTAGCCCTCGTACCGGTCCCGGCCCTTGCGGTCCTTCATGGCAGGCCGCCACACGCCGCCAGGAAACCTGGCCGGCAGCGCGGGTGCTACGACCGGCCAGCGGGCGTGCTGGTTCTCGTGCCACTCGGCGGGCGTGCAGCGGACAGGGCCCCCGATGCAGGTCGGGCGCCGGCCGGCCCGGGCGAGTTCGGCGACCCGGGTGGCCATGTTCCAGTCGAGCGAGCCGGCGACCACCGCTGCGACGGTCTCGGCGTCGTCGTGCACCCGATCGGGGAGGACGCGGCGCGAGCAGTCGATGGTGCAACCCAGGACAGCGCCGCGCTGGAAAATGATCCACTCGGTGCCGACGGCGGGCCGGTCGCGATCGCGATCCCGCGGTGGCTCCAGCTCGGCGCGCTCGATGCGGAACGCCCAGACGAGCAGCGCCTCGATCGAGATCGCGCGCCGCGGGTTGCGGTAGGCTCGGAATGATTGCATCGCCGCCCTTGGGTCAGGCGGCGGTGGAGGTCTGGGCCATGCAACCCTAGCGCGAGGCGGCGGGCGAGGCAAGCTGACGCATTCCGCGTGGTGGGACACGCTCAACTGCCAACACTCGTAACTTTTTCGGCAAGATACCAACTAATATCGTTGCGGTTATTGCCTGCCTCGCCCCAATTTGGTGTCTGGTTATTGCGAAGAAACTCATTCGGAGCGAAGGCGGCGCCCAACCCAAGATCAGTCCTGACCTTGCCCCGTGCACCGCTCGGCCTCGCGGATGTTTGCCGTCGATTGAAAATGGGCCAGGATCGAGGGCGTCGCCTCGGGAATTCGCGCACCCATATCGAGGGGGCTGTGTCTCGAACTACCATCGGTTCACATGGATTGAGGTTCAATATGGCGCACAAAGTCGATCCCTATGCTTCCTCTTTCGGCTTGAGGTGGTCGAGAGAGCACGAATCCCGTGACTTCGATGAAGACGCACGAAAGATTGTCGGTGCCTGCCGCAAGTTTGATTTCCGCGGCGATCCGGTTACGTGCGTCGAAAACTTCCTCGGCTTCGTCACTCGCCGCAAACTGTCTCCTTTGCTTGGCAGTTTCCTCAGCGAGACAGTCTCGGGCCCAATGGAGGCACATCTCGTGGAAAGCGCGCACGCGCGCGCCGTGGCGCGGGCGGCCGCGACGACACCCCGCCCCGACCATCTCTGTCTCGCCCCCCGCTGCGGCGCTCAGGCCGGGAGGCGCAAGCACGTTATCACCCGCGCCGGCACACTCGCCTCCATAAAGGACGCTACGCCCTCGGGCGACGTGGTCTACGCTTACGTCTACGACAAATTCCGCCGCATGGCAGACTTGCGCCCGCAGGGCCTCGGCGAGGCAGCGACCTTTCCCGGCTTCTGCGATGCCTGCGACAACACGCTTTTTCGCTCCGTCGAGAATGGCACCTTCACGCTCGACCACCGCGCGGCCTGCCTGTTGGCTTGGCGTGCCGCGCTCAATGCGCTCGTGCGCAAGGCGCGCCAGTGCCGCGAGAGGGTTCACTGTCTCGCAGGTGACAATAGTTCGTTCGACCGCCACGGCCGCAACAGCCTCGCTCACGAATTGAAGCAGAATCTGTCTGAATTCCGAGATTTGCTCGCATTTCGTGCAGCACTGGAGGCGGAGCTCTTCGCTGACGCCTCCCAACTCGCGTCTGCCTACGTCACCTTGCCCGATCCCTTGCCATATGTGGCAGCAGGCACGTTCTCGCCTCGACTTCTCGCTTAGCGGACCTGTTCTGCAAGACGTCAATGATTGGCGTCAATCTTGCGCACTCATTGGCTTCAACACTGTTCGCGACGGGTCGGGCGTGCATCTTCTCTTCGTCTGGGAACGCGATGGTGCAGTTGCTCCCTTTATGGACGAGCTGCTCGCAAGCAACCTTGACGCACTCGGCGGTGCGATCCTGCGCATCGCGGTCGTATTCACCGAGTTCGTCTTTTTCAGGCGAGCCTGGGTCGAGGATCCCGCCAATGCTGAGGCCCGCGCCGAGATCCTAAGGATGTTTGATCTGGCCGATCTTCCGCTGGGCACTGCCGCACTCGCGCCCCTCCACGCCGCCACCGCCTCGGGTAAGGGAAGGCTTGATTGCCCGCTCACAGCCTGAAGCCGAATGCGATTCCGCGTGTCCCACCGCGCGGAGTGCGTCACGGGCAAGCGCGGAGAGAAAATCGGAAAATCGGAAAATCGGAGACCCGCCTCTAGAGAGTCCACTACGACCTCTGATCAAGCCCTTCTGGATACCTGCTACGATTATCAGATTATTCCGATTATCTATCTATTCCATTGATTTACAACAGAGAGAAAATCGGAGGAAAGTCGGAAACTCGGGCCGATGGGTGCGGCGAGAAAATCGGACGGCCGGAAAGTCGGAAGGGAAAATCGGAGCCGGCGCCGGCCGCGGGAAGGGCTGGTGCGAGGGGCTGGACGCTCCCGCCGAGGTTGAATAGACAGCGCCCCACAAGGCGCGGATCGACGCCATGGCTGGGGTTGGCGATCCCCAACCGGGCAACGACGAGAGGAGCACCCCATGCGATACGACGACCCGATGCAGGCCAGCGATGAGACGCTGGCGACGGCGTTCGGCGACATCACCTATGAACTGGCGAGGCGGGGCGCTGACGCCTTCCTGCTCGCATTCAAGGCGACGAGCAACGACGCCCTGGACGAACTGCTGGCGTATATCACTCACCTCGCCGAGCTCGTGGCCAGCATCCCGCCGGGCTACGGTCAGGCGGAGTAGGCTACGCGCTACAGGCGCTCGGCTCGGGGATCAGGCGATGGCGGACGCCTGGTGCGGCTCCCGGAATTCCCCGCACCAATCGCCGGCCTGCACCGTCGGCCAGACAGCGATCAGATCTTCCGGGTCGCCGATCTCGCATTGGTCCAACCCGATGGCCTTCGGTGCGTGGCGTCGGCACTCGCCGGTATATGTCGGACTAGCCCGGAAAATCCACCAGAAGCACCATTCTGGTTGGCGGCGGTAGCTTAAGTATCTGATATGGTGTAGAGTATAGCTGTTCAAACGACCCTCGCCACCGGACGGAAATTGCCCCGCCGCCATGACCGATCGTGCACCGTTTTCGCTCTCGTTTCCAGCCATTCGGACCAAGAAAGTCACCGGCGCTTTCGATGGCGGCGCGATCACGTCGGATGCGGCGTGCTGCTGCTGGCGCAGGCCGAGCGGCGGCTGGGGATTGTCGATCGGCTCGCGGCGCTGATCCCCGATGGGCGCGATCCGGCGCGGGTCGTGCACAGCCTGCCGGACATCTTGCGGGCGCGGGTTCTGGCGATCGCCGCGGGGTATGAGGACGCCAACGACCTCGACGCGCTGCGGTATGATCCGGCGTTCATGATGGCGCTCGGCAAGGCGCCAGGAGAGGTCATCGGGCTGGCCAGTCAGCCGACCTGTTCGCGGTGGGAGAACGCGGCGGGCATCCGAGCCCTGATCCGCATGGGTCGCGAGATGGTCGACATCTACTGCTCCAGCCATGACGCTCCGCCGGACGCGGTCATGCTGGACATCGATGACACGTTCGACGCCGCGCACGGCCAGCAGCAGCTCAGCTTCTGGAACGGGTTTCATGGCGAGCGCGGCTTCGCGCCGATCCATGTCTATGAAACCGCAAGCGGCCGACCTGTCGCCTTCATCCTGCGCCCGGCCCGCACGCCGTCCGGCAAAGAGGTCCGGGGCCACGTCCGCCGCCTGATCCGGCGTATCCGCCTGCACTGGCCGCACACCCGGATCACCCTGCGCGGCGACGGACATTATGCCCGGCCCGAGGTCATGACCTGGTGCGAAGCCCATGCCGTCGACTATATCTTCGGCCTGCCGGGAAACACGGCCCTGAAGGCGGATCCGGTCATCGCCGCCACCGCCGATGCCTGCGCCGTCGTCCGGGCCGAACGTGCACTGGTCGTCCATCGCACCCATTGCGAGACGCGATATGCCGCAAAAAGCTGGACGGTCGCGCGCCGGGTCATCGCCCGCATCGAAGCGACCACCCTTGGGCTGGACATCCGCACTGATGTTCCCCCGTTTTTGTGGACACGGGTTTAGGCCATTTGTAGTTCGGCCTGTTCCGGGGTCCTGTATCCGAGAGCGGAGTGGATCCGGCGCCGGTTATAGTAGCCTTCGATATACGCGAACAGGTCTCGTCGTGCCTCCTCGCGCTTTGCCCATCGCCGCTGGTGGACGAGTTCGACCTTGAGTGTGTGGAAGAAGCTCTCCATGGGCGCGTTATCGTAGCAGCAAGCGGTCCGGCTCATTGATGGTTTGGCTTTCATTGCAATGAGTTGTTTGCCGTATGCCTCGGATGCGTATTGGCTGCCGCGATCGGAATGGCAGATGAGGCCTTCGGCCGGTCGTTGCCGCTGCGCGGCCATGATCAAGGCGGCCAGCGGCAGCTCGGCGCGCATATGGTCGCGCATCGACCAGCCGACGATCCTTCGGGTCGCCAGGTCGAGCACGGCAGCGAGATACAGCCATCCCTCGCCGGTCGCGATGTAGGTGATGTCAGCGAGCCAGATGCAATTGGGTGCCGCGGCGACGAACTCCTGGTTCAGCAGGTTCGGCGCGATCGGCAGATAGTGGCGGCTGTCGGTCGTACACGGCTTGAACCTGCGACCCGCCAGCGCGCGGATGCCGTGGCACCGCATCAATCGCGCGACCCGGCCACGGCTTGCCATCCCGCCTTCCGCGCAAAGCGCGGCATGCATTCTGGGGCTGCCGTAACGGCCATGGTGATCGGCATGGAGGCGCCGCACGTCAGCGAGCAGCGTTCGGTTGGCGCGTGCACGGGCGCTTTCCGGACGATTGCGCCAAGCATAGTAGCCGCTGGCCGAGACCTCGAGGACCCTGCACATCAGCCGGATCGGCCAACGGCCGGCATGGTCGCGGATGAATTTGAAGCTCATCTCGGCACCTCCGCGAAGATGCCGATCGCTTTTTTTAGCACGTCGCGCTCCATGCGCGTGCGATCCAGTTCACGCTTCAACCGCGTGATCTCCGATGCCTGGTCCGCTGGCGACGGCAGCGGCGAGACGATCGACGTCGTTGCGCTCGAACTCCTCGTCCCACCGAGAAACAGAGCCCGCCAATTCCGCAACATCGACGGCGAAATCCCCACCTCGGTCGCCACCTGCATCAGCGGTCGACCGCTGCTCTCCAGCAGCGCTACCGCCTCTCGTTTGAACTCGGGGAGAAAACTCCCTCCTCGTCTTCGGCATTCAACACCTCCATGCCCTCACAGGCTTAGCAAAGGTGTCCA
>CAVOGP010000017.1:0-41801 GCA_963695425.1 uncultured Alphaproteobacteria bacterium | reverse complement strand
CACCCCACGACGGTCCCGGTTTTGTTCGTGCTTTGCGCTTCGCTGAAAAAATCACTTTTCTCACCTTTGCAGTCTCACAATCTGTCAAACCAACAGCTTGTAACACGTTCACATACCACTTTCAACACTCTCTTGCTCTCAAAACACTCTCTAACTCTTACAACCATGATGAATACGACTACTTTGATGTTCTCCAAGGCTTTGCGGCGCGCGGTGCTTTCCTCGGGGACTGAGGGGCGATTTCTGGACCGCTGTCGGCTTCTTCTTTCTCCTCGTCTTGTTGTTCGTGTTTGCCCTCACAACCTTGCTTTGCTATGGAATCTCTCTCACTCCACAGTTTGTTTGGTGTTTGCAGCGAATGGCGACTCTCGCCTTGTCTTGTTGTTTTGCTCCTCGAACGCAGTGTCGTCTCACCCTTTCCTTCCTTCCTTCTTCTCAACATCAACAGATTGTGCTGTACCAGCGTCCGCGCACCAGCGTTGCTGCCTCTGCTGCTGCTCCACGACTCGATCAACCAAAGCAGCAGGACCTTTGGGCGGTGGTAGCGAACGTGGCGTCGGTTTGGGCCGCGCGAATTCGATTGCTGCAAGAGATTCAAGAAGCGGGACGCCAGCGACGGTTCGAGCAAGAAGCCCAGGAACCACTCAAGACGATTCGCAGTGCAGGTGTTGCGGCAGTTGATCCAGGCGCGCCACAAGCACTACTCGCGGTTGGACAAGGCAGACAGGAAGGCCGTTCGCGACTACACCGGATGTGGCTTTGACTGCATCAACAAAGCGTTGCGACAAGGGGACCGGCAAAGGAACAAGCACGAATCACCGCCCTGCTCCGCGCCATGACGAAGACGAAGAGGATGAAGACGCACGTCGGCACGGTGTTCCGGGGTGCCAAGTTGCCAGCTTCCATGATGGAGAAGTTGCAGCCGGGTGCCACCTTTTGCGATCCAGCCTTTTTGAGTACGACTACCGAGCAGATGAGGGCGTTCGGTGGTGGCGCGTCCTCTTTGAGATTGAAAGCAAGACCGGCGTGGACATCAGCAATGTGTCGAAAAACAAGAAAGAAGCAGAGGTTCTGTTCCGACCTAGTACCATGTTCATGATCAAGGCAGTTGAAAGAGGAGTTGGTGGATTTGATGTGACGGTCAAGATGGAAGAGCTCTTTTGATTGCGCGGTGGCAAGGTAAGTGCAAAATGGTGTCTTGTGCTCTGTTGAAAGCCGGCAGCGGTCGTCCTGGGGTTATCGTTTTATATCGTAGAAATATTTTATTTTATTTAAACTATACGTAGCAATTATATTTAAAAATCATGCCGTCGTCTACAATTTCTAGCTAGTTTCCATTATTATTATTATTAATAATTATTATTATTATTAATTGTTATGTTCGTACCGAGCTTTTTGCGGCTGGCGAAAATTTAATTTCCGCTAAAACCGACTGCACAATCCACGGCGTCGCAGGTATGGTAGTCCACAATAAACACACGAACGCTAGTGTGAAAATTGGACGCGATCACGCTCCTTCCGGATCAATGGCCTGCTGGACTTCTTTAACAATGCGGAGATAATTCGGGTCCGTCAAACTAAAGCCGACAAACAAAAAGTGGCTCGTCATTAAATTTGCCTGGACCAATCCCGCCAGCGCCTTCATCCGGCCTGATTCGTAGTCAACGTAGTCTTGCTTCGTAATCACAATCTCCTTTGGTAGCGAAACACAACAGGTGGTCTGGATGGACCTGCCGCGCATCGACGACACCATCGCCGACGGCAGTTTCGCCGCCGATGCGGCGCTGGGGCGCCTTCATTACCGCCGTGAAGGCGAAGGGCGGCACGGCGCGTCTGGCGGGGCTTCCTCGCCCGGCGGCGTGCATTCGCACCAGCGGCACATGCGTGGCGGACGGCGGATGCGATCACCCGCCGGGTGCCGGTCGCGGTGCATGCCTTCCTCGACAGGCGCGACGTGCCTCCCACCAGTGCCCGCGGCAGATCGCCGAGCTGGAGGCCGCCCTTCCGGCGGGCGCGCGCATCGCTACGGTCTCCGGGCGCTTCTACGCCATGGACCGCGACCGGCGCTGGGAGCGGGTGCGCGCTGGCGGTGGCGGCGATCCTGCGCGGCGAGGGGCTGCGGCGGCGAGCGCCGCCGAGGCGGTGGCGGCGGCCTATGCGCGCCAGCGAGACCGACGAGTTCGTGAGTGCCTACGGTGATCGACGGCTCTGCGGCGCGCGGAACAGCGCGACGGGCTACTTCGCCGCCGATTCCCGGCCGACCGGATGCGGCAGATCCTCGGCGCGCTGGTGGACCGGGCTTCGACGGGTTCGAGGTCTCGGGGCGGCCGCACTGGGCGGCGACACTCGGGCATGGCGGAGTACTCGAACGCGTGAACGCCTGGCTCGATGTGATGCCCGAACGTGGATCCGTGAACACGCTGGGCGCCTGGGTGGCGAGAGGGCTCGAGCAGTTCCGCCTCGCCGAGACCGAGAAGTACCCGCATGTCACCTTCTTCCTCGACGGCGGCGTCGAAGCTGCCCGGGGGGCGAGGATCGCGCTACATCGCGCCGGCCCGAAGGTGCGCACCTACGACCTCGCGCCGGAGATGCTCGGCGGCGGAGGTGACCGGCATCTGGTCGCGGCGATCCTCTCGGGCGAACTACGACCTGATCGTGGTCAACTACGCCAATCCGGACATCGTCGGCCATACCGGGATCCTCGCCGCGGCGATCCGGGCGTGAGAGACGGTGGACGCGGCCCTGGGCGAGCCTAGCAGCGCTGGAGGCTGCGGGCGGGGCGATGATCGTCACTGCCGATCATGGCAGCTGCGAGGTGATGGTCGACCCGGAGACCAGCGGGCCGCGTACCGCGCATACGCTGAACCCGGTGCCGGTGATCCTCGTGGGCGGGCCGCCGGGCGCGCTGCGCGAGGCGGGCGGCTGGCGAATCTCGCGCCGAGCCTGCTCGCGCTCATCGGGTGCCACAGCCCGCGAGATGACCGGGCGAGCCTGATCGTCGCGTGAGAGCGCCCTGCTCGCCCTTGCCGTTCTGCTGACCGGCCCCGCGTCCGCGCGGAGGTACCGCCACGCCCGACGCGCTGAGCGGCCGCAGAGGCGCGGCTGGCGGCGGCGGGAGAGCGCTGGCGGCGGCACGGCAGCACCTGCGCAGGCGGATCCGGTCGATGGCGCGGTGGTCGCGGCGATCAGGAGCTACGAGGCCGCGCTGGCGGGGCTGCGCGGGGTGGTGATCGACGCCGCTGGGTGGGAGCGCGAACTGGCGCTGACCCTCGCCACCCGGCGGGAGACGATCATGCGGCTGGCGGCGACACTCCAGGCGATGGACCGATGCCGCCACCGCCGCCTGCGCTACCATCCACGAGCCGCTCGCGGCGGCACGGGCAGAGTGCTGCCCTCGGACAGGCGACGCCGGCGCTGGCGGCCGAGGCGGAGGCGCTTTCGACGACCTCGGGCGCTGGAACTGGCGCGCGAGGTGCAGCGGCGGGAATGTCGGCCTCGCTTCGGGTCTTGCGGCGCTGGAGGTGGCGCGCGACGACGTCGCGGGCGCGTCCCGCCGCGTCGCCGGGTGCTTCGCAGGATGCCGCTGGTGGCGGCGTCCGGGACAGCGGCACCCTGACCGCGCTCGGCGGCGGCACTGGCACAGCCGGGACGGATGCGGCCAAGGGCAGGCCGGCAGAAGGCCGGCGGCGCTGGTCCGCCGGTCCAGCGCATCCTGCTCGGCTTCGACGAACCCGACGCGGTGGTGTCCGCCGCCCGGGCATGGTGGTCGGCGCGCCCACGCTGTCGCTGGTCGCGGCACCCGCGGCGGGCACGGTGCGCTATGCCGGGCCGTTCCTCGACTTCGGCTATGTGGTGGTGCTGGAGACGGCGCGGCCGAACCAGCAGAGGCGCTGGTGGTGGTGCTTGGCGGCTCGCGCAGCTCTAGCGTGGCCACCGGGGCGGCGGTGGGCAGGGCGATCTGTGAGACTGCTCAGCGGGCGCGACCTAGGGCATTGAAGAATATGTGATGCTTCCGCATGCAGAGACTGGCGCAGGCGCCACTGGAAACGCTCTATATAGAGCTCAGGCACGGCCGCGGACCGGTGGATCCGGTACCTGGTTCGGCGACGAGACGGATGAAACGACCGATGAAGAAAAGTCTGGCTGGCAGGAATTGTCGGAGCCATGGCGGAGAATGGTCTCGACGCAGTTCGCGCGCCCATCGTGGCGCAGGAGGCCGAGAGGACGCGCACAGTCTCCGAGCGCTCGACCTGTTCGGCACATCTTCGAGCGCATCCGTTCGGGCTCTGTCGAGGAGGTCGATGAGAAGGACCTCATCCAGAGTGCCATCAACGGCATGCTCTCCTCGCTCGACCCGCATTCCTCCTACCTGCCGCCCGACGACTTCGACGACATGCAGGTGCAGACCCGCGGCGAATTCGGCGGGCTCGGCATCGAGGTCACCCAGGAGGAGGGCTTCGTCAAGGTCGTCTCGCCGATCGAGGACACACCCGCCGATCGCGCTGGGATCCTCTCGGGCGACATGATCACCCATGTGGACGGCGAGACCGTTCTCGGCCTGACACTGAACGAGGCCGTGGACCTGATGCGCGGGCCGGTGGGCTCGACCATCAAGATCACCGTCGCCCGCGAGGGAACGGCCGAGCCCTTCGACGTGGAGATCGTCCGCGAGACCATCACCATCACCGCGGTGCGCTCGCGGCTGGAGGACGGGGTGGTGGTGCTCAGGCTCACCACCTTCAACGAGCAGACCTACCCGAGCCTGCGCGACCAGCTCGCCGAGCAGGTCGAGGCGGCCGGCGGCATGGACGCGGTGACCGGCTTCGTGCTCGACCTGCGCAACAATCCCGGCGGCCTCCTGAACCAGGCGATCTCGGTAACCGACGCGTTCCTCGAATCGGGCGAGATCGTCTCGACCCGCGGCCGCGACCCGCGCGACAGCGAGCGCTACAACGCCACGCCGGGCGACCTGACGGAAGGTAAGCCGGTGGTGGTGCTGATCAACGGCGGCTCGGCCAGCGCCTCGGAGATCGTCGCCGGCGCGCTCAAGGACCACCGCCGGGCGGTGGTGATCGGCACCCAGAGCTTCGGCAAGGGTTCGGTGCAGACCATCATGCCGGTGCAGGGCGACGGCGCGATGCGGCTCACCACGGCGCGCTACTACACGCCCTCGGGCCGCTCGATCCAGGCGCTGGGCGTCGCGCCGGACATCATCGTCGAGCGGCAGATCGCTGCGGCCGTCGAAGAGGAGGCCGAGGAACTGGTGCCTTCGCGCACCGAGGCGGACCTGCGGGGCTCTCTCGAAAACGACTCGCTGACCGAGGACGAACGCAAGACCCTCGAGGAGGACAGGGCCCGCCAGGAGGAGACGGCGCGCCTCCGGGCCGAGGACTACCAGCTCTCCTATGCGGTCGACATCCTGCGCGGCATGTCATTCCTCGCCGAAAGGGACTGATCCGTCCAAAGGGGCGCGCGGTGACCGAGGCGGAGATCCTGGCGCTGCCCTACCGGCCCTGCGTGGGTCTGGTGATCGTCAACCCGGCGGGAGGGATCTTCGCCGGGCAGCGCATCGACAACCCCGGCGACGCCTGGCAGATGCCGCAGGGGGGCATCGACCGCGGCGAGACGCCCTGGGAGGCGGCGCTGCGCGAGCTCGGCGAGGAGACCGGCATCCCCGACGAGGCGGTGGAGCTGCTGGCCGAGGCGCCGGATTGGATCACCTACGACCTGCCGCACGACCTGGTGCCGCGGATCTGGAAGGGGCGGTTCCGTGGCCAGAGGCAGCGCTGGTTCCTCATGCGCTTCCTTGGCGACGATGCGATGATCGACATCACCCGCGAGAACCCCGAGTTCAGCCGTTGGGCCTGGATGCCGCCGGACGAGCTGGCCGCGCGCATCGTGCCCTTCAAGCGCGCAACCTACGCGGCGGTCTTCGACGCGTTCCGCGACCGGCTGGGGTGAAGCCGCCTGGACGCCCCCTGCCGGCTAGCTGAGGCGGAAGGCGGTGCCGACCGCGAAAAGGCGACGGCGGCGCATATGCCGCCCACCAGCAGGGTCTCGCCGAGGCAGCGCAGCAGCGTCACTGGTCACGTGCCACCGCAGCAGCCCGAGTGCCGCCAGCGCCGCGACGGTAGCGGCGATCGAGACCGTGAAGGTCGCAGGGAACGGCTCGAGCAGGAAGTAGGGCAGGAGCGGCGCGAGGCGGCGGACGGACCCCGGCGCCCACGAAGCAGCTTCCGGAGCGCGCGAAGCCTGCCTATAGAAGGCACCATGCACACCGTCTTCTCCCCGCTCCACGCCGGCCACAGCGGCAATACCGAGCTGATGGACGGCCGGATCGTGCCGGCCTTCGAGAAGCCGGAGCGCGTCGAGATGATCCGCGCGCGGGTCGCGGCGGTCGGGCTCGGCCCGATCCTGCCGCCCGGGGAACACGATCTCGCCACGGCGCGGCAGGTGCATCGGCCGGGCTACATCGACTTCCTGTCCCGCGCCTGGCCGCTCTGGGCCGCGGCGGGGCGCGACGGCTCGGCGATGGCCTCGTTCTGGCCGGTTCACGGGCTGCGCGGCGACGTGGCGCCTTTGGAACTCGACGGCCTCCTCGGCTTCTACACGATGGACGGCGGGGCCACCTTCGTGGCCGGCACCTGGAATGCGGTCCGGGCGAGCCACGACACCGCGCTGACCGCGGCGGCACTGGTGCAGGGCGGCGCGCCTGCGGCCTTCGCGCTCTGCCGCCCGCCCGGACACCATGCGTCGAGCCGCTTCGCCGGGGGCTACTGCTTCATCAACAACGCTGCGGTCGCCGCGCAGTGGCTGCGCGACCAAGGGGCCGCGCGGGTGAGCGTGCTCGACATCGACTATCACCACGGCAACGGCACCCAGGAGATATTCTATGCTCGCGCCGACGTGCAGGTTGTGAACGTCCACGCCGACCCGATGGTGGAATACCCCTACTTCCTCGGCCATGCCGACGAGCGCGGCGAAGGCGAGGGTGAAGGGTACAACCTGAACCTGCCGCTGCCGCATGGCACCGGCTTTGCCGCCTGGGGCAGGGCCCTCGACACCGCCGCCCAAGCGGTCGCCGATCACCGGCCCGATGCGCTGGTGGTCTCGCTGGGGGTGGACACCTACCGCGGCGACCCGATCAGCCGGTTCCTGCTCGACACGGCTGACTATCCGCTGATCGGCGCGCGCATCCGCGCCCTGGGACTGCCGACGCTCTTCGTGATGGAGGGGGGCTATGCCGTGGAGGCGATCGGGGTGAACGTGGTGGGTGTACTGGCGGGGTTCGAGGCCGGATGATGCGGCGTCGCTGCCTGCCCGCCCTTGCCCTTTGCCTCGCCGCCGGCCTCGCGACGGCGCAGGAAGCGACGCCGCCTCCGGCCGGGCCCGCCCTGCGCATCGGCACCCTCGTCGCGCCGCCCTTCGCGATGAAGGGCGCCGACGGGAGTTGGGAGGGCATCAGCATCAGCCTGCTCGACGCCATCGCCGGGCGGCTGCAGGTCCGCTTTGACCTCGTGGAGGTGAGCCTCGCGGACATGGTCGGCCAGGTGGCCTCGGGCGCGCTCGACGGCTCGATCGCGGCCATGAGCATCACGGCCGAGCGCGAGAAGGTCGTCGACTTCTCCAATCCCTATTTCCACAGCGGCCTCGGGGTGGCGGTCGCGGCAGTGCGGCGGCCGACCATCATCGCCGTGGCCGACGCGCTCCGCTCGCCGGCGTTCCTCGCCACCATCGGGGCGCTGGTCGGGCTGCTCTTCGCAGTCGGTGGGCTGGCGTGGCTGGCGGAGCGGCGGCGCAACGGCAAGGAGTTCGAGCCCGCGCCGGCCCGCGGCCTCTTCAGTGGCTTCTGGTGGGCGGTGGTGACGATGACCACGGTCGGCTACGGCGACAAGACCCCGAAGACCGTGCCGGGGCGGCTGCTCGGCATCTTCCTGATGTTCAGCGCGGTGGTCCTCACCTCGCTGGTCACCGCCCAGCTCTCGTCTATCCTGACGGCCGAGCGTATCGTCAGCCGGGTCACGACGATCTCCGACCTCGCTCGGGTCCGCGTCGGCAACGTCGCAGATTCGGCCTCGACCGCGGCGCTGGCGGCGATCGGCGTGCGCCCCAGGGGATTCGCCAGTGTCGAGGCGGGGCTTGCGGCACTGACGGCGGGCAGCGTCGATGCCTTCGTCCATGACGAGCCGATCCTGGTCTGGATGCGCTATTCGGTCGAAGGGGTGACCGTAGCGCCGCTGCGCTTCTCCCCAGAGGACTATGCCATCGTGCTGCCGCCGGGCTCGCCCCGCCGCGAGGCGATCAACCAGGCTCTTCTCGATGTGCTGGAGTCCGACCAGTGGCCGGTCACGCTGCGCTATTTTCTCGGACCCCAGGAGTGATCCTGGGCCGATCTTGTAGAGCGAAACAACATCTACCCAAACTGTTGGAGGGATCCTATAGTGCTGGTCAGTTCTCCAGCAGCGACCCCGAGGGCAAGGCATGCGCTGTCCGTTCTGCGGCAATATCGACACCCAGGTGAAGGACAGCCGTCCCGCCGAGGACCACGTCTCGATCCGGCGGCGGCGCTTCTGCCCTGCCTGCGGCGGGCGCTTCACCACCTACGAGCGGGTGCAGCTGCGCGATCTCGTCGTCATCAAGAAGAGCGGCCGGCGCGAGCCCTTCGACCGCGACAAGCTGGAGCGCTCGATCCGCATCGCCATGCAGAAGCGCCCGGTGGAGAGCGAGCGGCTCGACCAGATGATCTCCGGCATCGTGCGGCGGCTTGAGTCCATGGGCGAGACCGACATTCCCTCGGACACGATCGGCACCATCGTCATGGAGACGCTGGCGCGCATCGACACCGTCGCCTACGTGCGCTTTGCATCCGTCTACAAGAATTTCCAGGCGGCGGACGATTTCGAGGACTTCGTCTCCGAACTGCGCCCGCCCGTGGCGGAGCCCGAAGAAGGCTGAGCCCCGTGACCGGTCCCGGGCAGGACGCGGGCTTCATGCGCGCGGCGCTCGGGCTGGCGCAGCGCGGTCTCGGCCGGGTCTGGCCCAATCCCGCAGTCGGCTGCCTGATCGTGGCAGAGGGCCGCGTGGTCAGGCCGGGGCTGGACCGGCGACGGCGGGCGGCCGCATGCCGAGGCGGTGGCGCTGGCCCGAGCGGGCGACCGCGCCCGCGGCGCCACGGTTTACGTGACGCTGGAGCCCTGTGCCCATGTCGGCCGCGCCCCGCCCTGCGCCGCGGCGCTGATCGGCGCCGGTGTGGCCCGGGTGGTGGTGGCAATCGGGGATCCCGACCCACGGGTGAACGGCCAGGGACTGGCAGCGCTTCGCGCCGCGGGGATCGTGGTGGAGACCGGCTGCCTCGCCTCCGAGGCCACGGCGCTCAACCGCGGCTTTCTCAGCCGCATCACCAGGGGCCGGCCCGCTCTGACCCTGAAACTCGCCACCTCGCTCGACGGCCGCATCGCCACCGCCACCGGCGAGAGCCGCTGGATCACCGGACCACAGGCGCGCGCCGAGGTACACCTGATGCGTGCCCAGTCCGACGCGGTGCTGGTGGGGGCGGGCACGGCACGCAGCGACGACCCGCTGCTCGACGTCCGCGGCCTGGGGATTGCCGGGGCGAACCCGGTGCGGGTGGTGGTCTCGTCGGGCCTCGAGCTGCCGCTCGACGGCCGGCTCGCCGCAACCGCCGCCGAGACCCCGCTCTGGCTCTGCCACGACGCGCGCGCCGATCCGGCGCGGCGCCGCGCATGGGAGCAACGGGGCGCGCAACTGATTGCCGTTCCGAGCGGAGGGGAGGGCACCCCCGACCTCGCCGCCGTGCTGCAGCGGCTCGGCGAGCGCGGCATCACGCGCGTGTTCTGCGAGGGCGGAGGCCGGTTGGCCGCGGCGCTGCTGCGCGCCGGGCTGGTGGACGAGGTGGTCGCCTATACGGCCGGGCTGGTGCTCGGTGGCGACGCGGTTCCGGCGGTGGGAGGGATGGAAATCGGGGCGCTCGACGTAGCACCCCGCTTCCGTCTCGTCGAGACCGCCCGCGTCGGCCCCGACATCCGGACCCGCTGGGAGCGGCTGTGAGCCGTGGCTCAGGCCGCCGCCTTCTGCACGGCCGCCTCGCGCGCCGCCTTCAGCGCCTTCGCCCACCAGGCAAGCTCGTCGAGCGTCGCCTCCGCTCCCTGGTTCAGGTAGTCGTAGTCGGCCAGCGACTTCTGCCCCTTCGCCACCGCGAGAAACGGCTCCATGGTGATGTGCACGCCAGTCCGGGTCGGCGCCATCTGCAGCTCGACCGCGGAATTGCGCAGGTGCTCGACGGCGCGCGCGGCCCCCAGCGGCCCGTAGCCCACGAAGGCGGCCGGCTTGCGGTTCCACTCGGCATAGGCGTAGTCGAGCGCGTTCTTCAGCACCGCCGGCATCGAGCGGTTGTATTCCGCCGTCACGAAGACGAACCCGTCGAGGCTGGCGAGCTTGGCCTGCCAGCGCTTGACGTCGGGCCGCTCGGACGGACCATACGCCGGCGAGCGAACTTCGTCGAAAAACGGAAGCGGGTAGTCGCGCAGATCGATGATCTCGAAGTCGAGGTCGCTGCGCCTGGCGCCGATGTCGTGGATCCACCGGGCCGGCTTGTCGCCGAAGCGGCCCTCGCGGGTGGTGGAAATGATGATTCCGATACGGGGTTTGGACATGGTATGCCTCTCAAGACTGATCTTCGATCCCGGGATCCACGAAGGGTGGTATCCATTGGATAGTGACACTACATTGGAGACTAAGTTGCGGATGGCAAGACCGCACCTTTTGGAAACCATGGTTACCTGAATGAAACCACTCCCCGAACCCGCCATGAACGAATGCCGCGCGGTCAGCGACACGTTGTCGCGCATCGGCGACAAGTGGAGCGTGCTGGTGATCGTCCACCTCGGCGAGGGCCCGCTGCGCTTCGGCGAACTGCAGCGGCGGATCGGCAACATCTCGCAGAAGATGCTCAGCGCCACGGTGCGCGGGCTGGAGCGCGACGGCTACCTGACCCGCACCGTCACCCCGATCATCCCGCCGCGGGTCGACTACGAACTGACTGATCTGGGACGGGAATTGCTGGACCCGATCCGCGGCATCGAGACCTTCGCCCGCAACAACCAGGCGCGGATCGCCGCGGCGCGCGCCCGGTTCGACGCGCGGCCCGGCTGACCTAGCGGCTCTCGATCGCCGACACCGAACCGGCGATGCCGACGACGCCGGTGGCGACCCCGAGCACCCGGCTCCAGGCGGCGAAGGGCGCCTCGGTGATGTAGACCGTGTCCTCGTCGCGGACGATGAATTCCCCGGCCGAGAACAATCCGTCCGCCCGGGTCAGGTCGAGCACATAGGCCACGCGCTGCGGCCCCACCAGGTCGTTGCGCCCCATCACCCGGTTGGCGACGTCCGAGCGTTCCTCGCGGATGATGAAGACCCCGGTCGGATCGGCCGAACGCCCGTCGAGGCCCCCGGCCGCGGCGATCGCCTCCACCGCCGAAAGCTCGCGCTTGTTGAAGGGCACCCGCGCCTGGGTGCCGGCAGCGCCAAGTGCCGTGAAGGCGCGGCGGTCCTCCTCGACGATGATCCGGTCGTTCGCCGCGCAGCGCCACGTCGTAGCGCGGGTTGTCGTAGAGGTCCTGCAGCCAGATCCGCCCGGTATGCCCGCCGCGCTCGACCTTGACCTGCGCCACGTCCGGGACGATCGCCACCCCGCCGGCGACGGCCAGCATGGACGACAGCCGCCGGGTGGGCGATTCGATCGGATAGACCCCGGGTTCGCGCACGCCGCCGAGCACCGTCACCGTCGCCCCGTCACCGGCGACCCGGCGCACCTCGACCTGCGGGTCGGGCGTCTGCACGTCGAGTGCTGCGGTGATCTCGCCGCGCAGCGTCTCGGGCGTGCGCCCCGCCGCCTGCACGCGCCCGACATAGGGCATGAAGATCGACCCGCTCTGGTCGACCTGGATTTCCTGCACCGCCGTCACTTTCTGGCCCACGCCGGCCAGGAGGCCGGTGTCGACGCTCTCCCAGACCGTCACCGACAGCCGGTCGCCGGGGCTGATCACATCCGCCGAAACCACCCCGGCGTTGACCAGCTCGGACCCGAAGCCCAGGGTCTCGATATAGCGCGAGGCGGCGGCAATGGCGGGGGTGACGTTGACCACATGCACCCCGTCGTCCTCGGTACGGGCGGCCGAACGGATCTCGCCGGCTGTCGGCCCCGAGCGCGGAAGGGTGCATCCCGCCAACGCCGCGACCACCGCCATGGCCCACGCCACTGGCGCCGCCCGGCTGCGCATGATCTGCATCGATTGCCTCACTGCCACTGTTCGCCAGCTTTTGCGGACCAATCTAGCGGTTTTGCCGCGCAGAAGCCAGCCGCTACCGATTCGCGGCGGGCGGGCTGTTGCGCGGATGCCGACTTCTCCGGGATCCGGGGCCAGATCAGCGCCAGATCAACGCCCGCTTCAGCGGTAGTTCAGCGCCGCGAGCTCGATGTTAAAGAGGTTGCGGTCGAACGTGCCGCCGACTTGCAGCTCGGTCAGCGCCACCCGGGTGCGCTGGCCGGTCTTGGTGGTGATCTCCCACTGGCGCAGCTGGACCGGGTTGTCCGAGAAGGTCATCACCATCCGCCCCTCCTGCGGTGCGCGCGGATCGACCACGGTGATGTGCGTGCCGTTCGCGTCCCGCGTGGCGCCCAGCACCAGCCCCGGCTCGGTCAGGCTGATCCGGTCGCGCAAGAGGATCGACAGCGGCGTGCGCGTCAGCGGATAGCGGGTCGGGTTGCGGTTCGACTTGGGATCGAAAACCCCCACCCAATTGCCGTCGGCGATCACCATCGACCCTGCCGGCGTGTCGTAGTCGAAGCGAATCCGCCCCGGCTTGGCGAGCGAGAAGCTGCCCGTCTGCGTCGAGCCGTTGGGATTGGTCTGCCGGAACCGACCGCGCGCCGCGCGCATGCCCTGCAGATAGGTGTTGATCGGCGCGACATTGGTCCCCTGCGCCGACGCAGGGTACGCGGCAGCGAGCGGAAGGCTGGCGAAGGCCAGCAGAAGCGAGCGACGGTTCATGCCGCCTAGATATTCCGCTCCGCCGCCGATTGCACCCCCGCCCGCGTTCACGCTTGTGCCAACGCGCGGAGGGATCGCGGCCTTCTCCCGGTCAGTTGCCAATGATGCGGATCGGCACGCCTTCCAGCAGACGTCCCAGGCCGGGAGCCGAGGCGCCCGTGATCCCGCCGTCCCTGTTCAGTCCGACCCCGATAAGGCGGACCACCTCGGGCGAGCCGGCGAACTTGGAATGGCTGCCGGAGCTCGAATCGCTGATATCGGAGAGGTCGATGATTGTGAGCCCGAGGCGTTCCAGCTCCGCCGTGTCGGCGGCGCCCACGCGCGGCACGCCCCCCGCGAGGCGCCGCGACACCCGCAGCGCTCCGTCGTCGGCGGAGACCAGGACGTAGATCCGGTCGATGATCGGCCGGGGCAGCTGCTCGAGCTGCGTCCGGAACAGGTCGATGTCGATGTCCGGCGAGGCGAGAATGATATGGTCGATGGTGGCCCGCCTGCCGAGCGTGCCGCGCTGCTGCGCCTCGACCAGCCCCTCCATGGTCAGGAATCCGCCCATGGAATGCGCCAGGATATCAACGCTGCCAGCATTTGTCTGGACCAGGATGTTCGCCAGCTCGCCGAGCTTGGCACGCGCGATCAGCGCGCTGTTGAGATCGTAGACATAGCGGGTTGCACTCGCCGCCGAGGCCCAGGTGAACAGCACCGGCACGCCCTGAAAGCCGGTGTCCTCGACGAACTGCGCCAGCCGCAGGATCGCGTCGCTGGTGGTGTTGTTGAAGCCGTGGATGAAGACCAGCAGCGACCGCTCGCCCGGCGGCCGGGTGGCGAGCTCGCGATTGATCGCGGTGATGAAGGGAGCGTCGTTCCCGTAGACGATCGGGTCGACGACGGCAAACTCGGTGCGCGGGTCGGGGGGCAGCCGCTTCGGCCGCTCCAGTTCTCCGGCCACATGGGTGGGTGGAATCGTGACGTCGACCGAGGCGAGGCCGAGTTCCGGCGCACGCAGTCCGGAGTAGAAGGCGCCCACTACCTCCGAAGCCTCGCGGGTCGTGGCGATGAACAGCCGGTGCTGGCTCACGTCGGGAAGCGACTCCGCTGGGACAGCCGGGTTGTCGATGCCGACGAGCTCGGGCGGCTCCGTGCATCCCGCCAGCGTCACGCCGAGCAGCGCCACCGCCAGCCACGTCGAACGCACACGCGTGCCCATGGTATGCCCCTTGATCGCCGCTGCAGGAAGCCGCCGCCGCCCGTGCAACGGGCCGAACGAAGCTATCAGGCTCGCAATCGCACGGCAACGGCGCCGTCACCGCTGCCGCCTCCAGCACCTCGCGCCTGCCGACGTGGTTGGCTTGGCTGACCGCGCCCGTCTTCTCCCTCATCTCGTCGAGCTTGGCCGCTTCGCTGTTGACCCGACGACCAGCGTCACGCGAAGGTGACCGCCCGCTGTCCGGGTGCCCGCCATGAGCCGCCTGCTGATCAACGAGTACCTCGGCGAAATCGACCGGCTTCGCACGGCCTCCGGCAGCAGCATCGAGTCGATCATCAGCGAGGCCTTCAAGGACCTGCTGAAACGATGGTCGCGCGGGCAGGGTCTGGTCTTCCTCGCTCAGGCGCCGTTGGAAAGCGGGACGAAGTCGCGCGTCATCCCCGACGGCACGATACTCCACGAGATCCGCGTGACACTCGGCTACTGGGAGGCGAAGGACACCTCGGACGACCTCGACGAGGAGATCGAGAAGAAGCGCCGCCGGGGCTACCCGACCGACAACATCATCTTCGAGGACAGCCGGATCGCCGTCCTCTGGCAGGACGGCCGCGAGGTCGTGTGCTGCAGCATGACCGACGTGGCCGAGCTCGCCCGCCTCCTCGAACGCTTCTTCGCCTGGGAACGCCCTGAGATCGCCGAGTTCCGAAGGCCGTCGCCTAGTTCCGCGACGACCTGCCGCAGGTGCTCGACGCGCTCCGCGACAAGATCATCGACGCCTGCCAAAAGGACGTTGGCGATTTGAGATAACGGGGACATAGCAATGCTTGAAGAAATAGCAATTCAATATGTAAGCCTCAGCGAAGATGGCATTAATCAGATTGGCTTTGCTTTAATCATCTTGGGCGCAGCCATCGCTGCTGTTACTGTCAGCTCGACTGCGGAAATTGCTCGCGCTCCATATTTTGCCTACTCTGTATTGATTGCCTTCTTGGTGTCCGTTGTGCAACTTGTCGTGGCTCCAGTCTCTGCCTGCGATAGCTGGCGGCTACCTTTGGGTGCTCATGGCAATCTCTCTTGTTGCGACTGTCGCGGGTGGCTTCTACTTCGGCCGCGTAGCAATGGCACGATCGCGGCCGATAGCTTACGGGCATGGTCGCATGGCGTTCCTCGCGTTTATTCCGTTAGCGAACTTCTGGTTGCTGTTGACACCTTCGGCGAGAGTACTGTCCGGTAACCGCGATCCCGACAATACCAATCCTGAGTGGCGGCCTCGGCGTTTTGACGGGCTTCATCTTGTTGGCAGGTGTCATTGGTGTGAACGTGTTTATCGAGGAGCAGGCGCGGCAAATCGAGCAACGAGCCATGTCGGAACCGATGTCACAACAGGCGACTATTGAGTTCCTTATCCGCTCAAACGGCCTCGAAGGAACTCTCAAAATTCTGGCTGACGACGCGCAAACGCCGATCGCTGTGGACGAAGTGACAACTCTTGCCCGCATCGAAGCGGTTGGAGCGCAGCTCCGCCGAACCTACGTCGTCGACCTCGACGACATGATTGTGACCGATGCATTTCGGCAAGTAAGTCGGAATGGCATCTGCGCGCACCCGCCATTTGTGCCGCTGCTTCGAGCCGGTGCAACGATCCGTGAAGTCTATGTCGAGCAAAGCGGACGCGAGATCGGCGCTGTCATCGTTAACCGAAAGGAATGCGGGCTCTGACAGACAAGGACGAGAGCAGTAAGGCGCGAAGGCCGGCGTCAGCAAGGACACGATCTTCGCCTATGTCTTTGCCGCCCTGCACGACCCCGTCTGGCGCGAGACCTATGCGATCAACCTCAGGCGCGAGTTCCCCCGCATCCCCTTCCACGACGATTGCCGCCGCTGGGCCGACTGGGGTCAGCACCTCCTCGACCTGCACATCGGCTACGAGGGCGTCGAGCCCTGGCCGCTGGAGCGCACGGACGTGCCCGATGCGAAGTCCCGCGCTGCCGGCCTCGCCCCGAGGCCGATCCTGAAGTCCGGCCGCGACGCCGGCCTCCTCATCCTCGACAGCGAGACCACCCTCGCGGGCGTGCCCCCCGAGGCCTGGGACTACCGCCTCGGCAACCGCACCGCGCTCGACTGGGTGCTGGACCAGCACAAGGAGAAGACGCCCAAGGACCCCACCATCCGCGCCCGCTTCAACACCTACCGCTTCGCCGACCACAAGCAGCGGGTCGCCGACCTGCTGGCCCGGGTCACGCGGGTGTCGGTCGAGACGGTGGCGATCGTCGGGGCGATGCGGCGGCGTCATCATCGGCCGCGCCGCGTTAACGATTTAATCCTGACAAAATTAGTTAGCATACGGTTTTCATATGCATTACATATGGGTTCCATATCGCCTGGAATCGCGTTAACCTTTTGCTTCGTGAAGGTTTTCCGCTCACCGCTCCGCCACCAGCACCTCGCGCTTACCGACGTGGTTGGCCTGGCTGACCGCGCCGTACAAAACCAAAGAACTATTCTTAAAGAAGGTCTTTGGTGCGAGCCTCTGCCCCACTGCCGAGATCAGGGACTTCGAACACCAAATTTAGCCTTATCCTTCAAGGCGTTAGGCCAAACTGGTAGTAAAATGTGAGATGGCGCACCCGACAGGATTCGAACCTGTGACCTTCGCCTTCGGAGGGCGACACTCTATCCAGCTGAGCTACGGGTGCCGACGGCCTCTATATGCGAGCGAGGCGCGCTCTGCAATCGTCTGTCAGCGCTCGCGGGCCGCCTTCTCGGCAAGGCCGGAGCGGCCCTCGCGGCCGGCGAGCTCCGCGAGCACCTCCGCCCAGGGGACACCAGCGGCTTTCAGCATCACCTGCAGGTGGTAGAGCACGTCGGCCGCTTCGTGGACCAGTGCCGGCCGTTCGCCCGAGGCGGCGGCGACGATGGCCTCGACCGCTTCTTCACCGAACTTCTCGGCGCACTTTGCCGGTCCCTTTGCCAGGAGTGCGGCGGTGTGCGAGGCGGCAGGGTCAGCGCCGGCGCGGGTCTCGATGGTGGCGAAGAGGCGGGCGAGGGTGTCGGTCATTCGAGCCTCACGGGGACGCCGGCTGCGGCCATCGCCGCCTTGGCCTCGGCGATGGAATGGGTGCCGAAGTGGAAGATCGACGCGGCGAGCACCGCCGAGGCATGGCCCTCGGTGACGCCCTCGACCAGATGCGTCAGCGACCCCACCCCGCCGGAGGCGATCACCGGGATACCGACGGCATCGGCCACCGCACGGGTCAGCGCGAGGTTGTAGCCCGCGAGGGTGCCGTCGCGGTCCATGGAGGTCAGCAGGATCTCCCCCGCGCCGCGGCGCTCCATGTCGCGGGCGAATTCCACCGCGTCGATGCCCGTCGCCCGCGTGCCGCCGTGGGTGAAGATCTCCCAGCGGCCCGGTTCCACCGTGCGGGCGTCGATCGCCACCACGATGCACTGGGTGCCGAACTTGTTCGCGGCCTCGGCCACGACCTCGGGGGTCGCCACCGCGGCGGTGTTGAAGCTGACCTTGTCGGCGCCGGCCAGCAAGCAGCGCGCGCACGTCCTCGGGGGTGCGCACCCCGCCACCGACAGTCAGCGGCATGAAGCACTGCTCGGCGGTGCGGCTGGCAAGGTCGAGCAGGGTGCCGCGGTTCTCCTGGCTGGCGGAGATGTCGAGAAAGCACAGCTCGTCCGCCCCCGCGGAGTCGTACGCGCGCGCCGCTTCCACCGGGTCGCCGGCATCGCGCAGGTCGACAAAGTTGACGCCCTTGACGACGCGGCCGTCCTTGACGTCTAGGCAGGGGATGACGCGGACCTTCAGCATCGGGCACTCCGGGTTCCGACCGCCCGGATAGACGACGCACGTGATCACGTCCAGTCACCCCGCCACGGGCGGGCGGGATGCTCCTGACCGAAGCGGTTGCGGCGAAGGGCATTTCGGGGGAAGGTTGCGCAGGCGCATCGGATCGCGCTGCGCCTCAGCGACCAATGACAACGGGGACCGCAGACATGGGTGTGACAATGAAATTCCTCGCCGGTGCGGCCGCGCTCTGCGCGCTCGCCGGCTGCGGCGGGGACGAGGCAGCGGCGGTGATCGCCGTGCCGCCGCCGCCCCCTCCGGGGGTGAGCGCCGAAACGGCGGCTGCCGACCAGGCCTGCCTGCGCGACGTGGCCGCCGCGACCGGCAATGCGGAGGTCAGCGTGGTCAGCTCGACCTTCGCGGAGGCCGGAACCGAAGTGCTCGTCCTGGTCGGTGGCACCGGCACATGGAGCTGCACCGCCTACAGCGACGGCACCACCGCCGGAATCCAGTCACTGACCGGCTAGGCAGCGAGAAGCCGGACAGCTTCGGCCAGGTCGATCCGCCCCTCGTAGAGGGCGCGCCCGGTGATCGCCCCGTCGAGCGGCGCGCCGCTCGCCTTCAGCGCCGCGAGATCGGCGAGCGACGAGACGCCGCCCGAGGCGATGACCGGGATCGACACCGCCCGGGCCAGCGCCGCCGTCGCGGCCACGTTCGGTCCCTGCATCGCCCCGTCGCGGTCGATGTCGGTATAGATGATCGCGGCGACGCCGGCGTCCTCGAAGCGCCGCGCGAGGTCGGTGGCGGTGGTGGCGGAGGTCTCGGCCCAGCCCTCCACCGCGACCTTGCCGTCGCGGGCGTCGATGCCGACGGCGATGCGGCCGGGATGGGCGCGGGCGGCCTCGCGCACCAGCGCGGGCTCGCGCAGCGCCGCCGTGCCGAGGATCACCCGGGCCACGCCCCGGTCCAGCCAGGCCTCGATGGTGGCGCGGTCGCGGATGCCGCCGCCGAGCTGCACCGGGATCGCCACCGCCGCCAGGATCGCCTCGACCGCCGTCCGGTTCATCGGCCGGCCGGCGAAGGCGCCGTCGAGGTCGACCAGATGCAGCCAGGCGCAGCCCGCCGCCGCAAAGGCTGCGCGCCTGCGCGGCCGGGTCGTCGCCGAAGACGGTGGCTGCGTCCATGTCGCCCCGCAGCAGGCGCACGCACTGGCCGCCCTTCAGGTCGATGGCGGGATAGAGGATCATGTCTGGCCGTCCCGGACTGGTCGCCCGCTGATAGCGCGGCGCCGGGCCGAATGCAAAGCCGGCGGCAACGGGGCTCTCGCAGGCCGGCTGTCGGGGGCGTCGCACGGTGTTACGCGGTTTTGGCGTTGAAAACACTTGAGAATTTGAATGTCTACACAATGTGTAGACAAAACTCGCGGCACCACCATCCGCCCACGGCCTGCCCGGCAGCTTGCATCACGGTGCCGCTTCGGATGGAGTCCGGATATGCCGGCGCCAGGCCTCGAAGGAGCCTCGCCATGACCATCACCATCACCGCCTTCGAACGGTCGCCCGACGGCGGGCGGGGACTGGCCCGCGACACGCGCGTTCGCTGGGCGCTCGAGGAAACGGGTCAGCCCTACGAGGTCCGTCTGCTCTCGTTCAAGGCGATGAAGGAGCCCGCACATCTCGCGCTGCAACCCTTCGGCCAGATTCCGACCTTCGAGGAAGGCGATCTCGCGCTGTTCGAGACCGGGGCGATCATCCTGCATATCGCCGAGCGCCATGCGGGCCTGCTGCCCGGCGAAGCCGGGCCGCGGGCGCGGGCGATCACCTGGATGTTCGCCGCGCTGAACACAGTGGAACCGCCGATCCTCGAACTTGAGGCCGCCGGCTACACCGACCGGGGCAAGACCTGGTACGAGGAGCGCCGGCCAATGCTCGAGGATCGCATCCGCGTCCGGCTGGACCAGCTTTCCGCACGCCTCGGCGATGCCGACTGGCTCGAGGCCGGGTTCAGCGCGGGTGACCTTCTGATGGTGTCGGTGCTGCTCAGGCTGAAGTCCTCGGGCCTTCTGGACGCGTATTCGAACCTCGCCGCCTATGTGGCCCGCGGCGAAGCGCGGCCCGCCTACCAGCGGGCTTTCGCCGCGCAACTGGCAGTCAATGCCGGTCGGCCACCAGCCGGCTGACGCGGCCTCAGGGGCGCCAGGACAGGAAGTTTGCGATCAGCCGCAGCCCGGTCGCCTGGCTCTTTTCCGGGTGGAACTGGGTGCCCACGAGATTGTCACGCCCGACCGCGGCGGTGATGGGCCCGCCGTGATCGACGCGGGCAAGCACCTGCGTTGGGTCGACGGCGACGAACTGGTAGGAGTGCACGAAATAGGCGTGCGCTCCGGGCTCGATGCCTGCGAGCACCGGGTGGGCGGCCACTGCCTCCAGCGCGTTCCAGCCCATGTGCGGGATTTTCAGCGCGGGATCGGCGGGCACGATGCGGCTGACCTCGCCGCCGATCCAGCCGAAGCCCGGCGTGTCGCCGTGCTCAAAGCCCACGTCGGCCATCATCTGCAGCCCGACGCAGATCCCGAGGAAAGGGATGCCCCCCCGGATCACCCGCTCTTCGATCGCCTCGAAAAGCCCCGGCCGCGCCATCAGCCCCGCCCGGCAGTCGGCAAAGGCCCCGACACCGGGCAGCACGATGCGCTCGGCCCGGCGCACCACCTCCGGGTCGTCGGAGACGCGGACCGCACCCGCCCCGGTCTCGGCGGCCATGCGCTGGAAGCTCTTTTCCGCCGAGTGAAGGTTGCCGCTCTGGTAGTCGACGATGACACAGGTCATTCCGTCAGGGTGCCCTTGGTCGAAGGTATCCCCAGGGCACGCGGATCGGCCTCGATCGCCTCGCGCAGGGCGCGCGCCACCGCCTTGAACGCCGCCTCGGCGATGTGGTGGCTGTTGGCGCCGTCGAGGAGGGCGACGTTCAGCGTCATCCGCGCGTTCATCGCCACGGCCGTCCAGAACTCGCGCACCAGTTCGGTGTCGAAACTGCCGATCTTCGGGCTCGGGAACGCGACCTTCCACACCAGGAAGGGCCGCCCCGACAGGTCGAGCGCCGCGCGCACCAGCGCCTCATCCATCGCCAGGTGGCACGCGCCGTAGCGCCGGATGCCGGCCTTGTCGCCCAGCGCCTCGGCCAGCGCGCGGCCGATGGCGATGCCGACGTCCTCCACGGTGTGGTGGTCGTCGATGTGCAGATCGCCGGTTGCCCGCACCGTCAGGTCGATCATCGCGTGGCGCGCCAGCTGGTCCAGCATGTGGTCGAAGAAGCCGACGCCGGTCTGGTTGTCGTAGGCACCGATCCCGTCGAGATCGAGCCTGACGCTCAGCGCCGTCTCGGCGGTGGTGCGGCTGATCTCGGCCTTGCGCATGGGATTTCCTCGGGAAGCTCGACGCCCGCGCTCTATATCGGCGCGGCGCCGCCGTTCCAAGCCCCGGCTCCAAGCCCGCGCGGAGGCTACCCGCGGCGGTCAGTGCGCGTCGAGGCAGGCATAGTTGGCGCCGCGGTCGGTAGCGAGGATCAGTGCTCCGTCGCCGGCGGCATAGGACCAGTCGGACCTGGAGCCGCTGCCCCAGACGATGACCAGCATGCCCTCGCCGGCGCGGATCAGTCCCGTGCGGGAGTCTTCGCCGCTCAGGTCGATGCTGCCAAAGGGGGTGATCGCGATCCTGGTGGTGCCACAACTCCATTCGCCGACGATCTCCGGATCGACCGGGCCGGGGACGTGTTCGGCCTGCGCGGACGTGGCGAGAAGAACCGCGGCGATATGGCCGTAGATCACGGGTCGATCCGCTCCAGCAATGGCACCGGTTTCAAACCATTTCCCGCAAACCGAAGCAAGCCCCGGTGTCGCGCCCGGCGATAGTCCGCCGTCCCTGCCGCGTCAGCCGGGGAGAGGGATGAACTCCCCGTCATCACCCGGCGGAAGGCGGAAGCGGCCGTGGGTGAAGTCGCCGGCGGCCCAGGCTGCCTTGGCCGCCTCGATGCGCTCGCGCGAGGAGGCGACGAAGTTCCACCAGATGTAGCGCGGCCCACCCAAGGTCTCGCCGCCGAGCGCCATCAGCCGCGCCCCCCGCGGTCCGGCGCGCAGCGCGATCCGGTCGCCGGGACGGAACACCATCATCTGCCCGGCCTCGAAATCCTGGCCCGCGATCTCCACCGAGCCCTCGACGACATAGAGCCCCCGGTCCTCGTGGCCGTCCGGCAGCGGCATGGCCGCGCCGGGCGCGAGGTCCACTGCGGCGTAGAACATCTCGGAGAAGGTCTTGACCGGCGCCCGCTGCCCCCAGGCGTTGCCGAGGATCAGCCGCACCGTAGCGCCTGCGTCCTCGATCACCGGCAGCGCCTCCTTCGGCTGGTGCTCGAAGGCCGCGGGCACATCCTCGGCCGCCTCGGGCAGCGCCACCCAGGTCTGGATACCGAAGAGCGAATGCGGATGCTGCCGCGTGGGCAGGCTGGTGCGCTCGGAATGGGTGACGCCGGTGCCGGCGGTCATCCAGTTCACGGCACCGGGGTGGATCATCTGGTCGGTGCCGAGGCTGTCGCGGTGATGGAACTCGCCGCGGAAGAGGTAGGTGACGGTGGCCAGCCCGATATGCGGGTGCGGGCGCACGTCCACCCCCTGGCCGGTGATGAACTCCGCCGGTCCGGCCTGGTCGAAGAAGATGAACGGCCCCACCATCTGCCGCTTCGGCGCCGGCAGCGCGCGGCGCACCTCGAAGCCGCCGAGGTCGCGGGCGCGCGCCACGATCAGCGTCTCGATGGAATCGAGCTTGGTTGCGTCCGGGCAGACCGGATCCAGCGTCGGGTTCCAGCTCATGTCGGCTCTCCCTTGCGCGGTTGCAGCAGGTCGCGCCACTCCGGGTGCCGGCGAAACTGCGCCAGGGCGAAGGGGCAGAGCGGCAGGATGTGCTTTCCCGCCGCCCGCGCATCCGCCACGCCGCGCGCCACCAGCGCCTGGCCGACCCCCATCCCGCGGAACGCCGCGGGCACCTCGGTATGGTCGATGATGATGAGGCCGGCACCGGCCTTGGAGAAGGTCATCTCCGCCGCGTTGCCGCCCTCGCGATAGACGTAGCGGCCCTTGCTGTCGGTCTCCTCCAGCGTGATCGCGTCCGGGTCGATGGCCATGGCTCAGCTGCTCCCTGCAAGAGCGGGGGCGCCGAGGAAGCGCGCCGCCGCGGCGAGTTCGGACCGGTCAAGCTCATGACCGCCGGAGTGCCAGTGGGTGGCCACGTCCGCTCCCTGCGCGCGGAACCATGCCTCCAGCCCGCGGGTCAGCGCCGGCGGGCAGATCGGATCGCGCTCACCGGCGGTGATCAGCACCCTCGTGCGCACCGGCGCGGGGTCCGGCGTCCAGGGGATCAGCGGATGCATCAGCACCGCGTCGTCGAAGAGATCCGGCCGCGCGAAGATCACGCTGGCGAGGATGTTCGCGCCGTTGGAATAGCCCAGGCCCACCACCCGCGACGGCTTCGCCGCCGCGACATGCGCGGCGACGAAGCCCGCCATCTTCTCCGTGGCGCGGGCCAGATCCTCCATGTCGTAGAGCGCCCTCGGCGCGGCGGCGGAAGAACCGCGCCGCGCCGTGCTCGGACACATCGCCCCGCGGTGCGATGATCGCCGCAGCGGGCAGGAGGTCGCGCAGTATCCCTATCGTCTGCGTCTCGTCGCCGCCGGTGCCGTGGAACCCGAAGGCGAGGGTGCCGCCCGCGGCGCCCGCCTCGGCGTGGTGGACATAGGCTGAGGTGCTCATGCGATCGGCTCCAGATGGCTCTCCAGATACGGGCGAAGGTGTGCATGCTGGCGCGGCAGCATCAACCCCTCGCCGAGATGCTCGGGCGCCTCGTCCCGGTCGAACCCGGGCTCGTTCGTCGCCACCTCGAAGAGCACCCCGCCGGGCGTGCGGAAGTAGATCGACCAGAAGTAGTCACGGTCGATCACCGGCGTCACCTGGTAGCCCGCGTCCGCCAGCGCCCCGCGCACCTCCATCTGCGCCGCGCGATCGTCCACCGCGAAGGCGATGTGATGTACCGATCCCGCGCCCGCCCCCGCGCGAGGGGCATCGGGCAGCGTCTCGATCTCGATCACGTCGGCGCCGTAGCCGCCCGGCCTGATCAGCCGGCTGACACCCTCCGCCGCGTCGGCCGTCTCGTAGCCCATGAGCCGAAGCACCTCACCGGTGGCGCCGGCGTCCCGCAGCCGGATCGACGCGCCGCGAAAGCCGCGGATCCCGACATCGGCGGGCACCCCACCGCCGGTCCAGGGCGCGCGGGCGTCATCAGCCTCGACCAGCGCCAGCTCCTCGCCATCGGGGCCGGTGAAGGCCAGCCGCCGTTCGCCGAACACCGTCTCCTCGGCCAGCCCGGCCACGCCTGCGGCAGCCAGCCGATCGCGCCACCAGCCGAGCGACCCCTCGGGCACGGAAAACAGCGTCACCCCCACCTCGCCGGTGCCGCGGCTGCGACGGCCGATATCGGGAAAGGGAAAATAGGTCAGCACCGACCCCGGCGTGCCCGCGCCATCGCCATAATAGAGGTGATAGACGTCCGGCGCATCGAAGTTGACGGTCTTCTTGACCCGGCGCAGGCCGAGCGTTTCGGTGAAGAAGGCGTTGTTGGCCCGCGCATCCGACGCCATCGAGGTGACGTGGTGCAGGCCCTAAATCTGACTGAGCATGGGTGCCTCCCTTTCGCTGGATTGTGGCAGAAATGCCCCCCGATGCCAGCGAAACAAACCCCACTCCCGGCGACTGACCTGCGCCACATTGGAAACAATCACTGTCCTGGAGGCCGCCGCGTGACCCGGCCTTGGGCAAGGTCCAGCCAAATCTGCCGCTTCCCTGCGCAATGCCTCAAATCGAGGCGCTGACCCGCGCGGCGGGGATTGCAAATCCCCGGGCAGCCCATAGGCTCGCGGCCAGAAAACAACGGGGAGAAAATTCATGCGGATCATCACCGGCGCGCTCGGCGCCGCCATGCTGATGGCGGGCGCGGCGCAGGCGCAGACTACCATCGCCTATGCCAACGACTGGCGCTGGGAGGGGCCGGCGGCGCCGTTCCTCTTGGCTCTCGACCGCGGCTACTACGCCGAGGAAGGGCTCGACGTCACCATGGACACCGGCCAGGGCTCGCTCGAAGCGATCCCGCGAGTGGCCTCGGGCACCTACCAGATGGGCTTCGCCGACATCAACAGCCTCATCAAGTTCCGCGACCAGAACCCCGACCTGGGCGTCAAGGCGGTGCTGATGGTCTACAACAACCCCGCCTTTGCGATCATCGGCCGCAAGTCGCTGGGGGTCGCCGAGCCGAAGGACCTGGAGGGCAGGACCCTCGGCGCCCCGGCCCCGGACGGCGCCTATGCGCAATGGGCGGCCTTCGTCGCGGCCAACGACATCGACGCCTCGGCGGTGACCATCGAGAACGTCGGCTTCCCGGTGCGCGAGCCGATGCTGGCGCAGGGACAGGTGGACGCCGTCACCGGCTTTTCCTTCTCGTCGTTCATCAACCTCAAGGCGGCCGGCGTGCCCGAGGACGACATCTCGGTGATGCTGATGTCCGACTGGGGTCTCGACCTCTACGGCAACGCGGTGATCGTGAACCCCGAGTTTGCCGCGGCCAATCCCGAGGCGGTCACCGGCTTCATCGCTGCCACCATCCGTGGGCTTAAGGACGCCATCGCCGACCCGGCCGCCGGTGCGGCGGCGGTGGTTGCCCACAACGACGTGGTGACGGTGGACGTCGAGCAGGAGCGGCTGGAGCTGGCGCTGGCCTCCAACATGATCACCGACGAGGTGCGCGCCAACGGCTTCGGCGGCATCGACCCCGACCGCTTCGCCCGCGGCGTCGAGCAGATCGCGCTGACCTATACCTTCACCAACCCGCTGCCCGGCCCCGACGACATCTTCGATGGATCGTTCCTGCCGCCTGCCGCCGAGCGCATGATCGAGTGAGCGGCTTCGTCGAGGTCCGCGACGTCGCCCTGCGCTACGCGGCGCAGGGCGCCGAGGAGGGCACGCTGGCGGTCGAGCACCTGTCGCTCGCCGTCGGCCGCGGCGAGTTCGTCGCGGTGGTCGGCCCCTCGGGCTGCGGCAAGTCGAGCCTGATGAAGCTCGCCACCGGGCTGCAGTTCCCCACCGCCGGCGCAGTGGCGGTGGATGGCGCGCCGGTGAAGGGGCCGGTGAGCATCGCCGGCATGGCCTTCCAGAACCCGGTGATGCTGCCCTGGCGGCTGACCATCGACAACGTGTTGCTGCCGCTGGAGGTTGTCGAGCCGCACCGCCGCCAGATCCGCTTCAAGCGCGCCGAATACCGCACCCGCGCCGAGGCGCTGCTGGCCTCGGTCGGGCTGGCGGGGCAGGGGGGCAAGTACCCCTGGCAGCTCTCCGGCGGGATGCAGCAGCGCGCCTCGCTCTGTCGCGCCCTGATCCACGAGCCGCAGCTGCTGATGCTCGACGAGCCCTTCGGCGCGCTCGACGCCTTCACCCGCGAGGAGCTCTGGCAGGTGATCCGCGACCTGCACGCCGAGAAGGGCTTCACCACCATCCTCGTCACCCACGACCTGCGCGAGGCGGTGTTCCTCGCCGACCGCATCCTGGTGATGTCCGCCCGCCCCGGCCGCATCATCGTCGACCGCGCGGTGCCGATCGCGCGGCCGCGCCCGATCGATGTCCAGTACGAGCCCGAGTTCACCGACATCGTGCACGAGTTGCGCGCCCATATCGCGGAGGCCCGCGGATGACCGGCCGCATCGACTGGGTGAAGCTCGCCCCCTGGATCGTGACCATCGGCCTCTTCGTGGTCTGGGAGGCGGCGGTCTGGCTGTTCGCGATCCCGCAATACGTGCTGCCCGCGCCCAGTGTGATCTTCGCCGCGATGGTGCAGTTCCGCTCTGGCCTCGTGTCCAACTCGATCCAGACGCTGTGGACCACGCTGGCGGGCTTCGGCCTCGCCATCGTCTTTGGCCTCATGCTCGGGCTCGCCATCGGCTGGAGCCGGGTGGTCTATGCCGCGAGCTACCCGCTGATGATCGGCTTCAACTCGATCCCCAAGGTGGCGGTGGTGCCGATCCTGGTGCTCTGGTTCGGCACCGGCGAGATCCCGGCGATCCTGACCGCCTTCCTGATCTCGTTCTTTCCCATCGTGGTGAACGTCGCCACCGGGCTCGCCACCATCGAGCCGGAGATGGAGGACGTGCTGCGCGCACTCGGCGCGAAAAAGTTCGACATCATGACCAAGGTCGGCATTCCGCGCGCCATGCCGTACTTCTTCGGCTCGCTCAAGGTCGCGATCACGCTGGCCTTCATCGGCTCGGTGCTGTCGGAGACGGTGGCCGCCAACAGCGGCCTCGGCTTCATGATGCTGTCGGCGCAGGCAGCCTTCCAGGTGCCGCTGGTCTTTGCCTGCCTGATCGCGCTGGCGGTGCTCGGCATCGTGATGTACGCGCTGATGGCGTGGGTCGAAAAACGCACCACCGGATGGGCGCATCGCAGCGGTTTCAACCGGTAACACTACCTTAGGTTTTAGCGCGCAGTCTTCACTCGCGTCGCGTTGGTCCGTGGAGGACGGGATGGCAGCCGGGTTTCTCGAGTATGTTTCGGCAGGTCTTTTCCTGCTGCTTTTGGCTGCGGCACTCTGGGCGAGGCCTGCTGCAAGGCGGCCGGTCCGCGTGCCTGTCTCGCGTCACCCCGAGGCCGGCGCGACGCGCCCGCCCCGCTGAGCGCACCCCGGCAACGAGCGCCGGTCACTTGCCCCGCGCCTCCCCCGATGACCGCGGCCCGCTACTCTCGTACTTCAGGATCAGCCCGACGAAGAAGCTGGAAAAGACCACGATCGACAGCGCGAACGGCGCGGCCTGCGCCAGCATGCCTTCGTTCGTCCGGCTGAAGACGTTCATTGCCAGCGTCGTGTATCCGGTCGGCGCCAGCATGTAGGTGATCGGCAACTCCTTCACCACCATGATGAAGACCAGGAGGCCCCCCGCCAGCATCGGCCGCCGCAGCCGCGGCAGGACCACACGCCGGAACGCCTGCACCGGCGGCGCCCCGAGCGTGCGCGCCACGTCCTCCTGCCGCGTGCCGATCTGCAAGAGCGCCAGCCGGACCGGCCCGAAGGCCAGCGCCAGGAAGCTCATGACATAGGCAAAGACCAGCAGCGCAAAGCTCTGGTAGAGGAAATGCGCCGTCTGCAATGCAAAGAACACCATGGCCAGCGCGAAGGCCAGCGGCGGCGTGGCGTATCCCACATGGGCCAGCCGGTCGACGAGTGTCGCGAAGGGGCTCGGATACCGCAGGGTCAGCAGCACCACCGGCAGCGCCAGCACCATGGTCAGAACCGCCGCCGGCCCGGCCGCCGCCAGCGTCCTGAGCGCCGTCTCGCTTAAGCGCAGCCAGTCCATTTCCGGCAGCCCCAGCCGCATCCAGTGCCCCAGCACCATCAGCGGCAGCCCGATCGACGCCAGCACCACCAGCGCCACGAACGCCTGCGCCACCGGGCGCCAGCGCCCCAGCGCCACCGGCTGCGCCATGCGCGCAGTCCCCGCCCCGATCCGGGCAAAGCGGCGGTTGCGCGTCACCGCGTGCTGCGCCAGCAGTGCGGCGACCGTGACCGCCAGCAGCATCAGCGACAGCCAGGCGGCATAGACCCGGTCGAAGGCGCCGCTGTACTGGGTGAAAATCGCGTAGCTGAACACCTCGTAGCGCATCAGCGCGACGGCGCCGAAATCGCCGATCACATAGAGCCCGACGATCAGCCAGCTCGCCACCAGCGCCGGCCAGAGCTGCGGCAGCACGATGCCGCGAAACACCGCGAAGGGCGACTTGCCCAGGGTTCGGGCGGTCTCCTCAAGCCCCGGGTCCATCCCCAGGAACGCCACCCGCAGGTTCAGGAAGAGATACGGGAACGTGTAGAGCGTCAGCGCCAGTCCTGCCCCCAAGAGCCCGCGTAGCGGCGGCAGCGACAGGCCGAACCAGTACCGCGCGAACCCGTTGTATCCCGACAGGCCCAAGAGCGCATAGGCCATCACATAGCCCGGAACCGCCAGCGGCAGCACCGCCAGGAACGACAGCACCCCCTTGTGGCGCAGGTCGCTGCGGGTCGCGAGCCAGGCCAGCGGCAGCGCGATCAGCGTGCCCAGCCCCAGCACCACCGCCACCAGCTTCAGCGTGTTGGTCAGCAGGAGGAGGTTGCGCTGGCGGAACACGATCTCGCCGAGCTCGGCGGGATTCGCGTCGAAGGCGCGCAGGATCAGATAGAAGGCGGGCAGGGCGGTCCCCAGCCCGACGAGGACGGCGGGCAGCAAGAGAACGAGAGGGGGGCGGGACCTGCGCCTCGCCCCCCCGCCCGCCGCGGTCGCGGTACGGGTCACCCGCGGCTCAGAGCAGTCCGACGTCGCGCAGGAGCGTCAGCGTGCCTTCCAGATCGCCGATCTTGTTAATGTCCACCGCCGGGCTGATGGCCCCCACGGTCTCCAGCGATTCCAGCGTGGCGTGCGGGATGATGCCCGTGACCACGGGATACTCGTTGCCCTGCAGCGTGATGAACTGCTGCGCGGCGGGAGAGAGCAGGAAGTCGATGAACGTCCGCGCATTCTCCGCATTGTCGCTGGCGGCGATCACGCCGGCGCCGGCAACCAGCAGCAGGTTCCCGATGTCGTGGGCCTCGAAATGGGTCATGCCGACCGGAAACTCGGCGTCCACGGCCGTATAGCGGCCGAGATAGTAGTTGTTCACCAGCCCGAAATCGACCTCGCCATTGGCGATGCCCTCGATCTGCGAGCCGTTGTTGGCATAGACCTTGGTGTCGTTGGCGATCATCGCCTCCAGCCACGCCTTGGCCGCCGCATCGCCCTCGACCAGGCGGAAGGCGGTCACGAAGGCCTGGAAACTGCCGTTGGTCGGCGCCCAGGCCACGCGGCCCTTGTACTTCTCGTCCGCGAGATCGGTGATCTTCGCGGGCAGGTTGCCCTCGGGGACGCGCTCGAGCGAATAGACCAGCACGCGGGTCCGCCCTGAGGTTGCGACCCAGTTGTTGGCCGGGTTGCGGAAGGCCTCCAGCACCAGGCCGTTCACCTCGGCGGGCAGCGGGGCGAAATGCTCCGCAAGCGCGCCCAGGGCACCGGCGTCCTGCGCCCAGAACACGTCGGCCGGGCTGTTCGGGCCCTCTTCCATGACCAGCGTCGCCAGTTCCGCCGTGCCGCCATACCGGACCTCGGCCTTGATCCCGGTCTCGGCCTCGAACTGGGCGATCAGGGGCCCGACAAGCGCCTCGCCACGGCCGGAATAGATGGTCACCGTCTGCGCGGCCGCGGCCGACGCCATTGCGAGCATCAGCCCGAGCCCAGTTGCCAGTGTCTTCTTCATCCAGGATTCCTCTCTCGCGAATACCTGCCAGCCTTTGCCCGAGGCAGGTGGACCTCGCGCGGGCTGGACATTGCGACCGGATGAATAGTCGATAAAAATGCTCGGCGAAAGAGCCTTGCGCAGGGTGCGAGGCAATTTCCGACAAAAAACCTATGATAATGGGGCGGCTTGCCGCTCCTTGCGCGTCCCGACGGCGGCATCGTCAGCTTCGCGGCGGCACCGCGCCGAATCGATCTAATCCACCACTGCCGGCGTTGCCGCAGAGCGCGCCGTTAACGATCTATTAACCACGATTATCGTTGTATTTCAAATACCTGCAAAATCTCCGCATTTGTTATACCCCTCGGACCCTGGTCCGGCTTGCGCCGGCCGGCCGGCCGGAGGCGCCTCAATCCGCGGCGGAGCGCGCGTAGAGGTCCTCGTAGCGGGTGATGTCGTCTTCGCCCAGATAGGCGCCGGTCTGCACCTCGATCACATGCAGGTCCAGCCGCCCCGGGTTTTCCAGCCGGTGCATCGCGCCCAGCGGCACATAGATCAACTCGTTCTCGGCAACCAGCCGGATCGTATCGCCGATGGTCACCTTCGCCGTGCCCGAGACCACGATCCAGTGCTCGGCCCGATGCACATGGCTCTGCAGGCTGAGCATGCCCCCCGGCCGCACCACGATCCGCTTGACCTGATGCCGATCGCCGCGCGCCACCGTCTCGAACCAGCCCCACGGCCGATGCTCGCGCGCAAAGGCCGTCGCCTGCGGCTTGCCCGCCGCCTTCAGCCGCGCCACCGCCGCCCGCACCTCCTGCGCCCGGGCGCGGGGCGCCACCACCACGGCGTCGGGCATGGCCACGACCACCATGTCGCTGAGCCCGATCGCCACCAGTTCCATCTCGCCCCCCTGCGCGCGCAGCAGCGTGTCGCGGCAGTCCACCGCCGTCACGCCCTCCGAGGCCGCCACCCCGTCGCCATCCCGCCGCGCCGCGCGCCAGATTGCGTCCCAGTCGCCGAGGTCCGACCAGGCCCCGGCGAAAGGCACCACGCTCAGGTTCCGCGCGTGCTCCATCACCGCATAGTCGATCGACACCGACCGCGCGCCCGCCCAGGCTTTTGCGTCCAACCGCAGGAACCCCAGGTCGGCCCGCAGGTCCGCCACCGCCGCCCGCACCGGAGCCAGCAGATCCGGCGCATGCGCCTCGAACGCCGCCACGATGTCCCGAGCCCGGCCGAGGAAAATCCCCGCGTTCCACAGATGCCGCCCCGAAGCCACCATCGCCCGCGCCGCCGCAGGATCCGGCTTCTCGACGAAGCGCCGCAGCTTCACCGTCGCCGATCCCGGCTCCGGCTCGTCTACCAGCTCCAGATAGCCATACCCCGTCTCCGCCCGGTCGGGCGCTATCCCGAAGGTGACGATCTCGCCCCGCTCGACCGCCGCCATCCCGGCGCGCACCGCGGCGCGAAACCCGTCGCCGTCGGGGATGTGATGATCCGAGGGCGCCACCAGCACCATGCCCCCCGGATGCGCCGTTTCGACCCGCAGCGCCGCCGCCAGCACCGCCGGGGCCGTGTCCCGCGGCTCGGGCTCGACCAGGATCTCGGCCTGCTCGATCCCGACGGCGCCGAGCTGTTCGGCAACCACGAAGCGGAACGGCGCCCCGGTCACCACCAGCGGCGCCGCGAACCCTTCGCCCGAGAGTCGCGCGGCGCAGATCTGGAACAGGCTGAGCGACCCGGTAAGCGGCGCGAACTGCTTGGGAAAGCTCTCGCGCGACAGCGGCCAGAGCCGGCTGCCCGCGCCGCCGCAAAGGATCACCGGATGGATAGCACCCCCGATAGTGTCGTCGTTCATGCCGATTGTCCCGGTTCGTCGCTGCTTGCGGGCACCCGTCTCTCCTTGGTCATTTTACGCGATCCGACCCGCCAGCCTTTCGGTATCATACTTAACAACTTCTTACTCCAGATGGCAGTGGTTTCGCCGGTACCGGCCGCCCTGACGCCCCGCAATCTCCGGCACCGATCGCCGCGGACACCCGCCGCAATGGTTAATTTCCTTGACGAAAGCCGGTCGCCTGTGGTGCAATACACGCAATACGAACGCCCGGGTATTGGTCCGGGACGCCCGCAAGGGGCCCGGTATTTTAGGGCGGACTGTAGTGGCCGGGATACTGATCGCTGCGTTTGAAGTCGTCCGCGTTCTGGCGGGCGGCGAGGCGTGCGACCCGGTGGCGCGGACGCCGCCCTGGTCGGGATACCTGCGTGCCGGAGCGGATGTCCCGCACCCGGCGGGAGACATGGCGATGCCGGCAACCCATGAGCTGCACTTCCAGGAAGGTTTCTCCGGCCAGACGGTCGAGGTTCTCGTCGACGGCGCCGAGGTCGCGCGCTTCGAGGCGCGGACCCGCATGCAAATCGGCCTCGCCCATATCGAGCGGCTGGACCTGTCGCCGGGCGACGTGGTGACCGTCCGGATCGGTGACGACGCAACGTCTGCGTCCATCACCGCCAAACCGGGCAAGACATTTTTGAATATTAACCTGAAAGACCATAAAATAATCATAGATTCAACTAAATCATCCCCAGGATATATGTAAATAACAGCGCTAACAATCAACTTGAACTCTGCGCCCACAGAAAACAAAATTTCGCTTTTTGGAGGTTGAGATGGCCAAGAGACCCACGTCCGGAACAGCCCGACCCGCAAAGCCGGCCCCCGGAGAGGAAACACCCCCGCCCGTCGACCTGATCGCCGACGACCAGCACCCCGACCACGTCGGGGGCGTGGTCAGCGACCCGTCCGCGCCCACGCCACTCCCGGGCGGCGACCTGGCCGACGCATTGGCGCCGCAGCCATTTTCCCCGACGCTTACGCCGGTCCCGCTGTCGACACCGGTGCCCTGGACCCAATTGCCGCTCAACATCTGTTTTGCGGTCAGCGGGCGCTACCGCCGTACCGAGCTGGTGCTGCAGCCGACCGCGACCCCCTTCCCGCCGATCAGCCCGCAGCGGATCGCGCCGCTCAACCTGGTCACCACCAAGGTCCGGGTCGATGTCGATCGCTTCTTCCCGCAGCGGCGCATCTCGATCGAGGCGAGCCGCATCTTCCCCCGCGCCTCGTCGCATGTCATCGCAGAGGTCACCTCGGACGTCTGCCTCGGCTTCAACAGGCGGCGCGTAACTGCGACGATCACCTTCCGCGACGGGCTGGCCTCGCTGATCCCGGGCACCACGGTGGTCTTCGAGGCCAGCCGGACCAGCGGCATCGGCTACGGCGCCTACCAGGTGACCCTGAGCGGCGGCGGCATATCGCCGGTGGTGTTTCCGCTGGTCTTCGAATCCCGGTATTTCGACCCGGTGGAGTTCGAGGTCGACCGGGTGGCGAATGCCGGCACCGCCGTGACCGCCTATACCACCAGCGCGCACCCCAACCGCCCCGCCGACCTGGCCGCCGAGACCCTCTCGCTCGCCACCGTCTACCAGCGGGCGGGTTTCGACGTGACCATGTCGCCGGGCGCTTCGGTGATCCCGACCACCGGCGCCGGCGCCAACGGCACCTGGTCGGACAGCGAGATGCACAACGCGATGATCACCTTCTGGTCGCGCTTCGCCAACCTGCCGCAATGGGCGATGTGGGTGCTCTACGCAGCACGGCACGATCAGGGCCGCTCGCTGGGCGGGATCATGTTCGACGACATCGGCGCCAACCACCGCCAGGGAACGGCGATCTTCACCGACAGCTTCATTCAGGACGTGCCCGCGGGCGATGCCAACCCCGCGGCCTGGCGGCAGCGCATGGTTTTCTGGACCGCGATCCACGAGATGGGCCACGGCTTCAACCTGGCACACGCCTGGCAGAAGTCGCTCGGAACCCCCTGGATCCCGCTCGCCGACGAGCCCGAGGCGCGCAGCTTCATGAACTACCCGTTCCGGGTTGCCGGTGGTCAATCCGCCTTCTTCTCGGACTTCCGCTTCCGCTTCAGCGACAACGAGCTGATCTTCATGCGCCACGCGCCGCGGCGCTTCGTGCAGATGGGCAATGCGAACTGGTTTGTCGACCACGGCTTCGAGGAAGAGCCCGCGGAGCCGCAGCCGAGCGGCTGGGCGCTGGAGATCCGCCCGAACCGCGCGGTGAACGAATATGCCTTCCTGGAACCGGTGAACCTGGAGCTGAAGCTCACCAATACATCCGGCGCCAGCCAGCGCATCGAGGAGGACCTGCTGGCCGATGGCCGCCACATCGCCGTGCTCGTCGGGCGCGACGGCGGGCTGACCCGGCGGTGGAACCCGCTGATCACCCGCTGCCACGAACTGGATTTCAGGGAACTCGCGGCGGGCGCGTCGATCTACGGCGCGCACCTGATCAGCGCCTCGACCTCCGGCTGGCTGATCGACGAGCCGGGATTCTACCGAGCTGCAGGCCGCCGTGGACGTGAATGGGACGATCGTGGTCTCGAACGTGCTTCGGGTCTTCGTCTCCCCGCCCACCACCAAGGCTGAATCGCAGCTCGCGCCGGACTACTTCACCGAGGAGGTGGGCCGCGCCATCGCCTTCGACGGCGCGCCGGAACTGGAGGCGGCGACCGACACCCTGCGCGAGGTGACCGAGCGTGCCCCCGACAACCCGGCGGCGCGCCATGCCGCGGTGGCGGTCTCGACCGCCATGCTGCGCGACTACAAGCGGCTCGACACCGGAGCCGGCCGCGACGACATGGCGATCCGCGCGACCGGGGCCAAGGTCGAGGAGGCCGCCAAGGTCCAGATGGCAGCGCTGGTCACGAAGCCGGAGGTGGCGGCCGAGACGATCGGGCACATCGACTACTTCGCCGATCTCGACCGGCTGGCCGGGGCGCTGGAGCAGTCCGGCGACGGCAAGGAGGCCGCCAAGGTCCTGAAGGTCTCGGTGGCCACGATGAAGAAGCGCGGCGTGATCGAGAAGGTGATCGCCGAGACCCAGGACAAGCTCAACGCCATCGCCTGACGTCATGTCACCGGGCGGCCCCTCCGCGCAGGGTCCGCCCGGCACTGCATCAATGGACTCGTGCGCGTCGGGGGCCCGTATCTGCTACTCCCATACTAACATGCAGCGAGGCGGATCGGGCGGAAACCGATACCGTCGAACCGTGCGGACCAGGTCTGCCCGGCGCCAAGAGGCATAGCCTCCGTCAGCGTCCCGGTCGTAACGACTTCTCCTGCTCGCAGCGGTTCGCAAACCGAATAGCGCGCCAACTCGCCGACAAGAAATTCAAGCGCGTTTATGGGACCGCCCAGGACGTTGCTGCCGGTTCCCTCGCGGCTGAGGCCGTCGTTGCAGTTCAACACAACTGTGAAATCCGATAGCTTGCTGAGGAATGCCGGCTTGGCTGGCACGACCTCGACATGCTGGCCGACGAACAACGCGCCGTGAACCCCGAACGCCGCGGCCGCATCTGCCGCGGCGAACTCCCAGTCAGGGAATACCGAATAGACCACCTCGAAACCCGGTGCTATCCAGTCGACGCACTCGAGCAATTCGCGAGTCGACATTCCCGGCGTTGGTGCCGCGCAGAGATGCAGCACTACTTCAGGTTCGATCCGCGGTTCGGGCATCCCGTGAAGGTCGGCACCAGATCCGTCGAGATCCTTGACGGTCCGGTCAAAGACATAGTTCCAGATCGGCGCCGAGATCCCTTTGGATTGCCAGAGTGATCTGTTGGTGAAGCCGATTTTCCGGCCGACCGGTCTCTCGCCCAATTCGATGCGCAAGTCTCTGGTGCGTGCCACCACTTCATAGGCACTCTGAAGTCCGAACCCGGCGTAGCGCTTCGTGAACGGCTCAATCTGCCGTCCCGTTCCGCGCAACGACATCAGCTCGAGGCTGATCTCCTCCACATTGCCTGGATCGAGCATCTCGACTCCTCAATGACGTGTCGCCGCCGGCGCAGTCACTGGAGGATTACCGTAGTCTCGTCACCGAAGCCAAGTCGGCTCCTGGCGCAGAACGGAGCTTCGCGCTGGGCTGTGGATACCCACCCGACGCACCCCCCGCTTGCCGGCGGCGCGGCAGACTGCTACCCCTGCCGCGACGGTGCCGAAGGGCTGAACGGAAGGCGCGGGCGGGCCGACCCATGTCGGGGGCCATGCCGCACCATCGTCGGGGATCACGCGCCCACGCGCGCGTACCCTCCGGGCAGCCATGACGGCCAAGCTGCGGGAGGGCCCTGATGAGCCGGATCGGCGTGATGCTCTGCGGGCACGGCTCGCGCTCCGCGGCGGCGGTGGCGGAATTCGCCCATGTCGCGAAACGCCTCCCCGCCTTCCTGCCCGCCGCCTGGGCCGTGGACCACGGCTACCTCGAGTTTGCCAACCCGGTGATCCGCGACGGCCTCGACGCCCTGCGCGCGCCGCGGCTGCGACCGCATCCTTGCCGTGCCCGGCATGCTCTTCGCCGCCATGCACGCCAAGAACGACATCCCCTCGGTGCTCAACGCCTATGCCGCCGAGCACGGGATCCGCATCGACTACGGCCGCGAACTCGGCGTCGATCCCCGCATGCTGCGCGCCGCCGCCGCCCGCATCGAGGCGGCCATTGCCGAGGCCGATGCCACCCGCGGCCCCGTTCCCCGCCACGACACCTGCCTCGTCGTGATCGGCCGCGGCGCCTCGGACCCCGACGCCAACGGCAACGTCTCCAAGGTCGCGCGCCTGCTCTGGGAGGGCATGGGCTTCGGCTGGTGCGAGGCAGGCTTCTCCGGCGTGACCTTCCCGCTGGTCGAGCCCTGCCTCGAGCACGCCGCCCGCCTCGGCTACCGCCGCATCGTGGTCTTCCCCTACTTCCTCTTCACCGGCGTCCTCGTGGACCGCATCTACGGCTTCACCGACATGGTCGCCGCCGCCCATCCCGGCACCGAGTTCGTCAAGGCGGGCTATCTCGACGACCACGACGAGGTGCTGGCGACCCTGGCCGAGCGCGCCACCGAGATCCTCGACGGCCCGCCGGCGATGAACTGTTCGATGTGCAAGTACCGCACCCGGGTGCTCGGCTTCGAGGCCGAGGTCGGACAGCCGCAGGAAAGCCACCACCATCACGTGGAAGGGCAGGGCGCCTCCGCCCCCGGCGCCAACGTCGCCGACTGCGCCCTCTGCGACAACTTCTGCACCGGCGCCTGCCGCCTCGAAGACGCATGAGCACCAGGCACGACCACGGCCACGGGCACCATCACCACCACCACGACGCGCCACGACCACCACCACCCGCCCTACCCGCACGCCGACCATCCCCTTGGCCCGGAAAGCGTGCGCAGGCACCTGAAGCCCGCCCGGTGATCTACGAACGCGACCCCGCGCGCATCTACGCGCAGAGCTTCGCGGCCGTCCGTGCCGAGGCCGCCCTCGGCGACCTGCCCCCCGACATCGCCGAGCTGGCGATCCGCCTGATCCACGCCTGCGGCATGACCGACCTGCCGGCCGACCTCGCCTTCTCCGCCGGACGTCGTCGCCTCCGGCCGCGACGCTCTCGCCGCCGGTCGACCCCTCTTCTGCGACTGCGACATGGTCGCCGCCGGCGTGATCCGCCGCGCCCTGCCGCCCGGCGTCGAGCCCATCGTCACCGTCCACGACCCCCGCGCCGCCGCCCGCGGCAACACCCGCTCCGCCGCCGCCGTCGAGCTCTGGCGCGACCGCCTCGAAGGCGCGGTCGTGGCCATCGGCAATGCCCCCACCGCCCTCTTCCGCCTGCTCGAAGGCCTCGACGAAGGCTGGCCCCGCCCCGCCGCCATCCTCGCCTTCCCGGTCGGCTTCGTCGGCGCTGCCGAGAGCAAGGCCGAGCTGGCCCGCAACCCCCGCGGCACGCCCTTCGTCACCCTGAACGGCCGCCGCGGCGGTTCCGCCATGGCCGCCGCCGCGGTCAACGCCCTCACCCTCGGCCTCGGCGCATGACCGCCTGGCTGCAGGTCATCGGCATCGGCGCCGACGGCTGGCCCGGCCTCTCGCCCGAGGCACGTGCGGCGCTCGAGGCCGCCGAGGTGGTGATCGGCGGCGCCCGCCACCACGACATCGCGCCGCACCTCGCCGCCCGAACGCATCTTCTGGCCCAGCCCCTTCCGCGCCATGGTCGCCGAGATCCGCGCGCTGCGCCCGCGCCCCACCGCCGTCCTCGTCACCGGCGATCCCCTCTGGTTCTCCGCCGGCGCCCAGCTCGCGCGCATGTTCCCGGCCGAGGAGATCGCCTTCCACCCCCACGTCTCCGCCTTCCAGCTCGCCGCCGCCGCCATGCGCTGGAGCCTCGCCGACGTGGAGACCCTCACCGTCCACGGCCGCCCGCCCGAGCAGATCGTCCCCTGGTTCGCCGACGGCGCCCGCCTCCTCGTCCTCGGCCAGGACGCCGCCACGCCCGGCCGGATCGCCGCCCTCCTCCGCGAGCACGGGCTTGCCGCCAGCGAGATCACCGTCCTCGAAGCCCTCGGCGGTCCCGACGCCTCGCGCCACGACGGCGCCGCCTCCGACACCACCTGGCCCCCCGGCGGCTTCCACACGCTGGCCATCACCTGCCGCGCCGACCCCGGCACCCGCCCGCTCCCGCGCACCGGCCTGCCCGACGAGGCCTATCGAGCACGACGGCCAGCTCACCAAGCGCGAGGTCCGCGCCCTGACCCTCGCCCGCCTCGACCCGCGCCGCGGCGCGATCCTCTGGGACATCGGCGCCGGCTGCGGCTCCATCGGCATCGAGTGGATGCGCGCTGCCGCCGACGCCCGCGCCTACGCGGTCGAGCCCGACCCCGCCCGCCGCGCCATGGCGGCACGCAACGCCACCCGCCTCGGCGCCCCGCGCCTCACCCTCATCGACGGCCGCGCCCCCGAGGCCCTCGCCGGCCTGCCTCCACCGGACGCCGTCTTCGTCGGCGGCGGCCTGACACGCGAGACCGTCACCGCCGCGCTCGCCGCCCTCAGACCGTTCGGCCGCCTCGTCGCCAACGCCGTGACGCTGGAAACCGAGGCGCTCCTCGCCACGCTCCACGCCGAGCACGGCGGCGATCTCACCCGCATCGCCCTGACCCGCGCCGAGCCCCTCGGCCGCCGGCGCGGCTGGCGCCCGGCCATGCCGGTCACCCAGTGGAGCCTCACGCCATGACCGGCACCCTCTACGGCATCGGCGTCGGCCCCGGCGATCCCGAACTGATGACGCTGAAGGCCCACCGCCTGATCGCCAGCGCCCCGGTCATCGCCTGGCCCGCCCCCGCCACCGGTCCCAGCCTCGCCCGCGGCATCGCCGCCGCTGCCATCGCTCCCGGCGCGCGAGGAAATCCCGATCCGCATCCCCATGGGCTGCAGCTCCGCCGCCGCCGGCGCGATCTACGACACCGCCTCCGACACCATCGCCTCCCACCTCGCGGCCGGCCGCGACGTCGCCGCCCTCTGCGAAGGCGACCCGTTCTTCTATGGCACCTTCATCTACCTCCACGCCCGCCTCGCCCCGCGCTTTCCCACCGTCGTCGTCCCCGGCGTCGCCTCCCCCATGGCCGCCGCCGCCAGTGCGCGGCGCCCGCTCTGCGCCCGCGACGACACCTTCACCGTCCTGCCCGCCACGCTCCCCGACGAGGCCCTGCGCGCCCGCCTCGCCGACGGCTCCGCGGCGCGATCATGAAGCTCGGCCGCCACCTCCCCCGCCTGCGCGCGCTCCTGACCACCCTCGGCCGCGCCGAGGCCGCCCTCTACGTCGCCCGCGCCAGCCAGCCCGGCGAACAGGTGCTGCCGCTGGCAGAGGCCCCCGACCCCGCGCCCTACTTCTCCATGCTGCTGCTCCCGGGCCCCTCCGCATGACCCCCGTCGTCCTCGCCCTCTCGCCCCACGCCGAACCGCTCGCCGCCCGCATCGCCGCCGCCACCGGCGCGCGCACCCACATCCGCCCCCGCGACTTCACCGACACCGGCGCGCACCTGCGCGCGCTCTTCGCTGCCGGCCATCCGATCATCGGCCTCTGCGCAAGCGCCATCCTGATCCGCAGCCTCGCCCCGCTGATCGCCGCCAAGCACCGCGAGCCCCCCGTCCTCGCCGTCGCCGACGACGGCTCCAGCGTCGTCCCGCTCCTCGGCGGCCACCGGGGTGCCAACGACCTCGCCCGCACCATCGCCGCCGCACTCGGCAACACACCCGCCATCACCACCGCCGGCGACCTCGCGCTGGGCACGGCCCTCGACGCCCCGCCCCCCGGCTGGCGGCTGGAGAACCCCGAGGACGCCAAGCCCGTCATGGCCGCCCTCATCGGCGGCGCCACCGCCACGCTCTCCGGCGACGCCCCCTGGCTCGCGCCCCTGCTCGCCACCGGCCGCGTCACCCGCACACCGGCCCCCGAAGCCGCCCCGACTATCCTCGCCCTGGCCGATGGAGCCACCCTCGTCTGGCGCCGCCAGACCCTCACGCTGGGGGTCGGCTGCGCCCGCCACTGCTCCCGGACGAACTCATCGCGCTGGTTCGCATGAGCCTCGCCGACGCCGGCCGCTCCGCCTTCGAGATCGTCGGCGTCTGGTCGATCGACCTCAAGGCCGACGAGGCCGCCATCCACGCCCTCGCGGCAAACCTCGGCGTCCCCGCCCGCTTCTTCACCGCCGCGCGGCTCGAGGCCGAGACCCCCCGCCTCGCCACCCCCTCGGCCATCGTCTTCGCCGAGACCGTTAATCAGACGCCACTGCGAGGTCATGACCGCACTCTTGTGCCACTCGACGGGATCCTTTACTCGCTGGGAATCTGTGATCAGGATGCGATCCGGCGATGCTGCCTGGTTTTCCAACAGGGGACGGATACTGCGCCCGTCAAAATGCAGGCGGGCGTGTCAATACCGCAAAAATCCAGGAGCGTGGGGACTACATCTACATGGGCGGTAATGGGCGTCACATCCCGTCCCCCTATGAGATTCCCCTTGGGCCAGTATACAAAGAACGGTACCCGGTGACCGCCATCGTATTCGCTGCCTTTTTTACCGCGCATTCCGGGCGTTGAAGACCTGGTCTCCACTGGAGGTGCCATTATCCGTGGCGTAAATAAAAATGGTGTTTTTCTTCCAGTCCCTGCCGTTTCAAGAAGGCACGCAGTTTACCGACGTTGTCGTCGATATTGGCGATCATGCCGTAGAAGTTAGCCAGGTCAACACCGTGTTTGGCATAAGGGCAGCTGGATGTCTCCGGGCTGTGCATGGGACCGTGTGGGGCATTGGTGCAAATATAGGCCAGGAAGGGTTTGTCTGCCTGCTCTGCGCACGGATAAACCGTCGGGCATAGTCAAACCACACATCCGTACAGAAGCCTTCGACGGCCTCGGGTTTACCATTGTGGAAGTAACTGCCATCGAAATAGGCATTATCCCAGTAGTCCGGGG
>CAVOGP010000016.1:0-4737 GCA_963695425.1 uncultured Alphaproteobacteria bacterium | reverse complement strand
TGGGGCTGTTGAAGAAGCCTTCCGGAGCCTGATTCCATGAGCCGGGCGGTTCATGGGAAGGCGGCATGCTCGGACGGAAGGAACGCGGTCAGCTGGAGCTGTTCATGACGGGGTCGTTGCGTCAGCTCGTGCCCGACGATCATGTCCTCGCGCGGGTGGATCGCGTGCTCGACTTCTCCTGGCTTCGGGCCGAGGTCGCCGAGCACTACTGCGAGACGAACGGGCGGCCCGGCGTCGATCCCGAGGTCGCGGTCCGGCTGATGCTCGCGGGGTTCTTGCTCGGGATCGTGCATGACCGGCGGCTGCTGCGGGAGGCGCAGGTCAATCTCGCGATCCGCTGGTTCGTCGGCTACGGACTGCACGAGGCGCTGCCGGATCATTCCTCGCTGACCCGCATCCGCCAGCGCTGGGGCGCCGATTGCTTCCGGCGCATCTTCGAGCGGACGGTGCAGGCCTGCGTGGCGGCGAAGATCGCCAGGGGCGAGATCGTGCATGTCGACGCCTCGCTGATCCGGGCGGACGTGAGCTGGGAGAGCTTGGCCGTGCGCCACGTCGACGCCGTCGCGGAGGCGAACGACGACGGCGTGACGGCGGAGCGCGACAGCCGCAACACCGGCAAGCACAAGAAGGTCTGCGTCACCGACCCCGACGCCTCGATGGCGACCAACGGGCGGAACCGCCGGCTCGAGCCGGCCTACAAGCAGCACGCGGTGGTCGACGACGCCTTCGGGGTGGTGCTCGACGTCGAGGTCACCACCGGCGAGGTCAACGAGGGGCAGGTCGTGCTCGCGCGCATCGACGCCGTCGCCGAAACCACCGGCGCGCCGATCCGGACAGTGACGGCCGACGCGGGTTACGCCTATGCCAAGGTCTACGGCGGGCTTGAGCGGCGCGAGATCGAGGCGGTGATCCCGGCCAAGGCCGAGCCGATCCGCAGCCCCGTGCCGCTGCGCCGCTTCCGCTACGACGCGCGCCACGACATCCTGAAGTGCCCGCGCGGCAGGGTCCTGCGGCCGACCCGGCCGGTGAAGCACGGCCGCTTCTTCTACTCCCGCGCCGTCGATTGCAAAGGCTGCGACCTCGCCGCGCTCTGCCTCTCCAAGGGGCGCGTGAACAAGGCCGTCGTGATCGGTGACGATTACCCGGCGCTGCTGCGCGCCCGCCGCCGGCGCGAGCGGTGGAGCGACGAGGACCGCCGGCTCTACCAGCGCCACCGCTGGCGATCGGAGGGCTACCACGGCGAGGCGAAGACCTGGCACGGCCTCGCCCGCGCCGTCAGGCGCGGCCTGCCGAACATGCGCATCCAGGCCTACCTCACGGCGGCGGCGGTCAACCTAAAGCGGCTCGCGGCCGCCCTTATCGCTGTTCTGCTCCTGATCCGGCCCATGCGCGGCATGGGGAGATCGAGCGTCGCGCGGCTCCGCCTGTGGGAAGTCGGGATGCGGCGAGCAGCTCCGGCAACCGGATAGACTGCCGCAAAGCCGGCTTCTTCAACAGCCCCCGCGTGCACTGGATGCGAAACGCGCTGGCACACGCCCCGGCCAAGCAGCGCACGGCCGTGGCGGCGATGCTGAAGACGATCTTCGCCCAAGAGACCAAGGCCGACGCCGAAGCTCAGTGGGACACGGTCGCCGACGCATTGCGCGAGAAGATCGAAGAGCTCGGCACCTTCATGGACGCCTCACGCGACGACGTCCTCGCCTACATGGACTTCCCGCGCGAGCACTGGGCGCAAATCTCGTCTACGAACCCACTCGAACGGGTGAACCGCGAGATCAAGCGACGTGCCGACGTCATCGGGATCTTTCCCAACGACGGAGCCATCATCCGGCTCGTCGGCGCTCTGATGCTGGAGACCAACGACGAGTGGACCGTCGCGCGGCGCTACATGAGCCTTGAAACCATCGCCCGCCTTCACCGACAATCCCACCGTCAGGCTGCCCGCCCTGGCAACCTGATCAGGCTCGGACCTCTCCGGAGGTCAGCGATCCTACACCAAGCGTTGGGACACGATCCGCTCCGGGCGACATAGGACGCTCGGGGCCGATCTCCGGCGGATTCATCCCATTGCGCGGCGGCGCTCATGGAAGATCAGCCGGTCGAAGTTGTAGGCGATGTTGGCGAGCGTGAGTTTCGCCTCGGCGCGGGCGATGCCGATCGTGCGGATGAACAGGCCAAAGCGGTTCTTCTGATGGGCGAAGACATGCTCGACCGTCGCGCGGATCGCCGATTTGTTCGCATTGGCGCGGGCAATGTTACGGGGCATCGGCTTTCCGGCGGGTTTGCGGCGGTGAATCCGGCTGGTCAGCATCCGCTGCGCCAGCCACGTCTCATTGGCCTGCGAGCGGTAGGCGCTGTCGGCCCACACCTCCGAGCCGGTGTTCTCCCGGCTCACCAGCCGCTTCAGTTGCCGGCCGTCTGCCGCCGAGGCGGCGGTGACCGCGCTCTCGCGGATGAAGCCGAAGCGGCGGTCGATGCTGATGTGACTTTTGTAGCCGAACACCGGCACAGCGATCATCGGCAGCGGTGTGCCGTCAGGGAGATAGCGAACCTTGCCGCCGACCTTCAGGGTCCAGCGCGCGTTGGTGTCCTTCTGGGCGGCCTTGTTCGGCTCATCGGGCCAGATCTCCCGGGCCGTCTTGCCCTCCTTGATCGCCTGCTTCTCGGTCTCGGTGTTGCGCTGCTTCGGGGCCGGCGCCAGCGAGGCGTCGACGATCTGACCGGCCATCGGGACATACCCCTTCTTCTGGAGCTGCCAGTCGAAGGCCTTCATCACCCGCTTCAACGTGCCGGTCTCTGTGAGCCGGTTGCGGAAATGTCGGATGGTGTTCTCGTCCGGCCTCGGCGCGCCGAGATCGAAGCCCAGAAACCGCATCCAGGAGAGCCGGTCGCGGATCATGAACTCCATACGCGCATCCGAGAGATTGTGCTGGGCCTGCAGGATCAGCGCCTTGAACATCGCGACAGGGTCAAACGGCGGGCGGCCGCCCTTCGACCCGTCGCCATAGCCAAGACCGTCGACCAGCCAGCCGCGGAAATACTCGAAATCCACCGTCGCCTCGAGCACCTCAAGCGGATCACCGTCCTTGCTCAGACGCTCAACATGGTCCGAAAGCCCAAAGAAGCCCGCCTGCCGCATCGCCACCCCTAGATCAGTTCCGGGAAGTGAATCATGCCAGGCCCGAAAGCGGTAGGTTTTTCCGGGTGTCCAGCTGCCAGTCGAACGCCTTCATCACCCGCTTCAGCGTCCCCGTCTCCGTCAGCCGGCTGCGGAAACGCCGGATTGTGTTCTCGTCCGGCGTCGGCGCCCCCAGATCGAAGCCGAGAAACCGCATCCAGGACAGCCGGTCGCGGATCATGAACTCCATCCGCGCGTCGCTGAGATTGTGCCGCGCCTGCAGGATCAGCGCCTTGAATATCGAGACCGGGTCGAACGGCGGCCGACCGCCCCTGGACCCGTCGCCATAGAGCGTCGCCCCTTCGTCTTGAATCGCGGAGGGGATTCCCAAGGCGGCGCGGTTCTGACTCTCTGCTTTCGCAGGCATGGATCGGAGCGGCGAGATGGGCAAACCATTGTCGATGGACTTGAGAAAGCGGGCTTTGGCCGCGGTCGACGCCGGGATGAGCCGACGGGCGGCGGCGGGTCGCTTCGGCGTTTCGGTGTCATCGGTGATCCGCTGGGACGCATCCCGGCGCGCGACGGGGAGCCTCGCGCCGAAGCCGCAGGGCGGCGACATGCGGTCGCGGCGGATCGAGGCGCGGCATGCGGACGTCATGGCCGCCTTCGAGGAGGCGCGCGACCAGAGCCTCGAGGAGCTGCGCGCCCGTCTGGCCGAGCGCGGCGTCGCCGCGTCGAGCTCTGCCCTGTCGCGCTTCTTCCAGCGCCACGGCCTGACGCGGAAAAAAAGACCGGACACGCGGTCGAGCAGGACCGTGCGGACGTCGTGAGCAAGCGCCGCGCCTGGTTCGAAGCGCAGCCCGAACTCGATCCTGCGAGGCTCGTGTTCATCGACGAGACCTGGACCGCAACGAACATGGCGCGCACGCACGGGCGCAGCGCGTGCGGCGAACGGCTGCGCATGGGCGTCCCGCACGGCCACCGCAAGACCACGACGCTCGTCGCGGGCCTCCGCCTCGACGGCATGGTCGCCCCCATGGTCCTCGACGGTCCGATCAACGGCGACTGGTTCGAGGCCTACGTCGCCCAAATCCTGGCGCCGACCCTGCGCCCCGGCGACGTCGTGATCATGGACAACCTCTCCAGCCACAAAAGGGCTTCGGTCAGGGCGATGATCGAGGCCAGAGGCGCACGGCTCGCCTTCCTTCCGCCATACAGCCCCGACTTCAACCCGATCGAGATGGCCTTCGCGAAGCTGAAGGCGCTGCTGCGCAAGGCAGCCGAGCGCACCGTTGACGGCCTCTGGAGCGCCATCGGCCGCCTCGTGGACGTCTTCACGCCCCAGGAATGCGTCAACTACTTCGCCGCCGCAGGCTACGATGCAGATTGATCGGGAAACGCTCTAGCCCAGCCCCTCGACCAGCCAGCCGCGGAAATCCTCGAAATCCACCGTCTGATCGAGAACCTCAAGCGGATCGCCATGCTTGCTCAGCGCCTCCAGATGTTCCGACAATCCGAAAAAACTCCGCTGCTCCATCCAACCCTCCTCCGGGAAACCGACCCCGGACGTGAGAACGGCGGTGGAAGAGTTGGCCACGGGAGCGGCGGGGCAGGCCCGC
>CAVOGP010000015.1:0-5848 GCA_963695425.1 uncultured Alphaproteobacteria bacterium | reverse complement strand
CTAATTCCAACGGCTCCCGAATGACCGCTCATATTGCCCGTCCGCTAAACCACTCGTCAGTCCGAAGCGCTCCTCCGGCCTGCGGTTCCCGGCCCGACGAGCCGAAGCACCGCTTCGGCCGGGCCGTCGCCCGGAGGCGAAAGCCGGAGGGCGAGAGGGGTGCAGCCTAGACCGGATGTCTCCAAGCCGGCCGTGGGCGCCCCGGGTGGCCGCGAAATCGCGGCCGCCCCCGGCTGGGGCGTCCGCGGCCGGCTTCGTCGACGGCCGAAGCCGGCAAGGCTGGACCGTCCGCGCGAATGACCATGCCGGACGTGCGGGTCGGCGCCGGAGAGACGAGTCACGCCTTCGGGCCGTTAGTAGAATCCTCCACAACACGCCCAGAATAGAGAGCGGATTCTGCCCTTATGCCCGGGCTTCTGCTCGGGCATCGGCCAGCCCCCGACTGGTGGCCGCATCGCGGCCGTCCCGCAGGCCGGCGTCATTTCTTCGTGTGGGAGGAGGCCGTTTGGTAGCCGGGGCTGCTCGGTTTCGTCTCTTGTGGCCGGAGAAACTCCGGAAATCTGCCTTGCTCCGATTCCCTCAAGGAGTTCGAGTTCTGGCAAGAACACTGGTCGCGCAGCGCCAACGACAGCACGCCGGTATGCAAGAAAGAACGGGTTTCGCCGCGCAGCTGCAGAACCAGACCGGTTGATTGCAGTTGGTATGCAAGCGCCTTCCCGTTTGTCATGGGAGATGATCGCCGCCCAATCGCCGCGATACTTTCAATCCTCGGACCAGAGGGCGAGGATGAGCGGGTATGGGCCGGACCGTCTTTCGCAATCGGGAGGCGTCAGTTTGGCGTTGCACGGGCAGCAGCGCCCCGATGTATCGCCGGCCGGATCGGGCAGGAAAGTGGGGTGCAGCCGTGATTCGACGCAAGCCCGACCCTAAGCCGGAATCCTATAGGTCTGGATCGTATCCGCAGCTCTCGAAGTAGTTTCGAGCCTCGGCTGGTGTGATGAGGTCGACGAGGCGACCGATAGCACTCCACAGGCCCTCGACGGTGCGCTCGGCGGCCTTGCGCAGCAGGGCCTTGAGCTTGGCGAAGGCATTCTCGATCGGGTTGAAGTCGGGGCTGTATGGCGGCAGGCAGAGGACCCGCGCTCCGGCCGCCTCGATCAGCGTCCGCACCTCCGGCCCCTTGTGGCTGGAGAGGTTGTCCATGATGACGATGTCGCCGCGCTTCAGCTCCGGGACCAGGACCTTGCCGACATAGGTCTCGAAGGCGTCGCCGTTGATCGCACCGTCGAGAACCCAGGGCGCGACGATGCCTCTCGCGCCGAGGCCGGCCACAAGGGTGGTGGTCTTCCAATGGCCGTGCGGGACGGCCATGCGCAGCCGCTCGCCGCGCGGGCAGCGACCGTGGGTGCGGGCCATGTTCGTGCTCGCCCAGGTCTCGTCGATGAACACGAGGCGCTCGGGGTCGAGGTCGATCTGGCCGTCGAACCAGGCCTGCCGGCGCGTCAGGACGTCCGCGCGCTCCTGCTCGGCGGCATGGGCGGTCTTTTTTTGCGCGTCCAGTCGCGGCGATTGAAAAACCGCCACAGCGTGCCGTACCCGAATGGCAGCCCGCGCTCCGCCAACTCGGCGCGCAGCTCCTCGAGGCTCATGTCGCGGCGCGCCTCGAACACCTCCAGGATCGTCGTCGCATGGGCCTCGATCACATGGGTCCTGCGGTCGCCGCCCAGAGGGCCGGGGCGCGGATCGCCCTTCTCCCGCTCCACGCTCGCCAGCGGCTCACGCTCGCCGCGCTCACCCTGAACCGCTCCGCCGCCTGCCGGTGGGTCAGGCCCTCTTCACGCACCGCGGCCAGAACCCGCCGCCTCAAGTCCACCGAAAGCGCAATCGACATGCCTGCCGGCCTCCCCCTCCCGGCTCCTGTCAACGGCGGTGGAAAAACCAACCAGATGGCGGCGCAAAACTCTACCATCTTGTTGACGGTCACTGATGCCGGAATTGGAGCGCGCCTTGGTACGCGCGCTCGTCGGATAGCTGGCGTGTGCCAAGGCGCGTTGGCCTGAAGGGCCAACCGGGTTTGCTGGCGTCAGGCGTTGGCTGGGGTTTTTCTCGTACGGCTCTGGGCGAGGCGATAGCTGTCGCCGTTCATCTTGAGAATGGTGACGTGGTGGGTCAGTCGGTCGAGCAGCGCGCCGGTGAGGCGCTCGGAGCCGAAGGTTTCCGTCCACTCGTCGAACGGCAGGTTGCTGGTGATCAGGGTGGCGCCGCGCTCGTAGCGCTGGGAGATCAGCTCGAACAGCAGTTCGGCGCCGGTCTTGGAGAGCGGCACGAAGCCGAGTTCGTCGATGATCAGCAGCTTCTGGCTGGCCATCTGCTTCTGCAGGCGCAGGAGCCGGCGTTCGTCGCGGGCCTCCATCAGTTCATGGACCAGGGCGGCTGCGGTGGTGAAGCCGACGGAGAGCCCCTTCTGGCAGGCGGCCAGACCGAGCCCCAGGGCGACATGGGTCTTGCCGGTTCCGCTGGGGCCGAGGGCGATGACGTTCTCGCGCCGCTCGATCCACTCGCAGCGGGCCAGTTCCAGCACCTGCATCTTGTTGAGCGCCGGGATCGCCTTGAAGTCGAAGCTGTCGAGGCTTTTGACGGCCGGGAACTTCGCGGCCTTGATCCGGCGCTCGATCATCCGGCGCTCGCGGTCGATCAGCTCCAGCTCCACCAGCCGGGCGAGGAAGCGGACATGGTCCAGGCCTTCGGCGGCGCACTGGCGAGCCAGCTTCTCGTATTCCCTGCAGGAAGGTCGGCAGCTTCAGCGTCTTGAGATGATGGGCGAGCAGGATCTCCGGGGCCTCGGTCACGCCGCCTTACCACTTTTCATAGCGTCTTCGGCGGTGAGAAGCTGCCGAAGCGCAGGTGATGCGGGTATGGCTGTCATGCCTGCTGCCAAAGATGGTTCGGGACGCTGGGCCGCCCGCATCACCGCCCTTGATCGACCGCTGATTACGCGATGCCCTCGATGGCTGTGTAAGGCGATGCAGGCGAGAAGGGGCACGCGGTCCGGAAGCTGAGGGGAGGTGGTTCCATGCGGATCTGCATCGGCATCGACGCGGCCAAGGTGACCCACTGGGCGGTCGGCATCGACGAGGGAGGCCGCGTCGTTCTCGACCGCGCGGTCGAGAACGACGCGCAGGCGATCGACGCCCTGGTGGCGGAGCTGCGCGGGCTCGACGGCGAGGTGGTGATCGGCCTCGACGTCGTGGGCTCCTTCGCGCGCTTCCTCGAGGCCATGCTGCTGGCCGAAGGCTTCGAACTCGTCCATGCGCCGGGGATCGCCGTCAACCGCGCCGGCCAGGGTTTCGCCGGCGGCGAGCGCAAGTCGGACCCGCGGGATGCCCGGACCATCGCCGACCTGGTGCGGACCCGCGACCTGCGCAGGATCCTGCCCGACGACGACACGCTCGTCGCCCTCCGGCTCAAGGTCGGACGGCGGCGCGAGCTGGTCCAGGACCAGACCCGGCGCCTCAGCCGGATACGCGGGCTTCTCTGCGGCATCCATCCCGCCCTGGAGCGGACGCTCGACGTGACCTGCAAGGCGCCGCTGGCGCTGCTCGCGCGTTATGTCACCCCCGCCGAGATCCGGGGCGCCGGCCGGGCGAGGATCGCCGGCCACCTGAGAAAGACGCCGCATCTGCACGGGATCGAGGCGCTGGCCGAGCGGGCGCTGGAGGCCGCCCGCACCCAGCGGATCGCCGTCCCGGGCGAGGCCGTGACCGCCGCGTTGATCCGCGAGCTGGCCGCCGAGGCGCTCGACGCGAAGGCGAAGATCGCCCGGATCGAACGCGACCTCGAAATCCTGCTGGCCGACCACCCTGACGGCGCCCTCATCCGTTCGCTGCCGGGGATGGGGGCGGTGCTCGCGGCAGAGTTCATCGCCTGCACCGGCGACATCCGGCGCTTCGGTTCGGCCGACGCGCTCGCCTCCGCCGCCGGCCTCGCGCCGGTGCTGCGTCAGTCCGGAGAGCGATCGGGGTGGCGACGTGCCTACGGCGGCGACAAGGCACTCAAGCGCGTCTTCTACCAGAGCGCCTTCTGCGCGGTCACCACCGGCGACCCCCTCTCCCGGGCGTTCTACGATCGAAAGCGCCGCGAGGGGAAGCACCACACCCAGGCCCTCATCGCCCTCGCACGCCGACGCGTCACCGTGCTCTGGACCATGCTTCACACCCGCGAAGCCTTCGACCCGATGCGAAAGGCTGCTTGACTTACCCATTACGCCGCATCCCCCGACACCAGGCACATGTAGCTGGCCGCCGAAGTCGTGGCGACGGTGGCGCGCGGCAGGTAGGGGTAGACATCGAGATCGAGCTTCGGCGGACGCTTCTCGACCTGGCACAGCACCAGGTGCTTGACGGCGTCGAAGCCGACGGCGCCCATGCGCAGCGCAGACTTCACCGCGGCATGCAGGTCGTCGAGCTCGAAGCTCTCCAGCAGCCGCAGGACCTGCACGTACTCGCGCCGTCCCGCCTTGATCATCCGCGCCTCCATCAGCCGGCGCAGGGTCTGGAACTCGGCCGGCAGATCCCATTCGGCCAATGGTGCTGCCTGATCCAGGGCGTTGATCTTCTTCTCGATCAACGGAAGGTAGTGCACCGGGTCGAAGACCATGTCCTCGCGGTCGTAGCACCGTGGATGACGCGCGATGACGTCGCCGCCGCAGCCGATCACCACCGCGTCGACATAACCGCGCAGCCAGACGTCGCGGTGTCCGAAGGCGACCGGCACGGAGTAGTCGTTGGTCTCGTAGCGCACCAGCGCCTGCGAGCTCACCCGCCCGGTTACCTGGTCGCAGGCGTCGAAGGGTGCGGCCGGCAGGTCTGCCATCGCCGCCAGATCCCGCGCCAGCCGCGCGCCGATCGTCTCGGTGTGACCACGCAGGATCTCCGCCTGGCGCTTGCGGCATTGCGCCTCGAGCCAGATGTTGAAGTCCTCCCAGGAGGCGAAGCGCGGCAGCGGAACCATGAAGTTGCGGCGCGCCCAGCCGACCAGTCCCTCGACGGCGCCCTTGTCGTTGCCCTTGCCCGGGCGGCCGTAGCGATCGCGGATCAGGTAGTGCGACAGGAACCCGCTGAAGAGCGTGGCCCGCTTGCGCGTCCCGTCGGGCAGGATGCGCGCCACCAGGCAGCGATCGTTGTCGTAGAGCACCGACTGCGGCACGCCGCCGAAGAACGCGAAGGCGTGGACGTGACCATCCACCCAGGCCTCGGCGGTGGCCGCCGGGTAGGCGCGGACGAAGCTGGCGTCGCTGTGCGGCAGGTCGAAGGCGAAGAAGTGCGCCGTCCGCTCGACGCCGCCGATGAACACGCCGCTTCGCCGAAGTCGGCCTGGGCGTGGCCCGGCGGGTGATGCAGCGGCACGAACATCTCCCGCCCGCGCCGGCGATGCTCGCGGATGTAGTCCTTCACGATCGTGTAGCCGCCGATGAACCCATGCTCATCGCGCAGCCGCTCGAACACCCGCTTCGCCGTGTGCCGCTGCTTGGCGCGCTGGACGAGTCCTCCCGCAGCCACTGGTCGATGATCTCGGTGAACCCGTCCAGCTTCGGACGCCTGACCGGTGCGGACCGCCGATACCCCGGCGGAACCGAAAAGCTCAGCATCTTTCTGATGCTGTCGCGCGAGACTCCGAAATGCCGCGCCGCCTCACGCTGGCTCATGCCGTCCCGACAAGCCAGACGGACCTTCCGATAAAGCTCCACGGTGAAAATACCCCCGCCCTCCCCGCAGCCGGAAAGGGCCAAAGTGGCCGACTTTTACGCCGCCCGCAGCGAGCCTACCCCGCCGCTACCGTGGTCGACTTT
>CAVOGP010000014.1:0-174251 GCA_963695425.1 uncultured Alphaproteobacteria bacterium | reverse complement strand
TCCACGCCTGATGATGTCACAGCCCGTCTTGCTGTTCAACCGCTGTTCGTGCAATCATCCTACGAACATGATTTCGTACGATGGAGGCGCAATGTCTTCCGACGCAGGCGCGGTGCTCACCGCTGGCGAGGGCGCCTACCAGCGCCTTCGCGCCGATATCGTCTTCGGCCGCCTCCCGCCGGGACAGAAGCTGCGGCTCGAGACGATGCGCGATGCTTACGGCGTCGGCATCGGCACGCTGCGCGAGATTCTGAGCCGGCTTTCTGCCGAGGGCCTCGTGCTCGCCGAAGGACAGCGCCACCTTCGAGGTGCCGCCGGTGAGCGCGTCGGAACTTCGCGAGGTTGCCGAGTTGCGCCTGCTGCTCGAGGGGTACGCGCTCGAGCACTCCTTCGCCACCGGCGATGTGGAGTGGGAAGGGCGGGTCGTCGCCGCCCATCACAAGCTCGAAGTGATCGAGCGGCGGATGATCGAGGGTCGGCGGGAGGAAGCGCCGGCCTGGAAGCGGTACGACGGCGAATTCCATCAGGCGCTGATCTCGGCCTGCGGCTCACGGGCCCTGATGGTGGCGCATTCAGGCGTTTTTGACCGCTATCTGCGCTATCTCATGGTGGCCGCCTGCTTCCGCGGCGACATCGCAGCCGGGGAGCATCGGCGCCTTCGCGACTGCGCGCTGTCCCGGGACGCCAAGGCGGCATGTGGCGTGCTTCGGCAGCACATCGATGGGTGCGTCGACCACGATCAGCCACAACGAACTGGGCGGCTTGACGGCGGCGGCGTCGCGCACGATCCCGGCGTGGCGCATCTTCTCGTGGCGCGCATCGAGGATCAGATACCGGATCTCGCCGAGAGGCCGGCTGCGCCAGGCTTCCAGCTCGTCGTCGAGCAACTTCGCCGCGCGGCTGACCTGCGTCGACGACAGGCTCTCGATGCCGAACTCGCGCATCACGGCCTCGACCTCGCGGGTCGACACGCCCTTGACGTACATCTCCGCCACCGCCAGCATCACGGCGCGCACCGAGCGGCGACCGCGCTCCAGAGATTGCGGGTCGAACGGCGCGCCATCATGGCCGGCGGTCTTGGGAACCTCGACGGTGACCGTGCCGGCCGGCGTGTCGATACGCTTGGGCTTGTAGCCGTTGGCGTAGCCCTGGCGCTCAGCAGGTGCGCTCGTAGGGGCCGTCGCGCAGGAACCGCTCCCGTTCGATCTGCATGGCAAGCTCGAACGCACGGCCAAAGACCGTGGCGATGTCGCCGGGGCCGTGCTCGATCACTCGATCAGATGGAATATCAGGATGGGCCGCGTCTGCCGGGGCATGTCCCGGCAGGCGCGCGCAGCGTCCCCACCAGCCGAATTTCCAGACGTCAGGTTACAGTACCTGCCCCGCGCGTGGTTTGCCCCGCTAGACACTTCATTGTAACCTTTGGCGAAGCGACTGTCGGTTGTTGGGGGACGAGAATGGCGCAGGCCATCCCACTGGTGCGAGCGATGGCATCGCTTCCATCTCTCCGTTGGCTCGACAGACGTTGCATTCCTGCGGAAGCAATGCTGCTCCGGCACCGGCTGTCCAGCCTTGCGTACTGCACCCCGATGCGGCCTGTCCCACTTCTCAATGTCGGCGCGCTGCTGCGGGACATCGCCAGGGAAGCGGGCCCCGATGCGCCCTGTCGTATCGTGGCCGAGAGCGAAGATGTCGACCTTGTGCAGGTCGGCCGCGTCGCGCTCGGCGCCCTGACCCCGGCAGATGCACTTGCGCGAATCTCTCTCTGCCCTTCCGTATTTCTGTTCGCACGAATTGCTGAGCCTGGAAGTCGAAGAGGATAACGTGATCGTGCGCCACGCGTACGGCGCACGTTTCGATGCCGAGACGCTGCATCTGATGTCGCAATATGCCCTGGCGGTGCTCGACCGCATATGCGCCATGAGCGGGGCGCCGGCGCCACGGCTCTTGCGGGCGGAGCTGCCCGCGCATCCGGATCTTGGTGTCGCTCACCTGGAGCGCTGGTTCGGTATGGATGTCGTGGCCGGGACCGACACGAGAGCGCTCACCGCAATTCTTCCGAAATCCGTCGCGGAGCGCCGCTTTCCCCGCTATTCGCGCGACCGCAGCGAAGAGTTGAAACGCGCGAGGCTGGAGCCGCTTCGGAACGGCGGTGGCTTCTGCAGACTCGGTGCGCACCCTTCTCTCAGCCATGCTTGAAGACGAGGAAGCGATCCCGACTGTCGGACAGGTCGCAGAGGCATCCGGAATGACCAGCCGGACTTTCCAGCGGCGCCTGAAGGAGGAGAACCGGACCTTCAAGGCACTTCTGGATGACGTGCGGCAGGAGCGGGCTCTGCACCTTGTGGCCGACGGGGAGGAGCCGATCGGCCGCGTCGCGAGCCGACTTGGGCTATTCCCGGCCAACCTCGCTCAACCGCGCCATGATGCGGTGGACGGGCATGAACCCGACTGCGTTTAGGAACGCAGGATCCTGACGCCGGCATCCCCTGTCGTTTCCCTACGTCGCCAACGGAACGGGAGGCGTCTGCGGAACCTGATCGCCTCCTCGGCGCATGCACGACGTGGCGCGTCGAGAGAAGCTCGATCGACTTTCGCGATGCGTCGCTGGTTCGATGGCGGATATGTTCAGGTCCGACCAACGCGTAAGGGGCTTGACCGTCTGTGTTTCTCGCCATTCGACACGCTCGCGCCTTCGACTGCGGCCCCGAGGGTCTGCCGGTCTGCGGCGCGCAAGCCGACGCGCGACAGTCTCGATGACGCTATTGGCCGCCGCTTGCGCATCAGGTCGGTGGTCCGGTCGAAGCGCAGGCAACAGACGGCGGAGGGATGCCCATGCCCGCCGGTACGACCAAATCCGGCTATGCCACCACTCCGACGCTCGAAGGGCCGGACGGCGTCACCACCCAGCTTGAGCAGGACGACGCCACCGTCGGCGGCCTGCTGTCGCCGGACGGCACGTTGAAGGCGTTCGAACCCTGGTACAACTTCAAGCGGGGACTGAACCAGAAGTACGGCCTCCAACTGAGCTTCAGCGTTCAGGCCCTGTATCAGTCCGCGGACGAGACGCTCACTGGGGTCTCGGACGCAGCCGCGACACGGACGCAGATCCAGGGCGCGTGGACCCTCCTGAACAGGGGCGGGAAGAACACCGGCCGCCTGACGTTCCGGCTGCGAAACCAGCAGGCGTGGGATGACGATATCCCGCCGACTCAACTCGCCCCCCAGTTCGGCAGCATCGTGAACTCGGGCACCGGCTTCAGCGACGCTGGGTTCAATGTCGCCGAATTGGCGTGGCGGCAGTCCTTCGCGGACGACAGATTCCGGGTGATCGGCGGAGTCATCAGCTCTATCGCGTGGTACAACACCTCGGCGCTATCCGCCTCGCTGACTGGCTTTCAGAACTCCGGCATGCAGGCGAGCCTGTCGAAGGCCGAACCGGGGCGCGGCTTCGGCTTGGGCTTCGGTAGTCAATTTGGGCCCAAGTTCGCCATGGTCGCGGGTGTCCACGACGCCAACGGTTCCGCGACCGAAAATCCGTTCGATACGATCGAGCAAGACGAATACTTCTACTCGGCCGAGTTCCGCTATCTGCCATCGGGGATCGAGAACCAGCTGTGGAACTCGGTCAAAGGTTCAGTTCTGGTACCAGGACGCTCTGAAGGAAAAGGGATTGTCCGCCGGTAGCGGCGTCGCGTGGCAGGCAGGGTATCTCTTCGACGACCGCTGGTATCCGTTCGCCTTCGGGGGCTGGTCAGATGGCAACGCGTCGATCTTCAAGCAGGACTTCGTCGCCGGGTTTGGCGTAAAGCTCGACACTCCGCGGCGTCCGTCCAACGACATGTTCGGCGTCGCGGCAGGCTGGGGCAACCCGTCCGTCGACGCGCTGCAGGACCAGTACACCGCCGAGATGTTCTACCGGCTGCAACTGCTTTCGTCATTCGCCATCACGCCCTCGGTCCAGGTCGTTCGCAATCCCGCCGCCAACCCGGAGGACGATCATGTCGTGCTCTGGGGATTGCGGACCCGCATCCAGTTCTGACGACGGTCGCAATCCGGCCGGACGCGCAACGAAAAAAGGAGAATGTCCATGAGACTTCCCAAGAAGACCTGTCTGGGCCTGCTGAGCGCGGTCGTGCTGACCACGGCAGCTGCAGCGCAAACCGCGACCGACCCTGCGGCGGCGACCGACGGCTTTTCCGCCGCCAACGGACCCTCGCCCGGTGATCTCGGAGCGATCCAGCAGGAATGGGCCTGCGTGCAGGAGCGGGAAACGCCGGGCTACTTCCAGTCGCTGAACGGCGCGGAGGTATCGGACGCGACAAGAAGCCAGTTCTACCCCTGCGCCACGTTCCTCGGCTCCATGGACGGGCCGAACACCGTCTACGCGTGGCGCAGCGAGGACAGCTACCAGGGCGTGCTGTTCATGAACAACCGCCGTCCCGGCGAGCTATATCTGACGGGGGGCAACAACCCGCCCGCGCAGGGCGTCGTACCGCCAGGGCCGTACGTCGCCAAGGTCGACGCCACCACCGGCAAGCAGGTGTGGCGCACCTATCTTCAGAACGGCAATGTCAGCGGTGAATGGGTCGGCGCGGCCAATCTCAACATCCTGCCCGACGGGAACATCCCGATCGCCTTCGGAAATCATCTGGTGAAACTGGACGGCGATACGGGGCTGATCCTCCAGCATATCGCCCTGCCGGCAGATGCGCCGGCCGAGGGCAGCAACTTCAAGCACCTGACGATCGCGCCGGACGGCACCCTCATCCTCAAGAACCAGACACGCGCGACGCCCTGCGACATCCAGGGAACGCTCGCGGCCTTCCAGTGTCCGGGCGGGGTTGCCGCGTCTCCGGGCTCGACCATCCTCGCGGTGAACCCAGAGACCTTCGAGATCTACGATCGGGTCAGCGTGCCCGAGAATGCAGTGACGCCGCACACGATTACCGTCCATGACGGCAAGATCGCGATCTACGCGCCCTCCGTCCTCAAGTTCTACCGGTTCATCTGGGATCCCGAAACCAAGAAGCTGTCGCAGGATACGGACTGGGTCGTCGGGGACTACCTCGCGGACGGCCAGACATCCGGCGACGCGCCGGGAATCCTCGGCGACTGGGTCGTGGTGCAGGTCAACGGCCTGCCCAGCACGACGTCGGCATCCGCGATGGTGGCGATAAGTCAGAGCGACCCGACCAAGATCACCCGCATCTATCCGTTCGGCCAGGACCTGCCCACGGGCCAGAGCTGGGCGCCGCCCAAGGGCGCGGTCGACCCCGAGCTGAGCATGGTGTTCTCCGCCGACCAGAACATGATGAAGATCGCCGGTATCGACTTCGATCAGGAGACCGGCGAGATGACGACGGCCTGGACGCTCGACGGCGCGACGACCGCGCTGCAGGCGCTCTACGGCCCGCAGGATGCCCGGGTGCTCGGCACGGCCCGCGCGGAGCCGGGAACGACGCTCGACGCCCTGAACCAGACCTCCAACCCGCCCTACAAGCAGCAGGCGCTTTGGCTCGACGCCAAGACGGGCAAGGTACTCGCCGAGTCCGACTTCTTCGAGCCGATGAACTTCAACACGCTTCTCAGCCCCGGCTTTGGAGGGCGCTTCTACTACATGTGGGACGAGGGGTTCATCGTCCTTCAACCGATGCCGGCGGCGGCGCAATGAGCGCGCGCCGGTTCAGGAGAGAGTCCATGACGAGAACAATCCGAAACCTGACCTTGACGCTGGCCGCTGGGGCCTGCGTGCTGGGCCTGTCGCCGGCGGCGGCGGACGACGCCGACATCGAACTGCTGTTCGTGCAGACGTCCGAAGGGCTCGAGATCGACGCCGAGGCCGGCACCTTCCGTCTCGTCGAAGTGAGCCCGCACACGCTCTACTTCTCCGACCGGCCCAACCGCCTCGCCGGCCACATCACCATGGACGACTACCTCAAGGAGTGGACCGATGCGCCCGACGATTTCGACGACGATCCGCCGAACGCGACGCTGTCGGTCTACGAGCCTGGGCGGAGCGAGAGCTCGCTCGTCGTCGTCGAAATACTCAACCCGGTCATCGACGGGGACGACCTGATCTACGACTACCGCCTGATTGACGGCGTGATGCCGGAAGGCGGCGGCATGTCCGCGCTATTCATCGACCGGATCGGACCGGGCGGCGGCGTGGGTGCAGGCTACCACGGGGTCGGCGTCGGCGCACGTGGCCCGGGCGCAGCCGGATGGGCCGGCGTCGCCGCGCGCAACTGCGCCGCCACGGATTGCTGAAGAGCCGGACAAGGGGAGAGCCGGATCATGCTCGAGAAACGATCCAACAGAAAGACTGGCTGCGGCTGCGCTGGATCCTCGCGTTGCCTTGCGACCGCACTGGCGACCGCGCCAGGCGATGTCCAGGCACAGGACACAGCGACCGCGGAGAAGGTCACCATGGTCGACGTAGAGAACACGCGCAACATGCGGTTCTGCGAAGTCCTCGTTATCAACGATGGCTATGTCGACATTTACAACACATCCGGCCTCAACGCCTGCCCTGAGGACGCGTGGAACGCGATAGACCCGACCGAGATGGCCCAAGCAGATGAATGTGCAGTCGATCCAGAAGAACGGACCGCACTTCTGGGTCATGGACTCGCAGACGATCGGCTTCGGCGAGACGAAGTCGTTCGGCGGCATAGACGCCCGTTGGGCGGCTCAGGCCCCGGTAAGCTCGCTCGGCGGCAGCGAGGGCTCGACGCCCTACGAGCCTTTCCAGACCTGCAAGACCCAGAAGATGGTCTACGACGCTGGGCAAAAGGTCTGGGAGATGATTGACGGCAAGGGTCAAGCGTGGATCCTGCAGGCCCACGAGGCGCAGTTCTCCCTGGACGATCTCGACACGCTAGATGCGCAGATGAAATCTCTTCCCGACGGATGGAATTGGCGTACGCGCACGCTGAACGATCAACTCGTGCTCGATCTCAAGGCAGCTGACTGCAACATGGGTATTGGAGACGAGTTCCATCAGTATTACACGCTCGTGCCTGGCGGCAGCTGACTTGGTACATGCTGTCGGCGTTGCTTCACCCCACCCCGCCCTGGAGGCTCGGCTTCTGCGCGGTTTGGCGCAATGCGGCAGGCGGGCGGCGAGAGCGCGTTGCGGCGACTTTCGTGCCGCCGGGCGAGACCGGCGCCCGCGAGCCGCTCGCAGACGCGGCGCGCCGGTTGATGCTGGAGATCCCGATCGCGGATGCGCAGACGGGCGCGCTGATCCTGTTCCGGATGCGGGCCGGCGCGGTCGCCAAGCACTGCGGCATCCTGGCCGCGCCCGACCGCTTTATCCACGCCTACGAGCACACCGGCGTGATCGAGGAAGCCCTGAGCGTCGCCTGGCGTCGTCGCGTCCCCATTGCCTTCCTGTTTCCGGCGGGTTGAACGTTGCTCAGACCGCCTGCGACAGGAACGCGTCCACCGCCGCCCAGACCTCGTCGTTGTGCCCGACCCAGACATGGCCGCCGCTCGGGAAGCTCACCATCTGTGCGCCCGGCACGGTCGCCGCGATGTGGCGAGCGGCCGCCAGGGTCTCAAATCGGTCGTCCGCGACCGAGAGCGCGAGCGTCGGCGCCCGGATCGCCTCAAGCGCCATCGGCTCCGGAGAGCCGGCGAGCTTGCCGTCGTTCGTCAGGCCGCGGGCGCGATCGCTGACCGGCAGGATGTCGTGCAGGATCGCCCGGACCCGCTGCTGCTCGGCCGGGCTCGCGTCGTGCACCAGCGCAGGATCTGTGGCGAGCAGCGTGCCGATCATCGCGTCCTCGCGCATTGTCATGCCGAGCCAGAACAGGAAGTCCGAGCGCAGGCCGTAGGCGATGATTGCCTCGGCCAATGCGTTCGGCGGCCGCGGCGCGGGCCTGTCGGGTGCGAAGGCGGCCGGCACCAGCACTACGAGCGCCGCGCAGCGGTCTGGGTGGCGGATCGCGAACGCCATGGCCGACAGCGCTCCGGCCGATCCGCCGAGTACAGGCACACGGTCGATCCCGAGGCGGTCGAGCAGGTCGACGAAGGCGTCTGCCTGGTTCTCCGAGGAGGGATCGGCGGGGAAGTCGGAGCGCAGGTAGCCGAAGCGCGACGGTGCGATGACCTGCCAGCCGGCGGCGACCAGTGGCTGGGCGAACGCGAGCCCCTGGTCGAAGCCGCCGCCGGTGCCGTGGATCATCAGCACCGGCGGCCCGGTCCCGGCGACCGCGTACTCCATGGCGCCGAAGCGGCTCTCGAAGATCTTGCTCCGGCCGCGGGTTCGCGCCCGGGCCTGCGCGATCTCGATCGAGAACGGCCGCCAGATGGCGCCGCCGGCCAGCGCCGCACCGGTGCTGACGAGCCCGAAAATGAGAAACCGCCGCCGTCGCATAGCGCGTCCATACCCCGCCGGCCTGCGGCGGCACAACCGATCGAGCAGACCCATGGCTTCCATCATGCTCGCCGCCGCCGGCACCGCGATCGGCGGGTCGGTCGGCGGCTCGATTCTCGGCGTTAGCGCGGCGACGATCGGCGGCGCAGTGGGCTCGCATCGGCACCACGGCTGACGCCGGCAATCCGTTCGCCGCGAAGCTCAACGCCGCACTCTGGACCGCGAAGACCGCCGCCGAAGGCGGGACCGGCGATCTCTTCTACAACATGAATGAGGAGACCGCTGGCGACGATCTCGGGCTCACCCTGCAGACCGGCTTCGTCACTTAGACGCTGCTCGGGCTCTTCGGCTCGGACAAACTCCGGCTCGCGGCTTCGGCCGACGGCTCGAGCCTTCGACGGGCTCGTCGTCGACAACACCAACGGTATCGTCGACCAGCCGCAGCTGCCGCGGTTCAAGGCCTACACCAACTTCGACAACTACGTGCCTCTGACCACCTGGACGAAGATTGCCACCAAAAAAACAGATGCGTTGGAGGCGTGTAGCCGCCGGTCTGTTTCACACCTCGCTGGGCATGTTCCTGCTCGGCTTCCTCGTCGTGGGTGTTTCTTCGCTGACCTAGTGGTCTACCTGATGGGACCCTCCGGCCTGGTAGGATGATTTTCGACGCGAACCCGCGCCGCTCGCGCAGATCCCTTGTCTTGAGCCCATAGGGGCAGAGGTGGTCGGGAATGACCATGCGATAAAGGGACGCTGACCTTTTATCCCGATCAAACGCCATGTGGTGCTCCGTTCGAGGAACTCGGCCGACCAGCCCTCAGGCGGCCTCACACCCGTAGAAGCCGCGGTAGCCGATCGTCAGGCCTTGATCGAGTTCTAAGACGAGTTCCGCGTCCGAGCGCCAGTCGGCCTCGTCACCGAGCGGCCGGACAGTGATTGTGGTGCCGCGCGTCGAGAACTCCACACCGCCAGCGTCGGCCTCGCCGGCTCCTTCAAGAGCTACCAGAACGCCATTCAGCTTCATGGCCGCTGCGGTGCCCTCCCGATCGGCCCATAGGACAGGCTCCGTCTCCGGGCTCCGATTGAACGTGCAGCGGGTTCCTGCCTCGAGCACGCGATCGGCCTCCGCCTCGGATATCGGCGCAAGGTCGAGTGTCGAAATCAACGTGTTTGCAAGCGCATCCTCAACGGTTCCCGGCTCGGCCGGAGGGTCCCGATAGATGTTTTCGACCACGTTCCCCGAAGAAACCTCGGCGATCAGGTAGCGCATCTCCGCGATCTCGCGCCGCTGCGCCTCGATGATCTCGTCAGCGAGCTTGCGGACACGCGGGTCGCGGATCTGAGCGCGCTCCGAGGTCATGATGGCGATCGAATGGTGCGGAATCATCGCGCGCATATAGCTCGAACCGCTGATTGTAACCTGGCTGCGGACCAGCCAGAGCGAGAGGGCGAAAACGATGATCGCTCCGACGAATATCGCGATGTTGACCTGCGTGTTGGAGTACATCCCAAGCATGTAGGCGAGCATGATCACCGCCATCGCGGCGCCCATCAGGATCGCCATGTAGGTGCGCGTCTCGGAGAAGAAGGCGTGCTCCCAAGCGTAGGTATTTAGATACATCAGGATGAACATCACCACCGTCGAGGTGAGGATCATGAGTTCGAAGCGGATGTAGGACATTGCCTTCCACGTTGCGTTGGCTATTCACTCGGGGCCGCGGGCTGTGTGCTCATCTTCACTCTCCCAGTCGGGGGGCTACCGTGGGCTCACGCCGTTTGGCGGACACGACTTTTCCTCAACCCATTGCGGCCGGCAAAGTTCCCCGAGCGCTCGGGCGTTGTCCTAGATCGGGCGCTTGACCTTCCACTAGCTGGAAGGCGTAAGGCTTGAGTTGCTGCGGCGCTGCCGTAGCCTCTTTGCGACCAACGGAGGATTAAACGCGTGTCAGGCTTGGGTCTTCCGATCGATCGGCGCAGCCTTCTATGCGGCGTCGCGGGCAGTCTCGCGGGAGCGGCGCTCGCCCCGTCCACGCTTCCTTCGATCGCGCGGGCGACGACGCCCGCCCGCGAACTGGCGGTGCGGTCGCGCGTCATTGAGGTTCAGGGGCGCGCGGCAACCGTCTTCGGCATTGTCGACGAGGCCGGACATCCGGGTCTCGACCTCTACCGCTCCGAAGGATTTCACGCCCGGCTCCGCAACGAGAGCGCCGAGCCGACCATCATCCACTGGCACGGGTTGACCCCGCCGTTCGGGCTCGACGGCAACCCGCTGTCGCAGCCGCCGCTGGCGCCGGGCGAGAGCGCCGACTATGCCTTCGATCTGACGCATCCCGGCACCCACTGGATGCATTCGCACTTCGGGCTGCAGGAGCAGCTCATGCTCGCCGCGCCGCTGATCGTGCGCGACGATGCCGAGCGCGGGATCGATCGGCAGAACGTCGTCATGTTCCTGCACGACTTCAGCTTCAGGCCGCCGGAGGAGATCCTCGCGCAGCTGGTCTCCGGGCAGGCGGCGCATGCCGGGTCGGGGACCGCGGCGATGGACATGGCGCATGGTCCGGGCTCCTGCGAGCGGCATGGACCATGCGGCCATGGGCCACGCGATGCCGGGCATGGATGATGGCGACGGCGCCTCAGCCTGGCATGGGTGGCATGGATCACGGGAACGGCCACGCAACGGGTGCGATGGATCTCAACGACATCGCCTTCGACGCCTTCCTGGTCAACGACTGCGACCTCAGCGACCCCGAGGTGGTCCAGGTCGAACGCGGCGGTCGGGTGCGGCTCCGGGTCATCAATGCAGCGGCCTCGACCAACTTCTGGATCGACCTCGGACCGGTGACCGGACGCCTCGTCGCCGTCGATGGACGCGCCGTACGGCCGCTGGCCGGGCAGCGCTTCGAGATCGCGATGGCGCAGCGGCTCGACATCGAGCTCGAGCTTCCGGCGGAGGTCGCCGCCCTGCCGATCTTCGCCCAGCGCGAGGGCGACCGCACCCGTACCGGTCTCGTCCTCGCCGCGCCGGGAGCGCGCGTCGAGCGCGTCGCATTCGAGTCCGAGACGGTCGCGCCGCCGGTACTGCTCGACCTGGAACGGAAGCTCGTCGCGGTCGAGCCGCTTGCGGACCGGGCACCCGACCGGCGGCTCGCGACCGACCTGACCGGCAGCATGCAGCCCTACGCCTGGGGCATGGACGGGCACATGTTCGCGGAGCGGGTCCCGCTCGAGGTGCGCGCCGGCGAGCGGGTCGAGCTGGCCTTCGTCAACCGCACGATGATGTCGCATCCGATGCACCTGCACGGCCACCACTTCCAGGTCGTCGGTCTTGGGAGTGCGCGGCTCAGGGGCGCCATGCGCGACACGGTGCTGGTGCCGGCGATGGGGAGCGTGACCGTGGCCTTCGATGCCGACAATCCCGGCGACTGGCCGCTGCACTGCCACAATCTCTACCACATGGCGGCCGGCATGATGACCAGCCTGAGCTATGCCTGATCCGGCGACCCACGCCGGCGGCCACGCTCGGGACGCGACGCCCGCGCCCGCCATGGGCGGGCACGCCGGGCATCTGCCGTCGAGCGGCCGGGCGCTGACGATCTCGGCTTGGCTGACCGGGATCTATTTCGTGATCGAGCTCGGCATCGGCCTCTGGACCGGCTCGGTCGCGGTGACATCCGACGCCTTCCACACCTTCTCGGCGGTGGGCGGGGTGCTCGTCGCCATCGTCGCGGCCCGCCTCGCGCGGCGCCCGGCCGACCTCGCGCGAAGTTTCGGCTGGTATCGCGCCGAGGTGATCGGGGCGCTGACCAATGGCGCGTTCCTGATGGTGATGGCCTTGGTCGTGATCGTGATGGGCGCGATGCGGCTGCGACATCCGATGGAGCTTCCGACCGGCCCGATGCTGGTCGCCGCTGCCGGCGGGCTCGTGACCGAGTTTGTCGCGCTCTACCTGCTCTACCGTCAGCAGGGGCCAGGACCTGAACGTGCGCGGCGCCTACTGGCACATCATCCAGACCTTCGTCGGCAGCCTGATCATCATCATCGCGGCCCTTACGATCCGCTTCACCGGCTTTCTCGCCATTGACCCGCTGCTCGGCATCGCCTTCGGCTTCGTGCTGCTCTGGGCGAGCTGGGGCATCCTGCGTGACTCGGTGCACCTCTTGATGGAAGGGACGCCGCCCGGCGTCGATCTGACGGAGGTCGCGGCGGTACTTGGTCGGCTCGATGGGGTTCGCGACGTGCACCACGTGCATGCCTGGGCGCTGACCAGCGGCCGCTACGTATTCTCGGCGCACCTGCGCACCGATGCGACCGCAGCCGGCGACGACGGCCTGCTGGTCCGGGCACACGATCTTCTGCGTGACCGGTTCGGCTTCTTCTTCGTCACGCTGCAGATCGAGACGACCTGCCTCGACGAAGCGGCCGCGGCCGAGATCGACATCACGCCTTCGGCACTTTCGGCGTAGCGCCGAGGCGGTGCACGCCCGCATGTTCGCCGCCATGGACACCGACGATGACGGGCGCGTCACCCCCGAGGAGATGGAGGGCTTCATGCACGGCGCCGAGGCGGAATGGCCCCTCGACTGCCGGCGCTCGACTGAATGACAGGCGGCGCGGCATCCCAAGGCGGGCGCCGCGCTCTTTCTCAGGCGTCGAGGTCGACCCGGCGCAGGCGCAGCGCGTTGCCGATCACCGAGACCGACGACAGGCTCATCGCGGCGGCCGCGAACATCGGCGATATCAATAGCCCGAGGAACGGGTATAGGATGCCTGCCGCGACTGGCACTCCAGCTGCGTTGTAGACGAGCGCGAAGAAAAGGTTCTGCCGGATGTTGCGCATCGTCGCGAGCGAGAGCTTGCGGGCGCGGACGATGCCGTTCAGGTCGCCCTTCACCAGCGTGAACCCGGCGCTCTCGATCGCCACGTCGGCGCCGGTGCCCATGGCGATGCCGACGTCGGCCTGCGCCAGCGCCGGGGCGTCGTTGACGCCGTCGCCGGCCATGGCGACCTTGCGGCCTTCTGCCTGCAGCTCGCGGATGATCCGCGCCTTGTCCTCGGGCAGCACCTCGGCACGGATTTCGTCGATGCCGAGCGGGCCGGCCACGGCCTGAGCGGTGCGCTCGTTGTCGCCCGTCGCCATGACGATGCGGAACCCGAGGTCGTGCAGCGCCTTCAGCGCCGCGGGCGTCGTCTCCTTGACCGGATCGGCGACGCTGACGAGACCGGCGACCCCGCCGTCCACCACAACGAACATCACTGTCTCGCCCTGGTCGCGACGGGCGTCGGCTGCGTCGGCGGCGGCGCGCTCAAGGCCGAGGTCGGCGAGCATCGCAGCGTTGCCGAGCGCCACCGCCTTGCCGTCGACGACGCCCTTCACGCCCTTGCCGGTGACCGCCTCGAAGTCCCCGGCGCCTACGAGGTTCAGTCCGCGCGCCTCGGCGCCGCGCACGATCGCCTCGGCCAGCGGATGCTCGGAGCCGCGCTCGAGCGAGGCAGCGAGCCGCAGCACCTCCGCCTCATCGTGGCCGGGCTCGGGCAGCACGGCGACGAGCTCCGGCTTGCCGACGGTCAGCGTGCCGGTCTTGTCGACGATAAGCGTGTCGACCTTCGCGAAGGTCTCCAGCGCCTCGGCGTTCTTTATCAGCACGCCGGCCTGCGCGCCGCGTCCGGTCGCGGTCATGATCGACATCGGCGTCGCGAGGCCGAGCGCGCAGGGGCAGGCGATGATCAGCACGGCGATCGCCGAGATCAGCGCATAGGCGAGCGCCGGCGTCGGCCCCCAAATCGCCCACGCGACGAACGCAAGCAACGCGACGCCGATCACCGCCGGCACGAACCAGCCGGCGACCGCGTCGGCGAGCTTCTGGATCGGCGCGCGCGAGCGCTGCGCCGCCGCCACCATCTCGACGATCTGGGCGAGCATGGTGTCCTTGCCGACCCGCTTCGCCTCGATGATCAGGCTGCCGGTGCCGTTGATCGTCGCGCCGGTCACCGGGTCGCCCGCGACCTTCTCGACCGGCACCGGCTCGCCGGTCAACATGGACTCGTCGACCGAGGAGCGGCCCTCGACGACCTCGCCGTCGACCGGCACCTTGTCTCCCGGCCGCACCCGCAGCCGGTCGCCGACCTGCACCTGTTCGAGTGGAATTTCCTCCTCGCGGCCGTCCGGTCGGATGACGCGGGCGGTCTTGGCAGCAAGATCGAGCAGCGCGCGGATCGCCGAGCCGGTGCGCTCACGCGCGCCAAGCTCGAGGATCTGGCCGAGCAGCACGAGGACCACGATCACGGCGCCGGCCTCGAAATAGACCCCGACCTGGCCGGAATGGTCGCGGAAGCCGTGCGGGAACAGCCCAGGGGCGATCACCGCGACGACGCTGAAGACGTAGGCCGCCGTCACGCCCATGCCGATCAGGCTGAACATGTTGAGGTTCATGGTGCGGAACGACTTCCAGCCCCGAACCAGGAACGGCCAGCCGGACCAGAGGATCACCGGAGTCGCAAGGATCAGCTCCAGCCAGCGGGCGGTCCGCTCGCCGATCCATTCACCGACCGGCAGGCCGAGCATTGGCCCCATCGCTATCACCAGAAGCGGCACGGTCAATGCCGCGCCGATGGCGAAGCGCCGCCGGAAGTCCACGAGCTCCGGGTTCGGGCCTTCGTCGCCGGCCGGCACGCCCTTCGGCTCGAGCGCCATGCCGCAGATCGGGCAGTCGCCGGGCCCGATCTGCTCGATCTCGGGATGCATCGGGCAGGTGTAGATCGTGCCCGCCGGCATCGGCTCAGGCGCCGACTTGTCCCCCAGGTAGGTCTCAGGCGCGGCCTCGAATTTATCCTTGCATCGCCCGGAGCAGAAGTAGAACCGCTCGCCGCCGTGCTTCGCCATATGCCTTGCCGTGGAGCGGTCGACTTTCATGCCGCAGACCGGGTCGGTCGCCTCGATGTAGTCCTCGGGAGCGGCCGCGAACTTGGCCTGGCAACCCTCGGAGCAGAAGTGATAGTTGTGGCCGGCGTGTTCGTGGTGTGGCTTGCCGGCGGAGGGGTCGACGGTCATGCCGCAGACCGGATCGCGGACCACCGTCGCCTCTCTCGTGACCTCGGACGCGTCCATTTCAGCCTCCCGAATCTGGATCTGACACCCCATATGCGCCTTCCAGCAACTGGAAGGTCAAGAGCATCATTCGCGTTTCCGCGCTTGACCTTCCGGCGGCTGGAAGCTGTAGCCGTGGGCGATCGGAGGGAATCGAGAATGAACATCGGAGACGTTGCAGAACGGAGCGGCCTGCCGCCGAAGACCATTCGCTACTACGAGGACATCGGCCTGATCCGGCCCCGGCGCGGCGGCAACGGGTACCGTGCCTTCGGAAACGCCGATGTCCACAAGCTCGCCTTTCTCGGCCGCGCCCGGTCGCTCGGCTTCTCGATCGAGGAGTGCCGGGCGCTGCTGGCGCTCTACGAGGACGAGGGCCGGGCCAGCAGTGAGGTCAAGCAGGTCGCCGAAGGGCATCTGGAGCAGATCGATCGCAAGATCGCCGAGCTCGAGGGCATGCGGGCCACGCTCGCGCAGCTCATCCACCGCTGCCACGGCGACGAGCGTCCGGACTGCCCGATCCTCGACGACCTGGCCGGAGAGGACGGCGCTGCGCGTCATGGGTAGCTGCAAGACATCTCTCGCGACATCGCTTGTTCTCATCCTTGCGACGGCCGGGCCGGCGGTTGGATCTCACGTGCCAGAGGAAGAGCCCCTGCGCACCGGCGCGCAGGTTTACGTCGCGCATTGCGCTTCATGCCACGGCGCAGGCCTGCAGGGTCAACCCGACTGGCAGAGGTCGGAGCCTGACGGAACGCTGCGCGCGCCGCCGCATGACGATTCCGGCCACACCTGGCATCACCCCGACCAGTTGCTCGTCGACTACGTGACCCTCGGTGGCGCCGAGACGCTACAGCGGCTCGGAGTGACCGGCGTCAAGAGCGGAATGCCGGCCTTCGGCGATGTGCTGTCGGAGCAAGAGGTCGACGCGGTGCTCGACTACATCGCCAGTCACTGGTCCAAACGTGCGCGTGCGTATCAGGCAGAGGTCACCCGACACGCCGTAGACAATTGACGTGTGGTGCCTGGCCGAGGACGTGAGGCCTCCGGCAAGGCCCTGTCGGGAACTCGGGTCGATTCGCTCCCTCTGTTCAAGGCTGGGGCGGCTGAGCGTGCTTCGCTTGCGGCAGGCGGTTCACTGTTCTTCCGGGGGCTTCAACCGCCTGAACTGAGCGAGCAGCAGCAGGTTGTAGGCGATCTTGAGCGTGCCGCAGATCAGCAGCGGCAGCGCCTGGAAGGAGGCGGCGAACAATGCGCCGGCAACCGCCGGGCTTGCGGCGGCGGCGAGGCTCCGGGGGACCGACGTGAAGCTCGCGGCAGCCGGCCGATCCACGTCGGTGACCACCGCCATCACTTAGGAGGATCGGGTCGGAACGTCCATCTGCGACAGGGCCGCCCGCACCAGGAGCAGGGCGAGCGCGAGCGGCAGCGCGAAGGCTGCCAGGATCAGGCAGACGCTCGACGGAATATGCGTGCAGGGCGAAGTCGTGGACGAGCGCGAAGGCGACGCCGGTCGCGATCATCAGGCTCGCGCCGGCGACGAGCAGATTTCGGCGATCGTGCTGGCTGCCGATGACCCCGATCCCGAGCGTCAGCAGTGCCGAGCCGACGGCTGGCCAGAGGTCGGTAGCAGGGCGATGCAACGGATGCTGATCGCGGACGACGCCTACGCTGGCGGCTGGATCACGGTGCAGGACGGCCGATACAGGTTCTTGGCCGTGGCCGAGGGAAGCCTCATGGTCAGGGGCGTCATCTCCGAGTACCTGGCCTTCGAGGTCATCTGGGAATAGCCTGCATCCTCAACAGCTTGATGGAAGGGCGTAACTTCGCCTTCGAGCACAGTGCTGCGCCCGAAAACTGTATCTATACTGTGCTTGAGTAGCTCGCACCGGGCGGCGGCATCGCCTAAGTGTTTGATTTTATTGGCTCCGGCGGTAGGGATCGAACCTACGACCAATTGATTAACAGTCAACTGCTCTACCGCTGAGCTACGCCGGAACGGGCCGAGGCTATAGCAAAGGGGATTCGCCTCGTCCATACCGAACGGACTATGGCGACGGCATCATCGCAAGCATCGCGTGCATATCTTCCGCGAACCCCGGTATGGTCGGAATCGGGCCGGGCTGGCCGGGTCGATGGAGCGCGGGGCCGGGGGTATGAACCTGCTCGACGATTTTCTGGTGCGGGCGGCCCTCGCCGGCGTGGGCCTGGCGCTGGCGGCGGGGCCGCTCGGCTGCTTCGTGGTCTGGCGGCGCATGGCCTATTTCGGCGACGCCACTGCCCATGCGGCGCTGCTCGGCGTGACGCTGGCGCTGGCGACCGAGCTGCCGGTTGCGGCGGGGGTGACGCTTGCGGCCCTTGCCGTGGCGCTGACCGTCTCGGTGGCCGTGGGACGGACCTACGCGGCGGACACGATGCTCGGCGTCGCCTCGCACGGCGCACTGGCGGCGGGGCTGGTGGCGCTGAGCTTCCTTCAGGGGGTGCGGGTAGACCTGATGGGCTATCTCTTCGGCGACATCCTCGCGGTCACCCGCTCGGATCTCGCGGTGATCTGGGGCGGTGCCGCGCTGATCGCAGGGCTGGTGGCCTGGCGCTGGCGGCCGCTGCTCCTGACCACGCTCAACGCAGACCTTGCCGCCGCCGCCGGCATCTCCGCCGCCCGCGAACGGCTGGTCCTGACGCTGGCGCTGGCGCTGCTCGTGGCCGTGGCGCTCAAGGTCGTGGGAGCCCTCCTTATTACCGCCATGCTGATCGTGCCCGCCGCTGCCGCCCGCGCGCTGTCGCGGACGCCCGAGGCCATGGCGAGCCTTGCGGTGGCCATCGGCGCCGCGGCGGCGATGGTGGGGCTTGCCGGGTCGTGGCGCCTCGACACGCCGGCTGGGCCTTCGATCGTGGTGGCGGCGGTAGCGCTCTTCCTGCTCGCCAACATGGTGCCGCGCCGGGCGGGCTGACGGTGGCGCTAAGCCTGCTCAGGCGGCTTTCGGTGGTGCCGGGTCGGCGGTTCCAGTCCCTCTCCGAGGTACTCCTCCAGGTCGACCAGATCGTCGGGAAGCGGCAAGCCGAGCGACTGCATCTCGGCCAGCCGCTCGCGAAGGGCCTCCTGAAGCGCGTGGGCGTCCTCGGGCGCCTTGGCGATCTCGTCCATCAGCATCGCGATCTGCACACGAAATTGCTCAAGGGCCATGCATTCCTCCGCTCCACCAGCCGTTGCCTACAATAGCACGTGCGCGCCGCCCGGAGTTGATCTATCGCATGGCGGTATGGCATTGCCGGTCGCATACGGTGTATCCAGACGAAGCAGGAGGCAACTCACATGCCATTCAAGACCGTGCTTCTGGCGGTCGGCGCCGGGCAGGACGATACCGAGATCGACCGGGCAGCCGCGATCTGCGCCGCGATGGACGCGCACCTCTCGGTGCTGGTGCTCGGTATAGCACCCCCGCCGCCGGCCTCGCCCTACGGGGTCGTCTCGAACGACATCTGGGCAAGCGAAATCCGTGACGGACAGGCCGCGGCCCAGGAGCGGGCCGAGGCCGTGGCGGCGCGGCTCGACGCGGCGGGCATCTCGGCCGGGGTCGATGCGCAATACATCGACCGCGGCACCGTGGCGACGCTGGCGGCACGGGCCGCCCGCTATGCCGATCTCACTCTGATCCCGCCTGCGGGGCCGGATGGCGGCGCGCTGCAGAACTGGGTGCTGAACGGGGCGCTCTTCGAGTCGGGCCGGCCGGTGCTGCTGCTGCCCGCGGGCGAGGTGCACTTTCCCGAGGCCCGGCGGGTGATGGTCGCCTGGGATGCCAGCGTCGAGGCATCAAAGGCCGTGCGCGACGCGGTCGAGATCATGAAAGCGGCCGAGGCCGTGGACGCGGTGCTGATCGACCCGGTGCCCTCCTTCGAGGGGCATGGCCCCGAGCCAGGCGCCGATCTCGCGGCCTATCTGGCCCGGCACGGGATCTCGATCACGGTGCACCGATTGCCGCGCGAGGGCCGCGAGGAGGGTGAGATCCTCAACCGCACGGCGATCGACCTGGGGTCGGACCTCATGGTCATGGGCGGCTTCGGTCATTCGCGGTTGCGCCAGCGCATCTTCGGCGGCACCACCACCTCGATCATCTCGGGCGCACCGGTGCCGGTGCTGATGGCGCATTGAGCCGCGGCGGGCGGGTCACAGCCCGTTGACGGGGATCCTGAGGTAGCTCCGGCCGTTCTCGTCGGGTTCGGGCATCTGGCCGGCGCGCATGTTGACTTGGATCGAAGGGATGATCAGCCGCGGCATGCCCAGCGTCTTGTCACGCTCGGTGCGCATGCGCACGAAGTCCTCCGCCGTGGCGCCGCCGCCGACGTGGACGTTGAGTGCCTTCTGCTCGGCGACCGTAGTCTCCCAGGCGTAGACGTCGCGGCCGGGCGCCTTGTAGTCGTGGCCGACGAAGATGCGGGTCTCGTCGGGCAGGGACAGGATGCGCTGGATCGAGGCATAGAGCGCCTCGGCCGAGCCGCCTGGGAAGTCCGCCCGCGCCGTGCCGAAGTCGGGCATGAACAGCGTGTCGCCGACGAAGGCCGCGTCGCCGATCAGATAGGTCAGGCAGGCCGGCGTGTGGCCGGGCGTGTGCATCACCCGCCCCTTGAGGCTGCCGATCTCGAAGGTGTCGCCCTCCTCAAACAGGCGGTCGAACTGCGAGCCGTCGCGCTGGAAGCGTGTGCCCTCGTTGAAGATCTTGCCGAAGGTCTCCTGGACCACGGTGATCTTCTCGCCGATGCCGATCTGCCCGCCGAGCCGCTCCTGGATGTAGGGCGCCGCCGAGAGGTGGTCGGCATGCACATGCGTCTCCAAGAGCCACACCGGCTCCAGCCCCTCCTTCTGCAGGAAGGCGACGATCGCGTCGGCCGAGCGGGTGTCGGTGCGGCCGGAGGCGTAGTCGAAGTCGAGCACGCTGTCGACGACGGCGCATTTGGCGCTGGCGGCATCCCGGACGACGAAGGAGACGGTGAACGTCGCCTCGTCGAAGAACGCGGTCACCTCGGGATTCATCGCGTCCTCCTCCATCGGCACTCGCTGTGCCATCATATGCCCCTTACCAACATATTTCAAGTGTGGAATATGAAGAAGGGGTCCTTCCATGTGACGCCCGAACCAGCACAAGAGCACGCTCTGAAATTTTTCATACAATTTCAAAAGCTCGAAAAGCGACCAAGCCTGGACGCTCAGCATGCTGGAGGGAGGGTCACGCCATGACCGAGCCGTAGACCGCATCGTAGGCCGCCGCGCTGGCGCGCGCCTGCCCGGCGATCCGTTCGATCGACCAGGCGGGGCTGAAAAGCGAGCCGCCGAGCCCGAACCCGTCGACCCCCGCCGCGTGCCAGCGGGCAAAGTCCGCGGGCCCGACGCCGCCGACCGCATAGACCAGGGTGCCCGCCGGCAATACCGCGCGGATCGCCCGCAGTCCCTCGGTCCCGGCCATCGCTGCCGGGAAAAGCTTCAGTGCGACGGCGCCGGCGGCGAGGGCCGCGAAGCATTCGGTCGGGGTGAAGACCCCGGGCATGGCCACGAGCCCCAGCGCCTTGGCGCGGGCGATGACCGGAGGCGCGCAGTTCGGCGCGACGATGAAGCCCGCGCCGGTTGCGGCGACCGCCTCCACGTCTGCTGGGGTGAGCACCGTGCCGGCGCCGATGCGCACACGCGCGCCGAGTGCGGCCTGCATGGCGGCGATGCTCGCCAGCGGCTCCGGCGAGTTCAGCGGCACCTCGATCCACCCGATGCCGGCGTCCGCGATGGCGGCGGCGGTCTCGACGGCGCGGTCGGGCTGGAGGCCGCGCAGGATGGCGACGAGGCGGCGGGTCACGGCGATACTCCATCTGCTGCCAGGCCGGCGCGGGCGGCGGCGAGCCCGGCAAGCGTCATCTCGGTGGCATCCGCCATGCGCGCCTCCAGCCCGCAGAGTGCAAGTGCCGCATGATAGGCCCCGGCAATGGTGGGTGCCCCGATCAGCACGACTTCGCGCCCCAGCCAGTGCGGCCGCGCCGCCGCCAGTTCCGCCCCGATCAGCAGCCCCGACAGCCGGGCACGCGCCCGCTCGGGCGCCAGCCCGTCGAGCAAGCCTTCGGCCCGCAGCCCGAAGAGCCGCGCCGCCATCTGCTCAGGCCGGGCGAGGGCCGTCTCGACGGCTTCGGCGAAATCCGCCTCCGACCAGCCTTCGGTGGCGACGCCGTGGCGCAGGACCGAGGCGCTTGCCAGGAGTTCGAAGATCTCGCCGGTCATGAAGCTGGTGAAGCTCACCACCTCGCCCGCACTCACATGCGCCCATTTTGTATGGGTGCCGGGCAGGCAGGCCACGCCATCAAACCGCGGCTCGCGCGCAACGAGGCCCGCAATCTGCGTCTCCTCCCCACGCATCACATCCGGCGGCCGGTGCTGGCAGAGACCGGGGAGCACGCGAACCGCAATCCGCGGATCGCGCGCCGGCACCCGCAGCGCGCCTCCGGCCGCCATCGGCGGACACGGCACCGCCACATAGGGCGCCTCGGCCCAGCCCTGCCGGGCGCCGACCATGCCGCAGGCGACCACCTCGGTCACCCGTCCCGGCGCCAGCCAGCCACCGATCAGATCGAGCAGCGCCGCCTCGAAGGCCGCAGCCCCCGCCAGCCGCCCCATGCCCGCCCCCGACTCGGTCCTACCGAGCACCCGCCCATCCTCCGCCATGGCGAAGGTCCTCAGCCGCGTCGTGCCCCAGTCGACCGCAATCCAGGCGGGCGCCACGCTCACGCGGTTCTTCCCTGTTTCGCGATTCGGGACGGGGTCAAGGCTCGCGAAGCGACCGCGCTTGCGCGGCTCGGCCTTGACGCCGTCCCGAATCGCAGCCCCACCATGGATGAGGCGCCTTGCTGAAGCAGCCGCTTCATCAAGCGCCTCCCCAGCAGATCTTCCCTTCTGACCACAAGCCCGGACGACTGGGCTGCGGCGCGAGCACGACGCCGACATGCGCACAGCGCCGACGCGCCGCCACCGCCGGCCGGCGCAGCGGCCGGCCACCCTCGGGGCACGGTGCTCGGGCGATTCATCCGGTGACCACGCCGCCACCGTCGACCACCAGTGCCTGACTGGTCACCATCCGCGAGGTCTTCGAGGCGAGAAAGAGCGTGGCATCGACGATGTCCGCCTCCACCAGATGCTCCTTGAGGCACTGGCGATCCAGGTGTGCGGCGAGTCCCTCGGGCGTGGCCCAGAGGTCGAGCTGGCGCTTGGTCAATACCCAGCCGGGCATCAGCGCGTTCACCCGGATGCGGTCGGGGCCGAGTTCGCGGGCGAGGCCACGGGTCAGCCCCGTGATCGCCGCCTTGGCGGTCATGTAGGAGACATAGCCCGCCAGGCCCATCATGTAGGAGACCGAAGAGAAGTTGATGATGGACCCGCCGCCTGCCGCTTTCATTCCCGGCGCCACCGCCTGGGTCGTGAAGAAGTGCGGCCGCAGGTTGATCGCCTGGGCGCGGTCCCATTCCGCGACCGTGTAGCCCTCGATGGCGTGGCGCTGGTCGTTGGCCGCGTTGTTGACGAGGATTGTGACCGGCCCGTGTGCCTCGGCCGCGCGGGCGATGGCTGCCTGCAGGGCCTCGATGTCGGTCACGTCGCAGGGCATGAACAGCGGCCGGTTGCCGTGGCGGTCCGCCACCTCCTCGACGAAGGCGGAGGCGTCGGAGCGCTGGACGAAGGCCACCCGCGCGCCCTGGGCGACGAACCCTTCGGTTAGCGCGGCGCCGATGCCCGCGCCGCCGCCGGTAATGAAGACGCTTGCGCCTTCGAGGTCGTGGAAGGTGGCATAGCGCTGCATGGGCACTCCCCGTGGACGGTGTTTCTGGCGGACGCGATTCGGCACGCGCCCGCGGTGCCGGAGACTGCCCGCTGGCTGCGGGCTCTGGCAAGGCGGCGCGATACGGTGGGGCAGGCGGGTCGATGCAAGGCCGAAGACCGCCCCGCCCTACCGGCTTCTATCTGTAGAAGACGTTGCCGCCGAAGGTGCCGACGCGTTGGCGGGTGTTGAACCAGCCGGGGTTCTTCACGCGGGCGGAGTGGAAGAAGAGCGCGCCGCTCGTGATGTCGGGTGTCCCGCCCAGCACGGTCTCGGCGGTGCGAAAGGCGCGGGCGCGCGAAGCGGCATCGGTCAGCGTATCGGGCCGGCCGTCGCAGCGGTAGGAGAACTGGCAGCGGTCGGCAATCACGCCGCAGACCGTGTTGGGAAACTCCCGGTTTTTCATACGGTTGAGGACCACATGGCCGACCGCCTCCTTGCCCGTCGCCCCGGTGCCGCGCGCCTCGAAATAGAGCGCCTCGGCGAGGCAGGCGACGTCCTTCTGGGCGGGCGCGGGGGTTGCCGCGGCGCGGGTGGGCGGCGCCTCGGGCTCGGGGGTGGCCTCGGGCGCGACGGCGCAATTCGCGAGGATCAGGAAGGCGGCGAGGCAGGCGGAAACACGGGGCAAGGTTGGGCTCCGAACTGGTTACACGTGCGGAAGCATGTGGCAACGCACGGAATCTTGTCCACAGGTTGAGTGCGGATCGGCGGATTCGTGCCGAAGTTGTGGCGCGGCCGGGGCCGCCTTCCGGGGGATATGAAACGCGTATGCAATGCATGCACAAAGCGTATGGACGATTTGAGGAGAATCTTAGCGGTTCTGCGGCAGGCTGGGGAGGACACGGATTCGGACCCGGAGGGCGCCTTGACCGAAAAGAAGAAGAAGGACGATCGCAACGAGGGCCGCAACTTCGCGGAGGAGATGGCCTACGTGAAGCTCGATATCGAGCTCGGCGAGTTGCAGACCTACGTGCGGCAGCTGCTGCTCCGGGACGAGATGATCCCGACGGCTTGGCACTACGTCGAGGAGAACGTGCCGGTCCGCCCGCGCAAGACCAGGATCACCGCGGCCTATGATGCGGAGGTGGTGAAGTTCTTCCGCGCCATGGGGCTCGGCTACCAGGCACGGATGAACCAGGTGCTGCGCGCCTACATGCTGGCGATCAAGTCGCGGGTGATCCGCCGGATGGACGACCGCGACTGGAAGGGCGATCCGCTGCGGCCGCAGCGGTGAAGGGGACCGGACCTTGCGGTCCGACCGGGACGAAGCATTTCGCAGCGGATTCCGCCTCGGGCGCGCCGCCGTTTGCATTGACAAACCCGCCGATCGGGCGCCGACTTTCCGGGTTGCGCGGCGCTTCAGAGGAGGCGGGTCCATGCGAAATCTCAGGATCGGCGCGATCCTCGGCATCGCCACTCGTCCTCGGGGTCTTCGGCCTCGGGATGATGTTCGGCGCCGGCGGTCCGCCGCCCGAGGCGGTACCCGAGCCCGCCGGCTCGCGGCTGGACTTCCTGGCGATCCCGGCCATGGCGCTGGCGGGGGGTGGGCTGTCGAGCTTCAACCCGCCCATCGCCGCGATCCTGCTGGTGGCCGCCGCGGTCGGCACGCTTTTCCTGTTCGGGGTCGGCATCCTGCCCCTGGTCGTTGCCGGGGTGCTCGGCGTGGCGGCGTACCTGGTCTACGTGGAAGTGTAGCGGGCGGGCGGCGGCGACCGTGTGATGGAGAACATCCGCGCCATCAGGACCGACGCCGATCTCGCCTGGGCGCTGGCCGAGATCGCACCGTATTTCGACGCGCCGCCGCCGATGGGGAGCCCCGAGGCGGAGCGGTTCGACGTGCTGGCGGATCTGATCGAGGCCTACGAGAACCGGGCGCATCCGGTGGCCGCACCTGCGCCGGTAGAGCTGATCCGCGCGCATATGGCGAACACGGGGCGCACCTCTGCGGACCTCGGGCGGCTGTTCGGATCGCGGTCGCGGGCGTCGGAGGTGCTGAACCGCAAACGCGGGCTGACGGTGGAGATGATCCGCCGGCTGGATCGGGAGTGGGGGGTGCCGGCGGCGGCGCTGGTGGAACCCTATAGGTTGGCGGTGGCGTGAGCGTTTCGGCCGAGAGCGCGTGGTTCGAGGGCCAGCGGATTTGGGTGGGCCTTTCCGACGGGCGTGTGATCGGGGTGCCGCTGGCGTGGTTCCCGCGCCTGCAGCGCGCCACGCCGGCGGAGCGGGGCGTTCGAGATCAGTCCGTTCGGCCTGCATTGGGCGGCGCTGGACGAGGATGTTTCGGTCGAGGGGCTGCTTACCGGGCGCGAGTATCGCGGGCGAGTCGGGGTTGAGGCGGCGCGATAGTGGGTGTGCCGGCGCCCCGCTTGCTTAGGACCTTTTATTTGCCCTATCGATAATCTTCTGCTCCTCTGCACTCCACCAAAATGAAAAGCTCCCGATTTTTTCCAAAATCTTCTTCCTACTATCGCGCATTCTGTCTTCGATCCTCATCGTCTCAGTCAAAGATTCTATGAGGTGTTCATGTAGCATTTTGCGGAGCTTATCATTTGTCGCTCGGAGCGAATCAATATCACGAAGGCGGTCATCATATGACGACATCGTTCTTCCTCCGTCTCAGACAACTCGCAGAAAAGCACAATTCGATTACAGGAGGAAGCGCGAATGCACTGTCCATGGACCGACCGTGCCTGCAATTCCCTCTCCAACTATCCCGCTTCGCGAGCGCCACCGCCATTAACCCTGCAACGTCCGCACCCCGATCTCCTCCTCCAGCCGCGCCTTCATCGCCGAGACGGCGACGATGGAGGCGGCGGCGGTGGTGAAGTAGGGGATCTTGTCGGAGAGGGAGACGGCGCGGATGTCGCGGCTGTCGGCGAGGGACTGGGCGCCCTCGGTGGTGTTCATGACGAGCGCGATGTCGCCGTTCTTGAGCTGGTCGACGATGTGCGGGCGGCCCTCGTAGACCTTGTTGATGCGCTCGGCAGTCACGCCGGCGGCCCCGCAGACGTCGCGGTGCCGCGGGTCGCGAGGAGAGGCGATCCTGGCGCGGGTTGGGACGTCGTGTAGCCGCCGGTCCTGCGCGACCCGCTCTACTTTGTCGAGGCCGGGTGCGGCGGCCCCTGTTCCCGCCGGCGCTTCCGCTTTGCGGCTGTCGCGAGGCGGCCTAACTGAGCGGCGCGGGTCGGCCGGTCTGCCTCCTCGTTCCAGGCGGGGTCCTCGAACTTGATCCAGCGCGCCACGAGGATCGAGGCGGGCCAGGCCAGCAGGAAGCCGAGCGCGACCGCCCCGAAGATCGGGACATAGCCGACCCAGCCCATGACGAGGACGAAGGTGATGAGGCTGCCGACGATGACCGCGTTGGTCATCAGGTAGAGGACGTGGCGAAGGCGCATGTCCGATCTCCTCTCCGATTCAGAAGGTAAACGGATAAGATGGCGATTGGCTCCCGCGTGCCGGCAAGAATTTGCCGCCAGGAGGGGGCTCGACCGGTCGGGGCCTTGTCCCCGCGGGAAGAGGATGCTGGCCGGAGGCGATACCTGCGCTCGGGGAACAGGCGAGCCTTCAGGCCGCCGGCACCCGCCTCACCCCTGCAGCGTCCGCACCCCGATCTCGCCCTCCAGCCGCGCCTTCATCGCCGAGACCGCGGCGATGGAGGCGGCGGCGGTGGTGAAGTAGGGGATCTTGTCGGAGAGGGAAACGGCGCGGATGTCGCGGCTGTCGGCGAGGGACTGGGCGCCCTCGGTGGTGTTCATCACCAGCGCGATGTCGCCGTTCTTGAGCTGGTCGACGATGTGCGGGCGGCCCTCGTAGACCTTGTTGACGCGCTCGCAGGCGACGCCGGCGGCCTCGAAGAAGTCGGCCGTGCCGCGGGTGGCGACGATGCTGAGGCCCATGGCGGCGAGGTCGCGCCCCGCAGCGGCCAAGGCGGGGGTCTTGTCGCTGTCCTTGACGGAGATGAAGACGCGGCCGGAGGTCGGCAGGTCCATGCCGGCGCCGAGCTGGGCCTTGAGGAAGGCCAGCGGGAAGGAGCGGTCCCAGCCCATGACCTCGCCGGTCGAGCGCATCTCGGGGCCGAGCAGCGGGTCGACGCCGGGGAAGCGGTTGAAGGGCAGCACCGCCTCCTTGACCGAGAACCAGGGGGTGATGGGGTCGGCCAGGGTCATGGGGTCGGCGAGGGGCAGCGGGTCGTCGGGGCCGACGCCGGCGGGGTAGGGGGGGCGCATGGGGAAGGAGGACAGGGGCTCGCCGGCCATGACGCGGGCCGCCACCTTGGCGATGGCGCTGTCGGTGGCCTTGGCGACGAAGGGGACGGTGCGGGAGGCGCGGGGGTTGACTTCGAGGACGTAGATGTCGCCGTCCTTGATCGCGAACTGCACGTTCATCAGGCCGACCACGCCGAGGCCGAGGGCCATGGCGCGGGTCTGGGCTTCGAGTTCGGCGACGGTCTCGGGCGAGAGGGAATGCGGGGGCAGCGAGCAGGCGCTGTCGCCGGAGTGCACGCCGGCCTCCTCGATGTGCTCCATGATGCCGGCGATGTGCACGTCGGTGCCGTCGGAGATGGCGTCGACGTCGACCTCGACGGCGTTGGAGAGGTAGGTGTCGAGGAGGACGGGGTTGGTGCCGGACACTTGTACGGCTTCGTTGATGTAGCGGGTGAGCTGGGCGTCGTCGCGGACGATCTCCATGGCGCGGCCGCCGAGGACGTAGGAGGGGCGGATCACCAGCGGGTAGCCGATCTCGGCGGCGACGCGGAAGGCGTCGGCGGGGGTGCGGGCGATGCCGTTGGTGGGCTGCTTGAGGCCGAGCTGGTGGAGGAGCTGCTGGAAGCGCTCGCGGTCCTCGGCGAGGTCGATGGCGTCGGGCGAGGTGCCGAGGATGGGGATGCCGGCGTCGTGGAGCGCGTTGGCCAGTTTGAGGGGGGTCTGGCCGCCGTACTGGACGATGACGCCCTTCAGCGTGCCGTTCTCCTGCTCGACGCGGAGGATCTCGAGGACGTGCTCCAGCGTGAGGGGCTCGAAGTAGAGGCGGTCGGAGGTGTCGTAGTCGGTGGAGACGGTCTCGGGGTTGCAGTTGACCATGATGGTCTCGAAGCCGGCCTCGGTCAGCGCGAAGCAGGCGTGGCAGCAGCAGTAGTCGAACTCGATACCCTGGCCGATGCGGTTGGGGCCGCCGCCGAGGATGACGATCTTGTCGCGGGCGGAGGGGCGGGCCTCGCATTCGGTGATGCCACCGTGCTCGGCCTCGTAGGTCGAGTACATGTAGGGGGTCTGCGCCTCGAACTCGGCGGCGCAGGTGTCGATGCGCTTGAAAACGGCGTGGACGCCGTGGCGGGTCCGCTCGGCGCGGACGTTGGTTTCGGTGCGGCTTGTGAGGGTGGCGAGGCGGGCGTCGGAGAAGCCGAGCATCTTCAGGCGGCGCAGGCCGGCGGCGTCGGCGGGCAGGCCGCCGGCGATCAGGCGGGCCTCCTCGTCGACGATCTCGCGGATGCGGGCGAGGAACCAGGGGTCGTAGCGGGTGACGGCGTGGATGTCGTCGTCGCTGAGGCCGTGGCGCATGGCCTGGGCGGCGAGGCGCAGGCGGTCGGGGGTCTGGACGGCGAGGGCCTTGACGATAGCGGCGCGGCCCTCGGGGGTATCTGCGGCGCCGGGGATGGCGATGTCGTCGAAGCCGGTGAGGCCGGTCTCCAGGCTGCAGAGCGCCTTCTGGACGCTCTCGTGGAAGCTGCGGCCGATGGCCATGGCCTCGCCGACGGACTTCATCGCGGTGGTGAGCACCGGCTCGGCGCCGGGGAATTTCTCGAAGGCGAAGCGGGGGATTTTCGTGACCACGTAGTCGATGGTGGGCTCGAAGGAGGCGGGCGTGACCTGGGTGATGTCGTTGTCGAGTTCGTCCAGCGTGTAGCCGACGGCCAGCTTCGCGGCGATCTTGGCGATGGGGAAGCCGGTGGCCTTCGACGCCAGGGCGGAGGAGCGGGAGACGCGGGGGTTCATCTCGATGACGATGAGCCGACCGGTCTCGGGCTGCACGGCGAACTGGACGTTGGAGCCGCCGGTCTCCACCCCGATCTCGCGCAGGACCGCGATCGAGGCGTTGCGCATCATCTGGTATTCCTTGTCGGTCAGCGTCTGCGCCGGGGCGACGGTGATCGATGTCGCCCGTGTGCACGCCCATCGGGTCGATGTTCTCGATGGAGCAGACGATGATGCAGTTGTCCGCCTTGTCGCGGACCACCTCCATCTCGAATTCCTTCCAGCCCAGCAGGCTTTCGTCGATCAGGATCTGGCTGACCGGCGAGGCGTCCAGCCCGGTCTTGCAGATGCGCGCATAGTCCTCGCGGTTGTAGGCGACGCCGCCGCCGGTGCCGCCGAGGGTGTAAGCGGGGCGGATGATCGCCGGCAGGCCGACGTGGTCGATGGCGGCCAGCGCCTCCTCCAGCGTGTGGGCGATGGTGGCGCGGGGGTTCTCCAGCCCGATGCGCTCCATCGCCTCGCGGAAGAGCTTGCGGTCCTCGGCCTTCTCGATGGCCTCGCGCTTGGCGCCGATCAGCTCGACGCCGTATCTTTCCAGCACGCCCGTGTCGGCCAGCCTGAGCGCGGTGTTGAGCCCGGTCTGGCCGCCCATGGTGGGCAAGAGCGCGTCGGGGCGCTCGGCGGCGATGATCTTGGCGACGATCTCGGGGGTGATCGGCTCGATGTAGGTGGCGTCGGCCATCTCGGGGTCGGTCATGATGGTGGCGGGGTTGGAGTTCACCAGGATCACCCGGTAGCCCTCCTCGCGCAGCGCCTTGCAGGCCTGGGCGCCGGAGTAGTCGAACTCGCAGGCCTGGCCGATGACGATGGGCCCCGCCCCGATGATCAGGATCGAGCGGATGTCGGTACGTTTCGGCATGGACGGCCTTGCACGGTCTGGCCCGGCGCCCGTGCTCGGGGCCGGGGGGTTTGGATTCGCCCCGGTTCGGCAAATTCCGGCGGTTATAGAGGCGGGCGGGGGCGGTGCAAGGGCTATCCGGACCTAGAGGCTCTGGCGACCCGGGAGAGTGCAAGGCACCTCGTCCGTGTCCGTACAAGGGCGGGACAGATCGACGGCCATTGGCCCTCGGAAGGCATCCTTGAACGGGTCCATTCGCATTCAGCTTCGTGGCAGGTTGTCGAGGCATCTCTTGATAACCTCGGTGGCGAAGCGGGGCTTCACTACATCTACCGTGAGGTTGAGAGACTCTGCAAAGGGAGCGGGAAAAAGATTTCCCAGACTTGGATCCTACGGTCCGTGGAACGCTTGAGGATAACTGCGCAGAGTCTCTCAGGTACAAGCGGATCAGAGACATTTTCTTCATGCCGCATGGGAAAGGTATGGGGATTTGGGCGCTGAAGCGGAAACCCTAGCGATCACTGTCCCCGAACAGCGGGCTTCGTCGAGGATGAGTTCGAGGCGGGCGTTCATGAGGGGACGATACGCGGGCCGCTGCGCGCCGTTACCAATTGCGACCTGAAACCTATCAAGTTAGTTTCAACCACGTCCGACGCTGCCCCGACTGCCTTGCCTTCTCCAGGGGGAATTGGTGATGGATCAAAAGCCCTCCTTCTGGTCGACGCTCCCGGGCGTGCTGACGGCGGTGGCGGCAATTGTCGGCGCTGCTGCCGCGTTGATAACGGCCCTGCATGGCGCGGGGATGTTCGGCGCCTCTCCTACCCGCCAGTCGGCGCCAGAGGTCTCTGCCGACGTGCGCTCGAACGCCGGTCAGGTGAACCGGGAAGTGCCGGCGCAGCAGGCGCGGACCGATCGAAGCGACGCCAGGTCGACCGCGCAGGCCATCCTCACCGCGTTCCAGAGGAGGGACGTCATTGCCCTCGCAGGACTGACCAATCAGGTCAACAAACAGATATTCGTGGAACTCGCGGAGCAGGGAGAAGGCCATCCGCGCTACGACTTGGTCTTCGAGGGATGGCGTTGGGAAATTGTGGAAGCCTGGGACGGAGGGTTGTCGGAGGCCCGTTACCGGCATTTCGTCGGTTCCGCCCGAGATTCGTATGAAGCTCAGGTACAGTTTGCCGACATGGGCACCGATGAAATCGGTGTCGTCACCATGACGTGGGAAGGGAACCAGTGGGCATTCGAGGACATCAACAGCCCTGATCGCGCGGACTTCAACAAGGGAAGCGAGAGCTTCAGGGTGACACCTGAGGCTTACTAAGTGTGCCGCGGCACAACTGGGCACCTTACCCATAATCTTGGCGACCGCTTGTGGGCTGATCGGCCCTGCAAAGGTGGCGTCGGCCTTCTCCTGGGGGGCGGGCGGCCGCTGCCCGTGCCGGGTGCACGGGCGCGACCGTGACGAGGGCCGGAACATATTACCGGTGTTTCGGGGCTTGCCCCGCGGCCTTGGTCGCGGCCAGACTGCGGCCGGCATGCTGCAGATCCTCATCTCCCTGTCGGCGCTGATCGGCGCCGTCTCGCTCGTCACCATCGCCAATGCGACGATGACCACGATCATGCCGCTCAGGATGCTGCAGGACGGCGCCAGCGAGACCACGGTGGCGATCTTCGGGGCGGCCTATTTCCTCGGCTTCGCGGTGGGGTGCTTCAGCGAGCCGCCGCGGATCCTGCGGATCGGGTACATCCGGGCGTTTGCCGCCGCCGCGGCGCTCTGTACCGCGCTGGCGGTGGTCATGGACATGACCAGCTCGACCCTGCTCTGGGTGGGGCTGCGCTTCATGATGGGGCTCGCCATCGCGGCGGTGTTCGCCACGGTGGACGGCTGGATCAACGCCACCACGCCGGATGCGATGCGCGGCAAGGTCTTTGCCACCTACGGCTGGTGCCTCGGCGCCTCGGCGGTGGCGGGGCAGGCGCTGATGGTTGTCTGGGACGGGCTGGCGGTGGGGTTCATCACGCTCCTCGCGCTGGCCTTCAACTTCGCGGTGATGCTCGTGACGCTGACGCGGGCCAGTGTGCCCTCGGCCCGGCCGGAAGCCCCGGCCGCGGCGGCGCCGCAGGCGGCGGGCGGGCTGGTGGTGACTTCGGGCACGGCGGTGGCGGCGGCGATCTACGCCGGGCTGGTGGCCACGGCGATCCTGGCGCTGATGCCCGCACTGCTCGCCGGGGCGGGGGTGAGTGACGTGGCGATCGGCTATGTGATCGGCGCCTTCTTCCTGGGGCGGCTGGTGGTGCAGATCCCGGTGGGGGTGATCGCGGACCGGATGGATCTGCGGCTCTTGATCGCCATCATCGCCGGGCTGACCGGGGTGGCGGTGCTGCTCGGCACCATCCTGGTGCTCACCGACGTGGCGCGCATCGTCGCGGAGGCGGGCCTCGTCAACCGGGTGATCTTCCTTCTGGTGATGATGCTGGTCGGCGGGCTGATCCTGCCGCTCTACACGGTGGCCAATTCGCTGGCCTTCGCCCGCGCCGAGGGCCAGCCGCCGGTGCAGATCGCCACCACGCTCTTGCTGGTCAACTCCGCCGGGGCCGTCGCCGGCCCGCTCCTGGTTGCGGCGGTAATGACCCTGCAGGAGCGCTTCGCCTTGCCGATCGTGGTGATCGCGGCGTCGGTCGCGATGTGCCTCTTTGCCCTCTGGCGCCGCTCGGTGCGCGGCGTGCATGCGCGGCCGGCCACCAGCTTGTCCGACATTCCCGCCACCAGCCTCGCGATGACCGGGACCGTGGCGGAGGTGAAGGCGGAGGCGGCGGCAGAGGCGGAGGCGGTGGAGGCGGAGGAGGCAGCGGCGCAGACCGATTGATCGGGAATGTAGCCGCGTTTACAGGCCGCGGGGCGCGAATCGGCGATGATGGCGGCAAGTGACAGGGGAGGGACCCCCGCCACCGACCCGCCAGGAGAGCCCGCCATGACAACCCTCATCATCGCCTTCCCGATCGCCGCCGCCGGTTTCTCGCCGACACGCATCGTCGCCCGCATCGCCGCCGCCATGCTCGCCGACACCCCTGCCGCCGAGGCGCGCGTCAGGGCCCGCCGCAACTACGAGCGGATACTGGAAGCCGAGGAGTTGCTGAGAGGCATCGGCCCCCGCCGTGAGGAGGTGCTCCGGGCGCTGGAGAGCGGCCGGTACTGAGGCGTGCCCGGTCGCCGGCTGTCTGCGGGCCGCCGCCTGCCGGTTTGCAGCCGCCGCGAAAGCGGCTATAGGCGGGCGCCATGGCTCTCAACCCGCCCGACCTGCGCCCGGATCTCCACGGTCACCGCGCGCCCCTGCCGCTGATCCGCGAGGCCGCGCGCCCCGGCCAGCCGCGCATCGGCATGGTCAGCCTCGGCTGCCCCAAGGCGCTGGTGGACAGCGAGCGCATCCTGACGCGGCTGCGCGCCGAGGGCTACGCGATCTCGCCGGACTATGCGGGTGCGGATGCGGTGATCGTGAACACCTGCGGTTTTCTCGACAGCGCCAAGGCCGAGAGCCTGGAGGCGATCGGCGAGGCGCTGAGCGAGAACGGGCGGGTGATCGTCACTGGTTGCCTCGGGGCGGACGAGGCCACTATCCGCGGTACCCACCCGTCGGTGCTGGCCGTCACCGGCCCGCACCAGTACGAGGCGGTGCTCGATGCGGTGCACGGCGCCGTGCCGCCGGCGCCCGATCCCTATGTCGACCTCCTGCCGGCGTCGGCGGTGCACCTGACGCCTCGGCACTACAGTTACCTGAAGATTTCAGAGGGTTGCAACCACAAGTGCAGGTTCTGCATCATTCCGGACATGCGCGGCCGGCTGGTCTCGCGGCCCGTGCATGCGGTGCTGCGCGAGGCGGAAAAGCTGGTCGCGGCGGGGGTGCGGGAACTGCTGGTCATCAGCCAGGACACCTCGGCCTACGGCGTGGACCGCAGGCATGACGCGCACCCGTGGCAGGGCCGCGAGGTGCGCAGCCACATCACCGACCTCGCCCGCGAGCTGGGCGGGCTGGGGGCCTGGGTGCGGCTGCACTACGTCTACCCGTATCCGCATGTGCGCGAGCTGATCCCGCTGATGGCGGAGGGGCTGGTGCTGCCCTATCTCGACGTGCCCTTCCAGCACAGCCACCCCGACGTGCTGCGCCGCATGGCCCGCCCGGCGGCGAGTGCGAAGACCCTCGACGAGATCGCCCGCTGGCGCGCGATCTGCCCCGACCTGACGCTGCGCTCGACCTTCATCGTCGGCTTTCCCGGCGAGACCGAGGCCGAGTTTGCCCACCTGCTCGACTGGCTGGACGAGGCGCAGCTCGACCGCGTCGGCGCCTTCAAGTACGAGAACGTTGCCGGTGCGCGCGCCAATGCCCTTCCCGACCACGTGCCCGAGGCGGTCAAGCAGGAGCGCTGGGAGCGGTTCATGGCCCGCTCGCAGGCGATCAGCGCCGCGAAGCTTGCCGCGAAGGTCGGCCGGCGGCTGGAGGTGATCATCGATACGGTGGACGACGAGGGCGCCACCTGCCGCACGAAGGGCGATGCGCCGGAGATCGACGGAAGCCTCTACATCGACGCGGATTTCGAGACCCTAGCCCCCGGCGACATCGTCACCGTCGAGGTGGACGAGGCGAGCGACTACGACCTCTGGGGAAGCCGGGTCTGAATCGGTCGCCGACCTATTCCCTTGGAATTGGCTTGGGGCGTGGCGTCGCGGCATGCACTTGCCCGATTTGACCCGTGGCAAATCGGGCCGCGCCTGCCTGCCCCTTGGCAGGCGCGGTAAACCGCGCCGCCCAGGCAGGCGCGCCCCGATTACCCACCGTCGCTGATGCCGAGAGCCCCTCGCCCTGCGCTTGCGCTCCGGGCGACCGGATCGCGCGGCGCGCCACTGGCGCCCCGCTTATGCGATCCGGGAATGCGCGTGCCGAGGGGCGTGTGAGCGAGGCAATCTGCCGGCGCTGACGCCCTCGGCAGCTACCCCAGCTCCAGGTGTAGCAACTGGCTGAACGCGCTCGGCACGTAAGTGCCGAACGCCCCGCCGGCGACGAAGCCGCGCCGCCGGTAGAGCGCCAGCGCCGGTTCGAAGGCGGGGCCGCTGCCGGTCTCCAGGCTCAGCCGCCGCAGCCGGTGCCGCCGCGCCTCGGCGATGATCCGCTCCAGCAGCGCCGCCGCCACCCCGCGCCGCAGGACGTCGGGATGGGTGCGCATCGATTTCACTTCGCCGGTGCCGTCGCCGAGCAGCTTCAGCGCCCCGATCCCGGCGATCCGCCCGTCCGCCCGGACACTCCAGACGGTGATCCCAGGCGCCTTCAGCCCGGACAGATCCAGCGCGAACACATGCCCCGGCGGCGAGGTCGCGTGCATCCCCTGCAGGTGCAGGCGCAGCAACGCGAGCGTCTCCGCCCCCGTCAGGTCGTCCTCGCGGATCTCCAGCGGCCCCTCGCGGCCCATCGCCCGGCACCCCTGCGCGCTCGTGTGCCGGCATGGATGAAAGCGCCGTCAGGAAATGTCCAGCGCGCCGATCCGCCCGTCCGCCAGTGCAAACCGGAAGGCCAGCCGGACCGGGCTTCCGGGGAACGCCCCGGCCACCCTGCCTTCGACCACCAGCCGCCCTGCGTCCTCGTGCCAGGCCTCCGGCGTGGCGACCGCCCGGTTGCCGACGGTTGCCGTCTCGATCCAGGCGCGGATCGCCGCCGTCCCGACATGGGTGTGCCGCTCGTCGCGCACCACCGCATCCGCGGCGAAGGGCGCCAGCATCCCGGCGACGTCAAAACGCGGGTTCGCCGCAAAGTAGGCGGCGATCGGCGCGGGCAGCGGCTTGGGTCCAGACATCTTTTCCTCCGTGATTGCGATGCCGGCAAACTGCGGATATGGTGAGCGGATGACAAGTACAGACAAAAAAGTAGGGTACTTACCCTCGGGTGAGCGCGAACCCTACACACCACTGACCGCCGCCGAGGGCGTGCAGAACACGCTGCGTATCCTCGAGGGCCGCTGGAAACTGGTGATCCTCTTCCAGCTGTTCGGCGGCCAGGTCCGGCGCTTCTCCGAGCTGGAACGTGCCATCCCCGGCGTCTCGCAGAAGATGCTGATCCAGCAGCTCCGCCAACTCGAGGCCGACGGCGTGGTCGCCCGCATCGTCCACCACCAGGTGCCGCCCAAGGTCGAGTACCACCTCACCGACTGGGGCCAGGCGCTCTGCCCCGCGCTCGACGCGCTGCTCGTCTGGGCCGAGGCCGCGCCGGACGACCTGCGGCAGCGGTTGATCGCGGGGAGCGCCGAACCGCAGCCCTGAGGGCAACCGGATACCCACCGTCGAGGATCGAGCCACGCAAAATGAGCGTTATTTTTTAGGTAACGATTTCGGATTCATCCAAAAACAGTGACTTGCGTGAATTTGCTCACAAAGTTTCACGCGTGCAACCGGATCGGCGTCCCTTCCCGCCAGACCCCGGCCAACTCCAGACCCTTATCCAGATGCACCATGTCCGCCGCCAGCCCCGGCGCCAGCCGCCCCAGGTCGCCCCGGCCGATCAGCGCCGCCGGGATGCGGCTGGCCATGGCCAGCGCGGTCTCCAGCGGCACGCCGACCTCGCGCACCATCACCCGGACGGAACCGGGCAGGTCGATGTCGGCGCCCGCCAGCGTGCCGTCCTCCAGCGTCAGCCGCCCGCCGCGGCGCAGGATGCGCCGGCCCCCGAGGGTGAAGCCGTAGAGATCGGTGCCCGCCACCGGCATGGCATCGCTGACGAGGAAGATGCCGTCCGCCCCGCGCTTGGCCGCCAGCGCCACGCGGATCGCCTCGGGGGCGACGTGGACGGCGTCGGCGATCAGGCCGCAGGCGACGCCGGGCGAGTCGAGGGCGGCGCCCACAAGCCCGGGCTCGCGGTGGCCGAGCGGGCTCATGGCGTTGAAAAGATGCGTCACCACCCGCGCGCCCGCCATGAACGCCGCCCGCGCGCCGGCGATGCCCGTGTCGGTGTGCCCGAGGCTGACCAGAACCCCGGCATCGGCGAGCGTCGCGATCTGTTCCTTGCTGACGCTCTCGGGTGCGACCGTGACCATCAGCGCCGGCAGGTGTCGCGCGGCCTCCGTAAGCATGGCGAGATCGGCGGCGTCCATGGGGCGGATCAGCGCGGGATCGTGGGCGCCCTTGCGGCGCGGGTCGAGGTGCGGGCCTTCGAGGTGCAGGCCGAGAAAGCCCGGCACCCGCGCCTCTGCCGCCGCAACTCCGGCGGCGATGACGGCGCGGGTCACCGCGGGGGTGTCGGTGATGAGCGTCGGCAGCAGGCCGGTCGCCCCCAGCCGGCCGTGGGCCGCGCAGATTGCGCGGATGCCGCCGAGATCCGGCGCGTCGTTCAGGAGCACCCCGCCGCCGCCGTTCACTTGAAGGTCGATGAAGCCGGGCGCAAGGACCCCGCTGTCGAGGCGAATGACCTCGCCCTCCGGGGCCTCGGGCAGGATGCCCGCGACCACGCCGTTCTCGACGACCAGGGCGGCGCCTTGGTGGAGGCGCGTGCCGTCGAAGATGGCCGCGCCCTGGTAGGTCCGGCGGGTCACGACTGACCCCTCATACCGTCTCCGTCACCTTGCGCAGGTGCGGGGGCGTGTCGGGGTTGAGGCCGCGGCGCCGCGCCAGGGCCTCGACGAAGGAATAGAAGGTCACCGCCAGCACCAGCGGTGCCGTCAGCGGATGCACGCCGGGCACCGAGGGCAGGGCGGTCACGCCCTCGCCGGCACCGGGGGCGGTCAGGAACACGTCGGCCCCCTGCTTGGCCAGCCGCTCGGCGGTGGCGATCACCTGCGGCAGGGCCGCATCCGCCACCCCCAGCGCCAGCACCGGGAACCGCGCCTGCACCAGGGCGGCCGGCCCGTGCAGCACCTCGGCGGCGCTGTAGCTCTCGGCATGGATGCCGCAGGTTTCCTTGAACTTCAGCGCCACCTCGTTGGCGATCGCGAAGCCGGGCCCGCGGCCCAGCACGAAGAGCGAGTTCGCCCGCACCAGCCGGTTCGACAGCGGCGCCCAGTCGAGTGCCAGCGCCTGCGCGAACTGGCCGGGCAGGGCGGCCACAGCCGCGCGGAGTGCTGCATCCTCCTGCCACTCGGCGACCAGCGCCAGGGCCGCCAGCACCGAGACCACGAAGGTCTTGGTCGCCGCGACGCTCTGCTCGGGGCCGACTTCCAGTGCCAGCGTGCAGTCCGAGGCACCGGCGAGCGGCGATCCCGCGGCGTTGGTGATCGCCACGGTCAGCGCGCCTCCGGCCCCGGCGCTGCGCATCATCTCCACGATGTCCGGGCTTTGTCCCGACTGCGAGATGCCGATGCAGGCCGACCCCTCGAGCCGCAGCCGCCGCCCGTAGACCGAGGCCACCGAGGGCCCCACCGAGGCGACCGGCACTCCGGCCTCCAGTTCGGCGGCGTACTTGAGGTAGGTCGCCGCATGGTCGGACGATCCGCGCGCCACGGTCACGATCAGCCGCGGATCGACCGCACGCATCCGCGCCGCGGCCTCGGCCAAGGCCGGGCCGGATGCCTCCAGGAACCGCGCCGCGGCCGCCGGAATGTCGGCAACCTCGGCGCGCATGTGGGTCTCGATCTCGGCGGTCATGGCGATCCTTCCGTGTCATCGGCGATGCGGAGCTCGGCGGCGAAGTCGTAGGCGTCGCCGCGATAGAGCGAGCGGGTGAATTCGACCGTGCGGCCCGAGGGCAGGTATGAGATCCGCTCGATGCGCAGGCCCGCCACCCCGGGCGGCACGTCGAGCAGGGCGGCATCCGCCTCGGAGAGGTTGGTGGCCGAGATGCGCTGCACCGCCCGCACCGGCCGCACGCCCCGCGCGGAGAGGGCCGCGTAGAGCGAGGTCTCCACCACCATCGGATCGGGCAGGACCGTCGCCGGCAGCGTCGCGCGCTCGATGGCCAGCGGGATGCCGTCCGAGACCCGCACCCGCTCGAGGCTCGCGACCCGGTCGCTGGCGGTCAGGCCGAGCGCCATCATCTCCGCAGGCGCCGGCGCGCGCAGGGTCCGCGACAGCCAGTCGGAGCGCACGGACTTGCCGCGCCGCGCCATGTCCTCCGAGAAGGAGGTCAGGAGCGACAGCGCCTGTTCCAGCCGCTCGATGCGCGGGGCGACGAAGGTCCCCGAGCCGCGGCGCTGCACCAGATGCCCCGACTGCACCAGCGCCTGCACGGCATTGCGCACCGTTACCCGGCTGAGCCCGGTGCGCAGCGCGATCTCGCGCTCCGGCGGCAGGCTGTCGCCGGGCTGCAGCTCGCCCCCCTCGATCGCCGCCTCGATCCGCCGCCGGAGCCGGCGGTAGAGCGGCCCGGTGCCGGTGCGGTCCAAGCCGTCGAAGAGCGTGTCGGTCATGCGAGTTCCCGCGCCATTGCCAGAGCCCCGTCGAGCCCGGTGCCTTCCGGTTCGCGGATCATGGCGCCATATCGCGCCGCCAGCCGCGTCGCGAAGAGCGGCCCGAGCCCGCCGAGAAGACATACCGGCAGCGCCTCGCCGCCGCGCAGCAGGTCGATCGCGCTGGCCACCGACGCCTCGGCCTCCGCAAGGATCGCCTCGGCCGCCGCATCGCCGGCCGCCGCCGCCGCGACGAGCCGCGGCACCAGCGCCGCGAAATCCGCCGGGGTAGCACTCGCGCCCCAGACCACCAGCCCCGCCGGCCCGCCCGCCTCGGCGACCACCGCCGCAAGGAGCGGCGAACCGGGCGCCAGGCCGTCGTGGGCGAGCAGGGCCGCCTCGCAGAGCGCGCGGCCCAGCCGCGCCCCGCTGGCCTGGTCGCCGAGCAGGTGGCCCCAGCCGCCGATCATGCGGATGACACCGCCCCGCTGCACCCCGAAGACCGACCCGGTCCCCAGTGCCGCCGTCACGCCGTCCGCCGTCCCCAGCGCACCGCGGAGCGCAATCACCGCGTCGCTCTCGATGCGCGCCCGTGCGAACGGCAGCACGGCGGCGAGCCGCGACGCAGCACCCGAGACGTTTGCCCCGGCGAGCCCGAGCACCGCCCGCACCTCGCCGTCGCGTCCCGCGGCTCCGGCCTCGGCCAGCGCCCCGGCCGCGGCTGAGAGGATGTTGTCGCGCGCCCGCTCGAAGCCCGTCCAGATGTTCGCGGATCCGGCGCTGCCGCGCCCGAGCACGCGGCCCTGACCGTCGCCGACCACCGCCCGGCAACCGCTTCCGCCCCCATCGACGCCAAGGTACAATGCCATGCCGACTCCTCGCCCCGCATACTACCAAAGAAATACCAGAAGGAAAGCCACAACCCGAATTCGGGCAATTTTCGTCCCGAGTGATTTTTTGGCTGGACAATTGGTATTGCTTTGGCATTATCGGGAGCCGTTGGGGGGGGATTCGCGATGACCGGCAGGAGCACCGAAGCGCAGCATCCGCAGGCCAGGGGCCTGCAGGACCTGCCATCGGATGCGATCCTGTCGCGGCTGCTCGCCGGCCAGCAGGCCGCGGCCGCGGCCGTGGGCGCTGCTCTTCCGGCGCTGGAAGCCGCTGCCGGGCATGCCGCCGAGGCACTCCGCACCGGCCACCGGCTGGCCTATGCCGGGGCGGGCAGCTCGGGCCTGATGGCGCTCGCCGATGCGCTGGAGCTTGCGGGAACTTTCGGTATCCCGCCGGAGCGCACGCCCATGCTGTTTGCCGGCGGCGCCGAGGCGCTGATCCGCATGGCCGGCGCGGTCGAGGACGATGCCGCGAGTGCTGCGGCGGAGGTCGCGAGCGCCGGGCTCGGGGCAGGCGACGTGGTCATCGCGGTCTCTGCCAGCGGCAGCACGCCCTATACGCTGGCGGTGGCCGAGGCGGCGCGGACGCGCGGCGTGACGCTCGTCGGCATCGCCAATGTGGCGGGCAGCGCGCTCTTGGGCCGCGCCGATGTCGCGGTGCTGCTGGACACCGGGGCGGAACTGGTGGCAGGCTCGACCCGGATGGGTGCTGCCACGGCGCAGAAGATCGCGCTGAACATGATCTCGACGCTCGCCGGGCTGCGGCTCGGGCATGTGCACGACGGGTTCATGGTCAACGTGCTGGCCGACAACGCCAAGCTGCGCGACCGGGCCGCGCGCATCGTTACCGCCATCTCGGGTGCGGACGACGCGGAAGCCCGGGCGGCGCTGGCGGCGACCGGCGGTGCGGTCAAGCCCGCGATCCTCGTCGCGGCCGGGGCGCGGGACCCGGCCGAGGCCGACCGGCGGCTCGCCGCCAGCGGCGGCCATCTGGCACCCGCGCTCGCCGACCTGCGGGCGCGGCCATGAAATCCGGCCCGGGCGACCGGGCCACCAACAGGGAGCTACACGAATGACCAAGACGACCATGCGGGCCCTCCTGCTCGGAACCGCGCTGACGGCAGCGGGTGCCGCCTCCGCCCAGGACGTGACGCTGAACATCGAGAGCTGGCGCAACGACGACCTGACCATCTGGCAGCAGACGATCATCCCGGCGTTCGAGGCGGCCAATCCGGGCATCAAGGTCCAGTTCAACCCCTCGGCGCCGGCGGAGTACAACGCCGTGCTGAACTCCAAGCTCGACGCGGGTTCGGCGGGCGACCTCATCACCTGCCGGCCGTTCGACGCCTCGCTGCAGCTTTTCGAGAAGGGCCAGCTCGCCGACCTCACCGACCTGCCCGCCATGGCGAATTTCTCGGACGTGGCGAAGTCCGGCTGGTCGACCGACGACGGGTCGCAGACCTTCTGCGTGCCGATGGCCTCGGTGATCCACGGCTTCATCTTCAACGCCACCGCCTTCGAGGAGCTGGGCCTCGAGGTGCCGACCACCGAGGAGGAATTCTTCGCCGTCCTCGACGCGATCAAGGCCGACGGCACCTACATCCCCATGTCGATGGGCACCAACGACCAGTGGGAAGCCGCCACCATGGGCTACCAGAACATCGGCCCGAACTACTGGAAGGGCGAGGACGGGCGGCTGGCGCTGATCGAGGGCACGCAGAAGCTGACCGACGAGGGCTGGGTCGCCCCCTACCGTACGCTGGCGCGCTGGGGCGGCTATCTCGGCGACGGGTTCGAGGCGCAGACCTATCCCGACAGCCAGAACCTGTTCACGCTGGGCCGTGCCGCCATCTACCCGGCCGGCTCGTGGGAGATTCTCGGGCTTCCGGGCGCAGATCGCCGATGCCTTCGAGATGGGGGCCTTCGCGCCACCGGTGATGGCGGCGGGCGACACCTGCTACATCTCCGACCACGTGGACATCGCCATCGGGCTGAACGCCGCCTCGCCGAATGCGGAGGCCGCGAAGACCTTCCTGAACTGGGTGGGTTCGGCGGAGTTCGCCACGCTCTATGCCAACGCCCTGCCGGGGTTCTTCTCGCTGTCCAGCGAGCCGGTGGCGCTGGAGGACCCGCTGGCGCAGGAGTTCGTCGGCTGGCGCGAGACCTGCGAGAGCACCATCCGCTCGACCTACCAGATCCTCTCGCGCGGCACGCCGAACCTGGAGAACGAGACCTGGAACGCCTCGGCCAACGTGATCCGCGGCACCGAGGCCCCCGAAGCCGCCGCCGAGCGGTTGCAGGAAGGCCTCGCCAGCTGGTACGCGCCGCAGCAGTAGGCCACGGACGGCCCCGCCCATCGAGGCGGGGCCAGGCCAACCTGGAGACGATCATGGCGCAGCATCTTTCGGCGGTGACGCTCGTCGTGCCCGATTACGACCGGGCGCTCGACTTCTACGTCGGCGCGCTCGGCTTCGATCTGATCGAGGACACCGACCTCGGGCAGGGCAAGCGCTGGATCCTCGTCGCGCCTCCGGGCAGCCGGGAGACCCGCCTGCTCCTCGCCCGAGCCGCGGACCCCGCACAGGCGGCGGCCATCGGGGACCAGGCCGGCGGCCGGGTGTTCCTGTTCCTCGCGACCGACGACTTCGCCCGCGACCACGCCCGGATAGCCGCCGCCGGGGTCGGCTTCGCCGAGCCGCCACGGATCGAAGATTACGGCACGGTCGCGGTGTTCGCCGACCCCTTCGGCAACCGCTGGGACCTCATCGAGCCGGCCGGCGGCCTATTCGCCACCGTCGCTGCGCGGGACGGCACAACCGACAGGATCGCCCATGCCAAGCTCTAGCGCTGCTCCCGCCCCGCGGGCCTCCTCGCCGCACCGGTCCGGCCCCGAACATGACTGACCGCAAGCCCTTCCCCTGGCATATCCTGGTGTTCCTGGCACCGGCGGTGCTGGTCTACACCGCGATCATGATCATCCCGCTCTTCGCCACGTTGAACCTGGCGTTGTTCAACCTCGCGGAGGGGGTGCGGCACTTCGTCGGGCTCGACAACTTCCGCACGCTCTTCGGCGATCCGCGCTGGTCGGCGAGCTTCTGGAACGCGCTGGGCAACAACGCCTGGTTCTTCGTGATCCACATGCTGGTGCAGAACCCCATCGGCATCCTGCTAGCAGCGCTCCTTTCGTCGCCGCGGCTGCGGGGGGCGGCGTTCTACCGCACGGCGATCTTCATCCCGACGATCCTGTCCTTCGTCATCGTCGGCTTCGTCTGGAAGCTGATCCTGTCGCCGATCTGGGGGATCGCGCCGGGCATGCTGGACGCGGTCGGGCTGAAGGCGCTGTTCGCGCCGTGGCTCGGGCGCGAGGAATACGCGCTGACGACGCTGGCGCTGATCTCGGTCTGGCAGTTCGTCGGTATCCCGATGATGCTGATCTATGCGGCGCTGCTGACCATCCCCGACGAGGTGATCGAGGCGGCCGAGATGGACGGGATCACCGGCTTGTCGCAGTTCTGGAAGATCAAGCTGCCGTTGATCCTGCCGGCCATCGGCATCATCTCAATCCTGACCTTCGTGGGCAACTTCAACGCATTCGACCTGATCTACGTGAGCCAGGGTGCGCTGGCGGGGCCGGACTACGCCACCGACATCCTCGGCACCTTCCTCTACCGCACCTTCTTCGGCTTCCAACTGCAGCTGGGCGATCCGCACATGGGGGCGGCCATCGCCACGGCGATGTTCCTGATCATCCTGGTGGGGGTGTCGATCTATCTCTTCGGCATCCAGACGCGGCTTCGCCGCTACCAGTTCTGAGAGGCACACGGGATGCATCCGATCCGCGACATCGCCCCAGAAGAGCTCGACGCAGCGCCCGCCCGCGCCGAGGCGCTTCGCGCGCTCAACAACGCCCACGCGACCGAACTTTCCTGGCTCGAACCCGACCGGCTCCGCAGCCTGGTCGCCGCGGCATTCATGGCGGCGCGCGTGGGCGAGGCCGACGCCTTCCTGCTCGCCTTCGACCAGGACGCGCCCTACGACAGCCCCAACTTCCGTTGGTTCCAGGCGCGCTTCGACCGCTTCGTCTATGTCGATCGCGTGGTGGTGGCGCCGCAGGCCCGCGGCCTCGGCCTCGCCCGCCGCTTATACGACGCGCTCGGCCAGCGCACGCGCGCGGCGGGACTGCCGCGCCTCACCTGCGAGGTGAACGCCGTCCCGCCCAACCCGGCCTCGGACGCGCTCCACCGCTCCCTCGGCTTCGAGACCGTCGGCGAGGGTCGCCTGCCCGGCGGCAAGACGGTGCGCTACATGTCGCGCGAGGTGCCGGCCCTCGCCGAGTCGCGGCCATGAGCGCGGCCCGCACCTCGGTCGGCCGCAGCATCGCCGCCCACGGCGTCTTGCTGCTCTATACGCTGATCGCGCTCTTCCCGGTCTTCGTGATCGTCGTCAACTCCTTCAAGACCCGCCGCGCGATCTTCGCCGAGCCGCTTGCCCTGCCCTCGGCCGAGACCTGGGACACGGTGGGCTATCGCACCGTGCTGGAGCAGGGGGACATCCTGCTCTATTTCCAGAACAGCCTGGTGGTGACCGTGGCCTCGCTCTTCTGCGTGCTGCTGTTCGGGGCCATGGCGGCCTTCGCGCTCTCGGAGTACCGCTTCCGCGGCAACCTCCTGATGGGTCTCTACCTCGCGCTGGGGATCATGATCCCGATCCGGCTCGGGACCGTGGCGATCCTGCAGCTGATGGTCGCCTCGGGCCTCGTCAACACGCTGATGGCGCTGATCCTCGTCTATACCGCGCAGGGGCTGCCGCTCGCCGTCTTCATCCTCTCGGAGTTCATGAAGCAGGTCTCCGCCGACCTGAAGAACGCCGGGCGCATCGACGGGCTCAGCGAGTACCGCATCTTCTTCCGCCTCGTGCTGCCACTTGTCAGGCCCGCAATGGCGACGGTGGCGGTCTTCACGATGATCCCGATCTGGAACGACCTGTGGTTCCCGCTGATCCTCGCCCCCGCCGAGGGCACCAAGACCATCACGCTCGGCACCCAGGTCTTCATCGGCCAGTTCGTCACCAACTGGAACGCGGTGCTCGCCTCGCTGAGCCTCGCAATCCTGCCGGTGCTGGTGCTCTACCTGATCTTCTCGCGCCAGCTCATCCGCGGGATCACGGCCGGGGCGGTAAAGTGAGCGACGCCCGTCAGCGCCGACCGACGCGCGCCAGCATCCGGGCGTGGTGGTCCTGTCCGCCGAAGAAGACCGCGAGCACCCGGACCTGCCCCGCCTCCTCGTCGACAAGGAAGTAGAAAATGGCGCGGCCCTTGGTGACCTGCCTCAGCCCCGGCAACAGCTCCTCCCGCAGCGTGCCCTGGAAGGGCGCGTGGGCAAGCCGTGCCATGTCGTCCTCGATCGCCCGCACACGCCCCGCCGCCCGGTCGACCGCCGTCTCGAGCGGCTCGCCGAGCGCCTGGTGTGCCTCGAGCAAATGGTCGAAGATCGCCTCGAGGTCTCGGTCGCTCGCGCGCGATCGGACGACCTCAAAGGCCAAGGCCGCGCCGCTTGGCGGCGATCATCGCCTCGGTGTCGGCGCGCCCGTCCTCCACGTCGACGAACGGGCCCGCGGCGCGCTCGGCGAGCACGGCGCGCAGCGCCGCGAGCTCCGCCTCCCGCGCCTCGGTCTCCGCGCGCAGGAGGTCGAGGCCGCGCTGCACCACGGCACTGAGGCTGGCGTAGCGGCCCTGCCGCACCAGCTCGCGCGCGAAGGCCTCCTGCTGATCGGAAATCGAGACCGAGGCCTTCATCGACATCTTCCGGCTCCTCCGGGAGCTAGGATACTACTGGGTAGCATGGGGGTCAAGGCGGCGATGCGTCGGGAGGCCGCGCAATGATCCGCACCCTGGTCGCCGGCCTCGGCAACATGGGACGCAGCCACGCGCTGGCCTACCACCGCGACCCCGCCTTCGAGATCGTGGGCCTCGTCAACCGCTCGGCGGTGGAGCTGCCCGAAGTGCTGCGCGGCTACCCGCTCAGCACCGACTATGCCGAGGCGCTGGCGCGGCTTAAGCCCGATCTGGTGTCGATCGCGACCTATTCCGACAGCCACGCCGACTACGCCTGCATGGCGATGGACACGGGCGCGCATGTCTTCGTGGAGAAGCCGCTCGCCACCACGACCGCCGACGCCGGGCGGGTGGCGGCGAAGGCCGCCGAGACCGGGCGGAAGGTCGTGGTCGGCTATATCCTGCGGCATCATCCGTCCTGGCAGAGGCTGATCGCGGAAGCGCGGGCGCTGGGCGGGCCTTACGTCTTTCGGCTCAACCTCAACCAGCAGAGCGCCGGGCCCACCTGGGAGGTGCACAAGGCGCTGATGCAGACAACCTCGCCCATCGTCGATTGCGGGGTCCACTATGTCGACGTCATGTGCCAGATCACCGATGCCCCCCCGGTGGAGGTGCGCGGCATGGGCCTGCGGCTCTCGCAGGAGATCCCCGAGGAGATGTACAACTACGGCCACTTCCAGGTGCTTTTCGCCGATGGCTCGCTGGGGTGGTACGAGGCGGGCTGGGGGCCGATGATGTCGGACACCGCCTTCTTCGTGAAGGACGTGGTCTCGCCCAACGGCGCCGTCTCGATCCGCATGCCCGAGAGCGCGCGTTCGGACGACATCGACACGCATACCAGGACCTCGCTGATCCGGCTGCACAGGGTCGGCGAGCCCGACCAGGACCTGTCGATGGCCGACGAGCCGGACCACCAGGGCCTCTGCGACCGCGAGGCCGCCTTCGTCGCCCGCGCCATCGGCGAGGATCTCGACCTCACCCGCCACCTCCAGGACGCCGTGGCCTCGCTGCGCGTCTGCCTCGCCGCGGACGAGAGCGTCCGCACGGGGCTTCCCGTCAAGCTTTGAGGAGACGCCATGGGCGCGCTCGACCTGACCAAAGTCACCAAGTCCTTCGGCTCCGTCGACGTGCTCAAGGGCGTCGACCTGGAGGTGCGCGACGGCGAGTTCTGCGTCTTCGTCGGCCCCTCCGGCTGCGGCAAGTCGACGCTCTTGCGCATCATCGCCGGGCTGGAGGATGCGACCGCGGGCGACATCCTGATCGACGGCAAGCGCGTCAACGCCACGCCGCCGTCGAAGCGCGAGATCGCCATGGTCTTCCAGTCCTACGCGCTCTATCCGCACCTGACCGTGCGCGACAACATGGGTCTCGGCCTGCGGCAGGCGGGCGCGGACCGCGCCACCGTCGCCGAGCGGGTGGCGACCGCCTCGAAGCTCCTGTCGCTCGACCCACTGCTCGACCGGCGCCCGGCCGAGCTGTCGGGCGGCCAGCGGCAGCGGGTGGCGATCGGGCGGGCGATCGTGCGGACGCCGAAGCTCTTTCTCTTCGACGAGCCGCTGTCGAACCTCGATGCGGCGCTGCGGGTGAATACGCGCATCGAGATCGCGCGGCTGCATCGCGAGCTGAAGGCGACGATGATCTATGTCACCCACGACCAGGTGGAGGCGATGACGCTGGCCGACCGGATCGTGGTGCTGAATGCCGGCCGGGTCGAGCAGATCGGCCGGCCGATGGAGCTCTACAACGATCCGGCCAATACCTTCGTGGCGGGGTTCATCGGCTCGCCGCAGATGAACTTCCTGTCCGCCGCAGCGCTCGGCGCGCCAGGCAAGACGCTGGGCATCCGCCCCGAGCATCTGGAGATCAGCCGCGAGGCGGGGCGCATCCCCGGCACCATCAGCCATGTCGAGCATCTGGGCGGCGAGACCAATGTCTATGTCCGCACCGAGCATCACGGGCTCCTGACGGTCCGGCGCTTCGGCGAGCATGACTATGGGGTGGACGAGGCCGTGCACCTCACCCCGGACCCGGCGCGCGCCTTTGCCTTCGGCGAGGATGGCAGGCGGCTGGCGCCCTGACGCCGGCGGCCCGGCGGGGCCGTTAAGAAATCGTAAAGCAGCTTGTGGTGAACTGGCGGCGAGGCAGCCAGGAGCCCGAGCGATTCCCCGTAGAGGGACGCAGCCTGGAACAGGGATTGCAGACGGGCTCCACAGCAGGAGTTCCCGTGCATGCAATCCCGATCCATACCCGAAATCCTCCTCCTCGCGTTCATGCTGGTGGTGATGGTCATCCCCGCCGACCCGGCCGCCGCGCAGGCGCAGCCGGTGGCGGCCGGCCTGGCGCAGTCCGATCCCTGCCAGTTCTATCGCGGCCGCGCCTGGGGCCGGGGAATCACGCACTACACCACCGAGATGGTCTGGGCCTGCGAGGCGATCACGCGCAGGCGGGCGGCCTCGGTCCCGCTGGGCGATCGGCTGGAGGAGGCCGAGGCGGCGATGGAGCGCTTTCGCACGGCGGTGATCGAGACCAGCTCCGCCCAATATGCCCGCGCCCGCAGCGAGTATCTGGGCAATTTCACCCTGAGCGCGAGGGAGCAGGAGGAGATCGCCTTGCAAACCGGCGCGATCGCTGCGCTTGAGACGATCCGTACGGGGTTCTAGCGCACGCGGCCGGGCACCCGCGCGGCTCCGGCGCGCCAGGCGTCCCAGTCCTCGGGCGTGTCGAGATCGACCGCCGCGGCGCGGCCGGGTGTAGGCACGTCGGTGACGAACTCGGCCGCCTCGCGCAGCACCTCCCGTGCCCCACGGTCGCCTTTGAGCGCCGCAAGCGTCTCGAAGAAGCGGCGGCCGAAGAGCACGGGGTGGCCGGACGTGCCTTCGGCGGTGACGGCGCGGCAGAGCTCGCGGCCCTCGGCCGGGTCGAAGGCCGCGATCAGCCGGTCGATGTCGCGGGCGCCGACCTCGGGCATGTCGGCCAGGAGCAGCACCACGGCATCGGCTTCCGGCGCCACCGCGGCGAGGCCGGCGCGCAGCGAGGCGGCCATGCCCTCGGCCCAGTCGGGCGCCTCGACAATGCGCGCGCCGGTCCCCGCCAGCGCCGCGCGGCGGGCGGCGGCCTCGGGGGGCAGGACCACGACCAGTTCGCCCGCCTGGCTGGCAAGGGCAGCCTCGGCGGCGTGGCGCAGCACCGGGCGGCCGTCGTCCAGCGTCTCCAGGAGCTTGTCGCGCCCGCGCATGCGCCGGGCAGCGCCCGCGGCGAGCAGGATGGCCGTCACGCGGGGGCGTCCCGTGGGCGCGGCCGGGGCCGCGCCGGCGCGGGGCTGAACGCGGGTGGGGATTTCCTTGAGGAGGCCGCCGACGCCCATGCCGGCGATGTCGGTGCCGGTGACGGCAAGGCCCGCGGCCAGGCGTTCCAGCACCCAGTCGGCGCCGTTCAGCGCGGGCGAGCGCGCGCAGCCGGGCAGGCCCACCACCGGCCGGCCGGCGAGGCGGCCGAGGAACAGGAGGTTGCCCGGATCGACCGGCATGCCGAACCGCTCCAGCGTGCCGCCGGCGGCGACGACGCGCCGCGGGGCAGACGTCGGCCGCGTCGGAGGTGGCCGATCCGCCGAGGATGAGCACGATCTCGCCGTCGGCGGAGGCCAGCGCCGCGGCGACCGCCTCGACGGTGTGGGGCACCACGACGGGGGGGGCGAGCCTGCGGCCGAGGGAGGCGAGGCGGGCGGCGATCACCTCGCCGCCCTTGGCGATCAGGCTCTCCTTAAGGCCCGGGGTGCGGGTGAGGATCAGCGTGGCGCTGCCCGGGAGGAACGGCTCCACCCGCAGCGTGCCGGCGGCGAGGGCCGCGCGGGCGCGCGCCACGGCGGAGCTGGCGACGGCGTAAGGGATGACCTTGACGGTGGCGAGCATCTGCCGCAGCGCCACCCGCGACCAGTCGGGAAGGGTGGCCAGCGTGATGGCCGGGTCGACCGCGTTCAGCGCATCCACCGCGCGCGGTCGATGCGCAGGAGGCCGGCGGCCTCGGCGAAGAGGTTCACCCGGCCGGTGAAGGGGGCGGAGACGCTCACGCCGAGGCGCGCGGGGTCGGGGGCCAGCGATGCGGCAATGGACTCGGCGGCGGCGTCCTCGCCGAGGTCGCCCGCGTCGAGCCTGGCGACGGTGACCTCGGTGATCCCGGCCTCGGCGAGGGCGGCGACATCGGCGGGGCCGAGGCGGCGGCCCTTCTTCAGGCGCAAGGCACCCGCGGCCAGCGAATGGGCGAGCACGGCGCCGGTCGCCTCGGCCAGGGCTACCGGGCCGAAGCGCATGTCAGGGGCGGCCCGAGGGCGGCTCAGCGGGCGGCGCAGCCGCTCGGTGATCTGGGCGAGGATCGACACGGCGATCTCGGCCGGCGACTTCGCCCCGATATCGGCGCCGACTGGCGCGTGGATGCGCGCGATCTCGGCCTCGGTGAAGCCGGCGGCGCCGAGCCGGTCCACCCGCCGCGCGTGGGTCCGGCCGGAGCCGAGGCAGCCGAGATAGAAGACCGGCGCGCGCAAGGCCGCCGCGATGGCGGGGTCGTCGAGCTTGGGGTCGTGGGTCAGCGTCACCACCGCCGTGCGGGTGTCGAGGCCGAATTCGGCCAGCGCCGCGTCGGGCCAGTCGTGCAGGAGGCGCGTATCGGGAAAGCGCGCGGGGCTGGCGAAGGCCTCGCGCGGGTCCACCACAGCCACGTCGTAGCCGGCAATGCGGGCCATCGGCACCAGCGCCTGCGCGATATGCACCGCACCGACCACCGCCATGCGCAGCGGCGGGTTGTGGACCCCGAGAAACCAGTCGTCAGCAAAACCCGACTGGTCGGCGAGCATGGCCCCCTCGGCGACGCTCCAGAGCGGGTCGTCCGGCCCGGCGACGAGGCGGCGCTCCCAGGTCTCGGGCCGTACGGCCCAGGCGACCGGGCGCCGGGCGGCGCGCGCGTCCACCACGGCTGCCAGCTCGTCCGCCGAGGGGCCTTGGCCGACGCCGATCGGCTCGACCATCACCCGGATGGTGCCGCCGCAGGCGAGCCCGACCGCGAAGGCCTCGGCATCGGAGACGCCGTAGGTCAAGAGGCGCGGGCGGCCGTCCTCCAGCGCCTCCAGCGCCTCGGCCACCACCGCGCCCTCGACGCAGCCGCCGGAAACCGAGCCGGCCATCTCGGCATCGGAGCTTACGGCGAGCTGCGCGCCACGCTGCCGCGGCGCCGAGCCCCAGGTCTCGACCACGGTGGCCAGCGCCGCCCCGCGACCTGCGCGCAGCCAGCCAAGGGCGGCCTCGGGTACCTGGTCGTGCGCTGGCGTGCTCATTTCTGCCGCATTCCTGATTACCGAGGCATCTTATCGTGCGCTCCCGGCGAGGAAAGCCCTGTCCGTGCCCCGCGCGCTTCCCAAAGGCTTGAACAGCGCACCGGCATGGTCATACTGCGCGAAATGCTGCACTGCCGCAGCGGCCCGTCGAGCGAGGCCCGATGACCCAGCCCCAGCACGTTTTCGAACCCGAGGCGCGCTCTGCCGACCCCGATGACCTCGCCCGCGAGATCGTCGACCGGCTGACCTACCGGATCGGCAAGAACGCCAAGGTCGCCAAGCCGCACGACTGGCTGCAGGCGACGATCCTCGTCACCCGCGACCGCGCCATCGAGCGCTGGATGCAGACGACGCGCCATACCTACGAGACCGGCGCCAAGCGGGTCTACTACCTCAGCTGGAATTCCTGATCGGCCGGCTGACCCGCGACGCGGTCTCGAACCTCGGGCTGATGGAGCCGATGCGGGCCGCGCTCGGCAAGCTCGGCGTCGACTTCGACGTCATTGCGGCCCTGGAGGCGGATGCGGCACTGGGCAACGGCGGCCTCGGGCGGCTGGCGGCCTGCTTCATGGAGAGCATGGCGACGGTGGGCGTTCCGGCCTATGGCTACGGCATCCGCTACCGCCATGGGCTCTTCCGCCAGCGCATCGAGGACGGCTGGCAGGTCGAATACCCCGAGACCTGGCTGGAGCACGGCAACCCCTGGGAGTTCGACCGCCGCGAGAGCGCCTACGAAGTCGGCTTCGGCGGGCTTGTGGACTTCCAGGACGCGGATGGCGAGGGCACGGTGGAGAGGTTCATCTGGACCCCGGCCGAGCGGGTGATCGCCATCGCCTACGACACGCCGATCGTCGGCTGGCGGGCGGAGCGGGTGAACACGCTGCGGCTGTGGACCGCCGAGCCGTTGGATCCGATTCGCCTCGATGCCTTCAACGCCGGCGACCACGTCGGGCAGCCTCGCCGAAAGCAACCGGGCGGATGCGCTCACCCGGGTGCTCTACCCGGCCGACACCTCGCCGGCGGGGCAGGAGCTGCGGCTGCGACAGGAGTACTTCTTCTCCTCGGCCTCGCTGCAGGACATCCTGCGCCGGCATCTCCAGCAATACCCGGGATTCGAGAACCTCCCCGAGACGGTGGCGATCCAGCTCAACGACACCCATCCGGCGGTCTGCGTCGCCGAGCTGATGCGGCTCCTGATCGACATCCACGGCATGGACTTCGCCAAGGCCTGGGACATCACCCGCGGCACCATCGGCTACACCAACCACACGCTCCTGCCCGAGGCGCTGGAGAGCTGGCCGGTGCCGCTGTTCGAGCGGCTGCTGCCGCGCCACATGCAGATCATCTACGAGATCAACGGCCACCTCTTGCGCGAGGCGCGGGTCGAGCACGGGTTCGACAACGCCGCCCTGCGCAACATCAGCCTCATCGACGAGAACGGCGAGCGGCGGGTGCGCATGGGCAACCTGGCCTTCGTCGGCGCGCACACGATCAACGGGGTCTCGGCGCTGCACTCCGAGCTCCTGAAGGCAACGCTCTTCCGCGACCTGCACCGGATGTATCCCGACCGGATCAACAACAAGACCAACGGCATCACCCCGCGGCGCTGGCTGATGGAGTGCAACCCGGACCTGACCGGGCTCCTGCGCGAGACGATCGGCGACCGCTTCCTCGACGACATCGACGCGATCCGCGCGCTGGAGGCCTTTGCCGGGAAGCCGGACTTCCAGGATGCCTACGCATCGGTGAAGCGGCGCAACAAGGACCGGCTGGCAACGCTGGTGCGCGACCGGATGGGGGTGAGGATCGACCCCGACGCGATCTTCGACATCCAGGTCAAGCGCATCCACGAATACAAGCGCCAGCTCCTCAACATCATCGAGACCGTCGCGCTCTACGACCAGATCCGCTCGCACCCGGAGCGGAACTGGGTGCCGCGGGTGAAGATTTTCGCCGGCAAGGCGGCGCCGAGCTATCACAAGGCCAAGCTGATCATCAAGCTCGCCAACGACGTGGCGCGGGTCATCAACGCCGATCCCACCGTGCGCGACCTGCTGAAGGTGGTGTTCATCCCCAACTACAACGTCAGCCTCGCCGAGGTGATGGTGCCGGCGGCCGACCTGTCCGAGCAGATCTCGACGGCCGGCATGGAGGCATCGGGCACCGGCAACATGAAGTTCGCGCTGAACGGCGCGCATTACCATCGGCACGCTGGACGGCGCGAACGTCGAGATCCGCGAGCAGGTGGGCGAGGACAACATCGTCATCTTCGGCCTGACCGCCGAGGAGGTCGCTGTGCGCCGCGCCGGCGAGCGCACCGCGCGCTCGGTGATCGAGCACTCGCCCGAGCTCGGCCAGGCGCTCGACGCCATTTCCTCCGGCGTTTTCTCGCCCGACGATCCGGGGCGCTACCGCGCGCTGATCGGGGCGCTCTACGATCAGGACTGGTTCATGGTTGCCACCGATTTCGACGCCTATGCCGCAGCGCAGCGCGAGGTGGACGCGATCTGGTCCGAACCCTCGCGGTGGTGGAAGATGGCGATCCTGAACACGGCGCGCATGTCGTGGTTCTCGTCGGACCGCACGATCCGGCAGTATTCACAAGACATCTGGAACGTCCCCCTGTAGCCTTCGGTCAGGCCGCCGGGGGAGGAAATCGGGCCGTGACGAGTAAGCCTAGCGCGCGGAAGTCCGATGCTGCCGGAAGACTGCCGGCATCCGAGATCGACGCCGTCGTGCGCGGCCGGCATCGCGATCCGTTCGCGGTGCTCGGCGTGCAGGGCGAGGGTGCCCGGCTGATTGCCCGCGCCTTCGTGGAGGGGGCCGAGGAACTGGAGGCCTTCACCCTTGCCGGCAAGCCCGCGGGAACCCTGGAGCGGCGGCACGACGCCGGGTTCTTCGAAGGGCGCCTGACCATCCGCAAGCGCCAGCCCCTGCGCTACCGCGCCCGGCGGGGCGGGGCGGAATGGTGGGTGACCGATCCCTACGGCTTCGGGCCGGTGCTCGGGCCGATGGACGACTACTACATCGGCGAGCGCAGCCACCTGCGCCTCTACGACAAGCTCGGCGCGCATCCGATGCACCACGAGGGGGCGGACGGCGTGCATTTCGCGGTCTGGGCGCCGAACGCAGCGCGGGTCTCCGTGGTGGGCGACTTCAACGCCTGGGACGGGCGGCGGCACGCCATGCGGCTGCGCATCGACACCGGCATCTGGGAGATCTTCGTGCCCGACGTCGGGCCGGGGGTGGCCTACAAGTACGAGATCCTCGCCGCCGACGGCACGCCGATGCCGCTCAAGGCGGACCCGTTCGCCTTTGCCTCCGAGCTGCGCCCCGCGACGGCATCCAGGTGGCGCCGCCGCTGCGCCACGACTGGGGCGACGCGGCGCACCGCGACTTCTGGGCCTCGGCCGACCCGCGGCGGCAGCCGATCTCGATCTACGAGGTGCACGCGGGGTCATGGCGGCGCCATGCGGACGGCGGGTTCCTCAGCTGGGACGAGATGGCCGACCGGCTGATCCCCTATGTCGGTCGAGATGGGCTTCACCCATATCGAGTTCCTGCCGATCTCCGAGCATCCCTACGACCCGTCCTGGGGCTACCAGACGACCGGCCTCTACGCGCCCTCCGCGCGCTTCGGCCCGCCCGAGGCCTTCGCGCGATTCGTCGATGGCGCACATCGGGCCGGCATCGGCGTGATTCTCGACTGGGTGCCGGCGCATTTTCCGACCGACGCGCACGGGCTGGCGTATTTCGACGGCACCGCGCTCTACGAGCACGCCGACCCGCGGCAGGGCTTCCACCCGGACTGGAACACCGCGATCTACAATTTCGGGCGCCGCGAGGTGGTGAGCTTCCTGGTCAACAACGCGCTCTTACTGGTCGGAGGCCGTTCCACATCGACGGGCTGCGGGTCGATGCGGTCGCCTCGATGCTCTACCTCGACTATTCGCGCAAGGAGGGCGAGTGGATCCCCAACCGCCACGGCGGGCGCGAAAACCTCGAGGCGGTGGAGTTCCTGCGCGAGGTGAACGCCCGCGTCTACGGCAGCCGGCCGGGCACCATCACCATCGCCGAGGAATTGACCTCATGGCCGCGTGGTCAGCGCGCCGGTGGACGCCGGCGGCCTCGGCTTCGGCTTCAAGTGGAACATGGGGTTCATGCACGACACGCTGGCCTACATGGCACGCGATCCGGTGCACCGCGATCATCACCACAAGACTGACCTTCGGCCTGCTCTACGCCTTCTCCGAGAACTTCGTCCTGCCGCTCAGCCACGACGAGGTCGTGCACGGCAAGGGCTCGATCTGATCGCCAAGATGGCCGGCGACGACATGGCAGAAATTCGCGAACCTGCGCGCCTATTACGCCTTCATGTGGGGCCTATCCCGGCAAGAAGCTCCTGTTCATGGGCCAGGAATTCGCCCAGGGGCGCGAATGGAACTCCGAGGAACGCGGCCTCGACTGGCACTGCTGACGGCGATCCCCGCCCATGCGGCGTGCAGGCAGCTGGTGCGCGACCTCAACCACGCTCTACCGCGACCACGCCGGCGCTGCATGCCCGCGACTGCGAGGCCGAGGGCTTCGAGTGGCTGGTGGTGGACGATACCGCAGAACTCCGTCCTCGCCTGGCTGCGCAAGGCGCCCGGAGCGAACCCGGTCGCGGTCGTCGCAACTTCACCCCGGCGGCGCATCCGCAGCTACCGCCTGCCGCTGCCGCCGCGGGCCGCTGGCGCGAGATCGTCAACACCGACGCGGCGCCGTATGGCGGCTCCGGCAGCGGCAATCTCGGCGATGGTCATCGCCGAGGACGGTGCCGGCACGGCCGGCCATTGCTCGGCACGTGCATCGCCTTCCGCCGCTGGCCACGTCGTTCTGCTTGGAATGTCAGGAGACCGGCGTCGTGACTTGCTGGAAACCCACAACAAGACGAGGGAGGACACCATGGCGCAGATGCACCGTCAGACCCCTGGCCCGCGACGCCATGGCCTACGTGCTGGCCGGCGGTCGCGGCAGCCGGCTCAAGGAACTGACCGACCAGCGCGCCAAGCCCGCGGTCTACTTCGGCGGCAAGACCCGCATCATCGACTTCGCGCTGTCCAACGCGCTGAACTCCGGCATCCGCCGCATCGGCGGTGGCGACGCAGTACAAGGCGCACAGCCTGATCCGCCACCTGCAGCGCGGCTGGAACTTCCTGCGCCCCGAGCGCAACGAGAGCTTCGACATCCTGCCGGCCAGCCAGCGCGTGTCCGAGACCCAGTGGTACGAGGGCACCGCCGACGCGGTCTTTCAGAACATCGACATCATCGAGAGCTACGCGCCCGGAGTACATGGTCATCCTGGCCGGCGACCACATCTACAAGATGGACTACGAGATGATGCTGCAGCAGCACGTCGACAGCGGCGCCGACGTCACCGTCGGCTGCCTCGAGGTGCCGCGCATGGAGGCCACCGGCTTCGGCGTGATGCATGTCGACGACGCAGGACCGCATCATCGCCTTCCTCGAAAAGCCCGCCGATCCGCCCGGCATGCCCGGACAAGCCCGACATGGCGCTGGCCTGCATGGGCATCTACGTCTTCGAGCACGACGTTCCTGTTCGACCAGCTGCGGCGCGACGCCGCCGATCCGGCACTCGAGCCACGACTTCGGCAAGGACATCATCCCCTACCTCGTCAAGCACGGCAAGGCGGTGGCGCACCGCTTCGCCAGTTCCTGCGTGCGCTCGCGCGACGAGGCCGAGGCCTACTGGCGCGACGTCGGCACGCATCGACGCCTACTGGGAGGCCAACATCGACCTCACCGACGTGTCCCGGCGCTCGACCTCTACGACGCGACTGGCCGATCTGGACCTATGCCGAGATCACGCCGCCGGCCAAGTTCGTCCACGACGAGGACGGCCGGCGCGGCATGGCGGTGCAGCTCGCTGGTCTCGGGCGGCTGCATCGTCTCCGGCGCCGAGCTGCGCCAGCTCGCTGCTGTTCACCGGCGTGCACGTGCACTCCTACGCGCACGCTCGAGGAGGCGGTGGTCCTGCCCGATGTCGACGATCGGCCGCGATGCGCGGCTGACGCAACGTGGTGATCGACCGCGGCGTGCGCATCCCCGAGGGGCTGGTGGTCGGCGAGGACCCGGAGCTCGACGCCCAGCGCTTCCGCCGCACCGAGAGCGGCATCTGCCTGATCACCCAGCCGATGATCGACAGGCTGCCGGGCTGACGCGCATGAAGGTCCTCTCGGTCGCCTCCGAGGTCTTCCCGCTGGTCAAGACCGGCGGCCTCGCCGACGTGGCCGGCGCGCTGCCGGCCGCGCTGGCGCGGCGCGGCGATCGAGATGCGCACGCTGCTGCCCGGCTACCCGGCGGTGATGGCCGGCGGCTCGGACAGGGGCAAGCCTGTCTAGCACTCGCGGACCTGCTTCGGCGCGCGAGGCGCCGGCTGCATCGGCGGCCCGTGCCGGCGAAGTGCGAGCTGATCGTCCTCGACGCCCCCGCATCTCTTCGACCGGCCCGGCGATCCCTACGTCGGCGCCCGACGGCGGCGACTGGCCGGACAACTGGCGACGCTTCGCCGCCCTCGCCTGGCGGCGCCGACATCGCCGGCGGCATCGGCCGAGGCCTTCCGCCCCGACCTCGTGCACGGCCACGACTGGCAGGCGGCGCTCGACCGCCGCCTATATGCGCTACGGCGGCAACGCGCGTGCCGCCGCGTGGTCACCATCCACAACCTCGCCTTCCAGGGCCAGCTTCGCCGCGGCGATCTTCGGCCGGCTCGGCCTGCCGCCCGAGGCCTTGCGCCTCGACGGCGTCGAGTACTACGGCGGCGTCGGCTTCCTCAAGGCCGGCCTGCATATGCGCCGACGCGCATCACCACCGTCAGCCCGACCTACGCCGCGAGATCCGCCACCCCGGCCTTCGGCATGGGCCTCGACGGCCTCTCGCGCTGCGCGCCGACACGCTCTCGCGGCATCGTCAACGGCATCGACACCGAGGTCTGGGACCCCGCCACGCGACCCCCACCTCGCCGCGCCCTTCTCGCGCGCGACTCGATGCAAGGGCCGCAGCGTCAACCGCCGGGCGATCGAAGAGCATTTCGGCCTCGACGCCGACGACGCCCCGCTCTTCTGCGTGGTCAGCCGCCTCACCTGGCAGAAGGGCATCGACATCCTCGCCTCGCGACACCGACGCCATCGTCGCGGCCGGCGGCGCAGCTCGCGGTGCTCGGCGCCGGCGACGCGGCGCTCGAGGGCCAGTTCCTCGCCGCCGCCGCCCGCCACCGCGGCCGCGTCGGCGTCATCATCGGCTACGACGAGGCGCTGTCGCACCGCATGCAGGGCGGCGGCGACGCCATCCTCGATCCCCTCGCGCTTCGAGCCCTGCGGCCTGACCCAGCTCTACGGCCTGCGCTACGGATGCGTGCCCGTGGTGCGCGCGCACCGGCGGCCTCGCCGACACGGTGATCGACGCCAACCCCGCCGCCCTCTCCGCCGGCGTCGCCACCGGCATCCAGTTCTCGCCCATCGACGCCGCCGGCCTGATCGGGGCGGTCCGCCGCGCGGTGGCGCTCTACCACGAGCCGAAGGGCTGGGCGGCGATGCAGCGCCAGGGGATGAAGGCCGACGTCTCCTGGGACGCCAGCGCGGAGCGCTACGCCGCGCTGTTCGAGGCACTTCTGGCAGCGGCAGGGAGCAAGGCATGAACGTCGAGACCGTCGCCACCACCCCCTATCTGGACCAGCAGCCCGGCACTTCGGGCCTGCGCAAGAAGGTGCCGCATTTCCAGCAGCCCAACTACGTGGAGAACTTCATCCAGTCGATCTTCGACAGCCTCGAGGGCTTCGAGGGCCAGACGCTGGTGATCGGCGGCGACGGGCGCTACTTCAACCGCGAGGTCGTCCAGATCGCCCTGAAGATGGCCGCCGCCAACGGCTTCGGCCGGGTGCTGGTCGGGAAGGGCGGCCTCCTCTCGACCCCGGCCGCGAGCCACCTCATCCGCTACAGCGGCGCCTTCGGTGGCATCATCCTGTCGGCCAGCCATAATCCCGGCGGGCCGGCCGAGGACTTCGGCATCAAGTACAACATCGGGAATGGCGGTCCCGCGCCAGAGCGCGTCACCGAGGCGATCTTCGCGCGCTCGCGGGTGATCGACGAATACCGCATCCTGGTCGCCGCCGACCTCGACCTCGACCAGATCGGCTTCCAGTCCTACGGCGGCATGCGCGTCGACGTGGTCGATCCGGTGGACGACTACGCGGCGCTGATGGAGACCCTCTTCGACTTCGACGCCATCCGCGCGCTCTTTGCCGGCGGCTTCCGCATGGCCTTCGACGCCATGCACGCCGTCACCGGCCCCTATGCCACCGAGATCCTCGAGCGCCGCCTCGGCGCCCCCGCCGGCACTGTGCGCAACGGGGTGCCGCTGCCCGACTTCGGCGGGCACCATCCCGACCCGAACCTCGTGCACGCGAAGGCTCTCTTCGACGAGATGATGGGTCGCGGGCGCCCCCGACTTCGGCGCCGCCTCCGACGGGGACGGCGACCGCAACCTCGTCATCGGGCGCGGCATCTTCATCACCCCCTCGGACAGCCTGGCCATGCTGGCGGCCAACGCCCATCTCGCTCCCGGCTATGCCGCCGGGCTGGCCGGCATCGCGCGCTCGATGCCAACCAGCGGTGCCGCCGACCGCGTGGCCGAGGCGCGTGGTGTCGGTCTCTTCGAGACGCCGACGGGGTGGAAGTACTTCGGCAACCTGCTCGACGCCGGCCTCGTCACCATCTGCGGCGAGGAGAGTGCGGGCACCGGCTCGGACCATGTGCGCGAGAAGGATGGGCTCTGGGCGGTGCTGCTCTGGCTCAACATCCTCGCCGCCCGCAAGCAGAGCGCGAAGGAAATCGTCGAGGCGCACTGGCGCGAGTACGGGCGCAACTACTACTCGCGTCACGATTATGAAGGCGTCGACACCGCCGCCGCCAACGCCCTCGTGGACGCCCTGCGCGCCCGTCTGCCTGACCTGCCGGGAACAAGAGTTGGGGATTTGGTCGTCGCGGCCGCCGACGACTTCGCCTACCACGACCCGGTAGACGGTTCCACCAGCCACCGCCAGGGTCTGCGCGTGCTGTTCGAGGGCGGCAGCCGCGTGGTGTTCCGCCTCTCCGGCACCGGCACCTCCGGCGCCACGCTGCGCGTCTACATCGAGCGCTTTCGAGCCCGACCCCTCCCGCCACGGCCTCGACACCCAGGCAGCCCTCGCCCCGCTGATCGCCGCCGCCGAGGCGCTTGCCGGCATCGCCGCCCGCACCGGCCGCAACGCCCCGGACGTGATCACCTGACCTCGTCCGGCCCACCCGCCCTTCCTCCCTTTCTTCCGGCCAGAAACCTGGAGAGTTTCCGTGATGTTGTCAGGCGGCATTAGGGCTCCATTCGCGGTCATCGCGGATCGAGGGTGTTCTGCGAGGACGAGGAGTTTCCGCATGACCGCGACCAGCGCGACCTTGGCGGGCTTGCCGGCGGCGCGGAGGTCGCGTCGTAGACCGCCTTGAGGTCGGGGTTGAAGCGGGCGGCGGTGAGGGCGGGCATGTAGAGCGCGCGGCGCAGCTCGGCGCGCCGCCGCCGATCTTCGCCGCGCCCTTCCAGCGGCCGGACTGGCGGGTGAACGGTGCCAGGCCGGCGAGGCTGGCGACCGCGCCCGGCTCCAGCGTGCCGATCTCGGGCATCCAGACCAGGATGGCGGTGGCGGAGACGTCGGAGACGCTGGGGATGCTGCTCAGGAACCCTCGGCGTTGCGGCGAGGCCGTCGTCGCCCGCAACATAGCGCCGCGATGGCGGCATCCACCTCGCGAGGTCGCGCTCGATCGCCTTGAGCCTGCGGCGCGGCCTGGCGCTCGACGCAGGGCCAGGCCGACCCGCTCGGCCCGGTTCCTTGCGGCGGTGCGGGCCTCGATAAGAGCGGCGCGGCGAGCTGGGAGCTGCGTGCAGCGCCTCCCGGCCAGGACCTGGGCCTGGGCGCCTGCGCCGGGGGCTCGATCGAGCGCGGCCATGCGGGCGATGAGGCCTGCGTCGACCCTGTCGGTCTTGGCCTGGGTGCCGATGGCTTCGGCGAAGCGCCTGACCCGCGCCGGGTTCAGCTTCGCATAGCCGGACGCCGGCGCGGTGCAGCGCCCGTTCGAGGGCGCCGTCGTAGGCGCTCGGTCGGCTCGAAGACGACGCGGGCGACCTCCGCTCCGATCCAGGCGATGCGCATGCCGGCGCCCCTTGGCGTCGTTGCCGACGCGGCAGGTCTCGCCGTCGGCCAGCGGTCGCGGCGTCGAGATGATCCTTCGAGATGTCGATGCCGATGGTAGGCTTGCGTGGTCATGTCCGTTGCCCCATGCTTGTCATGCGAGCCTTGCGGCTCGGGTTTCCGTTCGGGTCTCGGAAATCACGAGGGGCGATCCACCTCTCCAGCGGCCCCTTCGGGCCGGCAGTGCTGCGATCCGTCCCCTCGCCGCTGGCGGAGGGCGGCCGCCCTCCGCCAGCGGCGCCATCCTGCCCCGAAACGGCCGATCGGAACAGACAAGCAGTGCCTGGGGTGCGGGGGCGGCGAGCGCCCCGCCGGCGCGCGCGAACACGCGCGCGCCCACCAAAGGGACTCGCGCGCACCTGCGCGCTCCTTGTGGCGCCAACTGGCGCCCCGGGCCGCCCTTCGCGGCCCGAGCGCCGGCCGAGCGGGGGGGTCAGCCCCCCGAGGCCGGCGCTTCCCCCACCGCACCGCTGCCGGAGCAACTCGCACCCTCGACACCGCCCGCTCATCCCGCATTAACCATGCATATCGTTGTTTGAGAACGCTTTTCGAAATCTCCGCATTTGAAATCCCCCGGAGCGCCTGCCCTTGACCCGCATTCCCGCCGCTCTCGGCGCCACCCCCAGCCCTGACGGCACCCGCTTCGCCGTCTGGTCCGGCACCGCCGAGCGGGTCTGGGCCTGCCTCTTCGATCCCGGCACCGGGGTCGAAACCGACCGCATCCCCCTCGACCGCGACGCGGGCGGCATCCACTCCGTCTTCGTCCCCGGCCTTGCCCCGGGTGCGCGCTACGGCCTGCGCGCCGACGGCCCGTACGCCCCCTCGGTCGGCCTCTGGTTCGACCCCGCCAAGCTCCTCGTCGACCCCCACGCGGTGGCGCTCGATCGCCCCTTCAACTGGGACCCCCGCCTCGCCGCCCCCCGCGAGGCCGCCTGCGACAGCGCCCCCTGGATGCCGAGGGCGATCGTCACTGCCCTTCCGCCGCCCGCCGCCCCGCTGCCACCGGTCTTCCGCCCGGGCGGCCTGATCTACGAGCTGCACGTCCGCGGCTTCACGCGCCTGCACCCCGACGTCCCCCCAGCCTTGCGCGGCACTGTTGCCGCCCTCGCCCAGCCGGCGATCATCGCGCACCTGACCCGTCTCGGCGTCGATGCGGTCGAGCTGATGCCGATCACCGCGTGGATCGACGAGCGTCACCTGCCGCCGCTCGGCCTCACCAACGCCTGGGGCTACAACCCCGTCGCGTTCCTCGCCCCCGACCCCCGCCTCTGCCCCGGCGGCATCGCCGAGCTCAGCGCCACCACCGCAGCCCTGCGCGCGGCCGGGATCGGCGTGATCCTCGACGTGGTCTTCAACCACACCGGCGAGGGCGACGCCCACGGCCCCACCCTCTCCCTGCGCGGCCTCGACGCCCGCGCCTACTACCGCCACGAGCCCGACGGGCGGCTGGTCAACGACACCGGCACCGGCAACACGCTGGCCTGCGACCACCCCTCCACCGGCCGCCTGGTCCTCGACGCCCTGCGGCACTTCGCAGGTCAGGCGGGCGTGGACGGCTTCCGCTTCGACCTCGCCCCGGTGCTGGGGCGCACCGCTGCGGGCTTCGACCCCGAGGCTCCCGCTCCTGCGCGAGATCGCCGCCGACCCGCTGCTCGGCTCCCGTGTGCTGATCGCCGAGCCCTGGGACATCGGCCCCGGCGGCTACCAGCTCGGCCGCTTCCCCGCGCCCTGGCTCGAGTGGAACGACCGCTACCGCGACAGCGTGCGCCGCTTCTGGCGCGGCGACCCCCACACGGTCGGCGATCTCGCGACGGCCCTCGCCGGCTCGGGCGACGTCTTCGCCCCGCCCGGCACCCGCACGGTTAATTTCATCGCGGCCCATGACGGTTTCACGCTGGCCGACCTCGTAGCCTATCGCCACCGCCACAACCAGGCGAACGGCGAGCAGAACCGTGACGGCCACGGCGAGAACCACTCCTGGAACCACGGGGTAGAAGGTCCCACCACCGACCCGGCAGTCAACGCAGAGCGCGCCCGCGACCTGCGCGCCCTGCTGACCACGCTCTTTTCCTCGCGCGGCACCATCATGCTGACCGCCGGTGACGAGTTCGGCCGCAGCCAGGGCGGCAACAACAACGCGTATGCCCAGGACAACCCGACGACCTGGATCGACTGGCTTGGCCGCGATGCCGAGCTTGAGGCCTTTACCGCCACCCTTTCCGATTTCCGCCGTGCCAACCCGGCTCTGTCGGACCTCACGCTGCTGACCGGCACTGCCGGCCCCGACGCCTTGCCGGACGTCGCCTGGCTCACCCCTGGCGGCCATCCCAAGACCGTCGCCGACTGGGAGGTCGCGAGCGCCAGCGCCTTCGCCATGGTGCTCGGCCGAGGCGGCAACGGCCGTCTCGCGGTCCTCTTCAACCGCAGCACCCATGAGGTCGCCTTCCACCTGCCCACCCGCCGCGGCCACACCTGGAAAGGTGCCCCCCGCGGCCGCATCACCGTCGGACCCCGTTTCGTCGCCCTGGCCCGGGAGCGCCCGGCCCGAAGTCAGTGAAACGATGCACCCCGAGGCCGGAATTCCTTGCGCTAACAGGCGACGCGGGGAATAACGCTTGTGCGGCAGCAAGCCGCGCAATCGGGGGGGGGGAATTGCAATGTCCGGAAGCATGGACGGGGTGCGGCGCACCCAGGGGCGGCGAAAGCTCTACGACAGCATCCTCGACACGATCGGCGACACGCCCTGCGTGCGCGTCAATCACCTGGCGCCCGAGGGCATCACGATCTACGTCAAGGCGGAGTTCTTTAACCCGGCCGCCTCGGTCAAGGACCGGCTCGCGCTCAGCATCATCGAGGCCGCCGAACGCGATGGGACGCTGAAGCCGGGACAGACGGTAGTCGAGGCCACCTCGGGCAACACCGGGATCGGGCTCGCCATGGTCTGCGCCGCCAAGGGCTATCCGCTGGTGGTGACCATGGCCGATAGCTTCTCGGTGGAGCGGCGCCAGCTCATGCGCTTTCTCGGCGCCAAGGTGGTGCTGACGCCGCGGGCGCAGAAGGGCACCGGCATGTACATGAAGGCCAAGGAGCTGGCCGACGCGCATGGCTGGTTTCTCGCCCGGCAGTTCGAGACCGCAGCCAATGCCGATATCCACGAGAACACCACCGCGCAGGAAATCATCGGTGATTTCGCCGGCAAGCGGCTCGATTATTTCGTGTCCGGCTACGGGACCGGCGGTACCGTGTCGGGCGTGGGGCGGGTGCTGAAGAAGACCTGGCCCGCGGCGAAGATCATCCTGTCCGAGCCGGCCAACGCGCAGCTCGTCGGCTCGGGCACCGCGCAGGCGCGCAGCGAGGACGGAGGGCCGGCGGTGAGCCATCCCGCCTTCGAGCCGCATCCGATCCAGGGCTGGACCCCGGATTTCATCCCGCTGGTGCTGCAGGAGGCGATCGACGGCGGCTATTTCGACGAGCTGATCCCGATCCCCGGCGGCGAGGGCATGAAGTGGGCGCAGGCGCTGGCGGCGAAGGAGGGTATCATGACCGGGGTCTCGGGGGGTGCCACCTTTGCCGCGGCGATGGCGGTCGCGGGCCGCGCCGCGCCGGGGTCGGTGATCCTCGCCATGCTGCCGGATACCAGCGAGCGCTACCTCACGACGCCGCTCTTCGAGCCCTTTGGTGCGGAGATGAACGCCGAGGAAGTGGAGATATCGCAGTCCACGCCGGGCTATCTCATGGCCTAGCGCGGTCCGGGCGCTGGTGAGACGGCACGGAAAGCGCTGTTTGCGGCGGACGCGGTGCAATGTCCTGAAAAGGCTTCGTTTTTGGGGGCTGGAATCAGGCTGGAATGCGGCTGGAATCGGGCTTGCCACTTTTTCAGGGTTCGTAAAGCTTTCAGGCACTAGTCGCGCGCCGGGGCCGTTGGTGTGATCACTGCCGGCCATAGGCAGAAAATCGGGGAAACGCCATGAATACTGCAAAGCTTAAGCGGCCGGGATTGACGCGCTGGCTGATTGCGCTGGCCGCGGCGCTGGTGCTGGCCTGGCTGCTGCCGCGCTTCTTCCGCGAGGAGCCCGCGCCGGTCGCTCCCCCGGCACCGCCGACCGCCCAGACGGCGGCCCCGGCGCCGCAGGCGGCGGCGCCGGCGGCTCAGGCGCCAGCTCCGGCCGACGCGGCGGCCGACGCACAGGTGGTCGGTGACGTGGACCTCGGCGCCACGGTCAGGGGTACGCTCGACGGCCTGACCGAAACCTTCGCCGGGATAACCGACCCCGCTTCGGCTGAGGCCGCGCTGCCGAAGCTGACCGAAGCGCGCGACGCGCTTGCGGGGATCGAGGGCACGGTCTCGGCCCTTCCGGAAGCGGAGCGTTCGGCGCTGCGTTCGCTGGTCGCCGCGGCCTTGCCGTCGATCCGCGCCCCGGCCGACGCGCTTCTGACCGACAGCACGATCGGGCCGGTGGTCCAGGTGGTCGTCACCGAGATCCTCGGCAGGCTCGACGCCCTGGCGGGTTGATCGTCGGTCGGGCGGCCGGGTGCGCGACCCAGCCGGCCGCCCGACCTCCGCCGTCAGGCCTCCATGGCTTCAAGCTCGTCGATGAAGCCGGAGATGATCGCCGAGACCCTTGTCCCAGAAGGCCGGGTCCGAGGCATCGAGGCCGAAGGGGGCCAGCAGTTCCTTGTGGTGCTTCGACCCGCCCGCCTTGAGCATGTCGAAATACTTCTCGGCGAAGGCGGGGTCGCCGTCTCGGTAGACGGCATAAAGCGCGTTCACCAGCCCGTCGCCGAAGGCATAGGCGTAAACGTAGAAGGGCGAATGGACGAAGTGCGGGATGTAGGACCAGAAGGTCTCGTAGCCGGGCATGAACTCGAAGACCGGCCCGAGGCTCTCGGCCTGCACGCTCATCCACAGCGCGTTGATGTCGTCGGGCGTCAGCTCGCCCTCGCGCCGCGCGGCGTGCAGCTTGCACTCGAAGTCGTAGAAGGCGATCTGGCGGACCACGGTGTTGATCATGTCCTCGACCTTGGAGGCGAGCAGGATCTTGCGGGTGGCCGCATCGGGGGCCGCGTCGAGCAGCTTGCGGAAGGTGAGCATCTCGCCGAAGACGCTGGCAGTCTCGGCCAGGGTGAGCGGGGTTGACGAGAGCAGCTCGCCCTGGCCGGCCGCCAGCACCTGGTGCACGCCGTGGCCCAGCTCGTGGGCCAGCGTCATCACGTCGCGGGCTTGCCGAGGTAGTTCAGCATCACGTAGGGGTGCACCTCGGTCACGGTCGGATGCGCGAAGGCGCCCGGCGCCTTGCCCGGCTTCACCGGCGCGTCGATCCAGCCCTTCTCGAAGAACGGCACCGCCAGCTCGGCCATGCGCGGGTCGAAGCCGGCATAGGCGTCGAGCACGGTCGCGCGCGCCTCGTCCCAGCCGATCTTGCGGTCGTCGTCCTTCGGCAGCGGCGCGTTGCGGTCCCAGACCTGCAGCTTGTCGAGGCCGAGCCACTTCGCCTTCAGCGCGTAGTAGCGGTGCGACAGCCGCGGATAGGCGGCGACCACGGCGTCGCGCAGCGCCTCGACCACCTCGGGTTCCACGTCGTTGGAGAGGTGGCGGCCCGTCTGCGGCGTCGGCAGCTTGCGCCAGCGGTCCTCGACCTCCTTCTCCTTGGCGAGCGTGTTGGTGATGCGGGCGAAGAGCGGCAGCTTCGCCGCGAAGACGCCGGCCAGCGCCTCGCGCCCCGGCCTGCGCGCCGCGCGCGATCCTGGTCGGAGAGGAGGTTCAGCGTGGCCTCGAGCGGCAGGGTCTCGCCATTCACCTCGAAGGTCGAGCCCCGCCATGGTCTCGTCGAAGAGCCGGTTCCAGGCGGCGGCCCCCACCACCGACTGGTCGTGCAGGAACTTCTCCAGCTCGTCGGAGAGCTGGTAGGGCTTCATCTTGCGCAGGCGGTCGCAGAACGGGCTTGTAGCGCGCGAGATCGGCATTCTGCGCCAGCAGCGCGTCGAGTTGGGCGTCCTCCACACGGTTCAGCTCCAGCGTGAAGAAGACCATGGGCGTGGTGCTGTCGGTGATGGTGCCCTGCATGTCACCGAAGAACTTGGCGCGTACCGGGTCGGTGGTCATCTGGTAGTGGCGCAGGCCCGCATAGCTCATGATCCGGCCGGAGACGGCCTGGATCCGCTCCCAGCGGCGGATCGCCTCCAGCATTCCCGCGGCATCGAGCCCGGCCAGCCGGCCCTCGTAGTCGGCGGCGAACGCGCGGGCCTCGTCCTCCAGCCAGGCGAGGTCGCGGGCGATCTCCGGGGCGTCGGGGGCCGCGTAGAGATCGCTCAGATCCCATTCGGGCAGCGACCCCAGCGCCTCGGCGGCGGCGGGGTCGCGGGCGTCGAACGCGCGAACGGGGGCTTTGGTCATCTGGTCCTCCTCGAAGCTGCCCGAGACTTAAGGGTCCGGACAGGCGCTGTCGAGGTGGCCGGCGGTCACGCGTTGCGGCGCGCCGTTGTCTCGGCCTTGAGCGCCTCGGTGTCCCGCGTCTCGGTGCGGAGCGCGTCGATACTCCAGGCGCCGGGGCCGGCGCAGACAAGGTAGAGAAAGACGAAGCAGAAGAGGATCGGCGCGTCCCCGCCGTTCAGCACCGGGAAGGCGCTCTGCGGTGCATGCGCCATCCAGTAGGCCACCGCCATCTGGCCCGAGAGCACGAAGGCAACCGGGCGGGTGAAGAGGCCGAGGAGCAGCAGCAGCCCGCCGAAGGTCTCCAGGATGCCCGCGACCCCCATGAGCGAGAAGAGCTGCACCTCGAACGGCGAGGACGGGAAGCCGAAGAGCTTCTGCGTGCCGTGGGCGATGAACAGCAGCGCTGCCACGATGCGCAGCAGGCCGAGGGCGCGCGGCGCCCATACCGTCTCGAGCTCGGTCCTCGTCATGCGGTCATTCCTTCATGCTGCGTCGCAGCGCAAAGGGTGGAGGCATGCGGCCGGGCCGGTCAACCGCCGGGAGTTAAACAACTCGTGATGGCAGCGGCTGGCCGGCGAAATGCGCCAGGAGATTGTCGACGGCCAGCATCCCCATGGCCGTGCGGGTCTCCAGCGTGGCGCTGCCGATATGCGGCAGCAGCGTGACGTTGGGCAAAGCCGTGAGCGCAGGCAGCACATGCGGCTCGTCGGCATAGACGTCGAGCCCGGCCCCGGCGATCCGCTGCTCGCGCAGCGCTTCGGCCAGGGCCGCCTCGTCCAGGATGTCGCCGCGCGCGGTGTTCACGAGGTAGGCGGTGGGCTTCATGCTGGCGATCAAAGCCGCCGAGATGAGCCCGGCGTTGTCCGCACCGCCCGGCAGGTGCAGCGAGACCACGTCCGCCTCGGCCATCACCGCCTCGATGGTCGGACGGTGCGCGGCCACAAAGAAGTCGAATGGCCCGACATGCGAGCGGTTGTAGTAGATCACCTTCATCTTGAAGGCGAGGGCGGCGCGGCGCGCGGTCGCCTGGCCGATGCGGCCCATGCCGATGATGCCGAGCGTCTTGCCCTGCAGCCCCATGCCCATGAAGCCCGTGGGCCGGAAGCCGTCCCACTTGCCGCGGCGCAGAATCGCCTCGGTCTCGGACATCCGCCGGGTGGCGGCAAGGATCAGCGCCATGGCGAGATCGGCCGTGGCGTCGGTGAGCACGCCGGGGGTGTTGCTCACGGCGAGCCCGGCGGCCTTTGCGGCCGCAAGGTCGATGTTGTCGACGCCGACGGCGAAATTCGCGAGGATGCGCACCCGACGCCGACCTTCGGCGGCGATCGTCGCGGCGTCCATCGGATCGGATACGGCGCAGAGCATGCCGTCGGCCTCCTGCATTGAACGCAGGAGGCGGGACTGCGAGAAGGGGGTGTCGTCGGGGTTCAGCGCCACGGTGAAGTGCTTGCGGAGCCGGTCCTCGACTTCCTCGGGCAGTTTGCGGGTGACGATCACGCGCGGCTGGGTCACGGCCGGTCACGCGATCCATTGATGGCAGCGGTGTCCGGGCCGCGCCCGCAGGCGGCATCCTCAAGGCGTCCGATATTGACGATCGGATCGGCCGGCATGATCTCCCCCGCCTGCTGACGTGCGGCAGGGAAGAGGGTAGCGATGCTCGGAATGCGATTCCAGCCCTAACGTGCCAATAGGTTACCGGAGCCGACCGCCCTTCAGGACCGGTCGTTCGGGCTGGATCGGGTCAGCGCCTGGGCCGAAGTGTGCACGGGAGCGTTGCACGCGTGCAATTCCATCTAACATGATGATATCATTTAGATTAATCTTCAATAATTTTCCGTTGCGCTCCAGGGAAGACGCCGCGGCCGCCCGCAGGCAGCGGGTCAGTGGAGGCGCGCGCCGACGGGCACGTCGCGCTCGGGGACGATGAGGACCACGGCGCCGCCTGCGTCGGCGAGCCCGAGGGTCAGCACCTCGGAGCGGAACGGGCCGATCTGGCGCGGCGGGAAGTTCACCACGGCAAGCACCTGGCGGCCGACGAGCGTCGCGGGGTCGTAGTGCTCGGTAATCTGTGCCGAGGACTTGCGCTCGCCGATCTCCGGCCCGAAATCGATCCACAGCTTGAGCGCGGGCTTGCGCGCCTCGGGGAAGGGTTCGGCGCGGACCACCCGGCCGACGCGGATGTCGACCTTGAGGAAGTCGTCGAGATCGATGGTGGACAAGGGACCCTCCGATGTATGCCACCGGCCTGCCGGGGCGGTGGCCTCGTGCCTACTGAAGGTCGGCGAACGCCTCCTGCAGTCGACCCACGGCTTCGTGGATGCGGACGCGCGGCGTGCCGATGTTGAAGCGCAGGAAGCTCTCGCCGCCGGTGCCGAAGGCGGCCCCGTGGCTGGTCGCGATGCGCGCGCCAGTCTCGACCCGGGCGATGACCTCCTTGGGGGTCATGCCGGTGGCGGCGAAGTCGACCCAGGCGAGGTAGGTTCCCTGCATCGGCATCGAGCGCAGGCCGGGGATCGCGTGGATGCCCTCGTCGAAGACCCGCGCATTGCCCGCCAGATAGGCGCAGAGCGCGTCGACCCAGGCATCGCCACCGGCGTAGGCGGCGGTCGCCATCAGTATGCCGAAGCGGTTGGGCGATGAGCCTGCCGCCAGGTGTGCAGCGGCGAACCGCGCCCGCAGCGCGGGATCGGCAATGATGACGTTGCCCGTCAAGGCACCCGCAATGTTGAACGTCTTGGTGGTGGCGGTCAGCATCACCGTCCGGTCCACTGCCTCGGGCGCCGCGATGGTCATCGGGACATGGTGGTGGCCGGGCAGGACCAGGTCGTGGTGGATTTCGTCGCAGAGAATCAGTAGGTTGTGCTCGGCGGCGAAGGCTGCCAGCTCGGCAAGCTCCTCGCGGCTCCAGACCCGACCGCCCGGATTGTGCGGCGAGCACAGAACCAGAATTCGCTCGTCACCTGTCAGCGCCGCGGCCAGCGCCGCAAGATCCATGCGGTAGCGACCGTCGTCGCCCTGCACCAGCGGCAATTCCACCAGGCGCCGGTTGTTGGCGCGGATCACCCGATGAAACGCGTGATAGACAGGGGTGAACAGGATCACCCCCTCGCCCGGTGCCGTGTAGGCCTGCAGGCAGAGCGCGAAGCCCGCGACGATGCCGTGGGTGGTGGCGATGGTCGCGGGATCGACCTCCCAGCCATGTCGGCGCGCCATCCAGCCGGTGATCGCCGCGAGATAGGCGCGGTCGTCGCCGAAATAGCCGTGCATGCCGTGGGCCGCCGCCTGCGCCAGCGCTGCGTTGACCGCAGGCGGTGCCGCGAAATCCATGTCGGCCACCCACATGGGAAGCGCACCGTCAGGCGACATCCCGTAGCGGGCCTCGAGCGCATCCCACTTGAGGGAATGGGTGTTCCGGCGGTCGATGACCCTGTCGAAGTCAAAGGGGGCAGTTGCGGCGTCCATGGCCGGCACAATACCCACCGCCAAAGCGCGCGCAAGCGCGCGCGTGAGCGACAGACGGGGAGCCGTCTTGTCAAAACGCCGGGCCTCGCCTAAGTCGCGGGCATGACGATCCGGTCCATCCTCACCATTCCCGAGCCGCGCCTGCGCAAGGCGGCGGCGCCCGTGGGCGTGATCGATTCCGATTTGCGCGCGCTCGTCGCCGACATGTTCGATACGATGTACGAGGCACCGGGGATCGGGCTCGCGGCGCCGCAGGTCGGGGTGATGAAGCGGCTGTTCGTGATGGACTGCGCCGGCAAGGACGACGCGCCGGAGCCGATGGTCTTCATCAATCCCGAGATCGTCGCGGTGTCGGAGGAGTTGGCGACCAGCGAGGAGGGCTGCCTGTCGATCCCCGAGGTCTACGAGGAGGTGACGCGGCCGGCGAAGGTGCGGCTGCGCTGGACCGGCCTCGATGGGGTGGAGCATCAGGCCGAGTTCTCCGACCGGCCGGCGGTCTGCGTGCAGCACGAGTTCGACCACCTGAACGGGCGGCTGTTCATCGACTACCTGAGTGCGGTGAAGCGCACGATGATCACCAGCCGCATGCGGAAGCTGAAGCGCGAGAAGGCGCGGGCCTGAGCCCGTGCGCCTCGTCTTCATGGGCACCCCCGATTTCGCCGTCCCGGCGCTCGACGCGCTGTTGGCGGCGGGCCACGGTATCGCCTGCGTCTATACCCAGCCCCCGCGCCCTGCCGGCCGCGGCCAGCAGCCGCGCCCCTCGCCGGTGCAGGCGCGGGCCGAGGCGCTGGGCCTGCCGGTGCGCGCGCCCGCGCGGCTGCGCGATGCCGGGGCGCAGGCGGAGTTCGCGGCGCTCGGGGCCGAGGCCGCGGTGGTGGTGGCCTACGGGCTGATCCTGCCGCAGCCGGTGCTGGAGGCGCCGGCGCGGGGCTGTTTCAACATCCACGCCTCGCTGCTGCCGCGCTGGCGGGGAGCGGCGCCGATCCAGCGGGCGATCATGGCGGGCGATGCCGAGACCGGCGTCTCCATCATGGCGATGGAGGCGGGGCTCGATACCGGGCCGGTGCTCCTGCGTGCGGCGCTGCCCATCGGGCCGCAGGAGACCGCCGGGGGGCTGCACGACCGGCTCGCGGCCCTGGGCGCGCGGCTGATCGTGGAGACGCTCGCCGGGCTCGACGCGCTGGTGCCGGAGCCGCAGCCCGAGGCGGGGGTCACCTATGCCGCCAAGATCGACAAGGCCGAGGCGCGGGTGGACTGGACGCGGCCGGCGGTGGAGATTGACCGGCAGATCCGCGCCCTGTCGCCGGTTCCCGGCGCCTGGTGCGAGATCGGGGGCGAGCGGGTGAAGCTCCTGCTCGGCGCGCCGGCCGCCGGGTCCGGCATGCCGGGCGAGGTGCTCGGCGATCGCCTGACCGTGGCCTGCGGGGAAGGGGCCCTGCGGCTGGTCCGGTTGCAGCGGGCGGGCAGGGCGGCGATGGAGGCGGGCGAGTTCCTGCGCGGCTGGCCGCTCGGCGCGGGGGCCCGGATCGGCTGATACGGGCGCACGGGTGGGCGCCTCGCGTCCGGCGGGGCGAAAAGGGCAAACACCCTTGGCACTTCGGGGGCCGGGCGGTATACCCCGCGACGTCCGAGCGGAGAGCCTGCGTGCACGAGAGCGATTCCTTCATCAGTGAGGTGAGCGAGGAGGTCCGCCGGGACCGGCTCTACCGCTTCCTGCGGCGGTGGGGCTGGCTGATCGCCGCGGCCATCGTCGTCATCGTCGGCGGCGCCGCTGCCAACGAGTGGCGCAAGGCCCGCGCCGCGGCTGCGGCCGCCGCCATGGGCGATGCGCTGCGCGCCGCCTTTCTCGAGGCCGACCCCGCGGCGCGGGCCGAGCGGCTGGCAGCGCTGGCGGTGGAATCCGCATCCGCCGGACCGCTCGTGCGGCTGGCGGAGGCGGGGAGCCTCCTGGAGGCCGGCGACCGTACGGCTGCCGCGGCGACCCTGAGCGCGCTGGCAGAGGATGCGGCCGCACCGGAGATCTTTCGCAATGTCGCGGCGTTGCAGCGGGTCATGATGCTGGGCTCGACCATGGTGCCTTCGGAGCGGCTGGCGACGCTCGAGGCGCTTGCCGCCCCCGGAGCGCCCTTCCGGTCGCTGGCGCTGGAGCAGCGCGCGCTGGCCTATCTCGATGCGGGCGACAACGCGCGTGCGCAGGCCGACCTGCTCGCGGTGCTCACCGATCCTGCATCACCCGAAGGCGTGCAGGCGCGCGCGCAGCAGTTGCTGATCGCGGCGGGTGGCGAGCTTTCGGTGCCCGGCATGGCCGGCGCCGCCGCGCCGGCGGACGGCTGACGCCGGCGCGATGACAGCGCGCGTGCACCCCGGGGCGCGGCTTTCCTGCACGGTGCTGCTGGCGGGGCTTGCCATCCTCGCCGGCTGCGACCGGGGCGACCAGCCGCTGCCGGGCGAGCGCATCCCCATCCGCGCAGGCGCCGAGGAGGCGGCCCCCACCCGCTCGGCGGCGATCTCGCTGCCGCCGGCCGTGGTCAATGCCGACTGGACCCATCGCAACGGCGCCTCCGGCGGGCGGCCGGCGCATCCCGCGCTGGCGCCGGTGCCACAGCTGCGCTGGGCAACGGATATCGGCGAGGGCGAGGGCCGGCGCAGCCGCATCCTGGCGGCCCCCGTGGTCACCGGCGGGCTGATCTTCGCCATGGACGCGGGCGGGCGGCTGTCGGCGGTGGGCCGTGACGGCAGGCTGGTCTGGAGCCAGAGCCTGGTGCCCGAACGCCAGAACCCCGAACTCCGGTCCCGGCGGCGGCATCGCCACCGCAGGCGGCATTCTCTACGTGGCCACCGGCTTCGGCGAGGTCCTCGCCATTAACGCGGCCAACGGGCAGATCCGCTGGCGCAAGACCCTGGAGGCGCCGATCCGCTCGGCCCCGGTGGTGCGGGACGGGCTGCTGGTGACCGTGCTGCGCAACGACACCGCCTACGGGCTCGATGCCGGCAATGGCGAGATACGCTGGCGCATCCAGGGGGCGGGCGGCACCGGCCTCCTGGGCGGCGCCACGCCGGCCGCCGACGGGCCGCTGGTGGTGATCCCCTTTGCCTCGGGCGAGGTGCTGGGCGTGCTTGGGCGCAACGGGCTGACCATCTGGGGCACGGCGGTCAGCGGCGGGCGGCGCGAGTTGGCGCGCAACCGGATCAACGACATCAGCGGCGATCCGGTGATCGTGGGCGATGCCGTCTTTGCCTCGAACCAGAGCGGGCGCACGGTGCGGGTGGACCGCGAGACCGGCGAGCGGGCCTGGACCATGGCCGAGGGCTCCTACGGGCCGGCCTGGCCGGTGGGCGGCTCGATCTTCCTGATGTCCGACGAGGGCCAGCTGGTGCGGGCCAACGCCGCCACCGGCGAGCTGATCTGGAGCACGCAGCTTCCCGAATACAACTTCCGCCGCCGCCTGTTCCGTGGCCCCGTGCCGATTTCGGCGATCACCCACTGGGGGCCGGTGCTGGCCGGCGGGCGCCTCTGGGTGGCAAGCGGCGACGGGACCCTGCGGGCCTTCAGCCCGACCGACGGCGCGATGATCGTCGAGATCGCACTTCCCGGGGGTGCCGCGGCGCCGCCTGCGGTGGCGGGGGGCGTGCTCTATGTCGTGACCCGCGACGCGCGGCTTCTGGCTTTCCAATGACCGCCTGAGCGGCTAAGCATCCCGCCGCGGGGGAGGGCTCCCCCGGGGACTGCGCACCAAATGTCGTTCACCCTCGCCATCGTCGGCCGCCCGAACGTCGGCAAGTCGACCCTGTTCAACCGGCTCGTCGGCCGCAAGCTGGCGCTGGTCGATGACCAGCCCGGGGTGACCCGCGACCTGCGCGAGGGGGCAGGCCCGGCTCGGGCCGCTGCGCTTCACCGTCATCGACACCGCCGGGCTGGAGAGCGCCACCGACGGCACGCTGGCGGGGCGGATGCGGGCGCTGACCGAGCGGGCGGTCGATGCGGCCGACGTCTGCCTCTTCCTGATCGACGCCCGGGCCGGGGTGACGGCGCTGGACCGCTCGCTGGCGGAGCTCTTGCGCAAGCGCGCGACGCGAGTGATCCTCGGCGCCAACAAGACCGAGGGGCGGGCGGCGGAGGCGGGCCTGATGGAGGCCTGGGAGCTCGGCCTCGGCGAGCCGCTGGCCCTCTCGGCCGAGCACGGGCTCGGGCATGGACGAGCTCCTGGACGCGCTCGAGCCGGTGGCCGCGGAATTTCCCGGCTCGACCGAGATCGTCGACGTCCACGAGGAGATCGACGACAGCGTGGACGAGGAGGGCGAGGGGCCGGCGCTGCCCTCCGGCCGCCCGATCCAGATCGCCATCATGGGGCGCCCGAATGCTGGAAAATCGACGCTTGTCAATGCGATACTCGGCGAGGAGCGGCTGCTGACCGGGCCGGAGGCGGGGATTACCCGCGATGCGATCGCGGTGGAGACGACATGGCAGGGGACGCCGTTTCGCATCTTCGACACGGCCGGGATGCGCAAGAAGGCGAAGGTGCAGGAGAAGCTGGAGCGCCTGTCGGTCTCGGACGGGTTGCGGGCCATCAAGTTCGCCGAGGTCGTCGTGGTGCTCTTGGACGTGCAGGTGCCCTTCGAGACGCAGGACCTGCGGCTGGCCGATCTCGCGGAGCGCGAGGGAAGGGCGGTGGTGGTGGCGGTCAACAAGTGGGACCTCGAGGAGGAGAAGTCGGACAAGACGGGCGAGCTGCGCGAGGCCTTCGGGCGGCTTCTGCCGCAGCTCAGGGGGGCGCCGATGGTCATGGTCTCGGCACTGACCGGCAGAGGGCTCGACCGGCTGCACGACGCGATCATCAAGGCCTATGCCGTTTGGAATGCAAGGATTTCCACGGCGCGGCTGAACCGCTGGCTGGCGATCCAGATCGCCGACCACCCGCCCCCCGCGCCGAGCGGGCGGCGGATCCGGCTGCGCTACATGACCCAGGTGAAGACCCGCCCGCCGACCTTCGTGCTGTTCACCTCGCGTCCCGAGGCGGTGCCCGAGGACTACAAGCGCTTCCTGGTCAACGGGTTGCGCCGCGACTTCGACCTGCCGGGCACGCCGATCCGGCTGCACCTGCGCGCGGGCGACAACCCCTATGCCGGGCGGCGCAAGCCGAACGTCACCTCGCTTGACAAGCACAAGCCGCGGCGGGTGACGGAGTAGGGTAGGCCATCTGGGTCGGGTGACGGGTTGGTCCGCAGGAAACCCAGAGATTCCAAAGGTTAACGGGGAATTGTGGTGTATGAAACGCATATGAAAAGCGTATGGAATCCATATGCCACCCAAAACAGTCAGGAATTAAGCGTTAACGCTGGGCCGTGTCGTGCTCGGCGTTGCCCGGAGGCTCGGCAGCGGGGCAGGCCGGGGGGAAGCGCCGGCCTCGGGGAGCCAAGAGGGCTCCCGCTCGCCCGCCGCTCGGTCCGCGAAGGGCGGCCCGAAGGCGCGCCCTTTGGCGCGATCAGGAGCGCGCGGGTGCGCGCGAGTTTCTTGAGTGGGCGCGCGCGTGTTCGCGCGCGCCGGCGGGGCGCTCGCCGCCCCCGCTCCCCCGGCACTGCTCTTCCAGGTTTCTGGCCGGAAGACGAGGAAGACCGGCGCAGCGGGTGACGTATGCAGATGGCGAAGGGCAGCGCGGTGGTGCGGCACGGCCGTCCGCGGCCCTGCGCAGCGGCGAGGACGGGGTGACGCAGATATGCGTTCACATCGACGGGGTCCGGGCCGCGCGGGGGACGGGCGCCTTCGCCCAGGCCATCGACCGCACGCTGGCGGCGCGACAAGTCCTGTAAGCCGAAGCCACTTCGCCACCTTGGCGGGCGTCTCGATGGGGAATAGGGAGCCTCCCGTCCGGACCCGGGAGGCTGGGTTTTCCGATCGTGCGGCAGGCCGGTGCCGCCGGGCGCCGGGCGGTCAGGCCTTCTTGATCAGGCTGATGACCAGGAGGACCAGGATGGCGCCGATCATGGCGGCGATGATCGCCCCTATGATGCCGCCGCCGAGACCGAGGCCGAGGGCCGGCAGGAGCCAGCCTGCGACGACCGCGCCGACGATGCCGAGCACGACGTTGCCCACCATGCCCATGCCGCCGCCCTTGACGATGTTGCTGGCAAGCCAGCCGGCGACGCCGCCGATGACGATCCAGATGATCAGCGCAACCAGCCAGCTGGTGCCTTCTACTGCCGCTTCTTCCATGTCTTTCGCTCCCGTTTATGGCGCCCCAACACCCTTGGGGCAGTTCAATTCCGTGTCGCAGGCGGGAGCCCGTCAGTCGCAACTGCGCTCCGCAGGCGCCGGAAGTGGGGCGATCATAGCCGAGATCGCCCGCCGTGGCGATGTGGCGGCCTTGCATCGTGATGGCCCTGTGTTCAGCCGGCCACGAGCTCCGCCAACTCGCCTGCTGGCATGAAGGGGAAGAAGGCGCCGCCCGACCAGACGCCGAACTGGCCGTCGACGACGGCGCCCAGATCGACCAGCCGGTAGAAGCTCTTGCGGTCGATCAGCGCCTCCAGGCCGGCGCGCACGTGCACATAGGGCGAAGGCTCGCCGCTGCTCGCATCGCGAGTGACGCGAATCGGGTGCCCGGGGCCGGCGGTGATCTCGTCGTCGACCTGGGTGGTGAAGGTGAGGCGCTGTCGCCGGCCCTTCGCCCTCGGCGGTGAAGTCCACGGCGACGAAGGGGGCGTCGTCGACGGTGATGCCGACCTTCTCGACCGGAGTGACCAGGAAATAGCGGCCGTCCTCGCGCTTCAGGACCGAGGAAAACAGCTTTACCAGCGGTTTGCGGCCGATCGGGGTGCCGAGGTAGAACCAGGTGCCGTCGCGGGCGATGCGCATGTCGAGATCGCCGCAGAAGGGCGGGTTCCACAGGTGCACCGGGGCGGGCCGCGGCGGGTGGCGCTGCGGGCGGCGGCGGCGATGCCTTCGGCCGTGCCTCGGTTGTCTGGTTTGTGATCGGTGACGGGCATTGTCCCGTGGCGGTTGCGCGTTATTGTGCCAAGAGATAGCGGCCCCCGGCCGTCCGGGCAACCGGCGCCGGCCAGAACGAGGCGGAGCAGCGGATGACCGACGACATGGCCCTGATGCAGGAGATCGAGGCGACCGGCGCGCGGCTGGTGCAGGCGCGCGAGATGATCGCCCGGCGCATCATCGGCCAGCACCAGGTGGTGGAGCAGACGCTGATCGCCATCCTCTGCGGCGGCCACGGCCTGCTGGTCGGCGCGCCGGGCCTCGCCAAGACGCGGCTGGTGGAGACACTCGGCACGGTGCTGGGGCTGGTGGCGCACCGGGTGCAGTTCACCCCGGACCTGATGCCCGCCGACATCCTCGGCGCCGAGGTGCTGGAGACCGGGGCCGACGGCACGCGGGCGTTCCGCTTCATCGACGGGCCGATCTTCTGCCAGCTTCTGATGGCCGACGAGATCAACCGCGCCTCGCCCCGTACCCAGTCCGCACTCCTGCAGGCGATGCAGGAGCGCGAGGTCTCGGTGGCGGGCCAGCGCCGGGCGCTGCCGGCGCCGTTCCATGTGCTCGCCACCCAGAACCCGATCGAGCAGGAGGGCACCTATCCCTTGCCCGAGGCGCAGCTCGACCGCTTCCTGTTGCAGATCGACGTGGACTATCCCGACCGCGAGTCCGAGCGCTCGATCGTGCTGGCGACCACGGGGGTCGACGAGGCGACGGCCTCGCCGGTCTTCGATGCGGTCAGCCTGATGGCCGCGCAGCGGCTGATCCGCCGCTTGCCGGTGGGCGAGGCGGTGCTGGAGCGCATCCTCGACCTGGTGCGCGCGGCGCGGCCCGGCACATCCGAGGCGCATGTGGCGGTGCGCGACGCGGTGAGCTGGGGGCCGGGGCCGCGGGCGGCGCAGGCGCTGATGCTGGCCATTCGCGCGCGGGCGCTGCTGCAGGGCCGGCTGGTGCCGGGGCTCGACGACGTGGCCGCACTGGCGCATCCGGTGCTGATCCACCGCATGGCGCTGGGCTTTGCGGCGCGGGCCGAGGGGCAGACCCTCGATCAGCTCATCGCGCGGCTGGTCGGCGACCTCCTCGGGATGGAGGCCGCCGCGTGATCCAGCCCCGCGCGCGCGGCCGGGACAAGCCGCAGGGCCCCGTCGGGCTGCGGCGCGATGCAGAGAAGATTGCGGGCGCCCTGCCGCCGCTGCTGGCCGAGGCCGAGCACCTGGCGGGGTCGGTGGCGCTGGGCGTGCACGGGCGGCGGCGCGCGGGGCATGGCGAGAACTTCTGGCAATACCGCCAGGCGGTGCCGGGGGATGCGCGCTCGATGGTGGACTGGCGGCGCTCGGGCAAGTCCGACCTGCAGTTCATCCGCGAGATGGAGTGGGAGGCGGCGCAGACCGTCTGCCTCTGGGTGGATGACGCGCTGTCGATGGACTACCGCAACGCGGCGGCCAACGATTTCCGGGCGCGCTCCAAGTTCGAGCGGGCGGCGCTCCTGGGGCTGGCGCTCTCGGTGCTGCTGATCAAGGCGGGCGAGCGGGTCAGCCTGATGGGGACCGTGGCTGCGCAGCCGCGCAGCGGGCGCGCACAGCTCAATCGCATGGCGCTGGAGCTGGGCGGCGAGGCGCGCGAGGACCGCCCCGATTATGGCGCCCCGCCGCCGGACCTGATGCCGCGGAACTCGCGGGCGGTGTTCTTCTCCGACTTTCTCGGCGATCCCGAGGGGTTGATGCCCGCGCTGGCCCATGCCGCCGACCGCGGCATCCGCGGCTGCTTCGTGCAGGTGCTCGACGAGAGCGAGGAGGTGTTTCCCTTCGACGGCCGGGTGGTCTTCGAGAGCATGGGCGGCGGGACCGAGTTCGAGACCCAGCGGGCGCGGGCGCTGCGCGAGGCCTATACCGCGCGGCTGGCCGAGCGGCGGGCGCGGCTGAAGGATCTGGCGCGCAAGCTCGGGTGGCGGTGCCTGTTCCACCGGACCAGCGAGGTGCCGCGCTCGGCGCTCTTGTGGCTCTACATGGCGGTGGGGGACCGGGCATGACCATCGGGCCGCTGGCCTTCGTGGCGCCCTGGCTCCTGGTGGCGCTGGCGGCGCTGCCGGTGCTGTGGTGGCTGCTGCGGGCGGTCCCACCCTCGCCGGCGCGGCGGGCGTTTCCCGGCGTGCGGTTGCTGCTGGGCCTGACCGATCCCGAGCGGATGCCCGAGCGCACGCCCTGGTGGCTGCTGCTGCTGCGCATGACGGCGCTGGCGGCGGCGATCATCGCCTTCGCCGGGCCGGTGCTGAACCCGCGGGGCGAGCGGATGGACGGGCCGCTGCTGGTGCTCATCGACGGCGGCTGGGCGGATGCGCCGGGCTGGGGCGCGCGCATGGACCGGGCCGCGGCGGCGCTCGACGGGGCGGGGCGCGACGGGCGGCCGGTGGCGGTGGTGACGATGGCCGTGCCGCCGCCTGCCGAGGAGGGGATGCCCTGGCGGAGTGCGGGCGACTGGGCCGGGCGGCTGCCGGGGCTGGTGCCGCAGGCCTGGGCGCCGGAGCGGGCCGCCTGGGCGGCGTGGCTGGCGGCGCAGGACGACGCCGGGTTCGAGACGCTGTGGATATCGGACGGGGTCGGCCATGGCGGCGAGGCCGAGCTGGCCGAGGTGCTTGCTCGACAAGGGGCCGGTGACGCTGGCCGCCCCGGCGCAGCCGGCCTATGCGCTGACGCCGCCGCGGCTGGAGGCGGGCGAGTTCCGGGTGGAGGTGCTGCGCGCCGGTTCCGGCGCCGCCGATCCGGTGGGGCTGACCGCCATGGGTCCGGATCCGAATGGCGTGGAGCGGGTGCTGGGCAGTGCCGTGGCCGCGTTCGAGGCCGGGGCCGACCGGGTGGACGTGGCGCTCGATCTGCCGATCGAACTGCGCAACCGTGTGGCGCAGGTGCGGCTGGCCGAGGGGGCCTCGGCCGCCGGGGTGGTGCTGGCGGACGATGCCGTGCGCCGGCGCAAGGTCGGGCTGATGTCCGGGCGGGCGGAGAGCGAGACGCAGGACCTGATCGACCCGCTGCACTACCTGCGCCGGGCGCTGGAGCCGGTGGCCGAGGTGGTCGAGGCGCCGCTGGCAGAGATGCTGAACACCGCGCCCGACGTGCTGATCATGGCCGACGTGGGCGAGATCGGCGCCGCCGAGCGCGAGCTGATCTTGCCCTGGATCGAGGCCGGCGGCGTGCTGGTGCGCTTCGCCGGGCCGCGGCTGGCGCAGTCCGGGGCCGGGCAGCTCGAGGCCGATCCGCTGCTGCCGGTGCGCCTGCGCGCCGGCGGGCGGTCGGTGGGGGGCGCGATGTCCTGGGGCGCACCGCGCAAGCTCAGGCCCTTCGACGCCGAGGGGCCATTCGCGGGGCTGGCAGTGCCCGAGGACGTGGACATCAGCAGCCAGGTGATGGCGCAGCCCGACCCCGACCTGCCCGAGCGGGTCCTGGCGCAGTTGGAGGACGGGACACCGCTGGTCACCGGCGCCCCGCGCGGCGACGGCCGGGTGGTGCTCTTCCACGTCACTGCCAACGCCGACTGGTCGAGCCTGCCGCTCTCGGGGCTCTTCGTCGAGATGCTGCAGCGGCTGGTCCAGAGCGCCGGCGGGCTGGGGCCGGCGGCGGGCGAGGTCGAGGGCGGCACCTGGACCCCGCTGCAGGTGCTGAACGGCTTCGGCACGCTGGAGGCGCCGAGCCTGGTGGCCGGCGTGGCGGGTGAGCGGCTGGCCTCCGAGCGACCCTCGGCCGGAATGCCGCCGGGTGTCTATGCCAGCGGCGAGCGGCGGGTGGCGCTCAACGTCATGCGCGCGGGCGACGGGCTCGCACCCATGGCAGCCTTGCCCGAAGGCGTGGTGGTCGAGGCGATAGATCGGGCCGAGGAGCGCCCGCTGGGGCCCTGGCTGCTGGCGCTGGCGCTGGTGCTGCTGGCGCTCGACGTGCTGGCGACGCTGCGGCTCTCGGGGCGGCTTTCGCCGGGAATGCGCGCCGGAGGGAGTGCGGCAGCGGTGGCGCTGCTGGCGCTGGGCCTCTGCGCGGGTGGCGGGCGGCTGGCGGCGCAGGGCGTGCCCGAGGATGACGCGCGGGCGCTCTATGCGGCGAACGAGACCGTGCTCGCCTATGTCGCCACCGGCAACCCGCGGATCGACACTGCCAGCGAGGCGGGCCTGCGCGGGCTCAGCCGCGAGCTCTTCGCCCGCACGGCGATCGAGCCCGCCGACCCGGTGGCGGTGGACCTGGAGACCGACCCGGTCGCGCTCTATCCCTTCCTCTACTGGCCGGTGACCGATGGGCTCACGCTGCCGTCGGACGCGGCCTATGCGCGGGTCAACGACTTCCTGCGCCATGGGGGAATGATCCTCTTCGACACCCAGGACTCCGACCTCGGCCGCACCATCGGCGGCACCACGCCGAACCGCCGCGCGTTGCAGCGGCTTGCGACGCGCCTCGACATCCCGCCGCTGGAGCCGGTGCCGCACGACCATGTGCTGACCCGCACGTTCTACCTCCTGCAGGACTTCCCCGGCCGCTGGCAGGGCTCGACCGTCTGGGTCGAGGCCGCCGCCGACGCCGAGGAGGTCGAGGGCATGCCGTTCCGCAACCTCAACGACGGGGTGACGCCGGTGGTGATCGGCGGCAACGACTGGTCCGCCGCCTGGGCGGTGCAGGCCGATGGCCTGCCGATGTTCCCGGTGGGCCGCGGCATTGCCGGCGAGCGGCAACGCGAGATGGCGTTCCGGTTCGGCATCAACCTCGTCATGCATGTGATGACCGGCAACTACAAATCCGACCAGGTGCATGTGCCCGCCCTACTCGACCGGCTGGGGCAGTAGCGGATGCAGGCGATCGGAGTTCGACCCGCAGCTGCCGCTCTGGCTCCTCGCGTCCCTCGCGGGCCTGAGCTTTGCCGCGCTGGCGCTGGCCCTCTGGCGCGGGCTGACCGGCTGGTGGCTGCGCGCGCTGGCGGCACTGGTGCTGCTGGTGGCGCTGGCCCAGCCCTCCTGGAGGCAGGAGGACCGCCTGCCGGTGCCCGGCATAGCGCTGGTGGTGCTGGACGAGAGCGCGTCGAACCGCCTGGCCGAGCGCCCCGGGCAGCTCGCCGCCGCGCAGGAGGCGCTCGCGGCGCGGCTGGCGGCGCTGGGCGCCACCGGTGCGCTGGAGGTGCGCGAGCTGCGCGTCACCGAGCGCGGATCGGACGGGACACGCCTGCTGACCGCGCTCGCCGAGGCGGCGGCGGAGCTGCCGACCGAGCGGATCGCCGGCGCGATCCTCGTCACCGACGGGCAGGTGCATGACCCCGCGGCGCTGGGCAGCACCTTCCCGGCGCCCGTCCATGTGCTGCTGACCGGCAGTGCCGCCGACTGGGACCGCCGGGTGGTGGTCGAGACCGCCCCGGCCTTCGCCATCGTCGGCGAGCCGGTGAGCCTGGTGCTGCGGGTCGAGGACATCGGTGCCGACCCCGAGCTCGACACCATGGCGCCCCTCACCATCTCGCTCGACGGCGGCGAGCCGCAGCGTTTCGACGTGCAGATCGGCCGGCCGGTGACGCTGCCGGTGACGCTGCAGCGCGGCGGGCTGAACGTGCTGGAGATCGCCACCCCCGAGGTGGCGGGCGAACTGACCCCGCGCAACAACGCGGCCATCGTCTCGATCAACGGGGTGCGCGACCGGCTGCGGGTGCTGCTGGTCTCCGGCGAGCCCTACTCGGGCGAGCGGACGTGGCGGAACCTGCTGAAGTCCGACAGCGCGGTGGATCTGGTGCATTTCACCATCCTGCGCCCGCCGGAGAAGCAGGACTTCGTGCCGGTCTTCGAGCTCAGCCTGATCGCCTTCCCGACCCAGGAGCTGTTCATGGAGAAGGTCGACGAGTTCGACCTGATCATCTTCGACCGCTACCGGCGCCGCGGCATCCTGCCCAACCATTATTTCGAGAACATCGCCCGCTACGTGCGCGAAGGCGGGGCGCTGCTGATCGGCGCGGGCGAGGACTTCGCCGGGGCCGAGAGCCTCTACCGCTCGCCCTTGCGCGACATCCTGCCGGTGGCGCCGACCGCGCGGGTGCTGGAGGAGGGCTTCCGCCCCGGCATCTCCGAGGTGGGCACCCGGCACCCGGTGACATCGGATCTCCGCCGAGCACGCGCCACTGCCCGAGGGCGAGGACGGATTCCCGGGCTGGGGGCGCTGGTTCCGGCTGGTGGAGGTGGAGACGCTCGCGGGCGAGACGGTGATGACCGGACCGCGGCGAGCGGCCGCTGCTGGTGCTCGACCGCCAGGGCGAGGGGCGGATCGCGGTGCTGGCCTCGGACCAGGCCTGGCTGTGGAGCCGCGGCTACGAGGGCGGCGGGCCGCAGCTGGAGCTCTTGCGCCGGCTGGCGCACTGGCTGATGCAGGAGCCCGAGCTGGAAGAGAACGTGCTGCGCGGCACCGGCGAGGGCGGCGAGGTGCTGATCACCCGCCGCACGCTGGAAGGCCGCGTCGCCGCCGGCGACCGGTAACCAGCCCCTCGGGCGCCGAGAGCAAGGTGCCGCTGGTCGAAATCGCCCCCGGGCGCTGGGAGGGCCGGCTTCCCGCCACCGAGGACGGCGTCTGGCGGCTGGCGAACGGCGACCTGGCGGCGGTGGCGGTGGTCGGCCCGGCGGCCCCGAAGGAGTTCGAGAACCCGGTCTCCAGCGGCGAGGTGCTCGCCCCCGTCACCGCGGCCACCCGGGGCGAGGTGCGGCGGCTGGAGGACGGAATGCCCGACCTGCGCATGGTGCGCGAAGGGCGTGCGACGGCGGGCCGCGGCTGGATCGGCATGACCGACCGCGAGGCCTTCCAGCTGCGCGACATCCGGCAGGTGGCGCTGGCCCCGGCCTGGCTGATGCTGATCCTCGCCTCGATCCTCGCGGTCGCCGCGTGGCGGGTGGAAGGGCGCTGAAACCCCGGTTCCCGGGCTTGCCTTGACAGGGCAGGGGGCTAGGCCCACAAGGCGGCGAGGCGGCAGGACAGGAAGAATGGCGACCAAGACCAAGACCAGGGGCGGCTTCGTCGAGCTTATCAAGACCATCGTCTATGCGCTGCTGCTGGCGGGCGTGATCCGCACGCTGTTCTTCCAGCCCTTCTGGATTCCGTCCGGTTCGATGAAGCCGACGCTGCTGATCGGCGACTTCCTCTTCGTCAACAAGATGGCCTACGGCTATTCGCGGCATTCCTGCCCGTTCTCGATGTGCCCCTTCCCGGGCCGCATCCTCGCCTCCGAGCCCGAGCGCGGCGACGTGGTGGTGTTCAAGCACCCCAGCAACGGCACCGACTACATCAAGCGGCTGATCGGCCTGCCCGGCGACACGGTGCAGATGATCGACGGCATTCTCCATATCAACGGCGAGGCGGCGCCGCAGGAGCCCGATGGCATATTCGTGCAGACCTATCTGCCGCAGGGTCCGATGGCGAGCATGCCGCGTTGCGCCAACCAGCCGGTGGTGCGCGGCGGCGAGTGCACCAAGGAGCAGGCGATCGAGACCCTGCCCGAGGGCACCCGGCATCTGGTGCTCGACATCGAGAGCGGCTTCGGCGACAACACCCAGCCGATCACCGTGCCCGAGGGCGAATTCTTCTTCATGGGCGACAACCGCGACAACTCGATGGACAGCCGCTTTCCCCGCTCGGCAGGCGGGGTCGGCACTGTGCCCTTCGAGAACCTCGTGGGACGGGCGGACCGGGTGATCTTCTCCTCGGCCGGGCCTTCGATGCTGGCCTTCTGGACCTGGCGGCCCGACCGCTTCTTCGTGAGGGTCGATTGAAGCTCGGACGGGCGATGGCAGACGCCGCCGCCCGCCTCGGCCACGACTTCCGCCGGCCCGAACTGCTGATCGAGGCGCTCACCCATCCCTCGATGGCCACCGGCACCCAGAATCAGCGGCTGGAGTTTCTCGGCGACCGGGTGCTCGGCCTCGTCATCGCCGAGGCGCTGCTCGCCCAGGACGCCGGCGCCGACGAGGGCCAGCTCGCCCCCCGCCTCAACGCGCTGGTGCGCAAGGAGACCTGCGCCGAGGTGGCGATGGCGCTCGACCTCGGCACCGCGATGCGCATGGGCCGCTCGGAGATGCTCTCCGGCGGGCGGCGCAAGACGGCGCTGCTCGGCGACGCGATGGAGGCGGTGATCGCCGCGGTCTATCTCGACGCCGGGATCGACGCCGCGCGCGCGTTCATCCTGAACTGGGGCCCGCGCATCGCCGCTGCCCGCGCCCAGGCCCCCGACGCCAAGACCGCTTTGCAGGAATGGGCGCAGGCGAGAGGCCTGCCGCCACCGGCCTATGCCGACCTCGACCGCGAAGGCCCGGACCATGCGCCGGTCTTCTCGGTGGAGGTGCGGCTGGAGGACGGCCACGCCGCCCGGGGCCGCGCCGCCTCCAAGCGCGCCGCCCAGCAGCGTGCCGCCGAGGCATTGCTTGCCCGGCTTGGCGGCGAGGGCTGACCCCGGCGCCCGCGTTTCCTGCTTGCGCCGGCCCGCCCGGATGGGCGACCATGGCCGGGCTGCAGGCAGGAGAGACCCGCAATGCTCCACCGGCTCGCCGTTCTCGCATTGGTCGCCGCCCTTGTCACCGGGTGCTCGGGCGAAACCGGGCCGGACGGGAAGACCCGCCTCGTGCGCTGTGATGACGGCGGCTCCGGGGGCGTGATCATCGACGGCGTCTGCCTCTGACCACGGGGCTGCTCAGAATGGCTTGAACACGAACCCCGCCCCGAGCGCGATCAGCGCGAAGCCGACCGCATGGTTCCAGCGGATCGCCTCGCCGGGGCGGAGGCGCTGCTCGCATGAGGCCCGAAGCCCCGGGACCCGGCACCTGGCCGGAGACGCGTCCCGGTGCCGGACTATGTGACGGACAGTGCGCGCTGTCGACACATCCCGACGCTCGCGAAGGCGGCGAGGCCGGTCAGGAGCAGCCAGACGGCGGCCGGCGCCGGGATCGGAACCACGAACGCGCCGCTGCCGACGACGTTTTGGCCGGCGAAGCCACCGGACGGGACGAACACGCCGAGCCGGTTGGTGTCGAGCAGCATGTCCAGGAGCGAGCCGTAGGTCACGTAGTTCGCGTTCTGGGCGGTCTCGCCCTCGATGTTGAACAGGGTCCAGTAGGTGCTGCCATCCGAGCCGCTGCCGACGACGTTCTGGCCTGCGAAGCCGCCGGACGGGACGTAGACCTGGAGCCGGTTGGTGTCCATCAGCATGTCGGTAAGCGTGGCATAGGTCACGTAGTTCGCGTTCTGGGCGGTCTCGCCCTCGATGTTGAACAGGTTCCAGTAGGTGCTGCCGTCCGAGCCGCTGCCAACGACGTTTTGGCCTGCAAAGCCGCCGGACGGGACGTAGACCTGAAGCCGGTTGGTGTCCGTCAGCATGTCGGTGAGCGTGGCATAGGTCACGTAGTTCGCGTTCTGGGCGGTCTCGCCCTCGATGTTGAACAGGTTCAAGTAGGTGCTGCCGTCCGAGCCACTGCCGACGACGTTCTGGCCTGCGAAGCCGCCGGACGGGACGTAGACCTGGAGCCGGTTGGTGTCCGTCAGCATGTCGGTGAGCGTGGCATAGGTCACGTAGTTCGCGTTCTGGGCGGTCTCGCCCTCGATGTTGAACAGGCTCCAGTAGATGGAGGCATCGGCAGGGGTCGCGGCGCCGATCACGAGCAGCACGGCGGTCGCAAGATACCCTCGTGTAAGTTGCATGTCAGTAAACCCCAGATTGCAATATACAAGAGCGGGCCAGATTCCAAATTCAACGTATACGAATACGGCAACGCAGAATAGCTGGAATCCTACTGTTGTACGCAACACGAGCCACTTCAATCTTCGGCAGCCGGGTTGTCCGGGAACCAACAAGCCCCATCAGAAAGGCTTGAACACGAACCCGGCCCCGAGCGCGATCAGCGCGAAGCCGACTGCATGGTTCCAGCGGATCGCCTCGCCGAGATAGAAGATCGAAAAGACCGCGAAGACGGTGAGGGTGATCACCTCCTGGATGGTCTTCAGCTCGGCCGCGCTGAAGTAGCCGTGCCCGATCCGGTTCGCCGGAACCTGCAGGGCATATTCCGGCAGCGCGATCAGCCAGCTGATCGCTATCACCGCCAGCAGCGGCACCGTCTTGAACTTCAGGTGCCCGTACCAGGCGAAAGTCATGAAGACGTTGGACGCAATCAAGAGGCCGATCGTGGCGACCGGCACGGGGAGGGCGGGGAACATGGATTCCTTCGGGATGGGGACCGCGGCGGCGAATAGAGCGCAGCGGGCGCTCCGCGCAAGGGGCACGGGCCACAGCCGGGGCAGCCGAATTGCACTTGCCGCGCGGAACCGCGCCGGGCTAGCGTCTGGGCCAAAGCAAGAGCGGGATGGGGAGTAAGCGGTGCAGGGCAATCTGACGCTCGACGAGCTGGCGCAGGCCGTGGCCGACGGCACGATCGACACGGTTCTGGTGGCGATCGTCGACATGCAGGGCCGGCTGATGGGCAAGCGCTTCCAGGCCGAGTTCTTCCTCGCCAGCGGCCATCGCGAGACCCACGGCTGCAACTACCTGCTGGCCACCGACATCGAGATGGAGACGGTGCCGGGCTACAAGGCGACCAGCTGGGCGGCCGGCTACGGCGACTACACGATGAAGCCCGACCTCGCGCACCCTGCGCCGCGTGCCCTGGCTGCCGGGCACGGCGCTGGTGATCTGCGACGTGCTCGACCATCGCACCCACGCGGCGGTGCCGCATTCGCCACGCGCCATGCTACGCCACCAGATCGCGCGGCTGGAGGCGATGGGCCTCGAGCGCGATGATGGCCTCGGAGCTGGAGTTCTTCCTCTTCGAGCAGTCCTTCGAGGAGCTGCACGCCGCCGGCTATCGCGGCATGACCCCGATCGGGCCCTACAACGAGGACTACCACATCTTCCAGACCTCCAAGGAGGAGGAGGTGATGCGGGCGATCCGCAACGGCCTGACTGCCGCCGGCATCCCGGTGGAGAACTCCAAGGGCGAGGCCAGCGCCGGGCAGGAGGAGGTCAACGTCACCTATGCCGACGCGCTGGGGGCGGCCGACGGGCATTCGGTGGTCAAGAACGCGATCAAGGAGATCGCCTGGTCCAAGGGCCGCGCGGTCACCTTCCTCGCCAAGTACGACTACCGGGCGGCGGGATCGTCCTGCCACGTCCACCAGTCGCTCTGGACGCTCGACGGCACGCCGGCCTTCCACGACCCCGCCGGCCCGCACGGCATGTCGGCGCTGATGCGCCACTATGTCGCGGGGCTGCTGGCCCACGCCAGCGAGATCACCTATTTCCTCGCGCCCTACATCAACAGCTACAAGCGTTTCATGGCGGGCACCTTCGCGCCGACCAAGGCGATCTGGTCCACCGACAACCGCACCGCCGGCTACCGGCTGGTCGGCGAGGGCACCAAGTCGGTGCGCATCGAGTGCCGGGTGGGCGGCTCGGACCTCAACCCCTACCTCGCCTATGCCGCGCTGATCGCCGCCGGCATCGACGGCATCGAGCGCGAGCTGGAGCTGGAGCCCGAGTTCCGCGGCGACGCCTACGGCGCGCGCCGGGCACGCGAGATCCCCAAGACCCTGCGCGACGCTACCGAGGCGCTGCGCCGCTCCGCCATGCTTCGATCCGCGCTTGGCGACGATGTGGTGGACCACTACGTGCACGCCGGCCGCTGGGAGCAGGCCGAATACGACCGCCGGATCACCGACTGGGAAGTGGCGCGCGGCTTCGAGCGCGCCTGAGGCAGAGAGACATGGCAGAGATCACATGCATCACCCCCATCGACGGCAGCGTCTACGCGACGCGCCCCGTCGAGAGCATCGACAGCGTCCGCCGCCGGCTGGCTGTGGCGCGCAAGGCGCAGAGGGCCTGGGCCGCGCGGCCGCTCGACGAGCGCATCGCGCAGGTCAAGGAGGGCGTGGCGCGGCTCGACCGAGTGAACACCGACCTCGTCACCGAGCTTGCCTGGCAGATGGGCCGCCCTGTGCGCTACGGCGGCGAGATGGGCGGGGTGCGCGAGCGCACCGAGTACATGTCGTCCATCGCCGCCGAGAGCCTGGCGCCGCATGTGGTCGAGGACAGCGACAGGTTTCGCCGCATGCTCGCCCGCGAGCCGCTGGGCGTCGTCTTCGTCATCGCCCCCTGGAACTACCCGTTCCTGACCGCGATCAACACGATTGTCCCCGCGCTGATCGCTGGCAACGCCGTGGTGCTCAAGCACGCCAGCCAGACGCCGCTGGCCGGCGAGCGGCTGGCGCAAGCGTTCGCGCACCTGCCCGAGGGGATGTTCACCAACGTCTTCCTCGACCACGCCACCACCTCGGCGCTGCTGGTCGAGCGGGCCTTCGACTTCGTCAACTTCACCGGCTCGGTGAAGGGCGGGCAGGAGATCGAGCGCGCCGCGGCCGGCACCTTCGTCGGACTCGGGCTGGAGCTGGGCGGGAAGGACCCGGGCTATGTACGCGCCGACGCCAGGCTCGACGCAGCGGTCGATACGCTGATGGACGGGGCGATGTACAATGCCGGCCAGTGCTGCTGCGGCATCGAGCGGATCTACGTCCACGAGAGCCTGTATGACGCATTCGTCGAGAAGTCGGTGGCCTGGGCGTCCGGCCTGAAGCTCGGCAACCCGCTGGAGCAGGACACGACGATGGGCCCCATGGCCTCGAAGCGCTTCGCCGACACGGTGCGCGGGCAGATCGCCGAGGCGGTCGCCGCCGGGGCGAAGCCGCTGGTCGACCCCGCGCTGTTTCCGGCCGATACCGGCGACAGCGCCTATCTGGCGCCGCAGATCCTGACCGGCGTCGATCACTCCATGCGGGTGATGACCGAGGAGAGTTTCGGCCCCGTGGTCGGCATCATGCCGGTAAAGGACGACGAGGAAGCGATCGCGCTGATGAACGACTGCCGCTACGGGCTGACCGCCTCGATCTGGACCCAGGACGCGGGCAAGGCCGAGGCGATCGGGGCGCGCATCGAGACCGGCACGGTGTTCATGAACCGCGCCGACTACCTCGACCCGGCGCTGTGCTGGACCGGCTGCAAGGAGACAGGCCGCGGTGCGGCGCTGTCCTATCTCGGCTTCCTCAGCCTGACCCGGCCGAAGTCCTATCACCTGAAGAAGCTCCCCGCCTGAGGCCGTAAGCGTCCGCTTATGCTCCTCGGCATAAGCGCCACGACGATGGTCCCTGCCGACGCGTGTCGCCATCGGTACAGCGCCGCCGGCACGTCGCCGGCCGCGTTCATCTTGGAGAACTTCATGCAACGACTTGCCTTCGCCCTGGGGGCGCTTCTCATCGCGGCGCCCGCGTTCGCGGTACCTGACTGCTCCGGCCGGGAAGCGCGGATGCCGATGTGGCAAATCGCGAAGGCCTTCGAGGACGCCGGTGGCCAAATCCGAGAGATGAAGGTCAGCGACGGCTGCTACGAGATCTACGGCACCAAGGACGCTCAGCGGCTGGAGATCTACTACGACCCCACCACGGGCGACGAACTCGAGCGCGAGGTCGGCTGATGCCGCGTGAAGCGGGCGTTGCCCCGCCGACGGTGCCCGCGATGGTTCCCGTCTGGGACCGCCTCGTGCGGCTGCTGCACTGGGTGCTGGCGGCCACCTTCCTCGGGGCATTTCTGCTCGAATCGCCCCGGGATCTGCACGAGGCGCTGGGCTGGACGGCCTTCTCGGTGGTCATCATCCGCGTCGGCTGGGGAATCGTCGGGCCGGGCCACGCCCGCTTCGCGGACTTCGTGCCGGGCCCCGGCGCCTTCCTGCGCTACCTGCGTCAGGTCCTGCGCGGCGAGGAGCCGCGCTACCTTGGCCACAATCCGGCGGGCGGCGCCATGGTGGTGGCACTGCTCGCGATCGTCGTTCTGCTCGGGGTGAGCGGCTGGATGATGGGGCTCGATGCTTACTGGGGCGCGGACTGGGTGGAGGAGCTGCACGAGGGCGCCGCCAACCTCGGCATGGCGCTCGTTTTGCTCCATTGGCTCGGGGTCGCCTGGGAGAGCCTGCGTCAGCGGGAGAACCTCGTCGGCGCGATGATCACCGGCCGCAAGCGGCCCTGAACTTGGCAGCCGGCGCGGCGGTGGCACTCCCGCTGCCATCGAGCGGGGAAGGCGGGCTCGTGGGGTGCCCGCCCTCCCCGCAGGCTGGCAAGGCAGCGCGAACGCGTGCGTTGCCGTGGAAACCGCGCTAATCGGGGCGCGGGGGCGCAGTCGCCTCCGGGAGCGAGATCGCGATGGCACGCCCCTTGTTCACGCGGACGCGCCTGCTGGCGCTGGCCGCGACATTGCAGGCAGCATGCGGCCTCCTGCTGTTTGTCGACATAGCCTCGGAGCTTCCCGATCTGCGACGTGAGCCCTCGCACGCAGTGCTCGAGGCCGCGATCGTCCTCGCGCTCCTGCTCGGCTCACTGCTCATCGTCGGCGAGATCCGCCGGTTGCAGGTGCAGAACCTCAGAATGCGCGCCGGGCTCAGGGCGGCGAGCGGCGCCTTCGTCGACCTGATCGAGGACACCTTCCGCAAGTGGGGCCTGACCCCGGCCGAACGCGAGGTGGCGCTGCTCGCGATCAAGGGCTTCTCGGTCGCCGAGATCGCGAACCTGCGCACGGCAGCCGAGGGCACTGTCCGGGCGCAATGCGCGGCCGTCTACCGGAAGGCGGGGGTCTCGGGGCGGCCGCAGCTCCTCAGCCACTTTATCGACGACCTTCTCGCCGGGACCCAGCTTGGTGCCGCGCCGCCCGCAGCGAGGCGGTGAGCGCCATTGCATGAGGGAGCCGGATGCCCGTAACTGGGCATCATAGCGCTGCCGCGAGATCAGAGATGCTGCCCTCCGCCAACTGGAACTACCCCACCTACATCCGCTTCGGCGCCGGCCGGATCGACGAGCTGGGCAAGGCCTGCGCGGCCGCGGGCATCACCCGGCCGCTGTTCGTGACCGACCCAGGCGTCGTGCCCCTGCCGATCGCGCGCCGGGCGATCGGACTGCTGGAGGCCGCCGGGCTGCGCACCGCGATCTTCTCGGAGGTGCAGCCGAACCCGACCGAGGCCAATGTCGCCGCCGGGCTCGCGGTCATGCGCGAGGGTGGCCACGACGGCGTGGTCGCCTTCGGCGGCGGCTCGGCGCTGGATGCCGGCAAGGTCATCGCCTTCATGCGCGGCCAGGCCCGGCCGATGTGGGACTTCGAGGACGTGGACGACTGGTGGAGCCGCGCCGACCCGGCGGGCATAGCGCCGATCGTCGCGGTGCCGACCACCGCCGGCACGGGGTCGGAGGTGGGCAGAGCAGGGGTCATCACCAACCTCGCGACCCATACCAAGAAGGTGATCTTCCATCCGAAGATGCTGCCGGTACAGGTGATCTGCGACGCCGAGCTGACCGTGGGCCTGCCGCCGGCGCTGACCGCCGGCACGGGCATGGACGCGTTGGCCCATTGCCTCGAGGCCTATTGCTCGCCCTCCTACCACCCGATGGCCGAGGGCATTGCGGTGGAAGGGATGCGGCTGGTGCAGGAATTCCTGCCGCGGGCCTACCGCGACGGCAGCGACCTGGAGGCGCGGGCGAACATGCTGGCAGCGGCGGCGATGGGGGCCACCGCCTTCCAGAAGGGGCTCGGCGCCATCCACGCGCTGTCGCACCCGGTGGGGGCGCTCTACAACACCCATCACGGGCTGACCAACGCGGTCTTCATGCCCTACGTGCTCGACTTCAACCGCGAGGCGCTCTGGGACAAGATCGACCGGCTTGCGGCCTGGCTGGGGCTGGAGGGGGGCTTTTCCGGCTTCATGGACTTCGTGCTGCGCCTGCGCCGCGACCTCGGCGTGCCGCATACCCTCGACCGGATCGGTGTCGACGACGCGCGCTTCGACGAGATGGCGGCGATGGCGGTGGTGGACCCGACCGCGGGGGGCAATCCGCGCGCGCTGACCGAGGCCGATGCCCGTGACCTTTATGCGAGGGCGCTGGACGGGCGGCTTGGCTGAGCACAGGACGCTTGCGGGCGTTGACAAGCGCCCGGCAGGGTGGGCATTGCAGGGGCCGCGGCCAGTGGGGAGCCTCTGCGATGGGTGACGGCCCCGGATCCGATGCCAATGAGGCGATCCTGCGCAACGCCGGTTTGCGCATCACCCGGCAGCGGCAGATCATCCTCGACATCCTCCAGGCCGCCGAGGGCCACCCCGACGCCGCCGAAATCCACGCCCGCGCCGTAAAAGTGGACGCGCGCGTGTCGCTGGCGACCGTCTACCGGACGATGAAGGCGCTGGAAGGACACGGCGCCATCCAGCGTCACGCCTTCGAGGGCGGCCCGGCCCGGTTCGAACAGGCCCCGGCGGATCACCACGACCACCTGATCGACCTCGACACCGGCGAGGTGATCGAATTCAAGAGCAACCGGATCGAGGCGATCCAGGAAGAGATCGCCAAGCGCCTCGGCTACGAGATCGTGCATCACAGGCTCGAGCTCTACGGCCGCAAGGTCAAGGAGAAGGTCAAGGATCGGGGCTGACCTCCTCCAGCGCCGCACGCGCGGCGGCGAATCCCATCAGCGAGAAGCCCAGCCGCACCGGCACGCCCTCGACCAGCGTGAAGCCGGCCATGCCCGCCCGCTCGCGCCTCAGGGCCGCGAGCAGCTCGGCGTCCACGGGCGTATCGGCGACGCACCCCGTCTCCGGCGCGCAGGTCCGCCACGGGATCGCCCGCTCGGCGCTCTCGCCGATGCTCGCCAGCAGCCCGTCCGGCAGGTGCAGCCCGAGCGGTGTCGCGAAGCTGAGCACCCGCGGTGCGCCGGCCAGCGCCACCCGCAGCACCTCGGTGCCGTCGGCCGCGTCGACGCGCGTGTAGACGCCGCAGGTCTCGCCAGCGCAGGCGAGCCGCCAGTCCCGGAACGCCTGCTCCTCCGCATCGGTGGCGGGCGCTTCCGGTACCTCCCCGGGCGTCTCAGCGTTCGCCTCCGGGGCCGGCTCGAGGCCCTCGACCGGCGCGTCCATGCGGGCGTTCATGTCGGCGGGCATCGGCGGCGCCGGTTGCCAGAATACCCGCCAGGATCACAACAAGTGTCTGTTTTTGCAGGGCGCCGTTAAGCATGATCAGCCCCCCGGATTAGGAGTTGCTTCACCGAGCTCGCCGATGGTCCCCCCATGCGGCCGATAGGGCTGGCGCGGCGAGACCGGAATGCGGTCAGGCGCCGCTGGTGTCAGAATGGCGTTCATCGGTTCCGCATGCGCGGGATCACCCAAAGACATCGCGGCGTCGAAAGCGCTGCTCTCCGGAAGGAATACGCTATGTCCAGCATTCTTACCAACTCCAGCGCCCTCGTCGCCCTGCAGACCCTGAAGTCGACGAACAAGGGCCTTGCCGCCGCGCAGAACCAGGTCTCGACCGGCATGAAGGTCGCGACGGCCAAGGACAACGGCGCCGTCTGGGCGATCGCGAGCGTGATGCGCTCGGACATCTCCGGTCTCGGCACCGTCAGCGAGGCGCTGGCCGTCGGTTCGGCCACCGTGGGCACCGCCCGCACCGCCGCCGAATCGATCACCGGCCTCCTGACCATGGCCAAGGAGCGCATCCTCGGCGGTGGCGACCTGACCAACACCGACACCCGCGACAAGCTGGTGGCCGACCTGAACGCCATCGGCGACCAGATCGAGACCATCGTCGCCTCGGCCGCCTTCAACGGCGTCAACCTGGTTGACGGCGTGGTCACCGCCGACGTCGAGGTGATCTCGTCGCTCGCGCGCGCCGCCGGATGGCACGCTGAGCGTCGAGACCATCGCGGTGACGCCGGAGGATATGTCGGGCATCGCCGCCGTCCTGCAGGGCTGGGCGGCAGCCGACCTGGAGGACCAGGCAGCGATCGACGCGACCCTGACCGCGCTCGAGGCCGAGCTGACCGTCGCTGTCGACGCGGCAGCGGCCTTCGGTACTGCGCAGAAGCAGATCGACATCCAGGCCGACTTCGTGGGCAACTTCATCGACGCCCTGAAGACCGGCATGGGTGCCATGGTCGACGCCGACATGGAGGAGGCCTCGGCCCGTCTCTCCGCTCTGCAGGTCCAGCAGCAGCTCGGCATCCAGGCCCTGTCGATCGCCAACCAGGCTCCGCAGTCCCTGCTGGCGCTCTTTCGCTGAGCATGAAGCAGAGGACGGGGCGGGCTGATGCCCGCCCCGTCCCCGCTTGCCCTCCCTCGTCGCAGCCTCCCGGCCGCGCGCTCCGGCGCAGGCCCGGTCCCCGAGAGGTTCCCGGATGAATTCCCGTCCCAACGGCCGCTTCCCCTACGGCACGGCCTCACCCTACGGCACCGCCGCAGTGCGCACCGAGCGCGGCACCGAATATGCGATCTTTGCCCGGGTCACCCACCGCATGAAGGTGGTGGACGAGACCGACCGCACGGCCTTCCCGGCACTCGCCGGCGCGGTCTGCGACAACCAGCGCCTCTGGTCGACCCTGGCCGCGGACCTGATGAGCGACCACAACCTCTTGCCGGTGGCCCTGCGCGCCCAGCTGATCTCGCTCTCGGAATTCGTGCGCAAGCACAGCATGGCCGTGCTCGGCGGCCGCGCCTCGGTGGTGCCGCTCATCGACATCAACACCGCGATCATGCGGGGCCTGCGCGGCGAAGTGGAGGAACCGGCATGAGCGGGCTCGTCCTCAAGCTCGGCCCGCGCGAGCGGGTGATGATCAACGGCGTCGTCATGGAGAATGGCGACCGCCGCACCCGGCTCAACATCGTCACGCCGGACGCCAAGGTGCTGCGCCTGCGCGACGCGATCCACCCCGACAACGCCAACACGCCGGTCCGCCGGGTCTGCTACATCGCCCAGCTGGTGCTCGCCGGTGAGGCCGATGCCGAGGAGGGGCGCCGCCAGCTCCTGAGCGGCATCGAGCAGCTCAGCCAGGTCTTCCAGGACCCCGACAGCCGCGGGCATCTCGCCGATGCCACCGAGGCGGTGGTCGAGGGGCGCTTCTATCAGGCGATGAAGGCGCTGCGCGCCATCATGCCCCGCGAGGCGCGCCTGCTCGGCGTACGCCCCGTGGATTGAGGGGATCGCCATGAGCTACCAGCCCCAGATCCCCCTTTCCGGCGTGGCCGGCTGGCGCTTCCTCCAGCGGACGCAGGCGAGCCAGCAGGCAGCCTTCGCCAGGGGGCCGGAGCTCACCCGCGAGATCGCCTATTTCAAGGAAAAAATCGGCACCGTCACCTCGGCGGCCGAGCTGGTGGCCGACCGGCGGCTGTTCAAGGTCGCACTCGGCGCCTTCGGGCTGGAGGGCGAGATCGACAAGCGCGCCTTCCTGCGCAAGATCCTCGAGGAGGGCACCGCCTCCGACAAGGCGATGGCCAACCGGCTGGCCAATCCCGCCTTCCGCAAACTTGCCGAGGCCTTCGGCTTCGGCAACCCGGGCGGCGCGCGCACCGCCGATGTGGGGTTCGCGGCGAAGATCACCGCCGCCTACGAGACCCGCGCCTTCGAGGTCGCGGTCGGCGAGACCAACAACTCGATGCGGCTCGCGATGAACTTCCGCCGCGAGATCGCCGATCTGGCGGCGGGCGAGGGCGGCAGCTGGTTCTCGGTACTGGGCTCCACGCCGCTGCGCGAGGTCTTGGAGAAGGCCCTGGGCCTGCCCAAAGAGTTCGGCCAGCTCGACATCGACCGCCAGCGCGACGTCCTCCGCGACAAGACCTCGGCACTGTTCGGCGACGACACGCTCGCGGTCTTCCAGGATCCGGCCGCGGTCGAGAAGGTCATCACCCGATTCCTGGCCCGCGCCCAGGCCGAGGAAGGCATCTCCGCCTCCGCCCCGGGCGCCGGCGCGCTCGCGATCCTGCAGAACATGAACGGCGGCGAGGGCTCGCTGGGCCTCTTCAACCTGCTCGCCTCGCGCACCTGACCGCGACGCGGTGGGTCCGGGCCGCCCGAGCGCGCCCGTCGAATGATTGCCAGCGCGCCCGCATTGCCGGCGCGGACGCCGCGCTGGGGGGCGCGGCGTCGATGTCCCGAAGCGCCAGGCGCTCAGTCCGGCATCGGGCCGAGGATCTCCATGCCGTAGCGCGCGGCCGTCGACACGACCCGCCCCAGGTCGGGCTCGGACGGCGGCGGCAGGTCGTCGCTGGCAGCCGGTTCGCTGATCTCGCGGACGAACTCGGCGAAGTCCCTGTCGCCCGTCATCATCAGCAGACGCGCCGGGCCATCCCCCGTAACGCGATAGCCATGCGGGACGCCGCGCGGACCGAAGGCGTAATCGCCAGGCCTGAGCACCACGCGCGCGTCGCCAACGCGTGCCGTGACCTCGCCTTCGAGGATGTAGAAATACTCGTCGTGGGTATGGTGGATGTGCCAGGGGGTCGCCCAGCCTGCGGGGGCCAGGATCTCGATCAGGCTCTGGGTGCCGGCAGTCGCGGCCCCGTCGGCCTTGATCCAGACGATGGTCGACAGGAACTCGCGTGGCGCCACGGCGGCCACGGCGATCGCGTCGTCAGACTTCACTTCGGTCATCAGCATTTGAGGGTCCCTCCATGTGGACATTGCGTGGGTGACGGTGTAGATTTAGTGAGAAGATAATTTCACGAAAATTGTCTCTCGTCAATAGGGGAGTTGCCATGGCTGGCCGAGAATACCGGATGCGCAAGCGGGCCGAGGGCTTCGACGCCACCCGGGAGCGCATCGTCGAAGCCACCGCCGCCTTGCACGCCGAACAGGGCGTGGCCGCCACATCCTACGTTCAGATCGCCGAGCGGGCCGGGGTCGGCCCGGCGACGGTCTACCGCCACTTCCCGACGCTCGGGTCGCTCGTCTCGGCCTGCGGCGCCACTGTCTGGGACGCGATACAGCCCCCGGTGCCCGAGAACGCGCCGGCGGTGTTCGACGGCCTTGCCAGGGGAACGCCGCGGCTGGAGCGGCTCGTAGCGGAGCTCGATGCCTTCTATGGCCGCGCTGCCGTCTGGCTCGGGATCGCGGCCCGCGACAGGGACCGCGTGCCCGAGCTCGAGGCGTTCCTGCGGCAGGTCGAGGCCGGCGTGGAGGCTCTGGTCCGGGAGGCGATGGGCGCCGGCTCCTCGGAAGCCGAAATTCGGCTCGTGACGGCACTGGCCGACGTTTCCGTGTGGCAGTCGATGAAGCGGCTCGACGCGCCGCCGGCGGAGTTCCGGCGCACGATCGTCGGTCTGCTCGACTGTGCGATCGCGCTCGCGGCGCAGGGTCCGGACGGCCCGGAGTGCGCAGACAGGTAAAGCGGGCTGGCGCGACTGGGCGCAATGCCGTGCGGCATTGCCCGGAACGGCGTCGGCTCGCTCGCGAATCCGGTCTGGAGCTTTACCACCGGCACCAACCTCGCTATCGACGGCGCGCTGACCCGCGGCGTGCAGCCCTGCGACGTCGCGACGCAAGAAGGAGGCCCCCATGTCCGCCCTGTTTGCGCGCATCGTCGCCCTGATTGGTGCTGCGATGATCCTGATGCGGCGCTACGGCGCCAACCCGCACGTGCCCGCCGTGGGGGAAGCTCCCGTCATCCCCGCGGCACAGCCCCAGCGGATCCCGACGCTCAAGATGCCCACGGCGCGGGGCTGGGAGCCTGGCCAGGTGCCGCAGGCCGCACCGGGGCTCAAGGTCAATGCCTTCGCCACCGGCCTGCAGCATCCGCGCTGGATCCACGTGCTGCCAAACGGCGACGTGCTCGTCGCCGAGTTGGTGGGCACCGAAGGGCGGGTGACGAGCGCCTTCGACTACGCGATGCTCTCCACGATGCGCCGGGCTGCCGCCGTAGGGCGCAGCCCGAACCGGATCACGCTCCTGCGCGACGCCGACGGCGACGGCGCGGCCGAGATGCGCGAGGTCTACCTCGACGCGCTGAACCAGCCCTTCGGCATGGCGCTGGTGGGCGACACCTTCTATGTCGGCAACACCGACGGGATCGTCGCCTTCCCCTATGAGGCCGGCGCCACCCGCCTGGCGGGGACCGGCCGCCCGATCCTCGTCGTTCAAGCCCGGCGGCCACTGGACCCGCAGCCTGCTGGCCAGTCCCGACGGCACGAAGATCTTTGCCGGCGTCGGCTCGCTCACCAACATCGCCGACAACGGCATGGAGGCGGAGGAGGGCCGGGCGGCCATCCACGTCCTCGACCTTGCCACCGGCAAGGGCCGCATCTTCGCCGGCGGGCTGCGCAATCCGGTCGGCCTCGCCTGGGAGCCCACGACCGGGGTGCTGTGGACCGTGGTGAACGAGCGCGACGGCCTCGGCGACGAGACCCCGCCCGACTATCTGACCTCGGTGCAGGACGGCGGTTTCTACGGCTGGCCCTACTGCTACTGGGACCGGGTGGTGGACGACCGGGTGCCGCAGGACCCGGCGATGGTGGCCAAGTCGCTGCAGCCCGACTACGCGCTCGGCGGGCACACGGCCTCGCTCGGCCTCTGCTGGATGCCGGCGGGCACGCTGCCGGGCTTCCCGGACGGCATGGTGATCGGCCAGCACGGCTCCTGGAACCGCTCGACGCTCTCGGGCTACCGGGTGGTCTTCGTGCCCTTCGAGAACGGCCGCCCCGCCGGCCCGCCGCGCGACATCATCGCGGGCTTCCTCGCGCCCGACGAGAAGGTCTCCTACGGCCGGCCGGTCGGGGTGACGATCGGCCCCGACAATTCGCTGCTCGTCGCCGACGACGTGGGCGATGCGATCTGGCGGGTGACCGGGGCCTGAGCCCCGCGCGCCGGCTTCCATTTGCTGTCACGAAACTATCGTTCGAAATCAGTTGGTTGATCCGCGTATCATCGTGATACGCCTTTGGCGCGCCAGGATGCGGGTTCGCTTGACGCGCAATGGCCCCGCCCATGCGGTGCCCTGCCTGCCTTCACGCTTGCTCCACCGCAGCAGTTGTGCGAAAGCAGGCGCGACCGCCCGAGGAGCCGAGTTGCAAGTAGCTGAAATGCAAGGGGCGCCGCGCCTTTTTGAGGCCCGGCGCCGGTTCGGCCCCCGCCCGGGGGGCGCCGGCACGTGCCGCTGATCACCACCACCGACGCGCTGGCGCGCTTCTGCCGCGAGGCGGCCGATGCGCCCTATGTCACCGTCGATACCGAGTTCCTGCGCGAGCGCACCTTCTATGCCCAGCTCTGCCTCGTGCAGCTCGCCCAGCCCGGCGAGGACGACAGCACTGCGGTGCTGGTCGACACGCTGGCCGCCGGGCTCTCGCTGGAGCCGCTGTTCGAGCTCTTCCGCAACCGTGGCGTGGTCAAGGTGTTCCACGCCGCGCGGCAGGATCTGGAGATCTTCCAGACCACCGCCGGCGTGCTGCCGGAACCCTTCTTCGACACCCAGGTGGCGGCCATGGTCTGCGGGTACGGCGACCAGGTCGGCTACGAGACGCTGGCCCGCCAGATCGCCAAGGCCGGCATCGACAAGTCCTCGCGCTTCACCGACTGGAGCCGCCGGCCGCTGAGCGAGGCCCAGATCGCCTATGCGCTGGCCGACGTCACCCATCTGCGCAAGATCTACGAGGTGCTCGCCCAGCGGCTGGAACGTACGGGACGCACCGGCTGGGTCGCCGAGGAACTGGCGGTGCTGACCGATCCGGCCACCTACAGCCTCGATCCTAACGAGGCCTGGACGCGGATCAAGACCCGCTCCAACGCTCCCCGCTTCCTCGCGACCCTGCGGGAGCTGGCGCGGGTGCGCGAGACCATGGCCCAGAGCCGCGACGTGCCGCGCGGCCGCATCCTCAAGGACGATGCGCTGCTGGAACTGGCCGCCAACCGGCCGCACACCTACGAGGACCTGGGCAAGTCGCGGCTGCTGCTGCGCGAGGCGCGGCGCGGCGAGGTGGCCGATGCGATCCTCGCCGCCATCGCCACCGCCGAGGCATTGCCGGCCGGCGCGCTGCCGAGGCCCGAGGCCCCGCCAGTACGCAGCCCGGCGGCGAGGCGCTGGCCGAGTTGCTGCGGGTGCTGCTCAAGGCGCGCGCCGAGGCCTCGGGCGTGGCGCAGCGGCTGATCGCCTCCAGTGCCGAGCTGGACCGGCTCGCCGCCGAGGCGAACCCCGACGTGCCCGCCCTCACCGGCTGGCGCTACGAGCTCTTCGGCCGCGACGCGCTGCGCCTGAAGCGCGGCGAGATCGGCCTCTCGGCCAGTGGCGGCGCTGTCACCGTGGTGGAGCTGTCGCAGCCCGCCGCCTGAGGCCGCCAGCACCGCACTTCTGGTTATATTGTATAATCAATGGGTTGGCCGATGTCGCACTGTGCGACGGCACCGCTACTCCATCGCCAGGATCATGTTGCGCACCACCGGGTAGATCTCGCGCTCCCAGCGCCGGCCGGAGAAGACGCCGTAGTGGCCGGAATTGGCCTGCAGGTGGTGGCGCCGCAGATGCGGGCGCAGGCTGCGGCAGAGCTCGTGGGCCGCCGCCGTCTGGCCCAGCGCGCAGATGTCGTCGCGTCCGCCCTCCACGGTCAGCAGCGCCGTGTGGCGGATCGCCCCGGGATCGACCGGGCGGCCGCGGTAGGTGAAGGTGCCCTCGCGCCAGCTCGGCCCGCTGGAAGATGCGGTCGATGGTCTCGAGGTAGAACTCCTCGGTCAGGTCCAGCACCGCGAAATACTCGACGTAGAAGTCCGTGATCTTCTTCGATTCCACCTTCTCGCCCTGCGCAAGCAGCCGGTAGAGCTTGCGATGCATGTCGCGGTGGCGCCGCATGTTCATCGACATGAAGGCTGTCAGCTGCAGGAAGCCGGGATAGACCCGCCGTCCGCCGCCCGGGTAGCGGCGGGGGACGCGCGCGATCACGTTGCGCTCGAACCACGACGAGCGGGTGCTCGTTGGCGAGCTTGTTCACCGCCGTCGGGCTCTCGCGCGTGTCGATCGGCCCGGCCATCAGCGTCATCGAGCGCGGGGTGGCCGGGTTGCGGTCCTGCGACATCACCGCGACGGCGGCCAGCGTCTGCACGCAGGGCTGGCAGACGGCCAGCACATGCCCGCCGGGGCCGATCGCCTCCAGGAAGCGGATCAGGTAGTCGATATGCTCGTCGACCCCGAAGCGCCCCGCGTCGGCGGGCACGTCGCGGGCGTTGACCCAGTCGGTGATGTAGACGTCGTGGTCGCGCAGCAGCGTGGCCACCGTCTCCGCGCAGCAGCGTGGCAAAATGCCCCGACAGCGGTGCGACCACCAGCACCCGCGGCTGCGGGGTGTCGACGTCCTTGGCGAAGTGCAGGAGCTTCCCGAAGGGCAGGTCGAGCACCACCTCCTCGGTCACCGGAACCTCGCGGTTGCCGACCGGTACCGCGGCAATGTCGAAATCGGGCCGTTCGTGGGTCAGCTCGAAATTCGCCAGCATCTCGAGACCGGCCGCCACGTGCCGCTGGGTGGCCTCGCTCACCGGCCAGCTGCGGGTGTGGCCGTTGCCCAGCGACCGCGCGAGGTGCCGCATCGGCGCCATCAGGTCGTCCTGCCACTGGTAGGTCTCGTAGAGCATGCGCACTCCTTCACCCCGGCTCGGAAGAAAGCTAGTGCAATTTCTGCTGCAGTGCGAGAAGATTGTTTGCACTGCAACCATCAGATCGAGTCCGCCAGCCATGACGCGCGCCACCCTCACGATTTCGTCGAAGAACTACTCCTCGTGGTCGCTGCGGGGCTGGCTGCTCTGCCGCATGGCGGGGCTCGACTTCGAGGAGAAGCCGGTGGATACCGACGACCCCGAGATGCGCCAGGAGCTCTTGCTGCTCTCGCCCTCGGTGCGGGTGCCGCGCCTCAGCCACGACGGGGTCGAGGTCTGGGACACGCTGGCGATCGCCGAGTATCTCCACGAGATTGCGCCCGAGGCCGGGCTGCTTCCGGCCGACCAGGCGGTCCGGGCGCATTGCCGCGCGGTGTCCGGCGAGATGCATTCGGGCTTCTACAACCTGCGCTCGGCGCTGCCGATGAACCTCAAGGCGCGGCACGAGAAGTTCAAGATCTTCTCGGGCGCGCGTCCCGACGTCGAGCGGATCAAGGCGATCTGGACCGAGTGCCTGGAGACCTACGGCGGCCCCTGGCTCTTCGGCGCGCCCACCATCGCGGACGCGATGTTCGCGCCGGTCTGCACGCGGTTCCGCACCTATTCGGTAGACCTCGACCGCCGGCTGCAAGCCTATTGCGAGACGGTCTTCGCCTGGCCGCTACTGCTGGAATGGACCGAGGGCGCGCTGGCCGAGCCCGACGAGATCATCGAGCTCGAAGTGGAGTTCTGAGGCCTCCGCCCTGGCCGCGCCGCGCGGCGTCGCACCGTGCGACCGGGGGTTTGTCATTGAAAATGCAGGAAAATATTACTGTCTACACATTGTGTAGACACTGGATACCCTGCGCAATTCGAAATCAGACACGCAACCTGAAAGCGACGGCTGCTATCGGCCCTGTCCGTCGTTCGTACAGCCCGCCGCGGATGGCGGTATTGGGGCCCTGAGTGCTGCCATCCTGAGTGCGCTTGATGCCCCTCGGTCATCATGCAAGATTTGCTCCGCCAACCTGCGCACTAGTCGCCCTGGCTACGTTCCGGGTGCCTTGAAGACGGAAGCGATGCCGAGACGGGAAATTATCGCGTCTCGCGTTGTCCAACGAGCGACCCACTCCCCCAACGAGTTGCTCCGATTTTCACTTCTTAGGGCAATGACCACCTGATCCGTCTCCCGCCAATATGAGAACAGATCGTCTTGGGAAAGCGGCTCATCGCGATCCAGAATGTGCTGGATCATCTTGAACCTATCCGTCAGGTGCGCCCGTTCGATACCTTGTAGCCGGTTCTTTGCTGCTTGGTGGTAGGCATCCAGTGCCGCCCGTGTGATTCCCACCGCGCGCCATGCGAAGGGCTCCGCATACATCAGTTCGGAAATGACGGTCCGAAGTGTCTTGGCGGGAAACGCGTGCCGAGTGGCGTGGAGTTTCAAGTATATCGTGTAGGTGGCGCTCTTCCGCTCGGCGGCACTCTTATCTTCAATATTCATCGGCAACCCGATCGTGAAGTCACGCCATTCAGCGTGCTCGCCGCAATGACCCAATGTCAACTTCGTCCGGCATTGCGGTCATCGAGCCGGAGAGTCCCGAATGACCGCTTCTGGCGCGAAGCGGACGCTAAACCGCATCGGGCGAATGACCCGACGCCGCTTGGACCTTAAGTGAGACGCTACTCTCCAGCATCGGTCGACGGATGCCGCGTTCGGCGGTATGATGGCCGGCGAGACCTGCCGGAACGTGATGCCGCAGGCTCGTGGTGCGTGATGCCGGACCGCAGATCCCCGGCGCGCGGCGAACCCGGCGAGGTTGCTCCCATGCTCACCGGCTCCTGTCATTGCGGTGCCCTGACCTGGACTCTGGAGGGCGATCCCGGCCCGGCCACCGCCTGCAACTGCACGCTCTGCCGGCGCTACGGCGCGCTCTGGCCCTATGACTACGAGGGCGAGCGCATCCGGATCTCGGGGCCGAGTGCCACCTACACGCGCGGGGGCAAGCCTTCGCTCGAGGTCCACTTCTGCCCGACCTGCGGCGGCGTGCTCGCCTGGCGCGGCCTGCACTTCGACGGCGACGGCCGCCGGCGGATCGCCGTCAACCTCAGACTTGCGCCGCCCGAAGCGGTCGCGCTCCTGCCCATCGACCATTTCGACGGTCTCGACAGCTTCGAGGACCTGCCGCGCGACGGGCGCTGCGTGCGCGACTACTGGTTCTAGACAACCCGCAGAGCGGCGAGGAAGGCGGCTCCCTGACCTGGCCGCTGGTTGATGGAAGTAAACGCAAAGTTAACAGGCGTGCCTAATACATTGATTTAGCTGTATAATAAAATTCGTCCGCGCGCGGACAGCAGCACCCCTCACCCCCGCCTGCGCCGCCGCTCCCGCCCGCCGGGGGCGTCGCCCAGCCCGTCGCTGTCCGAGGAAAAGCCTCCCAGCCGGGCGGCGATCGTCTCCAGGTCGGGCCGGGGTCCCGGCGGCGTGGCCTCCAGCGCCGCCCGCATGGCCACCAGATGCGCGGGCGTGGTGCCGCAGCAGCCCCCGATGATCCGCGCCCCGCTGTCGCGGGCGAGCACGGCATAGTCGGCCATCAGCTCGGGCGTGCCGTCGTAGTGGATGTGGCCCTCGACGAACTTCGGGATGCCGGCGTTGCCCTTGGCGACCAGCGGCAGGTCGGGGTGGGCACCCGCCATGCCGAGGATGGTCCGCAGGAGGTCCGAAGCGCCCACGCCGCAATTGGCCCCGAAGGCCAGCGGCCGCCAGGGAAGGCCCGCCACCATCGCCACCATGTCCGCCGAGGTCAGCCCCATCATCGTGCGCCCGGCCGTGTCGAAGCTCATGGTGCCGACCCAGGGCGCGCCGGTGCGCGAGATGCCGATCGAGGCGGCCTCGAACTCCTCCGGCGCCGAGATCGTCTCGACCCAGAGCAGATCGGCGCCGCCGTCCAGCAGCCCGCGGGCCTGTTCCTCGAACATCTGCGCGGCGCTTTCGATGGTGAGCGGCCCCAGCGGCGCCATGATCTCGCCCGTCGGTCCCATCGACCCCGCCACCAGCACCGGCCGTCCGGCAGCATCCGCAGCCTCGCGGCCGATCGCGGCGGCGATGCGGTTGATCGAATGCACCCGCTTGGCGGCGTCGTGCAGTTTCAGCCGGCTGGCGTTGCCGCCGAAGCTGTTGGTCAGGAACAGATCGCTCCCCGCCGCGATTGCGCCGTCATAGAGCGCGCGAACCTTCGCCGGCTGCTCCTCATTCCATATCTCCGGCGCCTCTCCTGCCTCCAGACCCATGTTGAACAGGCTGGTACCGGTGGCGCCGTCCGCCAGCAGCCAGTCGCGGCCATCGAGCAAGGCCTGCAGTGTGGTGGTCATGTCCGTCCTTCCCCGTGCCTCAGGCCTGTTCGAGCGCCGTTTGCGCAATGCCGCGGATTCGCGCCACCATCGAGCGCAGCCCGTTTGAACGCTGCGCGGACAGGTGCTGGTCGAGTCCCAGCCGGCCCAGCTCGGCACCCGCGTCCACCGCCAGCACCTGCGCCGGGCGCCAGCCCGGCGTAGAGCGCATGCAGCACCGCGATCAGCCCGCCCACGATAAGCGCATCGGATTCGCCGTCGAAGTCGAAACGGGCGGAGGCTCCCTGGCCCTCGATCCGGGGCACGATCCAGACCTGGCTGGCGCAGCCGTCGACCTTGGTGGCGGGGACCTTCAGCGCCGGATCGAGCGGCTTCATGGCGCGGCCGAGCTCGATCACATAGCGGTAGCGGTCCTCCCAGCCATCCAGGAGGTCGAAATCGTCGGCGATCACTTCGAAACGCTCGGAAGCCAAGGGGGGGTCCAGCCTGTCAGGTCTTTCGGCTTCGATGTAGGCCGCGGCGCGCCGCGCGTCCAGAGCCGGCGCCTTGCCCCCTTTTCAAGCGGGGGGTGAGCGGCTATGCCCGGAAAGCAAGATTTCCGCGTGGACATATGCCCTACCGACCCCTGCTCGTCCTTATCTTCGTGGTACTCGCAGGCTGCGGCGGGGGGGTGCCGGACTTCCTGGGCCGCGATCCCTCCGGTGGCGGCAGCTATTCGTTGCGCCCGCCGCCCCCGGCGGCGCTGGTGCCGGTACCGATGCGCTTGGCGCGGGCCGAACCCGGGCTGCGCGGGCAGATCGTCCGGGTCGAGGTGGTGGCGCCCACCCAGGGCTATTACGGGGCGGAACTGGCTGCGCAGGGCGGCGGCCTTCCGGACGCGAACGGCGTGCTGCATTTCGAGCTGGTGGCGCGGCCCCCGTCCACGCCGCAGGCGGTCGGCCCCGAGCGCACCCGCGAGCTTCACGCGGCGGTCTTCGTGCCGGACCGCGCGCTGCGCAACATGCGCGCGGTGCGGATCACCGGGTCCAACACCACCCAGACCCTCTCGCTGCGCTAGTCGCGCGACGGCCGTCCCGTCCGCTCGCGGCGGGGGCGCTCTTGCTGCAACCGCTCGGCGAAGACGGCGCGATCTGCCGGGCTCATCCGTTCGATCTGTGCCAGCAGCATACCGGCCCCGCGGTCGCCAAGGTCGGCGGCGAGCCGCAGTTCCTCCTGGATGAGGCCGGCGACCCGGGTGGGGTCGTAGGGTTCGGCGGTCAGCGCCACGGCCAGCGCCTCGCGCTGGCCACGCAGAGCGTCGCGCGAGGGTGCCCACTCGCGGCGGCTCGTGCGCAGCGCCTGGCCGAATCTTGCCGGTAAGGGTCAGGCAGGGCGCGGGCGTATTGCCAGAGACCAGGCCCCGCGGCCATCCGCTCCGGCGGGCCGCGCAGGATCGCGCCGGCGGCCAGCCCGAGGATCGCGAGGTTGAGCCCGAGCGAGGCGACGAGCAGCCAGTCGCGCCAGCGGCGGGGCCTCTTCGGTGCGGTCTGGTCCAAGGCTCAGTCCTCCAGGCTCGCGAGGTCGTAGAAGGCGAGGATCTCTGTCGCGGGCTCGTCCGCGGTGCCGGCGGCCTTCCAGAGCGCCTCCGACCCGCGCTCGGCGCCGCCGAGCAGCCCCGCCGAGAGGCCGATTACCGCGCAGAACCCCAGCGCCGCCGCGGCCGGCCAGCTGCCGAGCCGAGCGAGACGGCGCGGGGCAGGGGCGCGCGCGGCCCCTGCCTCGGCGGCGTCGGCGAGAATGCGGGTCATGAGCGCGGCGCCGGGCGGCGGCGGGGCATGGCGGCGCCCGGCGGCGAAGAAGTCTTCGAGCCCGTCGTCCTCGTATCCGCCGCCTTGCATCTCGCCGTCCTTTCGCGTCGTCCTAACCACCGGCCAGCCCCAGTTCCGCCCGCCGCGGCGCCAGCTCGGCCGCCAGGCTGCGGCGGCCGCGGGCGAGCAGGCTTTCCACCGCCTCCACACTTGTCTCAAGGATCGCCGCGATCTCGGGGTTCGGGCGCTCCTCCAGGTGGCGCAGCACCAGCGCGAGGCGCTGGCGGTCGGGCAGGGCGGAGAGTGCCGCCTGCAGCGCCGAAGCCCGCTCGGCCGTCTCCAGCCGCGCCTGTACCGCCGGGGCGCCGTCGGCGCGCTCCGGCACCTCGGCGACCGGGCGCTCGCGGCGCCGGCGCAGCCGGTCGATGCAGAGGTTGCCGGCGACGCGGTAGAGCCAGGTCCCCACCGCCGTCCCCTCGTCGCGCCAGTCCGGTGCGATCCGCCACAGCCGCAGCATCGCTTCCTGGGTCACGTCCTCGGCCTCCGTCGGGTCATCCAGCATCCGCCGCGCCAGCGCATGGATGCGCGGCGCCAGCCGCCGGGTCAGGTCGCGCGCCGCCGCCTGATCCCCGGCGGCAAAGCGCGCGAGCAGACCCGCCTCCGTTTGCTCCGGCGCCGCCATCCCGTCCGTCATGGCTCCCAATATGGACCGATCCGGCGGCGCCGTCAGCGGGCACCGGGTTCAGTTGTGCGAGCGGCGCCCGCGGCCTTCGCCTCCCCGGCCCTCGCGGCGGTCGGCCATGCGCGAGTGCGCCGCGTCAACCTCCTCCTGCGACACCAGGCCGTCGCGGTCGGTGTCGAGCATGGCCAGCATGTCGTTCACCCGCCGCTCGGCCAGGGCGTCGACCGCGATGGTTCCCGCCTCGCTGGCACCCATCCGCGCCAGCATACGGTCGGCGAACATCTCGCCCCTGTTCATGCCGAAGGGGTTCATCAGCCCGCCGGCGGGATCGGGAAAGATCGCGATGATCTCGACGCGCGACAGCATCCCATCGCCGTCGGTGTCCGAAAGGCCCATCCGCGCTGTGGCGCGGGCCTGCAGTTCGGCGGCGCTGAGCGCACCGTCGCCGTCGGTGTCGATTGCGCCGAAGTCGATGCTGGGGCCGAAGCCATGACCGGGACGGCCCTGGGCGGCGACCGTGCCGGCTGCCGCGACGGCGCCGATCAGGGCTGCGGCGGCGGTCAGGGTGGTGAAGCGGGACATGCTGCTCTCCATGATGTCTATGCGAAGTCAAACGCGCCCGGCCGATCATTCCGTCGCGAGGAATGTAACGCCGCCGCGAGGTGCCTCGGGATCTGGATATCAGCGGGAGGAGGGCGTATGTTGCGCGCATGGCCGAGACAGTCGATGACCGCGACCTCAGGACCGCGATGCTGCGCGGCTGGCGACGGCGCTGTCCGTCCTGCGGCGAGGGTCCGCTGATGGCGGGCTTCCTCGACGTGCGGCCCAGCTGCCCGGTCTGTGGGACCGAGCTTTTCCACCACCGGGCCGACGACGGGCCGGCCTGGGCGACCATCCTGATTACCGGCCACTTGATGGCGCCGCTCATGCTGATCGTCTTCGAGATGTTCCGCCCCGAGGGCTGGCAGATGGCGCTCGGCTTCTCGGGGGTGTTCGCGGCGCTGTCGCTCTGGCTGCTGCCGCGGCTCAAGGGCGTGTTCGTCGGCCTGCAATGGGCCAAGCGCATGCACGGGTTCGCCAGCGCGGGGGACCTTGCGCGCCCGGTCTGACGTGCACACCGATCAGCCGATCCGGGACGCGGCGACCGTGGTGCTGGTGCGCCGCGGGCCGGAGGGGCCACGGGTGCTCATGGGCCAGCGGGGTGCCGCGGCGATCTTCATGCCGGACAAGTTCGTCTTTCCCGGCGGTGCCGTCGACCGCGAGGACGCTGGCATCTGGGGCGAGACGGCGCTGGAGCCCGACACCGCGCGGCGGCTGGCGCTGGACGCGCGGCCGGAACTGACGGTCGCGCTGCCGGTGGCCGCGATCCGCGAGCTCTGGGAGGAGACCGGCCTCAGGCTGGCGCACCCCGCCGGGGTTCTTGCCGCGGGGGGTTGGCCGGGGTTCGGGCTCAGGCCGCGCACCGAGGCGCTGCGCCTCGTCTTCCGCGCCGTCACGCCGCCGGGCCGCCCGCGCCGGTTCGACGCGCGGTTCTTTCTCGCCGACGCCGAGGACCTTGCCGATCCGCCCGACGACTTCTCGGCCGCCTCGGACGAGTTGCGGCACCTTCAGTGGATCGGGCTGGAGGCCGCACGGCGCCTGCCGCTGCCCTTCGTTACCGAAGTGGTGCTTTCCGAGATCGCCGCGCGCCTGGCCGACCCGGACCCCGGCCGGCTGGTGCCCTTCTTCGAGCACACCGCCGAAGGCTCGCGGTTCCGCATGCTCTGAGGTCGCGCTTCCCGGGCTCGGTCTGAATGGTCGCACCGTGTTACAGGGGCTATATCGCTGAAATAGAATGATATTTAGAATGTCTACACATTGTGTAGACAACGACCGGTCCCCGGCGCTTCCTGGGCAGGGCATGACTGTTTGCGCAACCTGTTCGCGAACGCCTGCGTCGGGCGGGGCAAGGGCAGCCCCGGGGCGATTGCCCGGACTGGAGCCCGGATGGCGCTTGACAGTCGGGCTGGTAGGGGTAGAAGAGCGGCCTTGGAATCTCGACTCCCGAACTCGGGAAGGATACGATATGGCAAAGCCGACGACGATCAAGATCCGGCTGAACTCGACGGCCGACACGGGGCATTTCTATGTCACCAAGAAGAACTCGCGCACGATGACCGAGAAGATGTCGGTGCGGAAGTACGACCCCGTGGTGCGTAAGCACGTCGAGTACAAGGAAGGCAAGATCAAGTGATCTTCGCCTGAGGGCGCGTCAGCCCCAGTCAACCTTCCGTCAGCAGGTACTCCGCCACTACCGTCCGCTGCAGGGCAAAAAAGTTGTCATCCGATATGAGGGTGACCCGCGTCCGCCCCGCCGGATCACGCCAGACCGATATTCCCTCCAGATTGTCAGTCGCACCGAACCCGGTCTCCAGCAGCGTCACCTCGTCGTCGAACCCCGCGGGGCCGAGGCGGAAGCTGCGGATGCGGCTGGAAAACCCGCCCAGCCAGCGAAAGTCGCGCTCCAGCAGGTAGAGCCGCCCGTCTGGGCCGAAATCCGCCCCCGCCACCAGGAAGGTGCCGTCGCGGCGCAATTCCAGGTCGTGGTCCCAGCGCCCGTTCGCCAGACGATAGACCGGAAACGGCCGCTCCCATGCCCCGCTGCGCTCGGGGATCGCATAGAGCGCGCCATCGGCGTCGATCGCCAGCGCCTCCAGCGCCGAGTTGCGCTGCAGGGTTCTGAACTCCGGGTGCGACGGAACCTCCTCCGCACGACCGCCGATGTCGCGGTAGCGTCGGATGCGGTGAAAGACCTCGAAGGACACGTAGAAATTGCCCTCCGCGTCCCGGGCGAGGCCTTCGGCATCGACCTCCCTGTCGCCGAGGCCTGCGCCAGAGATGGCCCGCAGCGGCCCTATGCCGGTGGTCCGCATGGCCGTCAGCCGGCCGCCGTCGCGGATCATCTCCGCACTTGCCCAGGCGCCGCGATCCGAGATCGCCATGAGCGCCTGGCCATTCTCCAGCACCTCGATTCCCGAGAAGCCCCCGAAGCGCGGATCGCTGTCGCTCCAGGTCACCTGCGCATCGAAGACGAGCATAGGCCCCGCCGCCGCGGCTGGTCCGGCCGCGAGCGCCAGTGCGATAACGCCGGCAAGCCTCATCGGGCTTGAAGCACCTGGGTGCACTGGCTCGGCAGGTCCGCCAGCCGCAGGGGTGGCGTAGGCGGGCTGACCGGCGCGTTCGGATCGGGCGGCTCAAGCGCCTCGGTCACCCACCAGACCGCATCGGCGCAGCCGTCTCCGGCGGGGAGCGGATCGGGATCGACGCAGCCGGCTGCCCCGCGCGGGCATTTCAGCCGGACGTGGAAATGGTCGTGATGGCCCCACCAGGGCCTGATTCTGCGGAGCCATTCCCGATCGCCGGAGCTTGCCGCCGAGCAGAGCCGCAGCTTGACCGGCGCGGTGACGAAGATGCGCTCGACGGCCGGATCGCGCGCGGCGGTCTCGAGGATAAAATCGTGGCTCCGGGTCCAGTTGCCGTTGAGGCTCCGCTGGTCTGCCGAGCGCACGTTGATCGCCGACAGCTGCTCGCGGTCGCGCCGGCTGAGATCAAGTCGCGTCGCGGGCGTGTACCAGATGTCGATGTCGAGCCCGGACTGGTGCGAGGCATGGCCGCCGACGGGGCCGCCGCGCGGCTGGCTGATGTCGCCGATGTAGAGACCTTGCCAGCCGGCGCGCGTCGCCTGGCCGCTCAGACGCTGGATGAAGGCGATGGTGTCCGGGTGCCCCCAGTTGTGGTTGCGGCTGAGTCGCATCGCCTGCCAGGTCGGGCCGGTCTCGGGGAGTTGCATCCCGCCTGCGAGGCAGCCGCGGGCATGGCGGCCGATCGGATGGGCGTCGTGCGGCGAGGGCGTGGCGCGCTGTGAGAACAGCGACTGGGCGGTCTGCGGCGAGGCGGGGGCAGCGAACAGCATTGCTGCCGCGGAAAGCACTGCGAGCACGGTTCGCATCATGCGCTGGGATCTCCGGACTGCTCGTTATCGGTTTTGACCCAGTATAGCAGGCCCAGCCCCACAAGAAAGAGCCCGATGATCGGGCTGACGCCCAGCCGCTGCGAGCCGGTGAGCGCGGTGGTGACCGCGATCAGCGCCGGCCCGATGAAGGCGGTGACCTTGCCCGAGAGCGCATAGAGCCCGAAGGCCTGCACCGGGCCGATCCGGCCTTCCGCCTGGTGGACCAGCAGCGTGCGCGAGGCGGCCTGCAGCGCCCCCGCCGCGGCGCCGAGGAAGCCGCCGGCCAGCATGAACACGATGTCGGGCAGGCGCGACTCGGGGGTGACCGGCATGAGGAGGACGCTCTCGCGGGTGGTCAGCAGAACCACCGCGCAGACCGCGATCAGGCACCAGATCGCGGCGCTGATCACCGGGCGCGGCCCGAAGGCGCGGTCGGCGCGGCCTCCGACCCAGGCGCCGATGGCGCCCACCCCTGCGGCGACGATGCCGAAGACGCCGAGCTGGAAGATGCCCCAGCCGAGCACGCCGGCCGCATAGATGCCGCCGAAGGTGAAGAGGGCCACCAGCGCGTCGCGGTAGATCATCGAGGCCCCGAGGAAGGCGAAGAGGCTGGAGTGGCGGTGGATCTGGCGCATGGTGGCGGCGAGGTCGGCGAGGCCGGCGCGCAGCGCGCCGGCCACGGGGCGGCGCGGCACGTCGGGGGTCCAGAGGAACAGCGGCACCGCGAAGACCACGTACCAGATGGCGGAGAGCGGCCCGGTGGCGCGCGCGGGCTCGCCTGTGCCCGGGTCGAGACCGAAGGCGGGGGCGAGGCCGAGCATCGTGCGCTCGCTGCCGGGGGCGGGGGCGAGGAAGGCCAGCACCACCACCAGCGACACCAGCCCGCCGAGGTAGCCGAGCGCCCAGCCGGAGCCGGAGATGCGGCCGATCTCGCGGCGCGGCCCGAGGTCGGGCAGCATGGCGTTGGTGATGATCTGGCCGAACTCCGAGCCGAGGAAGGCGAGGAAATAGGCCACCAGCACCACGGTCGGGTTGAGCATGCCCGGCACCGCCAGCCAGAAGGCGATGCAGCCGAGCAGGTAGGGCAGCGAGAAGGCGGCGAGCCAGCGCTTGCGCGCGCCGGTGCGGTCGGCGACGGCGCCGATGAGGGGCGCGAGGATCGCCACGGTCAGCCCGCTGATCGCGGCGGCGGTGCCCCAGAGCGCCTGACCGCGCACCGGGTCACCGATCACCTCGGCGGCGAAGTAGGGCGCGAAGATGAAGGTGACGATCAGCGTCTGGAACGGCTGGTTGGCCCAGTCGAAGAGCATCCAGCCGAAGACGCCGCGTCCGTCGCGATGCCGCATGGTCAGGTCTCCGGTGGAAGGCAGGTCCAGGGCTGGGGCGCCCCTGTCTCGCCCGGAACGGTGCGCGGCGCAAGCCTTGCAGGCCGGCGCGGGGCGGTCTAGGTGTTGGCGCGAAACGTTCCGACGGACCGCGCAATGACCTCAATCCTGCAGATCCTGCTGATGCTGATCGACCTCGTCTGGTTCATCGTGCTCGCGCACATCATCATGAGCTGGCTCATCAACTTCAACGTGCTGAACCGCAACCAGCCGCTGGTCCGCACGATCTGGACCGGGCTCAACGGCCTGCTCGAGCCGGTCTATGGCCCGATCCGCCGGTTCCTGCCCGACATGGGCGGGCTCGACCTGTCGCCGATCGTGCTGATCGTGGCGCTCTATGCGCTCCGGATCGTGATCGTCAACAACGCGGGGCTGTTCGTGTGAGGGATTCCGGCATGCCGGAATCCTGGCATGTCATTGATTTGGTGCAATAAGCTCTGCCGGATTTTCCCGGCAGAAACCTTCGTTAAGGCGGGCCGGGCTCAGACCTGCATGGACCTTGTCATCGGCAGGATGCGCACCGGTCTGCCGGTGGCGGCGCGGAAGGCGTTGGCCACGGCCGGGCCGATCGGCGGCACGCCGGGCTCGCCGACGCCGGTGGGGCGCTCGGTCGAGGGCACGATGTGCACCTCGATCTCGGGCATGGCGTCGATGCGCAACGGCGTGTAGCCGTCGTAGTTGCCCTGGTCGACCACGCCGTCGGTGAGGGTGATCTCCTCTGCGAGGATGGCCCCGAGCCCGAAGCCGATGCCGCCCTCCATCTGGGCGCGGACGTTGTCGGGGTTGATCGCCACGCCGCAATCCACGGCGCAGACCACCTTGTGCACCCTGAGCCCGGTGTCGCCGAGGCTGATCTCGACGACCTGCGCCACGTAGGTCTGGAAGCTCTCGGCCATGGCGAGGCCGCGCAACCTGTCCCTCCGGCGGCGGCGTGCCCCAGCCGGCCTTCTCGGCGGCCAGCCGCAGCACGCCGGCGTGGCGTGGGCTGCCCTCCATCATCGACAGCCGGAACTCGAGCGGGTCCTTGCCGGCCGCCGCGGCGAGCTCGTCGAGGAAGGTCTCGACCACGTAGGCGTTGTGGGTCGAGCCCACCGAGCGCCACCAGAGCACCGGCACCCGCACGTCGGTGGAGGTGAGGCCGACCGAGCGGTTGGGGATGGCGTAGGGCAGGTGCAGCGCTCCTTCGATCGAGGTCGGGTCGACGCCGTCCTGGATCGCGAAGGGACCGCCGGCCATGATCGACTGGCCGACGATGTGGTGGTCCCAGCCGACCAGCGCGCCGTCCGCGTCGAGCCCGGCCCGGACCTTGTGGACGTAGGCCGGCCGGTAGCGGCCGCCGCGCATGTCGTTCTCGCGGGTCCACTGCACCTTGACCGGCGCGCGCCAGTCGAGCGCGCGGGCGATGGCCACCGCCTCGACCAGCACGTCGGCATCGAACACTGCCCGCCGGCCGAAGCCGCCGCCGGTCTTCATCACGTGCAGGCGCAGCTTGTCGGGAGTGACGCCGGCGACCTCGGTCAGGATCATCTGATAGAGGTCGGGCGACTGCATGCCGCCCCAGACCTCGACCACGCCATTCTCGTCCCGGCGGGCAACGGCGTTGAGCGGCTCGAGGGCAGCATGGGCGAGGTAGGGGAACTCGAACTCCGCCTCCAGCACCTGCGCGGCGCCTGCCAGCGCCGCGTCGGTGTCACCCTCGTCGAGCGCCATTGCGGCCGGGGTGCCGGCGGCGAGGGTGCGGTACTCGCCCATGATCGCGTCGGTGCCGCGGGTTTCGGCCGCGGCCTCGTCCCACTCGACGGTCACGGCGTCGCGCGCCTTGAGCGCCGCCCACATGTGCTCGCCGACCACCGCGATCCCGCGCGGCGTCGCCACCACGTCGACCACGCCGGGCATCGCCTTCGCCGCGGTGGCGTCGAAGGACGCCGCGGTGGCGCCGAACCGCGGCGGATGTATCATCACCGCGGTGAGCATGCCGGGAAGGGCGACGTCGATGGTGAACGGGTGGGTGCCGTTGGTCTTGGGCGCGCTGTCGTAGCGGCGCACGGCCGCGTCGCCGATCACCGTCCAGTCGGCCGCTGATTTCAATGGCACGTCGGCCGGGACCGGCAGCAGCGCTGCCGCCTCGGCGACCTCGCCGAATCCGAGGCTGCCGGCGGTCGGGTGGGTGAGCCGGCCATCCGTGACGGTGATCTCGGACGCGGGAACGCCCCAGCGCTCGGCGGCGGCCGCCGCCAGCATCGCGCGCGCGGCCGCACCCGCCTGGCGGTAGCGGTCCCAGGCGCCGGCCATCGAGGTCGAGCCGCCGGTGCCCTGGAAGCCGCCCATGACCGGGTTGCCGAAGAGGTTGGGGTTGCCCCAGCCGCCCTCGACCTCGACCTGGTCCCAGCGGGCGCCGAGCTCCTCGAGCACCAGCGTGGCGATGCCGTGGTAGGAACCCTGGCCCATGTCGAACTGCGACGAGAGGATCTTCACCCGGTCGTCGGCGCCGATGATGATATAGGCCTGCAGCGGGTTGACCGCCTCTGCCGCCGGCCTGCGCCGTGGCGGCGAGCGGGCGGAAGCCGACCGCGAGGCCGCCGGTGACGGCGGCGGCGCCGATGAGGAAGCCGCGACGGCTGGTGCGGGCCGCGGCGGCGAGGGTCGGTATCATGAACGCCTTCATGGCTCAGGCCTCCAGCTTGCGGGCGGCTTCGTGGATGGCGCCGCGGATGCGCTGGTAGGTGGCGCAGCGGCAGAGGTTGCCGTACATCGCCCCGTCGATGTCGTCGTCGGTGGGCTTCGGCGTGTCGGTGAGCAGCGCCACCGCCGACATGATCTGGCCGGACTGGCAGTAGCCGCACTGCGGCACGTCCATTTCGGTCCAGACCGCCTGGACGGCCTCGGCGACCCGGCCCTGCAGGCCCTCGATGGTGGTGATCGGAAGGCCGGCGGCGTCGGCAACGAAGGTCTGGCAGGAGCGCACCGGGATGCCGTCGAGATGGACGGTGCAGGCGCCGCACAGCGCCTGGCCGCAGCCGAACTTGGTGCCGGTCAGCCCCGCGATATCGCGGATCGCCCAGAGCAGGGGCATGTCGTCATCGACATCCAGTTGGTAGTCGGTTCCGTTGATGCTGAGATTGATCATCCTGTTGATCCCCTGGCCCGGCTGATCGTACAGGCAGCAATTTTAGTGCGGGTACGTGGCACGGCAATGTCGGCCGGGGCGGTGGACAAGGATTTTTCGCCGAGATCGGCTTGTCAGGAGCGGTCCGGGCCGCCCCGGATCAGCCCTTGCGGTCGCGCTGGCCGGGCAGGCGCAGGCGGATCGCGTTCACCTGCGCCTCGGAGTAGAGCGAGCGGTCAGAACGCCCGCCAACCACGGTGGCCGAATGTCGAAGCGGTCCCCGGTCGGAGGGCACCCCAAGAGGGCGCCCTCCGGTGGTCCGATGACAGGCTATGATGCCATTGGCGCCTTGTACGCGCCGGTTGCTTTTCCGGCCATGGCCATCGCCTCCTGTGCCTCCGCGGCGGTGATCAACTTGGTGGTCTCGGAGCGCGATACCGTGCCCGCTGCGGCCACGGCCAGTGCGCCGGCCGCCATCATTTTGTCGTCCGGTCCCTCGATGAGGCAGACGACGTCGAATTTCCCAAAGGCGAAGAACAGGTGGTGCAGCTTGCCGCCGAGCAACTCGACCAGCTTGGTCGCAGCGGCGGCGCGGTCCTGCGGGTTGGCGACCATCGCTTTGACGGCCTCGGGCGAGTAGGCGATCTGATAGAGAAAGTAGGGCATGTCCAGTTCCTCCCAAAGGGCGGGCAGGCCCGTCGTTCCGCTCCGGATCCCCCTTTGCCTGGAACCCACCCATCCCAATTGGCCGCCGGTTAGCGGCTTGCAGCCGGAGCGTGGTCTGCAGCCAAGCGATACCACGGTGCCGTGTGCGGTGTCTCGATCATTCACGGCTGGCGGAAGCCGGCGCTCCTGGAGGCTAGCGGCGGTCGCGCTGGCCGAGGAGGCGCAGCCGGAGCGCGTTGAGCTTGATGAAGCCGGCGGCGTCCTTCTGGTCGTAGGCGCCGGCGTCCTCCTCGAAGGTGACATGCGCCTCGGAGTAGAGCGAGCGGTTGGAGCGGCGGCCGACGACGCTGGCCGAGCCCTTGTAGAGCTTCAGCCGCACGGTGCCGGTGACGTCGGTCTGGCTGCGGTCGATCGCGGCCTGCAGCATCTCGCGCTCGGGCGAGAACCAGAAGCCGTTGTAGATCAGCTCGGCGTAGCGCGGCATCAGCTCGTCCTTGAGGTGCGCAGCACCCCGGTCGAGGGTGATCGATTCGATGCCCCGGTGGGCGGCGAGCAGGACGGTGCCGCCGGGGGTCTCGTAGATGCCGCGGGACTTCATGCCGACGAAGCGGTTCTCCACCAGGTCGAGCCGGCCGACGCCGTGCGTGCCGCCAAGCTCGTTGAGGCGGGTGAGCAGGGTGGCGGGCGACAGCGCCTCGCCGTCGATGGAGACGGCGTCGCCGCGCTCGAAGTCGATCTCGACGTACTGGGGCGTGTCGGGCGCCTTCTCGGGGTCGGTGGTGCGCTGGTAGACGTAGTCGGGCGCCTCCTCGGCGGGGTTCTCCAGCACCTTGCCCTCGGACGAGGTGTGCAGGAGGTTGGCGTCGACCGAGAAGGGGGCCTCGTCGCGCTTGTCGCGGGCGATGGGGATCTGGTGCTGCTCGGCGAACTCGATCAGCCGGGTGCGGCTGGTCAGGTCCCACTCGCGCCACGGCGCGATGACCCGGATCGAGGGGTTCAGCGCATAGGCGGCGAGCTCGAAGCGCACCTGGTCGTTGCCCTTGCCGGTGGCGCCGTGGGCGACGGCGTCGGCGCCGGTCTCGGCGGCGATCTCGACCAGGCGCTTGGCGATCAGCGGGCGGGCGATCGAGGTGCCGAGCAGGTACTGGCCCTCGTAGAGCGTGTTGGCGCGGAACATCGGGAAGACGAAGTCGCGCACGAATTCCTCGCGCAGATCCTCGATGAAGATGTTGCCGGGGCGCACGCCCATCAGCTCGGCCTTGCGCCGTGCGGGTTCCAGCTCCTCGCCCTGGCCGAGGTCGGCGGTGAAGGTGACGACCTCGCAGCCGTAGGTGGTCTCGAGCCATTTCAGGATGATCGAGGTGTCGAGCCCGCCGGAATAGGCGAGCACCACCTTCTTGGGAGAGGACATGGGAAGGCTCCGCGCTGGTTGCCGGTCGGGGTCGGCGCCGCTCTATCGGGTCTCTGCATCCGCGACAAGTGCGGGCGGGCCGGGCGGTGCGCGGGTCAGGGTATGAGGGGCGACAGGATGAGGTTGGTGCCTTCCTGGATGAGCGTGACGCCGGCTTCGAGTGGCCCGACGCGGGGTTCGAAGATGTCCAGGCCGGTGGCCTGCAGGCTCTGCAGGTAGTCGAGCACCACGGGCGAGGTGGCGACGGAGAAATGCCCTAGCGAATCGGGGCTGTCGACCTCGGAGATATCGACCACGGCGATGCCGGCCTCGCCGAGCTCGGCCGCGGAAGTTATCGACCCGAGCCGTTCGCGCTCGCCGCGGATCAGGGCGGAGACGAGCAGCGCGCGGTCGCGCCGCGACACGACGACGAGGATCGGCACGCCCAGCTCCAGCAGCGGCCGCGCTTGCTGGCGGAAGACGTCGATCTCGATGTCGGGCGAGAGCAGGATCACGCCGTTGATCCGGGCGAAGACCTCGGGATAGCCGACCCGCGCCATGGTGCGCAGCGTGTCCATCAGCAACATTGCGCCCATGGAATGCGCGACCAGGTTCATCCCCCCAGTCCGGGTGCGGGCGATCGCGTGGATGGTTTCCTCGAGCCCGTCGCGCGAATAGAGCGCGCTCTCGCGGTCGTAGACGTAGCCCTGCAGCGCCGCGGCCGAAGGCCAGGCGTAGTGGACCTGGACCGAGCGGCTGCCCATGTCGTGCTGGATTTGCGCCTGGCGGTAGAGCCCCTCGGCGAAGCTCGTGTTGAACCCGTGCACGAAGACCATGGTCTCCCGCCCGGTCCCGCTGGCCGCTGCGATCTCGCGGTCCATGCCTGTGACGAACGCGCGCTCGCCGCTCAGCCGCGTGGCGTCCACGGTCAGGAAGTCGGTTCGCGGATCGGCCGGAATGCGCGTGGGAAAGGTGACGGTGCCGGGCTCGCGATCCGGTGGCACCGAGATGCGGAACCGCAGGAATGTCGGCGGGCTCGACCGGCGGCGGGTGAAGAGCGGCTGGCCCTCGACCGGGGTGCGGTCGGTGGCGACGAAGATGGTCTCGACGGTACCGACTTCTCCCGCCGTCTCGTCGAAGGTGATGCCGCCCCGCTGCGCACAGGCCGCGATCAGCAGCGCGGCGCCCGCCGCCATCAGCCAGGGGGGCAGTCGGTCAGGGAGAACGGGCAACGGGTCTGTCCGGGATGTTGTTCATCTTGTGGGGACGGGTCAGCTGGTCGCGACCGTGCCGTCGTCGGTGTCGCGCCGCGCGAGGTAGTCGATGTCGATCTGCGGCAGCGCCTCGCCGTGGATCACCGCCTCGAAGGCGCGAAGGCGCTTGTAGATCGACAAGAGCTCGACCACCGTCGTCCAGGACGTCACCAGATACTGGAAGGAGGAGCGCACCTGGCTGAGGGCGTTCAGGATCTGGTTCATCAGTCCCAGAGTAATGGTGCCCGCCACGATCGACGGAGCCAGCACAAAGAATCCGAACACGTTGTCGATCTGCAGGTAGAAGATCCGCGCCACGTTGAAATACATGTAGTGGAAGTAGAGCCGGAAGTAGTTGCGCCTGACGTTGGCGAACAGGTCCCGCACCGTGGGCGGATCGGCCCGTTTCGGGTCGTCCTCACCGTAGACGAGTTCCTTGCGATAGGCGGCTTCGACCCGCTGGTTGCGGAACTCGAGCCCGGGAAGCTTGATGCCGATGAGCGCCAGCAGCGCGGTGCCCACCACCGACCACAGGAGCGCCGCGACCACCAGCGGGTGCGGAACCTCGCCGAGGATCGGCACCGAGGTGACGTCGGCGGACAGCCGCACCAGAACGGGCAGGAAGGCGATGAGCGTCATCACCGCGTCGACGAGATTGACGCCGAGCGCCTCGGTGGTGGTCGAGAAGCGCATGGTGTCCTCCTGGACACGCTGCGAGGCGCCCTCGACGGTCCGCAGTCTCGGCCAGTGCGACATGTAGTAGTCGTTCATCGCCGTGCGCCAGCGGAAGATGTAGTGGCTGACGAAGAAGCGCAGCAGCACCGCCACCACAACGGCCACCAGCGCGATGCCGAGGAAACTCGCGATCCCCGCGTAGAATTCCCCGAGCTCCACGGGACGGGTCTTGGCCAGGGCGGCCTGCACCATGTCGTAGAACGGGCCGTACCAGTCGTTGATGGCGACGCTGACCTGTACCTGGAAATAGGTGGTGAAGAGGATCAGCGCCGAGCCGAGGATCGACCAGCCCCACCACGGGTGCGGGGCGAGCGTCTGCCAGGCGACGGCGAAGACCAGCACGCAGACCCCGTAGTAGATGTAGAACCACAGGAAGGGTCCCGACCAGAACCGCGAGACGCCGATCGCCGGGCGCCCGTCGGGCGTGGTTGTGGCGAAGCCGAGCGCGTCGCCGAGCGCGCCGCCGCCGGCGTACCAGCCCGTCATGCAGATCGCGGCCCAGACGACGACCGACAAGAAGAAGGGGCGCGGGTTCGGGAAGAACGAGACGAACACTTGGGGTCAACTTTTCGGGAAGGGATCGGGACTTCTTTCAAGCGACCGCCAAGGATCGGTCCGGTGCCCCTAAGATACCAAATACTGCCCGCATGCAACCGCTGCGTGCGGCCGTTCACCTGCGAGTGAGCGGCCGCAATTCGTATCGGATCGGGTTCGCGCCTCAGAGCGTGATGCGATAGCGCGCGAAGCCTTCCGGGGCTTCTCCCGCCGGCTCGATGACGAGGCCGCGGGCGCGCACGTCCTCGAGATAAGCCGCGGCCGCCGGGCCGGTGTCGTAGAGCACGGTGGCCCCGCCCGCCGGGGCCAGCCGCCAGTTGGCGTCCGCGGCCGGGGAGATCGTGCCCTGGCTGACGATGAAGCGCACGATCACGTCGCGGTTGGTGTCGGGTGCCGCGAGGATCACCGTGGTGCCGTCGGCCCCCGGGAAGCTGCCGCCGCCGCCGGCGCGATAGTTGTTGGTGGCGACGACGAAGCGCGCCTCGGGGTCGATGGGCGCGCCGTCATACATCAGGTTCACGATGCGGCTGGCGTTCGGGTTCAGCGGCTTGCCGTCCACGTCGTATTTCGACGGCTGGGTCACGTCGATCTCGTAGGTCACGCCGTCAATCGTGTCGAAGTTATAGGCCGGGAAGGCAAGGTCGAGCAGCGGCTGGTCGGCGCCGCCGGGCGTCACCTGCTGGAAGATGCCCGCCGAGCGCTCCAGCCAGTCCTTGACCTGGGCGCCGGTGATCACCACCGCCTGCAGGGTGTTGGGATAGAGGTAGACATCGGCCACGTTCTTGATCGCGATCGGCCCGGCGGGCACGTCGGTGTAGTACTCCGGCCCCCCGCGGCCGCCGGACTTGAAGGGGGCGGCGGCGGAGAGCACCGGCAGGCCCTCCCACTCGGTGCCCTTGAGGAGGTCGGTGACGTACCAGGTCTGCGCCTGGCTGACGATCTGCACCGAGGGGTCGTCGGCGACCACGGCGAAGTAGGATTGCAGGGGTGCGGTGGACTGGCCGACCTCGGCGCGGACGTATTCGAGGGTCTCGTCGTGGATCGTGGCCACCGCCGCCAGCGCCGGCGCGTAGTCCCCGACCGTGGGGCGCACCACCCGGTCCTCGCCGCGGGTGTAGATGGGCCGCGCCTCGCTTTCGAAGGCGGCGACCCGCCAGGCGTTGCCGTCGCGCTCGAGCATCAGGTCGACGAGGCCCATGTGCGAGCCCCAGAACCCGGCCATGGCCGCGGGCTTGCCCATCAGCGTGCCGGCGGCCTGGTCGATGCCGTCGCCCTCGAAGTCTGCCGAGGGCCAGACCCGGTGGGCGTGGCCGCTGATCACGGCGTCGATGCCGTCGATGCCGGCGAGCTGCAGGGAGGCGTTCTCCATCATCGCAGCCTCGGGCCCGGCCTCGATCCCGGAGTGCGAGAGCGCCACCACAATGTCCGCCCCTTCCTCGCGCATCTGGGGCACCCAGGCGCGGGCAGCCTCCAGGATGTCGCGAGTGACGAAGCTGCCCTCGAGGTGGCCGCGGTCCCAGAGCATGATCTGCGGCGGCACGAAGCCGATGAAGCCGACCTTGATCGGGTGCGCGGCACCGGCGCCGTCGGTCACCGTGCGCTCGAGGATGACGTAGGGCGGCAGGTGCAGCGCATCCTCGCGCGGGGTGGCGCCTAGGCTGGTCGCGAAATTGGCGCAGACGATGGGGAAGCCGGCGCCGGCGTTCACCAGGTCCATGAACGCGACGCCGTAGTTGAACTCGTGGTTGCCGAGCGTGCCGACCTCGTAGTTCAGCGTGTTCATGCCGGCGATCACCGGGTGGATGTCGCCCGCCTTCATGCCGCGCTTGTAGGCGATGTAGTCGCCCATCGGGTTGCCCTGCAGGTAGTCGCCGTTGTCCACCAGCATCGTGTTGGCGGCCTCCGCCCGGATGCCCTCGATCACCGAGGCCGTGCGCGCGAGCCCGAAAGTGTCGCTCGGGCGGTCGCTGTAGTAGTCATAGGGGAAGACGTGGCAGTGCAGGTCGGTGGTGGACAGGATGCGCAGATGCGCCTGGCCGGCCTGGGCGCGGGCCGAGAACGGGTGCAGCAGCACGAGGCCGCCGAAGGCGCTGGCCGAGCCGATGAACGCGCGGCGGGAGAGCGGGGAGAAGATGGGCCTGGACATGGCGGGAACCTCGGGGCTGGAAGCGGGATGGCGGGAATGATCGCACAGCGTGCCGCGCATTGCGAGATGGTGTGCGAAGGTGCCGTCGTTGCCCGCTGGCGATCTTCGGCGCGGCGTGCTAGCGGGCGGTCATGACGGGGGCCGGTTCCGACTTTCTTGCAGCGGTGCGCGACGCCGAGGCCGCGCTGCGGGGCCTCTTTGAGCCCACGCCGTTGCAGCGCAGCGCCTTCCTCTCCGCCCGCTACGGCGCGGAGATCTGGCTGAAGCGCGAGGATCTCTCGCCGGTGCGCTCCTACAAGATCCGCGGTGCCTTCAACGCCATGCGCCACGCGCTGGCCGCAAGGCCCGACCGGCGGCGATTCGTCTGCGCCTCTGCCGGCAACCACGCCCAGGGCATGGCCTTTGCCTGCGCGCATTTCGGCACCGGGGGCGAGGTCTTCATGCCGGTGACCACGCCGCAGCAGAAGATCGACAAGACCGTCCAGTTCGGTGCCGGCCACGTCGAGATCCGCCTCACCGGCGACTATTTCGACGACACTTTGCGCTCGGCGGAGGCCTATGCGGCGGAGACCGGCGCCTTTTTCATGCCGCCCTATGACGACGCGGACGTGATTGTCGGCCAGGCGACCTGTGGGCTGGAAGCCCTCGCCCAGCTGCCCCCCGGGACGCTGCCCGATCTGGTTATCCTCCCGGTCGGCGGCGGCGGCCTTGCCTCGGGCGTCGTGCAGGTGCTCGACGCCCTCGCGCCGGACGCGCGGCTGTTGTTCGCGGAGCCCTCGGGCGCGGCGAGCCTGCGGCAGGCGCTGACGGCCGGCGAGCCGGTGACGCTGCCGAAAGTGGACAGCTTCGTCGATGGCGCCGCGGTCGCGCGGATCGGCCGTCTGAACTTCGCCCAGCTCCGCCGGTTTGCGCCTGACCGCGTGCTGCTCGCCCCCGAGGACCGGATCTGCGCGACGATCCTGGAGATGCTGAACATAGAGGGCATGGTGCTGGAGCCCGCCGGAGCGCTGGCCGTCGACGTGCTGCGCGATCTGCCCGAGATCGCCGGCAAGACGGTGGTGGCGGTGGTCTCGGGTGGCAATTTCGACTTCGAGCGGCTGCCGGACGTCAAGGAGCGCGCCCTGCGATGGGAGGGCCGCAAGAAGTTCTACATCCTCGGCTTGCCCCAGCGCCCCGGTGCCCTGCGCGAGTTCCTGTCGGTGCTCGGGCCGCACGACGACATTGCGCGTTTCGAGTACCTCAAGAAGAACGCCCGCAACTTCGGCTCGGTGCTCATCGGCATCGAGACCCGCCGGGCTGAGGCCTTCACCGGGCTGGAGGCGCGCATGCATGCCTCGGGCCTGACCTATCAGGACATCACCGACGACGCCTTCATTACCAACCTGGTCATCTGACGCCCATGCTGAACCGCATTGTCCTTGGAACGCCCGGCGACGCGCCGCCACTAGTCATCGCCCATGGCCTCTACGGGTCGGCCCGCAACCTCGGCGCCGTGGCGAGGCGCCTCGCCGATGGTCGCGAGGTGGTGGCGGTGGACATGCGCAACCACGGCGACAGCCTGCGAAGCCCAGACCACAGCTACGAGGCCATGGCCGGCGACCTGGCCGAGGTGATCGACGACCTCGGCGGGCAGGCGGACCTGCTCGGCCATTCCATGGGCGGCAAGGCCGCGATGGTGCTGGCCCTGACCTCGCACGAGCGGGTGCGCCGGCTGGTGGTGGCCGACATCGCGCCAGTGGCCTACGAGCACAGCCAGATCGGCTATGCACGCGCCATGCAGGCGGCCGACCTCGCGGGCGTCACCCGCCGTTCGGAGGCCGATGCGCGGCTGGCGCCGCATGTCGCCGAGCCCGGGTTGCGCGCCTTCTTCCTTCAGAGCCTCGATTTCGCCGGTGGCGAGCCGCGGTGGAAGCTGAACCTCGCAGCACTTTCCGAGCAGATGCCGCGGATCACGGGATTTCCTGCTTTCAACGGCGCGCGGTTTGCCGGGCCGGCGCTGTTCATCACCGGCGAGCGATCGGATTACGTGCGCCCCGACGCATGGCCGCGCATTCGCGCGCTCTTCCCCGCTGCCGAAACGGTGGAAATTCCCGGCGCCGGCCATTGGCTTCACGCCGACGCGCCGCGATCCTTCGCGGACGCGGTGGACGGGTTCCTCAGGCGCTGATTTGGGGATGCGGATGGGCAGGAAACCGGCCTGGGTGATCGAGCGCGAGAAGGTTCGCCACGGCGAGGGTGCGGCGGGCCTCTGGCTCTTCGGCCTGCACGCCGTGCGCGATGCGCTGTCCAACCCTGCGCGGGTGAAACGCAGCCTCATCGTGACCGAGAACGCGGCCCTGCGCATGGCGGTGGAGATCGCCGCCTCGGGGATCGAGCCGCGCGTGGTCGATGCCCGCCGCTTCGATGCGCCGCTGGAGGCGCAGTCGGTGCATCAGGGCGCGGCGCTGGAGGTGGAGCCGCTCGACTGGGGTTCGGTTTCCGAGATCTGCGCGCCACGCGGTGATGCACCGCGGGTGCTGCTGCTCGACCGGGTGAGCGATCCGCACAACGTGGGCGCCATCCTGCGCTCGGCCGAGGTCTTCGGCGCGCGGGCGGTGATCGCGCCGCAGCGGCATTCCGCCCCCGAGAGCGGAGCGCTCGCCAAGGCCGCCTCGGGTGCGCTGGAACGCCAGCCCTATCTGCGGGTGCCCAACCTCGCCCGGGCCATCGGGACGCTGAGCGACATGGGCTATACCGTGCTGGGGCTCGACGGCGAGGGCGAGGCGGACCTGGCCGAGGGGTTGTCAGGACTGGAGGACATGCCGGTGGCGCTGGCGCTGGGGGCAGAGGGACCGGGCTTGCGCGAGCTGACGGTGAAGCTCTGCGACCGGCGGCTGCGCATCCCGGCGGCGGGGACCTTCGGCTCGCTCAACGTCTCGAATGCCGCCGCGGTGGCGCTCTATGCCGCCACCCGCGGCGCGGGGCGCTGCTGACATGGCGATCACGAATGCTTCAACGCCCTTCACTATTTGGGGCAGGGAACCCATATACTCGTTGAGGCAGCAAGCGTGGAACCGCCCTGCCTCAACTCACTGTCCCTCGTTCCGACTGCGCGCCCGGTTCATTTCCGGGCGCTTTTTTGTGGGTTTGGCTCAGATTCCTGAGGCGGCGGATGAACCGGCTTCACAGTGACGACGAGCTGCGGGCCATTTTCCGCGCCACCCGCACCATCGCCTGCGTGGGGGTGTCGGCCAACCAGATCCGCCCCTCCTACTACGTGGCGCGCTACTTGTCGCTCAAGGGCTTCCGGGTCATCCCGGTGAACCCCGGCCTCGCCGGACAGACGCTTCTCGGCGAGATCGCTTACCCCGATCTTGCCGCGCTGCCGCCATGGCTCGGGCAAATCCATATGGTCGACATCTTCCGCCGCTCCGACCAGGTTGGGCCGGTGGTCGACGATGCCCTGGCGCATCTCATCGACCGTGGGCTCCAGACGATCTGGATGCAGATTGGCGTCATCAACGAGGAGGCAGCGGCCAGGGCGGAGGCCGCCGGGCTGACCGTGGTGATGAACCGTTGCCCCAAGATCGAGTACCAGCGGCTCTGCGGCGAGCTGCGCATGGGCGGGTTCAACACCGGCATCATCTCGTCGCGGCTGTAGGAAAGATACCAACGGCCCCGGCGCCCGGTTCGTGCCGGAAAGCTTTACGAACCCTGAAAAAGTGGCAAGCCGGATTCCAGCCGCATTCCAGTCCTGAATTCCAGCCTTCAAAAACGAAGCCTTTTCAGGACATTGCGCCGCATACGGCGTGGGATCAGTCGGACGGGCCATGACCGGCCCGGATCTTCCGGTAGCTTGCGGGGGTCAGGCCCACCAGCTTGCGGAAGGACGTGGAAAAGTACTGGCTGGAGGAATAGCCGAGATCCAGCGCAATGTCGGTGATGCTCTGGCTGGTGTGGACGAGCGCCTTTTTCGCCGCGACGATGCGCAACCGGCTCTGGAACTGCTGCGGTGTCAGACCGGTTTCCTGCAGGAACACCTGATGGAAGTAGCCCAGGCTGTAGCCGGATTTCCGGGCGACGTCCTCGACCCTGATCTTGTTGCGGAAATTCTGCTCGATCATCTCCCTGGCCACGGCCACCGGCGGTGAAATCTCCCGCCGGGCGATCGAAGTCGTAGTTGCGCAGGACGGTCACGAGGATCTGATGGAACAGCGCGCGGCTGAGTTCCTCGGCGTAGAGCGCGCTGTGCCTCTGGCTGTCGAGCAGCCCGGAGAACAGGTCGCGCAGGACGGGACTTCCCGGAAAGAACCGGCGTTCGAAGGACTCGAAGGAGCGCTTCATGCTCTGCGTCACCTCGTAGGACAGCCCGGGCAAGGCGCGGTCGTGGGGAAACTCGACCCGCAGCCAGTATCGCTTGCAAGGGTGGATGATCGCGTCCATCCCGCCCTGCCAGTCCCCTGGCGGATCGATCAGCACGGACTCCGGTTCGGCTTCCTCGAGATCCTTGCCGTCCCACCATTCGACGCTGCCACGTTCCAGATACCCGATCTCGAGTTCTGACGGGCCTCCGGGGCGCTTTCCGCCAATTCGTGGCTCGGAGGTTATGAACATGCCGAGGCTGACCAGCTCGGGCAGCGTCAGCGCCTGGGGTCTGCGGTACATCTCGAAAATCTCGCTGTTCAATTTTGTCAGGCTCCAAAACCGAAAGACAGGCAGGTGCTCCGGGGGCTAGCAATCTTCGAAGCGGTGGCGCTGTCAAATGCCACGGCAGGGGCAGCCGGCCCGCCGGTACTGCAAGGGAGAGAGACGACATGGGCAGCAACGGCCCGAAGGTTACGGTGATCGGCGCCGGAAGCCTGTTCTTCGGACGCCAGGCCATCTGGCAGATGGTGCATTCGCCGCATCTCAACACCGGCACGCTGGCGCTGGTCGATACCGACAGCGAGCGGCTCGACAAGCTGGAGCGGCTGGCGCGGAAGGTGGTGGCGCATCAGGGGGTTCCGCTGCGGATCGAGGTCAGCGCCGACCGCCGCGAGGTCCTGCCGGGGTCGGATTTCGTCGTCCTCTCCTTCGCCAAGGATACGGTACGATACCGCGGCCTCGATACGGTGATCTCGGAAAAGTACGGGATCCGCATGTGTTCTGGCGACACGATCGGCCCCGGCGGCGTGTTCCGCGCCATGCGCGAGCTGCCGCACATTCTCGACTGCGCCCGCGACATCGGGGAGCTCTGCCCGGACGCATGGGTGATCAACTACATCAATCCCTCGGCCGTGAACGGCATGGCGCTCAAGCGTTTCGCTCCGAACCTCCGCAGCTTCGGGCTCTGTGACAGCCTGCACATGCCGCATGTGAAGCGCCTCTATGCCCAGCGCGCCGGAATCATTCCCGAGGGTGGCCAGCTATCGCCGGAGGTGGACCGAAAGTTCGACCTGCGAATCGCGGGGGTGAATCATTTCACCTGGGTGCTGAAGGCGGAATATGACGGCAAGGACGTTCTGCCCGCCATCGGCGAGGCGGTAGGCCGGCGGGCCGCGACCGAGACCGACGGGGGCGACAAGGGCGCCAAGGCGGTTCACAACGATGCCATCGGCTACAAGCTCTACCAGATGTTCGACAAGGTGCCGGCCTGCGTGGCGCATACCAAGGAGTATGTGCGGTTCTGGCAGGGGCACGGCGTGACCCCGGAGGATATTCCCGAGCTGGCGCTCTGGGAGACCGAGGCGCGCTACGAGCGGCATCGGGCGATGTGGGCGCAGATCGACGACTTCCTCTCGGGCAGGACACCGATCGGCGACTACATGACGACCTTCGGCCCTGATCATGCCACCGACATCATCGAGAACATGGTCGCCGGGCTCGGGAAGCCCTTCTACATCAACACCCGAAACGATGGCGCCGTGTCCAACATGGCGGATGACGCCTACCTGGAATTGCTCTGCGACGTCGACATGGACGGCCCCCGCCCGCGCCCGGTGGGCGAGATGCCGCGCGGGCTGCGGGCGATGCAGGAGGTCGTGCTCGACGCCCACGAGATGACGGCCGAGGCGGTTGCGCTGGGGGACCATGCGCTCTTGCGCCGGGCCTTGCTGGTCGATCCGCTGACGAATTCGATAGGTGATACCGAGGCGCTGATCGAAGAGCTGCTGGATGCCGAGCGAGACATCATTCCGCAGCACTGGTATGGTGGCGAGGGATCGCTGCGCGCCGGCTGAGGTTACGCCCGCAAGGTTTGTACAGGATTCTCCGGCTGGAAACTCGAACGACGAGAGAGTGCCGGAATCGTAGAATGCCCAGGCATCCGACCCCAGGCGGGCGAGGCGCAAACGCGTGAATATCGCGAAAGAACAATGAGTTTCCGTGCCGGTGGGGCACAGGAGACGCAAACGGAGGAAGAATGAAATGACCCGATCACTGCAGCCGACGAGGCGTCAGTTCCTGAAGCTCGGAGGCGTGCTGGCCTCTTCGGCGGCGTTCTCCGGCCTGGCCGGACGCGCCTTCGCCCAGGGCTCGAAATACAGCGAAGCGCCGCAGCTGGCCGAGCTGGTGGCTGCGGGCCAGCTGCCTCCGGTCGACGAGCGGCTCCCCGAAGTGCCGGTGGTGGTCGAGCCGCTGGAGTCGATCGGCACCTATGGCGGCCATATCAGGACCGGCATCATCCAGAACCGCGGCTTTCAGGCGCGTTCGTCCTGGGGTCCCGAGCCGATCCTGCGCATCAGCCGCGACGGGCAGTCGATCGAGCCAAACCTCGCTGAGAGCTGGGAATACTCCAATGACGGCAACACGTTCGTGCTGCACCTGCGCAAGGGGATCAAATGGTCGGACGGCGCGCCCTTCGATGCCGCGGGCTTCGACTTCTGGTGGAACCACGTCAACCTGAACACGGCGCTCAGCCCCTCGCCGATGGCCCAGTTCACGGTCAGGGGCCAGGTGCCGACCTTCGAGGTGATCGACGACCATACCCTGCAGTGGACCTTCGTCGCCCCACACGCCAACCTCCCCGCGCTGCTGGCGCACAGCCTCGGCGGTACCTTCCCGCGCTATCTGCCGCACCATTACCTCGCGCAGTTCCACGAGGATTTCGTACCGGCGGACGAACTGGCCAAGAAGGTCTCGGACGCCGGCTTCTCGACCTGGGTCGAGCTTTTCAACAACCGCAGCAGCGTCCAGTGGCTGATGCCGTTCAACAATCCGGACATGCCGACGCTGCTGCCGTTCAAGCTCGCCAATGCAATGAACCTGAACAAGATGGTGGCCGACCGGAACCCCTATTACTGGAAGGTCGATCCCGGCGGACAGCAGCTGCCCTATATCGACGACATCCAGCTGACCAACTTCGAGAGCGCCGAGGTGCGCGACGCCGCCATTGCCGCCGGCGAGATGAACTGGGTCAACACCGACACGGTCTTCGCCAACCTGCCGCTGTACCGCGAGGGACAGGAGCGCGGGAGCTACGATGTCCGGCTCTGGCTGACCGACCGGGCGGCCGAGCACACGATCATGTTCAACCACACCGTCAAGGACCCGGTGCTGCGCGAGCTGTTCAACGACATCCGCTTCAAGCGGGCCTTCTCGCTGGCGCTGGATCGCCAGCAGATCGCCGAGACGGTCTATCTCGGTTTCGCCGTTCCCTCGCAGCTGCAGATGATCCCCGGATCGAAGTGGCGCAACGACGAATGGGCGGCTGAGGACACCGGCTTCGACCCCGATGCCGCCTCGGCGCTGCTGGACGAGCTGGGCCTTAGCGAGACCGACGGGCAGGGGATCCGGCTGCGGTCCGATGGCAACCCGCTGGTGCTGAACATGGACGTGCCGGTGGACGATCCGGGCAGCCTCGCGGTCGGCGAGCTGCATCATCGAGTTCATGCGCCAGGCCGGCATCACCTTCAACGTCCGCTCCATCGCCCGCGAGCAGGTGCGGGCGCTCATCGACAACAACGACATGGAAGTGGGCATCTGGATCGGCGACAAGTGCTCGGACTCGATGTTCCCGCATTCGCCGGAATGGCACGTGCCCTACCTCACCACCGGCTGGAACGTCTGGGGCATGGCCTTCGCCCAGTGGTATGCCTCCGGCGGTTCGCAGGGCGAGGAGCCTAGCGGCGACATAAAGATGGTGCAGGACCTATTCGACGAGATGCAGGTCACGGTCGACGAGGACAGGCGCCTGGCGATCGGTCAGGAAATCCTGGGGCTGAACATCCGCAACCTGTGGAACATCGGCGACGTCGGGCAGGTGCCGATTCCGGTGATCCTGGGCAGCAATTTCCGCAACTACCCCGAAGAGGGCTTCACCGGCTTTTCCTGGCTCGGCAACTACAACTATCAGATCGAGCAGACCTATTTTGAGGGAGGCGCGTGGGCGGGCGAGCGCAGCTGAGCCCCGGCACGCCGCGGACGGCGTGCCCTCGGGGCGCCGTTCCGTCTCCTGCTGACAGGGTCTGCCGATGCTGAACTACACGATCCGCCGGGCGGCGCAGATGCTTGTGACCGTGTTCGTGATCAGCGTGATCGCGTTCGTGGTGATCCAGCTTCCGCCCGGCGACTTCGTGAACTCCTACCTGGCCACGCTCTCCGGCGGAAACATCGTGACCGAGGATTCCGTCGCGGCGCTCAAGCTGCAGTTCGGGCTGGATGACAACCTGTTCGTCCAGTACTGGCGCTGGGTGACCAACATGTTGCAGGGCAACATGGGGATATCCTTCCAGTACCAGCGCACCGTGGCGGACCTGCTGAGGGAGCGGCTGCCGATCACCCTGGCGATCACCATCCCGACGGCGATCTTCGTCTATGCCGTGGCAATTCCAATCGGAATCTATTCGGCGGTCCGGCAGTATTCGCCGCTGGACTATCTGCTGACATTCGTCGGTTTCGTCTTCCTGGCGATCCCGAACTTCCTGATCGCCATCATCGCGATCTATGTCGGATACCGCTATTTCGGCGCCCCGGTGGGCGGGTTGTTCTCACCGCAGTACGAGCTGGCACCCTGGTCGCTCGGCAAGGTGCTGGACATGTTCTCGAACATGTGGGTGGCGATCCTGATCATCGGCACCTCGGGGGTGGCGGCGACCATGCGCGTCATGCGGGGAATGCTGCTGGACGAGCTGAGCCAGGCCTATGTCGAGACGGCCCGCGCGAAGGGTCTGGGCGAGTGGCGGCTGATCCTGAAGTACCCCACGCGCGTCGCGATCTCGCCGGTGCTCTCGACCATCGGCTTCGTGCTGCCTGCGCTGATCTCGGGAACCGAGATCACCGCCACGGTGCTGAACATTCCCACCACAGGCCCACTGCTCCTGAATGCGGTGCGGTCGCAGGACATGTTCCTCGCCGCTTCGATCATCTTCGTCCTGAGCATCCTGACGGTGATCGGCACCTTCATCTCCGACCTGCTGCTGATCTGGGCCGACCCGAGGATCAAGCTGTGAGCGCGGAGGGCCTGCAGATCACTCCCGCCTCGGCGGAGGATGGCGTCGCCGCCCGGATCATCTCGCCGCGCCGCCTGATGTGGTGGAAGTTCCGCAAGCACCGGCTGGCCGTCGTCTCGGGTGTCTTCCTGATCTTCGCGTATCTGGTGACGATCTTTGCGGGGTTCGTGGCGCCCTATGATCCGGCCACGAGGTCGCGCAATCTCTATGCGCCGCCGCAGGGCATCCACTTCTTCGACGAGGCCGGGGGCTTCCACCTGCGGCCCTTCGTCTACGGATACAAGATGACCCGCGACCTGGACACGCTCAGCCCCGTCTACACCAACGACACCAGCCGGATGTATCCGCTGCGCTTCTTCGTCCGGGCCGAGCCCTACCGGCTGTTCGGCCTCATCGAGACCGATCTGCGGCTGTTCGGCGTGGGGGAGGGCGGGCACCTGCATCTGGCAGGCACCGACCATTTCGGCCGCGACATGTTCAGCCGCCTGATCTACGGCGCGCAGATCTCGCTGTCGGTGGGGCTGATCTCGGTGTTCATCAGCCTGGTCCTAGGCCTTGTGATCGGCGGCATATCGGGAATGTACGGCGGCTGGGTGGACAACGTCATCCAGCGGGTGATCGAGGCGATCATCGCCATTCCGACCATACCGCTCTGGCTGGGGCTGGCGGCGGCGGTCCCGCGGGACTGGCCGCCGCTCTACCAGTATTTCGCGATCCTGATGGTGCTGTCGCTGATCTCCTGGACCAGCACGGCGCGGGTGGCGCGGGGGCGGTTCCTGGCGCTGCGCGAGCAGGATTTCGTCACTGCGGCGCGGGTTTATGGCGCCAGCCAGAGCCGGATCATCGCGCGGCATCTGGTGCCGAACCTGATGAGCTACGTGATCGTCACCCTGACGCTGGCGATCCCCGGCATCATCATCGGCGAGACGGCGCTGAGCTTCCTCGGCGTCGGGCTGAAGGCGCCGACGGTCAGCTGGGGCGTGCTGCTGCAGGAGGCGCAGAAGGTGCAGATCATCCAGTTCTACCCCTGGCTCTGGATCGGCCCCACCGTCTGCGTCGTGTCGGTGGTGCTGGCGTTCAACTTCGTGGGTGACGGTGCGCGCGATGCTGCCGACCCCTTCTCGCGCTAGATGCCGGCGATGACCGAGGCCCCAGTCACCATCCCGGCCAGTCCTGTCGGTCCGCGACCTGACCAAGCACTACGGGGGCCGCAAGAGCTGGACAGGCCGGGTGGGCCGGCCGATACGTGCCGTCGATGGGGTCAGCTTCGAGATCTACGAGGGCGAGACCTTCGGGCTGGTCGGCGAGAGCGGTTGCGGCAAGACCACCCTGGGGCGCTGCATCGCGCGTGCGGTCGACCCGACCGGGGGCGAGATCCGCTATACGCCGGCCGGCGGCGGCACGGTGGACCTTGCGCGGCTGAGCCCGCGGGAGCTGCGGCCCTACCGGGCCGATGTGCAGATGATCTTCCAGGATCCGATCTCGTCGCTGAACCCGAGGATGACTCTCTTGGACATCATCGGCGAGCCGATGCTGGTCAACGGCATCGCCAAGGGGGACGAGCTGCGCCGCCGGGTCGGCGACCTGCTGGAACGGGTGGGGCTGCGGGCGGATTACATGGTGCGCTATCCGCATGCCTTCTCGGGGGGGCAACGGCAGCGCATCGGCATAGCTCGTGCCCTGGCGCTCAATCCCCGCGTCATCGTCTGCGATGAGCCGGTCTCGGCGCTGGACGTCTCGGTGCAGGCGCAGATTCTGAACCTTCTGACGGATCTCCAGGATGAGCAGAGCCTGACCTATCTCTTCATCGCCCATGATCTCGGCGTGGTCGAGTACATCTGCGACCGGGTGGCGGTGATGTATGTCGGCCAGATCGTCGAGCTGGCCGAGACCGGTGCGCTGTTCGAGCGCCCGCTGCATCCCTATACCGAGGCGCTGATGTCGGCGGTGCCGCCCGCCAACCCGCGGGCCCCGGGCAATCCCAGAGATCCTGGAGGGTGACCTCGCCAATGCGGTGAACCTGCCGCCCGGTTGCCACTTCCACCCGCGCTGCAGCTTCTGCGTCGAGCGCTGCCGGGTCGAGAAGCCGGAGTTGCGCGAGGTGGTGCCCGGGCGGATGGTGCGCTGTCATCGTGCGGAGGAGTTGCGGCTGGCCGGCGTGGCCGAACTGGTGGAGGCGGGCGGATGACCGACGAGCGGCACGTCCTGCTGGAGATCGACGACCTGAAGACTCACTACGACACCCCCCTCGGGGTGGTGAAGGCCGTGGACGGTGCCAGCCTCGCCGTGCGCGAGGGGCAGGCGGTCGGCATCGTCGGCGAGAGCGGCTGCGGCAAGTCGGTGATGCTGCGCTCGATCCTGCGCATCGTCCCGCGCCCCGGCCAGATCATCGGCGGCAAGATCCGCTTCCGCCGCAAGAGTGGTGCGGTGGCCGACGTCACCGAGATGGATCCGAACGGGCGCGACATCCGTGCCATCAGGGGCGACGAGATCGCCATGGTCTTTCAGGAACCGATGAGCTCGCTGTCGCCGGTCCACACGATCGGCGACCAGATCGTCGAGGCGATCACGCTCCACAAGCGCGTCGGGCGGGCGGAGGCGCGGCGGATGGCGATCGACTTCCTGGCCCGCGTCGCCATGCCGCGCCTGGACCAGATCGTCGACCAGTACCCGCACGAGATGTCGGGCGGAATGCGCCAGCGCGCGATGATCGCGATGGCGCTGTCCTGCGAGCCGCGGCTCCTGCTCGCCGACGAGCCGACCACCGCGCTCGACGTGACGACCCAGGCGCAGATCCTGAAGCTGATGCGAAGGCTGCAGGAAGAATTCGGGATGGCGATCCTGTTCGTCACCCACGATCTCGGCGTGGTGGCGCAGATGACCGAGTACGTCGTGGTGATGTACATGGGGCAGGTGGTCGAGGCGGCCGCGGTGGACGATATCTTCTTCGACCCCAAGCATCCCTATACTCACGCGCTGCTGCACTCGATCCCGCGTCTCGGCCAGCGGACCAGCGGCAGGCGGCTGGAACCCATCGCGGGCTCGGTCCCCGACCCCTTTGCCCGGCCGCGCGGCTGCCCGTTCCATACCCGCTGCCGGTTCAACGACCACAGCCGCTGCCGGACCGAGGTGCCCCGGTTGCGCGAGCTGGCGCCGGGCCGGCAGGTGCGATGCCACCATGCCGAGACCCTCGGCCTCGCCGGGGTCGGTGCCTTCGAGGGGACACCCGCATGACGACGCCCGAGGACCGCAGAGCCATGTTCGCGCGCATCCTGCGGCGGCTGGATCTGGCCGATGCGGAGCCCGGCGGAGCCATCGTCGTCGTGGTCGATCCGCCGCTTGAAGAGGCCTGCGATGTCACCCTGCGTCTGGTCCATGAGAGCGGGCGGACCTATGCCCAGCGCGATGTCCAGCTTGCGCCGGGTGTCACCCGGCTCGCGCTATCGCCGACGCGCAACCTGCCCGAGGGCAACTACGACGTGATCGCTACGCCCCTGCTTGCGGAGTTTTTCTCGATGACCCCGATCGAACACCGGATGCCGCTCACGGTCTCATCTGCCTCCGACCCGGCCCCGCAGAGCGGCCACGGCCCGCGCAGCATGCAGTCGGACCGGATCGTCGAGGCCCCCTGCGAGGCCGTGCCGATCACCTCCGGGCGGCACCATTTCTTTGGCTACTACGACAAGTTCCCCTGGAACCGGTCAGGCCGCTACCACCTCGCGCTGGAGACTGGGTTCCTCGACCGCCAGCCGACGCGCGACGATCCGGCCGTGATCGGAATGATCGACACCGCCGGGGGCAACCGCTGGATACCGCTGGCCGAAACCACGGCCTGGAGCTGGCAGCAGGGCAGCATGCTGCAGTGGCTGCCCTCCGAGCCGGAGGCGACGATCATTTACAACATCCGCGAGGATGACCGCTTCAAGGCGGTGATCCACAACGTGGAGACCGGTGAGAAGCGCCGTCTGTCACGAGCGATCTACGCGGTCAGCAAGGACTACGCGGTCGGCCTCAACTTTGCCCGGCTGCACCACACGCGTCCGGGCTACGGCTATCCCGATGGTGTCGAGAACACGCTGCCCGATCCGCATCCCGACAACGACGGCGTCTACCGGATCGATCTCGCGACCGGCGCGGCCGAGCTGATCGTCTCGCTCCAGCGGCTGTTCGAAACCCGGACCGTCCCGCGGATGCATCAGGGGCCGCATTGGGTCAATCACCTGCTCATCTCGCCCGAGGGCAGCAATTTCGTCTTTCTCAACCGCTGCCAGTTCGACCCCAAGGTCCGGTTCAACGACCGGTTCGTCCGCTCGTCGCCCGATGGCAGGGACATCCGCCTGGTGCATGACAACACCTATTTCTCGCACTTCGAGTATTTCGACGAGCGGACTATTGTCGGCTATGCCCGCACACCCGGGACGGATCGGGACGAGTATGCGCTCTATGACCTCTACGAGGACAGGTCCACGCCCATCGGGCAGGAGGTCTTTTCGTCGGACGGGCATTGCTCGTTCTCGCCCGACCGGAAGTGGATGCTGACTGACACCTATCCGGATGCCGAAAGCAACCGGATCCTGATCCTCTACAAGATGGCCACCGGCCGGCGGTTCGACATCGGCCGGTACTACTCGCCGCCCGAACTGAAGAACGAGATCCGCTGCGACCTGCACCCGCGCTGGAGCCGCGACGGGCTCAAGGTCAGCATCGACTCCGCCCACACCGGCGAGCGGCAGGTCTATGTCATCGATGTGGCGAAGGTCGTCCAGGTTGGTCTGACTGCGTCCTGATCCCTCGGTCCGGGCGAAGACCGGTCATCTGCTCGGTGGTCGTCTCTTGATTCCGGGGTGCGCAAGGTCGGGCTTGCGCACGCGCAATTGTTGGTAGGCCGTTGAGTTCATTGGGGTTAATCTTCGGTAATTTCTTCGTCTACCCGCTCTGCAGCAGCGTTCGTCAGCCCTGCCGCCAGTTCGCGCTGACCGAGGCTTCCTCGTCGACCGGGGCGATGGCGAAGGCCTGGACCCCGGTGGCAGCCGCGAGCGCACGGGCGAGGGCGTCGCCCTCGTCGCCGCCGCGGAGCCAGGTGCGCGTGGTCATCTCAAGGCGGCCCGCGGTGGCGTCGAGGCTCTGGCTGATCGCACCCCGCGCAAGACCCGCGCTGCTGAGGACACCGCGCAGGGCGTCCGGATCGAAGCCCGAGGCCGCGTCGGCGGCGACCCGCAGCCGCACCTCCGTCCGGCGCGGCAGCACGGCCAGTAGCCCCCGCAGCAGGATTAGCACCCCGAGCGTCAGGACCGTACCGCTCACCGCAAGCCAGTAGAGGCCGACACCGTAGAGCAGACCAATCGACGCTGTCATCCACAGCGAGGCGGCGGTGGTGAGCCCCTGCACTGAGGGGCCCTCGCGGAAGATGACGCCGGCGCAAAGAAAGCCGATGCCGGTCAGCACGCCATGCGCCATGCGGGTCGGGTCGGAGACGATCGAGGTGCCGGGAATGAAATCGACCACCCAGTCGGCCTGGCGCACGGCCGCGAGCATCACCAGCGTCGCGGCGAAGCAGACCAGCGCATGGGTGCGCAGCCCGGCCGGCTTGGCGCGCATCTCGCGCTCCAGCCCAATCAGGACGCCGGTCACGAGGCTGGAGAACATCGGCAGGCCGATGTCCTCGCTGAGATAGGCGTTCAAGAGCTGTTGCATCTGGGTTCCGGTCGAGAGGGGTCTGCCGAGGGCAACGTAGCACCTCTCCCCCGGTTCCCGCAGGCCCGCATTCGCGCGCGATCCGCCTTTCATCCCATCCGGATGTCGTCGCGCTTAGCCGCGGGCGCGGCGGCGAATGCTCATGCGGGTGACGCGGTCGTCGTGCGCCTCGATGCGCGCCTGCACCTTGTGCCAGAACTTCCGGTCTTCTTGGGTCTGGGACGCGAATGCGCGGTCGCGGGCATGCGACCAAGCGCCCTCGGCCATCTGGTCGATAAGCCGCTGCACCGTCTCGCGGATCGCGCGCCTCCGTGCGATGGCGCGCTTGACGATATCAAACATGGCGGGTCCCTACGTTCCGTGATCTGCGATCATGCCGGTCGCCGGGGCCGCTGGCAATACTTTCAGGCGAGTCTGGTTAATCGGATTGCGAGCTGGTAATATCTCGTTAACCACTCCTTGTTACGGCGGAATTCCGCCCATAGCAGGAGGCCGCATGCCTACCGACCGCCTCAGTGAGACCGACCTGATGCCTCCCCCCTTCGAGGAGGGGCTCGACGACTGGTCGCGGGGCGACGGGACGCCGGAGAGCCCTACCTACGACCGTGATCCGGTGGCGCGGGTGGCCCGCGGCGACGCGCATTTCGGCACCTGCCTGGAGGTGCGCAAGGTCGAGCCGGTTCAGCGGCTGCGATACATGGGCGAGGTGCCGGTGCGCCGTGGCGCCTACATCGAGATCGTTGCGCGGGTGAAGGTGGTGCGCGGGGCGCTGCCGCTGGTGCAGATCGCCGCCTGGCCGGGCGGTTCGGGGGGGCAGGGCGTGCCCGATCTGCCCGGCACCGGGCCGCTGGTGCGCATTCCCGCGCATGACATGGCGGTGGAGTTCTCGGCGGTCATCGGACCCGAGCCGCGGCTCGGCGTCGATCTGGTCTGGGATGCACGGGTGCTCTACGCCCATGTGGGGCTGGACCTCGTGGGGCCGGAGGGGGGCGTGGTACGGATCGGGGATTTCGCCGTGCGCGACGTCACGCGGGCGTTTTCGCCGGATGGCCGGGTGCTGCCGGGCTTCGAGCCGGTGCCGGCCAGGGGTACCTGAGCGGCCTGCGTCCCGGCCTGGTCCGGCCTCGGTCCCCATCCGACCATGTCGGCAGCGGGTGCGGAGAAGGCTGAGGCGGATCGCGATTGCCGGGCACGGGCAACCTGACTTAAGCTCCCGCCGCGCGAACCGGCGCCGGGAGGGGTTTGATGCCGACATTGTCCCGCGACGCGAACCTGCAGACGGTGATCACCACCTTCGAGGTCAGTCCGGCCACCTGCCAGGACCTGCTCGACGAGGTTCGCGAGTCCTATGAGGCCTTCATCCGCCACCAGCCCGGCTTCGTCGGGGCGGCGATCCACGTGAACGATGCGCGCACGCGCATCGCAATTTATTCGCAGTGGCGGGATCGGGCGGCGTTCCAGGCTATGCTGCGGGCGGATGAGATGCGGGCGCGGATGCGGCGGATCAACGCGCTCTGCCGGACTTTCGAGCCGGTGATGTACGATCTTACCGATACATTCGGCTGAATTCAGATCGGGGGGAGGCGCCGATGTTCATGGCGACGCTGAATTTCGCGCTGGGCGAGGATGTGGACGCGTTGCGCGACCTGGTGCGTGACTGGGCGCAGGAGCGGGTGGCGCCGATCGCGGCGGAGATCGACCGGACCAACGTGTTTCCGTCGCATCTGTGGCGGGAGATGGGCGAGCTGGGCTTGCTCGGGATCACCGTTCCAGAGGAATATGGTGGTGCGGCAATGGGTTATCTGGCTCATGTCGTGGCGGTCGAGGAGATTGCGCGGGCGAGTGCGAGCGTGTCGCTTAGCTATGGGGCGCATTCGAACCTTTGTGTGAACCAGATCAAGCTGAACGGGACGGAGGCGCAGAAGGCGAAGTATCTGCCGCGGCTGGTATCGGGCGAGCATGTGGGCGCGCTGGCGATGTCGGAGGCGGGGGCGGGGTCGGACGTGGTCTCGATGAAGCTTCGGGCGGAGCGCAGGAACGACCGCTACGTGCTCAACGGGACCAAGTACTGGATCACCAACGGGCCGGATGCGGACACGCTGGTGGTCTACGCAAAGACCGACCCGGCGGCGGGGTCGCGGGGGATCACGGCCTTTCTGATCGAAAAGGAATTCAAAGGGTTCTCGACCAGTCCTCATTTCGACAAACTGGGGATGCGGGGCTCCAATACCGCCGAGCTGATCTTCGAGGATTGCGAGGTGCCGTTCGAGAACGTCCTCGGGGAAGAGGGGCGCGGGGCAAGGGTGCTGATGTCGGGGCTGGACTACGAGCGGGTGGTGCTGTCGGGGATCGGGGTGGGGCTGATGCAGGCGATCCTGGACCATGTCATGCCCTACATGCACCAGCGCCGTCAGTTCGGTGAAAAGATTGGGGATTTCCAGCTCATGCAGGGCAAGATCGCCGATATCTACACCGCGATGAACACGGCGCGGGCCTATGTCTATGCGGTGGCGGCGGCGTGCGACCGGGGCGAGGTGACCCGGCAGGATGCGGCGGCCTGCGTGCTCTATGCCTCTGAAAAGGCTATGGAGCAGGCGGTGCAGGGGGTGCAGGCGATGGGGGGCGCGGGGTTCCTCAATGACAGCCCGCTGGCGCGGATCATGCGGGACGCCAAGCTGATGGAGATCGGGGCGGGAACCAGCGAGATCCGGCGGATGCTGATCGGGCGCGAGCTGATGCGGGCGACGGAGTGACCCCGGTTTCGGCGAAACGGGGCGTATGGAATGCATATGGAAAGCGTATGGAATCCTTATGGGTGTTTTCTAGATGTGAGGGGGTGAGACGATGGCGCTGAACGAACGGCAGGAGGCCCTGTGCGAAGCCAATCGCACCAATTTCTCCGACCTGCGCGCGCTGATGATCAACTGCACGCTGAAGCGTCCGGAGGAGACCTCGCACACGGGCCTGCTGCTCTCGGTGCCGGCGGAGATCATGCGGCGCGCCGGCGTGACGGTGGAGGAGATCCGCCCCGCCACCATGCCGATCGCCTTCGGGGTGCAGCCCGACATGACCGAGCAAGGCTGGCCGGAGGACGCATGGCCCGGGATCTGGGCGAAGGTGCTCGCGGCTGAGATCCTGATCCTCGGCACGCCGCTCTGGCTCGGCGAGGAGAGCTCGGTCTGCCGGTTGGTGATTGAGCGGCTCTACGCGATGTCGGGGATGCTGAACGCCAAGGGCCAGAGCATCTACTACGGCAAGGTCGGGGGTGCCGTGATCACCGGCAACGAGGACGGGATCAAGCACGCGGCGATGACCATCGGATTTGCGCTCAGCCACCTTGGCTACACCATCCCGCCGCAGGCCGACTGCGGCTGGATCGGCGAGGCGGGGCCTGGGCCGAGCTACGGTGACGACGACGGCAAGGGCGGCGGGGTCGGGTTCGACAACGACTTCACCCAGCGCAACACCACCATCATGACCTGGAACCTCTTGCATCTCGCGCGGATGCTGAAGGACGCGGGCGGGCTGCCGAACCACGGCAATGACCGGCGGGCCTGGAAGGCCGGTTGCCGGTTCGACTATGCCAACCCGGAGCACCGGGCGTGATTGCTGCGGCGATAATGGTGCTCCTGGCTGTCCCGACGCTGGCGCGCCATTTGCCGGTGCAGAGGGCCTGCATCGGCGCCCCGGCGGCCGCCTGCATGACCGGTGCGCGCCATGGCCGGCAATGATGGACACGGCCGCGCCGATCTCGCTTTCAGACCACCTCGGACACTATGCCACTGGGTTCGAGTGGCTGGTCTCGGTCATCGAGATCTTCGCGATCCTGATTCTCGTGATCGGGCTCGTCCGATTCGCGGTCAACTTCGTGAACGGCGAGGCGCTGCGGCACGGGGCGATGGAGCGGACGCATGCGATCAACGCGGGGCGGATAGAGTTGGCCCGGCACATCCTCGCGGCGCTAGAGGTCTTCATCGTGTCGGACATCATCCGGACGGTCCTCGACCTGACTCTGGAGAACCTACTGCTGCTCGCCGTCCTCGTTGCGATCCGCACGGTCATCAGCCTCGTGCTCGACTGGGAGATGCACGTGCTGCAGAAGGAGCAGCGCGAGGACTGCGAGCGGAGCGACGGGCGGTGAGGGGAGCACGCTGATGGCGTTACTGGTCAGCCGGGCGGTGCCGGGCTCGGAGGCCTTCCGCGCCAACTGCGAGGCGCATCTGGCGGCGCTGGCAGAGATCGCCGAGGCCGCGGCCAAGGCGGCGGCCGGCGGGGGCGCGCGAGGCGGCGAAGCGGCACCTGGGGCGGGGCAAGATGCTGCCGCGGGATCGGGTGGCGGGGCTGCTCGATCCAGGCTCGCCGTTCCTGGAGATCGGGGCGACGGCGGCGCATGGGCTCTACGGCGGGGATGCGCCGGCGGCGGGGATGATCGCGGGCATCGGCAAGGTCGCGGGGCAGGAGGTCATGGTGGTGGCCAATGACGCCACCGTGAAGGGCGGCACCTACTATCCGATGAGCGTGAAGAAGCATCTGCGGGCACAGGAGATCGCCGGGGAGAACCGGCTGCCCTGTGTCTACCTGGTGGACAGCGGCGGCGCCAACCTGCCGAACCAGGACGAGGTATTTCCCGACCGCGATCACTTCGGGCGGATCTTCTACAACCAGGCGCGGATGAGCGCGGCCGGTGTGGCGCAGATCGCGGTGGTTATGGGGTCGTGCACGGCGGGCGGGGCTTATGTTCCGGCGATGGCGGACGTGTCGATCATCGTGCGCGGTCAGGGGACGATCTTTCTCGCGGGGCCGCCACTGGTGAAGGCAGCGACCGGCGAGGAGGTCAGTGCCGAGGATCTGGGCGGTGGCGACGTGCATACGCGGCTGTCGGGGGTGGCGGACTATCTGGCCGAGGACGACGCCCATGCGCTGGCGCTGGCGCGGCAGGCAGTGGCGGGGCTGAACCGGGCGAGACCGGCGGGGCCGGTGATGGCGACGGCGGAGGAGCCGGCGTATGATCCCGAGGAACTGCTGGGCGTTGTGCCGGCGGACCTGCGCACGCCCTACGACATCCGCGAGGTTATCGCGCGCATCGTGGATGGATCAAGGCTCGACGAGTTCAAGGCGCGGTTCGGGGCGACGCTGGTCTGCGGCTTCGCGCATGTCATGGGCGTGCCGGTGGGGATCATCGCCAACAACGGCGTGCTGTTCTCGGAGAGCGCGCATAAGGGCGCGCATTTCGTCGAGCTGTGCAGCCAGCGGCGCATCCCGCTGATCTTCCTGCAGAACATCACCGGGTTCATGGTTGGGCGGCGCTACGAGAACGAGGGGATCGCGCGGCACGGGGCGAAGCTGGTGACCGCGGTGGCGACCACTTCGGTGCCGAAGGTGACGGTGCTGGTGGGCGGCTCGTTCGGGGCGGGGAACTACGGGATGTCGGGGCGGGCGTATCAGCCGCGGTTCCTGTGGACCTGGCCGAATTCCCGCATCTCGGTGATGGGCGGCGAGCAGGCGGCGGGGGTGCTGGCGACCGTGCGGCGCGAGGGGATCGAGCGCAAGGGCGGGGTCTGGTCGGCCGAGGAGGAGGCCGCGTTCAAGGCGCCCACGCTGGAGAAGTTCGCGCGGCAGTCGCATCCGCTCTATGCGAGCGCGCGGCTCTGGGACGACGGGGTGATCGATCCGCGCAAGACCCGCGCGGTGCTGGCGCTGTCGCTGTCGGCGGCGCTGAACGCGCCGATCGAGGAGACGCGCTTCGGCGTGTTCCGGATGTGATCGGGCCGTGGAGCCGGAGCGCGAAGCCTACGCCGACGAGGCGCCCGGCGCCGGCTCGGCCTGCGTCCGGGTCCACCGTGCGCCGGCGGGCGCCGGGGCGCGGCTGGCGGGTGCCGCGGGCCTTGCGGTGGCTGGTGATCGGGCTGGGGGCGCTGGCGCTGCTGCCGCCCCTGTCTGACTACCTGCTCGGGCTGCGGCCGGTAGTGAGCGGCTGCCGGGTGGTGCATGTGGTGGACGGGGACACGGTCGACTTCAACTGTCCGGGCGAGGGGGTGATCCGGGCGCGGATCACCGGCTTTGACGCGCCGGAGCTCTATTCGCCGCAATGCGCCGGCGAGGCGGCGGCGGCGCTGGCGTCGCAGACCTATCTGCGCTGGGTGCTGGGGACGGCGGGGCAGCTGAAGGTCGTCCTGGGCGGCACCGACCGCTGGGACCGGCGGCTGGTGGAGGTCTTCGTCGACGGGGATCGGGTGGCGGACCGGATGATCGGCGCGGGTCATGGGCGGGCCTATGACGGCGGGGCGCGCGGGGGCTGGTGTGCGTGACGGAGGGGCGATGTTTCGAGCGTATCCTGATCGCGAACCGCGGCGAGATCGCCTGCCGGGTGATGGCGACGGCGCACCGGCTGGGGGTGTCGACGGTGGCGGTGCTATTCGGATGCGGATGCGGGGGCGAAGCACGTGGCGATGGCCGACACCGCGGTGCGGATCGGGCCGGCGCCGGCGGCGGAGAGCTATCTGCGGGGCGATGCGATCATCGCGGCGGCGCTGGACACGGGCGCGCAGGCGATCCATCCCGGCTACGGATTCCTGTCGGAGAACCCGGAGTTCGTGGATGCGGTGGCGGCGGCGGGGCTGGTGTTCATCGGGCCGCCGGCGAGCGCGATCCGGGCCATGGGGCTGAAGGACGCGGCCAAGGCGCTGATGGCGGCGGCGGGCGTGCCGGTGGTGCCGGGCTATCACGGGGCGGACCAGGACGACGCGCTGCTGGCGGACGAGGCGGACGGCGATCGGGTATCCGGTGCTGATCAAGGCAGTGGCCGGTGGTGGCGGCAAGGGGATGCGGCGGGTCGAGCGGCGCGCGGGACTTCGCGGCGGCGCTCGCGGCGGCGCGGGGCGAGGCGCGGGCGGCCTTCGGCAACGACGCGGTGCTGATCGAGAAGTACGTGACCGCCCCGCGGCACATCGAGATGCAGGTGTTCGGGGATGCGCACGGGGAGGCGGTGCATCTCTTCGAGCGGGACTGCTCGCTGCAGCGGCGGCACCAGAAGGTGATCGAGGAGGCGCCGGCGCCGGGGATGACGGCGGAGATGCGCAGCGCCATGGGGGCGGCGGCGGTGCAGGCGGCGCAAGGCGATCGGCTATGTCGGCGCGGGGACGGTGGAGTTCATCGTGGACGGGAGCCGCGGGCTCAGGCCGGACGGGTTCTGGTTCATGGAGATGAACACGCGGCTGCAGGTGGAGCACCCGGTGACCGAGGCGATCACCGGCGAGGACCTGGTGGAGTGGCAGCTGCGCGTGGCGTGCGGGCGAGCCCCTGCCGAAGCGGCAGGAGGAGCTGGCCATCCGCGGCCATGCCTTCGAGGCGCGGCTCTACGCCGAGGACCCGAGCCGGGGCTTCCTGCCGGCGATCGGGCACGCTCACGCATCTGGAGTTCCCGGCGGGCGTGCGGGTGGATTCGGGGGTGCGGGCGGGTGACGCCATCAGCCCGTGGTACGATCCGATGATCGCCAAGGTCGTATCCCACGGGCCGACGCGGGCGACGGCGCTGGCGGGTCTGGCGCGGGGGCTGGACGGGACGCGGGTGGCGGGGTGCACGACGAACCTCGGGTTCCTGGCGCGGCTGGCGCGGGATCCGGGATTTGCGCGCGGCGAGGTCGATACCGGGTTGATCGAACGGGCCCGCGAGAGGCTGGTGGCGGCGGCGGAGCCGGACGCGGATGTGCGGGCGCTGGCGGCGCTGGCGGCGGCGGGGCTCATGGGGCACGGCGGGGCGCTCGACGGGGTTTGCGCTCTGGGCGCCGCTGGCCTGGACGGTGCGGCTGGGGCCGGAGGCGACGGCGCGGGTCGAGGTGCTGGGGCCGGGGCGGTTCCGGGTGGACGGGCGCGCGGTGGAGGTGCTGGCGACCGAAGGCTCGCGCGTGACGCTGCGCGCCGAGGGCGGCGGGCCGCGGCGGCTGGGCGTGGTCTGCGGGGTCGGCAGCGTCACCGTGTTCGACGGGGCCGAGGGACACGCGTTCGCGCTGCCCGATCCGCTGGACGCGGGCTGCCGAGGCGCATCACGGCGGCGACGAGATCCGCGCGCCGATGCCGGGGCTGGTCAAGCACCTGACGGCCGTAGCAGGGGCCGCCGTGGCGAAGGGCGAGGTGCTGGTGGTGCTGGAGGCGATGAAGATGGAGCACGCGCTGACCGCCTCCCGCGACGGGGTGGTGGCGGAGGTGCACGTGGCGCAGGGGCGCAGGTGACGGACGGCACGCTCCTGCTGGCGCTGGAGCCTGAGGATGGCTGAGCGCGTCACCGTCTACGAGGTGGGGCCGCGCGACGGGCTGCAGAACGAGGCGCGCATCATCCCGACGGCGGACAAGATCGCGCTGATCGACCGGCTCTCGGCCTGCGGTTTCAGCCACATCGAGGCGGCGAGCTTCGTCAGCCCGAAATGGGTGCCGCAGATGGCCGACGGGGCGGCGGTGATGGCCGGGATCGCGCGCGCGCCGGGGGTGACCTACGCGGCGCTCACTCCGAACCTGAAAGGCTTCGAGGCGGCACGCGCCGCGGCTGTGGACGAGGTGGCGATCTTCGCGGCGGCCTCCGAAAGTTTCAGCCAGCGCAACATCAACTGCTCGATCGCCGAGAGCCTGGATCGCTTCGCCCCGGTGGCGGAAGCGGCGGCTGCGGCCGGGATCGCGCTGCGCGGCTATGTCTCCTGCGCGACCGACTGCCCCTACGAGGGCGAGATTGCGCCCGGCGCCGTGGCGGGGGTGGCGCAGGGCCTGTTTGCGCTCGGCTGCCGCGAGGTCAGCCTCGGTGACACCATCGGGCGCGGCACGCCCGAGCGGGTAGTGGCCATGCTGGGCGCGGTGCTGGGCATCGCTCCGCCCGAGCGGCTGGCGGGGCATTTCCATGACACGAGCGGCAGGGCACTGGCGAACATCGAGGCAGCGTTGGGCCTCGGGCTGCGCGTGTTCGACGCGGCCTGCGGCGGGCTCGGCGGCTGCCCCTTCGCCCCCGGCGCCAGCGGGAACGTGGCCAGCGAGGCGGTGGTCGCCCGGCTGGAAGCCCTGGGGTTCGCGACCGGGGTCGATGCGGAAAAACTGGGGGAGGCTGGGGCTTTCGCGCGAGGACTTCGCGTCGCGGCCTGAAGGCCGGGAGCGGGGCCTTCGGCCGATTCGCGCGCAATTTGCGCAATCGCGAATGTCAAGCTTCCAATCTACCGGGAGTTGAACTATGGTGAGAGCAGAAGGCCCGCGCGACTCAGGGAGGATGCTCGATGACGGACCGCACGCTCTACGTTCTGGCGACCGACGCACGCATCAACGAGAGGCTCGTTGCGCGCGGCATGTCGCCGATGGATGGCCCCGTACTCGGCGCCGTGCTGCGCGAGGCGACGGGCGAGACGCTGGCTCCGCGCGATGCGCTGCGCCTCTGGGGGCCCGACCGGCTGGCGGGCGATCCGCGGGTCGCGGCGGTGCTGCGCCGGCACCTGGAAGCCGTCTGATCCCAGCTCGCCCGGGGCGCGCGGCATGAGCGCGCCCATGATCCTTTCGGAGACCGATGCCCGCGGCGTGGCGCGGCTGACACTGAACCATCCCGACAAGCACAATGTCCTCTCCGGTGAGGTCTGCGACCTGCTGGCAGACATCGCCGCGCGGCTCGACGCCGACCCGCGGGTGCGGGTGGTGGTGCTGACCGGGGCGGGGGCCAGTTTCTGCGCCGGGGGCGATCTGGCGTGGATGCGCGCCCAGGTGGCGGGCACGGCCGCCGAGCGCCGAACCGAGGCGCGGCGACTGGCACACATGCTTCAGGCGCTCAATACGCTGGGCAAGCCGCTGATCGGCCGCGTGAACGGGGCGGCCTATGGCGGCGGGGTCGGGCTCGCCGCGGTCTGCGACGTGGTCGTGGCGGCGGCGGGCGCGCGATTCGGGCTGACCGAGACGCGGCTGGGGCTGATCCCGGCGACAATCTCGCCCTATGTGATCGCGCGGATGGGCGAGGGGCCGGCGCGCAGCGTCTTCTTCTCGGCGCGGATCTTCGATGCCGAGGAAGCGCGGCACCTGCGGCTGGTCAATCGCATAGCGCCGCTCGAAGATCTCGACGCGGCCGTCGAGGCCGAGAGCGCGCCCTATCTCGCCACGGCGCCTGCGGCGGTGGCCGCCGCCAAGCGGCTGGCCCGCAGCCTCGGACCGCGCATCGACGAGGGTGTCATCGAAGCCAGCATCGACGCGCTGGTCGCCACCTGGGAGACCCCCGAGGCAGCGGAGGGCATCGCCGCCTTCCTGGAAAGGCGCCCGGCGCCCTGGCTGCCCGGCTAGACGGCCGTGCCCCCCTGCAAGCGGCCGGCGGTCGTGCTCCCGGCGGTGGCACACGCCGATTCCCCATCCGCTGCCGATACGCTAGGTTGCCAGGTTGCCGCGAACGCAGGCCCGGCGGCCCGCAGTGATGCATGGAGCAGTCCCGCGACTTCGCGCGGAGCGTGGGCGCCCAGGCCAGCGTGGTTGCCTCGGGCGTCTATGTCGAGGGCCAGCGCATCGCCGACATTCCGATTGAGGGCGCCGGCGAATGGGCCGCCCGTCCCGGCCACGTGGTCTGGATCGGCCTGCACGAGCCGGGCCGCACGCTGCTGCTGCGGGTCCAGCGTGAGTTCGGCCTGCACGACCTCGCCATCGAGGACGCCGAGCACGCCCACCAGCGTCCCAAGCTCGAGCAGTACGGCGCGGCGCTGTTCATCGTCGCGCGCACCGCGCAGTTGGTCGACGGGCGCGTGGCCTTCGGCGAGACGCATCTCTTCGTGGGAAAGGGCTACATCGTCAGCGTGCGCCACGGCGCCTCCACCAGCTACGCCGCGGTGCGCCAGCACTGGGAGAGCTGCCCGACCATCCTCGCCAAGGGCGAGGACTTCATCCTCTACGTCATCCTCGACTTCATCGTGGACAACTACATGCCGGTGCTCGAGGCCATCGAGGAGAAGGTCGAGGCCATCGAGGACGCCGTCCTAGTCAAGCCCATGGCCACCGCGGAAATCGAGCGCCGCTACGTGCTGTGCGGCGACCTCTTGCGCCTGCGCAACGTCGCCGTCCCCCTGGTCGAGGTCTGCCGCCGCCTGACCGGCGCCGACGTGCCGCAGGTGGGCGCTGCGATGTACGCGCATTTCCGCGACGTCACCGACCACATCCGCGTCGTGCAGGAGCGCATCGACAACCTGTGCGAGGTGCTGGCCTTCGCCTTCGAGACCAGCCTCCTGATGGGCCAGAGCCAGTCGACGGTGATCTCTAATACCAGCCGCCCGATCTGCTGACTCGTGAGGGATTCCCATGGGTTGGCGGATGTGTTTTCTTTGTGTCGAGGCAACGAGGGACCGGGCATAGCAATCGGGATCGAGCGGAAGGAGCATACGGCAGCAGCGCTGCGGCGTCTGGCGTGCCGGGCGGGGAGCCCGGCGCAGGCGCGGCGGATGCTGGCGGTCGCGCTGGTGATGGAGGGGACGGACCGCACGACGGCGGCGCGGAGCTGCGGGATGGACCGGCAGACACTCCGGGACCGGGTGCACCGCTACAATGCCGAAGGCGTGGCCGGGCTCGCCGACCGGCCGCGGCCGGGGCGGCCGCCACGGCTGTCGCCGGCGCAGGTGGCGGAGCTGGTGGAGATCGTCGAGGCCGGGCCGGAGGTGGCGGTCGATCGGGTGGTGCGCTGGCGCTGCATCGGCCTCAAGGGGGTGGTGGCGGACCGCTTCGCGGTGGCATCGGGCCGGGCAGCTCAAGCCGCCCGACAACCTCACGCTCCTTCTCCTGCCCGCCTATGCGCCCGAACTCAACCCGGTGAAGAACGTCTGGGAGTACCTACGCAAGAACAAGCTCGCCAACACCGTCTTCGACGCCTACGACGCCATCCTCGACGCCTGCTGCAACGCGTGGACCTTCTTCGCAAACGATCCCGCCACCGTCGCCTCCATCACCTCGCGCGCCTGGGCAAATGCGTCATGACTTATGGCGGCTGGTTCAGTTCACTACGCATGAGTTTGGCCACCAGTGGAAGGTGGTGTTGGCGGCGATGAGATCGCGGTCTTGTGCCAGGGTCCGGCAGCGGTCGTCGAGGACGGAATCGAGCGCGTCGAGGGTCTCGAAGTGGCGGTTGGCGACGGGCTCGTCCACGAGCGGCCAGAGGTGCTCGGCCGGCTGCAACTCGGGGGTGTAGGGGTTCGAGGGACAAGAAAGCCGTCCAGTGGACGGTTTTCCCCGAGAACGATAGATGAGCCTTATGCCTTCGGGCACGGCCAGCCCCGGCTCGGTGTGCCAGCCGGCGCCGTCGAGCAAGAGGAGGATGATGCGGTCGCGCCCGGCACCGACCTCGCGCGCGAAGGCGGCGAGCATCATCTCGAAGCACCGCTTGTCGATGCCGTTGGAGAGATACCACACCGTCTCGCCGCTCTGCGGCGCGACGAAGGCGGTGACGTAGAGCCACTCGAACCGGTGGTGGCCGAGCGCGATCGGGCGCGCGCCGATTGGCGCCCACACCCGGCGCTGCACCGGCTTCAGGCCGAGCCGGTGCTCGTCGGTGGCCCAGAGCTCGACCGGCAAGGCGTGCTGCGCGGTCTCCTCGGCGAGGGTCTCGGCGAGCTTTTTTTTTAAACGCCGCCTGGTCTTCGGGCGCCGCCGCCCTGGGGTTTCGCGGACGCGGCACCTGGATCGACCAGCCGATCCGCTTCAGCGCCTCCCAGCCGAGCGGCGCACGCACCTGCACCAGCCCAAGCCGCACCGCAATCCACCGCGCGACCTTCGGCCCGGTCCAGACCCCGCCGTCGTCGGGCGGGGTCCTCAGCCGCTCTCGCAGCGCCTCCAGGTCGGCCTCGTCGAGCAGCGGCCTGGCGCCGCGGTTGCCGCGCCGCCGATCGCCGAGCGCGTCCGCCCCGTCGGTCTCGCAGCGGCGCGCCAGCTTGTTCACCCAGCGCGGCGTGAGCGCAACTATCTCCGCCACATCCGCCGTCGAGTGACCCTTCGCCAGCAGCCAGACCGCCTGGCAGTGGCTGCGCTCGACCACGTCCTTCGCCGCGCGAAACCGCTCCTCCAACTCCTCGACCGTCAACCGCTGTGCGCCGTCTGCCATGCCCCTGCCTCAAGACTTTGCACAGCAGCCTAACCGCTTCGATTCCCGTAAGGAATCCCTCTCAAGCGGAATCAATCAGCCGTATTCGGTATAATTCCACTCTAGATGGAACTCGTCGCCCTGGATGTTGCGGCTGGCCATTTCGGCGTCGCTGACCTTGATTCCCGTGGCGTAGCGGCGGGGGTCGAGGCACCTCGATTGTGTCGCCGCGGCGGACTTGGGCGGCGGGCCTTTTGAGGCTACGGAGCGCAATTCCCCAATGTAGTGAAGCTTCGTGGCGGGGAGAACCGCCGCAACGGTTATCGCCGATGGCATCTACATCAGTCCGAGCTGCTTGTAGAAGCCGAGGGCGTCATAGTAGTCGCTCTGTGTGACGATCTTGCCTTCCTCGACGCCGAACATCGAGGCGCCGGTGAGTGTGAAGGGCTTGCCGGTTGCGGGGGTGCCATCGCCCCAAGCACCGGTATTCGTGCCCGAGAAAGTCCATTCGAAGGCCACACGGCCGTTCTGCAGTACCGGCGCGCCTTTGACCTGCCAGACCGCGTCCGGTACGGCGCCAAGGAAGTTGTCGATCACACCGGTCTTGGCGGCCTCACGACCCTCTATCGGCGTTCCGACAGAAGCGTCATAGTAGACGACGTTGTCGGCGAGAAAGCTCGCTGCTTTGGCGGAATCGTGAGCATTCCAGGCGGCGAGATAAGCCTCAACCACATGCTGCGCCGAATCGTCGGCGAGAGCGGGAGCGAGTGGCGTGAGCGCCAGCGCGATGGTGGCGGCGGTCAAGAAACCGCGGCGATGCATTGTGGTCCTCCCCAGGTCAGGTCGTCGGAGCTGAAACGAAGCGCCCCGTCCGTGTGCCACGATGATGCGGCGCACGGCAGTATATTCCTCAGGAGCAGGAAACCAACATTTATTGCCGATCGATTTGTGACGGCCAGGCAATCGCTGGCCAGCCCAAGGGCGTCAGCAGTGGCTCCAAAGAAATGGTGCCGAGCGGGGAAGACCCCGATCTGCGTGGCGACGGCGACGATCAGTCCGACGACAACACTTGCCATCGCCTCGGCCAGCGACATCAGCCGGGACTGGCGCATCGCTCGTCCCTAAGGACCCCCTCAGCATGTCTGGCATCTGGTGACATGGTGTAATTCCACACTGGGTGGAACTCGTCGCCTTGGATGTTGAGGCTGGCCATTTCGGAGTCGCTGACCTTGATGATCTTCGCGTAGCGGCGGGGGTCGAACACGCAATCGACCGTTAGTCCCGCTTTCGTGGTCGTTTCACTCGTTCCTGCGGGTGTCCCTAGTGCGTCGTGGGCGCGGCGCGGCCGGGCAGGGCGTGGGCCCTGAGCACCTCCAGCGGCACATGGCGCAGCATCGAGATATGGGTGCTGGCCAGCACCACCTGCGGCGCCTTGCCCGCCTCCAGCGCCTCGGTCCAGCGCGCTGCGCAAAGGCACCAGCGGTCGCCGGGGCGCAGGCCGGGGAAGCCGTATTCGGGGCGCGGGGTGCTGAGGTCGTTGCCGCGCGCCCGACTGAAGGTCAGGAACTCCGCCGTCAGCCGCACGCAGACCGTGTGCCGCCCGCGATCCGAGGGCCCGGTGTTGCAGCAGCCGTCGCGGAAGTAGCCGGTCATCGGGTCGAAGGAGCAGGGCTTCAGCTGCTCGCCCAGAACGTTGAGGCTGTCGTCGCGGTCGTCGTCCATCGCCGTCTCCGGATTCTGCCCTCTCGCGTGGTGGGCCATTCTGCGACCGGCGCGATTGCCTGTCCACAGGCGGGCGTGCCGATCGCTCGAGAATCATCCCGTGGTCGGCGAGGTTTTCGCGAACGGCAGGCAGAGCACGGCCGCGATGGTCAACCCGGCGAGCAAGGTCCATGCGTCGTTGATTGCCTCGACCATGGCCGCTTTCTCGACGAGCGGCCGCAGGAACCCGAGTGTGGCCGCATCGACCGGCCCGGGAGGACGGCTCGCGAACAGCTCGAGCGGGATGCCGACAAGCCGGGCCGCCGCGGTGTCTCCGGCCTGGAGCCGGGCGAGAATGCCTTCTCCATGCTGCGGCGCGCGGGTGTAGATCACCGTGTCGACCAGCGCCAGGCCGATGGCGCCGCCAAGGTTGCGCATCAGGTTGAACACGCCGCTGGCGTCCGGCACCCGGCTTGCGTCCAGGTGCCCGAGCGCCAGGCGCGTCGGCGGCAGAAGGCAGAACATGATGGCAAGTCCGCGCACCACCTGCGGCCAGAACATGCCGGCGAAGTCGGTCTCCGACGTCTGGAACGCGCTCATCCCGAGGCCGAGGGAGAAAAGCACGAAGCCGGCCGAGGTCAGGAGACGCGCGTTCGCGCGCTGCTCGAGGGCGACGGCGACCGGAGCGATCAGCAGTTGGGCGACGCCGGTCACCAGCATGACCTTGCCGATCTCCAGCGCATCGTGGCCACGGACGAAGGCGAGGAAGACCGGCATCAGGTAGACCGAGCCGAACAGGCCGATTCCGAGGACGAAGCTGAGGATGCAGCCGACCGCGAAGCGCCGGTCTGCAAAGGTTCTGAGATCGACGATCGGCTCAGTCGCCTGTAGCGCGCGCCGTGCGAAACCCGCTGAACTGGCGACGCTGAGCGCGAGAAGCCCCACAACCAGCCCCGAGGTCCAGCCGCGTTCCGGCGCCTGCTTGAGGGCGATGACAAGTGCCGCCAGTCCGATCGCCATCAGTATGAGCGAGAGGTAGTCGAGCGCGCGTGCTTCCCTCAAGTGCAGGGGCGCCCTGGGAAGGAATGCGGCGGCCACCAGGATCGCGAGGATACCGGGCAGGACGTTGATCAAAAACAGCCAGTGCCAGGAGAACGTGGATGTGATCCAGCCGCCGGCGATCGGCCCGGCGGTCGGGGCGCTGACCGCCATGACGCCCGCGATCGTCGTAGCCAAGGCCTGACGACGTGCCGGGAAAAGCAGGAACACCGCGGCGAACACCGCCGGGATCAGGGTCCCGCCGGAGAAGCCCTGGAGCACCCGCCAGGCGATCAGAACGGAGAACTGCCCGCTCGCCGCGCAGCCGATTGAGGCTATCGTGAACACGGCGACAGACGAGACGAAAAGCCAGCGCATGCTCATCACGCGCAGCAGGAACCCGGTAAGCGGGATCGCGATGACCTCGGCGATCAGGTAGGCGGTCTGCACCCAGCTCATCTGGTCGGGGGCGATCCCCAGGGCGCCCTGGATGGTGGGGAGCGAGGTCGCAACGATCTGCACGTCGAGGATGGCCATGAACATGCCGACGCACATCGCGCCAAAGCCGAACCATGTTCCCGCTACGCGATTGTCGGAATTTTCAGCGACCGGCTGCACGACGCGCTCCTGCCAGGGCCGCGGTCTCCGCGCGAATCCGGATCGTCAGGACGACCGCGTTGGCCGCGGAGAAGGCCAGTGCGTACCACGGAAGTCCGAAGCAGAGCGGCAGAACGGCGATCTCGGCGATCACGACCAAGTAGTTGGGATGTGAGACGTACCGGTATGGCCCGTTTGCGACCAGCGGAGCGCCGGGAAGCACGATGATCCTGGTCGTCCAACGCCGGCCGAGCGTCAGCAAGACCCAGGCGCGCAGGACCTGCAGGACCAGAAACACCCCGAGCCACGAGGCGCTGATCGGTCGCGCCCATGCGAAGACCCACAGCCCGGACAGCCAGAGTGCATGAAGGAGTACGATGAAAGGATAGTGGCCTGCGGCTGCTTCGACGGCCCCCCTGGACAGCAAGGCCGATGTGTTTCGGCGGGCGAGCCAAAGCTCGGCGAGTCGTTCGACAGTGACCAGCGTCAGCAGGACGGCCGCCGGCGTCACGCGGCTCTCTGGAAAGCCACGCAGCTCGCGGTGAAGCCGGGACCCAATGCGGTCAGGAGGGTGCGCGACGGCAGCCCGGCAGCGATCAGACGCTCGAGCACGAAGATCGCCGTGGGAGCCGACATGTTGCCGAAGTCCGCAAGTACGCTGCGCTCGTGATCGAGCGAGCCCTGCGCGAGCGACAGTGCGCGCTCCAGGGCATCGATGACCTTTGCGCCGCCTGGGTGGCAGGCGAAGCGGTCGATGTCACCGAGGACCAGGCCAGCTGGGTGGAGAATGCCTGATATGGCCGGCGCGATGTTCGCTTGCGCAAAGGGCGGGATGGCGCGATCGAAGATCACGCCGAAGCCCTCGGTGTCGACGTCCCAGCCCATGATGTCGAGCGTATCGGGCCAGGTATGCTGGCCGCTCATCTCCACGGTGGCGATGCCGGTATCGCCCGACCGGAGCAGGCAGGCCGCAGCGCCGTCGCCGAACAGCGCCGTCGCGATGATGTTTTCCTTGGTGAGCTTGTCGAGGCGAAATGCAAGGGTGCAAAGCTCGACGGCGACGACCAGCACGAGGCTGCCCGGCCGGGCCCGGGCAAGCCGGGCGCCGATCGAGATGCCGGAAACGCCGCCGGCGCAGCCGAGGCCGAAGACCGGGATGCGTTCGACATCGGGCCGAAAGCCGATGCGCCCGGCGACGCGGGCTTCCAGGCTGGGAGTGGCGATGCCCGTCGATGAGACCGTCACGATCGTATCGACGTCCGCCGCGCTGAGCCCTGCGGCGTCGAGGGCATTCTTCGCGGCGTCGAAGAAAAGCTGGGTCGCCCCCGCGAGGTAGGCCGCGTTGCGCGCCGGCCAGTCGAGAGGCTCAAGATACCACTCCAGCGGCCGTACCGTGAACCGCTGCCTGATCCCGGAGTTGTCGAACACCCGGGCCAGCCGCTCGAAATCGTCGTATCTCGAGGCGAAGCCCTGATGTGCCGCTGCCGCAGCGTCGCGCTGCAATAGAAGGTGTGGCGGAACGGCGGTTCCGGTCGCAACAAGCTTCACGGACATTGTCATTCAGGCTTCCCACTTGGACGATTTGGCGGATGTCGAACCGAAGTCGGCGCCAGAGGACTCCCAGTCACTGCGGCGACGGGCAATTGTCAATGCGACAACAGCCATTTCGTTCCCGTCCGAGGTTTATGCGTGCGGCCCCCTGCGCAACTTCCCCGAGACGCCCGCGGAGAAGCTGATATGATCCCGCCATGCCGCAGGATGCCCCCACCCCCGCAGACCTCCGCGCCGCGATCCGCGCCGCCGCTTATGCCGACGAGGCAGCACTGGTGCCCGGGCTCGCCGCCGCGACCGGCCTGAGCGAGGACGAACGCGATGCCATCGTGGCACAGGCGGCCACCCTGGTGCGCGAGGTGCGCGAGCGGTCCTCGCCGACGGCGATGGAGGCGTTCCTTGCCGAGTATGGCTTGTCGACCGACGAGGGCGTCGGGCTGATGTGCCTCGCCGAGGCGCTGCTGCGGGTGCCCGATGCGGGAACCATCGACGAGCTGATCGCCGACAAGATCGAGCCGTCGAACTGGGGCGCGCATCTCGGCCACTCCACCTCCAGCCTGGTCAATGCTGCGACCTGGGCGCTGATGCTCACTGGCCGCGTGCTCGATGACAGCCCCGGCCCCGCCGCCCTGCTGCGCAGCGCCATCCGTCGTCTGGGCGAGCCGGTGGTACGTACCGCCGTCGGCCGGGCGATGCAGGTGATGGGCCGCCAGTTCGTGCTCGGCGAGACCATCGCGAGGCCGCGATGGACCGGGCGCGGGTGCTCGAGGGAAAGGGCTACACCTACTCCTACGACATGCTCGGTGAGGCCGCGCGCACCGACCCCGATGCCGCCGATATGCCAGCGGCTACGCCAAGGCGATCGCCGCGATCGCCGCCCGCGCGGGGGGCGACGTCCGCTCCAACCCCGGCATCTCGGTTAAGCTCTCGGCACTGCATCCGCGCTACGAGTGGACCCATCGCGCCGCGGTGATGACCGAGCTCATGCCGCGCGCCCGCGACCTCGCCCGCGCCGCGGCGGCGGCCAGGATCGGCTTCAACGTCGATGCCGAGGAGGCCGACCGGCTGGACCTCTCGCTCGACGTGATCGAGGCGCTGCTCGCCGACCGCCACTTGGCCGGCTGGGACGGGTTCGGCGTCGTGGTGCAGGCCTACGGGCGGCGGGCGGGGCCGGTGATCGACTGGCTCTACGACCTCGCCCGGCGCCACGACCGGCGGATCATGGTGCGGCTGGTCAAGGGCGCCTACTGGGACGCCGAAGTGAAGCAGGCGCAGGAGCGCGGGCTGCCCGGCTTCCCGGTGTTCACCCGTAAGGCCAATACCGACACCAGCTACCTCGCGAACGCGCGCAAGCTGCTCGACCGCTGCGACCGGATCTATCCGCAGTTCGCCACCCACAACGCCCATACCGTCGCCGCGGTGCGGGCCATGGCCCGGGACACCGCGAGCTACGAGTTCCAGCGGCTGCACGGGATGGGCGAGGCCATGCACGAGATCACCCGCGAGACCTCGGGCACGCGCTGCCGCATCTATGCGCCGGTCGGGGCGCATCGCGATCTCCTGGCCTATCTGGTGCGCCGGCTCTTGGAGAACGGTGCCAACTCGTCCTTCGTCAACCGATCGTCGACAAGAGCCGGCCCGCCGAGGCGATCGCCGCCGACCCGCTGGCGGAGGTTGCGGCGACCGGCGCCCTTGCCCATACCGCCATCCGCCCGCCTGCTGCGCTCTTCCCGCCGCGGCTGAACGCGCGCGGCTGGAATTCAACGAGCCCGCCTCGATCGCGCCGCTGCTTGAGGCGCGCGAGACCTGGCGCAGCCACCGCTGGCAGGCCGAGCCGATGCTTGCCGAGGGCGCGGGGGAGGGTCCGGTGCGCGACGTGACCAACCCGGCCAACCCGGCCGACGTGGTGGGCAGCCTGCGCGAGGCGACCGCGGCGGACGTGGCGGCAGCACTCGCCGCGGTCGACGCCGGCTTCGCCGAGTGGTCAGCGCGCCCGGCGGCGGAAAGGGCGGGCGTGCTGCGCGCCGCGGCCGACCTCTACGAGGCGAACGGCGTGGAGCTGATGGCGCTGGCCACCCGCGAGGCTGGCAAGACGCTGGCCGACGCCATTGCCGAGCTGCGCGAGGCGGTCGACTTCCTGCGCTACTACGGGGACGCGGCGGAGGCCGCGGCCGACCCGCCGCGCGGCGTCGTCGTCTGCATCAGCCCCTGGAACTTCCCCCTCGCGATCTTCACCGGACAGGTGGCGGCCTGCCTCGGCGCCGGCAACGCGGTCATCGCCAAGCCGGCGGAACAGACCCCGCTGATCGCGGCCCGCGCCGCGGCGCTGCTGCACGAGGCCGGCGTGCCCCGCGCCGCGCTCCAGCTGCGTGCACGGCGACGGGCCGGTCGGCGCGCCGCTGACCGCGGATGCGCGGATCGCCGGGATCGTCTTCACCGGTTCGACCGAGATCGCGCAGATCATCCACCGCACCATCGCCACCCATCGACCCGCGACGCGGTGCTGATCGCCGAGACCGGCGGCATCAACGCCATGATGGCCGATCGACCGCGCTCGCCGAGCAGGTCGTGCGCGACGTGCTGGCCTCGGCCTTCCAGACGGCGGGCCAGCGCTGCTCGGCGCTTCGGGTGCTCTACCTGCAGCGGGAGATCGGCGACCGCACGCGTGCGCATGCTCGAGGGGGCGATGGACGAGCTGGTGATCGGCGACCCCTGGGAAGCCTCGACCGACGTCGGCCCGGTGATCGACGCCGAGGCGGAACACGGCATCACCGGCTACGTCGACGGGTCCTCGGAGATGAAGCGGCGGCGGTGCTCGGAACGGGTCGCTTCGTCGCTCCCGCCATTGATCGCGGTCGGCGGCATCGATTAGGTGGCGCGCGAGGTGTTCGGGCCGGTGCTGCATGTCGCGCGCTTCCGCGCGGCCGATCTCGACCCGGTGGTCGATGCGATCAACGCGCGAGGTTTCGGGCTGACCATCGGCTTGCACAGCCGCATCGACGATCGGGTGCAAGCGGTGGTGGAGCGCCGGCGTAAGCGTCGGCAATGCCTACGTCAACCGAAATCAGATCGGCGCGGTGGTCGGCTCGCAGCCCTTCGGCGGCGAGGGCTTGTCCGGGACTGGACCGAAGGCCGGCGGCCCGCATTACCTGCCGCACCTGCAGCGCCGCGCCGCAGGGCTGTCGGCGGCGGCGCCGGGCGGGGCCGAGGTCACGTCCGCGCAGCTGGCGGCTGCCTTCGCGGCCCTTGGGGGGGTCAGCCCGGCCGACCGGCGCGCAGTGCTGGAGGCGGCGCTGGCGGGGCAGGGCGGGCCTGCCTCCTTCGCACTCGCGGCGGCCGAGGCGCTGCCGGCGGAGCCGGTGGACCTGCCGGGCCCGACCGGTGAGAGCAACCGGCTCTCGCTGCATCCCCGCGGCCGGGTGCTCTGCCTCGGCGCCGGGGCGGAGACGGCATTGGCGCAGGCCGCGCAGGCGCTGGCCGCCGGCAACGCGGTGGTCGTCGTCGCAGAGGGCATCACCGAGCCTGTGGCCGAGCTGGCCGCTGCGGGTCTTCCGATCGCCGCCCTCAAGGGTCGGGTAAGGCCCGCCGATCTGACCGGCCTCGCGGATCTCGCGCTGGTGGCGGCCCATGGCCCCGAAGACTGGCTGCGCGCGCTGCGCCGCGCCCTCGCCGCCCGCGAAGGGCCAATCGTGGGCCTCGTCACGGATGCCGTCGCCCCCGCCCGATATGCCATCGAGCGCCACCTCTGCATCGACACCACAGCCGCGGGCGGCAACGCGAGCCTGCTTGCCGCCAGCGCCTGACCGCCCCGCCGGCACGCGATGTCCACCAGAACGTCCACATTGGCCTTGCCGGGTGTATGGCGACGGTAGGTCAGACGACCGTCGCGGACGTTCTGCCTGCCAAGCTTCGCGGCGTCCGCGCGCGCGACTCCGGTGTAGAGCATGAGCAGCATGGCACGACGGGCGGCGTGCCCGGCCCGTGAACGTCGAGATAGCGGGCGATCTCATGCTCGGCCCATGTGTTATGGCTACCGGCCTTGGTCGCGTATAGTGCTACGCCCGCGGTCGGATCGTCCGTTCGCCATTCGAGCGCGATGGCAAGCCTCATCAGCAGGCGGAGCATCTTGAGCAGCCCATTCGCAGCGGCGGGCGTGTCGATGCCGTATTGCCCTTCAGCGAACTCCGCGATCCAGATAGCCTCGCATCTCGGTCACCGGGAAACGGGGGGCACGCCGTCTCACCCTGAGCGCGAGTTATGCCTTCATTCCTCCGCTCGACAGTGCGGAGGACCTGGCCGAAAATGCTCGGTCCTTTTCATTGCGGCCAAGCGCATCAGGCGAAACAATCGAGCCATGTTGAGGACGAATGTGTTTGCGCGAGCAGGTCCTGGCATTCGGCGACGATCAGCGCCGGCAGGGTGCAATCGGGATCGCGCACCACCGCCTCCAACCGCTTCAATTGCCAGATGCCGACGGGGAACACATAGCCGTATTCGTAGAACGCCGCCCGCAGCGCATTGACCAGCTCGGTACGCTGACGGACGAGCCGCTCCCAGCCGCGGAACAGGATCGCCGTGGCCTGCTGCTCCTCCGTCTTCGCGGCGACGAAGCGCATCTCCGGCTGGCGCGCCGCGATCACGATTGCTTCGGCATCCGCCGCGTCGTTCTTCTGGCGCTTGATGAATGGACGAACATATTTCGGGGCGATCATCTTGACTTCATGGCCGAGCAATTCCATCTCGCGCGCCCAGTAGTTCGCGCTGCCGGAGGCTTCGAAGACGACAAGCGAGCCAGGCTGGCGTGACATGAAAGCACAGAACTGCTCGCGCGACAGTTTCTTCCTGAAAACACGAACTATGGCCTGGCCCCTGCGGGCGGCCTCTCGACGCAACTTCGCTCATGCCTGCCGCCCTGCCCGTCACCGGGCCTCGCTCACGCCCGCATCAAGCACCTTACGCGATGCCTGCGCCGGCAGACAGCGTGCGGCGGCTGGATGTCGCACAGTGCGACATACGGTAAGATATTGATTCTGTTATGTTATTGAACTGACCGCATTTGCAGGAACACCGCGACGCTCTCGGCGATCGTCATGCCCGGGCCTTCGGGGTCGTCGGCGCGCCGCTGGTCGTTCTTGTAGAGATTGAGAACCTCGGTGACCCCCTCGGCCTTCAGCTCCGACAGGCTCTGCAGCAGGTTGGTCGCGTCGTTCCCGTTGTCGGTCGCTGCGATCTTTGCTGCCAGCGCGTCGATCGCGCCGGGCTCGCCGAGGCTCGCCAGGTACATGTAGTAGTGCCAGGTCGCGGCGTCCCGTCTTGGTTGCGTGAATGCCCAGTCCTCGCGAATCTTTCCCCTCAAATGACTCCGGATGTCGATTCCGGTCAGCCGCAGAGCGGCGAAGTAGTCGGACGCGTTCGCTTCGTAATATGGAAACCGCAGGTAGGCGGCCCGGACGCTCGCGACGGCCTCCGGCGGCAGCAGGCGCGCGTAGGTGGCGACGGAGTTGCTGAAGTCGTCGATAACCTGAGGATGGCTCTCGGCATTCAGGCGTTCGGCCACGGCCTTGATCGCATGCACCTGGCACTCCAGTTCGGCCTCGTTCGCGATCCACGAGAACAGCCCGCTGTTCTCGCCGGACGCAAGATCGGCCTTCTGAACCCTTTCGACGACGATGGGCGGGCAATAGTCGGCGAGGTCCATGGATTCAGCTCCTGCTGGCGGCTTTCCACTGATGGTATCTCAGCGGCTTGCGGTTCGGCCGATCCGACCAGTAGCCCATCAGGTTGGTCGGATCGTTCGCCATGACGTTCGAAGATGCGGTGTCGGCGGCGCTCGACGGCTCGGTGTTGGTCGCCGCATAGGCCGGCACCGCGGCGTTGAGGGTGGAGCGGTTGTGCGCGGCAAACTGCGGGCCCGACGATCCATCGGACGGATGCCGCAGGTTAAGGCTATGCCCGAACTCGTGCGCGCACGAGTTCCGGGCGGTGGTGGAATCCGCCGCGAAGCCGAAGCCCACGCGCGACCCGATGCCGAGCACGGTGCCGAGGATCGAACAGCCGACCGTCGGGACGTACCAGTAGAGCCGGTAGGCGCCGTTGCGCGCCAGAGGAGCGGTGGTCCGCGCCGCCAGCGATGTCGTGGCCGCCGCGTGCAGCGCGTTCAGGACCGTCCCCTTGCTGGCATAGGGCTGCGGCGTGCCGGACTTGGCCAGGAACAGCCCCGGTCGCCGGGTACCCGCTGCTCTCGATCGCGGCCAGGGGCGCGTTGCCCGTCAGATCGATGTTTCCCAGATCGCGCATGTCGACCTCGAGCACTGCCTGCCGGTAGATGTCGTTGAAGTGCGCCCGCAGCGCGGCCATGTTGTAGGCCGTGGCGGGTGCGCGGGCGGTGATGATGCAGGCGACATCCAGCCGCAGCGTCTTCTTGGCCTCGCACCAGATGTGGAACCAGCCGATGTCCTTGCCGTCGCACAGGACCTTGAGGCTGGCCTCGCCGGCCGCCTTGCCCCGGATGCTGAACTTCGCCTTCTTGGCGGTCACGCTGGTGGTCACGACGTCGGCGATCGTGGCGGGGACGACCTCGAACTTGCTGTTGGCGATGCAGGGGATGCACTCGCCTCCCTTGAAGTCGAAGTTGATCTCGACCTCGGTTTCCTCGCCGATCGCGACGGAGACCCACCGGCTCGCGTTGCGGACGAACTTGCTCCCCGGCATGGTCAGCGTTCCCTTGTCGGGAACGGGCTTCCAGTACTCGCCGTTGACCGCAGCGATGATGTTGGTCTTGTGGTCGAAGCCGAAGTATTTCGCGCGCGGCGACGAGCCCTCGAAAAAGGCCACGTTGGCGCATTGCGGATGCTGGACGAGGTCGACGACGGTCTTCTTGCCGTCCGGAACGCTGACTGCCTTCTTTTCGTCCTTCTTCGGCGCGGTGTCGTTGCGTTTCGGGGCGTGGGCGCTCTTCTCAGCGGTGACGTCGTAGGTGCCCGGCGTGACCTTTCCGTAGTCGGCCACGCCGTTCTTGTCGGTCTTCTTCGTGCCGAGAGCGCCTGCCGTCACCGTCGCGCCCTCGACCGGCTTGCCGTCGGCGTCCTTCACGTTGACGAGCAGCTCGGCCACCACCACCGGCTTGGGCTTTCGGTTTGGGCTTCGGGATCCGGCTTGGGCTCCGGCTCCGGCTCCTCCTTGCCTCCGGCACCGGCCCCCACGCTGTCGTAGTCCAGAAGCCTATGCGCAGGAGCCCCGCGCTCAACGCCGTCGCGACCCGCTCCAGGATGTCCTGCTCCGGCCAGAGGACCAGCCCTTCTTCGAACAGCCACCGCCTGAGGGCGTCCATGTCGGCGGGATCGGACGCGCTGTGGCGCAGAGAATTGGAGCGCCTCGTCGCGATCGAGAAACCGGCGGATCGTCCGTCCGTCGTCCGCTTCATGCCCCGCCAGCAGTTCGTACCGGCTGGCCCATCCAAATATCTTTTGCCCCATGGGGCCTTACAGCCTCCGATCAAGCCCCGAACCCGGATGCCGGCGGCCGATCCTGCCAGCGTTGCCCCTGCGCCGAACAGGTTACCGCGGATCCCGGTTCATGACAATCTCCCGCACGCGGCGGGGATCGCGCCCGGCACTGGTCGGGCGGGTGTTGTCATGAAATTTTTGCCAAACGGCTGTAGCGTCGGAGTCCCGGGCGGGCGCTTGTGAGGTGCGTGCAGGAGTGATCTATTGGCGGCGCCCGTTCCGGGGCCGAAAGAAACGCTTGGGGAAACGCCATGAATGCGCCGCTACGCGAGCCGAGCTTCCGCGAATCCGTCGATCTCATGTTCCAGCGCGCGGTGGCGCTCATGGACCTCTCGCCGGGGCTGGAAGAGAAGATCCGGGTGTGCAACTCGACCTATACCGTGCGCTTCGGCGTGCGGCTGCGCGGGTCGATCCATACCTTCACCGGCTACCGGAGCGTACATTCCGAACACATGGAGCCGGTCAAGGGCGGCATCCGCTACGCCATGGCCGTGCATCAGGACGAGGTCGAGGCGCTGGCAGCGCTCATGACCTTCAAATGCGCGCTGGTCGAGGTTCCGTTCGGCGGCTCCAAGGGCGGCCTCAGGATCGACCCGCGCGAATGGGACGAGCACGAGATGGAGCTCATCACCCGCCGCTTCACCTATGAGCTGGTCAAGCGCGACCTGATCAACCCCTGCACAGAACGTTCCCGCCCCGGACATGGGCACCGGCGAGCGCGAGATGGCCTGGATGGCCGACCAGTACCGGCGGATGAACACAACCGACATCAACGCCTCGGCCTGCGTCACCGGCAAGCCGCTGAACGCCGGCGGCATTGCCGGCCGGGTGGAGGCCACGGGGCGCGGCGTGCAATACGCGCTGCGCGAGTTCTTCCGCCATCCCGACGACATAAAGGTGGCCGGGCTGTCCGGCGGGCTGGAGGGCAAGCGCGTCATCGTGCAGGGCCTCGGCAACGTCGGCTATCACGCGGCGAAGTTCCTGTCGGAAGAAGACGGCTGCATCATCACGGGGGTGATCGAGCGCGACGGCGCGGTGGTCAACGACGAGGGCATTCCGATCGAGTTCCTCAAGACGCATATCGGCGCCACCGGCGGGGTGAAGGACTTTCCGCGCGGCACCTATGTCGCGGACGGGGCGAGCGTGCTGGAAGCCGATTGTGACATCCTCATTCCGGCGGCGCTCGAATCGGTCATCAACATTGAGAATGCCGAGCGCATCCGTGCGCCCCTGATCATCGAGGCGGCCAACGGCCCGATCACCGCGGGCGGCGACGCGATCCTGAATGCGCGCGGCAAGGTCATCATCCCCGACCTCTATGCGAATGCCGGCGGCGTCACGGTGAGCTATTTCGAGTGGGTGAAGAACCTCAGCCACATCCGCTTCGGGCGGATGCAGCGCCGGCAGGAGGAGGCGCAGAACGCGCTTCTGGTGCAGGAGATCGAGCGCATGCTGCAGTCGACCGGGGTCAAGGCCAGCCTCACGGCCAAGTTCAAGGACGAGTACGTGCGCGGGGCGGGCGAGTTGGAGCTGGTGCGCTCGGGCCTCGACGACACCATGCGCACCGCCTACCAGTCGATGCGAGAGGTCTGGCACGGGCGCAAGGACGTGGAGGACCTGCGGGTCGCGGCCTATATCGTCTCGATCGGCAGGGTGGCGGCGAGCTATCGCTCCAAGGGGCTCTAGGGGCGCCCGACATCCTCCCGGCGGCGGATCAGGTAGGCGTGCGCCGGGTGCGCTATCTCGGCCTGGCCGATGAGGGCGTGGCCCTGTTCGGCGCAGAAATGCGGGATGTCCACCAGGGCCGCCGGGTCGTCGGCGAGGATCCGCAGTATCTGGCCCGGCGCCAGCGACATCAGCCGCTTGCGCGCCCTGAGCACCGGCAGCGGGCACAGGAGGCCCCGCGCGTCGAGTTCCGCGTCCCATTGCATGGGGCGAGAGCTATCGGTCGGCCCCCGGCCTGTCCACGCCAATGTGAGGCCAAGCGTGGGTGACGGCGGCATGTCCGGCGGCTAGGAAGGGGCGATGTTCGGGATCGACCTCTGGGATGCCTCGCTGGCGCCGTCGCTCGTGGTGGCGGGGGTAGGGGGCGTGCTGAGCTTCCTGTCGCCCTGCGTGCTGCCGATCGTGCCGGCGTATCTCGCTTTCCTCGCGGGGGCGTCAATGGCGGACGCGACCTCTGGCAGCACTGCGGCACGGGGGCGCATCCTGCGGGCGGCGGTTTTCTTCGTGCTGGGGCTCTCGACGGTTTTCCTGCTGCTGGGGCTGGCGGCTTCGGCGTTCGGGCGGCTGCTCCTGGCTTATCAGCGCGAGATGGCGATCGTTGCCGGGCTCGTCATCACGGTCTTCGGGCTGCATTTCCTCGGAATCCTGCGTATCCCGATCCTGAACCGCGAGGCTCGGCTGGAGACGCGGACCACCGGCGGCACGGCGATCGGTGCCTATCTGCTGGGTCTCGCCTTCGCCTTTGGCTGGACGCCCTGCATCGGGCCGGTCCTGGGCACCATCCTGAGCCTCGCGGCCCAGGAAGGGTCGGTGGAGCGCGGGCTGCTGCTGATGGGGGCCTACGCGGTGGGTCTGGGGCTGCCTTTCCTGCTGACCGCGCTGTTTCTCAACCGGGCGATGGGCCTCATGGGCCGGCTGAAGCGGCATATGGGGACGATCGAGCGGGTCATGGGGGTGCTGCTGGTGGGGGTCGGGGTGCTGATGCTGACCGGGGGGTTCAGCGACCTCTCGTTCTGGCTGCTCGACACATTCCCGGCACTCGCGCTGATCGGCTAGGGCGCGGGGCCGCTGCGTCTGGCGTGGCGCCCCGAGGGAGGCCGGCCGCTGCGCCGGCCGGCGGTGGCGGCGCGTCGGCGTCGTGCGCGTGTCGGCGTCGTGCTCGCGCCGCAGCCCAGTCGTCTTGGCATGTGGTGAGAAGGCAAGAATCTGCTGGGGAGGCGCTTGATGAAGCGGCTGCTTCATCAAGCGCCTCGGCCATGGTGGGGGTGCGATTCGGGACGGCGTCAAGGCCGAGCCGCGCAAGCGCGGTCGCGTTCCGCGAGCCTTGACCCCGACCCGAATCGCGCGAAACAGGGAGGGTGGGCACGGGAGCCGAGGAGGGCGGCGCTGCGATTTCAGGCCTGTTGCACGTTGCAACAGGGCGTAGATAATTGAAATCGTTCACTTAGTATGCCCTGCACGGATCAGCCGCGGCCTTGCAGGTGCTGCAGGATGTAGATGCGGATCGCCGAGGCGAGGCCGGTATCGGGCGGGCGGGCCGCGTCGATTTCGGCGGCCAGCGCGTTGAGCGCGCGGCCCTCCGTGCGGGCTGCCGCTCGAAAGGCCTGCCAGAATTCCTCTTCGAGGCTGACCGAGGTGCGGTGGCCGCGCAGGGTCAGCGAGCGCTTGACCGGGCGGGCCATCGGGTCAGTCGCCGGGCTCTTGCCGGGCCTCGCGCAGGTGGCCATCGAGATGCGCCTCGGCCCTGGCCGCCTCAGCCTCGCGCCGCTGGCGTTCCGCCTTGCCCTGGCCGTGGCGCGCGGCCTGTTCGGCCGCGACGGTGCGCTCTGCGGCGCGCGTGCGCCGCTTGCGGATGGTGCGGAGGTTGACCACCTCGGCCATCAGAGGTCGCGTGCGTTGAAGCTATCGCAGGCGTCCGGGTCGCCGGTGCGGAAGCCCTGGTAGAACCAGGTCTGCCGCTGCTCACTGGTGCCGTGCGTGAAACTGTCGGGTACCACCCTGCCCTGGCTGGCGCGCTGCAGAGCGTCGTCGCCGATGCGCGCGGCGGTGTCGAGCGCATCGCGGATATCCTCGTCGGTCAGCTGCAGCCGGTCCTGCGCCGCATTCGCCCAGATGCCGGCGTAGCAGTCGGCCTGCAGCTCGACCCGGACCGAGAGCGCGTTCGAGTCCGCCTCCCGCATCCGCGACCGCTGCGCATTGACCTGGCCAAGCACGCCGAGCTCGTCCTGCACGTGATGTCCGACCTCATGGGCGATGACATAGGCGCGCGCGAACTCGCCGCGGGAGCCGAACTGCCGGGTCATGGTGTTGAAGAACTCGGTGTCGAGGTAAATGGTCTGGTCGTTGGGGCAGTAGAACGGCCCCATCGCCGATTGCGCCGAGCCGCAGCCGGAGACCGTGCCGCCGGCGTAGAGGACGAGCCGCGGTTGCGTGTATTGCAGGCCCGACTGCTCGAACATCGCGCCCCAGATATCCTCGGTCTCGGCGAGCACCACGCCGACGAACTCTTCCGCCTCGTCGTCGATCGCGTTCGGTCCCGCCGGCGCTCCGGTCTGCACCTGGCCGCCGCCGAGGAAGGGCGTGACGTCCACGCCGAAGAAGATGCCGATCAGCAGGACGACGACGAGCCCCAGCCCGCCGATCCCGGCGCGCCCGCCTCCGCCGCCGCCGCGCCGGCGGTCCTCGATATTGTCGCTGGTTCGCCGTCCGCGCCACTGCATCGCCGCTGTCCTCAGTCCTTCGGTCCGAGCATCTCGCCCGGCTGTACCACCCTATCAAAGGTCTCGGCGTCCACAAAGCCGAGTCGGATCGCCTCTTGCTTAAGTGTCGTGCGGTTCTTGTGGGCGGTCTTGGCGACCTTGGTGGCGTTGTCGTAGCCGATCTCGGGGGCGAGTGCTGTGACCAGCATCAGGCTCTCCCACATCAGCTTCGAGATGCGCTCTTCGTCGGCCTCGATGCCGGCCACGCAGTTGTCGGTGAAGGAGGCGCTCGCATCGCCGAGGAGCTGCATCGACTGCAGCACGTTGTAGACGATGACCGGCTTGAAGACGTTGAGCTCGAAATGCCCCTGGGAACCGGCGAAGCCAACGGCGGCGTCGTTGCCCATGACCTGGGCGCAGACCATGGTCAGCGCCTCGGCCTGGGTGGGGTTGACCTTGCCCGGCATGATCGAGGAGCCGGGTTCGTTCTCGGGCAGGATCAGCTCGCCGAGGCCGCAGCGCGGGCCAGAGCCGAGCAGGCGGATGTCGTTGGCAATCTTGAAGAGGCTGACCGCCACGGTCTTGAGCGCGCCCGACATCTCGACCATGGCGTCGTTGGCCGCCAGCGCCTCGAACTTGTTGGGGGCGGTCACGAAGGGCAGGCCGGTCAGTTCGGCGACCTTTGCCGCGAATTTCTCGGCGAAGCCCTTGCGGGTGTTGAGGCCGGTGCCGACGGCGGTGCCGCCCTGGGCAAGGGGGTAGATGTTGTGCAGCGCCGCGGTTACCCGCCGGATCGACTGCTCGACCTGGAAAGCATAGCCGCCGAATTCTTGGCCGAGGGTGAGCGGGGTGGCGTCCTGGGTGTGGGTGCGGCCGATCTTGATGATGCCCTTGAAGGCGTCCGACTTCTCGGCCAGCGCGCCGTGCAGCTTGCGCAGGCCGGGGAGCGTCACCTTGTGCGCCATCTCGGCGGTCGCGATGTGCATCGCCGTCGGGTAGGTGTCGTTCGACGACTGGCCCATGTTGACGTGGTCGTTGGGGTGCACCGGCTTCTTGGAGCCCATCCTGCCGCCGAGCATCTCGATCGCACGGTTCGAGATCACCTCGTTGGCGTTCATGTTCGACTGGGTGCCGGAGCCGGTCTGCCAGACCACCAGCGGGAAGTGGTCGTCGAGGTCGCCCGCGGCCACCTCGGCGGCGGCCGCGGCGATCGCCCTGCCGATCGTCGGGTCAAGGTCGCCGAGCTCCATGTTCACCTCGGCCGCCGCCTGCTTGATGAGCCCGAGCGCCCGGCGCATGGCCACCGGCTGGTGCTCCCAGCCGATGGGGAAGTTCTGGATCGAGCGCTGCGTCTGCGCACCCCAGTAGCGGTCGGCGGGAACCTCGAGCGGCCCGAAGCTGTCGGTCTCGGTACGGGTGGCGGTCATCGGTCCCTCGCTGATCCGGATGGTCGGGCGTCGGTATAGCGGTCCCGCCGGGCTACGCCAACCGCGGTTCGCGCCCATTGACAGGGCGGTGGCGATGGCTCGTACTGGTCTGCGGCAACCCCCCGGATCCGCGAGAGGCGCGTTCCATGGACGAGCTTACCCTGAACCCGAAGTTCCTGCAGAACCTGATCCTGCACACCCGCGCGCTGATGGCCGAGCAGGCTGCCGCCAGCGACGACGAGGGAAACTACGTCGACGAGAAGGACCCGTCGGTGCCGCGCTACGACGTCGCCGATTATACGCTGGCCGAGCTTGCCGGCGAGATCGAGGATCTGGAGCCGGACCAGCAGGCCGAGCTGGTGGCGCTGATGTGGATCGGGCGGGGCGACATGGAGCCCGGCGAGTGGGGGGCGGCAGTGCAGCTGGCGACGGAGCGAAGGGACGGGCTGACCTCGGACTACCTGCTGGCGAACCCGCAGCTCGCCGAATACTGGGATGAGGGGCTCGACCGGCTGTTCGACGGCAGCGACCTGGTGGAAACCGGGGAGTACTGAGGCGCAGACCGGCCGATGGGCCAAGGGTGGCAGGCGCGTATCACAATGTTACGGTGGTCTAGCCATTAATTTAACTGGCATAGGTGGCCAAGAGCCGAGTTATCCACAGGCAGCGGCCGCGCTGTATCACCGCGCGACGGGTGGCAGGCTCAATGCTTGCGGAACTTGTCGAGGCTCACAACTGCGCCATCGCCTGCCGGCGTGACCGCCCTCGGTTCCTTCGGCGCCGAATTCAGCACGGCGTCCTCGCCTCCCTCCTCGTGACCGTCGAATTTCAGGCCGAACTCGACGGAGGGATCGACAAAGGTCGTGATCGCTTCGAACGGGACGACCATCGGCTCGGGCGCGTTGCCGAAGTTGAGCGTCACGGAGAAGCGGTCCTTCATCACCGCCAGGTCCTCGAACCAGTCCTGGAGGACGATGGTCATCTCGGACGGGTACCGGCTCCGGAGCGAGGCCGACATGTCCACGCCGGGGTGGGTCGTGTCGAAGGTGATGAAGAAATGATGCTTTCCCGGCAGACCGTCGCGGGCGACGTGCGCCAGCACCTCAGCCATGAGCTGGCGAAGCGCCTTGTGCATGAGTTGGCCGTAATTGATCGCTTTCGGCATGCCGCGTCCCATCCGATGCGTCGCCGACAATAGCTGATTCGGGTTTAGGGGAAAGGGGGGGCAGGTGAAATTCCGCCCGCCTGCGCATTGCGAAGCCCGGCGGGGCCGCGCGCTGCGGTGCTCGGGTCGTGTCGGCTCGGACGGCTCACACTGTTCTGATATCTAACGATAAAAACTCGTGGGCGAGGTTCAGGACACATTCCGTGGTGTTCACTCATATCAGTCCGATCGGTTTGATGGCACTCGGCTTCATATCGTGGAGCCGGCCTCTCGAGGGATTCGGGCGGGGCGGGTTGAAGCGGGAGGATACCGGTGGCGGCGGTCGTCGCAGGTTCCGACCACCGCTCAACCTTGGGCCGATGGCGCCTTGTGCGCACGTCGGCCGGGAGGGCCGGGCGGGAGAGGAGGAGTGCAGGCAAGCACCTCCCTGCCAGAAAGGTAAACAATCTCAGGATAATGCGCTTTTCAGCCGGTTGGTGGGCTGGTGAATAGGCGCGGACAGACGCAGAACGAAGCGCGACACTGTAGAGCGGCTTTTCTGTGGTCGAACCCATCGCCATTGGCGCGACATGCCTTAGGGCACCTGGCGCTGGCCCAACTTCTCGCCCGCCGAGATCGCCAGCCGGGGCACCGGCAAGCTTCTGATCAACGCGCCTGCGCTCGACAAGCTGCAGGCCATGGGCGACCGGCTGGGCAAGCCGCTGATCGTCCGCTCGGCCTGTCGCAGCCCCGAGCACAATCGCGCGGTTAGGCGGCGCAACTCGCTCAAAGCACCTCGACGGCGCTGCGTTCTATATCGCCATGGCGAACCACGATCCGTTGGCGTTCGAGGCGGCGGCGCGGGAGCCCTTGATGAGATCACATTGCGAAGATCACCACGGCTTTCGCGCCAACTGGGAGACGTCGCCTCGCGCAAAGTATGATGGTGCCACCAAGCGAGAGGATCATACCCTGGGGCGCGCAGCGGCGTCGCGGTGCTTGCGGGCGCTGACAGTCAGAACGTTTAGCCAATCGGATTTCCTGCCTGAGTCCCTGCCGGCGGTGGCGAGCATGGCCGTGGAGAGCGTAGAGCAGGAGCACGTTCACGAGGGGGGAAGCAGCACCGAGCCAAGGCCAGAACGGCTCCGGAAGGAGGTCGACGAACCGATTCCAGGGCAGGCCGAGCGGCACGAGAAAGACCCCCGCCAGCGGGCCGCTGTCCGATCCGAAGAGGCCGAAGGAGCCTACGAAAAACAGGAACAGGGCGGCGAGGTAGAGTGCCACCCATATCCACAGAAGCCATTTCGTCAGTGTGAACAGCATGGAAGATCCTCCGGGCAGGCCAAGGCGGGGTGGAGCCCGGGCCGACGATGCCTGCGGCCGCGTCTGCGCGGCGTCGGCGCGAGGCCCGGGCACGGTGGGAATCGAGAAGGGCGGGTGCTGGCGAACGCCGGCCTCGCGGAGAGCCGCACAGCCTGCATACTTGCCA
>CAVOGP010000013.1:0-8136 GCA_963695425.1 uncultured Alphaproteobacteria bacterium | reverse complement strand
GCCGCGTCGCGGACATGAATGCGGTAGGGCCGGCCGCGCCCGGAGGGCGGCTGGTGCAGGCCGATCTCGACCTCGACGGTGACGATTTCGGGAAGCGCCGCATCTCGGATGGAGGCGCGCAGCCTCCGATCCACCCCGGAGACGGGAAGGGTCAGCAGAAGATGGGCGGGCGCCGTGACCTTCGTCTCTCGAGCAGCTTCGCGGTCTTAGGACCGACCCCATCAAGCGCGGTCAGTTCGGAAAAAAGGGGAAAGAGAACTTCGGGGCGGCCGCTCATGGCGCGAAGAGACGCGACGTTCGGCGCCGGATCAACCGTTTTCGCCGAAGTACCCCGAAGGCGCTCTTGCTTGACCGTCAAGCGTGGGTGGAGATGATGCGGGCCGCTACATTGAGGAGCGCCCGCCCCATGTCGATCAGTCGGTTCCGTCCTGCCCTGATTCTCGCATTCTTGGTCTATTCGGCACCTGGCCTAGCGGCGCAGCAGTCTTTCGACTGTGCGGGAGCCGGCTCTAGAGCGGAGACCGCGATCTGTGCCGATGCCGGTCTTGCGGCGCTCGACCGGGAGCTTGCGCGGCTCTACGGGCTGGCGCTGGATGATCCCGACGTCGATGAGGAGACTCGTGCCACGCTGCAGACGATACAGCGGGGGAGGACAAAGTGGCGTGACGCGTGCGGGAAGTCGGCGGCCGGGCTTGAGACCTGCCTCGCTGCGGAATATGCGCTGCGGATCCACGCGATCCGGGAGGGCTCCGCCCAGGCCCGCGCGGACGACGAGGCCGGCGTGTCGGTCGGGCCGACGGCCTGGGCCTGCGACGGGCTCGATGCACTCCTGAGCATCACGTTCGTGAACACGGAGCCTGCGCTCGTGGCGATCCGCTGGCGCGACGAGGCGCTGGTGCTGCCGCAGGCGGTAGCGGCGTCGGGCGCACGTGTATGCTTCGGAGACCGAGCCGGGCGGCAAGGCACTCTTCTGGACAAAAGGCGATCAGGCGCTGTTCGCCGCACCCGGCGGGCCGGAGCTGGCCTGTGCCATGGTCGACACCGGCTGAGGCTCAGCCGGCGCCGACAAGCGCGAGCCAGTCGTCCTCGGTCAGGAGCGTGAGGCCGAGTTCGCGCGCCTTCTTTTCCTTCGAGCCGGCGCCGGGGCCTGCGACGACGTAATCGGTGCGGGCGGAGACCGAGCCCGAGACCTTCGCACCGAGCGCCTCGGCGCGGGTCTTTGCCTCGGCGCGGGTCATGCGCTCGAGCGTGCCGGTGAAAACCACGGTCTTGCCGGCGATCGGACTGTCGGTGGCGTTCGGGACCGAGACGTCGGCGATGTCGAGTTCAGCCACAAGCCTGTCGACGGCGGCGCGGTTGGCAGGTTCGTGGAAGTAGTCGACGAGGCTCGAGGCCATGACCGGGCCGACCCCGTCGATGCCGTTCAGGGCGTCCCAGTCCGGGCCTTCGTGCTCGCGGCCGGCCTCCATTGCGGCCCGGAAGCGCTCCCAGCTGCCGTAGTGCCGGGCGAGGAGCCGGGCGGAGGTCTCGCCGACATGGCGGATGCCGAGACCGAAGATCAGCCGATCCAAGGGAACAGTGCGGCGGGAGGCGATGGCGTCGAAGAGGTTGGCGGCGGATTTCTCGCCCCAGCCGTCGCGGGTGCGGAGCGCGGCACCGTGGCGGGCCTCAAGGGTGAAGATGTCGGCGGGCTCGCGCAGCCAGCCTTCGGCGAAGAACGCCTCGACCTGCTTCGCGCCGAGCCCCTCGATGTCGAAGGCACCACGGCTGACGAAATGCCGCAGCTTTTCAACCGCCTGTGCCGGGCAGATCAGGTTGCCGGTGCAGCGGTGTACTGCCTCGCCTTCTTCGCGGATCACGTCGGAGCCGCAGATCGGGCAGGTTTCGGGGAAAACGAAAGGAACCGCCTCGGCGGGGCGGCGGGCGAGGTCGACGTCCTCGATCTTCGGGATCACGTCGCCGGCGCGGTAGACCGTGACCCGGTCGCCGACGCGGATGTCGCGGCCCTCCCGGATCGGGGCGCCCGAGGAGTCGCGGCCGGCGATGTAGTCGGCATTGTGGAGGGTGGCGTTCGAAACGACGACGCCGCCGACGGTGACCGGAGTTAGCCGCGCGACGGGGGAAAGGGCGCCGGTGCGGCCGACCTGGATCTCGATGGCCTCCAACAGGGTGGTGGCGCGTTCGGCGGAGAACTTGTGCGCGATCGCCCAGCGCGGCGTGGAGGAGCGGAAGCCGAGCCGGGCTTGCAGGTCGAGCCGGTCGACCTTGTAGACGACGCCGTCGATATCGTAGCCGAGGGCAGCGCGATCAGCCTCAATGCGGCGGTAGTGCGCGATCATATCTGCCACGCCTTTGCAGAGCTTCATCAGTGGGTTGGTCGAGAAACCTAAAGCGGTGAGCTGGTCGATGGCGCCGGTCTGGGTTTCGGCCAGCGGTGCGGAGAGCGCGCCCCAGCCATAGGCGAAGAACCTAAGCGGGCGGGCGGCGGTGATGGCGGGGTCGAGCTGCCGAAGCGAGCCGGCGGCGGCGTTGCGGGGGTTGGCGAATGTGCGGGTGCCGGCGCCCTCCTGGCGTGCGTTGAGGGCGGCGAAATCGGCGTGGCTCATATAGACCTCGCCGCGGATTTCCAGGAGTTCCGGGGCGCCCGCCAGCGTCTCGGGTATGTCGTCGATGGTGCGGGCGTTGGCGGTGACGTTCTCGCCGGTCTCGCCGTCACCGCGGGTGGCGGCATGGACCAGCCGGCCGTCCTCATATCGGATCGAGAGCGACAGGCCGTCGATCTTGGGCTCGGCGGCATAGGCGAGCGGGGACGCGGCGTCGAGGCCGAGGAAGCGGCGGATGCGGGTGTCGAATTCGACGATCTCATCGTCGTCGAAGGCATTGGAAAGGCTGAGCATCGGAACGTCGTGGCGGATCTTGCCGAACGCTTCGGACGGGGCGGCGCCGATCTTTTCCGACGGGCTGTCGGGGCGCTTGAGATGCGGGAAACGGGCCTCGATGGCGGCGTTGCGGCGCTTCAGCGCATCGTAGGCGGCGTCGGTAATCTCGGGCGCATCGGCGCCGTGATAGGCCTGATCCGCGGCGGCGATCTCGCGGGCGAGCAGGCCGAGTTCTGCCTTGGCCTGGGCTTCGGTGAGGGCGTCGACTTCGGGGCGCGGGGGCATGGATCGGTTCCGGCGGGGGCGGGCAGCGGACTGTGACCCTGCCGGGGCGGGGGCGTCAAGTCGCGGGGTGGACGCGCCGGGGGCGGGCGGCTTCGGGGGCGAGAATTGCTGTATGCAAGCTGTATGCATCAGTCGCTTATTCTGTACGTACAATCCTTCAGTGCGGGACTCCGGGGGAGACGGCGACCCGCGTCCGGATGCGGGCCTCGCCGAGGCGACTGGCACGCGGAGAAACCGGTGCCTGCGGGGCGCCTGCCACGCGAATTCGTTTTGGTGTCCGGACGATCGGTGTAGGCTTGGCGCCGGTGATCAGCGCAAGGGAACGGGCGCGTGGGAATTTACGATGAAATGGCCGCCGCGATGCGCGCCGACGACGTGGATCGCTATGTCGCGCTCTTTCACGAGGACTTCTCCTATGTTCGGCACAAGTCGAAGGATACGCTGAACCGCGACGAGATGGCGGCGCTGCTCGGCAAGGTCTGGGCCGGCGGAAACCGCACCATCGAAGACATCCGGTGCCTCTACGAGAACGAGGACATTCTGGTGGTGCACACCATTTTGTCGTTCCGCAGCGGGTCGCGTGAGGGGGCGATGATCGTCAACCTCAAGCGGGACGGAAAGGTCATCCGGATCGAGACGGGGGTTTCGGACCTGACCTGAACGCCTCTCCGTTTTTTCGCGCCTCAGGCGGTTGCAAGGCGAACTTCAGGCCGGTGCGTCACAGGGCGTATTGTGACAAGGTGGGGAAACAGTTGCCGGACAATCCGTTCACGGCGGGCGGCGGGGATTATGCGCGGTTTTGTCCGACCTATCCGGAAGCGCTCGGGCCGGTTCTGGCGGGGCTCGGGGCGCAGGCGGGGCGCCTCGATGTGGGCTGCGGAAGCGGGCAACTGGCCTGTCGGCTGGCGGGACATTTCGACCGGGTGACGGCGAGCGATGCGAGCGCGGATCAACTGGCGGCGGCGCGGGACTGCCCGGGGGTGAGCTATGTCTGCGAATTGGCGGAGCGGATTGGGCTCGGGGACGGGTCGGTCGATCTGGTGGTTGCGGCCCAGGCGGCACACTGGTTCGATCTGGACGCCTTTCACGCCGAGGCCCGGCGGGTGGCGGCCAAGGGCGCGGCGATCTTGCTGGTGAGCTACGGCGTGCCGGTGGTCGAGGGACCGGCGGGGCCAGCCTTCTCGCGATTTTACTGGCAGGACATTCACCGCTTCTGGCCGGCGGCACGGCGGCATGTCGAGCGGGGGTACGGCGATCTGGACTTCCCGTTCGAGGCGCTGGCTGTGCCGGAACTGGAGATCTTGCGAGACTGGCAAGCCCGGGATGTGACAGGGTGTATCAAAATGTGGTCGGCGGTGCGGACGGTGCTGGCGGCGCGGGTGGCCGGGGCGGGGGCGGTGGTTGCGGAGTTCGCCGACGAGATTGCGGGGCTGTGGGGGGATGCGGATGTTTGCCATCGGGTGCGCTGGCCGGTGACGGTGCGGGCGGGGCGGATCGGATGAGGATCGTCAGGGTGCGACGATCGAAGAGACGGGCGGTATCTTTCCATGCGGAGCGGACCTACTGTGCGCGAGGGGCAGCGGCCGGACCAACGGGGGGCGCGAAGCGTCCACCGTCATGCTCCGCATGTACGCCTCCGGTGCGACGGGGTGGGCTGGATGCTGCCGGGGCGGAGGAATGACCCGAGCGCTCCGATTCGACTTGCATATGCAGTGAGGAGGCGAGGTGCCTGACATGAGAAACATCTACGATCAGGACCTTGCCGCAGGGGCCGCCAATTTCGTGGCGCTCACGCCGCTCGACTTCATCGCGCGGTCCGCGGCGGTCTGGCCGGACCTGCCGGCGGTGGTGCACGGCGATGTGCGGCGGAGCTGGGCGGAGACCTATGCGCGGACGCGGCGGCTCGGCTCGGCGCTGGCCGGGCGCGGGATCGGCCCGGGCGATACGGTGGCGGTGATCGCGGCGAACATCCCGGAGATGTTCGAGGCGCATTTCGGGGTGCCGATGGCCGGCGCGGTGCTGAACGCGATCAACACGCGGCTCGATGCGGCGACGGTCGCGTTCATTCTGGGGCATGGCGAGGCGAGGGTGCTGATCGTCGATCCGGAATTCGCCGATGTGGCGGAGGCGGCGCTGGCGCTTCTGCCGGGGCGGGAGATCCTCGTGGTGGACATCGCGGCACCGGATGTGTCGGAGGCGCGCGGGATCGGGGCGCTCGGTTACGACGACCTGCTCGCGGAGGGTGATCCGGATTTCGACTGGCGGGCTTTGCCGCGCGACGAATGGGACGCGATCAGCCTCAACTACACCTCCGGGACCACCGGCGATCCGAAGGGGGTGGTCTATCACCACCGGGGGGCGGCGCTGAACGCGCTGTCGAACATCGTCACCTGGGCGATGCCGGCGCATGCGCGCTATCTCTGGACGCTGCCGATGTTCCATTGCAACGGCTGGTGCTTTCCCTGGACGATCGCGGCGAATGGCGGGGTCTGCATCTGCCTGCGGCATGTGCGCGCCGAGTCGGTGTTCGGCCTGATTCGCGACGAGGGAGTCACGCATTTCTGCGGGGCGCCGATCGTGCTCACCATGCTGATCGCGGCCCCCGATGCGCTCAAGGACTTCCCGCAGCGGGTGAAGGTGATGACGGCGGGGGCCTCGCCACCGGCGGCGGTCATCGAGAAGATGGAGGCGATGGGGATCGAGGTCACCCATGTCTACGGGCTGACCGAAACCTACGGGCCCTCGGTGGTCTGCGCCTGGAACCCGGACTGGGACCGGCTGCCGGCGGCGGAGCGCGCGCGGCTCAAGGCGCGGCAGGGGGTGCCCTATCTCGCGCTGGCCGGGCTGATGGTAGCGGACCCCGAGACGCTGGTGCCGGTGCCGCATGACGGGGAGACGCTGGGCGAGATCTTCATGCGCGGCAACGTGGTGATGAAGGGGTATCTCAAAAACCCCGAGGCGACGGCGAAGGCGTTCCGGGGCGGCTGGTTCGCCTCAGGGGATCTCGGGGTGATGCATGCGGACGGATATGTGGAGATCAAGGACCGCTCGAAGGACATCATCATCTCGGGCGGCGAGAACATCTCGTCGGTGGAGATCGAATTGGTGCTCTACCGGCATCCGGCGGTGATGGCGGCGGCGGTGGTGGCGAAGCCCGATCCGAAATGGGGCGAGACGCCCTGCGCCTTCGTCGAGCTGAAGCCCGGCGCGGAGGTGAGCGAGGCCGACCTGATCGCGTTCTGCCGGGAGAACATGGCGCATTTCAAGGCGCCGCGGGCGGCGGTGTTCGGCGAGTTGCCGAAGACCTCGACCGGCAAGATCCAGAAATTCGTGCTGCGTGAGAGGGCACGGGAGGCCCGCTGACGGCGGGCCCGCGCGCGGAGGATCGGGGGCCGGGCGGGACAGGTTGTCGGGGCCGGGAAATTCGGTCAGGGTCGGCGACCATGGATGAGGGATCGGGGGGCTCATGTTTCGAGGACGCATCGGACCGATGCTGGCGATCGGCGCCGTTCTCGTGTTGGTCGCTGGCTGCAGCCGGAATCCGCAATTCCAGATGGCCAATGCGAATCGTGCCTACGGGGCGTTCTCCGAGCTCTACGTGCTGCTCGCGAAGGCGGAGATCGGCGCCTTCCGCAAGCCGTCCTCCTTCGCCGGAGCCGTGGACAGTTATGCCGAGGTGATGGGCGGATTTGAGATCGGCCGGCTTCTGGGGCGTGACCGGCCAGAGTCGACGGCGGCCCTGCAGGGGCCCGTCGACGGATGCATCGCCGAGCTGCGCAGCATGGCCGGGATGCACCGGGCTTCGGGGATCGATCCGGATGCGCCGATCCTGCAGTCGGTGCGCAGCCGCTGCGATACCGCTGCCCTGGCCATCGCCGAGAACGAGGTTTCGTCGTGGTTGTTCGCCACGGCTGCCGGCGATCTGTGATCCTTCGCCTCGGAGACGGCGTGGTGCGCCGGCCAGGTGGGAAACCGCTCGGGCGGACCGATCGCCCGTGCTAGTCTGAAAACGCGGTGGTGAAGCCTTTGGTCTCGACCCGGGGGGATTTCAGATGAGTGATGCGGCCAATTCCGACGGCTATGTGCTGTCGCGCGAGGCGTCCGAATACGAACGCCTGAAGGCGCAGTCCGCGATCTGGGCGCCGTTGACCGGGCGCGTGCTCGATGCGGCGGGGCTCGGACCGGGGATGAACGCGCTCGATGCCGGCTGCGGGCCGGGGGAGGTCATGCGGCTGATGGGGCGGCGGGTCGGGCCGACGGGGCGCGTGACCGGAATCGATATCGATGCGGGTGTCGGGGCCTATGGGCTGTCGCGGCTCGAGGCGGAGGAGGAGGGCGTTTTCGCGTTCCATCCGGCCGATCTGACGAAGGATGATCCGGTGCCGGGCGCGCCGTTCGATCTGGTCTATTGCCGGTTTCTGCTCATCCACATGGACGATCCGGTGGCGATGGTGCGGCGGCTGGCGGGGCTCGTTAAGCCGGGCGGGACGCTCGTGGCGATGGACTACGTAATGGACACGATTCGCGTGGCGCCGGACAACGCGGTGCTGAGCCGCGGGGTCGCGGTGATGAACGGCGTCTTCGCGGCGGCCGGCCGGCCGCTCGATGCGGGCGTGCGGCTCGCGGAATGGTTCGTCGCCGCCGGCCTGCCGATGCCCCACGGCACCGATATCGAGGGGCGGCTGGAACTGATCGGCGGCGAGGAGCCGATGCTGGCCCGGACGCTCCAGGCCCTCGCCGGTCCTGCGGTGGCGCTCGGCGTGGCGGATGCAGCGGAGATGGCGGCGTTGCCGGGACAGATCCGCGCGGTGGCGGCGCGGCGCGAGCACGTGTTCCACTGGCCGACGGTGACCGCGGCCTGGACGCGGGTCGGGGGCTGAGACCGTCGCGGGAGCGAACCGGTCCGTTGATGATTCGGCACAAGAAGACGCGGCGACCGAGGATCACCGCGAAGGGGGAGAGAATAGGGATC
>CAVOGP010000012.1:0-12917 GCA_963695425.1 uncultured Alphaproteobacteria bacterium | reverse complement strand
CCCAGGCAGCCGCGCGCGGATCGCAAACCGACGCACCAGGCCCCACCCCCCTCGGCCTCCGCGCTCCCGCGCTCCACCCGACGCCCCGGCGCGACGCATGCGTCGCCGATGCCGGGTCGAAGACGGCTCGCCGCCCCGTCCTACCGCCTGCCGGCGTCCCGGATGCCCCGAGGCAAGGCGGCCCTGCGTCCTGCCGCCGGCGCGGAGCCGGTTGACGGGGACGGCACAGGCGCCTTGCCTTCAGGGGCGCGATCCCTAGTCTGACCCTACAGACGGACCTGAAATTCGAAAGCGATTGAAAAGCAGCGCTTCAACAAAGAAACGATGTGAAAATCACGGTTGAACCGGACGTGGAGGGTATTGGATGAAACTGGCTTCGGGTGACGTCGATGTGCATGTCGGCCAGCGGATGCGCCGGCGCCGCGAAGCCCTCGGGAAAAGCCAGGGCCGTCTGGGCAGGGAAATGGGCGTTCAGCACGCCCAGATCCAGAAGTGGGAGAAAGGGGAGAACCGGATCGGGGCCGGACGCCTCTATCAGATCGCGGATATCTTCGGCGTCACGCCGAACTGGTTCTACGAAGGTCTCGAACCTCCGGCGCCGGTGCGCCGCCGGCAGACCAGGCAGGTCTGCAGGACGAGGTGCGGGCGCTCGTGGATGCGTTCGTGGCCATTCACGATCCCGACGCCCGCGTTTCGGTCCTCGCGATGGTCCGATCCATGGTGGGTCGCCGAGGACGGGGGCCATCATCGCAGTGCGGGATGAGGCTCCCGAGCCCTGATCCGGTTCTCGCCTGTCCGCGTCCGGCGCGCCGGTTCCGCGATCACCTCCCGGATTTGCCCGTCGCCCGCCCCGCGCCCCCCTCGTCCTTCCGCTTCGGCGCCGCCTTCCCCCCAGATCTCGTCGCCGTTCCGGTCCCGGTCGCCCGCGCTCAGCACCTCCTTCGAGATCACCGCCAGCATGTAGGTCCTGAGCACCCCGTTGATCCGCCCGTGATAGCCCATCCCGAGCCCCGGAACCAGCGCGCCACGTCGTCGTCGAGCGCCACCGTCACCTTCTTCTTGCGCGGCCGGGTCGGCGCCTCGGTCTCCAGCCGGCCCCAGTCGGGCGGGATCAGCGCGGCCCGCAGCCGCGCGTCGCGGATGTCGCGCTCCTGGCGGTCGAGCTCGATCATCATCTTCACATGCGCCCGTTCCTGGGCATTGGTCCGCATCCGCTCGGTCATGGCGGCCTCTCCTGTCTGGTGTCCCGGAAGGCCGCCATCCTGCCGCAAACCCGTTAAAATGCCCCTCAAAACCGGCAAGCCGGATTCCAGCCGCGTTCCAGCCCGATTCCAGCCCCCGCAACCCGCTGGCATCGCAGCGCGAATCCGCCCCGCTTGCGCCCGCGCCCCGGCCTCCCTATCTCCCTCCCATGAACTACGTCCTCGCCCTCTTCCTCCCCCCGCTCTCGATCCTGCTCGCCGGCCGGCCCATCGTCGGCCTCGTGACCTTCCTGATCTGGATCCCCGCGATCCTGGTCTCCGGCGGCCTGTCGCATCCGCTCTTCATCCTGTTGGCATGGCTGCTTATTTTCCAGTCCGGCGAGGAGCGCCGCACCCGCCGCCTGATCGATCGCGACCGCGACTGAACGCGGCGTGACGCCCTACGTCACCCGCTTCGCGCCCTCGCCCACCGGCTGGCTGCATCTCGGCCACGCCTTCTCCGCCCTCACCGCCTTCGACCGCGCCCACGAGGCCTCCGGCACCTGCCTCCTGCGCATCGAGGACATCGACACCCAGCGCTGCCGCCCCGGCTTCGAGGCGGGAATCCGTGAGGATTTGCAATGGCTTGGTCTCGACTGGCCCGAGCCGGTGATGCGGCAGTCCGAGCGCCGTCCCGCCTACGAGGCCGCACTCGAGCGCCTCCGCGACGCGGGCCTTCTCTACCCGTGCACCTGCACCCGCCGCGAGATCGAGGCCGCCCTCTCCGCCCCGCAGGAGGGCGTCGCGGCCCCGCCGGTCTATCCCGGCACCTGCCGCGGCCGCGGTGATTCGCCACCCGATTCCGCCTGGCGCCTCGACATGGCCGCGGCGCTCGAGCATCTCGGTGGCCCTGCCGCCGTCGCCCGCCTCGGCTGGGCCGAGACCGGCGAACGCCCCGGCCCCCGTCACCTCGACCCCGGAACTCTGCTGGCGGACCACGGCGACATCGTCCTCGCCCGCCGCGACATCGGCACCTCCTACCACCTCGCCGTCGTCGTAGACGACGCCGCCCAGGGCATCACCGAAATCGTCCGCGGCGCCGACCTCGGCCCCTCGACCCCGTTCCACCGCCTCCTGATCGCCCTCCTCGATCTGCCCGTTCCCGACTGGCACCACCACCGCCTGGTCCGCGACGAATTGGGCAAACGCCTCGCCAAACGCGACGACGCCCGCGCCCTCCGCAACTTCCGCGAACAGGGTTTCACTCCGGACGCCGTTCGGGCGATGGTCCGGTCCGGCGGCATTGCGTGAGCAAGGAGTATCGATCGATCGGCCCCCGTTCGCATTTGAATCTGCAGACGGATCCGATGCTTGCCTATGGTTTTTTCGCGCGGTTTCAGGTGATCGGCCGGAAGATCTCGGTTTCCGCCTCGTCGCGCACCGCCGTGAAGAAGCAGCTTCGCCGGTTGGTGTGGCAGGCCGGGCCGGTCTGGTCGACGATAATCAGCAGGCAGTCCCGGTCACAATCGACCCGCAATTCTACCAGCCGCTGGACATGCCCCGAGGTCGCACCCTTCCGCCAGAGTTCCTGCCGCGATCGCGACCAGTAGGTGACCTGTCCGCTGGCCAGCGTCTCCGCAAGGCTGGCCGCGGTCATCCACGCCATCATCAGTACGGCCCCGTCCCGATCCTGTGCGATCGCCGGGATCAGGCCGGCTGCATCAAAGCGCAGGCTCTCGATATCGAATTCAGCCACATTCGGCTCCCTTTTCCCGCGCCGGATTTCGGCCTATCTATGGGTCACCGGCGGGAATGCAAAGGGCGGGTGCCATGAGCGGCGACGACGATCTGATCAAGCTCTACTCCCAGCGCATCCTCGCGCTGGCGGCTGACATTCCCCACGCCGCCCGTCTGGCCGCCCCTCAGGTCACCGCCCGCAAGCGCTCGCCGCTCTGCGGCTCGACAGTCACCGTCGATCTCACTCTTGACGGCTCCCGCATCAGCGACTTCGGGCAGGACGTGAAGGCCTGCGCGCTGGGTCAGGCTGCGGCGTCGGTGCTCGGCCGAGCGGTGATCGGCTGCACCCGCGACGACATCGTCCGTGCACGCGACCAGCTTCGCGCAATGCTCAAGTCAGACGGTCCGGTCCCCGACGCCCCGTTCGACGGCTTCGATGTCCTGCTGCCCGCGCGGGACTACAAGAACCGCCATGCTTCAATCCTGCTTGCGCTGGATGCAACCGTCGCGGCCTGCGACGAGGCGCTCGCTGCCGCCTAGGCACCGGCGCAGTCCTTTCTCCGCTCTGCGCGGTATCAAGCATCGCGAAAAAAAATCGCCGCACCATCCCGAGGATGCGCGGCGATCAAGTGGCAAGGCCGGAGACGACAGGCAGCGTCGGGCGGAGAGGCAGGTATCCGCGGGTCCGGCCCCGCAGGGCAAAGCGCGAGATACGTCAGCCGACGAGAGGCAGGCAGAAGATCGCGAAGATGACCGAACAAAGCGCGGCGAGACCGAATGCCTCGCGTACTAGGACATCCGGTTCAGCGGAGAGAATGCGGCGGGCGGCTTCCTTCATGGCGGATCCTCCAGTGCGGTCCATTTCGTTCTCTTAACGTTCTCACAAGATTCGCGCATGGTCAATCGAAAAAGAGAACAGGACGGGAACAAACCCAGTCAACCCACGGCCAGCATCCGGATCGCGCGGTCCCGCTCCAGCAGCCACAGCAGGGTGCGCATCGCCGCGCCGCGCGGCGAGGCGAGGTCGGGGTCGACCGTCAGCAGGAGGCGGGCGTCGTCCTGCGCGATCCGCATCAGGTCGGTCCGGGTTTCGAGATCGGCGATGCGGAACTTCGGCAGGCCCGATTGTTGCACGCCCAGGAGGTCGCCGGCGCCGCGCAGGCGCAGATCCTCCTCGGCGATTGCGAAGCCGTCCTCGGTCTGGCGCATGATCTCCAGCCGGGCCCGGGCGCTGTCGCCGAGCGGTGCATCGTAGAGCAGAAGGCAAGTCGAGCGCGCGGTGCCGCGGCCGACCCGGCCGCGCAACTGGTGGAGTTGCGCGAGGCCGAAGGACTGCGCCCCCTCGATGACCATGATCGATGGCTTCCGGCACATTCACGCCGACCTCGATCACGGTAGTGGCGACCAGGACCCGCGTTTTCCCGGCCACGAAGGCGGCCATCGCGGCATCCTTGTCCTCCGGGCGCAGTCGGCCATGGACGAGGCCCACGACATCGGGACCGAGGGCGGCGCGCAGGCTGTCGACCCGTGCCTCGGCCGCCTTCAGATCGACGGTTTCGGATTCGTCCACGAGCGGGCAGACCCAGTAGACCTGTCGTCCGTCCGCAAGGGCGCGGCCAAGATGCGCGATCACCTCGTCGGTTCGGGCGGCCGAGATCAGCACGGTCTCGACCGGCTGGCGTCCGGGTGGCTTCTCGTCGAGCACGCTCAGATCCATGTCGCCGTACTGGGCGAGCGCGAGGCTGCGGGGGATCGGCGTCGCGGTCATCACGAGGATATCCGGCGCGCGCCCCTTGGCGCCAAGATCCATGCGCTGTCGCACGCCGAAGCGGTGCTGCTCGTCGATCACAGCAAGCCGAAGATCATGGAAGGTCACATCGGACTGGAAGAGCGCATGGGTTCCGACGAGGATCGCGATCTCGCCCGCTGCCAGTGCCGCGAGCTTGGCTGCTCGGACCTCGCCCTTGTCGCGTCCGGTCAGCAGCCCAAGACGGACCCCGGCGGCCTCGGCCAGAGGTTCGAGGGTTTCGAGGTGCTGTCGGGCGAGGATCTCGGTCGGGGCCATCATCGCGGCCTGTCCCCCGGCCTCGATTGCGGCGAGCATTGCCATCAGGGCGACCAGCGTCTTGCCCGAACCGACATCGCCCTGCAGGAGCCGGTTCATGCGCGCGGGGGCCGCCATATCGGCGACGATCTCTTCGACCGCGCGGTTCTGTGCGCCGGTCGGTGCGTAGGGCAGGGCGGCAAGCACCCTCTCGCGCAGATGGCCGTTGCCCGCTGTGGCGAAGCCTTTCGCGCGCTTCACCTTCGCCCGGGCGAGTGCCAGCGTCATCTGGTGAGCGAGCAATTCGTCGTAGGCGAGGCGCTCGCGGGCAGGCGCGTAGGGCGAAAGATCGGCCGGTCCGCGGGGAGCATGGGCTTCGGCGAGGCGCGGCACGCCAGCCGGGCCAGCCGCGGGCCCGGAGCAGGCCGGGCTCGATCCATTCGGCAAGCGCGGGAGCGCGGGCCAGGGCAGCCCGCACCGCGCGCGTCATGGTCCGTAGCGCAAGCCCCTGGGTAAGCGGATAGACCGGCTCGAATTCGGGCAGGTCTTCGACGCTGTCGGGTTCGAGCACGTGGTCGGGATGGACCATCTGGCCGATGCCGTCGAAGAGTTCGACTCGCCCGGACACCACCCGTCGCGCGCCTTGCGGGAAGCTCTGCCGGAGCCAGTCCTCGCGCGGGCGGAAGAAGACCAGCAGGAACTCTGTCGCCGCATCGCGGACATGGATGCGGTAGGGCCGGCCGCGCCCGGAGGGCGGCTGGTGCAGGCCGATCTCGACCTCGACGGTGACGATTCCGGGAAGCACCGCATCGCGGATGGAGGCGCGCAGCCGCCGATCCACGCCGGAGACGGGAAGGGTCAGCAGAAGATGGGCGGGCGCCGTGACCTCCAGCCTTTCGAACAGTTTCGCGGTCTTCGGGCCGACCCCGTCGAGCGCGGTCAGTTCGGAAAAAAGGGGAAAGAGAATTTCGGGGCGGCCGCTCATGGCGCGAAGAGACGCGACGTTCGGCGCCGGATCAACCGTTTTCGCCGAAGTACACCGAAGGCGCTCCGGCTTGACCGCCAAGCTTAGGTGGAGATGATGCGGGCCAATGCATCGAGGAGCGCCCGCCCCATGTCGATCAGCCTGTTCCGCCCTGTCCTGATCCTCGCATTCTGGGCCTTTTCGGCGCCTGGCCCGTCGGCGCAGCCGTCCTTCGACTGTGCGGGAGCCGGCTCCGAAGCGGAGACCGTGATCTGTGCCGATGCCGGGCTTGCGGCGCTCGACCGGGAGCTTGCGCGGCTCTACGGGCTGGCGTTGGATGATCCCGACCTCGGTGAGGAGGCTCGTGCCACGCTGGAGGCGATGCAGCGAGGCCGGACAAAGTGGCGTGACGCGTGCGGGAAGTCGGCGGCGGGGCTCGAGACCTGCATCGCCGCGGAATATGCGCTGCGGATCCACGAGATCCGGGAGGGCTCTGCCCTGGCCCGCGCGGAGGACGAGGCCGGCGTTTCGGTCGGGCCGACGGCCTGGGCCTGCGACGGGCTCGATGCACTCCTGAGCATCACGTTCCTGAACACGGAGCCTGCGCTCGTGGCGATCCGCTGGCGCGATGAGGCGCTGGTGCTGCCGCAGGCGGTAGCGGCGTCGGGGGCACGCTATGCTTCGGAGACCGAGCCGGGCGGCAAGGCGCTCTTCTGGACCAAAGGCGATCAGGCGCTGTTCGCCGCACCCGGCGGGCCGGAGTTGGCCTGTGCGATGGTCGACACCGGCTGAGGCTCAGCCGGCGCCGATAAGTCCGAGCCAGTCATCCTCTGTCAGGAGCGTGAGGCCGAGTTCACGCGCTTTCTTTTCCTTGGAGCCGGCGCCCGGACCGGCGACGACGTAATCGGTGCGCGCGGAGACCGAACCCGAGACCTTGGCTCCCAGCGCCTCGGCGCGGGTCTTGGCTTCGGCGCGGGTCATGCGCTCGAGCGTGCCGGTGAAGACCACGGTCTTGCCGGCGATCGGACTGTCGGTGGCGTTCGGGGCCGAGACGTCGGCGATGTCGAGCTCAGCCACCAGCCGGTCGACGGCGGCACGGTTGGCCGGTTCGTGGAAGTAGTCGACGAGGCTCGCGGCCATGACCGGGCCGACCCCGTCGATGCCGTTCAGGGCGTCCCAGTCCGGGCCTTCGTGCTCGCGGCCGGCCTCCATTGCGGCCCGGAAGCGATCCCAGCTGCCGTAGTGCCGGGCGAGGAGTCGGGCGGAGGTCTCGCCGACATGGCGGATGCCGAGACCGAAGATCAGCCGATCCAGGGGAACAGTGCGGCGGGAGGCGATGGCGTCGAAGAGGTTGGCGGCGGATTTCTCGCCCCAGCCGTCGCGGGTGCGGAGCGCGGCACCGTGGCGGGCCTCAAGGGTGAAGATGTCGGCGGGCTCGCGCAGCCAGCCTACGGCGAAGAACGCCTCGACCTGCTTCGCGCCGAGCCCCTCGATGTCGAAGGCACCACGGCTGACGAAATGCCGCAGCTTTTCAACCGCCTGTGCCGGGCAGATCAGGTTGCCGGTGCAGCGGTGTAATGCCTCGCCTTCTTCGCGGATCACGTCGGAGCCGCAGACCGGGCAGGTTTCGGGGAAAACGAAAGGAACCGCCTCGGCGGGGCGGCGGGCGAGGTCGACGTCCTCGATCTTCGGGATCACGTCGCCGGCGCGGTAGACCGTGACCCGGTCGCCGACGCGGATGTCGCGGCCCTCCCGGATCGGGGCGCCCGAGGAGTTGCGGCCGGCGATGTAGTCGGCATTGTGGAGGGTGGCGTTCGAAACGACGACGCCGCCGACAGTGACCGGAGTTAGCCGCGCGACGGGCGAAAGGGCGCCGGTGCGGCCGACCTGGATCTCGATGGCCTCCAACAGGGTGGTGGCGCGTTCGGCGGAGAACTTGTGCGCGATGGCCCAGCGCGGCGTTGAGGAGCGGAAGCCGAGCCGGGCTTGCAGGTCGAGCCGGTCGACCTTGTAGACGACGCCGTCGATATCGTAGCCGAGGGCAGCGCGATCGGCCTCAATGCGGCGGTAGTGCGCGATCATATCTGCCACGCCTTTGCAGAGCTTCATCAGTGGGTTGGTCGAGAAACCTAAAGCGGCGAGCTGGTCGATGGAGCCGGTCTGGGTTTCGGCCAGCGGTGCGGAGAGCGCGCCCCAGCCATAGGCGAAGAACCTAAGCGGGCGGGCGGCGGTGATGGCGGGGTCGAGCTGCCGAAGCGAGCCGGCGGCGGCGTTGCGGGGGTTGGCGAAGGTGCGGGTGCCGGCGCCCTCCTGGCGTGCGTTGAGGGCGGCAAAATCGGCGTGGCTCATATAGACCTCGCCGCGGATTTCCAGGAGTTCCGGGGCGCCGGCCAGCGTCTCGGGTATGTCGTCGATGGTCCGGGCGTTGGCGGTGACGTTCTCGCCGGTCTCACCGTCGCCGCGGGTGGCGGCATGGACCAGCCAGCCGTCCTCATATCGGATCGAGAGCGACAGGCCGTCGATCTTGGGCTCGGCGGCATAGGCGAGCGGGGACGCGGCGTCGAGGCCGAGGAAGCGGCGGATGCGGGTGTCGAATTCGACGATCTCATCGTCGTCGAAGGCATTGGAAAGGCTGAGCATCGGAACGTCGTGGCGGATCTTGCCGAACGCTTCGGACGGGGCGGCGCCGATCTTTTCCGACGGGCTGTCGGGGCGCTTGAGATGCGGGAAACGGGCCTCGATGGCGGCGTTGCGGCGCTTCAGCGCATCGTAGGCGGCGTCGGTAATCTCGGGCGCATCGGCGCCGTGATAGGCCTGATCCGCGGCGGCGATCTCGCGGGCGAGCAGGCCGAGTTCTGCCTTGGCCTGGGCTTCGGTGAGGGCGTCGACTTCGGGGCGCGGGGGCATGGATCGGTTCCGGCGGGGGCGGGCAGCGGACTGTGACCCTGCCGGGGCGGGGGCGTCAAGTCGCGGGGTGGACGCGCCGGGGGCGGGCGGCTTCGGGGGCGAGAATTGCTGTATGCAAGCTGTATGCATCAGTCGCTTATTCTGTACGTACAATCCTTCAGTGCGGGACTCCGGGGGAAAGGGCGACCCGCGTCCGGATGCGGGCCTCGCCGAGGCGACTGGCACGCGGAGAAACCGGTGCCTGCGGGGCGCCTGCCACGCGAATTCGTTTTGGTGTCCGGACGATCGGTGTAGGCTTGGCGCCGGTGATCAGCGCAAGGGAACGGGCGCGTGGGAATTTACGATGAAATGGCCGCCGCGATGCGCGCCGACGACGTGGATCGCTATGTCGCGCTCTTTCACGAGGACTTCTCCTATGTTCGGCACAAGTCGAAGGATACGCTGAACCGCGACGAGATGGCGGCGCTGCTCGGCAAGGTCTGGGCCGGCGGAAACCGCACCATCGAAGACATCCGGTGCCTCTACGAGAACGAGGACATTCTGGTGGTGCACACCATTTTGTCGTTCCGCAGCGGGTCGCGTGAGGGGGCGATGATCGTCAACCTCAAGCGGGACGGAAAGGTCATCCGGATCGAGACGGGGGTTTCGGACCTGACCTGAACGCCTCTCCGTTTTTTCGCGCCTCAGGCGGTTGCAAGGCGAACTTCAGGCCGGTGCGTCACAGGGCGTATTGTGACAAGGTGGGGAAACAGTTGCCGGACAATCCGTTCACGGCGGGCGGCGGGGATTATGCGCGGTTTTGTCCGACCTATCCGGAAGCGCTCGGGCCGGTTCTGGCGGGGCTCGGGGCGCAGGCGCTCGATGTGGGCTGCGGAAGCGGGCAACTGGCCTGTCGGCTGGCGGGACATTTCGACCGGGTGACGGCGAGCGATGCGAGCGCGGATCAACTGGCGGCGGCGCGGGACTGCCCGGGGGTGAGCTATGTCTGCGAATTGGCGGAGCGGATTGGGCTCGGGGACGGGTCGGTCGATCTGGTGGTTGCGGCCCAGGCGGCACACTGGTTCGATCTGGACGCCTTTCACGCCGAGGCCCGGCGGGTGGCGGCCAAGGGCGCGGCGATCGCGCTGGTGAGCTACGGCGTGCCGGTGGTCGAGGGACCGGCGGGGCCAGCCTTCTCGCGATTCTACTGGCAGGACATTCACCGCTTCTGGCCGGCGGCACGGCGGCATGTCGAGCGGGGGTACGGCGATCTGGACTTCCCGTTCGAGGCGCTGGCTGTGCCGGAACTGGAGATCTTGCGAGACTGGCAAGCCCGGGATGTGACACGGTATATCAAAATGTGGTCGGCGGTGCGACGGTGCTGGCGGCGCGGGTGGCCGGGGCGGGGGCGGTGGTTGCGGAGTTCGCCGACGAGATTGCGGGGCTGTGGGGGGATGCGGATGTTTGCCATCGGGTGCGCTGGCCGGTGACGGTGCGGGCGGGGCGGCTCGGATGAGGATCGTCAGGGTGCGACGATCGAAGAGACGGGCGGTATCTTTCCATACGGAGCGGACCTACTGTGCGCGAGGGGCAGCGGCCGGACCACGGGGGGCGCGAAGCGTCCACCGTCATGCCCGCATGTACGTCTCCGGTGCGACGGGGTGGACTGGATGCGGCCGGGGCGGAGGAATGACCCGAGCGCTCCGATTCGACTTGCATATGCAGTGAGGAGGCGAGGTGCCTGACATGAGAAACATCTACGATCAGGACCTTGAGGCGGGGCCGGCCAACTTCGTGGCGCTCACGCCGCTCGACTTCATCGCGCGATCCGCGGCGGTCTGGCCGGACCTGCCGGCGGTGGTGCACGGCGATGTGCGGCGGAGCTGGGCGGAGACCTATGCGCGGACGCGGCGGCTCGGCTCGGCGCTGGCCGGGCGCGGGATCGGCCCGGGCGATACGGTGGCGGTGATCGCGGCGAACATCCCGGAGATGTTCGAGGCGCATTTCGGCGTGCCGATGGCCGGCGCGGTGCTGAACGCGATCAACACGCGGCTCGATGCGGCGACGGTCGCGTTCATTCTGGGGCATGGCGAGGCGAGGGTGCTGATCGTCGATCCGGAATTCGCCGATGTGGCGGAGGCGGCGCTGGCGCTTCTGCCGGGGCGGGAGATCCTCGTGGTGGACATCGCGGCACCGGATGTGTCGGAGGCGCGCGGGATCGGGGCGCTCGGTTACGACGACCTGCTCGCGGAGGGTGATCCGGATTTCGACTGGCGGGCTTTGCCGCGCGACGAATGGGACGCGATCAGCCTCAACTACACCTCCGGGACCACCGGCGATCCGAAGGGGGTGGTCTATCACCACCGGGGGGCGGCGCTGAACGCGCTGTCGAACATCGTCACCTGGGCGATGCCGGCGCATGCGCGCTATCTCTGGACGCTGCCGATGTTCCATTGCAACGGCTGGTGCTTTCCCTGGACGATCGCGGCGAATGGCGGGGTCTGCATCTGCCTGCGGCATGTGCGCGCCGAGTCGGTGTTCGGCCTGATCCGCGACGAGGGAGTCACGCATTTCTGCGGGGCGCCGATCGTGCTCACCATGCTGATCGCGGCGCCCGATCACGCTCAAGGACTTCCCGCAGCGGGTGAAGGTGATGACGGCGGGGGCCTCGCCACCGGCGTCGGTCATCGAGAAGATGGAGGCGATGGGGATCGAGGTCACCCATGTCTACGGGCTGACCGAGACCTACGGGCCCTCGGTGGTCTGCGCCTGGAACCCGGACTGGGACCGGCTGCCGGCGGCGGAGCGCGCGCGGCTCAAGGCGCGGCAGGGGGTGCCCTATCTCGCGCTGGCCGGGCTGATGGTAGCGGACCCCGAGACGCTGGTGCCGGTGCCGCATGACGGGGAGACGCTGGGCGAGATCTTCATGCGCGGCAACGTGGTGATGAAGGGGTATCTCAAAAACCCCGAGGCGACGGCGAAGGCGTTCCGGGGCGGCTGGTTCGCCTCAGGGGATCTCGGGGTGATGCATGCGGACGGATATGTGGAGATCAAGGACCGCTCGAAGGACATCATCATCTCGGGCGGCGAGAACATCTCGTCGGTGGAGATCGAATCGGTGCTCTACCGGCATCCGGCGGTGATGGCGGCGGCGGTGGTGGCGAAGCCCGATCCGAAATGGGGCGAGACGCCCTGCGCCTTCGTCGAGCTGAAGCCCGGCGCGGAGGTGAGCGAGGGCGACCTGATCGCGTTCTGCCGGGAGAACATGGCGCATTTCAAGGCGCCGCGGGCGGCGGTGTTCGGTGAGTTGCCGAAGACCTCGACCGGCAAGATCCAGAAATTCGTGCTGCGTGAGAGGGCACGGGAGGGCGTTTGAGCGTCCCATCGATGGGCCGCAGGCGCAGAATTCCGGAGACGGCGAACCGGTATGCCCACCCTACCGGACCCCTGTGCCGCCGGTCGGTTCGGCTTTCGGGCTCGGTTGCGCGGGGACAGAGGCCGCTCGATATGTTGTCCGAGTGTTCGAACTGGATTAGGTCAGGCGCCTTCGGGTGGTTGACTGGGGGGGCCGCATGTCTGGGGCAGGGTTTGGACGGATGCTCGCGATTGCGACCACTCTGGTGCTGGTCGCGGGGTGCAGCAAGAATCGCAATTCAGGATGGCCAACGCCAACCAGGCCTACGACTCGCTCAACGAATTGTACGTCCTGCTGGCCAAGGCGGAGCTCGGCGCATACCGCTCCCCGTCGTCCTTCGCCGGGACCGTCGACAGCTATGCGGAGGTTGTAGGGGGCTTTGAAACCGGTCGACTTATGGGCGCTGACCGGCCGCGGGAAGCCGCATCCTTCGACGCGGCCATCGACGGATGCGTCGGCGAAGTTCGGGGAATGGCGCAGACGCACAGAACCGCCGGGATCGATCCGGACGCTTTTGTCATCCGGACAGTTCGATCGAGATGCGATGCTGCTGCCAATGCGGTTGCGGAAAACGAGGTCTCGTCGTGGCTTTTCACCACTGCGGCTGGCGATCTCTGATCCTGCGCGTCCGGTGTGGTATGGAACTGCTATGACCCGGGCTCACGTTGCGGGTGTGGGTCGGAAGAAGTC
>CAVOGP010000011.1:0-123597 GCA_963695425.1 uncultured Alphaproteobacteria bacterium | reverse complement strand
CAACGCCCCTATGAAAAACCCGATGTCCGTTTCGTCCTGTGGATAACTCTTGGTCGTGATGTAACGGCGTTGCATTCGCATGCAACGAGGCATGTAACGAGCATCGATGAAGGGGTGCGTGTTGCATCCCGCGTTGCATGGGTGCGGGGGGGCCTGGTCGGGGTCGAGCTCACGCCAACCGCCTGATGGTTCTCTTGTGGGTTCTCTATGAGGGTTCAAGGGGTGTCACCAGTGTCACCTTGTCGTGAGGCAGCATGGTGTCACCAGTGTCACCTTGTGGGGTGTCACCAGTGTCACCTTGCAGTGGGGTGTCAGTGTGGGTTATCCACAGCCATATCCACAGGTTTGACTTGCGTGATCCGTTGGGTCGGCGCTGCTCCTGGCTGGCGATGATGCCCTCACCCTCGAGGATGCGCAGGTGACGGATGGCCTGGCGCCTGCTCATGCCGGCACGCTGGGCGATGTCAGCGATCGATGGCCAGCAGGTCCAGTCCGTGCCGACCCTGTCGGCCAGGGCGATGGCGACCATGCGGGTCGAGGGGGACCAGTGGTCGGGCGCGAAGTCCAGGACCAGCGACATCGGGCGGATGCTCATGATGCGTCTCCGGTCAGGCACTGCCGGCACCAGCAGAACGGCGCGTGGACGGCCTGCTTCCTGCGGGCCTGCTCACTGGCCCGGACCCGCGCGATGAGCAGGCAGTACTCGCACACTGGCCCTACGAACGCCTCAGACGGTCCGTGCGGGCACAGATCGTCATGCCGGGTGGATGGGGTCACCGCACACCTCCGCGTGCTTCACGCCGCTCCTGACGGCGTCTGAGAGGGTGGTGTAGCGGCCGGTGGCGTGGCAGTACGGGCACAGTGCCTCGTACCCGTCCGGCGTGCGGGCGTAGTCCAGCGCCCAGGCGCGGGTCACCGCTGCCCGCCGAACAGGCGGCAGATCCAGCACGGCCGGAACCGGTACGCGGGATGACCGCACACCAGGCACGTGTACACGGGTTCACGCCGCATCCGGGTCACCGTCCTCGAGGGGGTCGGTGAACCCGTTGCAGCAGGCGCAGCCCATGCCCAGGCGCCGGCCAGTCCTTCGCACCGGCCTGTCGAGCACGGGTAGCACACCGTCATGCGCTGGCCTCCCCTCGGATGACGTCGGAAGAACCTCTCGGTAGATGAACTCGCCGAACGGTGAAGGAACCCGAGCCCTGAGCGCGTCGGTAGTCCGCTCGCACTGCTCTCACGGCCCAGGACCTTGCCGTCCGCGACCCCCAACTTGTGGATCACGTCGCGCCTGGCCCTCTACCGTACTCCCGCTCGTCCCGCTGGCCTTGCTCGTAGGTGCGGGTCACGTCGAACGTGTCGAGCAGATCGCCGTACCTCCAGACTCGTCGTCGCGTCGCCTGCTGAGGCGGACAGGTCGGGTCGATATCTACTCACCGTCACGTCGATCCGGCACGGGTGCCGGCTGGCAGCCACGGTCCCGATCAGGCCATGTCGGCGGCGTCGACGCACCGGCACCGTCTAGGGGTCGGTGCCCGTCCAGCACCGCGCCCATGGTCACTCGCGGCATGCCTCGCCCGATGCCGTCGAGCACGTGTGCGACACCGCAGCATGCCTCCCCGTCGACCCGTCGAGCACGCAGCGATGCTCGCGGGCTCGGTCCCGTTCAGCCACGGACGTCGCCCGCCAGGGCGGCCGTGCAGCGTTGCCTCTGCCGCGGCTGTCGCTCCGCGACGCTTCCAGCTCGAGCCGGTCGATCCGCGTCCAGTCCATGACTACACCTGCTCCTCGATCGTGTTGACGGGGTGCCCGGGATGCTGGGCGGCGTGGAGGGCGGCGTCATGCCACGCCTCCTGGATCGTGGCGGTGGCGTGCTCGGTGGCGCACACGTCGCAGCTCCAGCCGCTCACGTCGCGATCTCCCCGGTCTCAGGGTCAACCAGAGGTGCCGACGCCCACGGGTCGTCCGGGTCCGGTGCGGTGGGCCGGGTCCGTTCGACGGGCTGTCGAGCTTCCCGCCACTTCTTCAACGCCTCGATGAGGACCGATGTCTGCTCCTTGTCGAGGTGGTCGAGGTTGCCGTCCCATCCTTCGGCGAGCCCGCCCCATGATCTTCCGCGCCGACGCATCCCACTTGTCACGGTCCAGGCCGGCGCCCGTGGAGTCGATGAGGTCTTTCAGGTATTTCGCCTGCGCGGTGGAGGTGCTTGGCCTGGGGCCGGTTTCCACGCCGGTACGGTGTCGCGCCCTGCTGGGATGATGGAGGGTTGGCGTCGTTCGCGGCTTTACCGTCATCATCATCACCCGCGCCCATACCGAACGTGGAGATCAGTGAGTAGCGCTTCAAGTAGCTGATGAGCCCGCCGAAGTCCTGGACCTTGGGCAGCGCCGGCCAGGTCAACGGACCGAACTCGATGGACTCGCCTGAGGCGTGGATGATCGTGGTCGACACCATGACGTGTCCGTCGTCGTTCCACACCGGATGCACCCACGCGAGTCCGTGCCTAGCCAGGATCGGCCGGAGGTGATCCGACAGCGCGTCATAGGTCAGATACGTGTAGCCGTAGGAGCCGGCGTTGGCTTTGGCGTCCCGTGACGGGTTCCGTACTTCGGTCATGGCTGCGACAAGTGCCGCCGCTAGTTGCTCGTTCATCGCTTGTTCCCCCTTTCGTGCTTCCCTTGCCCGGGCGTTCTTGCAGGTGCGGCACACGCGGCACCCCTTCGTATTCGTGTACGTGTTGTCGTCGGTGTAGTCATGCCCGCGAGGGCATGCGGTCTTTTGCACGTTGTGGTGTCGGCCCCGTGCGACCTTGTCCCGTTCGTTGTTGCTCTGGGTTCCCAGGTACAGGTGTGCGGGGTTGACGCACGGCGGGTTGTCGCACTTGTGCAGGACGCTCAGCGACGGGTCGAAGTATCCGAGACGGAGAACGGCCGCGAAACGTGACGCGGACATCGGGCGTCCATATGCGTTGAACTGGCCGTAGCCTTTCGCTCGTCGTGAGGCGGTCCACTCCCAGCAGTCATCCGGCCCCCGCACGTCGACCTTGGCCCAGAACCGGTCTCGAATGTCAGTCATGGTTGCCCCTTCCGGGGGTTCTAGTGGGTGCCGCGGGCGGCCCGCCGGACAAGGGCGGTTTCCTCCCGGGCGAGTTCGAGGTCGCGTTGGATCCGCCGGTTGCGTGCGCGTTCCCCGGCGAGGGTGGACTGGTATTCCTTGCGGGCGGTTGCCTTGCCGGCGTGGTAGCCCATGAGGGTGAGGGCGGTCAGGATGGTGAGGACCGCGGCGAGGAGGAGGAGGTCCGTCATGTCGCGTAGTCGGTGAGGAGGTCGCGGATCACCTCTGAGAGGGATCGGCCCTCTTTCGTGGCCTTGCGGATGGCTTTGCGCCACAGGGTGTCGGGGATGCGGATCGATCGGATCGTCGTCATAACCGCCACCATACACCATACACCATACGTATGGCTAGGTTTCTTCGTCGGTCTTGTTCCCGCCTGCGCCTGCGCCGGTCGGTCTGCCGTGGCCCCCAGTAGTACGCGGCAGCCATGAGGATGGCGGTCGCGATCGCGCCCGAGGACCGTGGACGCGCCCCGGCTAGTTGTGGGTCCACTAGGCGGCCCCCCGGTCGTCGGTTTTCTCCAGCAGGTACGCCCCGGCGGCGGTGATCGCGGACGCGAGGGTCAGCCACACGGCCTGTTCCGTGATGCCGCCCGTGAGGTACAGGAACATGGAACGGGTGAACAGCGTTGCCGCGGCGAGGAGGAGACCCGTTTCCGCGAGTCTCTGCCGTGTCCACACCCACCCGGCGACGAGGAGGACGAACGCTACTCCGGCGAGGACGGTCAACAGGTGCGCCAGCAGTTCGTCCGTGACCCGCCCGGTGTCCCGCACGTTGACCCAGAACACGACAAGCATGGTCAACGACAGGCCGAGGGCGACGGGTTTGATGGGCCGTCCGAGGACTCGCATTTTGTCGAGGTCGCCTTTCGTCATCATGCCGCCTCACCGAACAGTTGGGTGTGGAGGCGTGGCCCGTAGCCTTGGGGACGTGCACGAGAACCTCGTCGGCCACCTCGAGGTCGCCCGGCCGGAACGTGCCGACCTCGTCGGAGAACGAGCCCGAGAGCACCAGCGTGAGCTCGATGCCGCGGTGCCCGTGGTCCGGCACCGCCTGGCCCGCCGGGATTGACAGGATCCGCACGCTGCCCTCCCCGCCCCGCCAGATGATCACCTGTTTCGTTCCCATTCCCAGCGACCGCCAACGCGGCGGCGCGCCGCCCAGAAGCTGGGCGATCGGCGCGGGATAGACGTCGAAGGGCTCGTGCCGCGGCCGGGGCTCGGTCGGCCGGTCGAGCGCCTTCAGGGTTCGCGCGCGCAGCGTGTCCGATACTGGCTCGACGGGAAGGCGGTCGAGCACGAGGCCGCCCAGGAGCAGGTGCGATTCGTGGCGCGCCCGGCATTCGTCGCATGCGGAGATATGCGCTGACACCAGCACGGCGAAGGGGTAAGGCAACGATCCGGCTGCGAAGGCGGCCAGCATCGCGTCGGGTACATGGTGCATTGGCTCGTTCATTTCCTGAGCCCCCGCAGTTCGTGGCGCAGCCGTTCTAGCGCCAACCGCAGCCGCGACTTGACGGTTCCGAGCGGCAGCATCGTCTCGCGGCTGATCTCCTGGTGGGTGAGCTCTCCCAGATAGGCCTTCTCCACCAGCTCGCGCTGCTCGGGCGGCAAGACTGCCAGCGCGCGGCGGAGCTGTGCCGCCTCCTGTTCGAGCGCCAGCGCGCTGCCGACTTCGGCGTCGGTCCAGGTTGCCTCGACTTCCTCGAGCACCGGGCGCGGGGCGCGTCGCAGGAGATCGACCTGCCGGTTGCGGGCGATCTGGTAGATCCAGCTGGAGACCTGCGCCCGGGAGGGGTCGAACTGCGCGGCGTTGCACCACACGCGCAGCATGGCGTCCTGAACGATCTCCTCTGCGAGGGCCGGAGCGGCGCCGCCCCGCATGGCCATCGCCTTCAGGCGCGGCGCGAAATGGTCGAAGAGCCGGGCGAACGCCTCGCGGTCCCCGGTGTCGCGCACCGCCAGCATCCACCGGGTCTGCTCGGAGAGGTCGGCTCGGTCCAGGTGTTGCTCCGCAATGGCACCGGCGTCGCGATCAAGGGTGAGCGACAGCGACTTGACGCAGCCATCGAAGCCCATGAGCGCGGCACATGCAACCATATCCCCTTTACGAAGCGTCTTGTGGTCCGGATCAGATTTTTTTGATCCGTCGCGGAAGTCGCCGCGTAACCCTCACGACAGCACGGAGATCGGAATGCCCCTCGACGCCCGAACGTACCTGCCACGGGTTGCCGTGATCGGCGGAGGCGTGTCGGGGCTGGCGGCCGCCCATTGCCTGCGCGGGGACGCGGAGGTGACCCTTTATGAGGCGGAGCCGCGCCTGGGGGGCCACGCGCGAACGGTTCTCGCCGGGCTGCGGGGGGACCGCCCGGTCGATACCGGCTTCATGGTCTTCAACTACGCTACCTACCCGCACCTTGGGCGGCTTTTTCGGCAGCTCGACGTGCCGGTGGTGCGCAGCGACATGAGCTTCGGGGTGTCCATCGACCGCGGTCGGATCGAGTACGCGCTGACGTCGCTGTCGGCGCTGTTCGCGCAGCGGCGCAACACCATGCGCCCCGGATTCCTGCGGATGCTGCGCGACATCCAGCGCTTCAACGCCGCCGCCGAGGCGTCAGCGCAGGGCGAAGCGACCATGGGCGAGCTGGTCGGTGAACTCGGCCTCGGCGACTGGTTCCGGCGCTATTACCTCGTGCCGATCTGCGGGGCGATCTGGTCGACGCCCGAGAGCGAAATCGAGGCGTTTCCCGCTCGCGTCCTGCTGCGCTTCTTCCGCAACCACGGGCTGCTCGGCATCTATGGCCAGCACCAGTGGTGGACGGTCGCGGGCGGCAGCCGGGAATACGTCCGCAGGTTGGTGGGGCAGCTGGAGGCCGGGTCGGTGCGCATCCTGGCCGGCACGCCGGTCGCCGGCGTGTTGCGGAACGACTCCGGCGTGACGGTGCATGCCGCCGGCCGCGGTCCGGAGCGGTTCGACGAGGTCGTGTTCGCGTGCCATGCCGACCAGGCGCTGCGCCTGCTGGAGCGGCCGACCGCCGCCGAGGCGGCGGCGCTGGGGGCGATCCGCTACCGCCGAAACGCGGCCGTGCTGCACCGCGATCCAGGGCAGATGCCGCGGCGGCGGGTCTGCTGGTCGAGTTGGGTCTACCGCTCGGACGGCGACCGAGAGGTGCCGGGCATCGGCGTGACCTACTGGATGAACCGTCTGCAGAACATTCCCGACGACGATCCGCTGTTCGTGACGCTCAATCCGACCGATCCGATTCCGGACGACCTCGTCTACGACCGCACGAGCTTCGACCATCCGGTGTTCGATCACGGCGCGATCCGGGCGCAGAACGCGCTCGCCGCGATGCAGGGGGCCAACGCCACCTGGTTCGCCGGGGCCTACCTGCGCAACGGCTTTCATGAGGACGGCATCGCGAGCGCGATGCGGGTCGCCCGCCAGATGCGGGCCACGGTGCGTTGACCGCCTGGCCCGAACACGTTCCGGCTGTGACCTGGCACGGCAGGCGGGGTGCGGTGCGCCACGCGTTCCAGTACTCGGTCGACTATGTGTTAATCGATCCCGAGGCGCGTCGCGGGCCGCGGCTCTTCTCGCGCAACCGGCTGAACCTCGCCTCGGTGCATGACCGCGACCATGGAGGGGCTCCGGGACACGGCGCGGGGAGTGCCTGGGCCCGTGCGGCGCTCGCGGCGCGGGGTCTGCCGGATCCCGGTGCATGCCGCATCCTGCTCCTGACCCAGCCGCGGTTTCTTGGCTACGTGTTCAATCCGGTCAGTTTCTGGCTGGTGCAGCGCGGCGAGGCGCTGGTGGCGGTGATCGCAGAGGTCTCCAACACCTATGGCGACCGGCACAGCTACCTCTGCAATCGCCCGGGATTCGCGCCGATCGGCGCCTGTGATCGCATGACGGCGGTCAAGCTTCTGCACGTCTCGCCGTTCCTGGAGATCGCCGGCGGCTACGACTTCGGCTTCGACATCCGCTCCGACCGTATCGCGATCCGCATTGTGCTCAGCGGCGGTCCGGACGGGCTGGTTGCGACGCTGGCGGGAGATCGCCGGCGGCTGACCAGCGGTGCGATCCTGGTCGCCGCCGTCCGCCGTCCGTTCGGGGCGCTGCGCACCATCGCGCTCATCCACTGGGAGGCGCTGCGCCTCAAACTGAAAGGCGCGCCATACCGGCGGCGGCCGGTTCCGCCTGTCGAGGAGATCACATGAGTTTTTCACTGAGCCGCCGCGTCGAGAGGGACTTCCTGGCGGCCTGCGAGGGTATCACGGTGGGCCGGTTCCGGCTGCGCACGCCCGAGGGTCACGTCCACGACTTCGGCAGCGGCGGCACCGAGGCGGAGATGGTGCTGCGCGACTGGTCGGTGGTCAGCGCGCTGATGGCGCGCGGCGACGTCGGTCTCGGGGAAACCTATGTCGCCGGACTGTGGGATACGCCCTCGGTGGAGGCGCTGATCGAGGTGGCGCTGGTCAACCAGGACCGGATGCGGCGCTACGCCTTCCCCGGCTTCTGGAACGGCCTGATGCTGCGGGCCATCGACCGGGTGATGCGCGCGAACTCGCCCCGGGGCGCGAGCCGCAACATCAAGGCGCACTACGACGTCGGCAACGAGTTCTACCTCGAATGGCTCGAGGAGAGCATGACCTACTCGGGGGCGCTGTTCGACGCGGGGGACGACGGAGACCTGCACCGCGCGCAGATGCGCAAGTACGACCGCATCCTCGACCGGGTCGGCAGCCGCGAGCGCGTGCTGGAGATCGGGTGCGGCTGGGGGGGCTTTGCCGAGCGGGCGGCCGAGCGGGGGCATGCGCTGACCGGCGTGACGATCTCGCCGAGCCAGAAGGCCTATGCCGATGCCCGGCTGGACGGGCGGGCCGACATCCGGCTGGAGGATTACCGCGCCACATCGGGGCGCTACGACGCGATCGTGTCGATCGAAATGATCGAGGCCGTCGGCGAGCGCTACTGGCCGGTCTACTTCACGACGCTGAAAGAGCGGCTGGCCGGGCACGGGCGGGCGGTGCTGCAGGCGATCACGGTGCCGGACGACTACTTTCCGGCGTATCGCGAGACCACCGACTATATCCGCCACTCGACGTTTCCCGGCGGGATGCTCCTCTGCGACAGCGCGATCGCGGCCGGTGCCGCACGGGCGGGGCTGAAGGTCGACAGCGTCTTCGCCTTCGGCGGCGACTATGCGCGGACCTGCCGGATGTGGGCGGCGAGCCTTGCGGGGCGGCGCGACCGGCTGGCGCGGCTCGGCTACGGCGGCGCGACGCTGCGCCACTGGCAATACTACCTCGAGGCCTGCGCGGCCTGCTTTGCGGTGGGCCGCACCGACGTGGTGCAGGTGGAACTGTCGCATGCCTGATGTCGTCGCCGTCGATGCAACCCGCACCCGGAAAGGCAGCCGTGTCATGACCCTGGTCCTGATCCTTGCTTTGGCCGCGCTCGCGATCCTGCTGGCGCAGCGGGTGGCCTTCAGCTTCATGGCGCAGCGGCCGGCGGATTATGCCGGTACGGCGCCGGTCTTCGACGTCCGCACGAACCTCGGGGGGCGGATGCTGTCGGAGGGGATCATCTACGGGCCCACCGGCCGGGTCACGACGCGGTTCGTGGCCGAGATGAACGGGGTATGGGGCGACGACGGGACGGCGACGCTGGGCGAGACCTTCCGCTACGCGTCGGGGACCACCCAGGAGCGGGAGTGGCGCATCACCATGCGGCCGGACGGCAGCTTCACGGCGACCGCCGACGACATCGTCGGCGAGGCGGTGGGTGAGCCGTCGGGGGCGACGCTCAGGATGCGCTACCGCATCCGGCTGCCGGAGAGCGCCGGCGGCTGGGAGATGGACGTGACGGACTGGCTCTACCTGAGCGAGAACGGCGTCATCCTGAACCGCTCGCAGTTCCGCAAGTTCGGGATCAAGCTCGCCGAGTTGGTCGCGACGATCCGCCCCGCCGAACCATGAGGCATGAAGGGACCCGGGGGCGATGTCCGCGCGTGGACAAACTTCCAATATATTGACTTATATGAGAAATTCAGATTCTGGTAACCCGGCGTTAACCCGAGAAGATGCGTCCGCCGCGCGCGCATTGCCGTCGCGGCGCGCCTTCCTTGCGATCGCCGCTGGCGGGCTGATGGCCGCCACGCGCGGCACTGGAGGCGAGGTGGTAGAGACATCCCCGGTCGCGGTCGATGCCGCGGACGAGTTCGCGGTCGTCGATGGCGTCCGGCTGCGGTTCCGGCGCATTGGCGAGGGCCCGCCCGTGGTGCTGATTCACGGCGCGAGCGGCAACCTTAACGACATGACGTTCCGCCTCGGGCCGGCGCTGTCGCGCAACCACACGGTCTTTGCCTTCGACCGCCCCGGGCACGGGCTGAGCGGCGCGCCCGAGGGCGGGACCCCGCTGTCGGTCCAGGCGTCGCTCATGCGGCAGGCGATGGCGCAGGCCGGCGTCCGGCGCATGACGGTGGTCGGCCACAGCTACGGCGGCTCGGTGGCGCTCGCCTGGGCGCTCGACGCACCGGGCTCGGTGGAGGCGCTGATGCTGGTCTCCGCGCCCTCGCAGGTCTGGTCCGGCGGCCTCGGCCTGACCACCGATCTCCTGGCCAGCCCGATCACCGGTCCGCTCATTGCACGCGCCGCACCGCTGGTTGTCACGCAGGGATTCGTCGCCCGGTCGCTGGACGGGGTCTTCGCGCCGCAGCCTGCTCCGGCGGGCTACCTCGAGCACCTGGACCTGGCGCTGGTGCTTCAGCCGGCCACCCTGCGCGAGAACGCGCTCCAGCTGGACGCGCTGAAGGAGGAGATCCGGCCGATGGTGCCGCGCTACGCCGAGCTGGCGATGCCCGTGTCCATCCTGCACGGCGACGCCGACACTACGGTGGGGATTGAAATCCATTCGGTGCCGCTGGCGGCCCAGGTCCCGCACGCGCAGTTCACGCGCCTGCCAGGCATCGGTCATATGCCCCACCAGGTGGCATCCGACGAAATCCTTGGGGCCATGGCCCGGATGCGGCGGCGGGTGCGCTAGGCCGCGCGCCTCACGCCGCGGCGCGAGCCAGGGCGCATTGCCGCCAGAGCTGCCGAAGGGCTGCGACCAAATGGTCGATGTCGGCGTCGGTGTGCAGGGGCGACGGGCGTGATGCGCAGCCGCTCGGTGCCGCGCGGGACGGTCGGGATAGTTGATCGGCTGCACGTAGATCCCGTAGTCGTCGAGCAGGATGTCGCTGATCTGCCGGCACTTGACCGGGTCCTTGATCATCACCGGGATGATGTGGCTGGGGTTGGCGAGATGCGGGATGCCGTCGGCGTCGAGGCGGGCGCGCAGGCGCGCCACCTGGCGGCGCTGGCGTGCGCGCTCCGTGTCGCTGGCCTTGAGGTGGCGGATCGAGGCGCGGGCGCCGGCAGCGACGGCCGGGGGCAGCGCGGTGGTGAAGATGAAGCCGCTGGCAAAGGAGCGGATGAAGTCGCAGAGCGCCGCCGAGCCGGCGACGTAGCCGCCGACCACGCCGAAGGCCTTGCCGAGCGTGCCCTCGATCAGGGTGACGCGATGCGCGACGCCTTCCTGCTCCGCGACGCCGCCGCCGCGCGCGCCGTAGAGGCCGACGCGCATGCACCTCGTCGAGATAGGTCATTGCGCCGTGCTTCTCGGCCACGTCGACGATCTCGGCGATCGGGGCGATGTCGCCGTCCATGGAGTAGACGCTCTCGAAGGCCACGATCTTCGGCGCATCCGCCGGGCAGGCCGCGAGCTTGCGGTCCGAGATCCTCGGGGTCGTTGTGGCGCCAGATCTTCTTCTCGCAGCGCGCGTGGCGGATGCCCTCGATCATCGAGGCGTGGTTGAGCGCGTCCGACAGGATGACGCGCCCGGCAGGCGGCTGCCGAGGGTCGAGAGCGAGGCCCAGTTCGAGACGTAGCCGGAGGTGAACAGGAGCGCCGCTTCCTTGCCGTGCAGGTCGGCGAGTTCACGTTCCAGCAGCACATGGTAGTGGTTGGTGCCGGAGATGTTGCGCGTGCCGCCAGCGCCGGCGCCGCAGCGCTCGATCGCCTCGACCATCGCCGCGATGACGGACGGGTGCTGGCCCATGCCGAGGTAGTCGTTCGAGCACCAGACCGTGACGTCGCGTTCGGCCCCGTGGCGGTGGTTGCCGGCGTGCGGGAAGGCGCCGCACGTGCGTTCCAGATCGGCGAAGACGCGATAATTGCCTTCAGTCCGCAGGCCGTCGAGCTGGCGCCGTGAACAGGGTGTCAAAGTCCATGGGCGTCCTCGCTCAGATCAGGCTCATGGTTTCGGGGTGTGGGTGCCGGCCCGCTCCTCCGGCCGCGGCATCATCCAGCGCCAGAGTTTCGCGTCCGGCAGCGGCAGGACCATCAGCCAGTGCTCGAGCAGCGCCAGCGCGGTCAAGGCGGCGAGCAGCGCGAAGCCGCACGCGCGCTGCGGCCGGCTTCGATCGGCGAGAGCCGCTCCAGCCAGCAGGCCACGGCGAAGGTCAGCAGCGTCACCGCGACCGGGAAGAAGGCGTTCATCGGCGCGATGCGGAAATGGCTCGCCAGGTGGCGCAGCGGGGTCGGGCAGGAATTCGATGTTGATGTTCGGCACGCCGAAGATAGAGGTTCAGCTTGGCGCGTGATCGCGAGCGAAGAACAGGACCGACGAAGGTCCAGAAGCCGAAGGGGTTGCGGCGCCTCCCGGCACAGCGCCACCATGAGCCACCAGCGTCGCGATCAGCGCCATCTCGTGAGTAGGCGATCGTGCCCCAGGCGCGCACGAACCGCTCCCAGCGCGGAACGCCGGGCGGGCAGGTGCGTACGTTCGGGCCGGTGACGACACCGCAGCAGGAACGCCAGCTCGATCCAGCCCCAGATCGCCAGCGCCGACAGGAAGGCGCCAGTAGACGCCCGCCGACCGAGTCCGAGGTCATGGTGGCGACCAGTCCGACCAGCCGAGGCCGAACAGCGGCAGGCCCAGCAGCACCGCCACACAGGTGGGCCGTCCCGTCCCGGCCGGTCGGCGCGCTTCACGACGAACAGGATCGCGCCGGTGGCGAACCACCAGACGAAGAGCGCGAAGAAGGCGGCGATCCAGGGGCGAATGTCCATCTGCGTCACTTGTCCAGATACGCTCGGGGCGGTCCGGGCGGCTGGAGCGCCCCGGCCTGGTGTCATAGGCCGGCTTGAGCCGGGTACTTCGGGCACGCATGCTCCGCCGGGATCGTGAAGAGCGAGACGAACGCCGCGGTCGCCCGCGGCTGCCCAGGCCTTGCCGAGCGCGCCGCCGATGCCGCCCTGCGCTTCGCCGCGTCGATGTCGACGAAGGCGCGTCCGAGCCGCTTCAGCCCCGGTCACCAGCGCGGGTGGTCGATGTCGAGCGTGATCGGGAAGACCTGCCGGGAGATCTCGGAGGTCTTGCGGAACACCTCCTGCCCGTACCAGTCGGTATCGACGCCGAGCGCCTTGTGGAAGGCCGGCCGCTGGTGGTCGCGCACCGACATCGTGGAGATAGACGGCGGTCAGGAAGAACTTGATCCAGAGCTTGTTCATGCCGGTGGTCAGCTTCGGGTCGGTCTTCATCAGCAGCGCGAAGGCCTCGCCGTGGCTGAACTCGTCGTTGCACCATTCGCGGAACCACTTGAAGATCGGGTGGAACCGATGCTCCGGGTGCGCCTCGAGGTGGCGGTAGATCGTGATGTAGCGGGCGTAGCCGATCTTCTCGCTCAGGTAGGTGGCGTAGTAGATGAACTTCGGCTGGAAGTAGGTGTACTTCTTGGCCTTCGTCAGGAAGCCGAGGTTCACCGCGATGCCCGCCTCGCGCAGCGCGTCGTTGATGAAGCCCGCGTGCCGCGCCTCGTCGCGCGACATGTAGCTGAAACAAGCTCGCAGATGTCCTGGTTCGAGCCGCGCCGCTTCATCTCCTTGTAGAGCACGCAGCCCGAGAATTCGGCGGTGCAGGAGGAGATCAGGAAGTCGATGAACTCCTTCTTGAGCCCCGGCTCCATCCCGTCCCAGTCGACCTGGTCCCAGTCGGCGGTCTTCTTGAAGTGGCCCTTGTTCGGGTCGGACTTCATCTGCGCCGATCAGCTCGTCCCAGTCGCGCGCGGACGGGCGAGACGTCGATGGCGTCCATCTCGTCGAAGTCGGTGGTGTAGAAGCGCGGCGTGAGCAGCGTGTCCTGCATCGCGAGCGCGGTGGCGCTTTCGCTGTCGTGGATCGCCTGCGCCTCCTGGATGGCGAGGCCTTCCTCGACGGTGGTGGCGTCGGCGGTGTGCTTGAGTCGGATGTTCACAGCGTGACCTCCTCGGAGAACGAGAATTCGCAGAGTTCCATGAATTCGAAGTCGCCGGTCATCCGGGTCCAGAGCCGTTCGAGGCCGAGGCCGCGGGTGATCGCGGCGATGCGCTCCTCGATCACCACTTCGCCGTAGGGCGCCATGACCGGGGCCCCTGCACCAGCACCTCGTCGCCGGGATAGACGACCGCGCCGTTGTCGAAGCGGACGTGGGCGTGCAGGCTCTCGAACTTGTGGCTGACCTCGACGGTGCAGGGCGCGGTCTCGTGTCTCGCGTGAAGCAGTCCCATGGTCGGTTCCCTTTCGTTTATTCGATCGAGCAGCCGCGCGAAGGCGCGGCGATTGTCGGGGCCGAAGCCGATCAGCTCGACGCTGCCGTCCGGTTGCCGGGTCGACGAGCGACACGCGGCCGTTGGCGTACTGCGTCAGGCGTCACGGCGGCGTCGGCGCATCGACCCGCGCCTCTGGCGCTCGCGCTCAAGCCCGCCAGCACGACGGCGATGAACCCGCCCTTGGCGTGCGGGAAGGACGGCGATCGCGCGCCGTTCTCGTCGACGGACCTTGCGCGGCCGCCGCTCGTCTCGGCGAAGTCATGGTCTGCGCTCCGGTACGACGGGCGCGTCCTTCGGCTGCGCGACCAGGGGCCGGTCGGTGAGCGGGCGAGGTCACGAGCGACGAGGCGTGCCGGCGACCAGCAGCGAACATCGCGCAGATGAGGCGGCCGCGAGATGATCTCGCGGCTCGTTGCTCGGGCGGTTGCGGCTGTCGGAGTGTCGGCATTGCCGCGCTACTCCGCCGCCATGAGCGCCGGCGCGACGGCGCTTGCCGCGGGGTCGGCCGCCGCGCCGATCCGCGCCTGCGCCGCGTCAGCGAGCAGGCGCGGCGACGCTGTCGGCGTCGGGGATGCAGCGCAGCGCGGGCTGGGTGTGCGCCATGCGCCAGGGTCGCACGTGCGGCCAGCAGACGAGGTAGGACAGCTGGGTCTCGCGTCCGACGTCGAAGGCGATGGTGCCGGTGCCGTTGCGGTTCAGCGAAAGATCGGCCGCCGCCACGCAGGTGAAGGGGATGTTCAGCGTGACCGTCAGCGCCGCGCCGATGCGCATCGCCACGCGGCGGTTGGTCAGGGTGTAGACGGTGGTCCTGGCGAGCGTCACCGCGATGACGCCGAGGATCGCGCAGGCGACCGCGCCCATCGCGAGGTAGGGAACCGTGGCCTTGCGCCCCAAGCGTCCAGCCCTGGTCGAAACTGGCCAGGCCGCGCCAGACGGCGAGCAGCACGAAATAGCCCGCGACCCATCCCGTGTTCAGCGCCTGCAGCGCCAGCGTCCAGGAGTTCGGGCGGCCCTGCCAGAGGATGTGCTCGCCCTCGGGGGGCAGTTCGGGCAATCCCCGGATCGGCTCGGCCTGGATATCGTCCCCTCGCATGGCGATCCCCTCAGGCCTGGCGTTCCGGGGAGGCGTAGAGCGTGCCGCCGGCGTAGTATGCGCAGATCTTTTCCTCCTCGAGCAGGGTCACCTGGTTGCGCGACTCGGTCATCGGAACGCCGGGGAAGTGCTTGCCGAAGATCGAGTTGACGACATACGCGGTCGCTGCTGATCCGGGCCAGGGGCAGCGGGATCAGGCGCTTGCCCGCACCGTCGTCCAGCTCGACCTCGAGGTAGCGCACGAGCTGCTCGGGTTCGTCGAGCCACATGTCCGAGATGCGGCCGACGATGGCGAGGTCCCCCGCCTGCACCAGCATGCCGCGCGGATCGCGGCCCGGCCGAGACGTGGAAAGCCGGCGGCCGCACTCAGGGGCACGATCTTGGGATGACCCTTGCCGTCGAGCTCGGGCACGTCGCGCCGCGCCGCCCAGGAGGCCGGGCCGACGCCGTCGACCATCGGGTCGCCCGTCGGCTCGAGGGGATAGCCGTTTGCCGCGTTGGTGCGCCGCATGGCCACCGGCCGCTCGGGGCGTGGCGATTGGGCACGGTGACCTCGCCGCGGCCATGGGGCAAGAGGAAGGTCTTGGGCTTGGGCAGCGGGAACAGCCCGGGTCCGGCGGCGGGCTTGCCGTCGTCGTCCTCGAGCGGGTAGCCCTCGCGCATGTTCTCGGTCTGCAGGTAGTAGATCAGCCCCGCGAAGAACAGCCAGAACGCGTAGAGCGAGACCAGCGCCAGGTCGATGTTGCCGAAGATCGGTTCGGTCATGGGAAAGGCCTCCAGGTTCGTCTCGTCATGACGGGAAGTCGGCCAGCCCGATGCGGGCGTGCCTCCCGGCCGGGTTTGGGTCTGTGGTGAAGGTCCGCACCAGCGGACCGATGGCGACGAGGGTGGCGAAGAGCAGCACGATCTCGAGGTGGTAGACGACCGAGTAGCCGGTCGCCGGCGCGTTCAGGCCTTCGCCGAGGCGCCCGGACAGCGCCGCCTGGCCGATCAGGTCGCGCAGACCGCCGCCGATCGCGATGGCCACGCCCGCCGCGGTCGCCTGCGCCGCGCCCCAGGCGCCGAGCGCGAGGCCGCGTCCGGCGATCCCCCCGATCGGCATGGTCATGGCGGCGGTCAGCGTGGCCACGGCGAAGAGCCCGCCGCCGAGCGCCGATCAAGCCGGCGCCCGCGAAGAACAGCGGCACGGAGACCCAGCGGGTCGGCGAAGATCACGCCGGTGAAGGCGACGATGCCGACCAGGAGTCCGTGCCCGGCCATGCGGTAGGGGTCGATTCCCTGTGCCAGCCAGCGGGCCGCGAGGGCGAAGCCGGCGATCGCGCCGAGCGCCCAGATCGCGGTCAGGACCGTCGTGGCCGACACGCTGAGGCCGAGCACCTCGCCGCCATAGGGTTCGAGCAGCACGTCCTGCATGGAGAAGGCCATCGTGCCGAGCACCACTACGGCGAGCAGGCGTCCGGCCCGGCCGCCGCGGGCGAAGTCGGCCCAGGCGTCGGCGAAGCTCGGCCGCGGCGCGGCGCGCTCGGCGGCGCTCATCGGAGCCATGCGTTCCTGCTTCCAGAGCGCGACGAGGTTCAGGAGCAGCGTGACGACCGCCGTGCCCTGCACCACCCGGATCAGCCGAAGGTTCGCGAAGTCGCTCAGCAGCGTGCCGACGACGACGGCGGACAGCCCCATGCCGACCAGGAACATCACGTAGAGGAGCGCCACCACCCGCGGCCGGGTCTCGTCGGTGGCCCGGTCGGAGGCCAGCGCGAGACCGGCGGTCTGCGTCATGTGCATCCCGAGCCCCGTCATCAGGAAGGCAAGCGCCGCCAGCACCTCGCCGGCCCAGGGCGGGCCGAGGGTCTGGTCGCCGCCGAGCACGATCAGCGCGAAGGGCATGATCGCGAGCCCGCCGAACTGCCAGAGCGAGCCGAACCAGATGTAGGGCACCCGCTTCCAGCCGATGGCGGAGCGGTGGGTGTCGGAGCGGAAGCCGAGCAGCGCGCGGAACGGGGCGCTGAGGACCGGCAGCGCGATCATCGCGGCGACGACCATCGCCGGCACGCGCAGCTCCACGATCATCACGCGGTTGAGCGTGCCGAGCAGCAGCACCGTCGCCATGCCGACCGAGACCTGGAACAGCGACAGCCGCAGGAGCTGGCCGAGCGGCAGGTCGTCCGAGGCCGCGTCCGCGAAGGGCAGCATGTCGAGGCTGAGCTTCTTCACCGGGATCGGTGCCCGGAGCAGCCTCGGCAGGGGCGCCCGCGGCAGCTTCATGGGCGGAGCTCCATCGCCTGCGAGATGTAGAAGCCGGTGGTGACCCGCCCGATCGTTCTCCAGCTGGCGACCCGCAGGTCTGCGCCACGAGCCGGGCAAGCGGCGGCGGCGTCGTGCGGCACGATCGCCGGCGAGCGGTCGCGAGCGCGGGAAGAGCTTGCCCGCGAGGTGCATCGCCGCCGAGCAGCGGGCGTGCGCGGCGCGACGGTGAAGACGATCGCGACGCGCGGTCCGCCGGGCCAGCGCGCCAGCGCGGCGGCGATGTGCGCGGTGCGGTAGTAGATCAGGCTGTCCATCGCCACGACGTAGTCGAAGGTGCCGAGTGCCGGGGCCGAGCATGTCGCCGGCGAGGAAGTCGATGCGGCGGTTGCAGCGCGTCGGGCGTGCGATCGCGGGCGATCTCCAGCAGGCGGGGCGAGATGTCGACGGCGACGACCGCCGGCGCCGCGCGCCGGCCAGCTCGATCGTCATCGGCCCGGCGCCGCAGCCGGCGTCGAGCACGCGCGCGCCGGTGAGGTCGGCGGGCAGCCGCGAGAGCATCGCCCGCGCATCCGGTCGCGGCCCTGCGCGCACGGTCTGGCGGATGCGCGAGACCGGCGCGTCCGAGGTCAGCCGCTCCCAGGTGCGGGTCGCGGTGCGGTCGAAGTAGTGTTCGAGCCGGTCGCGGGTAGGCGCGTAGGTGTCGGCCATCAGTCGAATCCCAGCAGCTCGAAGATCTGCCGGTCGGGCAGCGGCGTCGGGGGCGAGGGGTTCGGTGCCGTTCCAGAGGGTCTCGGCGAGGCGCATGTATTCGGCCTGCACGGCGACGATGTCCTCGTCGGGGTCCATCTCGAACAGCGTCTTCTTCTTCAGCCGCGAGCGGCGGATGGCGTCGAGGTCGGGCAAGTGGGCGATGCGGTTGAAGCCGACGGTGCTGCAGTAGCGGTCGACCTCGTCGGTGTCCTTCGAGCGGTTGGCGATGCAGCCGGCGAGGCGGACCTTGTAGTTCTTCGACTTCGGCCTGCACCGCGGCGATGATGCGGTTCATCGCGTAGATCGAGTCGAAGTCGTTGGCGGTGACGATCACCGCGCGGTCGGCGTGCTGGAGCGGCGCGGCGAAGCCGCCGCAGACCACGTCGCCCAGCACGTCGAAGATCACGACGTCGGTGTCCTCGAGCAGGTGGTGCTGCTTGAGGAGCTTCACGGTCTGGCCGACCACGTAGCCGCCGCAGCCGGTGCCCGCGGGCGGGCCGCCGGCCTCGACGCAGAGCACGCCGTTGTAGCCGTCGGTGACGAAGTCCTCGGCGCGCAGTTCCTCGGCGTGGAAGTCGACCTCCTTGAGGATGTCGATCACCGTCGGGATCAGCTTGCCGGTCAGCGTGAAGGTCCTGTCGTGCTTGGGGTCGCAGCCGATCTGCAGCACGCGGTGGCCGAGCTTCGAGAAGGCGACCGAGAGGTTCGACGAGGTCGTGGACTTGCCGATGCCGCCCTTGCCGTAGACGGAGAAGACCTTGGCGCCCGTGATCTGGACGTCGGCGTCCTGGTGGACCTGGACCGAGCCCTCGCCGTCGTCGCCGCTCAGGATCGGGGTCGCGATGTCGAGCGGGCTCATGGGGTGCTCCTGTGCGCAATGGCGGCTTGCACGCGTGCAAGACCGGGTAGCGTGTTGTCATCAAAGCGATTCATGAAGATTAATTTTCTCATTCCGCCGCGATCCCCACCCCTTCGAGCCGGTCCTCGAGCTCGTCGGCGGCGTTCCGCAGCGCCGCCAGCGTCGCCTCGTCGGGCTGCCAGTAGGCGCGGTCGTGGGCCTCGAGCAGGCGGTTGGCCATCCGCGGCTGGCGGCCGGGTTCAGCGCCGCGAGCCGGCGGCGCATCGCCTCGTCGAGCACGAAGGTCTCGGACAGCCGCTGGTAGACCCAGGGCTCGACCTGGCCGGTGGTGGCCGACCAGCCGAAGGTGTTGGTGACCTGCGCCTCGATCTGGTGCACGCCCTCGTGGCCGTGCCTGAGCAGGCCCTCGAACCACTTGGGGTTCAGCGAGCGGGTGCGGGTCTCCAGCGCCACCTGTTCGGTGAGGGTGCGGACCTTGCCGTCGCCGCGGGTCTGGTCGCCGATGTAGACCGGCGACCTCCTCGCCGCGGGCGCGCTTCACGGCGCGGCTGATGCCGCCGAGCGTGTCGAAGTAGTGGTCGACGGTGGTGACGCCGAGCTCGACACTTTCGAGGTTCTGGTAGGCGAGGTCGACGTCCTTGAGCGCCGCCTGGAGCAGGCCGGCGTGCTTGGCGCGACTTGCCGTTGCGGCCGTAGGCGAAGCTCTTGCGGGTCTCGTAGGCGTCGGCGAGCTCGTCCTCCTCGCCCCAGGCGCCGCTGTCGACCAGCTGGTTGACGTTCGAGCCGTAGGCGCCCTCGGCGTTCGAGAAGACGCGCAGGCTCGCGGTCTCGAGGTCGACGCCCATCGCGCTCGGCATAGTCCAGCGCATGGGCGCGGACGAAGTTGTCGGCGAGCGGCTCGTCGGCGGTCGCGGCGCGGAAGGCGGCCTCGGCGAGCAGCTTGGTCTGCAGCGGCAGGAGGTCGCGGAAGATGCCCGAGAGCGTCATCACCACGTCGATGCGCGGGCGGCCGAGTTCGGCGAGCGGGACGAGGTCGGCGCCGGCCAGCCGGCCGTAGCTGTCGAAGCGGGGCACCGCGCCGATCAGCGCCAGCGCCTGGGCGATCGGGCCGCCGTCGGACTTGATGTTGTCCGAACCCCAGAGCACCAGCGCCACCGTGTGCGGCAGGGCAGGCGTGGGCATCGAGCAGCCGCTGGGTCTGGCGCGCGCCGTCCTGCAGCGCGAAGGCGGTGGGCATGCGGAAGGGGTCGAAGGCGTGGATGTTGCGGCCCGTGGGCAGGATGTCGCGGTTGCGGATCAGGTCGCCGCCGGGCACCGGGCGGATGAAGCGGCCGATCGAGTGCGCGCAGGAGCGCCGGGGTCTCGGTGTCGGTGGCGAGCAGGGCCGCGACCTCGGCGCGCGCTTCGCCTTCCAGGCCCATCACCGCGAGATGCTCGGTGATCGCCTCCGGCGTCATGGGGCGGCCGACGACGTGAAGGCCGTCGGGGATCAGCGCGTTCTCGGTCTCGAGCAGCGTGAGCCAGAGGCCGTCAGGGTCGGTGCCGCCGGGGATGTCGACCGCCTCGGCCTGGATCCGGATCAGGTTGGCGAGGTCGGGCCGGTCGGGGCTGTCGTCGCGGGAGGCGCGCCAGCGGTTGAGGCTGTCCTTCAGCTCCAGCAGGCCCTTGTAGAGCCCGGCCTTGGCCAGCGGCGGGGTCAGGTGGCTGACCAGCGTGGCGCCGGAGCGGCGCTTGGCCAGCGTCGCCTCGGAGGGGTTGTTGGCGGCGTAGAGGTAGACGTTCGGCATGTCGCCGATCAGCCGGTCGGGCCAGCAGGTGCCGCTCATGCCGGACTGCTTGCCGGGCATGAATTCCAGCGCGCCGTGCATGCCGAAGTGCAGGAGCACGTCGGCGCGGAAGTCGGTCCTGAGCCAGAGGTAGAAGGCGTTGAAGGCATGGGTCGGCGCGAAGCCGCGCTCGAACAGCAGCCGCATCGGGTCGCCCTCGTAGCCGAAGGCGGGCTGCAGGCCGACGAAGACGTTGCCGAACTGGCGGCCGAGCACGAAGACGCCGCGGCCGTCGGACTGGTGCTTGCCGGGGGCCGGTCCCCACTGCGCCTCGATCTCGCGCAGGTGCGGCTCGCCGCGGACGATGGCGTCGGCGGCGACGTAGGCGGCGACGTTGGCCGGCTGGCCGAGCTGGCCGGCGTTGCCGTCGAGCACGGCGTCGCGCAGCGCCTCGACGCTCTCGGGCGGCTCGGTGTCGTAGCCGTCGGCCTTCAGCGCGTGCAGGACGTTGTGGAGGCTCTCGAACACGCCGAGGTAGGCGGCGGTTCCGGCCGCGCCGGCGTTGGGCGGGAAGCCGAAGAGCACGATGCCGACGCGGCGCTCGGCCTTTCGGCCGCGGCGGAGTTGCGGCCAGCCGCGCGACCCGGGCCGCGAGCATCTCGATGCGCTCATGGCAGGGCGACATCGCCCGGCTGATCGCGCTGCCGGGGCAGCGGTGGGCGCAGCCGTCGCAGCCGTCGGCGCCATGCCGGCCGGCGAAGACCGTGGGGTTGGTGGCGCCGTCGATCTCCGGCAGGGCCACCAGCATCGTCGCCTCGACCGGGCCGAGACCGCCTGCGCTGGCCGCCCATTGGCCGAGGGTCTGGAACTCGAGCGGGTGGGCGGCGACGTAAGGCACGTCGAGGGCGGCGAGGATGTCGGCGGCGGCACCGCTGTCGTTGTAGGCGGGTCCGCCGACGAGGCTGAAGCCGGTGAGGGAGACGAGGGCGTCGACCTGTGCGCCGGGGGCGTCGCGGAAGTAGGCCTCGATGGCCGGGCGCGCGTCGAGGCCGGAGGCGAAGGCCGGGATGACGCGCAGGCCGCGCGCTTCGCAGCGCGCGCGATCACCGCGTCGTAATGGGCGGTGTCGCCGGAGAGCACGTAGGAGCGCATGCACAGGAGGCCGACGGTCGCCTTCGGGCTCGGCCGGTGCGGGCAGGTCGGCGACGTGGGTCGCGATGCGGGCGGCGAGGTGCGGGTGGTAGAGGCCGACCTCGGGGTACTCGACGGGTGCGGCGACGGCGGCGCCGCGCCAGTCGCTGCGGCGGGCGTAGCGCGAGACGAGGAAGCGGACCATCGCCTCGACGTTGTCGTCCGAGCCGCCCAGCCAGTACTGCATGGTCAGGAACCAGGCGCGCAGGTCCTGCGCCTTGCCGGGGAGGAAGCGCAGGATGCGCGGCAGGCGGCGCAGCATCGCCATCTGCGACTTGCCGCTGGCTGCCGCCGGGGTGCGTGCGCCGCGCAGGCGCTTCATGAGGGCCATCGCGCCAGTCGCGGGCCTGGCCATGTCGAGGGCGCCGAGGCGAGTGAGCGTCACCACCTCGCTCGCGGCCATGCAGCCGACGATGGCGTCGCAGGCGTCGCGGCGGGCCTGCAGGTCGGGGAGGATGGCGCGGATGTGCTCCTCGAGGAAGAGCAGGTTGGCGACGATGAGGTCGCCGTGCCGCCACCGCGGCGCGGGTCGCCACGAGGGTGGCGGGGTTTTCGGCCCATTCCGCCGCGGCGTGGACCGAGACCGTCAGGCCGGGGAAGTCCGCCGCCAGCCGGTCCTGTACGCGGGCCGCGGGTCCCGCCGTGTGGCTGTCGAGGGTGACGATCACCACGCGGTAGCCGGGCGGTCAGCGCGCATAGTGGGCCTTTGCCTCGTAGAGGGTGTCGACGCTGATGGCGGCGAGGCCCTTCTCGGAGGCGAAGCGCTCGGTGTTGCGCCGCGCCTTGCCGCGCACGAAGAAGGGGACCTTGCGCAGCTCCTTCTCGGCGTCGGCCAGCCAGATCGACGGTGGCGTCGGCTCGCTCGGGCTCGGGGGTGGCCGGCGTGGGCCGCCGCCGTGGTGGCTGGGGCCGGCGGCGTCGTGGAACTCGAAGTCGTCGCGGAACATGTGCAGGAGATGTTCCTCCAGCCCCATGACCAGCGGGTGGATCCAGGTGTCGAAGATCACGTTGGCGCCCTCCCAGCCGACCTGCGGCGAGGTGCGGGCGGGGAAGTCCTGGACGTGGACGGGGGCGGAGATCACGGCGCAGGGGATGCCGAGGCGCTTGCCGATGTGGCGCTCCATCTGGGTGCCGAGGATCAGCTCGGGATGGGTGGCGGCGATGGCGGCCTCGACCTCGAGGTAGTCGTCGGTGATCAGCGCCTCGAGGCCGTAGTCGCGTGGCGAGCGCGCGGATGGGGCGGGCGAACTCGCGGTTGTAGCAGCCGAGGCCGACGACCTCGAAGCCCATCTCGTCCCGGGCGATGCGGGCGGCGGCGGTGGCGTGGGTGGCGTCGCCGAAGATGAAGACGCGCTTGCCGGTGAGGTAGGTGCTGTCGACCGAGCGGCTCCACCAGGGCAGGCGGAGGCGGGTCTCGTCGGTCGTGCGCGGCTGCGAGGCCGGCGAGGCGGGCGGCCTCGGCGAGGAAGTCGCGGGTGGCGCCGACGCCGATGGGGACGGTGCGTGGTGTAGGGCTGGCCGTGCTCGCGCTCCAGCCAGGCGCAGGCGGGCTCGGCGCGTCTCGGGGTAGAGCATGACGTTGAAGTGGGCGGCGCCGAGGCGGGCGATGTCGCGCGGGCGAGGAGCCGAGGGGGGCGACGACGTTCACGGCGATGCCGATCTCGGCGAGCAGGCGCGTGAGCTCCTCGACGTCGTCGCGGTGGCGGAAGCCGAGGCGCGGTGGGGCCGAGGATGTTGCAGCTCGGCTCGGGCGGTGCGGTCGGTCCTGACCGCGAGGCGGCGGACGATCTGCAGGAAGGTCTCGTCGGTGCCGAAGCTCTCCTTGCGCTGGTAGGAGGGCAGTTCCAGCGGGATCACCGGGATCGGCAGGCCGAGGGTCTCGGCGAGGCCGCCGGGGTCGTCCTGGATCAGCTCGGCGGTGCAGGAGGCGCCGACGATGATCGCCTCGGGGCGGAAGCGATCATAGGCGTCGCGGCAGGCGTTCTTGAAGAGCTGCGCGGTGTCCGCACCGAGGTCGCGGGCCTGGAAGGTGGTGTAGGTGACCGGCGGGCGGTGGCCGCGGCGCTCGATCATGGTGAAGAGGAGGTCGGCGTAGGTGTCGCCCTGCGGCGCATGCAGGACGTAGTGCAGGCCGGTCATGCCGGTGGCGACGCGCATCGCGCCGACGTGCGGCGGGCCTTCATAGGTCCAGACGCTGAGCTTCATAGCCGCAGCGCCCCCCTGCGCCGGAGGGGGCGGGCGAAGAGTGCGGCGAGGTCGCCAGCCTGTTCGTAGAAGTGCACGGGGGTGAAGACGAGCTCGATCGCCCATTTGGTCGCCAGACCCTCGGCTTCGAGCGGGTTGGCGAGGCCGAGGCCGCAAACGGTGAGGTCGGGGCGGGCGGCGCGGCAGCGGTCGAGCTGGCGGTCGACGTCCTGGCCCTCGCTGATCCGCGGGCCGGCGGCGATCAGGTCGAGGTCGGGGCCGACGATCTGGCGGTTGATGAAGGGCGTGCCGATCTCGATGGCGCGCATCCCGCATTCCCGGGTCAGAAACCGAGCCAGCGGGATTTCCAGCTGGCTGTCGGGGAAGAAGAAGATCGACTTACCGCGCAGCGTCCCGGAGACGGCGGCGACCGCGGTGCGCGCGCGGGCGCGGGGCGCGGCGGTCACTTGCTCGAAGCGGTCGTCCGGCACGCCGAAGGCGTCGGCGATGGCGCGCAACCAGGCTGTGGTGCCTTCCTCGCCGAAGGGGAACGGCGCCGCGATCCGGGTGGCGCCGCGGCGCTCCATGGCAGCGGCGGTTTCGCCGAGGAACGGCTGGGCGAGAACGATGCGGGTGGCGGCTCCGATCCCCGGCATGGCGTCGGAGCGCCGGGCCGGGAGGGTCCGCACGGTCTCGATCCCGAGCGCGCGGACAAGACCCAGGAGCTGGTCCTCGACCACGTCCGGCAGCGCGCCCACGACGACGAGCGAAGTTGCCTCCGATGCGGGCAGGACAGGGACCATCGCGGCGAGGCAGGCGTCCTCGCCCTCGGTGAAGGTGGTCTCGATGCCGGAGCCGGAATAATTCAGCACCCGGACCTGCGGCGCGTGGCGCCGCGTCAGCCGCTCGGCGGCGCGGGCGAGGTCGAGCTTGATGACTTCGGAGGGGCAGGAACCCACGAGGAAGAGCTGCCGGACGTCCGGCCGCCGCTCCAGCACCCGCGCGACCTCGCGGTCGAGCTCGTCGTTGGCGTCCGCAAGTCCGGCGAGATCCTTCTCCTCGAGGATCGCGGTGCCGAAGCGCGGCTCGCCGAAGATCATCACCCCGGCGGCCGATTGCAGGAGATGCGCACAGGTGCGCGAGCCGACCACCAGAAAGAAGGCGTCCTGCATCTTGCGGTGCAGCCAGATGATGCCGGTCAAGCCGCAGAACACCTCGCGCTGGCCGCGCTCCTTGAGGACCGGGGTGTCCCGGCAGCCGGTGGGAGCGGGGATGTGCGCGTGCTGGTTCATGCCGGCACCCGGGAACCGAGGCGCGCGGCGCGAAACTTCAGGAGAAACTGTCCGGCGTTGATGACATAGGCGACGTAGGCGGCGAGCGCGACCAGCATCTGGCCGTCCGGGCCGAGCCGCCCGGTCAGCAGCACCCAGACGTAAGCGAGGTGCAGCGCAATCACAGCGAAGCTGACCACGTCCTCCCAGAAAAAGGCCGGCGCGAAGAGGTACTGGCCGAACACGACCTTCTCCCAGATCGCGCCGGTGACCATGATCGTCAGCAGCAGTGCGGTCTTGATGAGGATGGAGACGGTCGCCGCCTCGTACCCGGCGCCGGTCACAACGAAGCGGAGCACGAGCACCAGAGACACCGCAAACGCGGCGAACTGGATCGGGGCCAGGACGGCCTGCACCTTGGTCCAGACGGTACCGTCGCGTCGGCGGCGCTGTTCATCGTCGTAGAGACTGAAGCTGATCCCTTGATCTGCTGACGGCGGCGGCATCGGCGACTTCGGATCCTTTCCTCGCCGCAAGGCTAGCGCCGCGCCTCCAAATGTGTCAACTGAAACTTACACACAACGGATGGACACATTCGGCGTGCCGGACTGATTCGCGTTGCAATGATCCGATTTCTGCGCGGCTTCGGCCCGGAGTCGCGCATACCATCGGTCAAAAATGCCGCGCAGGAACGCACTTGTGCACGACTGTCAATTTTCTTTGACAACGGTCAGCTCGATAAACCAAAGTTGTGGGAAATGACCGCAGGGATGGATCGAAGTCCGGGCCTGCAGAGCAAGCGGGGGGAACAATGGGGGATCGGCCATTTTCCGGAGTCCAGCAATCCGGTTGCCTCGATGAAGCGGATGTCGTCGCTTTGGCCGTGAAGGCGATCACGGTGCTCGCGTTGCGTCGCGGGGACCCGCCCAAGCGCAGCCGTGAGGAGCGCGTCAAGGACCTCTGCGAGGCCGTCGTGCACAAGGATGAGAGCCGGCAGCACGCGGTCGTGGCGCAGATGGTGGCCGCCGGCATACCTACCGCGGATGTGGCCGAGCATTACGTTGCCCTGGCTGCCCGGAAACTCGGCGAGGCGTGGGTCGATGATTCGCTGTCGTTCAGCCAGGTGACGATCGGTGCGGCCCGCCTGCAGGAGATCGTCCGATCGTTCGGGCATATCGAATCCGCCACCTCGGTCACGATTCCGCTCGGACACCGGATCCTGCTGGTGATTCCGCCGGAGGAGAACCACACGCTCGGCGCGTTCGTCGCCGCGAATCAGTTCCGCCGCTACGGCCTGTGGGTGCATCTGGCCATCGGTCAAAGCCCGGACGAAGTCGCCGAAACCGTCGCGACGCAGAATTTCGAGATGATCGGCATTTCGGGCGCCGGCCGCCGGGCGCTAGACTCGGTCCAGAAGCTGGTAAGCACCGTCAAGCAGCGTTGTCCGAATTGTGCCCCCGTTGTGGTCGGGGGAAACATGTGTAATCTTGACGAGCGTGTACTCGACTTGACAGGTGCGGATTTTGTGACGACTAGTCCCCGCCAGGCGATGGGCTTCTGCGGGCTCACTGTCCGTCAGGATCTGAGCTACGAAAACGAGGCACTGAGCCAGCGACAGTAACTTGCTTCAGGAATGAGTTGTGAGCAGACGCGAGGAAATTGCCTGGAGCAAGGGGGCTGACCTGATCGTTCCAAGTGAGCGGTTCGGCGACGTTCTGGCTGCGGCGGCGGACATCGTGATCGCCGTGGACCCCGATGGCGTCGTCCAGTCGATCCTGACCAACCAGAACGACCAGAACCTCGGATGCCTCGACCATTGGGTTGGCCGGGATCTGCGGGAGTTCCTGACCGAAGAGTGCCATCCCAAGCTGGACGCCGCCCTCGCGAGCGTCACCGAGCGGCTCCTCCCCGGTCCCCGAAGCGTGGAGCTAAACCACATCGACAACGCCAGCTGGGAGTTTCCGATCCGATACAGCGTCTTCGACACCGGGGACGGCGGGCCGATCCTGATGGTCGGGCGCGATCTGGGACCGATCGCGGAAGTCCAGCAGCAGCTGGTCAAGACCCAGCTGGAACTCGAGAAGGACTACGAGTACCAACGCGAGGCCGAGACCCGGTTCCGGGTGCTGATGGGGGAAACCCGCGACGCGCTGGTCTTCGTCGACGCGAAATCCGGCCGGATCGAGGATGCGAGCGAGACCGCCGCGGTGATGCTCGGCGTGGGGACCGAGGCCCTCGCGGGAGGCGCGTTCTTTCAGGAGTTCGAGGATCGCCGCCGTGCGGAGTTCCTCGACAGCTTGAACGCTGCGGCGGGCAGCGGCGCGCCGCCGCTGGTCGCAGTCTCCCGGCGCAACCGAACGCCGCTGAAGATTTACAGCACCGTTTTCCGCGCAGCCGGGCGGGTGACGCTGCTGTGTCGGCTGGAAGCGGACGTGCGCAGCGAAACGGTTGGCGAGGAGCTGAGCGTCAACCTGCGCGCGCTTTACGACCGCGGAATCGATGCCGTGGTCTTCACCGATTCCCGTGGCGGCATCCGCGGGGCCAATGAGGCCTTCCTTAACCTTCTCGACGTCCCCTCGCTCGCCGCGCTGTCCGGAAAGTCCATTTCGGATTTCCTGGTGCGCGGCACCGTCGACCTTCGGTTACTCATCGACGGCACTTCCCGATCGGGACGGGTACGGCAGTTCTCGACGCGGCTCGAGACGGCCTTCGGGTCGCAGCGCCCGGTCGACATTTCGGTGGCCAATCTCGGCGAACGTGTCGATCCGGTCTACGGGTTCGTGCTGCGCGACACGTCGCGCGCCGAAACCGCCAGCGCCGCCACCGCAACTCCGGCGAGCGGGGACGTCTCCCGCAACGTCATGGACTTGGTCGGCGCCTCGCCGCTCAAGGACATCGTGGCGGCGACCACCGACGTGATCGAGAAGATGTGCATCGAGACGGCGGTGGAACTGACGCGTAACAACCGCGTCGCCGCCGCCGAAATGCTCGGGCTGTCGCGCCAGAGCCTCTATGTGAAGCTGCGCAAGTACGATCTTCTCAGCAAGTCTGGGCAGGACTGACCCCATCTGTGATGCGGGCCGGCCTCCGGCGGAGACTTAGCGCTTGCCGGCGGCTGAAATGTATCGTTAAATTGACACCATGAGTGTCATGGAAATCTTACACCCACGGCGGTATCCCGACCCTGCGGCGGCGCTTCAGCTGATCAAGCCGATCACGTGGTTCCCGCCGATGTGGGCCTTCGTCTGCGGGGCGATCTCGTCCGGGGTGTCGCCTGACGGCCGGTGGGGGGTGCTGCTGCTCGGCGTGCTGCTGGCCGGGCCGATCGTCTGCGGCATGAGCCAGGCGGCGAACGACTGGTGCGACCGCCACGTCGACGCGATCAACGAGCCGCGCCGGCCCATTCCCTCCGGGCGGGTGCCGGGGCGCTGGGGGCTGTGGATCGCGCTGGCCATGTCGGCGCTCGCGCTGGCGGTGGGCGCCGTGCTCGGACCCTGGGGGTTCGGCGCCACGGTGGTCGCCGTTATCTGCGCCTGGGCCTATTCCGCCGAGCCGATCCGGCTGAAGCGGTCGGGATGGCTCGGGCCGGGCCTCGTGGGGCTCTGCTACGAGGGCCTGCCCTGGTTCACCGGCGCGGCTGTGCTGGTCGCTGGCGCGCCGCCCTGGCCAGTGATCCTGGTGGCGCTGCTCTATGCGCTCGGCGCGCACGGGATCATGACGCTAAACGATTTCAAGGCGTTGACGGGCGATCGTGCGACCGGGGTAAATTCGCTGCCGGTCACGCTGGGGCCGGGGCGCGCCGCCCGGGTCGCCTGCGTGATCATGGCGGTGCCGCAGATCGCGGTGATCCTGGCGCTTGCCGCCTGGGACCGGCCGATCCATGCCGCGGCCATCCTGGGGCTGCTGCTCGCGCAGGGACTGGCGATGCGCGTGCTGCTGGACGATCCCAAGGGCCGCGCGCCCTGGTACAATGCCACAGGCGTCACGCTTTACGTTGCGGGCATGATGGTCGCCGCCTTCGCGCTCAGGGGCCTGGCGTGACGCTCTCGTGGCTCTCCATCGTCCGGCTCGGTCTGGTGCAGATGGCGCTGGGCGCCATCGTGGTGCTGACGACCTCGACGTTCAACCGGCTGATGGTGGTCGAACTTGCTCTGCCTGCGGTCGTACCCGGCCTTCTGGTGGCGCTGCACTACGGCATCCAGATCACCCGACCGGCCTGGGGATTTGCCTCCGACGCCGGCGTGAACCGGACGCGCTGGATCGTCGGCGGCATGGCGGTGCTCGGCTGCGGCGCCTTTGGTGCGGCGCTGGGCGTCGTCGTCATACCCCATGCTCCGGTTGCCGGGCTCACGCTTTCCATCGTCGCCTACGCGCTGATCGGCCTCGGGGTCGGGGGCTCGGGCACGTCGCTGCTGGCGCTGCTGGCCACCGGCACCCGGCCCGACCGCCGCGCGGCCGCGGCGATGGTCACGTGGATGATGATGATCGCGGGCATCGCCGTTACCGCAGGGTCCGTTGGGGCTCTGCTCGACCCCTACACCCCGACCCGGCTGCTCGAAATCGTGGGCGTCGTCATTGTCGGCGCCGTGGTGATGACTTGGCTCGCGACGCACGGCATCGAGCGGCGAACGGCCTTCGCCGCCCGCCCGCCCGAGACCTCCACGCTGCGAGAAGGCCTGCGCGAGGTCTGGTCCGAGCCGAAGGCGCGCAACTTCACCGTCTTCGTCTTTCTGTCGATGACCGCCTATTTCATGCAGGAGCTGATCCTCGAGCCCTATGCCGGCCTGGTCTTCGGGTTCACTCCGGGTCAGTCGACGATGCTGTCGGGCACGCAGAACGCCGGGGTACTGCTCGGCATGGTAGCGGTGGGCCTCGCGGCCAGCGCGTTCCGGCTGGGGGCGCTGCGCGTCTGGGTGGCTGGCGGTTGCGTGCTCTCTGCCGCAGCCCTCGCGCTGGTCGCCCTGCTCGGACAGGGCATCTCGGCACTGCCCCTGAGCGCGGCGGTCGGCATGCTCGGCTTTGCCAACGGGGGCTTCGCCGTCGCGGCGATCGCGTCGATGATGCAGCTTGCCGGCGAGGGTCGCGAGCGCCGCGAGGGCACCCGCATGGGCCTATGGGGTGGCGCCCAGGCGCTGGCCGCCGGATTCGGCGGCCTGCTCGGCGCCGGCCTCGTCGATGTCCTGCGCGCGGTCCTGGGCAGCGACGCCGACGCGTTCGGTGCGGTGTTCGCCATCGAGGCCACGATCTTCCTGGCGGCGGCGATCATGGCGCTCTGGATCATGGAGGCGCGGCCGGCCCGGCCGCCCCTCCGGCAACTCGTGCCCGGGGAGTGACGCGATGACCTACGATGTCGTGGTGGTGGGTGGCGGGCCGGCCGGGGCGACGGCGGCAGCCGATCTGGCGCGCGCGGGCCGCAGGGTGGCGCTGCTTGACCGGGCCGGGCGCATCAAGCCCTGCGGCGGCGCGATCCCGCCGCGGCTGATCGCCGACTTCGCGATCCCCGACGAGCAGATCGTCGCGCGGATCACCAGTGCTCGCATGGTCTCGCCGACGGCGCGCCATGTAGACATCCCCATCGACAACGGCTTTATCGGCATGGTCGACCGCGAGCATTTCGACGCCTTCCTGCGCAACCGCGCCGTCGGCGAGGGCGCGGAGCTTGTGACCGGGACCTTCATGGGCATCGAACGCGACACAGGCGGCTCGGGCGTCGCCTATCGCGACAAGGCCACGGGCGAGCGCGCCACGCTGCCGGCGCGCCTCGTCATCGGCGCCGATGGTGCGCGCTCGAACGTGGCGCGCGCCGAGGTCCCTGGCGGGGACACTATTCCCTATGTCATCGCCTACCACGAGATCATCGCCGCGCCCGAAGCCGGCCGCTACGACCCCAGCCGCTGCGACGTGATCTATGACGGCGCGATCTCGCCGGACTTCTACGGCTGGATATTCCCGCATGGCGCGCAGGCGAGCGTGGGCATGGGCAGCGGCGTCCACGGCATCGACCTCAAGGCCGCCACGGGGGCGCTGCGCGCGCCTCCGGTCTCGAGGGCTGCCAGACCATCCGCAAGGAGGGCGCGCCGATCCCGCTCAGGCCGCTCGACCGCTGGGACAACGGCCGCGACGTGGTGCTGGCCGGCGACGCCGCCGGCGTGGTGGCACCCTCCTCCGGCGAGGGCATCTACTACGCCATGGTCGGCGGGCGCTTCGCCGCCGAGGCGGCCGCGGCCTGTCTCGCGTCGGGGCGGGTTGGCGACCTGCGGCTGGCCCGCAAGCGCTTCATGGCCGAGCACAAGACCGTCTTCCGGGTGCTGCGCGCGATGCAGGACGCCTACTACAAGTCCGACGACCGCCGCGAGCGCTTCGTGTCGCTCTGCCACGACGTCGACGTGCAGCGGCTGACCTTCGAGGCCTACATGAACAAGCGCATCGTGCGCGCCCGTCCGATGGCGCACCTGCGCATCATGGCCAAGAACATCGCGGATCGACCGGGCTGGGTGCGGGCGGAGATGACATGACGCGCCCATCCTGATCCGGTCCATCGAAGCGGCATCGGCCCTGACCCGAGGCCCGGCCATGCAGCGGTGCTGGGCGCCTCGACCCGGTTCTCCTTGTGCGGCGTATCCTTGCCATAGGGGTGGCGCTGGTCGCTGCGGTCCGCGACCCTCGGGGAGATCGGCTCGAAGTTCGCTCACCGTGGATGGTATCCCCGCCACGATCCACCTGCCCGACGCACCGCCGGCGCCCGTCGTCGTGGATCGCGCACGGCTTCGCCGGCTCGCAGCAGCTGATGCGGTCCTACGCCGTGGCCTTCGCGCGCAACGGCTACGTCGTCGTCACCTTCGACTTCGCCGGCCATGGCGCCACCCGCGCCGCTGGGCGGCAGCATCACCGAGACGAGAGGGCGCACACCGCTTCCTCGTCGACGAAGTCGCGGGCGTCGTCGCCTACGCCAGGACCGCCGGCGACGGCCGCCTCGCCGTGCTCGGCCACTCGATGGCCTCGGACATCGTCGTGCGCTCGCCGCGCAGGCGACCCCGAGGTCGCCGCGACCGATCGCCGTCTCGATGTTCTCGCCGGCGGTGACCGCAACGACGCCGCGGAACCTCCTGGTCATCGTCGGCGACTGGGAGGGCGCGCTGAAGCGCGAGGCCTTGCGCGCCATCGGCCTCGCACGCCGCCGACGGCGGCGGTTCCCGGCGTCACCTATGGCGACCCGCCGGACGGCACCGCGCGGCGCGCCGGCGTTCAGCCCAGGTCGAGCATGTCGGCGTTCTCTACAGCCGTGCCAGCCAGCGCGAGGCGGTCGACTGGCTTGACCGGACGTTCGCGATCGACGCGTGTCGGCGGACCGGTGTTGGTGGCGCAGGGGCCGTGGATCCTGCTGCTGCTGGCCGGCGTCGTGGCACTGGCCTTGCCGCTGTCGCGCCTGCTGCCGCGGGTCGCGTCGCCGCCCGCGGGCGGGGGCCGTCCGCTGGGGTCGGGTGTGGGTGCCGCTGCTGGTTCCGATGATCGCAACCCCGCTGCTGCTCCGGGTCCTGCCGACGCATTTCCTGCCGATCCTGGTCGGGGACTATCTGGCGGTGCACTTCGCCGTCTACGGTCTGGTTACGGCGGGCTGCCTGTCCTGGAGTCGCCGCCGGGGCTCCGGCCCCGCGCCGTCAGCTGAGGGCCGGAGCTTTCGTCGCCGCGACGTCGGCGGTGATCGCCTACGGATTCCTCGCGCATGGTCTGGCCGATCAACGCGTTCGTCACGTCCTTCCTGCCAGGCCCGGAACGCGCGATGCTGTGCTCGCCATGCTCGGCGGACACGCTGCCCTACTTTCTGGCCGACGAGTGGCTCACCCGCGGCGAGGCGCCGCGCGCGGCGCGCTACGCCGTGTCGAAGCTTGCGTTCCTCGGCATCGCTGGCGATCGCCGTGGCGCTCGATTTCGAACGGCTGTTCTTCCTGATCATCATCCTGCCGGTGATCGTGCCGTTCTTTCGTGGTCTACGGGCTATTCAGCGCGTGGAGTCTACCGCAGCACGGGACATCCCCTGGTGGCGGCATCGCCAACGCGGTCGCGTTCGCCTGGGCGATCGGCGTCACCTTTCCGCTGCTGGCCGGTTAGACGGGGATCAGGTGTCGGCCGGCCGCTGGCCGGGCGGCAGCGTGCTGGGTGCATCGGCCGCCAGCGTCGATTTCCTGGCATGTCGAATGCAGCCGATCCGCCGTCTTCACCGAGCTGAGATAGGCAAAGACCGCAAATGCGCCGATGGTCCCGAATGCCAGAAAACCGATCAGGGTGGACGTATCCATGCGCCGTTCCTTTCATGTCGTCCTTCGCATGAACAACGCGACGTCGGCAACTCATTCGCTGCGCTGAACGCGGCCTGTTTCGGGCTCAGGCCGCTCGCCACAGCGCGGCGCGGGAAACGGCCATGGATCACGCCGAGCGCATCGAGGCAGGTCGCCGCGATGTCGCCCGGCGCCAGGCCGGCGTCGGCGTACATGGCTGCCGGGCTCGCGTGGTCGATGAAGCGGTCGGGCAGCGTCATCGTCCGGATGCAGAGCCCGCGGTCGAGGCGGCCGTTGGCGGCGAGCCAGTGCAGCACGCGCGCGCCGAACCCGCCCTCGGCGCCTTGCTCGACTGTGATGAGAGCAGGGTGGTGGCGGATGAGCTGGTCGATCAGCGCGGTGTCGAGGGGCTTGGCGAAGCGCGCGTCCGCGACGGTTGTCGAGATTCCGCGCATTGCGAGCATCCAGGTCGCCTCGAGGCACTCCTGCAGGTGCGCGCCGAAGCTGAGGATAGCGATGCCCGTTCCCTCCTGCACCACGCGGCCGCGGCCGAGCTCCAGCACCTGCGGCTGATCCGGCAGCGCCACGCCGGTGCCCTCGCCGCGGGGATAGCGGAAGGCGATGGGACCGTCGTCGTGGACGGCAGCGGTGTGCGACCATGTGCACCAGCTCGGCCTCGTCGCTGGCGGCCATCACCGTGAAGCCGGGCAGGTTGCCGAGATAGCCGACGTCGAACGACCCGGCATGCGTCGCCCCATCCGCGCCGACCAGCCCCGCGCGGTCGATGGCGAAGCGCACCGGCAGGCGTTGGATCGCCACGTCGTGCACCACCTGGTCGAAGCCGCGCTGCAGGAAGGTCGAGTAGATCGCGCAGAACGGCCGCAAACCGCCCGCCGCGAGGCCGGCGGCAAAGGTGACGGCGTGCTGCTCGGCGATGCCCACGTCGAAGGTACGGGCGGGGAAGCGCGCGGCCATGTGGTTGACACCGGTGCCGTCGGGCATGGCGGCGGTGATCGCGACGATGCGGGGATCGGCCTCGGCCTCGCGCACCAGCGCCTTGCCGAAGACCGAGGTGTAGCTCGGCGCGCCGGGCTTGGACTTCGCCTGCGCGCCGGAGGCCACGTCGAACTTCGCCACGCCATGATACTTGTCGGCCGACTTCTCCGCCGGTGCGTAGCCCTTGCCCTTGACCGTCACGCAGTGGATCAGCACCGGTCCGGTCGCCCGCGCCCGGGCGGCGCGCAGTACCGGTAGCAGCTGGCCCATCGAATGGCCGTCGATCGGGCCGATGTAGGTGAAGCCGAGCTCCTCGAACAGCGTGCCGCCGGTGCCGGTCATGCCGGTCACCAAACTGCGTGCCCGGAGCGCTCCGGCACGAAACGGCTCGGGCAGGGTGCGGGCGAAGCCGTCGGCGATCTCCTTTAGCGTGTGCAGCGGCGTGTTGGCGTAGAGGCCGGAGATGTACTTCGACATCGCCCCGACCGGCGGGGCGATCGACATCTCGTTGTCGTTGAGGATCACGAACATCCGCCGCCGCTCGGCGCCGGCGTTATTCATCGCCTCGTAGGCCATGCCGGCTGAGATCGCTCCGTCGCCGATTACCGTCACCACGTCGCCCGTCGCCTCGCCGAGGTCGCGGGCGACCGCGAAGCCGAGGCCCGCCGAGATCGAGGTGGAGGAATGCGCCGCCCCGAACGGGTCGTAGGGGCTTTCGCTGCGCCGGGTGAAGCCGGACAGGCCGCCCTCCTGCCGCAGGGTCCGGATACGCCCGCGCCGGCCGGTGACGATCTTGTGGGGATAGCACTGGTGGCCGACGTCCCAGATCAGCTTGTCGTAGGGCGTGTTGAAGACCGCGTGGATCGCCACGGTCAGCTCGACCACGCCGAGGCTCGAGCCGAGGTGCCCGCCGGTCTGCGAGACGGCCGAAATCAGCTCGGAGCGGAGCTCGGCGGCGACTGTGGCAAGCTCAGCGTCAGACATTCGCCGAAGGTCGGCTGGGCTGTGCACGCGGTCGAGCAGTGGCGTCGTGGGGCGCTCGTTCTCCAGTGACATCGCGTGCCTCCCCAGGGCAAGCGCGGCCCCTGTGGCCGCGCCGCTTCGGTCATTCGTAGATGGGCGCGCCGGAGGTCGCGAGCTCCGGCCAGTCGGCGATCACGTTAAGGCCCTCCAGCGGCTTCGCCTGACCCTTGTGGCAGGTCGCGCAGCCGACCTTCGGCGCATCCGCATGGACCGGGCCGAGCCGGCTTTGCGGCAGCACGTCTGCGAGGGGCAGAAGGTAATCGTTGTTGATCCCCAGAGCCATGGCGATCCCGAGCTGCGCCTGCAACAGCTGCGGCGTCGACTGGTCGAGGTCATAAAGCGCCCGGGTGTTGTGGCAGTAGGTGCAGTTGGTCCCCAAGGAGTTGGAGAAGTAGTTCATCAGGCTGAACGTGCGTTCGGCGTTCTGCCAGGTGGGATCGCCGGGCAGCGCGGCCACGCGCGGCGCAAGGTCGTGCACGCGGATCGGCTCGTACTCGACGAGATACTTCTGCAGCGCGTCCGAAGGCAGCGACGTCCATTGGCTGACCGCAGTCGCGCGGTTCTGGTTGCCCGACCAGCCCTCGAAGGAATTGACCACAGGCGTGATGTCGAACCAGATGTCGGACGGGACAGGCTCGCCGCGGTGGCAGGTGTAGCAGGTGATGCCGGCGGGCGCCACGTGATCGCCCCAGGTCTCGTTGAGGTCGCGGGTCATCTGGATCATCTGCCGCGCCACGGCGGTCTGGTAAGTCTCCTCTCCGTCGAAAAGGCCGGGGATTCCGGTCCAGACGCGCATTGCCTCGACCAGACGGTCATAGTTCTCTGCTGTCAGGTCGCCGAGCAGCGGCTCGGCGGTCGGATTTGCGTCTCTGACCAGGGCCGCGCCGCCCGCCGGAACGACGGCGGGCGTCGTGTAGAATTCCCCGATGATTGGATCCCCCGCGGTGCGGTCGTTCGCGAACTTGATGACCTCCATTCCGCTGCCACGCGGCCCGGTCTGGACGCTGACCGTCTTGGCCGGGTAGCCCCAGGTCACAATCAGGGCCGCGACGACGACCGCCCCGCCGATGGCGCCCACCACATAGGCCGGCCCGAAGATATTGGTCGGGTTGTCCCGGTTCCACTTCGTGAACCATCTGAAATCGGCCATGGTCAGTCCCCCGACGCATAGGATTGGTAGCCGTAGGATCCGTCGTACATCGGCGCGAAATGGTGTTCCTGGGCCCAGAGGAACCAGTTATCGACCACCGTCCCTGTCAGCAGGATCCCGATGCCGCCGGTGATCGGCGTCAGCACCGCGAACCACCATGCCCAGCGGTGGACGCCCTCCATGGTGGCGTTGAAGCCCATGGTCCAGCGCCAGAACAGCGCCGCCCGCTCCGACGCCGTGCCGCGATCGACGATCTGCTCCAGCTCGCGGTCGCCGCCGAGGCGGGTGACGGCGAGGATGGTGGCGCCGTGCATGGCGAAGAGCAGAACCGAGCCGTAGAGGAAGGCGATCGAGAGACAGTGGAACGGGTTATAGTAGAGGTTGCCGTAGCGGATCGAGAAGGCGGCGGTCCAGTCGAGGTGCGGGAATATGCCGTAGGGCACCATTTCCGACCAGGAGCCCATCAGGATCGGCCTGAACAGGCCGAGCACCAGGAACAGCCAGATTGCCGACAGGAACGCCCAGGCCACGTGCTTGCCCATGCCGAGCGCTTCGGCGCGCAGCCAGGTGCGGATCCACCAGGACATCACCGAGATCAGCAGGAAAAAGCTTGCGATCATGTACCAGCCGCCATCGTTCAACGGCGGCATGCGCAGCCCGTACTCCGGGCTCGGCGGCTCGAGCGCCAGCCAGAACAGCTGGCGGATGAACTCGGGGATCGAGAAGCCGACCTGGACCAGCATGTTCAGGCCGATGATGAAGAACCACATGAAGCCGGTGGCAAGCGAGACCACCCCGAACGTGCCGAGGTAGATCGGCCCGAGCTGGGCGTTGCCGAGCCAGCCGATCAGCGTCGAGTAGCGCGGTGTCCCGATACGGGCGGCGGCGAGGCCGCGGCCGTTGTCCATGCCGTGTTCCGGCGCGCCCTGGACCTGCACCTGGTTGAAGATGTTGTAATATTCGGCCATGGCTTCAGTTCCCCGCCTGCGGCCAGATCGGCAGATCGAGCCACCAGTTCCACCACTCCGGCCAGCCTTGCGTCCAGACCGGCCCCGAGATGATGATGCAGACCGCCGACCAGAACGCCGCGTTCAGCGCCAGGAGGAGACCGAGGCGGTGGATGCCGAGCGTGCCGACCGAGTAGCCGATGAAATCTCGGAAGAAGGTGTCCTCATGGTCGGGCGTCTTCATCTTCTCGCCCTTGGCCGGATTGGCCGCCGAGAGGATCAGCCCGCCGTGCAGCGCCAGAGCGAAACAGGTGGTGAAGAACAGGCTCACCGCCAGCATGTGCGCGGGATTGTAGTGGAAGTGCAGGTACTGGTAGCCGGTGTTCGACACCCAGTCGAGGTGGCTGAAGATCCCGTAGGGAAAGCCGTGCCCCCAGGCGCCCAAGAGCAGCGGACGGAACACCACCAGGGTCGCATAGGCGAGGATCGCGAAGCCGAAGGCGATCGGCACGTGGTAGCCGATGCCCAGCTTGCGGCAGATCTCGACCTCGCGCAGCGCCCAGGACACAAAAGAGGCAAGGGCGCATATGGTGATGACCTGCCAGAGCCCGCCCTCTCGCAGGGGCGCGAAGGCAAGGCCGTACGAAATGTCAGGGGGCGCAATGTTGATCAGCCAGGGGTTGAAGGTTCCCTGCATCGAGGCGCCCCAGAAGATCAGCACAGTGCCGAGGGTGGCGAAGAACAGCGTCGTGACCCCGAAGAAGCCGACGTAGAACGGCCCGATCCAGAAGTCGAACAGGTCGCCGCCGATCAGCGTCCCGCCCCTGACGCGATACTTTCTTTCGAAGCTGAGCAAGGACATGACGTCTGTCTCCGGTTCAGAGGCCTTGGCCGATCACGCGGCCGGCGCTTAGGTGGTGTGCTGCGGGCAACCGGGGCCGCCCGCAGCGTTTTCCGGTCATCGGATCACTGCGCCGCGGCGGCTTCGGGCGTTCTGTAACGCTCGGGCCCTTCGAGCCAGTTGTACCGATCGGTGCTGAGCAGGACGAGATGGATCATCACTGCCAGCAGGAAGAGGAAGACGCCCTGGACCACGAAGACGCGGCGGGGGTCGAAGATCAGCCAGATCTTGTAGAACTTGCTCAACTTCTCATCCTCCTCAGAGCCACGGACGCCAGATGTACACGGCCAGATGAGCGACGACGGCAACGGCTGTGAACAGCCAGAGCCCGCTCATGTAGACCGAGTGCAGTTCCTGCGCCTGCTCGTCGGTTAGACCTGTGAACGACAGGTCGGTTCTCTCAGCCATGAACTCTCCTCCGGATCGTTTGACTGAGGCCGTGAAACCCCACGGCCTGGGTCACCGGACGAGCGCACGTCCCGCCGGCTATCGCCCCGCGAACGGGGAGAATTTCGCGCTTCCGCGTCATGCGGAGAAAATCGTCGTGGTGATGATGCGCGCCTCGCTCATCGCCCGCTGCGCCACCCCTGGATTGGCATCGCGCGGGTGGAAGACACCCGCCGTCCATTGCCAGACCGCCATCGGTAGCGCGATCAGCAGGAAGACCACGACGAAGTAGGTCCGGTACTCCCAGCTGACGCCGCGGCGTCGCCGTTCCGACGGCAGGCGGTCGTGAATGTCATGCGCCATTCCTGTTTCCTCCTTGATCGAGGGCGGCGTCGCCTGGCCCGTCCGGCCCCAGCGCCGCCACGGTCTCGAGCACGACGCGTTCCGCGCCGGCATCGAGGGCCGCCCGCTCGGCGGCGTCGCGCAGCGTCTTGGCGGCGGAAATCCGGGTCAGGATCGGATGTTCCGCCACGATGCGGTCGAGCAGCGCGCGCGCGTCCGCATCCCAGGGGAAGTCGCGGCGCAGCCGGCTCGGCGTCGCCGCGGCGCTGTCCATCTGCGTGCCGAGCGGCAGCACGTGGAACAGCGCGTCGAACAGGCTGTTGCAGACCTCCTGCACCAGGTAGGTCGCACCCGCGTAGCCCATCATCGGCGTGCCGGTCGCGCGCCGGATCGCGGCTCCGGGGAAGCTCGCCGGGATGAAGGACGGCCGCGGCCCGTGGCCCTGCGCCAGTTCGGCGAGGTACATCTTTTCGTTGATCGACCCCATCAGCACCAGCGGCCGGTGCTTGGCGATCATTGACGCGCACCGCGTCGTTGTCGGTCTTGGCGCCGGCCTTGCGGGCAACCGCGAAGGCGCAGGGCAGCCCGAGGTCGGTCTCGAGGAAATTGCGGATGCCCCGCGCATAGGTCTCGTTCGCGACGATCGCGAAGCTCGCGGTGGCGAAGAAGTCCTGGGTGACCGAGCGCCAGAGGTCCCAGACCGGCTTGATGGTCGAATGCTTCTCGCGCTCGATGAACGGCTCGGGGTCGAGGCCGAGCATCTCGCCCAGCTTGCGCAGGAACAGCGTCGTGGATTCGATCCCGATCGGCGCCTGCAGGTAGGGCTTGCCCAGCACCTCGGCCAGGCCGCGTCCGAACTCGCGGTACATCACCACGTTGACGTCGGCGTCGACCAGGTGGTTCATCTCGGCGAGGTGCGCGCCCAGCGGGTGCACCATGTTGATCTCGGCGCCGATGCCTTCGACCAGCCGGCGGATCTCGTGGAGGTCCGAGGGCATGTTGAAGATGCCGTACATCGGCCCGAGGATGTTGACCCGGGGCTTCGCGCCCTCAGGCCGCTTCGTTTCCCTGGGCATGCGGCCCTTGGTCATCCCGAACTCGGTGAAGATCCAGGTCATCGCCCGGTCGGCGGCCTGCCACTGGTCCTCGTCGATGGTCCGCGGCAGGAAGCGCTGGATATTGGTGCCCTGCGGCGTGACGCCGCCGCCGATCATCTCGGCGATCGAACCGGTCACGACCACCGCCGGCAGCGCCGGGTCGAGCGTCTTCCAGGCCCGCCGCATCGCGCCCTCGGTGCCGTCGCGGCCCAGCTCCTCCTCGCCGAGCCCGGTCACCACGATCGGCAGCTCGTGCGGCGGCAGCGCGTCGGTGTAGTGCAGCACGCTGGTCACCGGCAGGTTCTCGCAGCCTACCGGCCCGTCGATCACCACCTGCAGGCCCTTGACGGCGCAGAAGGCATAGACCGCCCCCCAGTAGCCGCCCGCCCGGTCGTGATCCTGCACCAGCATCAGATCATCTCCGCCGCTTTGGCGGCCAGCGCCTTCTTTTCCAGCTTCTTCTGGTGCAGCGCGCGGAACTGCGGCTGCCGGTTGGGCGTGCCCTCCCAGACGCCGGCGGTGTCGCCCTCGCCGACGCCCTCGAAGAAGGCCTTCATCCGGTCCATGCGGCCCTTGTTGGCGATCGCGGCGTTGACCACCTGCCCGAGGCTGCCGGCCCCGGCCGCGCCCATCAGCGGCCGCGCCGAGATCAGGTTGGTGAAGTAGAGCGCCGGGATCCCGGCCTCCTTGGCGCGCTGCACCACCGGCGTCGTGCCGATGGCGAGGTCAGGCCGAACCGCCTCCATCGCCGCGAGGTCGGACTCCAGGCTGGCGCGGAACACGACGCGCGCGCCATGCGCCTCGAGCCAGTCGCGGTCCGCCTCGGAATGCACGCTGCGCGCGCAGGCCGTGCCGACGTAGGGCACCTTCGCCCCGCTCTCGATCAGCAGCCGCGCGACCAGCAATTCCGAGCCCTCGTAGCCCGACAGCGTGATCGTGCCGCGGACGGGAGTGGCGGCGAGCGCAGCTTCGATCGCCGGGAGGTGCGCGTTCTGCGCCGCCGCCACTTTCGCGGCGTCCAGTCCGAAGGCGTCGCCGACGCCTGCGAGCCAGGCCGCAGTTCCGTCACGTCCGACCGGCGCGGACCCGAACACGGTGCGCCCGGCCGCCTCGAATTCGCGGATGGCCGCGGTGTAGAACGGATGGATCGCCGCGACCGCGCTGCAGTCCAGCGCTCCGTAAAGCTCCGGCCAGGCCCGGCAGGGCACGACCTGTCCGGCCGCCAGTCCGAGCGGCTCCAGCAGTCCGCCGATCGTCATGGGGTCCGCCGGGAACATCTCGCCGAGGAGCGTGATCGTCGGCCGGTCCGACCGCCGCCGCTCGGGCGCGGCCACCGGCCCCGCCTCGACCTCGGCGCGGGCGTAGGCCAGCATCGCGCCCGCCAGCACGTCCTTGGCCTCGGCATGGGTCGGGATGCCGAAGCCCGGCACGTCGATGCCGACGATCCGCACGCCGTCGATGGTCTTCGGCAGCAGCCGCAGCGGCACGCCCGACGCGGTCGGCACGCAGAGGTTGGTCACGACGATCGCGTCGTAGTGCGCCGAGTCGGCCAGCTTGTGCACCGCCTCGCGGATGTCCTCGAACAGCTTGCCGGTGACCAGCGTCTCGGAGTTGAACGGCACGTAGCCGACCGAACGCCGCGCCCCGTAGAAGTGGCTGACGAAGGTCAGCCCGTAGACGCAGCAGGCCGAGCCCGACAGAACCGTCGCCACCCGCCGCATCCGCAGGCCGACGCGCAGCGAGCCGAAGGCCGGGCACATGCTCTGCGGCTTGTCGTGTGGTCCTTGCGGATAGTCCCGCGCGAACCCGTCCAGGAGCTCGGAGCTTCCGGCCGCCATCGCCTGCGCCCGCATCTTCTCGGCGCCCGAGTGGCACCCAGGCCCGTCCGCCCCGCCTTCGTCATATTGCGTATCGAGCGTCATGCGGCCTCTTCCTGCCGGGTGGCGTCATGGAACGGGCACTGGCGCGGCTGCGCGGGCCGCACGGACAGGCTGGGTGCGGGGGCCGGCGGCAGGTCGCCCGAACTCAACTGGCGGAGCGCCTGCTCGGCCTGCGCGAGGCGGTCGAGGTCAAACATCGTCGTAGACCACTTCCAGCGACACCTTGGGCTTCGCGTACTTGCCGCGCATGTCCATCGTCGCTCGCCGGCGTCAGCACGTAGTCCGCCCCGGTCACGGCGCTGGAGAACAGACCAAGGAGCTCGTCCTGGGTCAGCGGCTTCGGCCGCACCGGTGGTGCGCTCGCCGACGTTGCGTCGGCCAGTTCGCGGAACATCGGCGCCCACTGGCTCGAGGCGGTGCCGACGATCTGGTAGTTCGCCGACTTGCGCCGGATGTCGTCGTCCGCCGGGATCGCCGCCAGGATCGGTATGCCTGCCGCCTCGGCGAAGGCCGCCGCCTCGCCGGTGCCGTCGTCCTTGTTGATGACGATGCCGGCGACGCCGACGTTGCCGCCCAGCTTGCGGAAGTATTCCACCGCCGAGCAGACGTTGTTGGCCACGTAGAGCGACTGCAGGTCGTTCGACCCGACGATGATCACCTTCTGCGCCATGTCGCGGGCGATCGGCAGGCCGAAGCCGCCGCAGACCACGTCGCCGAGGAAGTCGAGCAGCACGTAGTCGAAGTCCCAGTCGTGGAACCCCAGCTTCTCCAGAAGCTCGAAGCCGTGGATGATCCCGCGCCCGCCGCAGCCGCGGCCGACCTCCGGCCCGCCGAGCTCCATCGCGAAGACGCCGTCGCGCTTGAAGCAGACGTCGCCGATCTTCACCTCCTCGCCCGCCAGCTTCTTGCGGGTCGAGGTCTCGATGATCGTCGGGCAGGCCTTGCCGCCGAAGAGCAGCGAGGTGGTGTCCGACTTCGGATCGCAGCCGATCAGCAGCACGCGCTTGCCCGTCCTCGGCCATCATGTGGCTGAGGTTGGCCAGCGTGAACGACTTGCCGATGCCGCCCTTGCCGTAGATCGCGATGATCTGGGTCTTCTTGGTCGGTCGGGCGCGCCTCGATCTCGTCCATCGGCGCGCTGGCCTCGTCGCGCAGCCGCGCGTGGTGCGCGCCCATCGCGTCGTCTCAGCTTGGGAATGTCGAGGCTCATGCGATCGCGCTCCAGTCCAGGATCATCTTCAGGCAGGCCGGATCGGTGAAGGCCCGCGCGTAGGCCGCCGGGGCGTCCGCCGCCGGGGCCGAATGGGTGATCAGGCCGTCGAGGGAAAGCGCGCCGCATTCGATCAGCGCGCGCGTGGCGATCAGGTCGTCGCGCGTCCACTCCGCCGCGATCCGCAGCCGGGCCTCCTTCATGAAGGCCGGCGGAAAGGCGAAGGTGAGCGGCTCGGCATAGAACCCGGCCAGCACGATCTCGCCGCCCTTGGCGATCCGCCCGACCAGCTTGTCGAGCAGGCGCGCGTCGCCGGTCGCGTCGTAGATGCAGCGATAGTCGCGGCGCGAGTCGTCTTCCGGGTCAAGCACCGCATAGCCGGCAGCGCCGTCGCGCCGCTGCGGATTGATCTCCCAGACGGTCGGTGCAGGCCCTCCGGCGGCGATCGTCAGCCGCGCCAGCAGGCGGCCCAGGACGCCGTGCCCGACGATCAGGTCAGGCAGGCTCCGGTCGACCCCTGCCATCGCGTGCCGCGCGGTGGCCGCCAGCGCGATCAGCGTCGCGTCGGCGGCCGAGCCCCGCATCCACCTTCAGCGCGCGGTCGGGATGGGTGACGAGCCGCCTGGCCGCGCCGCCGAACAGCCCGCGCACCGGGCCGTAGCAGTTCGCGCCCGGCACGAAGACCCGGTCGCCCGGTCCGAAGCTGCGAGCCGGCCGCGGCCTCCACGACCTCGCCCGACCGCCTCGTAGCCGGGGACCAGCGGATAGCCCATGCCCGGGAACGGGCGGCATCCTGCCGGACCAGAACAGCTTCTCGGTGCCCGTGGAGATCCCGGAGTGCGCAATTTCGACCACGAGGTCGTCCGGCCCGGGCGCATCCAGAGCCACCGATCCGAGATCGATGGCGCCCGGGTTGCTGAGGATTACGGCCGCGGTATCGATGGTGGTCACTCCCTGTCCCGGCACGCGGAGACTCGCACCTGTCTCCGAACCCGACTGTAAGTCTAAACTTACACTTTTGGTTGTCAACAAAAATGGACGGCGACGTGCGCGTCGCGGCTTTCGCGCTGTCGACGACCCCCGTGACGAACGGCCGGAAGGTGCGCGGGACGGCGACCCGCTCGAAGCCCGCCGCGGCCATGAGCTCGGCGATCTCGCGCCGGCGAGCGCACGTGCCCGGTCCGCATCGCCATGGTGTAGAAGCGCAAAATAGCCGTCGCCGAGCGGGACGGGCCGGCGCCCCCCGACATCGGCTCGGCGACGATCAGCCGTCCGCCCGGCGGCAGCGCCGTCGCCACCCGGTCCAGCAGGCCGGCCACCGTTTCGTCGCGCATGATCGTAGAGCACCCGCACCAGACTGATCGCATCGGCGCCGTCTCGGCAAGCGGATCGGTGCGGAAATTGCCGGCCACCCGGCCGACGCGCCGATCCGCCCCCCGGCCGCCAGCGCACGCTCCGCCGCGCCGGTCACGGCGGGCAGGTCGAACAGCGTGCAGCCGCATGTCGGGATACGCCTCGGCGACGGCGGCCAGGAAGGCCCCGGTGCCGCCGCCCACGTCCATCAGGTGCGACACGCCAGTCGAGCCGGACGCTGCGCAGGACCTCCTCGGCCACCAGCGCCTGAGCTGTCGGCCATCAGTTCCGAATAGGCCTCCGCCGCCGCCTCGGGCTCGATCTCGGCGTCGACGCCGAAGACATAGGGCCAGAAGCGGGCGAGTTCGGTATCGGTCTCGCCGCGCAAGAAGCCGACCGGGTCCGCGAGGTCGCGGTAGAACATCCGGTGATGCCGGATCATCGCCTCCAGCCCCGGCACGCCGAGCAGCGCCGCGCCCAGCCTGCCGAGCTGAAAGCGCCCGTCGCGCCGCCTCTCCAGGAGGTCCACCGCAGCGGCCGACTGGCAGAGCATCGCGGCCCGGTCCTCGTCGAGCCCGAGCAGCGCCGCCAGGTCGCCCGGATGTCGCGGCCCGCCGCGCAGCTGCCGGAGCAGTCCCAGCTCGACCGAGGCCAGCAGCGTCTGCGAATAGACGAACCCGGCCACCAGGTCGAAGAGCGGCTCACCGTCTCGGCGCGCCAGCCTGCGCGTAAGCGGAAAGCGCCGCTCGCCCATCGCTGGAATCGCCGCGACCCGATCAGCCGGTTGCGCCAGTCCGCGGCGATCGCCGAGAAGTCAGCGAGCGCGGGACCCGTGGTTGTCCCGCCGCCGCCTCGCCTCATGCCACGCTGCGGGCGGGGGCGACCGGCGTCAGGCGCTCGGCCTGCTTGCGCACCATGCCCGCCAGCGCGGCTTCGCCCGGGCAGGAGGGGATCGAGGCGATGGCACCGCCGAGGATGTCCTTCAGCCGGCGGATCGCGCCCTGCGACCCCGAAGTCGCGCCACCGCATTCGGCCGGCCATGGGCGGCGTCCTGCCCGGCGGGCTTGCCCAGCTCCGCCTCGTCAGACAGCGCGTCGCTCAGATCGTCGGCGACCTGGAAGGCCTCGCCGATCCGCGCGCCCAGTTCCTCCCACGGCTCCGGATCCTGCCCGGCGGCGATGGCGCCCATCTGCGTTGCCGCGACGAACAGCGCGCCGGTCTTGGCCCGGTGATAGGCGCCAGGTCCACCTCCGGTTCGCTCTCCCAGCCCTGCCCGGCGCAGATGCCGCCGGGCATCCCGGTGCGCTGCGCCAGCGCCAGCGCCAGACGGCAGCGCCCGCGCTCGGATCGCGCACCCGCCCGCGCCAGCACCTCGAAGGCCAGCACGATCAGGCTGTCGCCGGTCAGAACGGCCAGGGCTCCGCATAGGCGCGGTGGACCGACGGCTTGCCCGCGCCGGATGTCGGCGTCGTCGAAACAGGGCAGGTCGTCATGCACGAGGCTGGCGCAGTGGATCAACTCGAGCGCCGCCGCGGCCGCATCGGAGAGCTCGGGCCGGTCGTCGCCGCAGGCCAGGCGACCGACAGAAGGATCGTCGGCCGGATCCGCGCGCCGCCCGGCGTCACAGCGTAGTTCAGCGCCGAGGCGAGGCGCGGGGGTGCGCAGCGCGCACCCTGCCCGATCGCGATCGCCGCGCGCCAGGCCGCTTCGATTCGCCCGTCAGAGTCCCATGGATGGCTCCTCGCAGTCCCGTGTGTCAGATTTTTCGGACACACTAGGTGTAAATCATACTGGACATGATCGTCGGGTCTAGTCAACAATTCCCGCGGTGTACGGAGCATCGGCTGGCCAGAGCTGAACGTCGTGATCGGCGCCGGTCATGGGCGGGCTCGCGGCCTGCGGCAATCCGCCTCGCCGCACGCGGGTCTCGACGTGACGGTGGTGGAGGCAGGCCACCCCCGGCGGCAAGATGCGCGCCGTCGCCAGCGCGGCCGGCCCGGTCGACGCGGGCCCGACCGTGCTGACGATGCGCCGGGTCTTCGACGACCTCTTCGCGCTGCGGCGAACCGACTCTCGACGACCATGTCACGCTCCTCCGCGAAGCCGGTGCTCGCCCGCCACTGGTGGCCCGACGGCTACCACGCTCGACCTTCACGCCGACCCGGAGGCCAGCGCAGGCCGCGATCCGCGGCCTCGGCGGCGGCCCGCGCGCCGAATCCGACTTCCGCCGCTTCGCCGCCCGCGCCGCCCGCCTCTACGCGGCCTTCGACGCGCCGGTGATGCAGGCCGCCCGACCCCAGCCTTCGCCGGCCGTCGCGGCCGCATGTCGCTGCGCACCCCTCGCTCATCGCCGGCATGGCCCCGCTCGCACGCTCGCCGCTCGCGCTCGCCCGCGCAGTTCCGCGACCCGCGCCTCCGCCAGCTCTTCGGGCGCTACGCGACCTATGTCGGCGGCTCGCCCCTTCGCCTCGCCCGCCGTGCTCGCGCTGATCTGGCACGCCGAGGCCGAGGGCGTCTGGCGCGTCGAGGGCGGGATGCACCGCCTCGCCGGCGCGCTGGAGGCGCTGGCCACCGCCTCGGCGTGCACGCTTCCGCTTCGACGCCCGGGCCGACAGGATCGAACTCCGGCCGGGCCGGTCGCCGGCGTCCAGCTCGCCGACGGCCGCCGCCTCCCCGCCGCCCGCGTCGTGTTCAACGGCGATCCCGCGCGCGCTGGCCACCGGCCTCCTCGGCGACGGCACCCAGCCGCAGCGTCGCCGACGGCCGCCACCGAACCCCGCAGCCTCTCCGCCTGCGTCTGGACCTTCGCCGCCACGCCGCGCGGCGCAGACCTCCACCACCACAACGTGTTCTTCGGCCGCCGACCCGCGCGCGAGTTCGGCGCCCTCGCCCAGGCCGCCTCCCCGACGACCCGACGCTCTACATCTGCGCTCAGGACCGCGGGACCGGCCGGCAGCCATCCGGCGACGAGCGGTTCGAGATCATCCTCAACGCCCGCCCGCGGCCCCCGACGCGACCCCCGCGAGAGGAGATCACCCGATGTCGGACACGGACCTTCGCGCACCCTCGACCGCATGGGCCTGAGCTTCTCGCCGGATCCCTGCGCGTCGCGACGCTGACCACGCCGCTCGACTTCGACGGCGATGTTCCCCGGGCTCGGCGGGCGCGCTCTACGGGCGGAGCCCGCACGGAATGATGGCGGCCTTCCGGCGGCCCGCGGGCACGCACGACGCTGCCGGGCCTCTACCTGGCGGGCGGCGGGGCGCATCCGGGGGCGGGGGTGCCGATGGCGGCGCTCTCCGGCCGGCACGCGGCCGCGGCGATCCTGGCGGACCTGACTTCGACCTCGACGTCCCGCCCGACGGCTACGCCTGGTGGTACGTCGACGGCATCTCCGACGACGGCGCGCAGCCGTCTCGGTCATCGGCTTCATCGGCTCGGTCTTCTCGCCCTGGTACGGCTGGTCGCGGCCGCCGCAACCCGCACAACCACTGCTGCATCAACGTCGCGACCTACGGGCCGCGGCGGCCGCTTCACGATGACCGACCGGGGCGAGATCGCGCTTCGCCAGACCCGCGACCAGCCTCGAGGTCGGGCCGTGCTCGCATGCACTGGGACGGCGACCGCGCTCGACCATCCACGTCGACGAGCGCACCGTCGCCCCCCCTCGTCCCCGCGTCCGCGGCACGGATCCGCGTCCACCCGGCGGCGATGACCGGCGTCGAGCTGCCGCTCCACCCCGACGGCACCCATGTCTGGCGCCCCTTCGCGCCGACGTCGCGGAATCGAGGTCGACCTCGACCGCCCCGGCTGGCAGTGGACCGGCCACGGCTATTTCGACGCCAACTTCGGGACCCGCGCGCTGGAGGCAGATTTCTCCTACTGGACCTGGGCGCGCTGCCCACCCGCGCCGGCGCTACCTGCCTCTACGACGCCACCCGCCGCGACGGCTCGACCCTTTCGCGCCGCGATCCGCTTCGACGCGGAGGGCCAGCGCGACACGCTTTCGAGGCGCCGCCGCCGGCACCGCTGCGCCGCTCGCGCTGGGCCCTGTCCGCGCGAGACGCGCGCCGACCCGGGCACCACGCCCGCGTCAGGTCAAGCCGATGCTCGATGCGCCGTTCTACTGCCGCTCCGCCGTCCGACACGACCATCGACGGGGAAACCAGCGTCGGCGTGCACGAAGCGCTCGACCTCGACCGCTTCGCGACGCCACTGGCTGAAGCCGATGCTGGCGGTGCGCGTGCCGCGCCGGGCGCGCTGGACTTTCGACTATTCAAATAAGTAATTTATATCAGCAACTTGACAATGCTTGCAACGTGCAAGCCTATCAGCCGGGTCAGGTTTCGGCGCCCGGGTTCATCCGCCAGAGCGCGAAGTTGAGCGCCGAGGCATAGCTGACCCACACCAGGTAGGGCACGAACAGCCAGCCCGCCATGCTGTCCAGCGCGAAGAACGCCAGCGTGGTCGCCAGCACCGCCAGCCACAGGCACACGATGACGACCAGACCCCCGCCGATCCGGTGCTTGCCGAAGAACACCGGCGTCCAGAGCGTGTTCAGCGCGATCTGCAGCGCCCAGAACGCCATCCCGAAGGCATTGCCCGGCAGCAGCGCCACCCGCGCCGCCGCGACGGCGATGAAGAGGTAGAGCAGCGTCCAGGCGATCGGAAACAGCCAGTTGGGCGGCGTCCACGCCGGCTTGCGCAGGGCCGTGTACCACGCCCCCGCGGGAAGGTCATTCCGGTCGATCCGGCTGCGACGCAGGCGGCAAGGAAGACGAGGAAGAAGTCCAGGATGCCCAGTCACGTCAGACCGCCAGGCGCCCTGCCCGCGTCCGCGATCCTGCGCCTCGAGTTGTGCGAATATTCCGATCACCGCCCCGTCCGTCCATCGCCCCATGCCGTTGCCGGCGCGCGGTCGACCGCCGCGGCCTCGACCAGAAACGCCGCCTCGGGCAGCGGCGGCGCATGGAGGACCGCCGATCGCGGCATCACACCGTAGCCGACCGAGCGCACCATCGCCAGTGCCGCCAGCCCAGCTTTCGCCGCCCGACGTCGCGCGCCCGCCGCTCCAGCAGCCCGTCGCCCGCCGCCGCGATCGCGCCGCCGATCGCCGCATAGATATGCCGCGCCGCGAAGATGCCCGGGACGGCAGTTCGCCGGCAGCGCGCCCGACGCCCGCCTCGCCGCGGGCAGTAGAGCTCGGCCGCGTCGCGGAGCAGCCGGCGCACGATCGCGACCAGCGCCGGACTCGGATTTCGGCGCGGCAAGGAACGCGCGCGGATCGATCCCGGCCTCCTCCAGCCAGTCGAGCGGCAGGTAGAGCCGCCCGGCGCGCGCATCCTCGCCCACATCGCGGGCGATGTTCGTCAGCTGCATCGCCACGCCGAGATCGCAGGCCCGCGCCAGCGCGTCGCGGTCGCGCGACCCCCATCAGCACGCACATCATCGCGCCCACGGCGCCGCGCGACGCGCGCGGAATAGGCGAGCAGATCCGACAGCGGCTCGTAGCGCCGGCCCGCGCATCCCAGGCGAGCCCTCGAGCAGCGCCTCGGGCAAGGCGCGCGGCAGCGCTGTCGAGCGCCTCGACCGCCGCGAAGGCCCGGTCGGCCGGCGCGTTGCGCGGCCGGCCGCGCGTAGACGCGGTCGAGCCGGTCGCGCAGCGACAGAACCGCGCGCGCCCTCCGTGGTGGTTGTCGACCGCATCGTCGGCCAGCCGGCAGAAGGCGTAGAGCGCCAGCGCCGGGTCGCGCACCCGGCCCGGCAGAAGGCGCGAGGCGGCGTGGAACGAGAGCGATCCGTGCCGGATCGCCGCGCGGCACGCTCGCGAGGTCGTCGGGCGCGATCACGCGACCAGTCCTCGCGCCGCGGCCGGCACGGCGTCCGGGATCAGCTTGCCGACCACTTCCGCGGAAGCGATCACCCCGGGCAGGCCCGCGCCCGGGATGGGTGCCTGCGCCGACGAGGTACAGCCCCGCCACCTCCTCCGAGCGATTGTGCGGCCGGAACCAGGCGCTCTGCAGGATGCGCGGCTCGATCGAGAAGCCGCAGCCGTGCGGGCTCGAGGTAGCGGTCGCGGAAGTCGTCCGGCGTGAAGACCAGGCTCGCCGATAGCTGCTCGCCGCAGGCCCGGCAACACCGCTTCCAGCGCCGCCGCCACCCGCCGCCGGTACGGCTCGGCCGCCTCCGCCCAGTCGACCGCGTCGGCGAAGCCAAGATGCGGCACCGGCGACAGGGCGTAGAAGGTGTCGTCCCCCGCCGGCGCGGCACTCGGGTCGGTGACGGTCGGGCGGTGCAGGTAGAGGCTGAAATCCTCGGCGAGCCTTCCGCGGACGAAGATGTCCCGGACGAGCTCGCGATAGCGCGGCCCGTTCAGGATCGTGTGATGCCCGACGTCGGGCCACATGTCGCGCGTCCCCCGGGTGCCGAAGTACCAGACGAACAGCCCCATCGACCAGCGCTGCCGCCCCAGCCGCTGCGGGCTCCAGCGCCGCCGCCTCCCGCCGAGCAGCCGGCCGTAGGTCTGTCCGGGATCGGCGTTCGACACGACGACCTCGGCCGGGACCGTCTCGCCGCCGGCGATCCGCACGCCGCGCACCCGGCCACCAGTCGGTGACGATCTCGTCCACCTCCTCGCCGAGCCGGATTTCGCCGCCCTGATCCTCGACTACCCGCGCCATTGCCGCCGCGATCGCGCCGCGTGCCGCCCATTGCATAGTGCACGCCGAAGCAGCGCTCGAGATGCGACACGAGGATGTAGATCGAGGTGACGTGGAACGGATCGCCGCCGATGAACAGGGGATGGAACGACAGCGCCATGCGCAGCCGCTCGTCGCGCACCCTCATGGCGGCATGGGCATGCACCGACCGGTCGGCGCGAAGCCGCGCGAAGGTCGGCAGCACCTTCACCAGTTCCTTCAGCCGATCCATCGGCCGCCGGCCGAGGTCTTCGTACCCCAACCGATATCGCCGCTCGCTGTCCATGAGGAACCGGTCGTATCCCGCCAGGTCGCCCGGCGACAGCCGCTCCACCTCCGAGCGCATCGCGGCGGCGTCCTGCCGGGCGGTGAACCGCGATCCGTCGGCAAAGCGGATCTCGTAGAACGGGTCGAGCGCCCGCAGGTCCACATCCGCGTCGAAGTCGCGGCCGCAATCGGCCCAAAGCGACCGGAACACCTGCGGCACCGTCACGATCGTCGGGCCGAGATCGAAGCGGTGGCCGCTCACGCTGATCGAGCTGGCCCGGCCCCCAGGCATGTCCAGCCGGTCGATCACCGTGACCCGGTATCCCTTGGCGCCAAGCCGCATCGCCGCCGCCAGCCCGCCGAGACCCGCCCCGATCACGAGCGCACGGCGACGCCGCGCGCTCGCGAGTGCAGCAGGCAGGTCTGTGTCGATTCTCGTCATGGCGATTGGACGATACAATGTGTCAGCAAGTTCTGACAGAAAAAATCTCTTGATTGGCCTCGGCCTCGCACCGCGGGGCAGGGCCCGATGCATCTGGCGCCCGGGCGCGCATCCCTCGCGATCCACGTGTCGTCAAGCAGTTAACATGTCCCGCCCAGTTACCCAGCGGCTCCGGACCGGTCACGCCCGTCAATCCGCCTTTGCACAGGGCGAATCCCGTGTAATAAATGCCTGACACATTGGACGGAGCCAGCGCTATCCAAACCGTCAGCCTCACCTTCCACCGCTTCCCGGGCCCCGCCGCCCGCCTCTGGGCCTTCGGCGCGATGCTGCTCGCCCGGCCCGGACTGCGGCGCGTCGCCGGACTCGAATTCTGGAAGCTGCTCGGTTCCGGGACCGGCGAAGGCTTCACCCCGCTGCCCAACACCGCCGTCTATGCCATCCTCGCGGCCTGGCCCGACCGCCATACCGCCGAGCGCCAGTTGCGCGAGGCCCCGGTCTTCCGCCGGTATCGCGCGCACGCCAGCGAGACCTGGACGGTCTTCCTGCGCCCGGTCTCTGCACGCGGCGCCTGGAGCGGCCGGACCCCCTTCGCCCCTGGAACGGCCCCACGCTCCGGCCCGCTCGCCTCGCTCACCCGCGCCAGCGTCAGGCTGGCCTCCCTTCCGTGGTTCTGGCGCCGGGTGCCCGAAATCAGCCGGCGAATTCGGCTCCAATCCCGACGTCCTCTTCAAGATCGGCGTCGGCGAGATCCCCTGGCTTCACCAGGTGACGTTCTCGATCTGGCCCGACGAGGCGAGCATGGCGGCCTTCGCCCGCCACGACGGACCGCACGCGCGCGCCATCCGCGCGGTGCGCGCCGGCAACTGGTTCTCCGAGGAGCTATACGCCCGATTCCAGGTGGTCGGAGAGGCCGGGACCTGGGGCGGATTCCAGCCCGCTCGCCCGATGCCCGATCATGGCACGCTGCGCATGATGCAGCCCTTTCCGTTCACTGCCATCGTCGGCCAGGAGGAGATGAAGCGGGCCCTGGTCCTCACCGCCATCGACCCCGGAATCGGCGGCGTTCTGGTCTTCGGCGACCGCGGTACCGGCAAGTCCACCGCGGTCAGGGCCCTGGCGGCGCTCTTGCCGGAAATTCGCGCCGTTGCCGGATGCCCGGTCAACAGCGCCACCCCGGCCGAGGTGCCCGCCTGGGCCGAGGTCACACTGCCGCGAGATCGTCGCGCGCCCGACCCCGGTCGTCGACCTGCCGCTCGGTGCCACCGAAGACCGCGTCGTCGGCGCCCTCGACATCGAGCGCGCCCTCGCCCGCGGCGAAAAGGCCTTCCAGCCCGGCCTGCTGGCCCGCGCCAACCGCGGCTATCTCTACGTCGACGAGGTCAACCTGCTCGAGGACCACATCGTCGACCTCCTGCTCGACGTCGCCGCCTCGGGCGAAAACGTCGTCGAGCGCGAGGGCCTCTCGATCCGCCATCCGGCGCGCTTCGTCCTCGTCGGCTCCGGCAACCCCGAGGAGGGCGAACTGCGCCCCCAGCTCCTCGACCGGTTCGGGCTTTCGGTCGAGGTCGCCTCGCCAACCGACATCGACGACCGCATCGAGGTGATCCGCCGTCGCGACGCCTATGAGACCGACCACGCCGCCTTCATGAAGCGCTGGCGCGCGGCCGACACCCGCCTGCGCAGGACGATACTGGCCGCCCGCGACCGCCTTGGCTCAGTCGCCGTCCCCGACACCGCGCTGCGCGACGCGCGACCCTCTGCGTCGCGCTCGGCTCAGACGGCCTGCGCGGCGAACTCACGCTCATCCGCGCCGCCCGCGCCCTCGCCGCCCACGACGGCGCACCAAAGGTCGGCCGCGAGCAGCTGCGCCTGCTGGCCCCCGCCGCCATGCGCCACCGCCTGCGCCGCGACCCGCTCGACGAGGCCGGATCGACGGCCCGCGTCATGCGCGTGGTCGACGAGATTCTGGCGTGACCGAGGCTGCCGAGGCCTGGACCCGCGCGGCCTTGGCGCTCGAACTTCTCGCGATCGATCCCGGCGGCCTCGGCGGCATCCGCCTGCGCGCCCGCGCGGGCCCCGTCCGCGACCGGTTCCTCGCGGCTGTCCCCGGCGCGCTCGCGCCGCGCCCGTGCCGCCGCCTGCATCCCAGCATCGCCGACGACGCGTTCTTCGGCGGCGTCGATCACCTGGCGACGCTTGCTGCAGGATCCCTGGTCCGCACCCAGGGCCTGATCGGGGCCGAGCCGCTGGCGCTCGTTCTCCCGATGGCCGAGCGCGTCGACGCGGGGCTCGCGGCGCGCCTGGCCCTCGCAATCGAGGCCGGCCATTGCGTCGTGGCGCTGGATGAAGGTTCCGGTACCGACGAGGAACTCGCGCTTGCGCTGGCCGAACGGCTGGCGCTCCATCTCGACCTCGACGCCCTGCCCCAGGGCGCCTGCCCGGAATTTTGGCTCCCGGAGCTGGCCGCCGCCCGCGCACTGCTCCCGCGGGTGCGCGCCGACGCCGCCGTGCTGGCCGCCCTGGCCGGACTGGCGGTGCAGCTCGGTATCGGCAGCCTGCGCGCACCCTGGCTGGCCCTCCGCACCGCGCGCGCCGCTGCGGCGCGCGCCGGCCGCACTGCCCTCACCGAGGCCGACCTCATCCTCGCCGCCGCCCTGGTCCTCGGTCCCCGGGCGCTGACCTTGCCGCCCGTCGAGACGGGCGACGAGCCACCGCCGCCGGCCGAGAAAGGTCAGTCCGAAGCGGAAACCCCGCCCGATCCTCCGCCCGGCGGTCCGGCCCGGGACCTTCTGCTGGAAGCCGCGAAAGCCGTGCTCCCGAAGGATCTCCTCGAGCGCCTTGCCACAGGGGCCGCCCCGGGCGCGCGCGGTGGCGGCGGTGGAGCGCGGCGGCGCGGCAACCGGCGCGGGCGGCCGCTGGCGCCCAGGGCCGGCCGCCTGGACGGCGCCGTGCGCATCGACATCGCCGCGACGCTCCGGGCGGCCGCCCCCTGGCAGCCGCTTCGGCGGGGCGCGGGGTCGGACCGCTTCTTGCTGATCACCCGCGACGACATCCAGGTGCGGCGCTTCGAGCAGCACAGCGACCGGCTGCTGATCCTGACGGTCGACGCCAGCGGTTCCGCCGCGGCGGCGCGGCTGGCCGAGGCCAAGGGCGCGTGCGAGCTGTTGCTGGCCGAGGCCTACGTCCGGCGCGATCACGTGGCCCTGATCGCCTTCCGGGGCGCTGGGGCGGAGCTGCTGCTGCCGCCCACCCGCTCGCTGGTCCAGGCCAAGCGGCGGCTGGCCGCCCTTCCCGGCGGTGGGAGCACCCCGCTCGCGGCCGGGCTGCGCGTGGCACTCGACCTCTCCGAGTTCGCCTGCAACCGCGGGCTCGCGCCGGCGCTCGCGCTGCTCACGGATGGCCGCGCCAACGTGGGGCTGGATGGCACCGCCGACCGCGGCATGGCCGTCAACGATGCCCTGCGCATGGCGCGGGCGCTATGCGCGCGCCGAGTTCCCGCGCTGGTTATCGACACCGGCCAGCGGTCGCAGCGCCAGCTTGCGGAGCTGGCTGGCGCCATGCGCGCTGGGTACCAGGCGCTGCCGCGCGCGGACGCGAAGCGGCTGTCGGCCTCGGTCTCCGCGGCACTGATCGACGCACGATGAACTGGGAGGCGGCGCGCGGGTTCTGGCCGAACGCCCGGTACAGCCGGCACGTCGAGGTGGGGCAGCTCCGATGGCACGTGCAGGAGGCAGGCAGCGGGCCGTGCCTGCTCCTGCTTCACGGGGCCGGGTCATCGACGCATACCTGGCGTCGCCTCTTGCCGGATCTGGCCCGGGACTTCCACGTCGTGGCGCCGGACCTGCCGGGGCAGGGCTTCAGCCGTCCGGGGCCACGCGGTCGCTGCGGCCTCGCGGAGATGAGCGCCGATATCGTGAGCCTGCTCGCCGACCAGGGCATCTCGCCGGACGGCATCGTCGGTCATTCGGCGGGTGCTGCGATCGGCCTGCGGTTGGCGCTCGACCTGCCGGCGCGCCCGCGTGCCGTCGCCTGCATCAACGCGGCTCTCGAGGGTTTCCACGGCCCGGCGGGCGCGGTGTTTCCGGCGTTGGCGCAGGTCCTCGCGATGACGCCCTTGCCGGCCTACGCCTTCTCCCGGGCCGCGCGGCTTCATTCGACGGTGCGCAGCGCAATTGCCTCGACCGGCAGTACGATCGACGCGACGGGGCTCGATCTTTACCGTTGGCTGCTCATGGACGCCGGACACGTGGACGCGACGCTGCGCATGATGGCGAGCTGGAAGCTGACGGAGCTCGTCGGCGACCTGCCGCGACTTCGCGTACCCACCCTGTTCGTGGTCGGCGCCAATGATCGGGCGGTGCCGCCGGCCACGTCCTTCCGCGCGTCGGGACGCATTGAGCGGGCAGGCGTCGAGGTCCTCCCGGGCGTGGGACACCTTCTGCATGAGGAAGCCCCCGACGCGGCGGCGCGCGTTCTGAGGGGATTCCTATGGGCGCACTTGATGCCTGCGCACGAGCGCACGGATGGCCGAGAAAGCGCTGACGGCGTTCGCCATTGTCTCGCGGGCCAATGGCGTTCCAATGGCTTACTCCAGGAAGCCTAAATCCACGGCGTACCGACGCGGTCCGTCGACGACTTGGTGCGCGCTCTCGGCATGAGCGGTGTGTCGAAGAGCCAGGTGAGCCGGTTCTGCGCCGAGATCGCCGTGCGCGTGACGGCATTCCTCGAGCGGCCGCTCGAGGGGTGCGCCGGAACGGCGTTCGCCATCGGCCTGGAACCGGTGGCGGCTCGATGGCTCACCGTCTCGGTGGCGGTTATTCTCGCCGTCAGCGTCACCACCGACGGCCGGCGCGAGGTTCTCGGCATGGACATCGGCCCGTCGCTTCAGCCCATCGTGGCGTCCGGACCACGTCCTCCGCGCAGTCCTCGACGGGTGCGCTGCGGAAGACGTCGGCCCGGACGATTCGGCCTCCGGCCGCGATCTCGAAGGCCCACAGCGCCACCTGGCAAGTGTCCACTTCATGCGCAACGCGCTGGCCCATGCCGGCAAGAGTGGCCGGCGTGTGGTCTCGGACTTCGTCGCCACCGCCTTCGCCCAGAACGACGCCGGGGCCGCATTGACGGACGAGGCCGAGCCCGACGTGCTCGCATACATGACCTTCCCCCAGCAGCACCGGGCGAAGCTCCATTCGACGAATCCGCTCGAGCGGCTCGATGGCGAGATCAGGCGCCGCACCGGGGTCGTCGGCATCTTCCCCAACGAGGCCGCCACCACGAGGTTGGTCGGGGCGATAGTACTTGATCAGAACGATGAATGGGCCGTCCAGCACCCCCGCTACAGGACCCTTGAGACGATCGCCCCCATCGCCGATGATGCGATGATAGGCCTGCCAGCCATGGCGGACTGATCGGCCCGGCCATGCCCTAGTTCGCGCTGACCTTCGTCAGCTACCCAACGCTCAGGGACACGATCGATCAAGGAGTGCCCGCTCGACCTGGTCGCCGCGCTCGAGCGGGCCCACCCCACGCGGCAAGCTGCGTGGGGTGGGCCTGATGTCGGCGAACAGGTCGAGCGGGCACTCCTTGATCCGGTTCCCCATGTCGCCACGGGCGCAGTAGACCCGCTCGTAGAGCGTGCGCGCGTCGATCTCGCCGGCGTCGAGCGAGGTGATGACAAAGCTGGGGTTGGCGCTCTGCTCGCCGCAGCCCGGCATCCGTTCCGCCTTGGCGACGACGCGCCGGGAGCGGCTCCAGCTGTCGCGGGTCGACCAGGGGAAGTCGGCGAAGCGGCGCTCGGGCTGGCCGAGCACGGCGCCGAGCACCGGGTCCCGGCGCGGCTGGTCTTGATCGATCAGGTTCTCGTAGCCGAGCGCGATCCCGAACGCCCGCTCCCCGACCAGCGTCGCCACTCGAGCACCACCCGCTCTGCCGCGCGCCCGTCCGCGAAGCAGGCCGCGAAGCGATCCACCAGCCGGATCGCCCGATCGGTCACCCTCAGGAGCAGCGCTCCTGCGTCCGAGGTGATTGCCCCACCCCCGAAGTCCGCCACTGGATGACGGCGATCGAGCCGTGCAAACAGCATCGGCTCTGCGCTACACTCCGTCTGCATCGGGCCTGCTCCTGCTAGCGGCTCAAGTCTCTGTTCTAGAAGCTCTTTTCCACGATCACGCGCACGATTCACCTACTCCTGGTGAGATATCCGGGCTAACGTGGTCCCCGCCCAAAGGTGGAATTCTCCAAATGCATCAAGATTTTGGAAGTGCTGGGGCTTGGGGCCAGATCAGCAAACGCTGGTGGCGTTCACGCGGCGGCTCAGTGCCGGTCCTGCGTCCGCTTGGCGCGTCGCTGGTCTGGCGGCGGGGGGCCGCTTTCGGGGCTGAGCGCCTGGTCCGCCGGCTCAAGCGACTGGTGGGTGAAGCCGCGCAGGCCGCCTACCGCCTTCCGGTCCCGGGGAATCTCGATGTCGCTCAGCGCATAGGCCGTCACCAGTTCCGCCACCGAGCGCAGCGCGTGCATGTGGATGCGCTCGTAGCCGTGGCTGGCGTCGACGCCGAAGGTCACGAGCGCGGTGCGCACGTCGGCGCCGGCCTCGATCGCCGAGGCGCTGTCGGAGCGGTAGTAGCGGAACACGTCCTTGCTGGTAGCGGATGTCGTTCTCGCGGCACAGCTCGCACCAGCTTGCGCGTCAGGTGATAGTCGAACGGGCCGGTCATGTCGGCCATGGCAATCGTCACGCCGAACTCCGACGAGTTCTGGCCCGGCGCCGATGTGCCGTTGTCGACCGCGACCATCGAGGCGATGTCGGGCAAGAGGATCGACGCCGCGCCGTGGCCGACCTCCTCGGCGATGGTGAACAGCCAGAAGACGTCGATCGGCAGGCGTGCGGCGCGTCGATGATCGCCTTCAACGCCGCCAGCAGCGATCGCGCAGCCGGCCTTGTTGTCGAGATGGCGCGAGACGATGAAGCCGTTCTCGAGGAACTCCGGCTGCGGATCGATCGGCGACGATGTCGCCGATGTCGATCCCGAGCCTGCGACAGGTCGTCGCGCTCGCGGCGCATACGCGTCGACCCGCAGCTCGACGTGGTCCCAGCCGATCGGCTGGCTGTCGATCTCGTCGTCGTAGGTGTGCCCCGACGCCTTGAGCGGCAGGATCGTGCCGCGATAGGCGCCCTTCTCGGAAAAGATCGTGGTGCGCGCGCCTTCGGCGAAGCGCGCCGACCAGGTGCCGATCGGCACCAGCTCGAGCCGGCCGTTGGGCTTGAGCGCCTTGACCTGCGCGCCGAGCGTGTCGAGGTGGCGCGACGATGGCCCTGGCGCCGGCTGCGTTCCTGCGCCTGCGCATGCGCGCGCGGATCGCGCCGCGGCGCGTCAGATCGTAGGAGATCCCGAGCTTGTCGAGCTCCCCGCAGAGCGTAGCGCACGATGGTGTCGGTGTATCCGGTCGGGCTCGGGATTCGCAGGAGCCGCTCGAGCATGTCGCCGGAGGTACGTCGATGTCGATCGCCAGCCGGCTGCCATGGCTCATCCGCAGGCTCCTCCGCATCGCTTGCGACGGGCGGCGACCGGCATCGACAGCGGAAACAGCAGGTCGACGAAGCGTTCGGCGGTCGGCTGCGGCTCGTGATTGGCGAGGCCCGGCCGTTCGTTGGCCTCGATGAAGACGTATTCCGGGCTCCGCGGGCGCTTGACCATGAGGTCGATGCCGGTCACCGGGATCTCGATGGCCCGCGCGGCGCGCGATCGCCGCGTCGACCAGCGTCGGATGCGTCTCGTCGGTCACGTCGTGGATCGTGCCGCCGGTGTGCAGGTTGGCGGTCTTGCGCACCGACGAGCTCCCGACCCTGCGCCGGCACGTCGTCGAGCGCGAGGCCGGCGGCCGCGACGCAGCGTTCGGTCTCGGCGTCGAGCGGGATGCGGCTTTCGCCGCCGGTGGCGGCGGCGCGCCGGCGGCTCTGCGTGGCGATCAGCTCGCGCACGGTCGCCTTGCCGTCGCCGACGACGCGCGCCGGCCGGCGCATCGCGGCGGCGACCACCTTGTAGTCGATCACCACCAGGCGCAGGTCGTCGCCCGCGACGCAGGCCTCGAGGAGCACCTCGTCGCAGACGGCGCGGGCGCTCTCGACGGCCGCCTCGACGTCCTCGGGCCGTCGTCAGGCCGACCGAGACGCCGCGCCCCTGCTCGCCGCGCGCCGGCTTGACGACGACGCTGCCGTGCTCCGCGAGGAACGCCGCGCGTGCCGACGCGTCGCCTTGCCGCGAGTCTGCGCCGGCACGCGCACGCCGGCCGCCTCGACGACGCGCCGGGTCGCCGCCTTGTCGTCGCAGATCGACATCGCGACGGCGGTGGTGAGCTCGCTGACAGGCTCTCGCGGCAGCGCACCGAGCGCCCGCCATAGGTCAGGCGGAAGAAGCCGCCCTCGGCGTCGATCACCTCGACGTCGATGCCGCGGCGGCGCGCCTCGTCGACGATGATCCGCGCGTAGGGATTGAGCGCCTCGTCCGCGGCGCGGGACCGGCGAACAGCCGCTCGTTGATCGGGTTCTTGCGCTTGACCGCGAAGACCGGGACGCGGCCGAAGCCGAGCTTCTCGTAGAGCGCGATCGCCTGCGCGTTGTCGTGCATGACCGAGAGGTCCAGGTAGGCCGCGCCGCGCGCCTGGAAGTGCTCGGCGAGGCGCCGCACCAGCGCCTCGCCGACGACCCGCGTGCGGCGCCTGCGGCGATCGACCGCCAGGCACCACAGCGACGCGCCGTGCTCGGGATCGTCGAAGGCGCGGGCGTGATCGACGCCCATCACCGTGCCGATGACCGCCCCGCTGTCCGCGTCCTCGGCGACAAGCACGGTCAGGTCCCGGTCGTCGCGGCGGGTCCAGAAGAAGTCGGGCGGCACCGGCACCATGCCGTGCGCGCGCGTAGATGACGTTGACCGCGTCCGCGTCCGCCAGCGTGGCGAGCCGGCGGACGAAGAAGGCCGCGCGTGCGCGCGGCTCGGGCCGATACCGGTCGAGAGGTCGAGGCGGAAGGTGTGCGACGGATCGAGGAACAGCTCCTGCGGCGCCGCGGCCAGCACGACGTGCGGGTCGCGCACGTAGAAGGCGATGTCGCGCCGGTCGGTCCCCTCCGGCGCAGCGCCTCGGCCAGGCGTCTCGGCGTCGGGGAAGGTCTGGGCGAAGAGCAGCCGGCCCCAGCCGCAGTCGATGCTCGGCGTCGTGGCGCGCGGGCTGCGCGGCGATGCGCCGGCGCCGTACGCCCGTGCGCCGGTTCGCGCCGGTGCCGATCCGATGGCCGTCGGGTGCGTCATGTCAGATCCCCTGTGCCTGCAGCCAGAGTCTCGAGCAGCGCCACCTGCCACAGCTCGGAGCCGCGCAGCGGCGTGATGTGCTCCTTCGGGTCGGCGAACAGCGCGTCGAGATACTCGCGGCCGGAACAGGCCGCGCTCGCGCGCCGCCGGCGCGGTCAGCGCGTCGCGCGCCATCTCGAGGTACGGGTCCGTCGAGGTACTTCAGCGCCGGCACCGGGAAATAGCCCTTCGGCCGGTCGATCACCTCGGACGGCACCACCTGGCGGGCGACCTCCTTGAGAACGCCCTTGCCGCCGTGGGCCAGCTTGTGCTCGGGCGGGATGCGCGCCGGCGAGCTCGACCAGCTCGTGGTCGAGAAACGGCACGCGCGCCTCCAGCCCCCAGGCCATGGTCATGTTGTCGACCCGCTTCACCGGATCGTCGACCAGCATGACGTTCGTGTCGAGGCGCAGCGCCTTGTCGACCGGGTCGTCGGCGCCGGGCTGCGAAATGCCGCGTGACGAAAGCGAGGCTCTCGTCGCGCTCGTAAGATAGTCCGGGGCGAGCTGCCCGGCGAGTCGCGCGTGGTTGCGGTCGAAGAAGGCGCGCGGCATAGTCGCGCACCGGGTCATTCGACCGCGCGAGCGGCGGGTACCAGTGATAGCCGCCGAAGACCTCGTCGGCGCCCTGGCCGGACTGCACCACCTTGACGTGCTTGGCCACCTCGCGGCGACAGCAGGTAGAAGCCGATGTTGTCGTAGCAGACCATCGGCTCGGACATCGCCGCGATCGTGTCGGGCAGATGCGCGCGCATCTCCTCGGAAGGGATGAAGATCTGGTGGTGGTCGGTGGCGATAGTGCCGGCGATCAAGTCGGAATAGTGGAACTCGTCGCCCTTCTCGCCATGCGCCGCCTCGAAGCCGATCGAGAAGCGTCGTCGAGATCGATCCTGGCCGGCCTCGGCGAGCAGCCCGACGATCAGGCGAGGAATCGACGCCGCCCGAGAGCAGCACGCCGACCGGCACGTCGGCGACCATCCGGCGGCGCACCGCCAGGCGCAGCGCCTCGAGCACCTGTCGCGCCATTCCTCCGCCGGGCGGCGCAGGTCCTCAGGACTGCGCTCGAACGGCGGCGTCCAGTAGGTGTGGTCGGTGGGTTGCCGTCCGGTTCGACCGTGCGGATCGTCGCGGGCGGCAGCTTGCGGACGCCGGCGAGGATGGTGCGCGGCGGCGGCACCACCGCGTGCCAGGTCATGTAGTGGTGCAGCGCCATCGCGGTCGATCGAGGTGTCGACGCCGCCCGCCGCCAGCAGCGCCGGCAGCGTCGAGGCGAAGCGCAGGCACTCGGCGGTCGCGGCGAGATAGAGCGGCTTGATGCCGAACCGGTCGCGCACCAGGACCAGCCGACCGCTGTCGCGCTCGTGGATGGCGAAGGCGAACATGCCCTGCAGGCGCGGGACGGCCTCCGGTCCCCACTGGGCCCAGGCCTTCAGGATCACCTCGGTGTCGCCGTGCGAGGCGAAGACGTGGCCGAGCGCCTGAAGCTCGGCGCGCAGCTCCTTGTAGTTGTAGATGCAGCCGTTGAAGACGATCGTGAAACCGAGCGCGGTGTCGGTGAACGGCTGGGCCGCGGCCTCGCTCAGGTCGATGATCTTCAGGCGGCGGTGGCCGAAGCCGAAGCGGCCGCGGGCGAGCACGCCGGCCCCGTCAGGGCCGCGCGGCGCCATGGCGTCGCACATCGCCTGTATGCGGCCCGCGGAGGCCGGAGAGCCGTCAAAAGTGATCTCGCCGCAGAGTCCGCACATCGCGCTGCCCATCCGTTTCGTCGATTTAGCTTGGCCTCTCAAAACATAAGGGATCGAGCCGGGAGCCGCAACCTCGGGGCCTGAACAGGCGCGGATCGGCGAAAGATAGCCGTGGCGGAACGGGCGGTTAGCGCGCGTTCGTAAGGCGGACGAGCGCGGCCAGCATCAGCGCGGCGCCGGCCTCGATGGCGGGCCGGTCGGTCCATTCATCCGGGGCGTGGCTGATGCCGCCGCGGCTCGGGACGAAGACTAGCGCAGAGGGGCAGAATGCCTGCATGGTCTGGGCGTCATGGCCGGCACCCGAGGGCATGTCGAGGGCGGGCAGGGCCAGCCGGTCCGCCTCGGTTCGCAGGAGGTCGGAAAGGCCCGGGTCGAGCGCGGTGGGGGCCAGCCAGCTCATCACCGCCACGTCGTGTGCCAGCCCGTGCGTCGCGGCACTCCGGGCGATGCGATCGCGGAGCGCGGCGTCGAGGGCGCGCATCACCGCCGCGTCGGTGTCGCGCAGGATCACGGTGAACTCGGCGCGACCGGGGATCGTGTGCGGGAAGTTCGGCTGCAGCGCCACCTTGCCGATAGTGACACGCGACTGGTCGCCGCCGTGGTCGTGGATGATGCCGGGGATCGCCGCGCCGATCTCGGCCAGACCGGCGAAGGCGTCGGCGCGCAGCGCCATCGGAGTGGTGCCGGAGTGATTGGCGCGGCCGTCGAGCCGTACAGCGAGATTGCCCACGCCGGAGACCGCCCGGGCGATGCCGACGGGGATGTCGGCGGCCTCGAGCACCGGACCTTGCTCGATGTGGAGTTCGAGGAAGGCGCCGACCGACCCGGGCGCGCGCGCCGCTCCCGGGATGGCACCGGGATCGAGACCCTGGGCGCGGAGCGCGTCGGCGAGGCGGACGCCCTCGGCATCGGCGGCGGCCTCCAGCCATTCGGGGGTCACCTGCCCGGTCAGCGCCTGGGAGCCGAGCATTCCGCCGAAGCGACCCTCCTCCTCCGCGAAGGCCGCGACCTCGAGCGGGATCGCCGGGGCGAGGCCCGCGTCGCGGATCGCGCGGACGCATTCCAACGCTACGCAGACCCCGAGCGCACCGTCGAATGCGCCGCCCTCGGGCACGGTGTCGAGGTGCGAGCCGGCCATCACGCAGGGGACATCGGCGGGGCCGAAGCGGCCGAAGACGTTGCCGGCGGCGTCGGTATGCACGGCAAGGCCGTCGTCGCGCATGACCCGGGCGAACCAGCGGCGAGCGGCCATGTCGGCATCGGAGAAGCCGATGCGGTTGAAGCCGCCAGTCGCGGGGTTGGCCCCGAAGTCGTTGACACCACCCAGAAGCGCGCGAAGCCGGTTCGAATCAATGCGAGGGGAAGTCATTCACATCTTTTTTTACAGAATTTCAGTCAGTTGGCGTTGATCTTGTCAAGCGAGGTGGACGCTCGCCGAAAATTTACTACCATGAAGCGAATCACAATCGCAAATTCACGACGCTTGGGCGTCGGGCAAGGAGGACCTATGCGTTACATGTTGGCCGTCACGGCCGTTGCCGCGATCGGAATGACCGGACCGTCGGCGGCCCAGACCCCACCCAACGTGCTGGTGGTCGGGCAGATCGCCGAGCCGAAGTCGCTGGACCCCGATGCGGTCACTGCCGTCAACGACTTCCGCATCGTCTTCAACATCTACGACGGGCTGGTGCGCTATAAGGACGGCACGCTCGAGGTCGAGCCAGCGCTTGCCGAGAGCTGGGACATCTCCGAGGACGGCACTGTCTACACCTTCCACTTGCGCGAGGGCGTCAGCTTCCACGACGGCACCCCGTTCAACGCCGAGGCGGTGAAGTTCAAGTTCGACCGGATGCTCAACGAGGATAGCCCCTACCACGACACCGGCCCCTTCCCGCTGGCCTTCTTCTTCTCGTCGGTCGACGAGGTTACGGTGATCGACGACCTCACCGTCGAGTTCACGCTCACCGAGCCCTACGCCCCGTTCCTCTCCAACCTCGCCTACACCCCCGGCCTCATCGTCTCGCCGACGGCGGTCGAGGAGCACGGCGCGGACTTTGGCCGCAACCCGAGCGGCACCGGCGCGTTCAAGTTCGAGGAATGGGAAGCGAACTCCCGCGTGGTGGTCAGCCGCAACGAGGACTACTGGGAGGGCGCCCCGCCGCTCGAAGCGGTGATCTTCCGGCCGGTAAATGACGCCAACACTCGGCTCGCCGAGATGATGTCGGGCGGCCTCGACGTTATGGTCGAGGTTCCCCCGGACAGCGTCGCCCAGTTCGAGGACGATGCCGCCTATACCGTTTACGAGCAGGCCGGCCCGCACCTCTGGTTCCTGATCCTGAACGCCAAGGAAGGCCCCTTCGCCAGCAAGGAGGTACGCCAGGCGGCCAACTACGCCATCGACAAGGAGGCGCTGGTCGACAACATCCTGCAGGGCACCGCCGAGGTCGCAGCCGGCCCGACGCCGCCAGCCTTCGCATGGGCGCACGACGACACCCTCGAGCCCTACCCCTACGACCCGGACAAGGCCCGCGAGCTGCTGGAGAGCGCCGGCTACGAGGGCGAGGAGGTGACTTTCTACGTCACAGAGGGCGGCTCGGGCATGCTCGACCCGCTGGCCATGGGCACGGCGATCCAGGCCGATCTCCAGGCGGTCGGCATGCCGGTCAAGATCGAGACCTACGAGTGGAACACCTTCCTCGGCAAGGTGAACCCCGGCCTCGAAGGCGCTGCCGACATGGCGGAAATGGCCTGGATGACCAACGATCCCGACACCCTGCCTTATCTCGCGCTGCGCACCGCGGCCTTCCCCGAGGAGGGAGGCTTCAACTCGGGCTACTATTCCAACCCGGAGGTCGACGACCTCCTCGAGCAGGCGCGCACCGCCACCGACCAGGACGAGCGTGCCGAGCTTTACAAAGAGATGCAGGCGATCGTGCAGGAGGACGCGCCCTGGGTCTTCGTCGCCAACTGGAAGCAGAACGCGGTGACCGGCGCCAACGTCGAGAACTTCACCCTGCAGCCGTCGTTCTTCCTGATGCTGCAGGACGTGGCCAAGCCCTGACGCCACCCCGCCCCGGCGGCGCACCCGCCGGGGCCTCGGCCCGAGCCATCCGGAGGAACCGGACCAATGGCCGCCTACATCGCCAAACGCCTGCTCTTCGCCATCCCGGTGCTGTTCGGGCTGTCGCTGATCGTCTTCCTGATCATGGCGATGATCCCGGGCGACCCGGCGACGGCGATCCTCGGCTCCTACGCCACGCCGGAGAATGTCGAGCAGCTCAACCGCGCGCTCGGCCTCGATAAATCCCTGCCCGAGCAGTACCTGATCTGGCTCGGCAACCTGGCGCAGGGCGACCTCGGCCGGTCCTACGCACTGAACCGCCCGGTGCTCGACGAAGTGCTGGAGCGCTTCTCGGCGACGCTGATGCTGGCGGGCACCGCGCTGGTGCTATGCTCGATCCTCGGCCTGCTGGCGGGGATCGTCTCGGCGGTGCGGCAGTACGGCTGGACCGACCGGGTGGTGACCTTCCTTGTGCTGATCGGCATCTCGACGCCCTCGTTCTTCCTCGGCCTCCTGCTGATCCTGATCTTCGCGGTCAAGCTGCGCTGGTTCCCGGCCAGCGGCATGTACGCGATCTACGGTGGCGGCGACCTCGGCGATCTCGCGCATCACCTCGTGCTGCCGGCGCTCACCCTGGCGGTGGTGGCGACCGGGGTGATCGCCCGGCTGACCCGCACCGCGATGCTCGAGGTGCTGCGGCAGGACTACATCCGCACCGCCCGCGCCAAAGGCCTGACCGAGCAGCGGGTGATCCTGCGCCATGCCTTCAAGGCGGCGCTGGTCAGCGTGATCCCGGTGATCGGCATCCAGGCGGGCTTCGTGCTCGGCGGCGCGGTCTATGTCGAGACGGTGTTCCAGTGGCCAGGCATCGGCTCGATGCTGGTGAACGCGATCTCGACGCGCGACCTCCTGCTGGTGCAGGGCGGCGTGCTGGTGGTGGCGGCGGCCTACGTGCTCTTCAACCTCGCTGCCGACGTGGCGCAGTCGCTTCTCGACCCGAGGCTGCGCTGATGGCCGATGCCGCAACCCTTGCCGCCCCCGCCCCGCGCCGCGCCGCGGGCCGTCCCGGCACGCTCCGGCTGCTGCTCGCCAACCGGCTGGCGGCCGCCGGCCTTTTCATTCTCGCGGCGATCGTGCTGCTGGCGCTGGCCGCACCCGTGCTGCCGCTCCCCGATCCCGACGTCACCGCGCCCGCCGACCGGCTGCAGCCGGTCGCTGTCGACCGGGCCACCTGCTCGGCACCGACGCGCTGGGGCGCGACATCCTGTCGCGGCTGATCTGGGGCACGCGGGTCAGCTTGGCCGTCGGCATCTCGGCGACGGTGATCGCCGCCTTCTTCGGCTCGCTGATGGGGCTGGTGGCCGGCTATGCCGGCGGCCGCGTCGACGCCTGGCTGATGCGCGGCATCGACATGATCATGGCGTTTCCCTACATCCTGCTGGCGCTCGCCATCGTCGCGGTGCTGGGGCCTGGGCTGCTGAACGCGCTCTACGCCATCGCACTCGTCAACATCCCGTTCTTCGCCCGCAACATCCGCGGCGTGACCCGCGGCCTCTCGCGGCGCGAGTTCGTCGACGCGGCGCGGCTGTCGGGCAAGTCCGACGCCGGTATCCTGTTCGGCGAGATCCTCCCCAACGTGCTGCCGGTAATCGTGATCACCATGTCGACGACGATCGGCTGGATGATCCTCGAGACCGCCGGCCTATCGCTTCCTCGGCCTCGGGGCGCAGCCGCCGCAGGCCGACCTCGGCTCGATGCTCGGCGACGGCCGCAAGATCCTGTTCACCGCGCCGCATGTCTCGATCGTCCCCGGCCTGATGATCTTCGCGCTGGTGATGAGCATCAACCTCGCCGGCGACGGCGTGCGCGACGTGCTCGACCCGCGGCTGAAGTCGGGCGCCCTGACCCGCCCGGTGGCCCGCACCGCGGTCACGCAGGGCCGCCGCCCCGGCGGTGACGCCGGTGCCCGAGGCGGTGCTCGACGTGCAGGGGCTCCGGACCGAGTTCGAGGTCGGCGGCGAGGTCTACAAGGCGGTAGGCGGCGTCGACCTCGCCCTCCGGCAGGGCGAGTGCCTCGGGCTCGTCGGCGAAAGCGGATCGGGCAAGTCGGTCACCGCCATGTCGATCATGGGCCTCGTCCCGACGCCGCCCGGGCGGATCGCCGGCGGCGTGGCGCTGCTCGAGGGCGAGGACCTGTTCGCCGCCAGCGACGAGCGCATCCGGCAGCTGCGCGGCGCCACTGTCAGCCACGTCTTCCAGGACCCGCTCTCGACGCTGCACCCGCTCTTCACGGTGGGCGACGCAGCTCGATCGAGGCGATCCGGGCGCACACGTCGATCAGCCACGGCGACGCGGAGGCGCGGGCGGCCGAGCTGCTCGCGCTCGTCCGCATCCCCAACCCGGCCGAGCGGCTCAAGGCCTATCCGCACGAGCTCTCGGGCGGCATGCGCCAGCGGGTCTGCATCGCCATGGCGCTGGCCAACGACGCCAAGGTGATGATCGCCGACGAGCCGACCACGGCGCTCGACGTCACCGTGCAGGCACAGGTCCTGTCGCTGCTGGACAAGCTGCGCCACGAGCGCGACGCGGCGATCCTGTTCATCACCCACGACTTCGGCGTGGTCTCGGCGATCTGCGACCGGGTGGCGGTGATGTACGCCGGGCGGATCGTCGAGACCGGCCCGACCGAGGCGATCCTCGCGGCACCGGCGCATCCCTACACCGCGAAACTCATCGCGTGCGTGCCGGTGCTCGGCGAGCCGGGCCGCCGGCTCGACGCCATCGCCGGCCGGCCGCCGGTGGTCAACCGGCTGCCCGACGGCTGCGCCTTCGCCGCGCGCTGCCCGCGTGCCCGGCCCGACTGCCGCAAAGGCGAGATCGCGCTGACCCCGGTCGGGGAGGGCCGGACGGCGCGCTGCCTCTACCCGCTGGCCGCCGGAGAGAGCGCATGAGTGAGGGCGCGCTGCTCGCGATCGACGGACGCCGAGCGCGTGTTCGGCGGCGGCCGGACGCTGTTCGGCGGCACGCTGCCCGCGGTGCACGCGGTCCAGGACGTCACCCTCGAGGTCCGCCGCGGCGAGACGCTGGGCGTGGTCGGCGAATCCGGCTGCGGCAAGTCGACGCTCGCCCGGATGATCGTCGGCCTCGACCGACCCACCGGCGGCCGCATCACCTTCGACGGCGCGGATCTCGCCGCAGCAGGCGAAGAGCGAACCCCGGGCGCTGGCCCGCCGCATCCAGTACGTGTTCCAGGACCCGGTCTCCTCGCTCAACCCGCGCAAGACGATCCGCGCCATCCTCGAGGCGCCGCTGATCCATCTGCTCGGCCTCGACGCGAGCCGACGCGCGAGGCCCGGCTCGCGGAGCTGATGGAGGCGGTGAACCTCGCGCCCGAGTTCCTCGCCCGCTATCCGCACGAATTCTCCGGCGGCCAGGCCCAGCGCATCGGCATCGCCCGCGCGCTGGCGGCCGATCCCGACCTGATCGTGCTCGACGAGCCGGTCTCCGCCCTCGACGTCTCGGTGCAGGCGCAGGTGCTGAACATCCTCGCCGACCTCAAGGCGCGGTTCGGCCTCACCTACGTCTTCATCAGCCACGACCTCTCGGTGGTCGAGAGCGTCAGCGACCGGGTGGCGGTGATGTACTTCGGCCATGTCGTCGAGATCGGCCCGGCGGCGGAGGTCTTCGCCCGGCCGATGCACCCCTACACCCACCTGCTGCTGAACTCGGCCGCCGCGCCGGGCAAGCGCTCGCTAATCCCGGAAGATGCAGATACCGAGTTGCCGGATCCCTACGATCCGCCGCCCGGCTGCCCCTTCTACGCCCGATGCCCGCGCCACGCCGACATTTGCCGCAGCGCCTTCCCGCCGCGCGCCGCCGCACACCACGGCGCCCGCCACGAGGCCGCCTGCTACTATCCCCTCAATCCCGACCCGGCCGCGTAGTTCACACTGGACCGATCTTCTCGTGTCCGACGTCAGCGGCGGTGGGAGGGTTTGATGTGATTGAGCAGCGGAGGGTTCCTGGCTCATCGTAACCGTCAAGGAGTGGAGATTAGCCACAAACCCGTTAGGCAGAGAGCCGCCGCCGGGAAGGTGGTGAAGGACATCCGCCGGGCGACCCGGAAGCTGCCGGCGGAGGAGAAGACCCGGATCGTGCTGGCTGGGTTGCGCGGCGGCGGATCGGAGAACCGTCCAGCGGACCGTTCTCCAGCCTGTACTACGGATGGTCGAAGGAGTTCCTGGAAGCCGGCAAGCGACGCCAGGCGGGGACACCGCGTGGCAGGCGACCGGCCCAGAGGTGAGGGATATGCGCATCGAGGCGGCGGAGCCACGGCGGCGGCGGCGATGGCGCCCGGCTCGACTACCCGTAGTAGCGCGTCCTCGATGGCATCGTCGACCCGCAGACCACCGAAGGCGATACGGCGCGGCTCGCCATTGTCGAGCAGGCTGCGCCAGCAGGCATAGCGCGGGATGTTGTGATTGGTCCCGGTGTAGCGGAGCGTCAGCCTGCGGCCGCAGCGCCGGCAACGGAGGAGGCCGGCGAGCAGGGCATCGCCGTGTCTTGGGGGCTCCGTGATGCCGGCTCGCGGGGACGTTGTCGTTGACCATCGCGCGGATCGCCTCTGCCCGTTCCCAGCTGACATAACCTTCGTGTGCGCCGGGCTTCAGCGCCAGCCACTCACCGCGCGGTTTGAGGCGGCTGGAGGCATAAGTCGGCCTCCGCCAGATCACGTCGCCATTGGCGTGCATGCCGGCAAGTCCAGCCCATGCTCCAGGAACCAGAGCAGGGCCTGCCGGGCGCTGCCGAGCTCGGACGCCTTGTCGAAGATAAGGGCGGTGGCCTCCTGGACGCGGAGGTCGGGGTCCTTCTCGAGCCGTGGGAGCAGGTCAGTGGCAATGCGTGGTCTCTCCTCCTCAACCTACGGTGACAAGCACATGGTGTTCGAAAGAGCGGTTCGTGCGCAAGCTATTGTTTTGTATACATAAAATGTCAACAGATAGCGGCTACGACCGCTCGGAGCGAGGGGTTTGCAATTCCTGCAAGATCACGTCCCCGGTGGTGGTGTAGCTGACATTGTGTCAGCGGGCGTTTCCGGCGGGGCCGGAGCTGACCAGCTCGCGTGAGAAAGCGCGGCCGGCGCGCCGATGATCGCCGATCGCGGCGTCGGTATCCAGCGTCATGTAGCGCCGGCCGGGCGCGGCCCAGTCGTTGTGCTGTTCCATGAGCACGGCGCCGACGAGACGGAGGATCGCGGCCTCGTTGGGAAAGACCCCGACGACGTCGGTGCGGCGCTTGATCTCGGCGTTGGGACGCTCGATCGGGTTGGTGGAGCCGAGCTTCGGCCAGTGCGCCGCCGGGAAGCGCTTGTAGGCGAGGACGTCCATTTCCAACTCGTCCATGCGTTGGCTCAGCTTCGGCAGCTTGTAGCGAAGGTGGTCGGAGACCCGGCGCCATTCCTGATGCGCCGCTTCCGGGGTCTCCTGGGCGAAGGCGGTGCCGATGAAGGCGGAGATCAAGCGGCGACCGCTGCGGGAGCCATGGGCTTGCGCGTTGCGGAGAAAGTGCACGCGGCAGTGCTGCCAGCTTGTGGAAAGGACCCGTGAGACGGCGGCCTTGATGCCCTCGTGAGCGTCGGAAATGACCAGCTCGACCCCGCTCATACCGCGGCGGACCAGCTTGCGCAGGAACTCGGTCCAGAAGGCCGAAGCCTCCGATGGTCCGACATCGAGGCCCAGAACCTCGCGCTGCCCGTACCGGTTGATGCCGATCGCGAGGATCGCCGCCACCGACACCACCCGGCCGTGCCGGTGCACCTTGAGATACGTCGCGTCGATCCAGACGTAGGGGTAGGGTCCTTCGAGCGGCCGCTCGAGGAAGGCCGTCACCCGCTCGTCGATCTCGGCGCAGAGCCGGCTGACCTGGCTCTTCGAGATGCCGCCCAGCCCGAGTGCGCGCACCAGGCTGTCGACCGAGCGGGTCGAGATCCCCTGGATGTAGGCTTCCTGAATGACTGCGGTCAGTGCCTTCTCGGCCGCCCGCCGCGGGTCGAGGAAACCGGGGAAGTAGCTCCCCTTCCGCAGCTTCGGGATGCGCAGCGCCACCGTCCCGGCCGTTCGGCGGGAAAACGATCCACTGGATCGTTTTCTGCCCGCCTCACCTCCCAGTCGCGCTCCCGGTAGCCGTTGCGCTGGACGAAGCGCGCACCGCTCTTCTCGCCCCAGGCGGCACCGGTGATGGCCCCCACCTCCAGCTCCATCAGCCGCCTGGCGGCAAAGCCGATCATCTCGCGCAGAACGTCGGCGTCGGGGGCCTTCTCCACCAGGCCCTGCAGGTCCATCATCATGTCGGTCATCGGGAACGTCTCCGGTTCGGGTTGGTGTCCACAACCCCGATCCTACCGGAAAACCCGATGACCACCGCGCGGCCGCCCGCCAGCGCCAGCGCCGCGTGAACGCGCGCTGGCGGGCGGCCGCGCTACCCGTCAGCTACACCACGTCCAGGGACGTGACCTTCCTGCAATGCCCTTCGAAACGAGGCCGCGTGGCGGTCGGCCTGTCCCAAACCATAGCGTTCCGTTGCACCCCCGCCGACACCCAAATGGAACCCCGGCCATTCTGAACACGGAGCCGCTGACGGGAATATCTGTCTAACCGCCTGCAATGTAATCAAAATCTTGGTAGCGGAGGAGGGACTTGAACCCCCGACACGCGGATTATGATTTCGCTGCTCTAACCAGCTGAGCTACTCCGCCACGGCGCGCTGTCTAGGCGGGCGGTTTTGAGGCGTCAAGGGGCAGGCGGAATTTATGGAGCTAGTGTATCGAATCCAACGTTTGGTTCCCTCGTTTGACGACGGCGATGATGCGGTCGGGATCGGCGGTCCAGACGAGGGGCTTGTTTCTGTGTTGTGTTCGCGAACGAAGCGGTTGATGGCGGCCTGGAGGTCGACGATGGAGCGGAAGATGCCGCGCTTGAGCTGGCGCTTCGAGAGCTTGGCGAAGAAGCCTTCGACGGCGTTGAGGCATGAGCACGAGCTATAGCCGAACATGGGTGATGCGGTTTGAGAGGGCGGCGTATCGTGGCGGGTGTCGGGCCTGCCGGAATCTCCAAGAGGAGCGATATGCCATGAAGGACGATACCAGCATCATTCCTTTGCGCCAGCCGGGTTCGGTCGAGGACCCCCTCACCGGGATTGGCGGGGAAGGTGCGCGCCGGATGCTCTTGACCGCGCTCGAAGCCGAGATTGAAGCCTTCCTCGACGGGTTCGCCGAAGAGCGGCTTGTGGATGGTCGGCAGCGCGTCGTTCGGCACGGGTGCGGACCCGAGCGGAGGTCCAGACCGGGATCGGCGCCCTCGAGCTCCGGCGCCCGAAGGTCCGTGACCGCGCGGCGGACGTGGCGAGCGGCGAGAAGATCCGGTTCACGTCGCACATCCTGCCGAAGTGGGCCCGGCGATCGAGGAGCCTCGACGCCCTGCTGCCCGTTCTCTATCTGCGCGGCATCTCCACCGGTGATTTCCAGGATGCGCTCTCGGCCATCCTCGGAGCCGAGGCGCCCAACCTGTCGCCCGGCGTGATCTCGCGGCTCACGGCCGAGTGGGAGACGGAGTACGAGCGCTGGCAGCGCCGCGATCTCTCGGCGCGCCGCTACGTCTGCATCTGGGCGGACGGCGTCTACCTCCAGGTCCGGATGGAACCCGAGGCGGAGTGCATCCTCGTCGTGATCGGCGCCACTCCGGAGGGGAAGAAGGAGCTCGTCGGCTTCCATGTGGGGCGGCGGGAGCGCGCGCAGAGCTGGCGCGAGCTGCGGGTCGACCTCAAGGCCCGCGGCCTCTCCGTCGCGCCCGAGGTCGCCGCGGGCGACGGTGCGCTCGGCTTCTGGAAGGCGCTGGACGAGCGAGGTTCACCGTGCGCGCGCCGATCGCCTCGACGATGAGGCGGCAGAGCGTCTCGAGCCGGCTCTTGCTCAGGGGGACGTAGGCCCGTAGCCTGGCGTGGCGGCCGCTCTGCCGGGGCTTGCCGGGGGCGATGCGCTCGATCCCGATGCCGAGCCGTAGCCACCAGACCGCAAGACGCGAGAGCCCGTTGAGCCCGCGGCCGGCGAAGGGCACGCCATAGCACGTTGGGAATTGATCGCTGCCGAGACGTTATGGCCGCCTGCGGAGCCTTCGAGGTAGCGCAGCAGGCGGCCATAACCGGCTTCAGGTCTCCATGGTGGTTCTTGCGAACCACACCACAGAGGAGACCGGCTATGACCGAAATCGAGGATGCCCCCGGTGCACGCGTTCTGGTAGGCATCGACATTTCGCAGCACCGACATGAGGTGCTGATCGCGGCGCCTTGCAAGCAGCGCCGTCGCAAGATGACGCTGACGAACGCCAAGGCGGACTTCGACCGCCTGGTCACGGTTCTCCTCGGATACGGCCTGCCGGTCCGGATCGGGTTCGAGGCGACCGGCAACTATCATCGCGCCCTGGTGTATCACCTTTCCTGTCGCGGGGTTCGAGCTCAAGCTCATCTCCTCGGTCGGACTGGCCCGGACGCGGGAGGCGCTGCACAACAGCTGGGACAAGAACGACCCGAAGGACGCGCAGGTGATCCTGCACATGCTTCAGATCGGCGCCGTCCAGCTCTTCCATGATCCGCTGGTCGCCGGCGTGAACGACATTCAGGAGCTGTCGAAGACCCACGAGATGGTCTCCCGCGCCAAGACCGAGCTCTGGCATCGGATCCTGACCCACTACCTGCCGCTCTATTTTCCGGAGGCGGACCGGTACCACCGCAGTTCCCGGACGCGACTGGTTCCTGGCCTTCCTCGAGACCTTTCCCTCGCCGCACATCATCGCCGCCATGGGCAAGGAGGCGTTCATCGCGGCGGCATGGACAGTGTCGGGCGCCGCGTCTCCAAAACCGACACTTCTGTCAGATATTTACGAGACCGCGAAGGCCTCCGTCGGCCTTCCCGTGGTCCCGATTCCGACGCCATCCGCATGTTCCGCATGGTCCTGGCCGAAGGCCGCAGCCTGATCCGGCAGCGCAACGCCATCGAGGTGCGGTCGGTCGAGCTGCTCTCCGGCCTGCCCGACTACCGGCTGCTGACGTCGATCCCCGGCATCGGGCCGATCAACGCGCTGACCATCCTGGCCGAGGCCGGCGACCTGCGCCGGTTCCGCCATCATCGCCAGTTCCTGAAGTTCTGCGGCATGGACCTGGCCACGGTCCAGTCCGGCATGTTCCGCGGCCAGAGCAAGATCTCGAAGTACGGCAACGCCCGCCTGCGCCGCACGCTCTGGATGGCGGGGCAGACGGCCGTGCTGAAGCCGGCCAACAGCTTCCGCGACAAGTTCGAGCGCTACATCGCGCAGGACCGGCACAACCCGCGATCTGCGGCGCAAGGCCTACACCGCCATCGCCGCCAAGATGGCGCCGCACCATTCACGCCGTGATCAAGCACGGCGAACCCTATCGCCCCTTCTTCGAGGGGGCGAGCCCAGGCGGAAGGACCCCTCTCGATCGAGCCGTGGAGGCGTGAACCGACCTCGTAGATAATGTTCGGGCCTTCCGCTTGGAATTTCGGATCTCGTCTCAAGGACGGTGAGGGCCGCATCGGTGCGTACCCTGTGTTCGCTATGGGAGAGACCACTTCTTGACGGCGGAGCCCGCCTGGGCAACCTTTCACCAGGTGTCCGAGCCCTCGGATGCCCAATGACCTGACGCCTCAAGCTGCGCTCAGTTCCCGACATAGGACGTTGTCCGAACGGATGGCCAGGGGCAGGCCGCGCTCCTGGAACAGCCGGTGAAAGGCCGTGAAGACAGGGGATTCGGCCGTCCCCTCCAGCGCCTCGACCATCAGCAGATAGCGCGAGGCTTGGTCGGTGAAGGTCAGCGGATAGCAGAGCTTACCGTTGCCGAGCCGGAACTGCCCTTGAAGTCGACGCACCAGAGGTCGTTGGGGGCGGCGGTTTCCGACAGCGGCGTGCCCGTCGCCCGCGGGCGGCGGGCACGCGCATGCTCCACCAGACCGTGGCGGTCGAGTACCGCGTGGATCGTCGAGCGCGCCGGCAGCGCGATCTCCGGCCCGAGCCGTCGCGCCAGGAGCTCGCGGAGCTTGCGCGCGCCCCAGGTCGGCCGCTCGCGCCGCAGCGCCACGATCACAGCCTCGACCGGCATCGGCAGCCGGTTCGCCACCCGCCCGGGCCGCCGCGGCCGATCGGCCAGCGCCTCCGACCCGTGCGCCTTCCAGCGGGCGAACAGCTTGTGGCCGGTCTTGCGCGAGATGCCGACCTCCCGGCCCAGCGCCGTCATCGGCTCGCCCTTCAGGCCTCCGGGCGACGAAGCGCAGACGTTCTTCCATGACCGTACTCTCTCTCCACGGCATCCACACCTCCCGCCGCGAAACGCCGGAAAGTGTAACCCATGTGTCCGGTACGTTCTGTGACCCATGTCCCCGGCCGCTCACACATTGATTGTCCGAAGGGTTCATTCGCCCATGTCCCCGGCCGCTCACGATTGACTCCGCAGGGGAGGGTATCAGGCCGGCGCCGTGGCGAAGAGATCGGCCGGGTCGGCCACTGGAACGCCAATGACGTAGCCCTGGGCGTGGGTGAAGCCCATGGCGCGCACTGCTTCAAGCTGGGCTTCGGTCTCGGCTCCTTCGGCCGTTATGGCGATGCCCTGGGCTCGGGCCGAGGCCACGATGGCGCGGATAAGCTCGGCGGTCGCGGGGTTGGCGAGGTCCTGAATGAAGCTGCGGCCGAGCTTGATGCGGTGGTGCGGCAGGCGTGCGAGATAGGCGAGCGCGCTGTAGCCGGTACCGAAGTCGTCGAGGGCGATACGGATGCCGCGGGCGATCAACGCCCGAAGCTGGCCTACGGTCTGCGGGTTGTCGCGCATCAGCACCGTCTCGGTGATCTCCAGCTCCAGCCGTTCAGCCGGGAAGCCGGTACTCGCCAGGGCCGAGTCCACCTCTGCCACGAAGCGCGACTGATGGAACTGCAGCGCCGAGATGTTGACGGCCAGCGTCATCCGGTCCGGCCAGCGGCTGGCTGCCTCCAGCGCGCGGCGCAGCGTCCATGCACCAAGCGGTAGTATCAGCCCGCTGGACTCGGCCAGAGGCACGAAGCTGGCGGGGCGCATCTCGCCGCGGGTCGGATGCTTCCAGCGCAGCAGCGCCTCGGCACCGGCAACGGTGTCGGTGACCAGATTCGACATAGGGCTGGAAGGCCAGCTGCATCTGCCCTTGCGCCAACGCATGGGCGAGGTCGAACTCCAGCCGGCTGCGCTCCAGGTCGAGCGTGTCGATGGCAGGCACATGCAGCACATAGCGGTTGCGCCCCTCGATTTTCGCGCGCCGCAGGGCGGCAGCTCCCTGGGGCAGCAGGGTGGCCGCCCGTGCGGTTTCGGTGATGCGATCGACGATGCCGATGCTCGCCTCGACCGTAACATTGCGCCCGTCGATCTCCATCGGCATGGCCACCGCCCGCAGCAGGCGGTCAGCAAGGCTGCGCGGGTCGACGCCCGTACGCTCCACGAGAATCGCGAACCGGTCGCCGTCGAGCCGTAGCAGCCGCTCGCCCGACCCGAGCAGGGTCTCGATCCGCGCGGCTATGCGTGTCAGCACCAGATCCCCGGCGGCACTGCCGAGCACTTCGTTCAGCGCGTGGAAACGATCGAGATCGAGCAGGAGCAGCGCACTCTCTCCCGCCGGGCGCTGTTCGCGCAGCGTCGCGGCGATCCAGCGCAGAGCCCCCGCACCATCCGCGCGCGCCGCTGCCGGGATGACAGCCGTCGGCATCATCAGCAGTCGTCCGAGAATCCGCGCTCCGTCCGCCATCGTGGCGGCGCACATGCGGGTAAGGCGGCGCCGGCGGTGCGGGTCGATGAGAAGGAGGTGGCCCGCCATGCCGCCGTCCGGGGTCGCGACCGCGATTGCCGCCGCGAAGCATGCTGTTGAGCCGGCCCCTTTGGCGAGGACGGTCCTGGCGACCCCGGTCACACCCGACAGGTCGATGTCCGCGCCCCGGGGCAAGGCTCGGAATGCCGACGTGGCGGCTGCCAGCATGCCGTCGCTTCGCAACAGCCCTACCGCAGCGCAGCCCGTCCTCGCTGCTACCATGTCGAGGAGGGCGAGGATGGCGGGCTCTGGCGCGTGATCTCGTGCGATGGGAGGCATGGATTCGGCCCGGGCTGGGAGTCCGCGCGACGATACAACCATAGGTAGTGTACTGACCAGCCCTTTTCGCGTGGCGACGCGGCCAGGAGCTCCGAGTTGCACGGATGCCACGCGCCGCTCAGCGCGCCTGCGCGTGACCGGGACCCGCGCACCCGTTTCGGAGCCATGCCGCCCTGCCGATTGGCACTTGTCTTCGTTCGGGAGGGCCGTATATACAGCCGCCATCGGACGCGGGTGTAGCTCAGTGGTAGAGCACAACCTTGCCAAGGTTGGGGTCGAGGGTTCGAATCCCTTCGCCCGCTCCAATACTTAGCCGGATTTCCCCAGCCCCGGCGCAAGATCAATCTCTCGTCTCTGCGAGTGATCCGCGCGCTTCGGGACTGGATGGAGTCCGGCAGCCAGGGGCGACTGCAGTTTCAGTTCTGCGGCAAGTTCAGGCCCGCTGAGAGCGCCTTGTGGGCGAGGGGATGCAGGCCAGCCCCGCCGGCGGCGAGATGGGCGGCTATGTCCGTGCGCATCCGTGGGTCCCAGAAAAGATTGACGTGGTCTGCGATCTGCGGAACGGCGCGCGCCTCGCCCATGGGCTCGAAGGCGAGGGCGATCTGGTTTGCCATGTGGACGAGTTTGTCAGGCGACATGACGCGATGATCCCGCTGCGGCACTGATGCGCCAGGGATGGGTGAAGACCTCGAACCCGTCGTCGCGGGCCACGGCGATCAGGGTGATGCCGGCGGCCTCGGCGGTGGCGACCGCGAGCGAGGTGGGTGCTGAGATCGCTACCAGCACCGGCGCGCCAAGCACGGCGGTCTTCTGCACCATCTCCACCGAGACCCGGCAGGTAACCACAACCAGATCCGGCGGCGCCTCGCCGGCGCGGGCGAGCGCCCCCACGAGCTTGTCGAGCGCGTTGTGCCGGCCCACGTCCTCGCGCAGCGCAATCAGCCCCGCGCCCTTGCTCCAGGCGCCTGCGGCATGGGTGGCACGGGTGGCGGTGCCGAGCGCCTGAGCGCGGGTAGCGGCGCGCAGAGCTGCGTCGATGTCGCCGGGAGCGAGGCTGACTTCGGCGGTCACGCCCGGCGGTGGCGGGACGGCACTTTCCAGGCTCTCGACGCCGCAGAGGCCGCAGCCGGTGGGGCCGACCATCGCCCGGCGGCGGGCGCGCTGCCGGCGCGCGGCCTCAGGGGCGAGCCAGACGCGGGCCTCTAAGCCGTCGGCGTGGCGGGCGATTTCGGGCTTGCCCAGTTCCGCCACGGACTCCACGACCCCCTCGGTCAAGGCGAAGCCCACAGCGAAATCCTCCAGGTCCTTGGGAGTCGCCATCATCACCGCATGAGTGGTGCCGTCGTGGACCAACGCCACCGGCACCTCCTCGGGCACCACCCGCGCCTGTTCGGCGCGCGCACCGTCGTAGCCGATTCGCAGCGAGGGCAGGCGCGGACCCGGCAAGGCGTCACTCCGCCGCATGGCGCGCCACCCGACGCGAGCGCTCGCTGAAGGCGGCGTAGTCGTCCTGGTAGTCGGTCGGGCCGTTCGACGGCGAGACCTGCACCGCCGTCACCTTGTATTCCGGGCAGTTGGTGGCCCAGTCCGAGAACTCGGTGGTGATGACGTTGGCTTGGGTCAGCGGGTGGTGGAAGGTGGTGTAGACCACCCCCGGCGCCACCCGCTCGGTGACATCTGCGCGCAGCGCCGTCTCGCCGACGCGGGACTGCACCCTCACCCAGTCGCCGTCGGTCACGCCGCGCTGCTCGGCGTCGTGGGGGTGGATCTCCAGCACGTCGGCCTCGTGCCAGCGCACGTTCTCGGTGCGCCGGGTCTGCGCGCCCACGTTGTACTGGCTGAGGATGCGCCCGGTTGTCAGCAGGAGCGGGAAGCGCGGGCCGGTGCGCTCGTCTGTGGGAACGTACTCGGTGAGTACAAAATGGCCCTTGCCGCGCACGAAGCGGTCGACATGCATTATCGGCATGCCCTCAGGCGCCGCCTCGTTGCAGGGCCACTGCACCGAGCCGAGGTCGTCGAGCTTGGCGTAGCTCACGCCTGCGAAGGTGGGGGTCAGGGCCGCCACCTCGTCCATGATCTGCGAGGGGTGGGTATAGGTCCAGCCGAGGTCCATCGCGTTGGCGATCGCCTGGGTGATCTCCCAGTCGGCGAGGCCGTTCCTCGGCGCCATCACCCTGCGCACGCGCTGGATACGGCGCTCGGCGTTGGTGAAGGTTCCGTCCTTCTCCAGGAACGTCGAGCCCGGCAGGAAGACATGCGCGTAGTTTGCGGTCTCGTTGAGAAACAGGTCCTGGACGACCACGCATTCCATGGCCGCGAGGCCTGCCGCGACATGGTGGGTGTTGGGATCGGACTGCAGGATGTCCTCGCCCTGGATGTAGATGGCACGGAAGCTGCCGTCGACGGCGGCGTCGAGCATGTTGGGGATGCGCAGGCCCGGCTCGGTGTCGAGCGTGCGGCCCCACATCGTCTCGAACATCTGCCGGGTGGCGTCGTCGGAGATGTGGCGGTAGCCGGGCAACTCGTGCGGGAACGAGCCCATGTCGCAGGCACCCTGCACGTTGTTCTGGCCGCGCAGCGGGTTCACCCCCACCCCCGGCCGGCCGATGTTGCCGGTGGCCATGGCGAGGTTGGCGATCGCCATGACGGTGGTCGAGCCCTGGCTGTGCTCGGTCACGCCGAGGCCGTAGTAGATCGCGGCGTTGCCCCCCGTGGCGTAGAGCCGAGCGGCCGCGCGGATCTCGGCCGCAGGCACGCCGGTGTAGACTTCGACCGCCTCGGGCGAGTGCCGCTCCTCAGCGACGAAGGCCGCCCATTCGGCGTACTCGGCGATCTCGCAGCGCTCGGCAATGAAGGCCTCGTCGGCCAGCCCCTCGGTCACGATCACATGCGCCATGGCCGTCAGCACCGCCACGTTGGTGCCGGGCTGGAGCTGCAGGTGGTGCGCCGCCTCGACATGCGGCATGCGCACCAGGTCGATGCGGCGCGGATCGACGACGATCAGCTTCGCGCCCTGGCGCAGCCGCTTCTTCAGCCGGCTGGCGAAGACCGGGTGGCCGTCGGTAGGGTTGGCTCCGATCACCAGCACCACATCGGCGTGCTCCACGCTGTCGAAGTCCTGGGTGCCGGCCGAGGTGCCGAAGGTGGTCTTCAGCCCGTAGCCGGTGGGCGAGTGGCAAACCCGCGCGCAGGTGTCGACGTTGTTGGTACCGAACCCCTGGCGGATCAGCTTCTGCACCAGGAAGGTCTCCTCGTTGGTGCAGCGCGACGACGTGATGCCGCCGACCGAGCGCACCCCGTGCGCGGCCTGGATGCGCCTGAATTCCGAGGCGACGCGCGCAATCGCCTCCTCCCAGCTCACCTCGCGCCAGGGCTCGTCGATGCTCTCGCGCAGCATCGGGTTCAGGACGCGGTCGCGGTGGCTGGCGTAGCCCCACGCGAAGCGGCCCTTGACGCAGGAGTGCCCGCGGTTGGCCTTGCCGTCCTTCCAGGGTACCATACGCACCAGCTCCTCGCCGCGCATCTCGGCCTTGAAGGTGCAGCCCACGCCGCAATAGGCGCAGGTGGTGACCACCGAATGCTCGGGCTGGCCGATCTCGATGACTTTGTTCTCTGTGAGCGTCGCCGTGGGGCAGGCCTGCACGCAGGCGCCGCAGGAGACGCATTCGCTGTCGAAGAACGCCTCTGACATGCCCGGCGAGACCCGGCTGTCGAAGCCGCGCCCCGAAATGGTCAGCGCGAAGGTGCCCTGCACCTCTTCGCAGGCGCGCACGCAGCGGTTGCAGACGATGCATTTCGCCGGGTCGTAGGTGAAATAGGGGGTGGATGTGTCCTTGGGCAGGTAGAGGAAGTTCACCGCCCCGTCGGGCGCGCGAGCGGCGACGTGGTTCGCGCCCGCGCCGTAGCGCACCTCGCGCAGGCCGACCGCACCGGCCATGTCCTGCAACTCGCAGTCGCCGTTGGCCGCACAGGTCAGGCAGTCGAGCGGGTGGTCGGAGATGTAGAGCTCCATCACCCCGCGGCGCAACGTCGCCAGCCGATCGGTCTGGGTGCGCACCACCATTCCCGGCGCGACCGGCGTGGTGCAGGAGGACGGTGTGCCAGCGCGGCCCTCGATCTCGACGAGGCAGAGCCGGCAGGAGCCAAAGGCCTCCAGCATATCGGTGGAGCAGAGCTTCGGGATCGCCGTGCCCATCTCCATCGCGGCACGCATGATCGAGGTGCCCTCGGGCACGCTGACCTCTGCACCGTCGATGGTCAGGGTGACCATCGCTGAGGCGGGCGAGGCGGGGGTGCCGAAGTCGATCTCTTTCACGAGGCCCATGGGGTCCTCCTCATGCGGCGACGAAGGACGGCGCGGCGCGCCGGCGGAAGTCGTCGGGGAAATGGGTGAGCGCGCTCATCACGGGATATGGGGTGAATCCGCCCAACGCACAGAGCGATCCGAACTTCATCGTGTTGGCCAGATCCCCGATCAGCGCGATATTCGCCTCTACGTCCTCGCCGGCCATGATCCGCTCCACCGTCTCGCGGCCGCGGGTCGACCCGATGCGGCAGGGCGTGCATTTGCCGCAGCTCTCAATTGCGCAGAACTCGAAGGCGAAGCGCGCCTGTGCGGCCATGTCGGCGGTGTCGTCAAAGACCACCACCCCGCCATGGCCGAGCAGCCCTCCGGCGGCGGTGAAGGCCTCATAGTCGAGCGGCGTGTCGAAGAGGGCAGGCGGGAAGTACGCCCCCAGCGGCCCACCCACCTGTACCGCCTTCACCGGCCGGCCAGAGGCAGTGCCGCCGCCGATCCCCTCGACCAACTCGCCCAGCGTCATGCCGAAGGCCGTCTCGTAGAGCCCGCCGTGGCGGACATTGCCGGCGAGTTGCAGCGGCATGGTCCCCCGCGAGCGGCCCATGCCGAACCCGGCGTAGCGCTCGGCGCCGTCGGCCAGGATATGCGGCACCGCGGCGAGGGTGAGGACATTATTGATGATCGTCGGCTGGCCGAAGAGCCCCCTGTGCGCCGGCAGCGGCGGCTTGGCGCGCACCTCGCCTCGCTTGCCCTCGAGGCTTTCGAGCAACGAGGTCTCCTCGCCGCAGACATAGGCGCCCGCCCCCAGCCGCACTTCGATCTCGAAGCCGTGCGCGCGGTCCATGACCCGCGGTCCGAGGTAGCCCGCCCGCCGCGCTCGGGCCACGGCCTCGGTCAGCACCGCGGTCGCGTGCGGATACTCTGAGCGCATGTAGACGAAACCCTTGGAGGCGCCGATAGCGAGGCCCGCGATAGCCATGCCCTCGATCAGCAGGTAGGGGTCGCCCTCAATGATCATCCGGTCGGCGAAGGTGCCGCTGTCTCCCTCGTCGGCGTTGCAGACCACGTATTTGCGCGCGCCCGCCGCCTCCAGCGCGGTCTTCCACTTGATGCCGGCGGGAAATCCCGCGCCCCCGCGGCCCCGCAAACCGGACGCCGCTACCTCTGAAACCATCGCCGCAGGTGTCATCGACACCGCGCGGGCGAGCCCCGCGAAGCCACCCGATGCCACATAGGCCTCGATTGACAGCGGATCGCCGAGCCCGCAGCGCGCGAAGGTCAGGCGAGTCTGGCCGGCGAGGAACGGATGGCGCTCGGTCACTCCGATCGATGCGGGATGCACGACCGCCGCGGGGTCGGTGAAGAGCCCCGCCGCAACCAGCGCGGGCACATCGCTCGCCGCCAGCGGCCCGAATCCATAACGGGTGCCGTCCGCTGCCGCCACCTCGACCAGCGTCTCGAGCCAGAGCATGCCGCGCGAGCCATTGCGCACCAACACGATCTCGACTCCGGCCTCGCGCGCCGCCGAGACCAGTGCCTCGGCGACCGCACCGGCCCCGCAGGCTATCGCGGCCGCATCGCGCGGAACGAACACGCGCAGGCTCACCGCCCCCTCCTGCTTCTCTGTTTCGCGATTCGGGACGGGGTCAAGGCTCGCGAAGGGCTCGGCCTTGACGCCGGCACGAATCGCAGCCCCACCATGGATGAGGCGCCTTGATGAAGCAGCCGCTTCATCAAGCGCCTCCCCAGCAGATCTTGCCTTCTGAACACAAGCCCGGACGACTGGGCTGCGGCGCGCGCACGACGCCGACACGCGCACAGCGCCGACGCGCCGCCACCGCCGGCCGGCGCAGCGGCCGGCCTCCCTCGGGGCGAAGACTCTGGGCAATGGGGAAACGGTGGCGTCATCCGTTCACATCCGCCGCGATGCGCTCGATAGCCGCCGCATCCAGCCGGCCGAGGGGGCGGTCGTCGAACATGGCCGCCGGAGCCGTGGCACAAAGGCCGAGGCAGTAGACCGGCTCCAGAGTCACTCGGCCATCGGCGCGGGTACGGCCGAGCTTCACGCCCAGGCGCTCCTCCGCCCGGGCGGCGAGCGCGTCGCCGCCCATGGACTGGCAGGCCTCGGCCCGGCAGAGCCGGATCACGTGGCGGCCCGGCACCGCCCGGCGGAAGTCGGGATAGAATGTCACCACCCCGTGCACCTCGGCGCGGGTAAGGTTCAATTCATCTGCAATCACCGGGACCGCGGCTTCGGGGACATGGCCGAAGGCGTGCTGGATCTCATGGAGTATCGGCAGAAGCGGGCCTTCGAGCGCCGCGAGCCCTGCGGCGATCTCGCGTGTCCGCTCGACACTGAACGGCTCAAATCTCGACACGCATGTCTCCCCCGGCCAGCCCCGCGGGCATCGCACACTCTGCAATGCCAAGCCACCGCCAATGCATCAATACCGAAGTTCCGTCTCTCGATAGGAATCGGCTATCGGTGCTGGCCGATCGCGTCTACCGGGCCGGGCTGCCGGGCGGCAAGGAGGATGGACATAGTGGGCGGGCTGGGCTTCCCTCTCCGTCACCCAAGCGAAGGAGGGGAGCATGGCGGAGACCGTCCGAACCGACGACTGGCGCCCACCGGACCGGCCGGAGGCGGTAGCCATCGTGGGGCGCTACCTAAGGATGGAGCCGCTGGGGACCGCGCATGCGGCGGCGCTGCATGCGGCGAACCGGTCGGACGATCGGATCTGGGATCACATGCCCTACGGGCCTTTCGCAACCGAAGCCGACTATTCCGCCTGGGTGTCGAGCGTGGCAGGGCGCCCGGATCCGATGTTCTTCGCGCTCATCGACCGGGCGTCCGGGTTGCCCGGCGGCGTCGCCAGCCTGATGCGGATCGAGCCCGCTCATGGCGTGGCCGAGGTCGGGCATATCTGTCTGGCGCCCCGGATGCAGCGGACGCGGGCGGCCAGCGAGATGGTGTACCTTTTCGCCGAGCGGCTGTTCGCCATGGGCTACCGGCGCTTCGAGTGGAAGTGCGACGGCCGCAACCTGCGCAGCCGGCGGGCGGCGGAGCGGTTCGGGTTCAGCTTCGAGGGCGTGTTCCGCAGCCATATGGTTGTGAAGGGGCGGAACCGCGACACGGCCTGGTTCGCGATGACAGCTGGCGACTGGGCCTGCCTGAAGCCGGCCTGGATTGCATGGCTCGACCCCGAAAATTTTGACGACGCGGGGCGGCAGCGGCGGCGGCTCGGCGATCTGACCGGACGCTGCCGCGTAGCGTCCGATCCTGCCTCCGCCCGCGGGGCTTGACGCAGCCCGCGGGCGCGGACATGTCGGGCGCGGACATGGAGGGACCCCAGTTGCGCCGACCCGAGGTTGTCGATTTCCTGCTTACCCGCCGCTCGCGGCCACCGAAGTTCCTGCAGGCTCCGGGGCCCGACCGCGACACGCTGCTGCGGCTGCTGACGGCCGCGACGCGCGTGCCGGATCACGGAAAATTGGAGCCTTGGCGCTTTGTGGTGCTGGAGGGTGCGGGCAAGGCGCGCCTCATCGCCGCGATCCGGGCGCGGGCTGCGGAGACCGGAGCGGACGGCGACAAGGGTGCGCTCGCCTACGAACAGGCGCCGGTGTCGGTGGCGGTGGTGGCCAGCCCGAAGCCCGGCGACAGGATCCCCGCGATCGAGCAGACGCTCTCGGCGGGAGCGGTGGCGCTGGGGCTGCTCAACGCGGCATTGGCGGAGGGCTGGGGAGCGAGCTGGCTGACCGGCTGGCCTGTCTACGACCGTGAGTTCATCGCCGGGGCGCTGGGGCTTGCCCCGGTGGAATGGGTCGCGGGCGTGGTGCATCTGGGGAGCTGCGAGGTGGAGGTGCCCGACCGGCCTCGCCCTGACGTGGCCTCGCTTGTGACCTGGATCGACGATTGAGCCTGATCGCGGATTTCGGCCGGGCGCTGGCGCAGTTCTCCGACCCGCGCTTCCGCGGGGTGCTGTGGCGGGCACTCCTCGTCACCCTGGCGGGGCTGGTGGCGGTATCCTGGGCGGTGGTCACGGCGCTGGGGTGGCTGCTGCCGGAGAACCTGTCGCTTCCCTGGATCGGAACAGTGGGCTTTCTCGACGACCTGGCTTTCTGGGCGGCGGTCGGGGTGATGCTGGTTCTGTCCGTGGTTCTGATGGTGCCGACCGCGGCAATTGTCGTCGGATTCTTCCTCGACGGGGCCGCGGCGGCGGTGGAGGCGCGCTACTATCCTGGGCTTCCGCCAGCGGTGGGGCAGGGGGTCGCGGTTCAGGTCGGGGACGCTGTGAGGTTTCTCGAACTCGTCGTGGCGGCGAACCTTGCGGCGCTGGTGGTCTATCTGCTGCTGCCGCCCGCCGCGCCGCTGGTCTTCTGGGGGGTCAATGGGTTCCTGCTGGGGCGGGAGTATTTCCAGCTCGTGGCCCTGCGGAGGATGGGACCGGAGGCGGCAGCGGGGTTGCGGCGGCGGCATGCGGGGCGGATCTGGCTGGCGGGCACGGCCATGGCGGTACCGCTGTCGGTGCCGGTCGTGAACCTTCTGGTTCCCATCCTCGGGGTGGCCGTCTTCACCCACCAGGTCCAGCGGATGGTGCGGGCCTGAGCGGCGACCGCTAGTGGGAGATTTCAAAATGCGGAGATTTTTTAACATGCTGTTTTCACAAGATAATCGTAGTTAACAGAGAGTTGACGCACGCTGCCGGATGCCCGAGGGGGCGGAGACGAAGAGGCCGAGATGACCGGCCTTCTCGTGGACGGTTTAGACGATGGTCTGGCCCAAGCTCGGCCTAGTAGGCCTTGGTGCGGGCCTTCTTGGTGGCGGCGGGGTCGAGCGCCGGTTAGTTTGACTTCGCCTTCTTGTCCTTCTTCCTCATTGGGTTCCTCCCTCGGGACTGGTGGCCTCGAAGGCGCGGAGCGCGTCGTCGAGGTCGTCGAAGATCATGTTGGGGCCGATGGCGGCAATGAGGCCGGCCCGGTCGAGCAGGCCGTGGACCTCGGCGTGCAGCTCGGCAAGGCCGAAGGCGATGCCGCGTCCGGCGAGGTCGGCGCGCACCTCTTCAAGCATTGCTGCGGCAGTCGAATCGACCTGGGTGATGGCGCTGGCGTCGAGCACGAACCAGCGCGTGCCCTCGGGTTCGGCGTCGAGGATGGCGTGGAGGCGCGCGTGGACGTGGTCGGCATCGAAGAACAGCAGGTCGCCCTGGATCAGCACGATGGTGAGGCCGGGGACGGGGCGGGCGTCCGCCCGGTGGTGCAGCTTGTAGAAGCCGTCGCGGCCAGGGACGCGGCCGAGAAGCGCGTCGCGCGGGTACATCATCTGGTGCAGGAGGTAGGCGAAGGTCGCGCCGATGGCCACGAGCACACCGTTCAGCACGCCGAGGCTGATCGGCGCGAAAAGTGCGATCATCGCGAAGATGAACTCCATTCGGCTGATTCGCCAGATCTCGCGCATCGCGGGAATGTCGATCAGGCTGAGGGCGGCGGCGATCAGGATGGCGCCGAGCGCGGGGATCGGCAGGATCGAGAGTGCCGGTTGTAGGTAGAGGACCGTCAGCAGCAGGGCCGCGGCCGCGACCACGCCCGCGACCTGAGAGCGGCCGCCGACGTTGGAGTTGACCAAGGTGCGGCTGTCGGAGGCGGTGATCGGGAAGGCCGAGAACAGGCCGGCGGCGAGGTTGGCGGCGCCGAAGCCCGTCATCTCGCGGTCGGCGCTGACCGGGTAACCGCCGCGCTGGCCGAAGCTGCGGGCGGTGACGATGCCGGCGGCGAAACTGACGAGGAAGATCGCCACCGCTCCGAGCAGGATCCGTTCCATGGGGATGCCGGGCACGAAGGGAAAGGAGAGCCGTGGGATGCTGGAGGGAGTGTCCCCGACTACGGCAATGCCGTGGCCGCGGAAGTCCAGGAGTGCCGACAGCGCCACCGAGACGACCACGACCATGACCGGGCCCGGGATTGGCAGGCGCGAGGCGCGCGTCGCTTGGAGCAGCGTGAACATCGCGGCCGCCAGCGCTAGCGACGGCCAGTGGGTCGAGGTGATCTCGCCGACCAGTTCGAACACCGGGCTGATGAGGCCGTCGGCCTCGATGTCGATGCCGGTGATGCGGCCTAGCTGGCCGACGAGGATCGATAGCGAGATACCTGCGAAGAAGCCGACGAGGATCGGCCGCGACAGGAAGGTCGAAAGGATCCCCAGACCGAGCAGCCGCCCGCCGATGTAGAACACGCCGACCATGAGAGCCAGCATGGCCGCGACGCCCGGGCGGTTGGCGGCAGCGAGCCCCGGCATAGCGGCGAGGACCGCGGCGAGCACGGTCATCGTTGCGGCGTCTGGGCCGACGATCAGCCGGCGTGAGGGGCCGAAGACGGCGTAGGCGACCAGCGGCGCGATCGAGGCGTAGAGCCCGGTCTGCGGCGGCAGGCCGGCGATCGCCGGATAGGCGATGGCGCTCGGCAGGCCTACGGCGGCGATGGCGAGGCCCGCGGCGATGTCGGCCCGGAGCCAGGCCGGGCGATAGCCGGCAAAGCTCGCCAGCACCGGCCAGGTGGAGGGGGCGTGGCTTCCGGGCATCAGTGGCCGCCCGAGGACGTCGCCTCGAAAGCGCGGACCGCGTCGTCGAGGTCGTCGAAGATCATTTCGGCGCCGACCTGATCGATCTGGCCGGCGCGCTCGAGCAGTGTCTGCACTTCGGTGTTGAGCGCGGCCAGCGCGAGGCGTACGCCGCGCGCCGCCAGCGCGTCATGCATGTCCTGGAGCGCCGCCGCCGCGGTGCCGTCCACCTGTGCGATAGCCGAGGCCTCGAGCACCACCCAGCGCAGACCCTCGCGGTCGCCGCCCTCGCCCTGCTCCTTCAGCCGGGTCTTGAAGCTGTCCTCGTTGAAGAACAGTAGGCTGCCCTGGATGAAGACAATCGCGAGGCCGGGCACCGGATGAGCCGCCTCGTGGCGATGCAACTTGTAAAATCCCGTCCGTCCCGGAATTCGGCCGAGCAGCACCACGTGCGGATGCATGTTCTCGTGGAGCACGTGGAGCAGCGAGGCGACGATGGCGACGACGACGCCCTTCAGCACGCCGAAACTCACCGCCCCCGCCAGCGCGATCAACACGAAGGTGAATTCGATCCGGCCGATGCGGCGGATCTGGCGCAGGCTGTCGAGATCGATCATGCCGATCGCCGCGGCGACGAGGATCGCGCCGAGCGCTGGGATCGGCAGGATGCGCAGGAGCGGCCCGAAAAGGAGCAGTGCCCCGGTCAGCGCGAGCGCAGCGACAAGTTCCGCGACCTGACTGCGGCCGCCGACTGACAAGTTCACCGCGGTGCGCGAATCCGCCGCCGTGACCGGAAAGCCGCCGGCGAGGCTCGAGGCGATGTTGGCGGCGCCGAAGCCGACGAGCTCGGCGTCGGGATCGATGTCCGCGCCGCTGCGTGCCGCGAAGCTGCGCGCGGTGATGATGCCCGAGCCGAAGGCCACCACAAAGACCGCCGCGGCCCCGAGCACGACCTGGTCGAGCGGAAGCGCCGTCAGCGACGGCAGGCCGAGCGCCGGCAGGCTCGACGGCAACGCCCCGACCGCGGCCACGCCGCGGCCCTCCGGATCGAGCAGCGCCGACAGCGCGACGGCGAGCACGACCACGATCACCGGTCCGGGCACCGGCAAGCGCAGGATGCGCGCGGCCTGAAGGGCCACGAACATCGCGAGCGCGAGGACCACCGAAAGCCAGTGGATCGAGCCGGCCTCGGCGAACGCATCGGCGAACGGCAGCAGCGCCAGCACCGCGACGATATCGAACTGAACCTTCTTTCCGCGATGCGCCATATGCTCGGGGAGCGCGTGTAGCTTGAAGTAGAAGATTCCGATCGCAATGATGATGAGGAGCACGAGTATACCCATCGCCACAAAGAGCTAGTCGGTCTGCCCCACGGACGAGATATAGAAGGGTATGTAGTGGGGTGCGAGCGGGTGCATCGCGGGCTCGTGCTCCATCAGACAGCATCTCCTGCGCAATAGTCCGGTTCCGGTCGGGTAGAAGTCACGGTAACTTGCACAACCTTTGGCCCAAGCTGCGTATCTCGGCAATGATCTGCGTCAAGCAGCGGCACCGCCGCAGCCTTCGGGACGACGCCAGCGCGCCGATCGTTGCGCTACGCGCGTCACAGAATCCTCCTTGCAGGAACTCTAGGGCGTAGATGCTTCCGTTTGGAGGGGCGCTACGTAATTTACTGTAAACGCGCTTCCGTCTGTCACATCAATCAGGAGGCCTACTCAGGCGGGTCCACCCTGCAACGAGTTCATAGAAGACCGAGAGCACAACGGGGCCGAGGAAGAGCCCCACGAGTCCGTGTGTCAACGCCCGCGGCGGCCGCAACGACGAGGTGGCCGTAGATGACCTGCGGCACCTTGACCCGGCGGGCCTCCTCCAGGGCCTCGGCGAAGCGGCGGTGGGCGGCGCGCAGTCTTGGAGTTCCCTCTGACCTGGGGTGCAGCAATAACTTGAGCCGATATCGCGCGACGGGGCCGGCCCGGTCCGTCTCGCGCTTTCCGGAGCGACGCTCGGCGTCGCCACGACCTCCAACCTCCCCTTCGCCTTCTTCAATCTGATCAATCCGCTGGTCTCGATTGCCTTTGCTTTCCTTGGGCTGCGGATGCTGAGTAGAGTGACGGGAGACTCCGAGCCCACCCCATCCGGCCCGAAGGCCGTCGACCCCTGAAGCGAAGGACGCCGAATGTTCCAGGCTGGATTGACCAGATCCCTCACCGCCTCTGCCCTGGCCGCACTCGTCACGGCCGCGCCGGCCGTCGCCCAGGAGGTGAGCAGTGCCGACATCGACCGGATGATGGCGGTGATCGAGGCCCAGCAACAGCAGATCGACCAGATGCGGGCCGAGTTGAACGCCATGAAGGCCGAGCGCGCGTCCGCCGCGGCGCCCCGGCCTGCAACGGCCACGGTGGCGGCAGTGGCGGCGCCTGCGGCAGCCGCGGCAGTCGCGGTGGCGGCGCCCCTGGACGAGGACAACCGCACCGAGGCGCAGATGGTGGCCGAGGGCTTCACGTGGGTCGACCAGAGCGGCCGTTCACTTACCTTCTCCGGTCAGGTCAACCCGGCGTTCAACATCGTGGATGACGGTCTCTCGACGGAAGCCTACATCGTCGACAACGACACATCGAGCACCCGGCTTCGGTTCGATGTCGATGCGCTACTGGACGAGACGACGCTCGGCGCCACGATCGAGATCGGCGCGAGCCCGAACAACTCCTACGACATCAACCAACTCGCCTCGCAGACCGACGCCGACTTCAACGTTCGCCGCGCCGAGGTGACCGTCCGCAACGACCGCTACGGCCGGTTCCAACTCGGCAAGGGCTCGTCGGCGGCGGACGACACCGCGGAATACGACCTCTCGATGGTGTCGAGCTCGATCATGTACGCGGGCGTCGCCGACATCGCCGGCGGGATCATCTTCACCGACGGGACCGAGCTGGTGAACTACGGCACCGCGGCCGACCCGTCCTACATCACGATCGGCGACGCCTTCTTCGACTTCGACCCCGGCCAGCTGGCGCGCGTCCGCTACGATACGCCGATGTTCGGGCCGCTCCAGGGCTCCGCCTCCTACGGCGAGAACGACCAATGGGCGGCGGCGGTCACGCTGGGCGGCGACTACGGCGACTGGAGCGGCTGGACCGTGGGCGACTTCACCATTCTCGCCGCAGCTTCGGTCTACAATAGCGAGGACGACAGCGTCGACTACGCCTACACCGCCTCGGGCTCGGTGCTTCACGACCCGACAGGCCTCAGCCTGACGCTTTCGACTGGCGGCTACATGCTCGACCAGGGTGACGATCCGGTTAATTACTACGCCAAGCTCGCCTGGGACACCGAGATCTGGGACCTCGGCCCGACCGGTTTCGGCATCGACTACACCAGGGGCGAGAACATCAGCGAAGACGGCTCGGAAGGCACGTCCTACGGCATCGCCGCTCTGCAGAAGATCGAGCGCTACGACATCGACCTCTATACCCAGTTCCGCTGGTACGAGCTGAAAGGCGTCACCGGTCCGAATCTCGAGAACATCTTCGTCGGCACGTTCGGCACCAAGTTCACGTTCTGACATGTCAGTAAAAGGGGGCTGAGAATGCGTATACCCAAGCGCGGAACCCACTCACCGAAGGCCGGTGCCCCGCGCCGGAACCTCCTCGCTCAGGGCCTCGTTGCCGGCCTCGCTGCCGCTCCCCTGGCAGTACCCGCCGCCGCCCAGCCCCTGGTCGGCGACGGATCGGTCACCTGCGGCACGGCCTACGAGATCACCAGCGGCGACACCCTCAGCCAGGTCGCGGGCCGGGCCTACGGCGATCCGCTGCTCTACGGCGTCATCGCCGATGCGAACTGGGACGCGCTCGGGGGCAACCCCGAGAACGTTGCCGTCGGCATGGTGCTCATGATCCCGTGCATCGACGCCAGCGGCCAGATCTTGACCCCGGAGGAAGCCGCTGAGGTGGCGGCAAGCATCGAAGCGGCCGTCGCTGCCGAGGGCCCGCTTTCTCCCGCGCAACTCGACGCGCTGTTCGGACCGGTGGCGCTCTTCCCCGATCCGGTGCTTACGCCGGTGCTCGTGGCCACGACGTTCCCGCTCGACGTGGTGAAGGCCGGGCGCTTCGTCGAAGGTGCCGCCGACCTTTCGGACGATGATCGCGCAGCACAGGCGGCCGGCGAGGATTGGGACGACAGCGTCCGCGAACTTGCCGCCGCCTTCCCCGATCTGGTGACGCGCATGAGCGACCACATCGACTGGACCGAACAGGCGGGAGAAGCGGTGGTCGCCCAGACCGACGACGTCCTCGCCGCCATCCAGCGACTGCGGACACTGGCGCAGGAGAACGGCTATCTTGTCGACAACGAGGCGCAGACGGTCGAGGTGGTGGACGAAAAGATCACCATCGCCCCGGCAAGCCCCAACGTCGTCTACGTTCCCACCTACGACAGCCAGGTCGTCTACACGACCCCGGTGGCGGGTCCGCCGGCGTACTACTACGACGACGGCTACAACGACTGGAACAACGCACTGATCACGGGTGGCATCATCCTCGGCGGCGCGGTCATTCTCGACGAGATCTTCGACGACGATGACTGGAACGGCTGGGACATTGACGACGACATCGACTGGGATCGCGGCGACATCACCATCGACCGCGGCGACGTCGACATCGACCGCGGCGACATCAACATCGACCGTGGCGACATCAACATCGACCGTGGCGACATCAACATCGGTGGCGGTGACCGGGTGAACATCGGCGATGGCGACCGGACGCAGATCGGCGACCGCGTCAGCATCGGCGACAGCGATCGGCCCCAGATCGACCGTGGCGACCTTGCCGACCGCGCTGGAGACCGCGCGGGCGCCGGCGAGCGCCAGGGCAACCGGACGTCCGTCTCCAATTCAGCCAGCCGCGACGCCGCGCGGCAGAAAATCGCGGCGCGCGAGTCGACCCGGGTTGCCCCCGCGACCCTGCCGCCCTCGATCGGCAGCTCGCGGGCGGCGAGCGAACGGCGGTCGGATACGCGCGCGCTCAGCGAGTCCCGGCCGTCGGCCGGGAGGCAGGCGCCGTCGGTCTCGCGGCCCAACGCGACCCGGACCCCGTCGGCGCGCACCCCTAGCCATTCGAGCGCGTTCCAGCAGCCAAAACGATCGCACTCGTCGGCTGCCAGCAACCGTGGCCGATCGAGCGCAGGCCGAAGCGGCGGCGGCCGTAGCCGGGGTGGCGGCGGCCGGAGGCGCTGAGCCCAGGGTCTGGGCGGGCCGATCCTCTTTGTCCGGATTGGCCCAGCTTTCGAAGTTTCCGGCCCCGGACCCTGAGGCGACCGCGGGGCCGGGGACTGCGGCCAGGGCCGAGGTCATGAGTGCTGATGATTAGTTATATTAGCATTGCAGGAATCGTCATCGTCGGCGTACTGTCTGCGAGGGGATTGATCCGTGTGTCATCAGCTGGTGGCCGAAGTGCTCGACCCTTTCGGTTGGATGGAGGACAACCAATGAAACTTCTACACGCGCTTGCGGCGGGTGCCGCCGTGGTTTCTTTTGCCGCACCCTCTGCCTTTGCGCAGTCGGGTAGCGTCGAGCAAGCGGTCGGCGGCTACAGCTTCGAAGATGCAGCCATGGAGGCCCCCGGAACCAAGGACTTCCACTCGGCCGACGGCCGATCTGACCTTCGCGATCGTCACCCATACCGCCGGCAACGGGTTCTTCGACCCGGTCTATGTCGGCGCAAAGGTGGCGGGCGACCTGATCGGCGCCAACATCCTGCTGCTCGGCTCGGAATTGCCGACCGACGACCCGGCCCGCGCGATCGAGATCCTGAACCAGATCGTCCAGGATCCGACGCATCGACGGCATCATCATGACGACGCCGCAGGCGGGCGCCTACGACGACATCGTCAAGGCCGCGCAGGCTGCCGGCATTCCCGTCGCCACCACCAACTCGTTCGACGGCGGTATCCTGAACCGCAGCGGCATCAGCCACACCGGCCAGGATGCCTCTGCCGCGGCCATCGCCGGCGAGGCGCTGGTCCAGTGCCTGGCCGACAAGGGCATCACCTCGGGGTCCATCGTGCTTCCGTCCTCGACGGCCCTGGGCAACATCGAGGTCAACAACCGCGTAACCTCGGCGTTCAACGCGATCGTCAAGTCGCTCAACGACGCCGGGACGCTCGCGAACTTCAAGGTCGACGCCGGCCCGGAGAATACCGGCATCGACACCAATCCGAACGACCCGGTGAACGGCATCGTGACGCTGTTCGAGTCGCGCGGCGACGTGGTCGGCGCCTTCGCCGGCAACAACGTCTTCACGCCCGCCCTGGCCAAGGCGGTGGCCCAGACCGGCAAGACCGGCCAGATCTGCGCCTACGGCTTCGACCTCGGCCCGGCACAGCAGGATGCGCTCAGCGCTCGGGCGACCTGACCGGCGCACTCGGACAGCAGCCCTTCCTGCAGGGCTTCTGGCCGGTGATGCAGCTCTATCTGCAGATCGACCGCGGCATCGCGGCGGCCAATCTCGACACCCGCGCACAGCTGGTGACGGGCGAGAACGTCGAGAACGTCGGCAAGCGCTTCGAGAACTGAACCGGAAGATATGGCCTGACGGCGCGCGGGGGCATCCTTCGCGCGCCGTTCCTGTGACGAGAAGGACAGATGGCGCAGACCGCACCGTCATTGGCCGGCCGCGCGCCGTCCCAGCTCATCGGGGGCTGGGAGGCTGGGCTGTTCCTCCTGATCCTGCTGCTCTATTTCGGCGGCGCCGTGGTCAATCCGACCTTCTTCGGATCGACCGAGGCGCTTTCACGCGGTGCTGCGCGACAGCGCCCGCGTACGGCATCATGGCCGTCGGCATGACCTTCGTCATCGTCAACAAGGACCTCGACCTGTCGGTCGGCTCCACCTACGGCCTCGTGGCGGTGGTGTTCGCGCGGCTCTTTGCGCCCAACTTCCTCGACTTCGGGATCATTTCCTCGGTGGCGCTCTGCCTGCTCCTCGGCGCGTTCATCGGGCTGGTCAACGGCATCCTCGTCACCACGCTCCGGGTGCCGGCGTTCATCGCCACGCTGACGATCCTCTTCATCGGCCGCGGCTTCGTGCTGGCGCTGACCCACGGGCAGTCGATCTATTATCCTGCCAAGGCGCGGAGTATCCGACGCTCTTCCATCTCGGCGAGACGAACGTGCTCGGCTTCAACAACCAGATCGTGATCTTCGCGATCGTGGCACTGGTCGGCGCACTGGCGCTTGCCAAGACCCGCTGGGGCTACGAGACCTTCGCCACCGGCGGCAACGAGCAGGCCGCAACCTATGCCGGCATCCCGACCAACTGGGTGCGCATCCGCGCCTATCTGATCTCCTCGCTCTGCGCAGCGCTTGCCGGCCTCATGTCGGCGGCACAGGACAAGGGCGTGACCCCGCTCTACGGCGTCAGCATGGAGCTCATCGTCATCGCCTCGGTCATCATCGGCGGCGCCTCGATCCTCGGCGGCCGCGGGCGGGTCATCGGGTCGTGCCTCGGCGCGATCCTCGTCGGTGCTGCTCGACAAGGTGCTGCGCGAGGGCGTGCCGATCACCCGCATCATCAAGATCGGCGACGAGGAGATCCCGGTCAACGCGGTCTTCTCGCTCCCTGCGGGCGCGGTCCCGGTGTTCCTCGGGACCCTGTTGATCCTCGCGGTGCTGATCGAGCCCTATGTGATCCGCCGCCAGGTGCCCGCCCGGTTCTGGGCGTGGCTGCGGGGCCGCCCGCCGCCGCCGGCGGTCGAGATCGGTGGCGTCGCGATTGTCGGCGTGCAGACCAAGGGCGCCATGGCGACCGATGCCGCACTCTCGGCGACCGGGTTCGGCAAGTTCCTCGCCCGCCGCGACGCGCTGGCGATCATCCTGACGGTGCTGCTCTGGGTCGTCGGGTTCGCGCTGCGGCCGGACTACTGGTGGAATCTGTCCAACAGCTTCGCGATCCTCTTGAACTACACCGAGCTGGCGCTGATCACCGTCGGCCTCGCCTACGTGATCGCGGCGGGCGACATCGACCTCTCGGTCGGCGCGGTGCTGGCACTCGCGGGCAGCACGGCCGCCTATTTCCTCAAGGTGATCGGGGCCGACCCGGTCACCGCCATCGCAATGGGCCTGCTCGCCGGCATGCTCGCCGGGATGGTCAACGCCGTGGTGACGGTCGGCTTCAAGCTGCCGGCATTCATCGCGACGCTGGGCATGTTCTACATCGCCCGGGGCCTCGCCGCCTGGATCAACTCCGGCCAGCAGCTCACCGGCTGGAACGAGCGCTACAACCTGATCGGGCGCAAGATAAACGACATCCTGCTGCACGAGGGCATCACTCTGGCACCCGGTCCGCTGCGGTCGGTGGCCGAGGTGGTCAGCGTCCAGACGGTCTGGATGCTGCTGGTTGCACTGGTTGCGGGGATCGTGCTCGCCTACACGCCGTTCGGACAGAAGGTCTACGCCACCGGCGGGAACATTCGCGCCGCCGCCTATGCGGGCATCAACACCAACCGGGTGCGCTTTCTCGCGCTGCTCCTGTCGGCGCTCTGCGCCACCATGGCGGGGCTCATCAACATCGCCTATTTCCGCAGCTTCAACCCCGTCGCCGGACAGTTCCGCGAGCTCGACGCAATCGCCGCCGTGATCATTGGCGGCGGCTCGATCTTCGGAGGCTACGGCACGATGATCGGCGCGCTCGCCGGTGCCGCGGTGATCACGCTCGTCCGGGCGCTGCTGCAGCTCAACGTCCAGGGCTTCACCATGCCTCAGCACTGGATCAACGTGTTCATCGGCGGCATCCTGATCGCCGCGGTGCTGATCGACATCTGGGTGCGCCAGGCCAACATCTTCGGCCGCCTGCGCGACCGCCTCGCACGACGAAAGACTCCCCATGAGTGACCTGAGAAGCTCCCCCACTTCCCCGTCCGTGCTGCCCACGCCGATCGTGGAGATGCGCGGCATCCAGAAGTCGTTCGGCGCGGTCCAGGCGCTGAACGACGTCAACCTCACGCTCTATCCCGGCGAAATTCTCGGCCTCGTCGGCGACAACTCGGCGGGCAAGTCGACCCTGATGAAGATCATGACCGGTGCCTACCAGCGCGACGCCGGCGAGATTCTGGTGGCCGGGCAGCCGGTCAACTTCAGGAGCCCGCACGAGAGCCGCGAAGTCGGCATCGAGATGATCTACCAGGACTTCGCGCTTTGCGGGAACATGGACGTCGGTCAGAACATCTTCCTCGGTCGCTGGCCGCTTCGCGGCCTGTTCGTCGATCGCCGCCGCATGTACGCCGAGGCCGACAGCGTGCTGAAGCGGCTGAAGGTCGACGTGAACTCCGTCTACCAGAAGGTAGAGAGCCTGTCCGGTGGCCGCCAGCAGTCGGTGGCGATCGCCCGCGCGATCTCCTTCGAGCCGCGGGTGGTGATCCTCGACGAGCCGACCGCCAACCTCTCGGTGATGGCGACCGAGCGGCTGCTGGAGACCATGCTCGAGCTCAAGAAGCAGGGGGTGGCGCAGATCATCATCTCGCACCGCCTGGTCGACATATTCGCCGTCGGCGATCGTGTCATGGTCCTGAAGCGTGGCGAGAACGTCGGCGATCGCTGGATCAGCCGCACCAACGAGCACGAGGTGCTCGAGATTATCGTCTCGGGCACACGCGAGACGGCGCAGAGCGCGGACCAGGCCGGGGCACGTTGATCACGCGGGGCCGGGTTGGCTCTGCCCCGCAAGGGTGCCTGAACATCTAGCGGGGCAGGCGCAGCGTCGCCTTGAGCCCGCCCAGATCGGCGCTGTCGGCAAGGTCGAGCCCGCCCCCGTGGCTGCGGGCGATGTCCATGGCGATGGTCAGCCCGAGGCCGACGTTGGCGCCGGCGTCCTGGTTGCGCGCCGCGTCGAGCCGGGTGAAGGGCTGCATCGCGCGGTTGCGCTCCTCCTCGGGTATGCCCGGACCGTCATCCTCGACGATGAACGAGAGCAGGCGCGGGCTTAGCCGGGTGGTGAGGCGCATGCGATCGCCGTGACGCGTGGCGTTGCCGACGAGATTGTCGAGGGCGCGGCTCACGGCAATGGTCCGCATGGCGACCATCGGGTCATCGGGGGTGTCGTTCTCGGCGACGAGCTCGATCGTGGCGCCTGCCCGCCGTGCGTCCTCGGCAATGCCTGCCGCGAGGCGGAAGGGATCGGCGGGCGCGGGCTCCTCGGCGGCGGTGCCGCGGGCGAAGGCGAGGAACTCGTCGATCATCCGCTCCATCTGCTCGACGTCGCGGGCGAGCCCCTCGACGTCCTCACCGTCGTCCATCAGCGCCAGCGTCAGCTTCATGCGGGTCAGCGGCGTGCGCAGGTCGTGGGAGACGCCCGAGAGCATCTGCGTACGCTGCTCGATCTGCCGCTCCAGACGGGCGCGCATGGCAAGGAAAGCGGTCCCGGCACGGCGGACTTCCTCCGCACCCCCGGGCCGGAAGGGCAGGTTGCGACCCTTGCCGAAAGCATCCGAGGCCTCGGCGAGCTGCCTGATCGGGCGGATCTGGTTGCGCAGGAAGGCGACGGCCACCGCGCTGAACAGCACCGCCGCAACGATCATGTAGACCAGAAGCTGATGCGGGTTCGACGCCGCCAGCCGCGAGCGCGGCACCACCGTCTCCAGCACGCCGGGCGCTATGTCGATAGCGATCACTGCGGTGCGGGAACTGCTCGCGAGGTCGATCCACATTGGCCGGCGGATGGCCTCGTGCAAGGTCTCGACAACCACGGTGCCCGTGAGGTCGAGGCGCTCCCGTTCCACCCCCGGGGTAACGCGCATGTCGGGGCGGAGGGTGAGGCCGAAGCCGAGCGGACCGGCAAGCTCCGCCAGCCGGCGCGTTGCGGCCTCGGCGCCACCTGCGCCCTCGGCCTGGACGATCACGTAGCGTATTTCCCGTGCGGTCATGCCGGTGAGCTGCTCGGTGACCCGCTGGTAGTAGCGCTGGAAGAACACCAGCCCCACGACGAGCTGCAAGAGCAGGATCGGCACGATCAGGATCGCCACCGCGCGGCCGAAGAGGCTGTGGGGAAGGAACTTCTTGACGGGCGGCGCGGCCATGGCACGGTGAGCGATACCGGCTGGCCCCGACCCGCGCAAGCACGCGCTTTGCCACGCTGCGCGGAGGAACCATGCGCCGACTGATCAGCACCGGATCGCCCTTCGAGACCGACTTCGCCTACAGCCGCGCGGTGGTGCGCGGCGACTGGTGCTTCGTCGCCGGGACCACCGGCTACGACTATGCCCGCATGACCATGCCCGAGGCGGCAGCCGACCAGGCCGCGAACGCCTTCGCCACCATCGGGCGCGCGCTCGGCGAGGCCGGGTTCGCGATGTCCGACATCGTGCGTGTCACCTACATCGTCACCGACCCCGCCCTGCGCCTGGAGATCGCCCCGGCGATCCGCGCGGCCCTGAGCGAGGTGCGGCCGGCGGCGACGATGATCGTGGCCGCGCTGACCGAGCCGGAGATGAAGGTCGAGATCGAGGTCACGGCGTTCCGCGGCTGAGCCGGGCAAACCGCAACGCAAGCGCGACGACCGAGACGACGCTGGCCAGCAGGATGCCCTGGTATATCCCCGCCAGGCCCTGGCCCGCGGCAAAGGCTAAGACCCAGGCCGCGGGTACCATCACCAGCCAGTAGCTGCCGACATGCAGTGCGGTCGGCACCCAGGTGTCGCCGCGCCCGCGGCAGGCGTTGTTCATCACCGACTGGCCGCCGTCGAAGACTGTCGCGAGCACCACCCAGATCAGCACTGGCGCGGCGGCGGTGATGATCTGCGGATCGGAGGTGAACAGCCGGATGAACCCGTCGGGTCGGGCGGCGACCGCCAGCGCCACCAGCCCGGTGCAGAGTCCCGCGAGCCAGAGCCCGGTCCAGCCGGCCATGGCCACGCCGCGTGGATCGCCCCGGCCCCAGGCATTGCCGACCCGCACCTGGGTCGCCCCGGCGATGCCGAAGGCGATCATGAAGCTGAGCGCCAGGAGCTGGAACAGCACCCCGTGCGAGGCCAGCGCCAGCGTCCCCAGCCAGCCGACGAAGATCGTCATCACCGCAAACGACGAGGCCTCGATCAGAAACGACCCTCCCGACGCGAGGCCGATCCGCGCCTGCTCGACCGCCGGCGGCGGCATCTCGCCCGCCCGCCGCCCGATGCCGTAGCGCGCCCGGCCGGGCAGGGCGAAGCGGACGTAGAGCCCCAGCCCGAGCGCCAGCAGCGCCAGGGTGGCGACCGTGGCGATCGCGCAGCCGACCGCGCCAAGCGCCGGGATCGGTCCCGCCCCGAACACCAGCAGCACGTTCAGCCCCAGGTTCACTGCGTTGCCGACGAGCACCGCCAGGGTGCCGACCAGCGGCCGGTGCAGCGCCTCGAGCAGGGACTGGCTTACGTAGAAGAGCGCGACAAACGGCATGCCAACGGCCAGCACCCGCGCCACCGTCCCGGCCCGGGCGGCGAGCGCGGGCTCCTGACCGGTCAGCGCGAACAGGTGCCCGACGAACTGCAGCACCGCGCTGAGCACCAGGCCCATTCCGGCGGCCATCCACAGCCCGCGCCGCCAGATCGCCCCGGCCACCGCATCGTTGCCCGCACCGGTCTCGCGCGCCACCAGCACCGGCACGCCGAGCATCAGCCCGACCATCATGGCGATCAGGCTGTCCTGGATCGCCTGCCCCAGCACGTAGTCGGCCAGCGGCTCGGCCCCGGCGCGGCCGAGCACGATCACGTCCATCGTGTGCATGGTGACGACACCCACCCGCGACGCGATCATCGGCAGGGCAAGCTCCAGCGTCCGGCGGACATGCCGGGCCACAGTGTTCTCGGCTGCCGATACGGGTGTCATGTTCGCCGGGCCTGGGGTTCGGCCGAGCCCTAGCGCCGGGGGCCGGCGGGTTCAATGCCCGCCGCGGTCGTGCCCCGTCAGTTGGCGAGCGCGGCGTTCAGCCGCGTCTCGAACTCGGCGTAACCGGCGTTGCCGAACTTCTGGCCGTCGATCACGAAGGTGGGGGTCGCATCGACGGCGTCGGCGGTGGAATTCTTCTGGAACTCGGCCACCAGCGCCTCGGCAAAGGCGCGATCCGACAGGCAGGCGTTCATGTCCGCGTCGGTCAGCCCGGCCTGGCGGCCGATGGCGTAGAGTTCGGCCACCATCTTGTTGGTGTCGCGTGGGGTTGACCAGACCGCCTGCCGCGCGAACAGCAGATCGGCGATTCCGAAATAGCGGTCCCTCGGGGCGCAGCGCGCGATCATTGCGGCCCAGAGGCTCGGGCGGTTGAAGTAGACCTCACGGAACACCACGCGGACCTTGCCGGTGTCCACGAAGTTCGCCTTGATCTGCGGAAACACGTCGCGGTGGAAGGCGGCGCAGTGCGGACAGGTGAACATCCAGTATTCCACCATGGTCACCGGCGCGTTGGCGGCACCCATGGACATCTCGACGACCGCGTGCTGCGCGCGCAGGCTGCCGGGCAGGCAGAGCGCGGCGAGGCCGAGAGCGAGGCTGTGGCGGCGGGTGAGGGCGAGGGTCATGGCTGCACCTTCGGTTTCTGGTTTGTCGCTGAGCGGGATAACACATTCCGCGCCAATGTCTCCAAGCCATGACGCAGATCATCATCACCAATGCTTGAAATCGCCCCGGCCAGGGCACCGAGATCCTCGGGCAGGGCAGGGCGCGGACGGGCGCGTGCGGGAGGCTCGGCCAACGGCCCGGCAATGGGCGCCGTGGCCTGGACGAGCTGGATTCGTCCCACCGCCCCCGGCCCCAGCGCCGCGTTCACCCGGTCGCGCAGCATCGGCAGCAACATCTGCAGCTCCGGCCCGTGGGCCGGAGCAACCCCTAGCGTCAGCAGGCCACCCGCCGGACCGCGGGCCAAGCGAGAGCTTTTCCGGGCGGCAGATCGCCGCGATCTCCGCCCCGGCGATCTCGGGCCACAGCGCCGCCAGCCGCGCGAACGCGAAACCGCGGCGGGCCGCGACCGTCGTCACCTGCCCGCCGATCAGCCCGCCTGCGCGCAGAAACCCTTGGGCTCGGCGGGCCGGCGGGGCTTTCACCTTGTCTCGGCCAGGCTTCTCCGCCATCTCGTCCTCCGGGACCGGGTCGGGATCGGGACGCTAGCGGCTCCGCGCGTGCTTGTCAGGGGGAAATCGATGCTAGGGGGGGGTCCCGCAGAGATCGCAACCGCGCTCCTCGGCTGGTACGACCGCTCGGCCCGTCGCCTGCCGTGGCGAGTGCCGCCGGGGTCGCGCACGCCGGCCGACCCCTACCGCGTCTGGTTATCCGAAGTGATGCTCCAGCAGACCACCGTGGCGGCGGTGATACCCTACTTCGAAGCGTTCACCGCCCGCTGGCCAAAGGTCGAGGATTTGGCGGCAGCCCCCGATGCCGAGGTTATGGCCGCGTGGGCCGGGCTCGGCTACTACGCCCGTGCCCGCAACCTCCTCGCCTGCGCGCGGGCGGTCGCCGGCATGGGCGGGCACTTCCCCGATACCGAGGATGGGCTCCGTGCGCTTCCCGGCATCGGCCCCTATACCGCCGCGGCGATCGCGTCGATCGCCTTCGGCCGACCCGCGGCGGTGATGGACGGCAACGTCGAGCGTGTCATGGCGCGGCTCTTCGCCGTCGAGGAACCGCTGCCGGGGGCCAAACCCGCGCTCTACGCGCTGGCCGCGCGCCTGACACCCGCCACGCGGCCCGGCGACTACGCGCAGGCGGTGATGGACCTCGGCGCCACCATCTGCACGCCCCGCGCGCCCACCTGCGACATCTGCCCATGGCGGCAGCCCTGCGCCGGGCGGTCCCGGGGAATCGCGGCGGACCTGCCACGGCGCGCGCCGAAACCCGAGCGGCCAGTGCGCCACGGCATCGCGTATCTGGCCCTCCGTGCCGACGGGGCGGTGCTGGTTGAACAGCGCGACGCCCGCGGGCTTCTCGGTGGCATGCTCGGTCTGCCGGGCACCGAATGGGTCGAAGGGCTGCCGCAGCCGTGCCCACCCTTCGCCGCCGACTGGCGCGACCTCGGCGTCGAGGTGCGCCACACCTTAACGCATTTCCACCTGCGGCTGCGGGTGGCCGGGGCGAAGGTGCCGACCGGGTTCACGCCGCCAAAGGGCACGTTCCAACTGGCAGGGCAGCTTGAGGCGGCGCTGCCAACGGTGATGCGCAAGGCGCTGCGGATGGGGCTGGCGGCGGCGGGGTGAGTTCGTTTGGCCCGTCGCGCGCAGGCTCGGAGCGTGCGCTGCTCGGTCGCGACGCGATTCCGCTTGTTTGGGAGCGCCGGGAATTATTCTCCGGCTTCAACTTTTCGCTAACCGCCTCGTAGTGCCAAATTGGCCATATGCTTTTCATATGCTTTTCATACGGATTGCATACCGACCGGATGGCTACCGGGACCACCAGATTTAGTCGCCCATCTCCGCGCGAATCTGTTGGCGCAGCACGTCGATCGGCACCGAGATCCCGTCCTTGCGGAAATGCCAGTAAGTCCAGCCGTTGCACGATGGCGCACCCTCCAGGGCCGCACCTACCTGGTGGATCGAGCCGCGGGTGTCCGCGGCGATCAGCGTCCCGTCGGCGCGGATCCGCGCGGCGTGGCGGCCGTTCAGCGAGGTGAGCGTCTCGCCCGCCGCCAGCAGCCCACGCTCCACGAGCTGGCCGAAGGCCACCCGCGGCTCGGCACGCTTGGGCGTTGTCACGGCGGCCGCCTCGGCGTCCAGCGGGCGCACCGCGGCGAGGCGCGCCTCGGCGGCGGCGATGTACTCGGCCTCGCGCTCGATGCCGATGAAGCGGCGGCCGAGCCGCTTGGCCACCGCCCCGGTGGTCCCCGTCCCGAAGAACGGGTCGAGCACCACGTCGCCCGGCAGGGTCGAGGCGACCAGCACACGGTGCAGCAGCGCCTCCGGCTTCTGGGTCGGGTGCGCCTTGTCGCCCGCGTCGTTCTTCAGCCGCTCGGCGCCGGTGCACAGCGGGATCACCCAGTCCGAGCGCATCTGGATGCCCTCGTTCAGCGACTTCATCGCCTCGTAGTTGAAGGTGTATTTCGCCTGGTCCGAGCGGGCGCGCCCAGATCAGCGTCTCGTGGGCGTTGGTCAGCCGCTTGCCGCGAAAATTCGGCATCGGGTTCGACTTGCGCCAGATCACGTCGTTGAGGATCCAGAAGCCGGCGTCCTGCAGCGCCGCGCCGAGGCGGAAGACGTTGTGGTACGAGCCGATCACCCAGAGCGCGCCGTCGGGTTTCAGGAGCCGCCGGGCCTCCGTGAGCCAGGCGCGGGAGAACTCGTCATAGGCTGCGAACGAGGTGAAACGGTCCCAGTGGTCATCCACCGCGTCGACGCGGCTGTTGTCGGGCCGGTGCAGTTCGCCCTTGAGTTGCAGGTTGTACGGAGGGTCGGCAAAGATCAGGTCCACGCTCGCCGCCGGCAAGCCGCGCATCACCTCCACGCAATCCCCGGTAAGAATAACATCGGTCGGCAGGGTACTGGTAATGCTTGCACTTCTAGGCTTCGCCATTTCGGTATCCCGTTATGCGTCGGCTCCCGCCCCGACCATGAGTCAAAACCGATTCCCGGTCAATTCCCATGGATTCAATCACTTAGGGAGGCGGTCTCGCACAACATCTTGTGGACGGGCCGAAAGCTCCGCCGATGATGTTGCGTGACCCCCCAGGTTTTCAGCCCCTCCGCATGCGTCAGGGTGCCGTATCCCATGTTGCGGTGCCAGCCGTATCCCGGAAACTGTTGCGCAAGCGCCACCATGATGCGGTCGCGTGTGACTTTTGCGACGATGGAGGCCGCGGCGATCGAGAGGACGCGCCCGTCGCCGCCGATCAACGCCTGCGCGGGGCAGGTGAGGCCGGGCGGGACGAGGTGTCCATCGACCAGCACGACGGCCGGGGAACGAGGCAGGGCGGCCACGGCGCGGCGCATGGCCAGAAAGCTCGCCCGCAGGATGTTGAGCGCGTCGATCTCGGCGACGCTCGCCTCGCCCACCCCCACCATGGCGCGTTCGAGCAGTGCGGCATGCAGCGCCTCGCGTTGCGTGGGGGTGAGGCGCTTGCTGTCGTCGAGGCCGGGCGGGATGGCTGCGGGGTCGAGGATCACCGCAGCGGCCACTACCGGGCCAGCCCATGGCCCGCGCCCGGCCTCGTCGATGCCGCAGACGGGCTGCGGGGAGCCGGCCTCGAAGGCGAAGTCGGGGGCGAGGCGGGGCGGTTGTGGCAGGGTTAGGCTCCCGGAACGCGGCGTGCCCTCTTGTTAGCCGCCACCGGGGGGGTTGGCCATGCATTTGGCTCACCCCGTGGCACTGCTTTGGCCGATTCCTTACCCAAAATCTGGTCCAGATCTGGCTTCAGGTACACCGAGCCTCTAGATTTGGTGTCTGGAGCGCGAGATGGGAGCCGAAGTCCTAACGAAAATTTACCACCCATGAACGAGCAAACCGGTTCTCATGCTTTTCAATGGGTTACGCGGATTCCGGCATGCCGGAATCCGCTCCCCTTGCGCCGCGGCGCGCGGCCCCGCACTCTCACGGGGCAGGGAGGACCGACATGCGACTTGAGGGCAAGACGGCGCTCGTTACCGGCGGGGCATCGGGGTTCGGGGCTGGGATCGCCGCGAAGTTCGTGTCCGAGGGCGCGCGGGTGATGATCGCCGACCGCGACGCGGTGGCGCTGGAGGCGGTGGCGGGAGAGCTTGGCGCTTCTCGGGTGCTGGCGGATGTGGGCACCGATGCCGGCGTGGCGGAGATGGCTGCGGCGGTGCTGGCGGAGTTTCGGCATCTCGACGTGCTGGTGAACAATGCCGGCGTCACCCATCTGCCGGCGGCGATGGAGGAGATCGACGGAGGCGGAGTTCGACCGGGTGCTGGCGGGTGAACGCCAAGTCGGTCTATCTGACGGCGCGGCACCTGGTGCCGGCGATGAAGGCGCGGGGGCAGGGGGTGATCCTCAACATCGCCTCGACCGCCGCGCTGTCGCCGCGGCCGCGGCTGGTCTGGTACAACGCGTCGAAGGGGTGGATGGTGACCGCCACCAAGGGGATGGCGGTGGAGCTGGCGCCGTTCGGGGTGCGGGTCAACGCGCTCTGCCCGGTGGCCGGCGAGACGCCGCTGCTGAAGTCGTTCCTCGGCGAGGACACGCCACAGATGCGGGCGAAGTTCCTCGCGACGATCCCGCTGGGGCGCTTCTCGACGCCGCAGGACATCGGGAATGCGGCGGCTTTCCTGTGTTCGGACGAGACTTCGATGATCACGGGCGTGGCGCTCGAAGTGGACGGGGGGCGGTGCATCTGAATGAGGGCGGGGCCGCGGAACCTGATCACCGATGTACCGGGGCTGCTCGTCGGCAATGCGTCCGATGCGCGGCTGAAGTCGGGGGTGACGGTGCTGACGGCGGCCGAGCCGTTTCTTGCGGCGGTCGATGTGCGGGGCAGTGCGCCGGGGACGCGGGAGACGGACCTGCTGGCGCCGGGGCGGCTGGTGGAGGCGGTGGACGCGCTGGTGCTGGCCGGCGGGTCGGTGTTCGGGCTCGATGCGGCTTCGGGCGTGGTGGACGGGCTGCGCGCCATGGGGCGGGGATACAAGGCAGGGCCGGCGCTGGTGCCGATCGTGCCGGCGGCGATCCTGTTCGATCTGGCGAACGGGGGGGACAAGGACTGGGCGGTGAACCCGTATGCCGCGCTGGGGCGGGCGGCTCTGGCGGCGGCGGGGGTGGAATTTGCCCTCGGCAGCGAGGGCGCGGGGACCGGGGCGATGACGGCTACGCTGATGGGCGGGCTGGGGTCGGCGTCGCAGGTGCTGGATGATGGTGCGACCGTGGGGGCGCTGGTCGCGGTCAACCCGCATGGTTCGGTGACGCTGCCCGACAGCCGCGCCTTCTGGGCGGGGGCCTTCGAGATCGGCGAGGAGTTCGGCGGGCTAGGGCAGCAGCCGGTGCGGCTGGCGGAGATCGGGACGCCGCCGCGCAAGTCCGGGTTCGGAGGGCCGCGAGCCAATACGACCATTGCCATCGTCGCGACGGATGTGCGGCTCGACAAGGCGGCGGCGCGGCACATGGCCGAGGTGGCGCAGAACGGCATGGCGCGGGCGATCCATCCGGCGCACACACCCTATGACGGCGATCTGATCTTTGCGGTCTCGACCGGCACCCGGGCGCTCGGGGCCGATGCCGGTGCTGCGCGGATGGCGCTGGAGCAGGCGGCGGTGGCTTGCCTGGCCCGGGCGATCGCGCGGGCGGTCCATGCGGCGCGGCCGATGCCGGGGAACCTGTTGCCCTGCTGGAGCGAGATCTCCGGGTAGTGTCCGTTCGCGGTCAGTGGGGTTAGCCAGCCGCTGCGTGGTCAGGCTGTGCTGCTCTGACCTTGTGCGCGCCCCGCGGCGAATTTTCCAAGGACGGGGTGGCGGCGTTGAGCGCGCGGTCGATGTGGGCAGATACGCGTGGGTCGGGCGCAGTGGCGAGCTTGACCACCTTGTTGTCCTGGTAGGCGCCGAGCCGGCCCATGGCGAGCAAGGCCGTACGGCCGCCGGGCTGGGGGATAGTCAGGCGAATCTCCTCTACCGCCTGGCGGGGGATCTCGATCACCTGGCCAACCTTGAGCGCCTGCAATGCCGCGAGACTGAGACGCTGGCGGTGCAGCACGGCATCCACCGGCACCGGCGCGCTGGCAGCCGCCCGGCGCATCAGCGCCTTCCACAGGTCGTTGGGGCGTTCGCGGGCCACCTGGTTGCGGGCCTGGATCGAGGCACGGATGGCGTCGAGTGCGGAGAGCGGCAGCACCAGCGTCACGAAGCCGGTGCGGCCCGCCTCGCCGAGGCTGACGGTAGCCGCGAAGGTCAGCACGTCGATGTAGTCGGGGGCGAGGCGCAACTGCGAGAGGTTCTGCCGCTGGTCGCGGATGCGCAGCGGCTTGGTCAGCGGCCGGCCGAAGCCGATACCCAGTGCATGAGTGAAGGCCTGGAGGACCGATTCGAGGTGCAGCCGGCCGAGCGCCATGTCGATGGCGGTGAAGGGGCGCGCGGAAGGTTCTGGCGAGATGGCCGGATCGCCGCCGAGGGTCAGGTCGATCAGGTGGTTGGTGAGCGTCGCGTCGCAGGCGATGAGCGCGGGCGTGTCGGCATCCTCGACCTCGATCACCCCCATCATCGCAGGTGCCGCGATGCGGCCGGTGGCGGCGGCGAGCTTGACCACGGCGACCGTGTCCACCGTCACCGTGACCATGGTCTTTACCAGCGGGCGCAGCCGGTCCTCGATGCCGCGCGCGAGGCTCTCGACGATCAGGTCGGTCTCGGCCAGCGGCGAGCGGGCTACGCCACCCTGCCGGAGCTTCTTGGTAAGGACGGAAACCTCGGCGGACATTCTTCGCTCGCTCGTAAAGGTGCTGCTCGGGCGGCAGTCTCGGCGGCAATGGTTGCCGAAATCTGAACGGGTTGCGGTCAATGCTTACGAAAACCCCCTGAGGCGCTAACCCTGCCTTCAGCATTTCGGGGCTTTCTGGCCGCGGGTAATCGGGGGACGGGCCATGGACCGCAAGGCCACGGGCAACATCATCGTCATCAAGCGCAAGACGGTGGTCGCGGGCGGCCATCACGGCGGCGCCTGGAAAGTCGCCTATGCCGACTTCGTGACGGCGATGATGGCCTTCTTCCTGCTGATGTGGCTGCTGTCAGTCACCGACGAGCAGACCCGGCTCGGGCTCGCCGACTATTTCAGCCCGACGATCCCGATTCATTCCACCCGCGGCGGCGGCGACGGTCCGTTCGACGGGTCGAGCATGTTCAGCCAGGACGTACTGGCCAAGGACGAGACCGGGCAGACCGGCGATCCCGACCGCACCCAGAAGGACGGCGGACAGGACCAGACGCTCTACGACATCGCCGAGGAACTGACCGGCGGCAGCGGCGATGCGGTGGCGGCGGATCCGGCGCTGCGTCATATCGCCACACGCATTACCGACGAGGGGCTGATCATCGAAGTCTTCGACATCGAGGGCTCGCCGCTCTTCGACGGGACATCGGTCGAACCTAACGCGATCCTAGAGCAGTTGCTGGAGATGATCGGCCGGGTGTTGGCGCGGACCGCCAACCAGGTCGCAGTCACCGGCCATCTCGCGAGCCACGACGTCGATGCGGACGACGCGGACCCCTGGCGGCTGTCGGGCGGACGGGCGCAGCTGGCGCGCGAGCGGCTGGTCGCGGCCGGCATCGCCGAGGAACGCCTTGCGCGGGTCACCGGCAAATCCGACCGCAGCCCGGTCAGCGACACCGCCGGCGACGACCGCAACCGCCGGATCGAGATCACACTTCTGCGCCGCTTCGAGCCGTGAGGCCGTTAGCACGATCTTAAGGCGGAGGGGCCATGTCTGGCGCCCTGTAACGAGTTTCCCGCGACCGAACCCCTCACGGACAAAGGACTGAGTATGGGTATCTCCTCGTCGATGAACGCCGGCGTGTCCGGGCTGAACGCCAATGCGAACAAGCTCGCCACAATATCCGACAACATCGCGAATTCGCAGACCTTCGGGTACAAGCGCGCCGACGTGGATTTCGCCTCGATGACGGTCAGCGACGCGAAGTCGCCGAGCACGACCGGCGGAGGGCGCTGGTTCACCGCCGGCGGCGTGCGGACCAATGCGATCTGGGACATCGATGCCAAGGGGGCGCTGACAACCACCAACAACGCCACCGACATTGCGCTGACCGGGCGCGGCATGCTGCCGGTCACCAATATCGCGTCGGTGGGGCAGACAGGTACCGACCTGCCGTTCATGCTGACCTCGACCGGTTCGTTCCTGCCGGATGCGAACGGCTACCTGCGCACGCCCTCGGGCCTGGTTCTCATGGGCTGGCCGGCGGATTTCTCGACGGCAACATCCCGCCGCAGGCCCGCGACAGCTCGGCCGGTCTGCAACCGGTGCAGATCAACCGCTCGGCAGTTGCCGCACTGCCGACCTCGACGATCGATCTCAATGCCAACCTGCCCGCGACCGAGACCCAGGCGGGGTCGGCGGGCACCGCGTTGCCGGTCACGGTGGAGTATTTCGACAATCTCGGCGCTTCGCAGACGCTGGCGATGTCCTTCACGCCGACGGTCCCGCCGGTCGGCTCGCCGCAGACCAACACCTGGACGCTGGAGATCGTCGATCAGGCTTCCGGTCTTTCGGCCGGGACCTACGAGATCGTGTTCAGCGATACGCCGCCGACCGCCGGCCTGCCCGCTTCGGTCACCCAGACCGTTCCCGGTACCGCGCCGACGTCCACGGTCTACGACGCGGCTACCGGCGTGGTGACGCTCGACCTCGGCGCCCAGACCATAGAGATCGGCATCGGTTCGACCGTGCCGGGCGGGCCGCAGCACCTGAGCCAGCTCGCCTCGACCTTCTCGCCGGTGGGCGTCACCAAGGACGGCAATCCGGCCGGGACCTTCACCGGGGTGACGATCGACGAGAAGGGCTTCATGTACGCCAGCTACTCCAGCGGCTTCAACCGGGTCATCTACCAGGTGCCGGTGGTGGACGTGCCGAACTTCAACGGGTTGCGCGTGCTCGACAACCAGACCTTCGCGCTCAGCCGCGATTTGGGGGTCGATGTTCCTCTGGGATGCGGGCTCGGGGCCCACCGGCGGGATCGAGGGCTTCGCCCGCGAGCAGTCCACGACGGACATCGCCCACGAGTTGACCCAGCTGATCCAGACCCAGCGCGCCTATTCGTCCAATGCCAAGATCATCCAGACCGTGGACGAGATGCTGCAGGAAACCACCAACCTGAAGCGCTGACGCAGGCATTGGCACGGAGCCTCTGACCGAAGGAGGGCGGAATGAGCATCTCGAACGCGCTGAACAACGCGGCATCCGGCCTCGCGTCTTCGGGACGGCTGGCGGACACGGTCTCCAACAACGTCGCGAACGCGATGACCCCCGGGTTCGGGCGGCGTGTCACCGAGCTGTCGTCCGTGGTGCTTGGCGGTCACGGCAGCGGTGTTCGGGTCGTGGGGACCGCCCGGACCGAGGACGCGTTCCTGACCGCCCAGCGCCGGGCGATGGACGCGGCCCTCGGTGCTACCGCCACCCGGTCGGATGCCTATGCGCGGATGCTGGGCGCCTTCGGCGAGCCGGGGGCATCGGGGGCGCTCTCGACGCTCGCGACGCGGCTCGAGACCACGCTGATGTCGGCCACCGCCTCGCCGCAGTCGATGGCCAAGCTGACGGACGCGATGGTGGCGGCTGGCGACGTCGCCTCCGCGGTGAACCGGATCGCCGAAGAGAACGTGCGGCTGCGCACCGAGGCGGATGCCGAGATCGGGCGGCAGGTCGTCCAGGTCAACACGGCCCTGCACGCGATCGACGCGATCAACAAGAAGATCGCGACGCTCGGCCCGCAGGGCACCGATACCAATGCGCTCAAGGATCAGCGCGACCAGCTGATCGACAGCATCAGCGCGATCGTGCCGGTGCGCGTGGTCAACCGCGAGCACGACCAGGTGGCGCTCTACACGGCGAAGGGTGGGCTCTTGCTCGACGGGAGGGTGTTCGAGCTCGGCTTCGTAGGTGCGCCGAACGTGGTTACCCCGGACATGACCCTTGGCTCGCCGCTCGGCGGGCTGACGCAGGACCAGGGTGCGGTCGGCGGGCCGGTGGCGATTTCGGTCGGGTCGGGGGCAGGGCTGATGGACGGGGGCTCGCTCGCGGCTCTCTTCGACGTTCGCGACCGGATCGTGCCCGAGTTCGACGCCGAGATGGACAGCTACGCCGCCGACCTGATCGAGCGGTTCCGCGACCTCATGCCAGCCGCGGCCCTTGATGCTGCCGGCGACGGGCTCTTTGTGGACAGCTACCCGGGGCCGATCACCGGGCTTGCGGGGCGGCTGGCGATCAATGCCGCCGTCGATCCGGCCCAGGGTGGCGCGGTCTGGCGGATGCGCGACGGGCTCAACGCCGCGGCTCCGGGGCCGGAGGGCTTCGGCGACTACCTGCAGGGGCTGACCGATGCGATGGTGCTCGCGCGCCCTCCCGTCGGGTTCGTATCGCAGAACGCCTCGGCCGGCAGTGCAACCATCGCCTCGGAGATCGCCTCGTTCTTTGCCGGGCGCGCGGTTCGCAGCGACGAGGACCGCGCCTATCTGGTGGCGCAGCAGTCGGCTCTCGCCGAGAGCGAGGCGAATGCCACGGGCGTGGACACCGATGCAGAGCTTCAGTCGTTGATCCTGATCGAACAGGCCTATGCGGCCAACGCCCGTGTGCTGTCGGTGATCGACACGCTGATGAAGCTGCTCTTGGAGGGCTGAGCCATGAAAGTCTACGGAGGCGCCTCGGACATCGCGCGCATGCGCTCCCTGCAGGATCGCGCCTTCGCCGCCCGTGCCGCCATGGACCGGGCAGCGCTGGAGTTCACCACCAACCAGAAGGCGAGCCGCTACGAGGCGACCGGCGGCAACCTGACGCGTCTCTTCGCGCTGGAACGCTCGCTCGACCGCAATGCGGTGTTCAGCGAGACGATCTCGCTGGCGACGCTGCGCCTCGACATGATGCAGGAGGGGCTCGGGCTTGTCCTTGCACCGGCGGAGGCTCTGGCGCTCAATCTGAGCAGTTCAACCGGCCTCGGCGATGCCGCCGCCGCGATGATGCATGCCAACACCGCGCGCCGCGACTTTGCCGGCGTGATCGGCGTGCTGAACACCCAGGTCGCGGGCCAGTCGCTCTATGCCGGCACCGCGACCGACAGCGCCGCGGTGGCGCAGGCCGACGCGATCCTCGCCGATCTCGACGCGCTGGCCGGGGCAGCGGCGACCCCCGCGGATGCCCTGACTGCGATCGACGCCTATTTCGCCAAGCCCGGCGGGGCATTCCACACCACCGGCTACATCGGCTCGGCCGACGACCTTGCCGCAGTCGAGATCGGCGAGGGCCAGCGCCTCGACGCGAGCCTCAGGGCGGATGCGGACGAATTCGTCGCTGTATTGCGCGCCCAGGCCGTCGCCGCGGTGGTCGCGGGCGGCGCCTTCGCCGGCGACCAGGCGTCGCAGATGGCGATGCTTTCCGAGGCGGGCACCCGGCTGCTCGCCGCGAAGGAAGGCATGCTCGATCTGCGCGCCCATGTGGGCAGCGCCCAGGAGGCCGTCGAGCGCGCCCGTGCCGGGCGCGTCGCCGAGCGCGACACGCTGGACCTGGCCCGCGCGGCGCTGATCGGCGTCGATCCGCTGGATGCCGCCTCGACCTACCAGGCGATGCAGGCGCAACTCGAGTCGATCTACACGGTGACCTCGCGGCTGGCGAACATGCGCTTCCTGAATTACATGCGGTAACCTGAATGCCCCTTCTCCTGCGCTCCCTCGCGCTTCTGCTCCTCGTCTTCTGGTTCGGCGGCATGCTTCAGCCGGGCCTGGCGTCTCCCGCCCGGATCAAGGATCTGGTCGAGGTCGACGGGGTGCGCGGCAACGACCTGCTTGGCTACGGGCTGGTGGTCGGTCTCAACGGTACCGGCGACAGCTTGCGCAACTCGCCTTTCACCGAGGATGCGATCGTCAACCTGCTGGAGCGGCTGGGCATCAACGTCACCGGCGAGCAGATCCGCGCGCGCAACGTCGCCGCGGTGCTGGTGACCGCAACGCTGCCGCCCTTCGCCCGCGCCGGCGGCCAGATCGACGTGACGGTCTCGGCCATCGGCGACGCGCGCAGCCTGCTCGGCGGCACGCTGGTGCTGACCCCGCTCAACGCCGCCGACGGGCAGATCTACGCGGTGGCGCAAGGCGCCATCATCGCCGGCGGCATCGTCGCCGAGGGCGAGGCCGAGACCGTGACCCAGGGCGTGCCGACCTCGGGCCTGATCCCGGCCGGCGCGCGCGTCGAGCGCGAGGTGGCCTTCGACTTCACCCAGATGCGCGACCTGCGGCTGGCGCTGCGCAACCCCGACTTCACCACCGCCGCGCGGATCGAGGCGGCGATCAACGCCGATCTCGGGGCGCGTGTGGCGCGGATGCTCGATTCGGGCACGGTCGAGCTCGACCTCGCCGGCAACGGCATCGACCGGCCGGCGCTCCTGATGGCGCAGATCGAGAACATCGAGGTCGTCACCTCCACCCGCGCGCGGGTGGTGGTGGACCAGCGCTCGGGGACCATCATCCTTGGCTCGGACGTGCGCATCAGCCGGGTGGCGGTGACCCAGGGCAACCTGACCCTGCGGGTCGAGGAGGCGCCGCTGGTGGTGCAGCCCAATCCGTTCGCCGCCGGCCAGACCGTGGTGATCCCGCGCACCGACGCCTCGATCGAGGAGGACCCCGGCACCGGCCTCGCCATCGTCGACAACTCGGTGTCGCTGCCCGAGGTGGTGGCGGGGCTGAACGCGCTCGGGGTCTCGGCGCAGGACATGATCGACATCCTGAAGTCGATCAAGGCCGCCGGGGCGCTGCACGCCGAATTCATCGTCCAGTAGGATCGGTGAGCTCGATCCGGTAGCGCAGGGCGGCACGCCGCCATGGGCGGCACACCTTCTCGATGCGTCCGGACCTGCACGCCGCCATTGGCCTCGATGGTCCGGCGCGAGGCGACGTTGTCGGGCTCGGTGGTGAGCTCCACATGGTCGAGGCCGCTCGCCCGCGCTTCCGGCAGGATCAGCGCGAGGGCCCGGGTGGCGTAGCCGCGTCGCCGTTTTCAAGGCACGACGGCGAAGCCGATATTGTCGCACGAGAATCATTGCGGCTCCTCCCCGCCGTTCAGATGAACATGCCCCTTTTCGAGGCTCATCTCCCAGGTCATCGGCGGCGCCATGCGCGCGCGCGCGCGGGTCAGCCGCCAGCGCGGCGCGCCGCCCTCGGCCCAGCCGGCGGCGGGGGCGAGGTGCCAGCGCGTCTCGACGCCGGGCGCGCCGCCGTCGCCGGGGGTGAGCAGAAGCGCCAGGGGCGCCGTGCCGGCAGCCGCGCCCGTCTCGGCGGCCAGATGCAGCCGCCGCACCGGGGTCAGCGCCGGGGGCTCGGGCAGATCGGCAACCACCAGCGGCACCCGCCCGCTCAGCAGCGCCTGTTCGGCGGCCCAGAGGATGTCGATGGCGCTGCGCGCCCGGCCGAAGACCAGCCGCCCGGGGTCGAGAAAGCCGCGCACCCCGTCGCCCATCAGCCGCTCCCGCGCCCAGGCGGGCTGCAGCCAGAGCACCGGCCCGGTGCTCCGCGCCGCCACCATGAGCGCGAAGACGACCCGCGCCGGCCCCGTCGCCTCATGGGCGCGGGCGCGCGCGAGACCGACCTCCGGGGCGAGGTGGAGCGTGTCAGGGGCGGGGGCGGTGCGGGTCTGGAGCATCGTGTGTTCTTCGTATGTTCTCATGCCTTCCCGCGCCCGGCAAGCCTCTTGCCGTCAGGTCCAGTCCGGCACGGCACCTCCGGGCAGGGCGGCGCGGGCGCGCATGGGCGCGTCGGGGGCGATGCCGGCCTCCGCGGCGAAGCTGCGCAGCAGATCGTCGGAGCCGAGCAGGAAGTCGAGCACGAAGCCTAGGAACTCCGGATCGTCCGCGAGGCGACGCATGTCGGTCGGTGCGGCACCGCCCGCGGCGAGGAACTGTCCGAGCAGGTCGGGCTGGCCGGCAAGCCAGATCAGGGCGTCCTGGGCCATGCTGGCGGCGGCCTCGGTGTTCATCCTTTGTGCTCCGTTCCGGGGGTCCGGCAACCATTCGTTAACACATTTCGGCCTATCCTCCCGCAAGGTCTAAAGACTCAAGAACCTTCGGAGGGTGCGGATGTCGGGTCGGGTGCTGGTTGTGGACGACGTGGCAACCAACCGGCTCCTGCTGCGCGCAAAGCTTTCCTCGGCCTACTACGACGTGGTGCCGGCGATGGCCGTGGCCGGCGACTCGGTCGCGGACGCGGCATTCGGGCCGACGTCCCGAGCCGCGTCGAGAACGTCCTGCCGCACCGCCGCCAGACCGCGCGTTGCGCCGATCGACACGACCAGCGAGCCGGCGAGCCCGGCCGGCAGCACGCGACGGAGCAGCTCGATCCCGCGGGAGAGCTGCTTGCGCACCACGGCCGGCGAACGATCGAGCTCACGCGCGATCTCGTGCGGCGGCAGCCCGCGCTCGAGGTGTGCGTGGAGCAGCGGTCGGTACGGCTCCGCGAGCTTGCCGATCCCCTCGCGCACCGCCTCGCGCAGCTCGACCGACTCGGCACCGTGTGACGGATCGGCGGGTTCGACGAGCCGGAGCCGGTCCGGGTCGAGCTCGCGGCTGTCGGCGCGGCGGCGCTTGTGGGCCCGCCGCACCAGGATGCCGGTCAGCCAGTGCCGGACGCTGGCCTGGTGAGACCAGCCATCCCGACGGGAGATCGCGACCGTGAACGTCTCCTGGACCAGGTCCTCGGCGATGCCCGCGTCCCGGACCAGGCCTTCGGCGACACGGAGCAGCCCGGGGGCGGTGGCGTCGAAGACCTCGGCCAGCGCGTCCGGGTCCCCGGTCGCTGGAATCGCAAGAATTCGCGATCGAGGCGGTCCATTGCGCAATGGTCCCCCGGACCGAGGGCCGCGCGACATTCGATCGGGGTTTCCACGATCCGTCCAGGGCCGCGCCCGTGCGATCGCCCGGTCCGGAGCCGGTGAGCAGCACATTGCACGTGTCGCCTCCGACCGAGCCCGAGGAGCCGGACCCGCGATGAGAGAATCGCCGACGACAACCGTCGTTGCCCCGCTCGTCGTGTCTCGAGGATGTACTGCTCCAACGCCGAAGAACTTGTCGTTCCTGCTGCGTCGGCTCCGTCGAATCGACCGCTGCCGCCTCCGCGCCTGATCCGCGCGCCGGACGTGGCGCTGGTCGCGCGGCGGAATTTGCTCCGGGCTCCGTTCGTCGCCGAGGTGCGCGCAGTCGCCGTCGCGCCGAACCGCGGCCAGTGGCGTCACGACGCGCGCTTCGTCGCGCAGCTCGGCGCCGAGGCGGCACGTCCTCGAATCCTGGCGGCTGGACCTGACCCTCGAGGAGCCGATCCTGGCCACCGGAACGATGGCGCGGGCGGGCGGAGCCCTCGTAGCCCGGTCCGCAGCCGTCCGAAGGTACGCGGCGCGGCCGTGCGCATGAGCTCCGCCGGCGCCGACGGCGTCCGGCCGTGCCCGAGCGCTGCTTGCTCGGTGTCCATCACTGACCTGCTCGGCGACGACCCGCCGCGCGGCAGCATCGACGTGCTGCGGCGTGACGCGTCGGTGCGCTACGTGGCGCGCGTCCGGCGTCGACGTCCGCGTGCGCGAGCATGCCGGTCGCTTCCGAGTACGACCTGCTGCTCGCACCTGACGCTCGCCTCGACGAGGTCGCGATCGACGTGCGCGGCATCGAGCGCCTGTACGTCGCCGACGACGGCGCGCTCGTTATCGAGACCGCGCTCGGCCGGTTTGCATGCCGATGCCGGTCAGCTGGGGACAGGGCGCCGATGGCGTCGCCCCCGTCATCGACCGCCACGACGTCGTCCTCGGCCCTGGTCGCTTCGGCTTTGAGGCACTGGAGCGCGAACCTCGGCTGGGCGCTGGTCGTCGACCCGCCTGGTCTGGGGCACCTACTTCGGCGGCAGCGGTGACGAGGGCGTCAACGAGATCGAGGTCGGGCCGACGGGCGAAGTCACGATCTTGGGTTGACCCGGTCCGACGACCTGCCGGGATGCTGGGCGCCTACCAGACGACGCCGGCGAGCCCCGGCACCGGGATCGGCACCGAGGACTACTTCGTCGCGCGCCTGAGCGCCGACGGCTCGACGCTGCTCTGGTGCACCTATGTCGGCGGCGACGCGACCGACTGGGCCGACGGGCTCCAGGTCGACTCCGGCGGCGTGTGCACGCTGACCGGCTGCACCAGCTCGACGAACTACCCGACGACCGCGGGAGTCCATCAGCCGGATCCCCGCGGCGAGGGCGACGCGTTCGTGACGCGGCTCGCGGCCGACGGTCAGAGCCTGATCTGGTCGACCCGTCTCGACGGCTCCGGGGGCGATGCAGCCTTCGCGGTCGCCGTCGACGCGCAGGGCGTGGCCACCGTCGCCGGGAAGTCCAAGTCGACCGACTTCCCGGCGACGCGCGGGTCGGTGGCGGCAAGGGCGGAGACACGTTCGTCTGCCAGCTCGACCCCGATGGTGGGAGCCTCGTTCGTCGACGGTGATCGGCGGCTCGAAGTACGAATCGGCTGCGGGACTCGCCGTCGATCTGCAGGGCGACGAGCGTCGGCGATCGCCGGCGTCACGTGGTCCGAGCGACTTTCCGACCACGCCGAACGCGTTCCAGCGCAGCGACGCCGGCGGCGAATCGGACCGCTTCGTCGCGCGGCTCGACATGGCGACCGGACAGATCCTCCACGCGACGCTGCTCGGTGGCAGCGGCCGCGACGGAGCGATCGCCGGCCGGGTCGCGTTCGACGCCGCAGGGCAACCTCACCGTCGCCGGCTACACCGACTCGACCGACTTCCCGACCACGCCCGGCGCCTTCGACACGACTGCGAACGGCGGCGCCGACGCCTTCGTGGCGCGGCTCGACCCGACGCTGTCGACGCTGGTCTGGGTCGACCTACCTCGGCGGCCGCGGCACCGACCGCGTGCGCGCGCTGCACGGCGACGCGCTCGGCATCGTCACCGTCGGCGGGAACGCGGTGGACTGCGGACGACTATCCGGTGACGGCGGGCGCGTTCCGCACGCCGGCGGGCAGCGCCGGACTCTCGCGCCTGTCCGCCGACGGTGCCGAGGCTTCGACCTGCCGACCACCCCGGGCGCGTTCCAGGCGGCGCGAGCCCGGGCAACGAGGACTACGTGATGCGGCTCGACTTCCGACCGTGACGGGCGCGGCGGGCACGGTCTCGCCTCCGACCGCTGCAGCGTAATATATCGTGGCTGCCAGCGGCCGCGGCCGACGCGCGCGCCAAGAGCGATCCAAAAGCGCGGAATTTGGCGTCTCGCACCCGCCCCGCCGGGGACTTGCGCGATAGCGCCCGCATCACCCGGGTGTCTCCACGCACCCGCACTCCGATGATGAAGACCTTGCTCGTGTCCCTCGCCGCGCTGTCGGCGACGTCGCTGCTGTTCCCGTGGCCCGGCCGCGAGCCCGAGGTGGCGCGTGCTGCGCCCGGTGCCGCCGACGCCGCCACGGTTCCGATCGCCCCGCCGAAGGGCGCTGCGCAGGCGCCTGCGTTCGTGCCGAACCAAGGCCAGTGGCATCACGGTGCGCGCTTCGCCGCACGGCTCGGCGCGATGGGCGTGTTCCTCGATCCCGGCGGCTGGACCCTGACGCTGGAGGAGCCAGATCAGGCCGGGGCCGACCGCGCCAGATGGAGCGAGGCCGACGGGACCGGTCCCAAGCCGACCGGAGTCCGCGGTGTGGCGGTGCGGATGAGCTTCGCGGGCGCCGACCGCGCCCGGCTCGTCCCGGAGCGCCCGCGACCCGGCGTCCACCACTACCTGCTCGGCGACGACCCGGCCGCGTGGCGCACCGACGTGCCGCGCTACGCGTCGGTGCGCTACGAGGGCGTGCGCCCCGGCGTCGACGTCCGCATGCGCGAGCACGGCGGCCACTTCGAGTACGACCTGCTGCTCGAGCCCGACGCCCGCCTGGACGACGTGGCAATCGACGTGCGCGGCATCGAGGGCCTCCACGTCGACGGCGAAGGCGCGCTGATACTCGAGACCGCGCTCGGACCGGTCCGCATGCCACTGCCGGTCAGCTGGGAGGAGGCTGCCGACGGCACCGACCCGCGCCATCGACTGCAGCTACGTCGTGCTCGGCCCCGGCCGCTTCGGCTTCACGGCGCCCTCGCGCGCGCCGGGCTGGGCGCTGGTCGTCGACCCGGGCCTGGTCTGGGGCACCTACTTCGGCGGCAACGGCACGATACCGTCACCCAGGTCGGAGTCGGTCCCACCGGCGAACACACGATCGCCGGTGGACCCAATCGAACGACCTGCCGGTGACGCCGGGGGCGTACCAGACCAGCGACCGCGTGCCAGGACTGCTACGTCGCGCGCCTGAGCGCGTGACGGGTCGACGCTGCCTGTGGTGCACCTACGTCGGCGGCACGGGAACGGCCAACGAACGGCCGTCGGGCTCGCTCTCGACCCGGCCGGTGCCTGCACGATCACCGGTGTCTCGGGCGCGCCGGACTACCCGACGACGCCGGGTTGCTACCAGCCGAACCTCGCCGGCGGCTACGACGTCTTCGTGACCCGGCTCGCGGCCGACGGCCGGAGCCTGATCTGGTCGACCTTGTCGGCGGCTCGCGGCCCCGACGCCAGCATGGCCGTCGTGCTCGATGCGCAGGGGGTCGCCACCGTCGGGTGCCGGTCGGGTCGACCGACTTCCCGACACCCGCGGCACCGCTCTCCCGGTCGGCCAGAGACACGGTCGTCTTCAACTCGACGCGACGGGGGCGAACCTCAACTGGTCGACCGTGGTCGCCGGCTCGGTCGCGACTGGGCCCGGAACGTCGCGCTCGACCCGAGGGGCGACCGTCGTGGCATTCACCGGAACACCTGGTCGACCAACTTCCCGACCACCGCCGAACGCGTTCCAGCCCTCTACTACGCCGGCGGCCGCTCCGACCACTTCGTCGCGAGCTCGACGCGGCGACCGGACAGATACTCCACGCGACGCTGCTCGGTGGCTCAGGCGAGGACGGCGTCGTCTGCGGAACGTCGCGGTCGATCCGCAGGGCAACGTCACGTGGCGGGTAACACCGCCTCACGCAACTTCCCGACGACACCGGCGCCTACGACCCGACGCCGAACGGTGGCCTCGACGGTTCGTCGCGAAGCTCGACGCGACGCTGTCGACCTGCTCTGGTCGACCTACCTCGGCGGCAGCGGTCACGACCGGTCGGAGTCCACGCCGTCGATCCCCTGGGAGCGATCACGGTCGGAGCGCTACCGAGTCCCCCGACTACCCGATGACGGCGGGCGCCTACGGCATCGCCGACGGCAACATGGGCCTCACCCGGCTCGTCGGCCGACGGCTCGCGCTGCGCTACTCGACGGTGATCGGCCGCCAGTTGGCACGCGCATGTTCAGACCTCGCCGTCGACGCACAGAGCCCGAACCTCGTCACGATCGTCGGAGAGACCAACGGAGCGGACATGCCGACCACGCAGGGCGCGTTCCAGCCTGCCGCGAACTGCCGGCAACGAGGGCTTCGACTTCCTGCGGCTCGATCTGACGCCGCCCGGCCCACCGACGCTGACCAACATCGCGCCGAACCCCGCGCCGATCTACCCGCGACGACGATCACGCTGACGGGGACGAACCTGCGAGCAGTCCACGGCATCACCGTCGGTGGACATGGTACACGCGAGCATCCAGCCGGTGTCCGATACACAGGTCGACTTCACGCTGCCGACCGGCGTCGTCATGAGCGGACAACCAGACCGTGACGGTCACGAGCATCTCCGGCACCGCCAACATCGCGCTCGACGTGGCCGGGGCGCACCCGGCCGTGCTGGAGGCAGCGCCGGTGCGAGTACGCCATCGTCGCGGCGACCAAGATCAACGCATCCACGGCGACCGAGCGTGGACCAGCGTGCTGTTCGTCACGCCCGATCTGGGACCGCTCGTCGTCCCCGGTGTCGTGTCGCTCGGCATCGGCAACGGCAACGCGAACGCGCTGATCGTCGCGAGTCGCCCCGCCCATGACAACGCGGGTGAGGGCGTCGTCCAGATCACGTGGCCGGGCACGCTGCAGGAGTCGGGCTTCCTGAGTACATCCAGGCCGTGACCTGGAACCGATCGCGCCGGCCCTGCCGCTCGAGCGTCGAGAACGTCGTGCAGGTGACCTTGCTGTAGGCGCTCCGACGAGTGCGGCGGAGCGCGGCCATCGGCGCACGACCGGCCTCGTCCGTGGACCACGACGTGGAAGAAGGGGGAGAGGGAGAGCACCGGCTGGCGCAGGCCGGCCTCGGCGCGCGACGCGCCGAGGCCGGGCCTGCCCGCGCCCTGGGGCGACGTGACCCGAGGCGAGTTCGTGCTCGACCCTGGAGCGACCACGGGTGTGAAGTGCGGCGGAATGAATAACGGAAAGGCGTCGCGAACGACCCATCTCCGGGGACCGACAGGCGTGCGCGGAGGCGTCCGCCGCCGCGCAGGGAGCAGCTCACACCTACGAACGGGAGAAGATCAGATGAAGCGTCTAGATTCGTCGCCTCCGGCGCGGTCCTCGTCACCGCGCTTCGTCTGCGCTGAGACGGTGAGATCGCGCAGCGCGGCGGCACGAACAGTCGTGCCGTCGATCGAGCAGCGCATCGACGCTGGATGACGATCCACCCGTCCGTGACGTCGTCGGGCACCAGCGGGTCGTTGCAGGCCGACGGTGTCGGCCTCGAGTACAGCGACGCCGAGTCCAAGGTGAACTGCGAGGTCGGCGACCGGCGAGATGTCGGG
>CAVOGP010000010.1:0-13238 GCA_963695425.1 uncultured Alphaproteobacteria bacterium | reverse complement strand
ACCCCGTAGATCCGACCGACTAGGCCTGGCCCGATCGGCAATCGAATGGTTTTCTTGGGCGAACCGTCTCGGAGCGACCAGAGCCGCACGGTGCCATCATGAGAACCCGTAACGGCGACCTGACCCGATTCATCGACGTCGGCACAGGTAATCTGTGCGGTATGCATGCCCGGATCAACGACCAGAACCGGTCGATCGTAGTGAGACTCTGGAGCGTCGCCGGTCACGAGGATCATCCTCCGAAAGTCACGTCAAGGACGAAGCGAGACTGAGGCTGCGATTGCGCATTGGCAAGTGCGCCAACGCGTTAACACCTGTTGAAATGGCCTTAACGCGTTTCTGAAAGCCATTCCGTTTCAACGAGATGGCCAATCTTGCACGCGTGCAACCAGGCGTGAATCACACGCCCCTCACCCGGCCAGCAGCGCCAGCAGCGTCTCGAGCCGGTCGGCCTCGGCGGCGGCTTGTCCCAGCGGATGCGCGCGATGCGCGGGAAACCGCATGGCGACGCCGGATTTGTGGCGCGTCGAGCGGTTGCAGCCCCTCGAAGGCGACCTCGAGCACCAGGCCCTGGTCGCGGCTCGGCCCCACCTCGCGCACCGGGCCGAAGCGGTTGATCGTGTTGTTGCGCACGAAGCGGTCGAGCTCGTTCAGTTCCTCGTCGGTGAAGCCGAAATAGGCCTTGCCGACCGGCACCAGCGCTCGCCGTCCGTCGCCGTCCAGACGCCGAACGTGTAGTCGGAGTAGAAGGACGAGCGCTTGCCGTGGCCGCGCTGGGCGTACATCAGCACGGCGTCGACCGACGATGCGGATCGCGCTTCCACTTGAACCACGGGCCCTTCGGCCGGCCCGGCGACGTAGGGCGCTGTCGCGCGCGCTTGAGCATCAGGCCCTCGATCGACCGGCGTCGCGGCGGCGCGGCGCGCGCGCGGCGGCGAGGTCCTCCCAGCTCGTCGAAGGGCACCAGCGGCGAGAGGTCGATGCGCGCGGGTCGAGCCGCGCCGCGAAGGCTTCCAGCCGCGGCGCGGCGCTCGGCGAAGGGCAGCGGCGCGCAGGTCCTCGCCCGTCGGCCAGCAGATCGTAGGCGCGCAGGAAGGCGGGATGTGCGGCGCAGCATGCTTCGCCGTCACGGTCTTGCGGTTGAGCCGCTGCTGCAGGTCGGCGAAGGGCTGCGACCGCGGCCGTCCCGCGGCGCGACCAGCAATTCGCCGTCGAGCGCCGCCCTCGAAGTCCAGCGCCTCGACCAGATCGGGGAAGGCCGCCGAGATGTCGTCGCCGGTGCGCGAATAGAGCCGCCGCGTCGCCGCCGTCCGGCCACCGCCTGCACGCGGATGCCGTCCCATTTCCATTCGGCGACGAAATCGGCGGGGTCGAGCGCCGCGAGGTCGCCGTCGTCGAGCGGATGGGCGAGCATCACCGGGCGGAACGGCGCCGGCCGCGCTGGCGCTCGGCCGCGGCCCGCCCTCCGAGCCAGGCGAACAGATCGCCGATAGGGCGGCGTCGAGCCCGTGCCAGATCTCCTCGATCTCGTGCGACGTCGACGCCGCCGAGCTGCGGCCAGCGCCGTCTTGGCGAGCCGCGCCGAGACGCCGACCCGCAAGCCGCCGGTGACCAGCTTGAGCAGCGCCCAGCGCCCGGATTGCGTCGAGCGCGTCGAGCCAGCGCGCCAGCGACGCTGCGGCGCCTCGCGCCGGGTGGCCGCGCGCAGCCGCGTCGACGACCGTCGCCAGAGCGGCGACGGTCGCTGCCGCCCGCGGTGCGGCTCGGGCCAGATCAGCGCGACGGTCTCGGCGAGATCGCCGACATAGTCGTAGGACAGCGCGAACAGCACCGGTCGATCCGCTCGGCCGACCAGCGCGCGGAGCATCGCGGGCTTGACGGTGGCGGAACGTCAGCTCGCCGGTCAGCGCGGCCGAGCGCCTAGCCGCGGTCGGGATCGGGCGTCGCGCGAGATAGTCGCGCAGCAGCCGCAGCTTGCCGTTGCGCGCCGGCGTCGAAGGCCAGCCGGTCGAGCAGGGCGGCGAAGCGGCTGCATCAGTCGCGCCTCGTCCTCGTAGCCGACCAGGTCGCAGCGGCCGCGCCGGCGATGCCGTGGAGCGCGCACCAGTGCACCAGCGCGTCCTCGCGGCCGTGCGTGACCCAGACCTCGGCCGCGCCGAGTCTCGGCGATGGTCGCGGTCAGCTCGTCCCAGTCGGCAGTGGTCGGAGATGACCAGCGGCAGCTCGACGCCGCGCTGCCTGGCGCGCTGCGCGCACGCGCATCCAGCCCGAGGCGAAGGCCGACCACGGGATCGGGGAAGCGGCGCGACCAGCGGTCGGCGATGGCCGAGGGCGGGCCGAGCACGATGGCGCCGGCGAGGTCGCGCGCTGTCCGCGGCGACCGTCGCGGCGGCGCAGGTCGCCGAGGTCGATGCCGTGCGCTTGCGTAGTAGCGCGGCAGAGCCGGCGCAGCGCGCCGTGGATGATAGATCGGCCGGTCCTAGCCGGCCTCGCGCAGCAGCGCGATCACGCGCTGCGCCTTGCCGAGCGCATAGGCGCCGACGAGATGCGTGCGCTCGGGGAACTGCGCGACGCGAGGGCAGCAGCCTGCGCGATCTCGCCGCCGCCGGTCGGGGTGGCGGAACACCGGCAGGCCGAAGGTCGCCTCGGTGATGAAGACGTCGCAGGGCACGGGCTCGAAGGCGGCGCAGGTCGGGTCGGGGCGGCGCTTGTAGTCGCCGGAGACGACGATGCGCGCGCCCTTCGCCTCGACGCGCGATCTGCGCCGAGCCCAGCACGTGGCCGGCGGGATGGAAGCTGACGCGCGACGCCGCCGATGCTCGATGCGCTTCGCCGAGCGCGGCCGCCTGGGTCGGCGCCGGCGCAGCCCTCGCCCATGCGCACCGCCATGATCGTCGAGCGTCTCGCGGCGTCGCCAGCACCGCGCCGTGGCCGGGGCGGGCGTGGTCGGCATGGCCGTGGGTGATGAGCGCGCGCGCCACCGGGCGGACGGGTCGATGAAGAAGTCGCCGGGCGGGCAGTAGAGGCCCTCGGGGCGGGGCTGGAGCAGGTCGGCCGGGCGCATGGCGCGACCCTAGGACGGCGGCGCGGGCCGGGCAACGGCGCGCGCAGCCGCGGCAGTCCGGTGCGCACGGGGTGTGTTACGGGCGCGTAACACACGCCGCAATTCCGTCAAGTCATTGAATAAAATTGCGTTAAGGACAGATTAATCCGCACATAACACACCTAGGCCGGCGCGGGACCGGCTCAGGAGGTCCGGCCCGCGGCGGTGTTCACGGTCCAGAGCGCTGCCTCGGCGAGCACGGCGCGCGTCGGCGATGTCGAAGGCGAGGATCAGCGTCGCGGTCTCCGTGCTCGCCGCGGCCTGCACCGCCTCGAAGGTGCGCGTCGCGAGGATGCGCCGGTCGAAGTCGCGCACCAGCGTCAGCTTGACCCGGACCCGACCTGGGCCGGCGGCGCGGCTTCCGGCGCGACTTCGGCCTCGAAGTCGAGGATCTCGGTCATCACCACGAAATCGGCAGCGGCGGTAGACGTCGCCGGTCACGAAGGTGACCCCGCCGGTGTTCGAGATCGAGCGCACCAGCAGGTTCTGGAAGTGCGTCGGCAGGGCGTCGACCCAGCGCGCGTCAGGCAGGTACTCGACCTGCAGCGCGCGGGCTTGACCAGCACCCGCTCGAGGTCGATCGCCGCCGAGGCGGTGGGCGGCGAGACGATAACGCTGCGGTCGAGACGGGCGGGCGACTGGCCGGCGGCGGCACGGGCAGCAGTCGTAGGTCGGCAGGATCCGGGAGGCGCCGAAGATCGACGAGAGCGCGCCGCAGCCGGACGCATCGCCGCGAGAAGGAGCGCGAGGGTCGAGCGCTTGAGCGTCATGTCGGGATCATCTCCTGAACTCGGGGGGCTGGTTGCCGATGATAAACCGCGCCGATCGCGTTCGATGCGCGCGGTCAGCCGGTCGAGGCGGATGACGAGGCGCGCGCCTCCTCGGCGAAACGGGTGAACTCGGGCAGGCCGGTGGCGGCGAAGCGCTGAATCGGCGGGCCGCTGGCGGAAGTGACCGCCTCGACGCCGCCCAGCACCTGGTCGGCGCGTTCGGTGATGGCGCGGATCTGCGCGGTGATGGCGGGCAGGTCGGCGGTCACCTTCTCCACGCCCGTGCGGATGTCCTCGGCGGCGGCGCGGATGTCGGCGGCGGTCGGTCCGACCTCGGTGTCGATGATCCGCGTGGCGTCCTCGAAGGTGGTCTGGGCCGCGACAAGCGTGCGCTCGGCGGTTCCCATCGCCACGTCGAGACGCTCGAGCGAGGTGTTGGCCCGCGCGAAGGTCGCGGTGGCCCCCTGGAGCGCCGCCTCGGCGTCGGCGGTCAGCGGATCGAGGCTGGCGGTGAAGCGCGTCACGTCGCCGCCGACCTGGTCGATCACCCGGTTGGCGGTCTCCACGGCGCTGCGCACGTCAGAGACGATCGCGGGCACCTCGGTGGTGACCACGCGGTTGATCTCGGCGACGGACTGATCGATGGCCGCCAGCGTCGCGCGGGTCTCCGACACCAGCTGGGTTCCGTCGCCCGAAACCAGGGTGTCGAAGCTGCGCGAGGCGGCGTCGATCGAGGCGAGCGCGGTGCTGGCGCCGTCGAGCGCCCGGTTGGCCGAGGCGACCGTCGCCTCGAGTTCCGCAAGCCGGGTCCTGGCCTCGGTGGAGGCGCCGCCGATCTCGGCGAGCGCGGCGCTGGCCTTCCCCTCGAGCGTGTCGATCGTGGTTCCCAGCGACGCCACCGTCGCCTCGACCTCGTCGATCAGCGCCGGCGCCCGGTCCACGATCAGGGTGTTGGCGCTGTCGAAGGTGGTCTGGACGCTCGAGATCGCGCCGTCCGCGGTCGAGAGCGTGGTCTCCGCCTGCGCGAGCGCCGATTTCGCCGCCGTCATCGTCTCGTCGGCGGTCTTGAGTGCGGAGTCGACCGTGGTGGCCAGCGGCGTCAGCTTTTCGGTGAAGGTGGTGATCTGGGCGGTCGCGGTCTTGATCGTCTCTGTGACCGAGGCGAAGTCGTTGAGCGCGGTCTGCAGCTCGCCAGAGGCGCTGTCGACGTTCTGCAGGATGCTGGCGACGTAGCCCTGGTTCTGCGCGCCGGTGAGGCCCTCGAGGTTCTTCAGAAGCGACAACGTATCGGAGAGAATGTTGGGCGCGTCGTCGGTGAGTTGCTGGACCACCGAGCGCCGGCCCTGGATGATCGGCACGGTGCCGGGCGCGGTGTCGGCGAGGTCGGCCGCGTCCGGATCGCCCCCCGAGAGCGCCACGAAGGAGACGCCGGTGACGCCCTGGGACTGGAGCTGCGCTGTGGTGTCGGCCTTGATCGGGGTGTTGGCCGCCACCTCGATGCGCACCCGCACCTTGCTGGGGTCCGCGTCGTAGAGCGAGATCTGGGTGACCTGGCCCACGTTGATGCCGTTGAACCGCACCTCGCCGGCGGTCGAGAGACCCGAGACGCCGTTGAAGAGCACGTCGTAGTAGTCGTACTGCCGGTCGATCTGGATCTTGGCGAGCCAGATGAAGAACCCCAGCGACGCCAGGATCCCGAGCAGGGCGAAGAGCCCGATCAGAACATAGTTGGCGCGGGTTTCCATCTCGTCCTGCCGTTCCTCACTGGGTTCCGAACGCGGCCCGCGCCCGCGGCCCATGGAAGTATTCGTGGACCCACGGGTCGTCCACCTTGAGCATGTCCGCGATAGTCCCTGTCACCAGTACCTTTTTTTGGGACAGGACGGCTATCCGATCGCAGATGGCGTGCAAACTGTCGAGGTCGTGTGTCACCATGAACACGGTCAGACCGAGGCTCTTCTGCAGCTCGCGGATCAGATCGTCGAAGGCGGCCGCCCCGATCGGGTCGAGACCGGCGGTGGGCTCGTCGAGGAAGACGATCTCGGGGTCGAGGGCGAGCGCGCGCGCGAGGCCGGCCCGCTTGCGCATGCCCCCCGAGAGTTCGGAGGGATACTTGACGCAGGCGTCCGGCGGCAGGCCCACCATCGAGACCTTGAGCTCGGCCAGCGCCTCGCGGACGTCCGACGACAGGTCGAGTTGCTCGCGCATCGGCGCCTCGACGTTCTGCTGGACGGTCAGCGACGAGAAGAGCGCGCCTTCCTGGAACATCACGCCCCAGCGCTGCTCGATCTCGGCGCGCTCGGCGTCCGGGGCCCCCAGGGTCTCGACCCCGAAGACCTCGATCTGCCCGGCGGTGGGCTTCTGCAGGCCCACGATCGAGCGCAGCAGCACCGACTTGCCGGTGCCAGAGCCGCCGACGACGCCGAGCACCTCGCCGCGGTAGATGTCGAGATCGAGATCCTCGTGCACGACATGATCGCCAAACTGGTTGCGCAGGCCACGCACCCGGATGACGACTTCGCGCCCGTCCGCCTCGGCCATCAGACGCCCACCAGCGCGAAGAAGACGGAGAAGAGCGCGTCGGTCACGATGACCATGAAGATCGCGATCACCACCGAACGCGAGGTGCGCTGGCCGAGGGATTCCGCATTGCCCGCGACCTTGAGCCCCTCGTAGCAGCCGACGATTCCGATGATCACCGCAAAGAACGGCGCCTTGACCATGCCGACGACGAAGTTGGAGACGTCGACGGATTCCAGCATGCGCACCCGGAACACGCCGGGCGAGACGCCGAGCTCGATCCAGCTCATCAGCGCGCCGCCGACAAGTCCCGTCAGGTTGGCGATGAAGCCCAGCATGGGGAGCATCACGATCAGCGCGAGCACCCTCGGCACGACCAGGACCTCGACCGGGTCGAGGCCCAGCGTGCGCATGGCGTCGATCTCCTGGCGCATCTTCATCGAGCCGATCGCGGCGGTGAAGGCCGAGCCGGAGCGGCCGGCGACGATGATCGCGGTCAGCAGGATGCCGAGCTCGCGCAGGAGCGAGATGGCGATGAGGTCGACCACGAAGACCTCAGCCCCAAACTGGCGAAGCTGGGCCGCGCCCTGGAAGGCGAGCACCACGCCGATCAGGAACGCCATCAGCGACACGATCGGCACGGCGTTGTAGCCGACCTCCTGCATGTGATGCACCATCGAGGTCCAGCGTAGCCGCCAGGGCCGCGCCAGCACGCCGACGGTGCGGACGATCACCATGCCCAGAAAGCCGGTCATCTCGATGAAGCCTTCGAAGATGTGCGCGGTCTCGCGGCCGAGCTGCTCGAGCCAGACCATGAAGCCGCGGTCGCGGGGCCGCTCGACGTGCTCGGCCGGCAGGCTGCGGGTGACGGTCTCGATGAGCTGCTGGTGGATGGGCGAGGCGCCCTCGATGCGCGGGACCACGCCCTCGGCCCGGAGACGCCCCATGAGGTCGACCACCAGCCAGGCGCCCGCCGTGTCGAGCCGGTCGACGCGCGCGAGGTCGATCACCGCCTCGCCGCTGCTCGGGAGCCCGACCATCTGGCGGCGCAGGCTCTCGAGCGCGCCGATCAGCATGTCGCCGGCGAAGCCGAGGCGGGCGCCGCCGTCCGAAGGCTCGATTGTGACCGTCGCGCTGCCCATGCCGCCCGTTCCGACGCCTCTGGCGGCGACTGAATCACGCGCGCCCCCGCACCGCAAGGCGTGTCGGGGCGGTCTCAGCCGGGAAACCGGGTGCGGTAGCGGGCGACGGCCTCGGGATTGCGCAGGTTGACGGGAAGCGCGCCCGCCAGCACCCGCAGCGCCTCGGCCGCGGCGCCGGTGGCCATTCGCATCAGGCTCTCGTCGGTGACGCCGGCGACGTGCGGGGTGACGATGACATTGGGGAGCGACATGTACGGGTGATCGGGGGGCAGCGGCTGCTCGGCGAACACGTCCAGCGCCGCTCCGGCGATGCGCCCCGCGGCGAGCGCGGCGATCAGCGCGGCGTCGTCGACGATCGCGCCGCGCGCGACGTTGACGAGATAGGCGCCCGGCTTCATGCGGGCGAGGGCGGCGGCGCCGATCAGGCAGCGCGTCGCGTCGGTGAGCGGGCAGGCGATGACGACGATGTCGGCGCGCGCCATCAGGGCGTCGAGCCCGACCGGCTCGACCTCGGAGCGGATGCGGGCCGGGGTGCGGGTGTGGGCGATGACCTTCAGCCCGAAGCCGCCCGTGGCGATCGCGGCGACCGCGTGGCCGATGTCGCCCATGCCGATGATCCCCAGCGTGGCGCCGGAAAGCTCGTGCGCCACGTCGGTCGCCGCGCGTCCCGCCGCCCAGCCCGAGCCGCGCAGCGCCCGGTCGATCGGGACCATGCGCCGGCGCAGGGCGAGGGCCATCAGCATCACGTGCTCGGCGACGGTGCGGGCGTTGACCCCGGGGGTGTTGGCGACCAGCACGCCCGCCCGCGTGGCGGCTTCCATCGGGACCATGTCGAGGCCGGCGCCGTGGCGGATCGCGGCGCGCAGGTTCGGCGGGTCGTCGAAGAGCGCGGCGGGGATCGGCACGCGCACGATGACGATCTCAGCCTCGTGCCCCTCGCGGGCCAGGGTGGCCGCGTCGTGGGCGGAGGCGACGCGCACGCCGCCGACGGGCGCGAGCATCGCGGCGGCGCGGGGGTGCAGCGGATGGGTGGAGTAGATCATCGGCGCCTCGGTCCTGCGGTCGCGCCCGGGTCTAGCGGCTGGCGAAGCCGGGCGGAATACGGCATCGATGCAGGGAGGCGGCGCTTGCCGGCGGCGAGTTCTCACGCGTGCAAGTATCGACAGGCTCCTGAACTCGAATGGCCATCAGGAACGTATCCGCCACATTGAAACACCCGTTGACGCCGGAGTCGCGCCATGGGCGGCGGTGACCGTCCGGCGCGGGCGGCGGCCGAGCCGATCGAGATCGCGCCCTACGATCCCGCCGCGCCGGCGCGCTTCGAGGCCGAGGCGGCGCGGCTGCGCCGGTTGCTGCCCGCCGGGCTGATCGGCCGGATCGAGCACATTGGCGCCACTGCTGTGCCGGGCCTCGCCGGCAAGCCGATCGTCGACCTGATGGTCGAGGTCCCAGACCTCGAGACAGTGCGGCGGACCATCGCGCCGATCCTCGAGAAAGCCGGCTACCAGTTCCTGTGGCGGCCGAGCTCGCCTGGCGACGCCGACATCGCCTACGCCTGGTTCATCCGCCGCGACGCCGACGGCCGGCGCACGCATCACGTACACGCCGCGCCGCCCGGGTCGCCCTACTGGGACCGGGTGACGTTCCGCGACCATCTGCGCAGGCATCCGCAGGTGGCGGCGGAGTACGCGGCGCTGAAGCGGGCGGCGGCGGCGCGGTCGACGGACCGGCGCGCCTATGCGGCGGCCAAGGGGGATTTCATCCGGCGGGCGCTGAAGGCGGCGCGGCGCGAGGCCGGGGGGTGAGGCCGGGGCCGGTTGACGCTTCGGGAAGCACGGGCGGGAGCGGCGCTCAGCAGACCGAGCGGAACCGCTCGACGATGGTGTCGAGCACTTCCTCGGGGGACGCTTCCACCAGTTCGCTGCCGAGAAGATCTCCACCTCGCAGAGCCCCGCGTAGCCCGCCCCCTCCACGGCGCGGCGGATCCTCCTGAGGTCGGCGACCCCGTCGCCCATCATGCCGCGGTCGAGCAGCACGTCGGTGGTGTCGGCGAGCCAGTCGCAGAGATGGTAGCCGGCGATCCGGTCGCCGCCGAGGCGGCGGAGCTCCGGCCCGAGGCTGAGGTCCCACCAGACGTGGTAGACGTCGACGGCCACGCCGACGATCGGGTCGCCGATGCGCTCGCAGATGTTGACCGCGTCGCGCACCGTCACGAGGCAGGAGCGGTCGCCGCCATAGACAGGGTGCAGCGGTTCGAGCGCGAGCTTCACGCCGACGGATTTCGCGTGCGGGACCGCCTCGGCGACGATCTCGGTGACGGCGGCGAGGCTCGCGGTCATCGAGTGGCTGTGCTCGATCACCCCGCCGGCGACGACGGTCAGGCAGCCGGCGCCGAGGGCGGCGGCGTCGTCGATGGCGGCGTGGAGGTCGTCGCGCACCGCGCCCGGCGCGGGGTCCGACAGCGGTCCGACCAGGAACGGCGACCGGCAGAGGCCGATCACCTGAAGCCCGGCGGCGCGGGCGCGGTCGCCGATCGCCGCGGCGCGGCCGCGCAGCTCGCGCCGCCAGAACACGATCCCGCCGTAGCCGCGCTCGGCGCAGGCGTCGATCACCCGCTCGGGCGACCAGCCCGCGCCCGCGCCCTCGACGTTGTGGCCGAGGGTCGCGGTGTTGAGCGCCAGCGCCGAATGGTCGGTGGAGAAGTCGCGCATCTCAGAGCCCGTAGAGCGCCAGCAGCCGCTTCATGCGCGCCGCCGCGAGATCGGGATCGCGCAAGAGGCCGCAGGCGTCGGCCATGCGGAAGCAGTCGACGAAATAGGGCAGCGGCCGCATCGCCTGGGCGCCGCCGAGCATGATGAAATGGTCCTGGAAGCCGTTGAGCCAGGCGAGGAAGACGACGCCGGTCTTGTAGTATTGCGTCGGCGCCCGGAACACGTGGCGGGCCAGCGGCACGGTCGGGTCGAGCGTGGCGCGAAAGCCCGCCGCGTCGCCGTCGCCCAGAAGCGAGACCGACCGCGCGGCGGCGGCGGCGAGCGGGTCGAAGATGCCGAGGAGCGCGTGGGAGTAACCCTGCGCGTCGCCCTCGATCAGTTCGGGGTAGTTGAAGTCGTCGCCGGTGTACATCTTCACGCCGTCCGGCAGGCGGCGGCGCATGACGATCTCCTTCTCCTTGTCGAGAAGCGAGATCTTGATGCCGTCGACCTTGGCGGGGTTGGCGGCGATGACCGCGAGCGCCGTCTCCATCGCCGTCTCGAAGGCGTCCGCGCCCCAGTAGCCGGCGAGCGCGGGGTCGAACATCTCGCCCAGCCAGTGCAGGATCACCGGCGCGTCGGCGGCGGAGAGCGCCTCGTTGTAGACGGCGAGGTAGTCGTCGGGTCCGGCGGCGACGCGGGCCAGCGCCCGGCTCGCCATCAGGATCACCCGGCCGCCGATCTTCTGCACCGCCTCGAGCTGTTCGGCGTAGGCGCGGCGCACGTCGTCGAGGCCGCGCGCCGCGGCAGGGTCGAGCTGGTCGGTGCCGACGCCGTTGAAGACCAGCGCGTCGGGCAGTTCGGCCCGGGTGCGGGTGATCAGCTCGAGCGCGCCGGGCCAGTCGAGCCCCATGCCGCGCTGGGCGGTGTCCATCGCCTCGGCGATGCCGAGCCCCATGCCGGCGAGGTGGCGGCGAAAGACCATCGTCGCCTCCCAGTCCACCGCCGCCGGGCCGGAGGGGTCGCTGGCGGTGAAGGGGTCGGCGACCACATGGGCGGCGGAGAAGACCACCCGGGCCGGATCGGCGCCGAGCCGGGCCTCGGGCAGCGGCGCGCCCTTGATCTCGTAGGGCGTCAGCGCGCCGCTCGCGTCGGGAAACTCGATCCGCATGTCTCGCGATCCTCCTTCAGAAGCGCGGCGTCAGCAGGCCGCCGTCGATGGCGATGCGCGCGCCGGTGGTGTAGGGCAGCCGCCCGGTCGCGAGGGTGGCGATCGCGCGGGCCACGTCGCCGGGCGTTCCGGCGCGGGGCTCCAGCGTCAGCCCCGCGGCGATGCGCGCGGCGTAGGCGTCCATCACCGGCGCGGTCATCTCGGTCGCGATCACTCCCGGTCGAACGTCATAGACCGCGACGCCCTCCGCGCCAAGCCGGACGGCGAAGCACTGCGCGACCATCGCCGCGGCGGCCTTGGAGGCGCAGTACTCGGCGCGGGTGACCGCGGCCGCGCCGGCGTTGGCCGAGGTGACGGTCACGATGGCGCGGAAGACGCCGTCGGGGGCGGGGCGGGCGGTCATGCGGCGCGCGACCGCCTGGGTGAGGAAGAACACCGCGCGGGCGTTGACGGCCATGCAGCGGTCCCAGCTTGCGGGCGTCACGTCGAGCGGGTCGCCGCGGGAAATGGCGCTGACGCCGGCGTTGTTGACCAGATGGGTGAGAGGGCCGAGTTCCGCCTCGATGCGGTCGAGGGCGGGGGCATGCGCGGCGAGGTCGGCCACGTCGAAGGTCGCGGCGATCACGCGGGCGCCGGACGCGCCGAGCGCCGCGACGGCGGCGGCGAGGTCGGCGCTCCCGTCCGCGTCGTTGAGCGCGACCGCGAAGCCCTCGCCGGCGAGGGCCTCCGCCGTTGCCCGGCCGATGCCGCGGCCGGCGCCGGTGACCAGCGCGACCGCGCCGGTCACGTGCGGGCCCCGTTGCGGATCAGTTCGCGGGCGATGATCATGCGCTGGATCTGGTTGGTGCCCTCGTAGATCTGGGTGATCTTGGCGTCGCGGTAGAGCCGCTCGACCTCGAAGCCGCGGATGTAGCCGGAGCCGCCGAAGACCTGCACCGCGTCGGCGGTCCGCGCCACCGCCATGTCGCCGGCGAAGCACTTGGCCATGGAGCAGGCCATGGTGGCGTCGCTCGCCGCGGTCGAGGCGCCGCCGCCGCGGCATGGGTGAGCAGCCGGGCGGCGGCGATGTCCTTGGCCATGTCGGCGAGCAGCCACTGCACGCCCTGGAACTCGGTGATCGGCCTGGCCGAACTGGCGGCGGGCTGCGGGCGTAGTCGACGGCGGCCTCGAGCCCGGCCTGGGCGATCCCGACGGCGAGCGCGGCGATCCCCACCCGGCCCTTGTCGAGCACGCTCATCATCATGTGAAAGCCGCGGCCCTCCTCGCCGAGGAGCGCCTCGGCGGCCGAGCGCGCACGTCGGTGAAGGTGAGCGCGCCGACCTGGCTGGCGCGCTGGCCCATCTTGTGCTCCTTGGGGCCGCGCTCGACGCCGGGTGCGTGCAGATCGACGATGAAGATCGACATGCCGCGGTGCCCGCCGCCGGGTCGGTGCGCGCGAGCACGAAGCCCGACGTCGGCGACCGGCGCGTTGTGGATCCAGAGCTTGCCGCCGTTGAGCACCCAGCCCTCGCCGTCGCGGACCGCCGTGGTCCGGATCGCCGGAGACGTCGGTGCCGGCGTCGGCCTCGGTGATGCAGTAGGCGACGCGGGTGCGTCGCCGCGAGCACGTCCGGCAGAGCCAGCGCGCGCTGGGCAGCGGTGCCGTGGCGCGACGAGCAGCGTGGCGATCAGCTCGACCAGCCCGCACTGGTCGGCGACCGAGGCGTAGCCGCGCGACAGCTCCTCCATCACCAGCGCGTAGGCCAGCGTGTCGAGGCCGACGCCGCCCATCGCCTCGGGCACGCTGATCCCGAAGAGGCCGAGCTCGCCCATCTGGGCGTAGATGTCGGCCGGAAAGCGCTC
>CAVOGP010000009.1:0-30139 GCA_963695425.1 uncultured Alphaproteobacteria bacterium | reverse complement strand
GGGGTAGGGCGATCGAGGGACCCCACCTGCGGGCCTGAACCCTCCCCCCCCCCCGGTGATCAGCCGGCGGGGTCCCCCGGTTCGAGCGGGGCCCCGGTGCCGCGCGGTGCCCAGTCGCGGAAGCGCCGCAGACGCTCACGGATCGCCGCTGGCTCGTCGGCGGGCATCTCCCACAGCAGCATCTCGATGAGCTCCACCTTGCTCGTGCGCACGCCCGTCGCCGCGCAGCTGGTGGATCACCTCGGCCAGGCGGTCGTCGAGTGGCTTGCGCACCCGGATGGCGAGGTTGACCGGGGGCAGGTCGGCGCCCAGGCGCACCGGGGCGCCGCAGGGGCGGCCGTGCGGCGGGCGACGACGCGCCGCGGGCGCCGGCGGCCGCGGGCGCTCGGCGTCGGTCGCCGCCGGCGGCGGGCGCCGGGGCGTCCTGACGCACGGCGGCGGCCGGCGGGCGTCCGGCGCGTCGTGCCGGGCTCGGCGGGCCGCCGCGACGGGCGGCGCCTGACGGCTCGCGCGCTCGATGCGTCGGCGCATCAGATCGATACCGGGTTGGTCAGCCACAGGCCACCTCCACCGACTCGGCGACCGCGCGGAACTCGGCGGCCGCGGCGCGCACCCGCACGCCGGGATTGGGTTGGGTCACGAGGGCCGCCCGGCGCAGGCGTCGGCGGATCCAGCGGTGCTCCGAGACCGGCGGCGCCACCGCGATGCGTCCGTCGGCCAGCGCCGCCAGGCGCTCCACGAAGCGACGCGGCGGCACCGGGGGCACCATCGTGGGCACCAGCAGCAGCCGGTAGCCGGCATAGTCGGCGACGATCGCCTCGAGGGCGTCCATCTCGCGGGCGCCGAGGACGACCGGCACGACCACGAGGTCGGCGACCTGCATCGCCCCGTCGGTGAGCGGGTTGGCGCCCGGGTGGGTGTCGACCACCACGTACGGCAGCTCCCAGGCCGCGGCCCACGCTCCGAGGCAGTCGCTCAGGAGGTCGGCGTCGATACGGCTGGCCGCCAGGTCGGGGTGGGCCGGCAGGAGCGCGGGCTGGTTCGGCCGGCGCTTGAGGCGCGGTGGCCGCCCGTCGGGTCCGCGCTCGAGGGCGTCGAGCAGCGGCGCCCGCGCCGCGCCGAGCGGGTCGAAGCCCCACATGCGCGTGGCGCCGCCGGCATCCCAGTCGAGATCCACCAGGGCGCCCGACAGGGCGGCGGCGAGTTCGTAGGCGAGAGTGGTCTTGCCGACCCCGCCTTTGGCGGCGGCGACGGTGATGATGCGAGGATGCGAGGTAGTGTGCATGCCGGCATCTTCGCATGCATGCTCGAGATGTCCTCCTGCGCGTCGGCGCGCGGCGTGCATGCATGCATGCGCTCGTAGCCGCAGGGAGACGGTCGGGTGCCTCGCGGCCGCGGCTGCTCAGGAGGCGCGCGCGGGCCAGCTGCGCGCGGCACGCGTCGTCCGGCGCTTCCCGCCGGGCCGCGAGACCACCAGCTGCTGGGCCCAGCCGCCGTCCACGGCCACCCGCTCACGCGTGAACCGGTAGCCGGTCCCGGGATGGCCGGCGACCGCCTCGCAGGCGCGCGCCACCGCGGCGACGTTGTCGCGCTCGCGTGCGCACGTCGAGCCGATGCTCGCGAAGAACGGTGGGCCCGAGCCAGTAGGCCTGCCACTCCTCGCCGTCCTCGCCCTCCTCGAAGCGGTCGTTCTCCAGCAACCCGTAGAGCTTGCGGGCGATGGGGGGCAGGTCGCGCAGCACGTCCCAGTCGATGTAGACGCCCGGCCTCATGCCGCAGCTGCTCGAGGAACCAGCTGCCGAGGAAGATGTAGCCGAGGCGCTCCAGGCGGCCGTCGTTCACCACCGGCCACAGCACCCGGTCGATGATCCCGAAGTGGTCCTCGTGGGTCTTCTTGCCCGTCAGCGAATCGTTGACCTCGCCCTCCCAGCGCGCCTCCTGCAGGTTGAGGAGGGTGCGCTTGAGCGCCTGGCGGGCGTTCTTGCCCGACTCCTCCCAGCCGAAGTCGTGCAGGAGCCGGTACTGGGTGAAGGGCACCGCCGAGGCGGCGGTGTGCTCGAGCTGCAGCCAGCGCGAGCCGAGCCAGACGATCGCCATGTAGCCGTGGCGGCCGATCGGGGGGCCGGCGGTCTGGCGGATCGAGCCCGAGGCGGTCGGCGATCGCGACGCCGGCGGCGACCTCGAGACCCTTGCGGGCGCTCGAGCGGTCGGCGAAGCCGTACTTGAGAGGCTGCTCGAGCCGCCGCAGGTGGTCGGGCTCGCAGAGGGCGAGCTGTGCCTCGGCGCCGCTCAACTGGGTCTCGTCGCTCGCGCCGCCGCCGAGCTCGGGCGCACGGCGCTGCGCCGGGCCGGCTGCGCGGTGCGGGTTCGAGGCTGCGGGGGAGGGAGGGGCGGTGGCCATCGACTCGGAGCATTGTCGCCGTTCGCGCCGGTCGACTCCGAGGGGGTGCGAACAGACAACCGGGGTAGCCGGCTCGCGCTCCGCGGCCGGGCCGCGAAGCGGCACGGCCGGCCGCGGCTACTATCTTTGTCTATCTTCTAAAAAACCTAAACCTAAGGCGCCTGAAAAAGACTGCTTTGTGCAGGTCAAAACGCACGCCGAGCGCGCGAGTCGTTTACCCCGGTTGGGCGCGAGTCGTCTCCCCCGGTGCGGTGCGAGTCATCTACCCCGGTCGAGGCGGTGGCGCGAGCGCCTGCGCGAGCGGTCTACCCCGGTCAGCGCTCGGCGCTCGGCGGCGTCGCTGTGGATAAACCGGCGAGCCGGATACCCCGGTCGCGAGCCGCGTACCCCGGTCCGCGAGCCGTATCCCCCGGCTCGCGAGCCGCTTACCGTGGGATGCGGCTCGCGGTCGGCGGGGTTCGTGCGAGCTCGCTTACCCCCGGGGGCGCGAGTCAGCTACCCCGGTCGGGACGCCGCGCTAGGTGGTCAGGCGCCGGTAGAGCTGGGGCAGCTTCTGGGGCAGCGTGCGGATGTCGTCCACGACCATGAAGTTGGCGTCGGAGTACATGTGCGGCAGGTAGTCGGCGCCCTCGCGGTCGACCGTCACGCAGAAGAGGTGGATCTTCTCCCGACGGGCCTCGCGCAGGGCCATCTTGGTGTCCTCCTGCGCGTAGGTGTTGTCCTGGTAGGTGTCCGAGTCGTAGGGCTTGCCGTCGGTGAGCAGGATCATCAGCTTCACGTTGGAGTCGGCGCCGGCCAGGCGCCGGGTGGCGTGGCGGATCGCCGGGCCCATGCGCGGTCTTCTGGCGGGCGTAGATGCCGCCGATGCGGTTCTTGACCCGGTCGTCGTAGCGCTCGCCGAGTTCCTTGACGACGTAGAACTCGGCGTCCTCGCGCCCGGATCCGGAGAAGCCGTAGATCGCGTACTCGTCGCGGATCGCCTCGAGCGCCTCGCACATCAGCAGCAGCGCTTCCTTCTCGATGTCGATGATGCGCTTGCGGCCGTCGATCTTGCGGTCGGTCGAGCTCGACATGTCGACCAGGAAGGCGGTCGTGACGTCGCGGTCGCGCTTCTCGCGCTTGATGTAGACCCGCGGTGTGGGGGAGACCCGGGCCTTGCGGTCGACGACGTACTCGACCAGGCCGTCGGTGTCGAGGTCGTCGCCGTCCTCCATGTAGCGCATCTTGCGCAGGGCCTCGGGGCGCATCAGCTGGAAGTTGCGCCGGATCTGGGTGACGATCCCGCCGAACTCGTGGAAGGTCGCCGCGACGAAGCCCTCCTGGGTGCGGGTCTGGCGGTGCTCGGTGAGCGTGCACCAGGACGGGCGGTAGTCCTCGATCTTGTGGTCCCACTCGTCGTAGTGGAACACCTGCTCGCCGAGGTCCTCCTCGACCGTCTCGGGCTCGAGATGCGGCACGTCGCGCGAGACCGGTCTGCTCGGGGGAGTCCGAGCCCGAGCCCTCGGCGTCGTCCGAGCGCCCATCGGCGGCGCCCGGCGGGGCCTCGTCGTCGCCCTCCGAGCTCGGACTGCTGGGCGACCTCCTCGGGTGATCCCTGGCCCCGCTGGGCCTCGGTCGTGTTCATCGCCTTGTCGGACTGCTCGGCCTCGGCGTCCTCGCCCGGGGGCTTCTTCTCGCCGGTGCCCTCGGGCTGGCCCTCCGCCTGTTCGGCCTCACGCTTGACGGGGGCGTCGGAGGGCGGGCGCACCATCTCCTCCATGACCGGCGTCATGAAGGGCGGCAGCTCCATCTGCTCGTAGTCCTCGACGCCCGAGCCCTGGCGGCGGCGGCTCGGAGCCGTCTGCCTCGGGCGGGGGGCTGCCGGCGTCCTCGCTGTCGTCGCGCGGCATGGTCTGGTCGCCGGCGTTGGCGAGCCCGTCGTCGATCAGGGCGTAGAGAGCGCCGGTGAGCGTCGCCGCGTCGCCACGCGCGCGCTCCTCGCCCTCGACCGCGACCAGCATCGCGATCGATTCGGCGATCAGGGTCTGGGTGGCGCTGGCCAGCCCGCTGAGATCCGAGGCCATCCCGAGGCTGTGCTGCAGCAGCCCCTCGACGACGGCCTGGGCGTCGGAGAGGGTGGCCAGATCTGGTCGGCGCTCGGCGCTGGCGCCCTGGATCATCGCCATGTCGCGGCGGATGCCCGGGTAGGCGCGGCGGATCGCCGCATCGACGCGGTGGCCCTCGACGATGTTGAACAGGTCACGGGCCAGCGCCGGCTGCGGGAAGATCTCGTAGAAGCGCGTCAGGTCGGTGACGGTGGGGCGCAGGGTGCTCAGCGGGACTCCTCGGAGTAGCGGGCCCGGAGGCGCTCGACGGTCTCGGGGATGTCCCCCAGCGAGAACTCGTAGGTGCCGAACTCGATCCGCCCGGCGCCGTGGGCGGTGGCCACCTTGTAGGCGGTGAAGTTGCTGGCGTCGTCGTCGAAGAAGTGCATCTCCGGCGGCAGGATGATGTGGTCGACCCCGAACACGTCGACGGCCTGCATCTCGTTGGTGCCGCGGATGGCGATCTCGTGGCCCGAGAGCGCGGTCGCATAGAGCTTGAGCACGCGCGCCACCGACTTCAGGGCGAGACCCTCCTTGAGCTCCTCGAGCACCTGGAGCGAGTACTTGGAGCCCAGGCGGAAGTAGCCGCGGCCGACCTCCTTGTTGCGCTCGAGCACCTCGAGGCCGCGGTCGACCCACTCCGCGGCGCCCTCGGGGGAGACGCGCTCGCCGTTGAGCAGGTCGAGCAGCGTGTCGGCCGCCTCGAGGGACGCCTCGGGGTCGGCGGCGGCCACCTGGCGGACCAGGTCGAGATACGGCGGCCGGTAGCGCGGGCGCAGGCGGGCGAGGATCGGCGGCAGCGCCGAGGCCAGCTCGACCGCGTGCTTGCGCCGCTTCTCGTCGCGCCGGTCGCGAGCGGCCAGCTGGGTGCGCAGCTCCTGGGCACGCTTGACCTTGGGCTCCATCTCGCGCAGCTCGCGCTCGAGATCACCGAGCTCGGTGGCCAGCTGGGCCGTCTCGGTGTCCTCGGGCGGGCCGGCGGTGGCCTGGGAGACGATGTCGACGTAGGCCCCGGCGAGCGTCTCATCGGGCGCGTCGTAGAGGTCGGGCAGCTGCTTGGCGACCTCGACACCGCTCTTCCAGCCGGTGGCCGCGACCTCGCGCACCTGGCTCAGGTAGCGGGCGACGCGCTCGGAGTCTCCCTCGACCAGCAGACGCGGCAGCTGGCGCGCCACCTCGACGCCGAGCTGGTACTTGAGGTCGGAGATCTCCTCGACCATGCGCAGGTACGTCTGGCGCTGATCCTCGGGCACCGAGATCAGCATCTCGCGGGCGACGTACATGCCCACGTTGCCCACGGCCGGACCGAAGGTCATGGGGCTCGGCCTCCGGCCGCTAGAACTGGGTCGCGATGATCTCGACGATCGAGCGCTGCATCTCCAGGTCGTCGGTGATCGGCTTGCAGATCGTCGCCTCGCACGCGGCGATCGGCTCGACGCCGCCCTGGATCAGCTGTCCCGCGTAGACCAGCAGGCGGGTGGACACGCCCTCGTCGAGACCGTGGGTGCGCAGGTTGCGCACCTTCTCGCCGATCTTGACCAGCTTGGTCGCGGTGTCGTCGTCGATGCCGGCCTCGGACTTGAGGATCGACTCCTCGAGATCCGGTGGCGGGTAGTCGAACTCGATGGCGACGAAGCGCTGCTTGGTCGAGTGCTTGAGGTCCTTGAGGACCGACTGGTAGCCCGGGTTGTAGGAGATGACCAGCATGAAGTCCTCGGGCGCCGAGACGATCTCGCCCTTCTTCTCCAGCGGCAGGATGCGCCGGTCGTCGGTGAGGGGGTGGATCACGACGGTCGTGTCCTTGCGCGCCTCGACGACCTCGTCGAGATAGGCGATGCCGCCGGACTTCACGGCCGTGGTGAGCGGGCCGTCCTGCCAGACGGTCTCGTCGCCGCGCAGCGTGTACTTGCCGACCAGGTCGGAGGCGGTGAGGTCCTCGTGGCAGGCCACCGTGACCAGCGTGCGCTTGAGGCGCCAGCTCATGTGCTCGACGAAGCGCGTCTTGCCGCACCCGGTCGGACCCTTGAGCATCACCGGCAGGCGGGCGTTGTAGGCCGACTCGAAGAGCTCGATCTCGTTGCCCAGCGGCAGGTAGTACGGCTCTGTGGTGAGGCGGAAGTCCTCGACCTTCTGGCTCTCAACCGCCATTCGTGCTCCTTCTACCGACGGGCCTAAAGACGTTCGGCGAGTCTACCGGACCGCCCTGCGCGACCGCCTCAGGCTCACTCCTCCGAGGCTCCCTCGTCGGGCCCGAGCGGCCAGATCGAGGGCAGGTCGACCTCGAACTCGCCGCTGTCGTCGGCGTTGGCCGCGTGCCAGGCCTTGAACTGCGGAATCGAGAAGCCGACCACCTGGCGGCTGCGGGGCTCGACGCGCACCAGCAGCCCGCGCTCGACGTCGTGGATGGTGACCGCCGGCACCGGCGCGCCGTAGGAGCAGTGGTAGGTGTCGGCCTGCTCGTCGTAGTGGCTCAGCGACTCCGATGCGATCCGCATCGCGTTCTCCTCGGCGAACGAGGGACGGGCCGGATCGCCGCCGGGGGGCGGTGATGTGCTCATGGTGTGGGGACCCTCCTCTGCGATGGGATTACCCCGGTCGGGTCCATTACACTCGCGTGCTGAGACCACGGAGAACTGGGCGGAAGGACACTGTGAATGCGCGCGGTTGACGCGACCCTCGCCAGCCTGAAGCGAGCCGGAGTTGATGCCATCTTCGGTCTGCCGGGTGGACCGGTGATCCCCCTGTTCGACGCGCTGCACGACGATCCGGACATCCGGACCTTCCTGGTGCGCCACGAGCAGGGTGCCGGACACATGGCCGAAGGCTACGCGAAGGTCACGGGCCGGGCCGGTGTCTGCACGGCCACCTCCGGGCCTGGCGCGACCAACCTGGTGACCCCGATCACCGACGCCTACATGGACTCGGTCCCGATGGTGGCCATCACCGGCCAGGTCGGCTCCACGCGCGTGGGCACGGACGCCTTCCAGGAGGCCGACATCGTCGGCATCACCCTGCCGATCGTGAAGCACTCCTACCTGATCAAGGACGCCGACGACCTGCCGCTGGCGATGGCCGAGGCGCTGCACATCGCCCAGACCGGCCGCCCCGGACCGGTGCTCGTGGACGTCTGCGTCGACCAGTGGGCGGCCGATGTCGAGGACCTGGACGGGCCGATGCCCCAGATGCCCGGCTACCGGCCACCCGAGGGCGCCGGCCACCCGCGCCAGATCGAGGCGGCCGCCCGCGCTCTCGCGGCCGCCGAGCGGCCGGTGATCTACGCCGGGGGCGGCATCATCACCGGCGAGGCCTCGGCGGAGCTGACCCGCCTGTCGGAGATCACCGGGATCCCGGTCAACACCACGCTGATGGGTCTCGGCGGCTTCCCCGGCACGCACCCGCTCTTCATCGGGATGCCCGGCATGCACGGCATCGCCGCGGCGACCTACGCCTTCCAGGCGTCGGACGTGATCCTGGCCGTCGGCGTGCGCTTCGACGAGCGCGTGCTGTCGACCGTCATGAGCGAGTGGGCGCCCGGCGCCAAGATCATCCACATCGACGTCGACCCGGCCGAGATCTCCAAGAACCGCGCGGCCCACATCGGCATCGCCGGGCAGGCGGCGCCGGCGCTGGCCGCGCTCGCCGAGGCCTACCAGAAGCTGCCCGAGTCGCACGACTCGGCCCGCCGAGCCGGCTGGGTCGACCAGATCGCCGCCTGGAAGCGCCAGCACCCCTACCAGGTGGACGCCGACACCGGCGTCATCCAGCCCCAGAACGTGGTGCAGTCGGTCTACCGGATCACCCGCGGCGACGCGATCGTCGTGACCGACGTCGGCCAGCACCAGATGTGGGCGGCCCAGCACTACCTCTTCGACCGCCCGCGGCGCTGGATCACCTCGGGCGGCCTCGGGACGATGGGCTTCGGCCTGCCGGCCGCGCTCGGTGCCCAGGTCGCCCTGCCCGACGACCTGGTCGTCGTGATCTCGGGCGACGGGTCGTTCGAGATGACCCTGCAGGAGCTCTCGACCGCCCAGATGTACGGCCTGCCGGTCAAGGTCGTGATCCTCAACAACGGCTACCTGGGCATGGTGCGCCAGTGGCAGGAGCTGTTCTGGGACGGCCGCTACGCCGGTTCGAGCTTCGCGTCCTTCCAGCCGAGCTTCGCCGGCATCGCCCAGGCCTACGGCATCCACGCCGCGACGGTCCACGACCCCGGCGAGCTCGATGACGCGCTCGCCGAGGCCTTCGCCGTGGACGGCCCCGCGCTGGTGGACGTCCACGTCAACCAGATGGCCAAGGTCTTCCCGATGGTCCCCTCGGGCAAGGGTCCCGACGCGATCATCGTCGGGATGCCCGCGGCAGGTCCGGGTGCCTAGCCCCTAGTAGAACTCGGCGATGCGCACGCCCGAGCGGATCGTCTCGGCGTCGAAGTCCATCTCCTCCTCGATGCTCGGCGGGACCTTCGCCGGGAGGCTGACCTCGAACTCGCCCTCGGGCGTCGAGTGGGCCTTGTAGTACTCGCTGAAGGCGGCGATCGTGAAGCCGAGCACGTCGTTGGTGTCCGGGTCGAAGTAGACCGTGAGGCCCTCGGAGTTGGTCACCGCGGAGGCGTTGTCGTGGCCTTGGTAGATCTGCCGGTAGGTGTCGGTGGCCGGGTCGTAGTTGGGGTCGGGGGCAGACAGCGCGATCTCCTTCGCGTCGCACGTGACGGGAGCGGCCCCGATGGTACCAAGGGCCGCCGCCGCGAGGCCGGTGACGCCATGTGTCCCGGGGGCGTGTGGAAGCGCCGCGAAAAACGGCGCTTTTGCAGGCAAGAACCGGTCCGCGGGCAGTCTTGACGGCCAGCTCGTGGCGCTGGTAGCGTTCCGACTCGTGCGGGCCACCCGGCCTGGCCTCGGCCCTGCGTTGCCTCCGGTCGCCTTGCGGCCGTCGGCCGCCGACGGCCCCGATTGGTCCAGATATCCGACCACGAGGAGGGATGGATGAGCGAGGCCACGCCCAATCTGCGCGAAGCGCGGCGAATGCTGGGCAAGGGAATCGTGATCGCCGGAGTGGGGGAGACCGAGCAGGGCAAGCTCGAGGGACGGGGCTCGTTCCAGCTCCTGGCGGAGGTCACGAAGATCACGCTCGACGACGCCGGGATCACGCTGGCTGACGTGGATGGCATGGTCACCGCCTTCTCCTTCGTCGAGTCGACCCTGATGCACTCGACGACGTTCGCCGACTATCTCGGCATGGCGCCGGGCTACTTCGCCTCGGTCGCCGTCGGCGGCGCGACCGCGCCGCTCATGGCGGTCCAGGCCGCTCTCGCGATCGACGCCGGCCTGGCGGAGACCGTGCTGTGCGTGCGCGGCGACAACACCCGCTCGGGCATCAGCTCCTCGGGGATGATCGCCATGGCCCGCGAGATGAGCCACGGCGCCTACGAGGCCCCCTACGGCCTCACCACCATCGGCGGCTACGGCCTGCTGGCCCAGCGCTACATGTACGAGCACGACGTGCCCCAGGAGGCGCTGGCGGCGGTCGTGGCGACCCAGTCCGAGCACGCGGCCCTCAAGTGGAACGCGATGCTCCGCGACGTGGTCAGCGTCGAGGACGTCATGAACGACCGGTGGATCGCCACCCCGTTCCACGCCATGGACTGCTCGCTGGTCTCCGACGGCGCGGCGGCGTTCATCGTCACCACCGCCGAGCGGGCCAAGTCGATGCGTCCCAAGCCGGTCTACATCACCGGCATCGGCGAGGGCTACTCGCACCAGTACATCACCTCGGCGACCTCGGTCGACGGCGTGCGCCAGGGCCTCGGCCGCGCCGGGCGCCGGGCCATGGAGGTCGCCGGCATCACGCCGTCCGATCTCGACGTCGCCGAGATCTACGACTCGTTCAGCTTCACCCCGCTGATCGCCCTCGAGGGCATCGGCGTCTGCGGTCCGGGCGAGGCCGGCGACTGGGTGCTCGAGGGCAACGCCAAGCTCGGCAGCACCCTCCCGATGAACACCCACGGCGGCCTGATCCGCCAGGCCCACCTCGGGGCGATGCACCACATCGTCGAGGCGGCGCTCCAGCTGCGCGGCGAGGCCGACGACACGGCCCGCGGCGGCGGCAACCACCAGGTCCCGAACGCCAAGCTGGCCATCACGACCGGCTCCGGCGGGATCCTGGCGGCGACGAGCGCGCTGGTCCTGTCGAGCGAACCGCCGTCGGCGGCCTAGGGCAAGGGGAGAAGACGATGAGCGAGACCACCAAGCCGGCCTACACCAAGCCCCTCCCCGACATGCGCCCGGAGGGCGACCACTGGTGGGCGGCCATGAAGGAGCACAAGCTGCTCCTTCCGACCGACTCCAGCGGCAAGCCCTTCTGGTACCCGCGGGCCCTGGTCCCGGGGACCCTCGAGCCCACCCAGTGGACCGAGGCCAAGGGGACCGGGACGGTCTACACCTACTCGATCCACTTCATCGGGCCGAGCAAGGCCTACAAGGGTGACCCGCCGCACACCGTCGCCCTGATCGACCTCGACGACGGCGTCCGGCTGATGTCCAACCTCGTCAAGGACGAGGAGGGATACCCGTCGATCGACCCCGACGACGTGTCCATCGGCATGAAGGTGCGCGTGGTCTTCCACGACGTCACCGACGAGATCACCCTGCCCAAGTTCGTCGCGGCCTAGGGGCGAGTCGGGGTAGGAGAGCGGCACGGCACGATCACGGCATCCAAGGGGGAACGACCGATGGGCGAGTGGAGCGACTGGTACGCGCGTGAGGATCCGACGACCTGGGTCCTGGCGGAGGTCCTCAAGCGGCGGGCGGCAGAGCACCCCGACCGCGACTACCTGAAGTTCGCCGACTCACCATGGGTGAGCTACGGCGAGGTCAACGCGCGCTCCAACCGGATCGCCAACGCCCTGATCGCCCGGGGGGTCGCCCCGGGCGAGTCGGTCAGCGTGATGCTGCCCAACTGCGAGGAGTTCATCCCGGTCTGGTTCGGCATCCTCAAGGCCGGCGCGGTGATGAGCTCGATCAACACCGCCTACAAGGGCGACTTCCTGTCGTGGACGATCAACCTGGTCGAGTCCCGCAAGCTGATCATCTCCGACGAGTTCCTGGACCGCCTGGACCTGATCAAGGGCGAGCTGCCGCACCTGGAGCACGTGATCGTGTGGGAGTCGGGCAAGCGCGAGGGGCCCGACCCCTCGCTGCCCAACGAGCCGCTGGAGGCCCTCATGAGCGCCTCCGACGGCGAGCCCGATGGCATCACCTACTCCTGGACCGACGACGCCCGGATCATGTTCACCTCGGGCACCACCGGCCGCTCCAAGGGCGTCATCAAGCAGAACGCCGCCGACTACTTCTCGGCCCGCGGCCTGCTGGAGGTCGTCTCGGCCACGGCCGGCAAGTCGGTGGAGTCCCTCAGCGAGGACACCTTCTTCAGCTGCCTGCCGCTGTTCCACTCCAACGCCCAGGTGCTCTCGGGCTACCCGGCGCTGGTGGCCGGCGGCCGGGTCGCCTACACCGAGCGCTTCTCCTCCAGCCGCTTCTGGCAGCAGATCATCGATGCCGAGGCCACGATCTTCAACTCGATCGGCGCCGTCAGCTACTTCATCTGGAACATCCCCACCTCGGACCTGGACCGCGCCCACAAGGTGCACACCTGCTTTGCCGCCCCGGCCCCCAAGGACATCTACAACGAGTTCCAGGAGCGCTTCGGGGTCAAGTTCATCGAGGGCTACGGCCTCACCGAGACCGGCATGGCGACCTACATGGACCCGACCAAGCCGGGTGTGCCGCGGATCGATGGGCAAGGCCAACCCGGGCTATGAGGTCACGATCGTCGAGCCCGGCACCGACCGGCCCCTGCCGCCCGGCACGCCGGGTGAGATCGTCGTCGACATGAAGATCCCCAACATCGTCATGCGCGCCTACTACGGCATGCCCGAGAAGACCGCCGAGGACTTCCGCAACCTCAAGCTCCACACGGGCGACCTCGGGCGCATGGACGAGGAGGGCTACTTCTACTTCATGGACCGGGTCAAGGACTACATCCGCCGCCGGGGCGAGAACGTCTCCTCGATGGAGGTCGAAAAGCAGGTCTCCGACCACCCGGGCATCCGTGAGGCGGCCGCCATCGGGGTCAAGGCGGGGGAGGGCGCCTCCTCCGAGGACGAGATCATGGTCGTCTGCATCCCCGAGGGCGAGGCACCCGACCCGGTCGAGGTCACCCACTGGCTGGCCGAGCGGATCCCCTACTTCATGGTGCCCCGCTACATCCGCTTCGTGGACTCCCTGCCCAAGACCCCCACCGAGCGCGTCCAGAAGGTCAAGCTGCGCGAGGCGGGCATCACGCCCGACACCTTCGACCGTGAGGCCGCCGGCATCACGATCAAGCGATAACGGGCATGTCAGAGATCATCCGGTACGGGGCGTACCTGCCTCGCTACCGGGCACCCCTGAGGGACATCCAGTCCTTCTATGGGCGCCCGGGTAGGCCCCGCTCGAAGTCGCTGTGCACCCCGGCCCTCGACGAGGACACCCTGACGATGGCCTATGAGGCCGCCGTCTCGGCCCTGGCCGGGGCCGAGACGCCCGGTGCGGTCATCACCGTCAGCCAGTCGCCGCCGTTCGGGCTGCGCAAGCTGTCGGCCACCCTGGCGCGCACCCTGGGATTGGACGACGCCGTCCCCCTCGATGTCGGCGGCCACCCCGGCGCGCTGCTCGACGCGCTCGCGATCGCCGGGTCCCTCTCGGGCGAGGGCGACCCGCCGGTGCTCGTGGTCGTCTCCGACCATCTCGTGAGCATCGACGAGCGTGTCTGCGACATGCTCTCGGCCGGCGCCGCCGCCGCGTTCCTGGTGGGGGCCTCGGGCGGTTTCGCGCGCCTGGGGACCATGGCCCGCGCCAGCCGTGAGGTCTACGACGTGTGGCGCCTGGGCACCGAGGCCGAGGCCCGCTATCGGCTCGAGGTCCTCTTCGACGCCTATGGAGCGACCACCAAGAAGGCCCTCGCGGATCTCGCCACCGCGACCGAGCGTGCGACCGCCGACTACGCCTCGGTGTGCGCGAGCCAGCCCCACCCCCAGACCCTGCGAGGACTGGGCAAGGCGGGTGTCGGGGCCGAGCAGCTCGAGAACACCAGCTTTGTCGGCGAGATCGGCAACCTGGGCGCGGCATCGGTCGGGGTCGCGCTTGCGCTCGGACTCGACCGCGCCCAGCCGGGCGAGCACCTGATCGCACTCGGCTACGGCGGCGGCGAGGCGATCGCGCAGGACATCGAGGTCACGGCCGCACCTCCGGCAACGGATGCTGCCGAACAGCTCGCCGGCGAGGCGATCGACCTCAGCACGTACTACCGTTGGACCCGTGGCCGCCAGGCCGAACCCCACTAAGGGAGGCGTGATGCGCGTCGGCGTCCTCGGGATCGGGAAGACCCCGCACAAGATCCAGCACGAGAAGTCCCTCCGCGACCTGGTCGTCGAGTCCGGCCGGGCGGCCATGGCCGACGCCGGAGTCGAGCCCTCGGACATCCAGGCCCTGTATGTCGGAAACGTGGGCTCGGTCGGCTTCAACTACGAGAACTCGACCGGCCTGATGTCGGCCCACCACCTCGGGGTCGTCCCCGCAGGTGCGGTGCGCGTCGAGGCCGCCTGCGGTACCGGCGCCTGGGCTCTGCACCTGGGATGCGTGGCGATCCTCTCCGGCCTCTACGACACGGTGATGGTGCTCGGAGCGGAGAAGATGAACGACCTGGCGACCGTCGAGGGGACCTCGATCATCGCCCAGGCGGCCGACTCCAAGGAGGAGTACTTCTCGGGCCTCACCTTCCCCTCGGGAGTGGCCCTGACGGCCCGCAAGTACATGCAGGTCTACGGTCTCACCGAGGAGGATCTGGCCCACACCTCGGTCAAGAACCATCACTACGGCGCGCGCAACCCCTACGCGCACCTGCGCTTCGAATGCACCGTCGAGGAGGTCATGCGCTCGGCCAAGGTGGCCGATCCGCTCAAGCTCTACGAGGTGTGCCCGATGACCGACGCCTCCTCGGCTCTGGTGCTCTGTCGCGAGGAGATCCTGCGCGATCAGCCCGACAAGCCGCAGGTGTTCGTCACGGCGACCCAGATGGCGACCGGCACCTGGTACGCGGCCACCGACACCCTCGGCGACGCCTACGAGCTCCTGGCCCGTCCGGCCCAGCGCGCCTACGACATGGCGGGGATCACGGCGGACGACATCGACGTGGCGGAGATCTACAACTCGTTCGCCATCCAGGAGCCGCTCGGCATCGAGTCGCTCGGATTCGCCCCCCAGGGCGAGGGCTGGAAGGGCGCGGCGGACGGCTCGACCTGGATCGACGGCAAGGTCGGCGTCAACCTCTCCGGTGGCTTGCTCTGCAAGGGCCACCCCCTCGGGGCGACCGGTTCGACCCAGGCGGTGGACGTCGTCGAGCAGTTGAGGGGTACCGCCCCCAAGGACATGCAGCGGCCCGACGCGTCGATCGGCATCTCGGCCTGCCGCGGCGGCCCGGGCGCCGTCGGCGCGATCCACGTCTACCAGCGCTTGGAGGGGTGAGCCGATGACGGTCTCCGCGATCGAGTTCTCGCGACTGGGCCCGCCCAAGCTGCGCCTCTACGCGATGCGCTGCACCTCCTGTGAGGCGCTCAGCCCCTGGTGGGAGCACCACCACTGCTACGCCTGTGGTGGTGCCGACATGGTCGAGCAGGAGCTGGCGGGCACGGGCGAGCTGACCAACTACACGGTGGTCTACTACCCACCCCGGGACTTCCTCGGCCAGGAGCCCTACGTGGTCGGACACATCACCATGGACGAGGGCGTGCTGATGCCGGCGCCGGTCGTCGGCGTGGCCCCCGAGGACATCGAGGTCGGCACCCGGGTGAAGGCGACCCTGCGCCGCATGAAGCTCGGGCACGAGGGCGACATCTACTACTCGCAGAAGTTCGTGGTCGACGCGGAGTCCGCACCGGCCGCGTGAGCGGACCGGGCGCCGGGCCTCATGGGCCCGGCGCGATCCGGTCCGCGACCTCGGTGATGAGCTCGGCGCTCGAGGAGCGCACGACCATGTGGGCGTAGCGGTCGTACTGGGTCGGCGTCTCCCCGATCAGCACCAGAGGCGCGCCGCGGGTGAGCGGCACCGAGGGCAGCAGTGAGATCGGTGCCGTCCTCAGATCCGAGTCGAAGACGAAGAAGGCGTCGGCCTCCGCCGCGAGCTCCCAGGCGCGCTCGACGGCCGGCTGCGGCAGGGCCTCCCCCCACAGGGTCCCCTCGGGCCTGAGCGGGTACTCGCAACCCGGGGTCGTGCAGCGGGGCACCCCGTCGTCGGCATCGTCGATGAGCACTCCGACCTCGGGCAGGCCGTATCGCTCGCCGCATCGCTCGCAGCGCATCACGAGCACCGTGCCGTAGACCTCGACCGGATCGGAGCTGCCGGCGCGCGAGTGCAGGCGGTCGACCGACTGGGTGATCAGGGACGAGACCACCCCGGCGCGTTCCAGGCGCGCGATCGCCTCGTGGGCCGGGGTCGGTGCGCGCGCCGCGATCGTGAGCGCGGTGGGGTAGAAGTACTCCCAGAAGCGCGAGGGCTCAGTGAGGAAGGCCTCCAGGCTCGCCCTCTGGGCCCATTCCCCGTGAGCGTGGGTCAGGTCAAGGCTCTCCGGGCCGCCGAGCCGCAGGCCGGTCAGTACCACCGCTCGTTCGGCCGCGAGGAACGCGGCCGCGAGGGCATCGGGGTCGGATGCCTGGGGGGCCATCGGGCGGCGAGTCTACTCGGCGCCCGGCGGCATGGCCGTCCCTGGGACCGGCGGGCGGAGGCCCGAGAGCGAGCGCAGCCCGACCACCCAGGTCCATGCCGCGCCGAGTGCGCCCGCCGCAGACAGGCACGCCAGTGCACCCGTGAGCCCGATCACATCCGAGAGGATCCCGATCACCAGCAGCGGCACCGAGAACCCACCGAGGTAGCAGGCCACGTAGTAGGCCGACATCAGCTTGCCCCGGTCCTGGACGGGGGCGATCTGGGTGCAGAGATCAAGGCCGCCCTTGAACACCAGACCGGCCGCCGCGCCGGTCGCCGCGACCGCGACCAGGGCAAGGGACGCTGACTTCGCAGGAGCGGATGCCACCACTCCGAGGGAGGCGAGCGAGGCCGCCGCGAGGCCCCAGCTGATCGCCCGGTCCGGTGCGATCCGCGGGAGCACCAACTGGCTGAGCGCACCCGAGGCGAGAACGAGGAACCCGGCGGCGCCGACCACCGCGTAGTTGTCGACACCCAGGTCGCGAACCAGGAAGACCGGGATCAGCGAGAGAGCGGTTCCATCGAAGAGCGAGAAGAGCGCCCCCGAGGGCACCAGGACGCGCCAGAAGACCGCCCGTTCGGCCTCCGGGACCTCGAGGTGCAGCGTCAGGGGCCTGCGGCTGCGGACGGTGACCGTCTCGGGCAGGGTGATCACGATCACGGTGGCGATCACCAGCGCGATCAGGTGGAGCTCGAAGGGCAGCCGCAGGGGGTCGTCGGCGTACTGGGCGATCACCCCGCCGACTCCCGGCCCGAGCCCGAGCCCGAGGCGCACGGACACCGAGGCCAGTGCGGCGACGAAGCCGCGTTGACCGAGGGGGGCCGCGTTGACGATGAACGCCGTGCAGGTCCCGAAGAAGGCGCCGGTGGCGAAGCCCTGGATCGCACGCGCGACCAGCAGCCCGGTGAGGTCGGGGTCGGTGATCAGCAGCACCTGGGCGAGCGCGAGGGTGGCGAGCGCCCCGAGGAGCACGCGCTTGCGCCCGATCCGGTCCGAGACCTGACCGAGGGTCAGCATCGAGGGCACCAGCGCGGCGACGTAGCAGCCGAGAAAGAGCGTCACCACGGTGTCGCTGAACGACAGGGAGTCCTGGTAGATCGGGATCAGCGGCGTGATCAGGCTCGTGCCGAGGGCGAACAGGACCAGCACCGACCAGATACGCCAGACCCGATTCACGGCCTCACCAGGCTCACGGCGCTGAAGCCCGCGCGCTCGTCGGCGACCATGATCTCCAGACCGAGGGCGCGGTAGGCCGCCACCACCGACGAGGTCTGGGTGGGGCGGAGCCCCGAGAGCACGACCGCGCGTGGAGGCGCCCCGATGCGCGACAGCAGCGACTGGTGGGCGGGCAGGGGGATGTTGGCGAGCAGCACACGCCCGGCGAGCTCCTCGGCGCGGAGCGAGGCGATCGGCCCCCGTCTCAGCGCCACCTCGTCCTCGCGCCCGGCGGCGGCGAGGCTGCGCGCCGCCTGGTCGAGGGCGCGGCCATCGAGGTCGCAGGCGAGGACCCGTCCCCGTCCGAGCGCGACCCACGCCTGGCAGAGCAGGCCCGAACCGCACCCCACGTTGACCGCGTCGGCGCTGGGCAGGCGCTCGAGCTGCTCCAGGCACATGGTCGTCGTTGGGTGATCGGCGGGACCGAAGCCCTCCCCGGGCGCCTGTATCAGCTCGCGGATGCCCTCGGGTGCAGGCACATGGCCAGGACTGCGTCGGTACCAGCCGGCCACCATCGCCGCCGGCGGATCGGGCCAGGCGGGCACCGCCGCGAGGGCGCGCCAGGGTAGGGGACACGCGTCGAGGGCGCGCGCAGCCTCCTCGGGGCAGCTGCGTGGCGCGCACACCAGCCCCTCGGGGTACATCCTCACCGGCTGCAGTGCGCACAAGAAGGTGAAGTGGCGCGCGATCACCTCCGGCTCGGCGCAGACGAGCACCCCCGCAGGGAGCACTGCGGCCCCGCTAACCTGGCCCGTCGTGGCCCTCACCCCGTCCTCGGACCTCGTCCGCGCCGCCGCGGCCGCCCAGCCGCAGGTGAGCGCGATCGACCTCGATGAGCGCCTCGAGCGGTGCACGACGATGCGCGCCGCCCTCGAGCGCGTCGCCGGCGCGGTGGTCGATGCCGCGGTCACCGAGGCCGGGCAGCCACGGCGCTTCGCCCGGCGCGAGATGCAGTCGGCGCTCGGCCTGCTCGACGCCCTGCCGGACCTCGCCGAGGCGATTCGGCCGGTGGCGGTGCCGGCGACCTCGGGGTTGACGACCCTCGAGTGGGCCCCCTACGGCGTGGTGCTCGGTTGGCACGCGGCCAACTCGCCGGTATGGGTGCCCACGCTGGTCGCCGCCTCGGCGTTGGTCGCCGGCAACGCCGTCGTCTGCCGTCCCTCCTCGCGCGTGCGCCGTACGACCGGGTTGGTGCTCGACGCCCTGCGCGAGGCCTGGCCCGCCGATGCCGTGGTGATCGCCGACCTGAGTGGGCCGGCGGCGGAGCCCCTGGTCTGGGACCCCGGCGTGGGTGTGGTGGTCGCGCACGCCTCGAGCGCGACCTGCAAGCGCCACCTGTCCGGTCTCGGGCGCGCGTACGCCGAGGGCGCGCCGCTCCGGCCGTACATCCCGGAGGGCTCGGGCAACGACGCCATGATCGTTCTGCCGGGGGCCGACCTCGATGCCGCCGCCCATGCGGCGGCGCTCGGGGGATTCGCGAACGCCGGCCAGCTGTGCATGTCGGCCAAGAGGATGATCGTCGCGCGCGATGTCTGGAATGAGTTCGCCCCACGCCTGGTGGCAGCCGTGGACGCGCTGGTGGTCGGAGATCCCGATGATGAGCGCACCGACATCGGGCCCCTCGCCGACGGCCCGGCGCGCGCCCGTGCCCGGGCCGCGCTCGCGGAGGCCCTCGCGGCGGGCGGCCGGGTCCTGGTGGGCGAGGGCGAGCGCGGCGCCCACTTCACTCCCACGGTCGTCGTGCTGCCCCGCGCGGCGGTGGGCGTCGCGCTCTGGCGCGAGGAGAGCTTCGCCCCCGTGCGCGGGCTGGTGGTCGTCGACGATGCGCAGGAGGCCCTCGCCCTGGCCAACGACAGCCCGTACGCCCTGGGCGCGGCGGTCTTCGGGTCGGGGGAGGGGGTGGTGGCCGGATTGCGAGCCGCGCGCGTCCTGGTTGACGAGGGCCCCCTGTATCAGGACGCCCATCTGGTGGTGGGCGGGGTCGGCGACAGCGGCTTCGCCGGGGCCCGGCCCAAGGTGGAGCAGATGGTGTGGGCCCGCCGGGTGCACCGCTCCGGGGGCGGCTAGGCGAGCACGCGCAGGTGCTGCCAGTGGACGAAGGCCTCCAGGCCCTGCCGTCCGAGCTCGCAACCGACCCCCGACCCGCGCCAGCCGGCGTAGGGGGCGTAGGGCAGCACCACCCGCCAGCCGTTGATCGCGACGGTGCCCGACGTGAGGGCCTGGGCCGTCTCGAGCGCGCCTCGCATGTCGCGCCCGCAGACGTAGTTCACCAGCCCGTAGTCGGGGCGATTGGCCTCGGCGATGGCGGCGGCCGTGTCCATCTCCATGACGGCCACGATCGGCGTGAAGGGCTCCTCGTCGACCAGGCGCACCCCGGGACCTGCGCCGGTGACCAGCGCCGGCGTCAGCCTCCCGGGCGAGACCTCCTCGCCCCCCTCGATCCGCGCGTCGTGCGCGCGGGCGTCCTCGATCAGCATGTGGTGGCGGGCGAGGCCGCGGTCGGTGGCCATCGGCCCGAGGGCGAGGCCGGTCATGCGCGCGCGCATGCGCTCGAGCAGATCGCCGGCGAGGGCCGGAGGCACGAGCACGCGGTTGACGGCGTAACAGGCCTGTCCGGAGTTGACGTACCCCTGCATGACGGCGACCTCGGCGACGATGTCGAGGTCTGCGTCGGGCAGCACCACGAGGGCGCCGTGACCACCGAGCTCGAGGGAGAGCGCCTTCAGTCGGGGGGACGCCCAGCCGGCGATCTGCTCGGCCACCCGACGTGAGCCGGTGAAGGCGACCTTGGCGACGCCCGGGTGCGTGGAGAGCGCCTCGCCGATGAGGGGCCCGTCGCCGGTGAGGCAGCTGACCAGGCCGGGTGGCAGGCCGGCCCGCTCGGCCAGATCGCACAGCGCCCACGCCGCCAGGGGCGCCTCGATGGCCGGCTTGACGACCACCGCGCAACCGGCGGCCAGCGCCGGTGCCAGCTTCCAGATCACCAGGGCCACGGGGAAGTTCCAGGGGGTGATGGCGGCGACCACGCCCACCGGCGCCGGCCGCACCCAGCTGCCGGTGCCGAGTGTCGGCCCGGGCATCTGCTGAACCCACATGCGCTCGGCTTCCCCGGCGAAATGGTGGATCACCTCGGCCGCGCGCGCGACCTCAGCCTGGGCCTCGGAGAGGGGCTTGCCCATCTCGCGGTGGACCAGGTCGGCGATTCGGGCCTGCTCGGCGTTGACGAGGGCCGCATAGGCCGACATCGCGCTGGCGCGCTGCGACGGCGTGAGCGCCGCCCACGCCGGCCATGCCGCATTGGCTGCGCGCACGGCCCGGTTCACGTCATCGATCTGGGCTGCGGCCACCTCGCCCAGTGGTACCCCGTCCAGGCGCGAGACGATCGGGAACCACTCCCGGGTGGTGATGCGTCCCTCACCGGTGATCAGCGGCCGACGTGCGGGGGCGTTGCTCACGATCCGGTCGCCGGACCCCGCCCGCGGCCTCCGTCGATGCGGGCCACCTGGCGGATCCGCCAGGACGGCTCGTAGCCGTCGACCATCCGGATCTCCTGCTGGGCGAGGCGCCGTGCGCTCTGGGCATCGGCCGCCCAGACCTCCAGATCGTGGACGTCGCGCCGCACGAAGCGATCCTCTCCCGCCTCCCAGAGCGCGAAGGTGGCGCGGTAGCGGTGGGTGCCGGGCGCCATCGGGGTGAGCGGCTTCAGTACCCCCAGGGACCAGCGCGACTCGTCCGAGCGCCGCTCCTCGAGGGCCGCCTGGGCCGCCAGCTGGGCTCCGGCCAGATCTGGTGCCTCGAGTACCACCCGCGCGGCCACCCTCGGCCGGCGCGCACCCGGCGGCCGGCGCAGGAGGGTGACCTCCCAGGAGGGCGCGACCGGCGGCGTCAGCCCTCCTCGATCCTGATGGTGGTGATCGTCTGTGTCTCGCGCGGCCGATCGCCCGGGCCGGTGGGAGTCGTGCCGAGCGCGTCCACGACCTCCTGGCCGCCGATCACCTTGCCGAAGCCGGTGTGGGCCCCATCGAGCCACGGTGTGGCCGCCGCCGTGATGATGAAGAACTGGCTCCCGTTGGTGTTCGGGCCGGCATTGGCCATCGCCAGCACACCGCCCACGAGCTTCTCGTCGTTGATCTCGTCCTTGAAGTCGTAACCCGGGCCGCCGGTGCCGGTGCCCTTGGGGCAGCCCCCCTGGATCATGAAATCGCGGATCACGCGATGGAAGATCGTGTTGTCGTAGAAGCCCTGACGCGCGAGCCCGACGAAGTTGCCCACCGTCTGCGGCGCCTTGGCGGGCCACAGCTCCAGAGTGATGTCTCCACCGGAGGTCTCGATGACCGCCGTGTAGGTGGCGTTCGGATCGGCGGGCGGGGGCAGCTCGGGCATGGGTCCTCTCGAGGTAGGTGTCCGAGGGATTCTGGCACCTCGTCGGCGGCGTGCATTCAGCGCACGGGAACCGTGATTATGTCGCTCTGGTCCGCTCCATACCGGGGAACGCCGCGCTCAGCCGCTCGGTGAGCGCGATCACGGCGAGGTGCGTATTGGCGGAAGGGACGCGTGCCATGACCGATGCGTCCATCACCCAGACCCCCTCGACACCCCGCAGCCGTCCGGTGGCGTCCACGACCGCATCGGGGTCGTCGTCGCGACCCATGCGGCAGCTGCCGACCGGATGGTGGAAGGTCTCGACGGTGCGCAGCACGTGGTCGGCGTCCGCTCCAGATGCGGCCATGGCGTGAGGACCTGGCGCAGCGGTGCCGCGCGGGCGACCTCCATCAGGCGCCGACCGGCCGCGACGGCGGCATCGCGGTCGCCGGGCTCGAGGAACCAGCCCATCTCGAGCACGGGCTGGTCGGCCGGGTCGCGGCTCTGCAGGCGTACGGCACCACGCCGTGAGCGCGCGTCGGCGACCTGGACGTTGAGGTCGGTGAAGCGCTGCCCGGCCTCGACCTGGCCCGAGTACGGCATCACCTGGTAGACGCGACGCTCCCCGCCGACCTCGTGGGCGCCGGTCAGCAGGCACTGGTACCAGGGGCTCGGCCAGGGGGGCGCCTCGAGGGCGAGGTCGAAGCGGTACGAGACCTTGGGGTGGTCCTGCATCCCCCGTCCGACCCCCGGGATCTCGGCCACGACGGGGATGGAGTGACGGGCGAGCTCCTCGGCGGGGCCGATGCCCGAGCGAAGCAGTGCCGCCGGGGTCGCGTAGGTGCCGAGCGCCATCACCACCGCGTCGGCGGGGATCTCCTCGCGGCCGCCTGCGCCGACCACCTCGACGCCGACGACCCGCTCACCGTCCAACCGCAGCCGATCGACCAGCACCCCGGCCCGAAGGCCGAGATTGTCGCGCGTGAGCGCCGGATCCAGGTAGATGTCGGCGGGCGTCTGGCGCACGCCGTCCAGCATGTTGAGAGGGATCGGGCCGATGCCGACGGCGCCGGGCGCGTTGTGGTCGTCGATCCACTCGTGGCCCACCGACATGGCGGCCTCGCAGAAGCGCTCCTGGAGCTCGAGCCAGCTAGGGCGCGGATAGCGGCTGATCGGGATCGGCCCCTCGGCGCCATGCCAGGGCTCTCCGCCGAGATCGCGGTCGGACTCGATCGCCCGGAACCAGGGGAGCCAGCTCTCCCAGTCATAGCCATCGACCAGCGCATCCCATTCGTCGTAGTGCTCGGGGTGGCCACGCAGGGCGATCGCGCCGTTGGTGACCGACGACCCGCCCACCACCCGCCCACGTGGCACGTGGACCATCCGCGGCGAGTCGCCGGCCCGGGCCAGGTAGTTCCAGTCGTGGGTCTCCTTGATGATCCGGTGCGAGTGGGTGAGCGCCTCGGGCCACTCTCCGGGCCGGTAGTGCGGACCCACCTCGAGCAGGGTCACCTCGTTGGCGGGGTCCTGAGACAACCTCGCGGCGGCGACGCAGCCGGCCGTGCCGGCCCCGCAGACGACGATCCTCACGGCGGCCTAGCCGGCGGCGAGCCGCCCGCCATCGACCACCAGCGTCTGGCCGGTGATGAAGCTGGCGGCGTCGGTGAGCAGGAAGATGATCGGCCAGGCGGCCTCTGCGACGGTCCCGATCCGCCCGAGCGGCGACTTGGCGACCAACCGCTCCTTGAGCACCGGGTTGGCGGTCATCAGACCTTCGACCATCTCTGTCGCGATCGTTCCCGGCGCCACGGAGTTGCACAACACCCCGGCGGGGCCGAGTTCGACGGCCAGGGTGCGCGTGAGCGCGTCGATGGCTGCCTTCGAGGCGTTGTAGGGGCCGATGTTCGGCAGGCCGGTGAGGCCGGCGACCGAGCTGAGATTGACGATCCTGCCGCCCGCGCCGGCCTCGTCCAGGAACCGTCCGACCGCGCGCGAGAAGGCTGCCGCGCCCAGCAGGTTGACCCGCAGGACCTCGTCCCATTCCGACAACGGGGTCTCGGTGACCGGGTGGTAGAAGGGGTTGATGCCGGCGTTGTTGACGACACCCCACAGGCCGCCGAGAGCCTCGCCGGCCGCGACGGCCTCCCCCACCACTTCGGTGTCGGCGACATCGCCGGCGATCGCGGCGCTCGGACCCGGCAGGGCGGCGGACAGCTCGGCCAGGGCCTCAGCCGAGCGCGCAACCAGCACGACGCCGCCGCCTTGGGCGCTGATGGCATGCGCCACCTCGGCGCCGATGCCCCGCGATGCTCCGGTGACGATGACGGTGCGGCCGTCGAGACGGAAGGGGTCGACTCACGGGTCGGCAGTCTACCGGCACATTCGCGGGTAAACTTGGACGATCCCTCCGTCGCCGCGGACGCGCCGACGGCCCCCGACCCGGCCGAGGTAACGAATGCTGAGCTACGCCTTCACGGAGGAGCAGGACGACCTGCGCCAGATGGTCCGCGAGTTCGCCCAGGCGGAGATCGCTCCCCTGGTCGAGGAGGCGGAGCGCAACGAGAAGTTCCCGGTCCAGGTTCTGCCGATGCTCGGCGAGTTGGGTCTGCTGGGAATCGTCTTTCCCGAGGAGTACGGCGGGATCGGCGCCGACAAGATCACCGAGTGCATCTTCGTCGAGGAGATGGCCAAGGTCTGCGCCGGTATCACCGCCTCGGTCAACGCGCACGCTGACCTGGCCGCCTTCCCGATCTACAAGTTCGGAACCGACGCCCAGCGCGAGAAGTACCTGCCGCGCTCGATCGCCGGCGAGATCATCGGCGCCTACGCCATCACCGAGCCCAACACCGGCTCGGACGCCGCGGGCCTTGCGACCCGAGCCGAGAAGAAGAACGGCGGCTACGTCATCAACGGCCGCAAGAACTTCATCACCAACGGGACGGTCTGCGACTACTGCCTGGTCGCCGCCTACACCGACAAGACGAAGCGCGGCGAGGGCATCAGCGTCTTCATCATCGATCGCGAGACCCCCGGCTTCGAGGTCACGCGCAAGCTCGAGAAGATGGGTCACCGCTCCTCGGACACGGCCGAGCTGTTGTTCGAGGACTGCGAGGTGGGCGAGGAGTCCCTGCTCGGCGGCAAAGAGGGTGCCTTCGGCGCCCTGATGGAGGCGCTGATCACCGGTCGCGTCTCCCATGGGGTGAAGTCCGCCGCGATCGCCGAGGCCGCCTTCGACGCCGCCCGCCAGTACGCCACCGAGCGCGAGGCGTTCGGCCGCAGCCTCTCCAAGTTCCAGGCGATCCGCTTCAAGCTGGCCGACATGGCCACTCGGATCGAGGCCGCCAAGAGCCTCGCCTACAAGGCGGCCTGGCTGTACTCGACCGGCCGGCCCTGCGTGAAGGAGGCCTCGATGGCCAAGTTCTTCTCGGCCGAGGTCGCCGACTACGTCTGCCGCGAGGCCGTCCAGATCCACGGTGGCTACGGCTACGTCGTCGAGTATCCGGTGGAGCGCTACTACCGCGATGCCAAGCTCGCCTCGATCACCGAGGGCACAAGCGAGATCCAGCAGTTGATCATCGGGAAGGAACTCGGGCTGTGAGCGGGGCGGGACCCGACCGCACCACCTCGTGGCGAGCACTCCCGCCGGCCTGCACGACGCGCTCGCCTATCCCTTCTTCCAATTGGTCTTCGACCGCAAGAGCCGGCGCATGGGCCTGGGCATGGACATACCGGGACCCTCGCCTACTCCAGCCCCTATGAGCCGGTGCCCCTCACCGAACTCGAGGAGGCCCTGCTGCTGGTGGCCGGCACCGGCCTCACCGGCCTGAACCTCGGAGACCATCGACCCCTCGATGGGCGCCGACGCGATGGTCCAGTGGACCGCGCGCACCTGGCCGAGCTCCTGCTCCAACCACGGCACCGAGCTCTTCTTCACCAACGACCAGGGCACCTGGTTCCTGGACATGTGGAACCTGATGCCCGAGGACGGTGAGGTCTCGACCCTCCAGGGCAAGCCGCTCGAGGCCCAGGTCGAGTGGATCCTGAACCTCGTGCGGGGGCCAAGAAGCAGCTGTCACCCGAGCGCGCCCAGATGCCGACGGGCCTTCCGGGCCTGTTCGTCTTCAACCACTGGAACGCCAACAAGCCGGGCACGACGCTGTTCCTGCCGGTCTCCAACATGACCCTCGAGTACATCAACCTGCTGTTCATCTACTTCTCCCCCGAGTACCGCTTCACGATGGTGGACGAGACCAACGGCTACGTGCCCTGCGGGCTGCAGCGGTGGATCGACTCGGGCCGTCTCGACCCCGCCCGCCAGATGGGGATCGTCGAGATCGAGCAGCGCGTGCTGTCGATGCAGGTCGTCGAGCAGGCCTTCATCTGCCAGAACATCAACCTCGCCCTGCAGGCGATGGGCCTGGGCGGCTGGACCTACACCGGCTACATCGCCCGCTACGCCCTCGGGGGATGGATGTCCCCGGGCTCGGCTTCCGCTTCGAGGAGGCCACCCGCGGGCCGAGCGTCCCGGTCGGCCGCGACGGGGTCTTCGAGGCCTTCGTGCCGCCCTACCACGACGACATGAGCGCCGCCGTCGACGCGTTCCTGGAGCGCAAGTGGTCGCAGTACGAATCCGAAGCCCAAGGCCTACCTCGAGCCCGACAAGGTCACCTCGCGCATCCCGCGCCCGGACCAGGACACGATCCAGATCGTCAAGGACTACTGCCAGTACGTGCACGACACCTACGGGCGCTTCCCGGCGTTCCTCGACCCGATGTACCAGCGGCTCACCTGCCAGGCGCAGCACGTGGACCCGGACTTCTACGACCAGTACTACCCGCCGGGCGCCCTGACCGACCAGCACCACGCGACTTCGAGCGCTGGCACCCGGAGATCGGCAGCCGACGACGGCCGCCCGGCCCACGCGCACCTCCGCGGCCCCCGACCGGAGCGCGGGCAACGGAGGAGCGCCGGTGCCGCCGGGCGCGCTGTAGGGGGTCAGTGCAAGGAGAAGGTGCGCGGGCCGCGAGCGCGGGCGACCGCGCTCATGGCGTGTGAGAGTGCGCGCTCTGCGATGCCGGGGCGCATCGGAGCCGACAGCGCACGCTGGAGCACGCTCACGCGCTCGATCAGCGCGTCACGCTCGGCGCGCACGGCGGCGAGCTCCTCGCGAAGCCGGTCCCGCTCGGAGACGAGCGCCTCGGCGTCCGCTCCGACTCGAGCGGTCGTGAGCGCCTCGACGGCCTCTCGCGATATCAGTGTCCGCTGCGAGCCTGGCTCGCCGGTGGTCTCGCCCGGCAGGCGCCCCGACTTCAGATAGCGCCAGACGGTGCGCTCCGAGACGCCAAGGGCCTCGGCGGCCTCGGAGACGGTGATGGTGTGGGTGGAGGCTGAGGTTTCCATGCCCCCGGGGTTCGCCACACGGCGTCCGACTCCTTGTCAGGGCCCGGACGCCATGTAGGCGAAGTGTGTCAGGCCGGCTTGCGCTGGATCAACATGTTCCCTGACCCTTCTGCACGACCTTGTCCTCCTGGTTGAGGACCTCGATCTCGTAGATGCACCAGCCCTGGGCCGGGTTCTTGTGCTCGGACTTCTCACCAATCGTGCGCTTAACGCGGATCGTGCCGTTGAAGAAGACCGGAGCGCGGAAGGCCCACTCCTTCAAACCCACGAACGCGGCGGTGGCGATCTTGGGGTCCATCTTCTCGACCTGGAGACCCGTCGCGACCGAGGTCACCAGCATGCCGTGCGCGACGCGCTTGCCGAACACCGACTCGGACGCGCGCACCTCGTCGATGTGGAACCAGTCGAAGTCGCCCGACACGCCGCAGAAGTTCACGACGTCGGCCTCGGTGATCGTGCGGTTCAGTGAAACCGCCTCATCGCCGGGGTTCAGCTCCTCCCAGAACAGACGCTCAGCCACTCGCCACTCCTTGTCGATTTCCTGGTCGCGGACCGCGGTCGAGCATACGGAAGGCCGGCGCGCGCCGGGGCGGGGCCCGTGCAGGCCGGCCTTGCCGGGGTGCGCCTAGAGGGCCTCGAGCCCGTTCTTGATCCGGTCCAGGCCCTCCTCGAGGACCTCATCGGGGCAGGCGTAGGTGAGGCGGATGTGGCCCTCACCGCGGTCGCCGAAGGCGGAGCCCGCCACGACGCCCACCTGGTGGTTCTCGATCATGTAGTCGGCGAACTGCTGGGCGGTCATGCCCGTGCCGCGGATGTCGGGGAAGACGTAGAAGGAGCCGTCGGGGGTCGGGCACTCGACGCCGGGCATCTTGTTGAGCGCCGCGACGGTGCGGTCGCGCTTGCCCTCGAGCTTCTTGGTGATCGCCTCGACGTGGTCCTGGGGCCCGGTGATGGCCGCCAGGGCCGCCAGCTGCACGAACGCGGGCACGTTGGTGACCGAGTTCTGCTGGAAGATGTCCATCGTGGTGATCAGGTCCTTGTTGGCCACGCACCAGCCGATCCGGAAGCCGGTCATGATGTAGGTCTTGGAGAAGGTGTCGACCAGGACCGAGCGGTCGGCCATGCCCTCCACGGCGGCGATCGTCTTGTGCTCGGCGCCCGAGTAGACCATGTGGCTGAAGATCTCATCGGTCAGCGCGATCACGTTGTACTCGGCGCACAGGGCGGCGATCTCCGGCAGCTGGCCGACGGTCATGCCGTTGGGCCGCTGGGGGGAGTTGATGATGATCATCTTGGTCTTGGGGGTGATCAGGCTCTCGAGCGAGTCCAGGTCGAAGTGGAAGTCGGGCTCGACCAGGGGGGCGTAGACCACCGAGCCGCCGGCATAGGTGATCCAGAACTCATCCGGCGGGTAGCCGGGGTTGGGGAAAATCACCATCGCCCTGGTCCACCACCGTCAGCAGGGACTGGGTGAGGGCGTGCTTGGCGCCCATGGTGACCAGCACCTCCTCGCGCACCGTCGGGCGGCCGCGCTTGGTGGCCTCTTCTGCGATCGCGTCGCGCAGCTCGGGCAGGCCGGGCCCCGGCACGTAGCGCACGTGGCCGTCGGTGATGGCCTTGGCGCAGGCCTCCATGATGTGGGGGGCCGGGCGGAACTCCTCACCCTGGAAGTCGCCCTTCTCGAAGTGGATGACCCGCTTTCCCGTCGCGCTCGAGCGCTTCTGCCTTGCGCATGGAGGCCCACTGCTTGGGGCAGGACGAAGTGTGAGGTGCGGCTCGAGAGACGAAGGGGTGGAGTCGAGGCGGACGTCGCCATTGGCGTTGCATCGTCCTTCGGATTGGGTGGGACTAGCGGGACAGATGGATGATGTGGCGACGCGGCGGCGGGCGGATGATCATCGGCCGGCGGGCCGTGGGGAGGGAGCCTCGGACGGGGTGGTCCGGACCCGCAGCCGGCGCGTAGGCGCCGGACCATGGGCGCCCAACCGCCGGGAGAGCCCCGCCGGGCCCGGCCATCACCAGCTCGGCGAGCTCGACGACGCGAGCCGGGGTGACCCGGGTCACCGGCCCCCCGATCCCGAGAGCCGAGACGACGTGGCCGCTGTGGTCACGAACCCCGGCGCCGATGCAGCGCAGGCCCTCGTCGTACTCCTCGTCGTCGATCGCATAGCCGCGTTCGCGGATCCGCTCCAGCTCTGCCTCCAGCCGGAGGAGTTGGTGATGGTGTTGGGCGTGTACGAAGCAAGGCCCTTCTCGGCGACGATCGCAGCGACGCGCTCGCGCGGCAGGTCGGCAAGCAGGACCTTGCCGAGATTGGTGGCGTGGGCCGGATAGCCGCGCCCACCGATCGCCGAGGGCACGCGCAGCGCCCGGCGTGCCTCGACGCGCTCGATGTAGATCGCCTCGCCCCGCTTGAGCACTGCCAGATGGCCGGTCTCCGGTATCGCGCACGAGGCCCTCGAGGAACGGCAACGCCTCGTCCCAGAGGTTCATCTGCTGCATCACCAGACCGCCGAGCTCGAAGATGTGCAGCCCGAGCGAACTGGCCGTTGCGCGGATTGCGCTCCACGAGCCCTGCAGCATCGAGGTTGACCATGAAGCGGTGGACGGTTCGATGGTGGGAGCCGACCTTCTCGGCCAACTCGGTCACGCCGAGCTCGGGCTCGTCGGAGGTGAACGCGTTCAGGATCCCCACAGCGCGCTCGATGGCCTGGATCCGGTAGCGCGGGCTGACCGGGGTCATCGGAGGCCGACGCCTCGGGCGATGTCTCGAGCGCGGTGTCTCGCATCGTGAGCACCCGTCTTGTGATTGATGAGACAAGGGAGTGGTACACCGCGTGGGCGGCAACAGCAAGGCGTTGACCCGCTGGGCGAACTGGGTCT
>CAVOGP010000008.1:0-11857 GCA_963695425.1 uncultured Alphaproteobacteria bacterium | reverse complement strand
CGCGATGCCGCACGATCACCCCAAGCCGCCCGATCAGCCCGGCCTCGAGCAGCACGCCGATCCGGCGCAGGACCGCATCCTCGTCGCGCCCGATCCGCTCCCCGAGCGCGGCGTAGGGCCGTTCCGAAGGTCGAGCCCTTCCGACAAGCCCTGCAGGATCGCACGATCGCCGGCCTCCAGCACCTCCGGATGGGCCTCCCGCGGGGCCGGCACCGGCCCCAGTCCGTCGAGACCGAAGCCCAGGTCGACGTTGAACGGCCGCACGAGCCGCAGATCCAGCACCTTCAGCCCGGCCTTGCGTCCGATCCGCGCCAGCGTCGCGTCCACATGCGCCCGGTCCGGGCCGGTCGCCACGAACCAGATGTTCCAGTCGTTCTCGCGCAGATAGGAATGGTTCACCCCCGGCTCGGCGCCGATCAGCGCCGCGACCGCCTCGATCCGGTCGTCGGGGGCCGCCACGGCGGCCAGCGTGCTGGCCCCGGCGGTGTTCGGCCGGCAGGTTCCGCCCACCCGGCTCACCGCGCCGGACTCGCGCAGCCGCGCGAGCCGGGCGATCACTGTCGCTTCGTCGACGCCAAGCTGGCGGGCCAGCGCATCGAAGGGTCTGGGCGTCAGGGGAAAGCCCCGCTGCCAGGCGTTCATCAGCGTCCGGTCGAGGATGTCGTGCGGCGCGCCCATCGCTCAGAGTCCCATCCTGTGGGCGCGCGCCGTGAAGAATATGCCCGATGAAGTCTCCGCCGCGATCTCGCCGCGCTTCTCGAAGGTCGCCGTGTCGTAGACGTCGATCCGGTTCGCGTCGCGCACCGAGATCCAGACCTCGTGCCCGCGCGGCGTGAATTCCATGTGCAGCACCGCGGGGCCGGGCTTGAACTTCGTGCACGACCTCGCCAGACACCGTGTCGATCACCTGCACCGTGTCGTTGTCGGGGTGTGCGAAATTGACCCAGACTCGCCGCCCGCCCGGCTGCGCCACCGCGAACACCGGCTGGCCATACACCGCCGATGCGGCCAACTTCATCGAGGCTGCGCGCATCGATCCAGAGCACTTCGTGGCGCCCCACCGCCGGCAGCACGAACCTCTCGCCCGCCAGCGCCCAACCCTCGAGATGCGGCATCTTGTAGACCGGCAGCCTCGGGTCGTCCTTGCCGTAGCCCGCGAGTATACGCCGCGCCACAGGCGTCTCGTCCCAAAGATCGATGGCGCTCAGCCCGTCCTCGCCGAAGAGCCCCGCGATGTAGGTCCGCCCGTCGCTGGTGATGAGCGCGTCGTACGGGTTCGCTCCGATCCCGCCGACCTTCGTGATCTCCGGCTCCGCACCGCCCGAGAAATCGGCGATCCAGGCCTCGCCCGCGTCCCACAGCGTGAAGACGAACCGCCGCCCCGGCGCGTCGACCAGCCCAATCGTCTTCGAGCCCGTCGGGATGTCCGCGACCGGCTCCAGTGTCTCCGCGTCGAACACCCGCACGCCGCCGGGCTCGTAGTTCGACACCGCCACCAGCTCCCCGTCGTCGGAGATCGCCCCGCCGATGGAATTGCCGGCCTGAATCACCCGTCCGGCGATGGTCTGCGTCAAGATGTCGACCTTCGACAGCCCGCCGTCGCGCCCGAAGACGTAGGCGAACCGCTCGTCCGGCGAGAACACGACCGACGCGTGCGACAGATCGCCCAGCCCCTCGACCCGCCCGATCGCCGCCCGGTCGGACTGGTCGATTATGGTTAGCGCGCCGGAGGCTCGCTCGACCACGACGCCCAGATCGCCGGTCGCGCGGATGTCGTCGGCGAGGGCCGGCGCGGCGACAGAGGCGGCGAGAGCGAGAGCCCGGATCATTCGACGTCCCCTTCCAGAAGATATTCCGCGATCCAGGCGGCGTCGGCCTCCGAGATCAGCGGTCGCCAAGGCGGCATTGCGGTTCCGGGGCGCCCGTCAAGGATGACCCCGGCCAGCGCGTCCGGCGGCATCCCGTTCAGCGCGTCGGCCCGGATGTCCGGCCCGAGCCCGCCCGCGAGCGTCAGCCCGTGACACGACCCGCAATCCTGCCGCACCAGGTTCTCCAGCGAGGCCGCGCGATCGGGGCCGACCTCGCCCCCGAAGCCGGACGCCGCCGCCAGCAATAGAATGCCCGCCACCAGATCAGGCATGAACCGATGCGCGGCGCGGAGCCCGCGCCACGATGTCCTCGACCGTCGCGGTCCGATGAAGCTCCACGACCCGCCCGATGACGAACAGCACCGGAGCCGCAATGTCCGCCCCGGCGGCGTCGCGAGCGATGGAATCGAGGCGCGAGACCAGACGCGTCTCGCGCGGCGTCGTCGCGGCGGAAACCGCCAGAACCGGCAGGTCGGCCGGCATCCCCTGCGCGATAAGCCGAGTCGAGATCTCGGCCATGTTGGCCGCACCCATGTAGACCACCAGCGTCGTCCCGGGATCGGCGAGACCAGCCCAGTCGAGATCGAGCGGTGCTTCCGCCCGGCAATGGCCTGTGACGTAGCGGAGCCCCGTCACCATCCCGCGCTGCGTCAGCGGCACGCGCGTCGAAGCGGACGCCGCCTGCGCGGCGGTGATGCCCGGCACCACCTCGACCGCGACGCCCGCGGCGCGCAGGGCTTCCATCTCCTCGCCGCCCCGGCCGAAGATGAACGGGTCCCCGCCCTTGAGCCGGACGACGTCGCGTCCCTCGAGGGCGAGGTCGACAAGAAGTCCGTTGATGCGCTCCTGCGGCACGGGATGGCGCGGCGCGGCGTCTTTCCCACGTCGATCATCTGCGCGTCGCGCGGCGCGAGGGCCAGGATCTCGGGCGATACCAGGCGGTCGTGCACGATGATCGCGGCCTCACGGATGATCCGGAGCGCCTTGACCGTCAGGAGATCGGGGTCGCCCGGACCGGCGCCGACGAGGAGCACCCGTCCCGTCGTGGCGATGTGGTCCTTCATCTCGCGTTCTCCATCTCCGACGAAGGTGGGTAGGGGCGCGTACGCCCCCTCCGGGCTCCTGCGGCCGCGTCAGTAGACGTCGGAGCGGGTGTTGTAGACGTTGAACTTGCCCGTCGGCGTGATCAGCCGCGGGTCCTTGATCACCTGCTTGAGCTCGAGCGTCTTGTCGTCGACCACGACGATGGCCGATTCCTGGTCCTTGCCGTTCCAGACCGAGAACCAGACTTCTGTGCCCTGCTGGTTAAACTCGCCCTGCACGACGCGGGGCTGGCCCTCGGAGATGCCGGCCCATTCGCCAATCGGAAGCACCTGGTATTCCGGCTCCTCCTGTCCCAGTTCGGAGACGGTGAAGACGGCAACCGAGGAGGAGGTCTCCGCGTCGGGATTGAGCGGGGCGTCCACGTAGAGATGATCCAGATTCCGGATGCGTCTTCACAAAGAGCGACCCGCCGCCCAGCCCGTAGAGGGTCTGCACCACGGTCCAGGCCTGATCGGGATGCCCCTCCGGATCGGTCCCGATCAGCGCGATCGAGTTCGTCGCCCAGATGCGAGGTCACCCAGACCGGCCCGTAGGTCGGATGCATGATGTTCGCGCCGCGACCCGGATGCGGGGTCTCGCCGCCGGTCTCGACGATCGCCTCGAGCGTGCCTTCCTTGGTGTCGACCACCGCGACCTTGCCGCGGGCGTTCGCCGCCACGAGGAAGTAACGCTTGGTCGAAATGAAGTCCGCCGTCATGCAGGAAACGCTCCGCCTCGATCTCCGTGGTCCTGAGGTTCTCGATATCGGTGTAGTCCACCAACAGGATCTTGCCGGTCTCCTTCACGTTGACGATGAATTCCGGCCGGTAGTGCGACGCGAGGATCGAGGCCACGCGCGGCTCGGGGTGATACTCCTGCTCGTCGTAGATCATGCCCCGGGTCGAGACGATCTTGAGCGGCTCGAGCGTGTCGCCGTCCATGATCACGTATTGCGGCGGCCAATAGCCCCCGGCGATCACGTACTTGTCCTCGAATTCCTCGAACTTCGACGTCTCCACGGAGCGCGCCTCCGAGCCGATCTTGATGGTGGCGACCGTCGTCGGCTCCTCCATCCACAGATCGATCATGTTGAGCGCGGCGTCGCGCCCGATCACGAAGAGATAGCGTCCCGAGGCCGAGATCCGGCTGATGTGCACGGCGTAGCCGGTGTCGAGGATCTTGTGGATCTCGTAGGTGTCGCCGTCGATCAGCGCGACCTGGCCCGAGTCGCGCAACGTCACAGAGAACAGGTTGTCGAGCTTGAGATCGTTCATCTGCTCGGTCGGCCGGTCCTCCGGCGGCACGATGACCTGCCAGCTGGCCCGCATCTTCTCCATGCCGAACTCGGGGGGCTGCGGCGGCTCGATCAGCACGTAGCGCGCCATCAAGTCGACCTGCGCCTCGGTCAGTTCGCCCGACGTACCCCAGTTCGGCATGCCGGCGGGCGATCCGTAGGTGATGAAATCCTTGAGGTGTTCGTAGCCGAGCTCACGGGTGATGTCGGTGGTCAGCGCCTTGCCGGTCGCGCCCTTGCGCAGAACGCCATGGCATCCGGCGCAGCGCTCGAAATAGATCGCGGCCGCCTCCTGGAACTCCTCTTCGGAGATGACCGGGTCGTCGGGCTTCAAGCCGGGGATTTCCACTTTGATGTCGGCGAGGGACGTGGCGCTGTAGATGTACTTGTCCTGGGGGCTGTCCGCGTGGCCTTCCGGCTTTTCCTGGGGTGACGCGACCGCTGCGGCCAGCAGCGGCAACGCCACGCCGGCCATGAGCGCAACTCTGCGGGCTGTGTGGAAAGTGGTCATCCCTGTTCTCCATCGTTTGTGCGACCAGCCCAATTACGGCCGCGGCGCGGTCGCACGCCTTGACTTTCGTTAAGGCCCCTCGCGCCAACCCTGCGATGGTGTCCCGAGCCTCGCCCGGAGCCCAGCATGACGCGGTTCGTTCTTCTGTTTCTGAGCCTGTGCGCGGTCTGTCCCGCGGGGTGCGCTGGCGCCCAGACCGGCCCGGGAAGCCGCGGCGAGGTCGCGCCCGCCGAACCCGACGCGATGCTGGCTGCGCGGATCTTCTCCTCGCCCGGACCGCTCACGCTCGCCCGCGTTGAGAACTCTCCGCCCGGCTGGGACGTCACCGGCCCGGCCGGCCCTGTCGGACACATCGGCTCGACCTGGGAGATTGCGGGCTCGGTGGGCTATTCGGGACGCCCCATCGACATCCTCGTCGGCGTGACGCCCGACGCCCGCATCGCCGGCGCCCATCTGATGCGCCACGAAGAGCCCGTGCTCACGCTCGGCATATCCACCGACGACATCGCCGCCTACGTCGGCGGCTTCGCCGGCCTCGACCTGACGCGCGAACAGGTGACCGCCTTCGGCGCCCGCTCGGACTTGCCCGACGTGATCGCGCGCGCCACCGTCTCCACCGGCGTGATCCGCGACGCGATCCTGCGCACCGCCCGCACGCTCGCTCTCGGGCGCGGCCTCGTCGGCAGCGCGGGCGGCGCCGTCGACCGAGTGGCCTTCGCCCCGGCGCCCTGGGCCGATCTCGCGGCCGAGGGCGCGCTTGCCTCCGTCACGACGCCCATGGCGCAAGCCCGCGGGGCGCTGGCGGGCGCGAAGGTGCCGCTGCCCGAGAGCGGCGACTTCCTCGATCTCTGGATCGCCCTGCTGGATCCGCCGACCATCGGCCGCAACCTGCTCGGCCAGCAGGACTACACCCGCGCCATCGGCACCCTCCGCCCCGGCGACGCCGCGCTCTTCGTGGCGTCGCGCGGTCTTCATTCGCACCGGGGGACCGACTGGCGCCGCTCGGACGTCTTCGACCGCATCGAGGTGATCCAGGGCGCCGAGACCTTCACACCCACCACCGCCGACTTCCTGCGCGTCGACCGCCTCGCCGCCGAGGGCGCGCCGGAGTTCCGCGAGATGAGCGTCTTCCGCCTGCCCGGCGACCAATTCGACCCCACGCTGCCGTTTCGCGTCGAGGTCACAGCCACCCGCCCCACCGAGGACGGCGAAGCCACCCTGACCATCCCGCTCGACTACCAGCTCCCCGATCGCTTCCTGCTGCCCTCCGCCCTGCCCGAAACGCCCCCGCTCTGGGTCTCGGCCTGGTCCGCCAAGCGCCTGGAGATCGCCGGAGTCGTGCTGATGCTCGCCGTGCTCACCGGCATCCTGTTCTTCCAGGAAGGCTTTGTGAAGCGCCCGCTCTGGCTCCGCGCCCGCTACGCCTTCCTAAGTCACGCTAATCTGGGTTGGGGTCGACGGTGGCCAGCCTCCTGGTGGTGCGGGCCGCCTTCCTGGATGCGCTCACTGGATTCCGGTGGAACCCTTCCTGATCGAGCCCATGACTTCCTGTCACCTGGAAGCTCCGTGGCGCTGGGCCGCTGTTCTGGTGACGCGGCGCGTCTGCGGCTGGCCTGTCAGTCCGGCGCCACGTTCCAGAAGCTTAGAACCCGGAAGTGGCATCCCTACTCCTGCCAGCGCACGGCGGCACTGGGCGATAAAGCACACCTCTTTGCGCATACTCCGGCCTGACGTCCATGATCGATGCGTCACGTGCGTCCTCGCCAAGACCAGCCCTTCGACACCGTGATCTCCATGTGCTTCCTGCGCCCTCGCCCTGGTGCTGTTCGCTTGGTGATCCCACCACCGGTCACTCGAGCGATTCGTCTGCCGCTGCCTCTGGCCGCTGTCGGCGCCTCGCCATCCCGCAGCCAAGTCTTCGACTGCCAGCGACCGCCAGCGCAATGCGGCTGCTACGCAGATTCTTCAGACGAAGTGACCGTCGGTGCGACGACCCGTCGGCCAGGAACAATCCCACACGAATGAGTGCTCTGCTGCGTGCCAGGTGATCCCCGACGACCCAGCTACCTGCACCGTGCTGAAGGCCCGCGCGAACCGGGCCGCCCGCGCCCGTCGCAAGGGACGCCCGCATAACGCTCTCGCGCCGACGACTTCCCGCTGATCGCCGCCGCGCTGCCGCTCGCGGGATCCCCGCGGCCGCCCGAGCGCCTCGAATGGCGCGGCGACGCGTTCGGCGGCGAGGCCCGCATCCTGCTGGAAGGCCAGCGCGACGCGGCGGAAGCCGCGCTCGCCGAGGTCGCAGCCGAGATCGACCGGCTCGAGGCGATCTTCAGCCTGCACCGGCCGGATTCGAGCGAGCCGCCTCAATCGCGACGGCCGGCTCGACCGGCCGGCCCGGGTCCTGCGCGACACCCTTGCCAGGGCGCTCGACTGGACCGGCCGCACCGAGGGCGCCTTTGATGCCCGGGTCCAGCCGCTCTTGGCGGGCCGCCGCCCGCGATCTGCCGGCGCCGACGCATGCGCTTTCGGCGCGGATCGACCTCGGCGCTGACCAGGTCCGCCTCACGCCGGGAGGGGCGCTCACCCTGAACGGCATCGCTCAGGGCGCAATCGCCGACCGTATCGCGGAACTGTCGCGTCGGCGCGGATTTGCGGCGCCACTGGTCGACACCGGCGAGATGCGGCTCCCGGGCCCGGTTCGCCGCACGCTCCTGCTGCCCGACGGCGTGCCGCTGGCGCTCGCCGGCTGCGCCGCGGCCACCAGCGTTCCGGGCGCCCTGCGCTTCGCCTCCGGCGCAGGCCATATCATCGATCCGCAACGTCCGGTCGCGGGCTCCGGGCCCCGGTTCGAGCCTTGGCGCAGCGTCACCGTCATCGCGCCCGACGCCACCGACGCCGACGCGCTTTCCACGGCCTTCGCGCTCTGCCCGGCCGAGCGCATCGGCGATCTGGCGCCCCCGGACAGCCTGGTGATCGCCATCGACCAATCGGGCCGCCAGCACCGCTTTGGCGCCGCTCCGAAAGGCAGTATCGCATGACCTGGCCCACGATCCTGACCGCGGGCTTCCGGGCGTTCTTTCTCAGCGCAGGCATCTTCGCGGTCGTGGCAATGGCTGTCTGGCTTGGCCTGCTGACCGGGATCGGACCGGGCGCCGGCGAGCCGTTTTCCATGGGCTCGAGACACTGGCACGCCCACGAGATGATCTGGGGCTTTGCTTCCGCGGCGGTGGCGGGTTTCTTCCTGACGGCGGCGCCCACCTGGACCGGCGCCCCGCCCGCAGGGCCCGCGGCGATCATGACGCTCGCCGCGCTCTGGAGCGCCGGGCGCCTCGCGATGCTTTTCTCGGCCAGTCTTCCCGGCGCGGCGGTCGCCGCCATCGACCTCGCCTTCCTGCCGTCCCTGGCCGTGATCCTTCTTCGCCAACTCGCGCGCGACCCCAAACCCCGCAACCTCATGCTTGTCGGCCTGCTTGCGCTTCTGTGGACCGCTGATCTCATCGTCCATCTCGACTGGCTGGGCCATGGCGCGGGAGATGCGGGACGGGGATCTCGCGCCGGCCTGCTCGCCCTCGCGGCCCTGATCGCCATAATTGGCGGCAGGGTAACGCCGGCGTTCACTCGCAACGCCGGCGTCAAAGGACCACCGCCAAGAAGCCGCCCCGCCGTCGACATCGCCGTGATCGTGGTGGCGATCGCCCTGCCGGCCCTAACGCTTTTCGAGGCCCCCGCGGCCGCGATCGGAATCGCGGCGTTCGTGGCGGGCGCGGCCCAGACGGTGCGCCTTGCGGGCTGGCGCGGCGTGCAGACCCGGGGCGAGGCCCTGCTTTGGAGCCTGCACCTCGCCGGGCTGATGCTGGCGATCGGCTATCTCGCGCTCGCGCTTGCCGCCTTGCGCCCTGGCGGCGAGATCGCTGCGCTGCACCTGATCGGCGTCGGCGCGGTTGGCGGCATGACCCTCGCCATGATGAGCCGGGCGACGCTTGGCCATACGGGGAATACCCCTGCACGCGGGACCTGCGCTGACGGCGGCATTCGGGCTGGTCGCGACGGCAACGCTCCTGAGGGTTCTGGGATCGGCGGCCGGGCCAGCGGCCTCGGATGTCGCCGTCTACGGATCGGGCCTGGCCTGGTGCGCGGCCTTTACCCTCTTCGTCGCGCGCCTGTGGCGCCCCCTGACGACCCCCTGGGCCGGTTGAGGCCCGTCCATGCCACCGAACCGAAAGGAAAGACCATGCGATCCGGAAATGCTACCACCGCCTCCTTCCTGCTTGCGACGAGCCTCCCGGCCCTGGCCGAGGGCGACCCCGCCGCCGGCGAGAAGGTCTTCAACAAGTGCAAGGCTTGCCATCGAGTCCCGGCGCGGACGCCAAGAACCCGGTCGGTCCGACGCTCAACGGGATCATCGGCGCGCCGATCGCCGCCAATCCGGAGTTCAAGTACTCCGACGCCTTCACCGCGAAGGCCGCGGTGGGAATTCACCTGGAGCGAGGAGAACATCGCCGGTTACATCGCCGATCCGAAGGGCTTCATCGAGGGCAACAAGATGAGCTTCGCGGGCCTGCGCAAGGATGAGGACATCACCAACGTCATCGCCTATCTCGCCACCTTTCCCCTAGTCCGTCCGGCCCCGGGCGTGGCTCCCGCCGGCGTCGGCAGGGGCCACGCTCGGGGCCACGCTCGTCGCTCTCTCCACCTTGCGCTGCTGCGTCGCGTCCGGACCCCGCGGCGAAAAAACCCGGCGGCGCCCCTCACCGCTTGACTTTCGTTAAGGCCCCGCGCCGCTCGCGGCCGCACTGTCGCGGGATCATCCTGGGTCCACAAAAGGGGAGCGTCATGCGCGAAGTCATGACCAAATCGATGGCGCGCAACATCTTCTACGGCGGCTCGCTGTTCTTCATCCTCATATTCCTCGGTCTCTCGGCCCACAGCTACTACTACATCGTCAACGTCTCGACGGAAAAAGCCACGCTGACCGAGAGCGTCGCCGCCGGCAAGCATGTCTGGGAGCGCAACGCCTGCATCAACTGCCATACGATCCTCGGCGAGGGCGCCTACTTCGCGCCGGAAGTCGGCAACGTGATGACCCGCTGGGGCGTCGCAGACGATCCAGCAGCCGCCTTCGAGGTGACCAAGGGCTGGATCGAGGCGCAGCCCTCGGGCATCGAGGGCCGCCGTCAGATGCCGCGCTTCAACCTCAGCGACGAGGAAATCCGCAACCTCGCCGACTTCCTGCTGTGGACCGACACGATCCGACACCCAGGACTGGCCCCCGAACGACGCCGGCTGAGGGAGAGACACATGAAATACCAGACCCAATCGCATCGCCAAGATCTACTTCCTCGTCGCCATGGCGCTGTTCCTCGTGCAGGTATCGGGCGGGCTGCTCGCCGGGTGGATCTACGTGATCGCCCAACACGCTCTCCGAGATGCTGCCCTTCAACATCGTCCGGATGCTGCACACCAACTCGCTGGTCGTCTGGCTTCTGCTCGGCTTCTTCGGCGCGGCCTACTTCCTCGTGCCCGAAGAGGCGGAGCGCGAGATCTACTCGCCCACGCTCGCCTACGTGCAGCTTGCGATCCTCGTGCTCGGCACGGTCGGCGTCGTCGTCACCTACGTCTTCAACCTCTTCGAGGGCAGCTACCTGCTTCGGCAACCCGAGGGCCGCGAATTCCTCGAACAGCCGACTCTGGGTCAAGCTCGGCATCGTCGTGGCCGCGCTGATCTTCCTGTACAACATCTCCATGACCGTGCTCGCCGGCCGCAAGACCGCCATCACCAACGTGCTCCTGCTCGGGCTGTGGGGGCTCGCGCTCCTCTTCCTTTTCGCCTTCTACAACCCCGCCAACCTCTCGCTCGACAAGATGTTCTGGTGGTACGTCGTCCATCTCTGGGTCGAGGGCGTCTGGGAGCTGATCATGGCCTCGATACTCGCCTACCTGATGCTCAAGCTGACCGGCGTCGACCGCGAGGTCGTCGAGAAATGGCTCTACGTCATCGTCGCCACAGCCCTTTTCTCGGGCATCCTCGGCACCGGCCACCACTACTACTGGATCGGCACGCCCGGCTACTGGCAGTGGATCGGCTCGATCTTCTCCTCGCTCGAAGTCGTCCCGTTCTTCGCGATGATGGCCTTCGCCTTCGTCATGGTCTGGAAGGGCAAGCGCGACCATCCCAACAAGGCCGCGCTCCTCTGGTCGCTCGGCACCGCCGTGCTGGCGTTCTTCGGCGCGGGCGTCTGGGGCTTCCTGCACACGCTCCATGGCGTGAACTACTACAGCCACGGCACCCAGATCACGGCCGCGCACGCGCATCTCGCCTTCTACGGCGCCTATGTCTGCCTCAACTGCGCGATCTTCACCTACGCCATGCCGATCCTTCTCGGCCGCGATCCCTACAACCAGGTGATCAACATGGCCTCGTTCTGGCTGATGTCGGGGGGCGTCGTGTTCATGACCTTCACGCTCACCTTCGCGGGCACCGTGCAGACTCATCTGCAACGCGTGCTCGGCATGGACTTCATGGGCGTGCAGGACCAGCTGGCGGTCTTCTACTGGATGCGCTTCGGTGCGGGCGTCGTAGTCGTGCTCGGAGCGGCGCTCTTCGTCTACTCCATCCTCGTCCCGCGCCGCGAGGTGATCTCCGCCAACGCCCACGTCGCGGCCGAGTGACCGAGATGGACGGAAGCCGAAACGACGAAGGGGGCCTCGGCCCCCTTCTACCTCCCGCATCGCCGACGAGTGCGACGTCTTCGACGCCGCCCAGCGCCGCCCTGCCGCTGCTCCTAAGGGTCCGACCGGCTGCGGCAAGACCCGCTTCGTTGCCCACATGGCCGCGACGCTCGGCCGGCCGCTCTACACGGTGGCCTGCCACGACGACCTCTCCGCCGCCGACCTGATCGGCCGCTACCTCCTCAAGGGCGGCGAACCTCTGGATCGACGGCCCATTGACGCGGGCCGTGCGCGAGGGGGCCATACTGCTACCTCGATGAGGTCGTGGAGGCGCGTAAGGACGTGACCGTTGGCCTGCACCCGTGACCGACGACCTGCCGCATGTTTCCCATCGAACGCACCGGCGAGACGCTTGACCGCCGCCCCCGGCTT
>CAVOGP010000007.1:0-73819 GCA_963695425.1 uncultured Alphaproteobacteria bacterium | reverse complement strand
GATAGAGCCGCGTCAGCTGCTCGGAGATCTCCGCAAACGGATTCTCCCCGGGCGTCTCGACCGCGACAAGCCGTGCCTGCATCGCCTCGAGCCGCTCGGCGAAGCGGTCGAGCGCCACACGCGGGTCGCGGCTCTCGACCGCCGTCTCCAGCCCCGCCAGCCGCGACTCCAGCGGCGCCAGCCGGGCAAAGACCGTCTCGACCGTAGCATCCTTCTGCGCGTAGAGCCGCGTCAGCTGCTCGGAGATTTCCGCAAACGGATTCTCCCCAAGCGCCTCGACGGCCACCATTCGTGCCTGCATCGCCTCCGAGCCGCTCGGCGAAACGGTCGAGCGCCGCCCGCGGGTTCAGCGCCGCCATCCCTGCCTCGATCGTTCCGAGGCGAACCTCCAGCGGCGCCAGACGGGAAAGGACCGTCTCCGCCGTCGCGTCCTTCTGGGCGTAGAGCCGCGTCAGCTGCTCGGAGATCTCCGCAAACGGGTTCTCCCCGGGCGTCTCCAGCACCGCAATCCGGGCCTGCACGGCCTCGAGCCGCTCGGCGAAACGGTCAAGCGAAGCGCGCGGATCCTGTGCTGCCTGACCCGCCTCGATCGTCCCTAGCCGTGCCTCCAGCGGCGCCAGCCGCGCAAAGACCGTCTCCACGGCCGCATCCTTCTGCGCATATAGCCGGGTCAGCTGCTCGGAGATCTCCGAAACGGGCTTTCGCCCGGCGCCTCTACGGCCGCGACCCGTGCCTGCATCGCCTCCAGCCGCTCAGCAAAGCGGTCGAGCGCCGCCCGCGGATCCTGCGCTGCCAAGCCCGCCTCGATCGTCCCGAGCCGCGCCTCAAGAGGCGCCAGCCGCGCGAAGACCGTCTCCACTGTGGCATCCTTCTGCGCATAGAGCTGCGCCAGCCGCGCGGAGACCTCCTCGAACGGATTCTCGCCGGGGGCCTCCAGCGCCGCGAACCGGGCCTCATTGGCCGCCTGCACTGCGTCCAGCCGCGCCGCGAAGGCGTCTAGCAGCGCTCGCGGGTCGCGGGCCTCGGCCGCAGCCTCCAGTGCCGCAACGCGCGCGAGCAGCGGCTCGGCAAGGGACTCGGCCCGCGGCTCTACCCGGGCGCGGCGCAGCTCTTCCAGCCGCGCCTCGAGCGGGCCGAGCCGCTCCAGCACCGCGGCGACCGCGGCGTCCTTGTGCTCCATCAGCCGCGCGAACTGCCCGGCAAGTGCAGCACTTGGGTCCGTGCCCTCGAGCACCGCCAGGCGCGCCTGCAGCGCGGCGTCGCCCGCGGCCTGCGCGGCCTGCGCGGCATCAAGCCGGGCCACGAGCCCCTCGTAGAGCCCGCGCGCCTCGGCGCTGTCGCCCATCTGCTCCAGCGTCCGCATCCGCGCGCGCAGCTGGTCGAGGCCCGCCAGCGCCGTCTCCATGGTGGCGTTCTTGTCGCGCACCAGCGTGAGCAACGAGCCGGCCATGGCCTGCAGCCGCTCCTCCGACGCCCCGGCGCCGATCTCGGCCAGCCGGCCCTCGATCGTCTCGATCCGCTGTTCCAGCCGGCGCGCCAGCGGGTCCGCCGCCGCACCGCCCTTCGCTGCCGCGTCTCTTGCGGCCCCGTCTGTCGCGGCCCCGCACTTCGCAAGGCGGGCGCGGCGCCGCCGTGCCGACCAGGCCCAGGCCGGCAGGAACAGGGCGGCTCCGCCTGCCGCAAGCCCCGTAATGAGCAAGTAATCAGCCATTGCCATCGTCCGGCTCCGCATGTCCGCCGCTTCCGGGCCATTGCTCGACCGAAATGGTTAGGGGCCGGTTAACGTTATTGGGGGATTAATCGGCGCATCGGGCGGGAGCCCCCCCGTGGCACCCTTGCAACAAGACCAGCCAAACATCCGTTTACCACGCCGCAAGTTGCCTATCCACGTCTACCCGGAAATCCGGTAAACGCATTGTTAAGGCCGTGCGCAGTCGCAAAACCGGCTTGCGGTACGGCGCGCGGGGTGCGGGTTGGGCCGAGATCACAGTTGTATCAGGGACTAAAAGGGGTACGGTCATGTCCAATGAGGTCAGGGGAGTTCGCGATGGTGCGTTTGCTGCCCTCACCGTAGCTTTTGCTGCAGTAGCGGCCTCGCTGGTGGCATCCGTGCCAGCGGCCCCCGCGTGGGGCGCCGTGGTCACCGAGTTGGCCGGCCCCCCCAGCGGCGGTACGCCCATCTCACTGGACGCGGGAGATTTCACCCGCCTCGGTCAATGCGGCACCGGTGGCTCGGTTATCGGCGACGGGTGCAGCGTGGTGGACAAGGACAATCCCAACCTCCCTACTGCCTACGGGCGCTTCAGCCCTTTCGACTTGGACTGGATCGACAGCCAGGACATTGATGATCTGGTTTGGACCGTCAATTCGGCCGTTCCGTTCACGTCGCTGACTTTCTTCCTTGTCGATGCGCATGATCAGGCCAGCAGCTATTTCGAGATGATCTACGAAGGAGCCAAGATCTGGGAGATCCCCTTGCGGTTGCCGAACAGCAACTTCTTTTGGCTGATGGTGACGTTCGACGGCCCGGTGACGACCGCCGATCTGCGGTTCAGGACGCGGCTCAATGACGGGTACGGGATTGTGGCACCGAGGGTTCAGCCGGTCCCGCTGCCGCCCGCGGCGCTGCTTTTGCTCACCGGCGCTGCCCTGATCGCCGGCCTGCGCCGCCGGCGGCGCGAAACCGGCACCGCCTGACGCCCAACGGCACGGCGGTGGCCTCCGCCCTAGCCCGGCCAAGGCGGCCCGCCCTGCAGGCGGGCCGCTTTCCGTTCCGGACCACCTAGCCGTCGTCCGATAGAATCTCCAGAAACGCCGCGCCGAAGCGCTGGGTCTTCAAAGGCCCCATGCCTTGGATGACCTCCAGCGCTTGCAGGGTGCGGGGTCGCGCCGCGGCGATCTTGGAAAGCGTCGTGGCGGTGCACCCTAGATACCTGTCATGCCCATTCGACCCATAGGCCAGCGCCAGCTGAGCCGCCTGAAGACGGTCGAAGAGCGCGCCACCCGGCGTGCCGGCGAGCTTGCGGCGCGATGGGTGCATCGGCGGGGGCGCCGCGCCGGTGATGACCTCGAGGAAGGTCGCACCGAAGCGCGCAAGCTTGACCGCACCGACGCCGGTGATCCCGCCCATCGCGTCAAGGGTCTGCGGCCGGTGGGTGGCAAGCTCGATCAGCGTGCGATCGGGAAAGATCACATAGGCCGGCACCCCGGCCGCGTCCGCCAGCTCGCGCCGCCTGGCCTTCAGCGCCGCAAACAGCCCCTCGTCATCCTCCGCCACCAGCGCCACCGGCTCGGCCCGCGACGTCGGCCGCGCGCCCGCTTTGCGCACCGTATCGGCCCGCAGTTCCAGCGCCGCCTCGCCGCGCAGGATCGGCCGGGCCGGTTCGTTCAGCCGCAGCGCACCGTGCCGCGCCGGGTCGGGTCGGATCAGGTCGCGGCCCAGGAGCTGCCGGAAGATCGCCTGCCACTCGGCCTTGCTCCGCGCCGCACCGACCCCGAAGGTCGGCAGGTTGTGATGCCCGCGCCCGAGCACCTTCTCGGTCCGCTCGCCGCGCAGGATCGCGATCAGATGCTCCGCTCCGAAACTCTCGCCGGTACGCAGGATCGCCGAGAATGCCATCCGCGCCGCCTCGGTGCCGTCGAACACCTCCGGCCGGTAGCGGCAGAGGTCGCAGTTACCGCAAGGCTCCGCCAGCACCTCGCCGAAATAGGCCAGCAGCACTTGCCTTCGGCATACGCTCGCCTCGGCCAGCCCCAGGAGCGCGTTCAGCCGCCGATGGTCGGCGTCCTTGCGTTCCATGGGTGCTACACCCTCGTCGATCTGGCTTCGCCGCAGCCGGATGTCGTCGGCGCCATAGAGCGTCAGCGTCTCCGCGGGCGCCCCGTCGCGGCCGCCCCGCCCGATCTCCTGATAATAGGCCTCGATCGACTTCGGCAGGTCGGAATGCGCCACCCAGCGGATGTCGGGCTTGTCTACCCCCATGCCAAAGGCGACCGTGGCGCAGACGATCAGCCCGTCTTCGCGCTGGAACCGCGCCTCGGCCAGCCGCCGGTCGTCGGCGCCCATCCCGGCATGATACGCCACCGCCCCATGCCCCGCCTCGCCCAGCGCCGCCGCCAGCGCCTCGGTGCGCGAGCGCGCCGCACAATAGACGATCCCCGAGCGCCCGCGCCGCGCGCCCGCGAAGTCGAGGATCTGCCGGCGCGGGTTGTCCTTGGGCCGGAACTCCAGGTGCAGGTTGGGCCGATCGAAGCCGCGCAGGAACACCTCGGGGCTGCGCCCGCCGAACAGCCGCCGCACGATCTCGCCCCGCGTGTCCGCATCCGCCGTGGCGGTCAGCGCCACCGTCTGCACGCCCCCCAGCGACGCGCGCAGCTCGCCGATCCGCAAGTAGTCGGGCCGGAAGTCGTGCCCCCACTGGCTGACGCAATGCGCCTCGTCCACGGCCAGCAGGCTGATGCCGATCCGCTTCAGCAGCGCTGAGGCCGTGCCCAGCCGCTCCGGCGCCATGTAGAGGAGCTTCAGCCGACCCGCATCCAGTGCGGCAAACACCGACTCGGTCTCCTCGCGCTCGGTCTGCGAGGTGAGCGCCCCCGCCTCCACCCCCGCCGCCCTCAGCGCCCGCACCTGATCGCGCATCAGCGCGATCAGCGGCGAGATCACCACGGTCACCCCCGGCCTGGTCAGCGCCGGCAGCTGGAAGCACAGCGACTTTCCCCCGCCGGTCGGCATGATGGTCAGCACGTCGCGCCCCGCTTCCACAGCGGCGACGATCTCCTCCTGGCCGGGACGGAACTCGGGAAAGCCGAAGACCGAGGCGAGCAGTCGGCGAGCCTCGGTCATGGTGCGCGGAGGATGGCGATCATCGTGTCCCCATAGCGGCGGGTATCGAGCAGGGTCAAGCCGCCCGGAGGCGGCGTCCCCGCCCGCTCCTCCACCACCACCAGCGCCCCCGGCGCCAGCCACCCCCCGGCCCCGGCGGCGGCAAGCGCCACCTCCGCGAGCCCGAGCCCGTAGGGCGGATCGAGAAACACCAGATCGAACGGCGCCGCCGCGTTCGCCCCCAGCCGGGTCGCGTCCCGCGCCAGCACCTGCGCGCGGTCGCCCACGCGCATCCGGGCGATGTTGCCGCGCACCAGCTCCAGCGCCACCGGCCCGTCGTCCACGAACACGGCGGCCCCGGCCCCCCGCGACAGCGCCTCCAGCCCGAGCGCGCCCGTCCCGGCAAACAGATCGAGCACCCGCGCCCCCTCCACCGGATCGCCGTAAGGCCCATGGGCGAGCAGGTTGAACAGGCTCTCGCGCACCCGGTCGGAGGTTGGCCGCAGCTTCGCGGCGCTCCCCCCCGGCCCCGCCAGCGCGAGGCCCCGCTGCGCGCCCCCGACGATGCGCATCAGCCGAGCGTCTTGAGGTCGACCGCCGGGTCGGCGAGTGCCGCGGGGTCCGGCGAGACCCCCGCCTCGATCCAGCGCTTGCCGGTCATGTAGGCGCGCGGGTCGTTCATCGCATCGACCGCCAGCAGCCGCTCGCCCGCGAAGTACCAGACCGACTGGCTGCCTTCCCGAACCCCGGGCCGCACGACCGTCCGCTCCCAGCCGGCGTTCAGCCCGGCGATCTGCAGCTTCACCTCGTACTGATCCGACCAGAACCACGGCCGCGCGAGATAGCCCGCGCCCGAGCCCAGCATCGCCTCGGCCACCGCCTCGCCCTGATCGATGGCGTTCGGCACGCTCTCCAGCCGCACCGTGCCCCCCCGCCACGGAAACCGCGTGCAGTCCCCCGCAGCGTATATCGCCGGGTCCGACGTGCGCCCGGCCGCATCGACCAGGATCCCGTCCGCGACGTCCAGGCCAGCGGCCTCGGCAAGGGCTGTGTCCGGCGTGATGCCGATGCCGGCCAGCACCACATCGGCCGGGATCACCGTGCCGTCCGCCAGCTCCACCCCGCTCACCCGGCCGCCGGCCGCCGTCAGCCCGGCGACGCCGACGCCCTCGCGGATGTCGACGCCGTGCCCGGCATGCAGCGCGCGGAAATAATCCGCCGTGGCCGGGGCCGCCACCCGCGCCAGGATGCGCGGCGCCAGCTCGATCAGCGTGACCTTCAGGCCCTTGTCCGCCAGCACCGCGGCACCCTCCAGCCCGATGTAGCCGCCGCCCGCGATCAGCGCCGGCATCCCCGGCCGCACCGCCGCCGCCAGCGCGTCAGCATCGGCGAGGCTGCGCATCACGAAAACGCCGTCGAGATCGCCGCCGAGGGCGGCCGGCAGCCGCCGCGGCAGGCTGCCCGTGGTCAGCGCCAGCAGGTCGTAGGGCCGCTGCCGCCCGTCCGCCAGCACCACCAGCTTGCCCTCCCGGTCGATCGCCTCGACCCGCGCGCCGGTGATCAGCTCGATCCCGCCCTCATCATAGAACGATAACGGCCGGAGCCAGAGCCGCTCGCGGGCCATCTCGCCCTTCAGATACGCCTTCGACAGCGGCGGCCGCTGGTAGGGCGGATCGGGCTCGGCACCGATCAGCGCCAGCGGCCCGGTGTGGCCCGACGCGCGCAGCCGCGCCACCAGCGAGGCACCGGCCTGGCCGGCACCCACCACCACGATCCTCGCCACCTTCGGGTCCATCGTCCGCACCACCTTGGCCTCGTCCTGCCGCAGGTCTATATGCCCGGGGTTCCGAGGTACAACCTTCCGGGGAGGACGGCGAGATGACGATTACTGTGGGTGACCGCCTGCCCGAGGCGAGCTTCCAGGCGTTCGACGGCGAGGAAGTGCGGGACATCCCGGCCGCCGAGGTCTTCGCCGGCAAGAAGGTCGTGCTCTTCGGCCTGCCCGGCGCCTTCACCCGCAAGTGCAGCTCCGCGCATCTGCCAAGTTTCATGCGCACCGCCGACGCCTTCCGCGCGAAGGGGGTCGATGCCATCGTCTGCGTCGCCGTCAACGACGCCTTCGTGATGAAGGCCTGGTCCGACGCCAGCGGTGCGGCGGCACAAGGGCGTGCGGCTGCTCGCCGATCCATCGGGGGCGTTCACCCGCGCCATCGGGCTGGCCTTCGACGCCCCGCCCACGGGGCTCTACGGCCGGTCCCGGCGCTATGCCGCACTGGTGGAGGACGGGTTGGTGACGGTCCTCAACGTCGAGCCCGGCCGCGAATGCACGATCAGCGCCGGCGAGGCATTGCTCGAACTGGTGTGACTGCGCGGGTCCCAAGTTGGGACCTGTCCTAACGTCATAATCTCAAACGATATTTCTGAAACTGCTTGCAAACCGGCAAGGAAGGCCGCCTTGGCAACCTGTTGCCGAAACCGGCCGCGTCGTCCATGATCCGCACGGCAAGCATGGGGGAATGGCCGAGATGCCCGCCGATCCGCCGACGCCGACCGATGCCCGCGGGATGCTCCTGGCCCGCTTCGGCGAGATTCGCGCACAGTTGGAAAAGGACGCAAGATACTACGATCGCCGCCGGTGGTGGACGATGGTCCTCTCCTATGCCACCCTTGCCATCGCCGTGGCCGCCTTCTGCCTCGGCAGCGTCGCCCCCTTCATGGAGTCCGTCTGGCCCTTCGCGCAACCCGAGGCCGGGCAGCAGGCGGCGGCCGCCACATTCTGGGGACGCTGGCGGATCGGCGACTGGCTCGCCTTCGGCTACCTCGCGCTGGTCGTCGCCGGGTTGGCGCTGGTGGTGGACAACACGCTGCTCGCCACCCGCAACTGGGGACGCTTCGTCCTCGCCAAGCTCGGGATCGAGGCGCTCGCGGCGGAGCTTGCGAACGACAGGCTCATGTTCGAGGTGACGACCCCGGACGCCGCCCTCACCCCTGCGAAGGTCGAGGAAACCCTCGACCTCCTCAAGTCCTACGGACTGCGGCGCGACCAGCTCCTGACGGCCGAAACCACGTCCTGGGCAACCGAGACAATCGCAGCCCGCGACGCCTTCTCGCTCAGGATCGCCTCGGTGGCCGGCAAGACGGACGAGCAGATCGAGACCCGCGCCGCCGCCGCGGCCGAGGCCGAACTGGTCGCCACCGCCGGTGCGGTCGTCGTCACCTTCGCCGACCCTCCCGCCGGTGTGACGAAACTGATCTCCACGCTGGGGGCCGAGACGCGCGAGGAAGACGCCGCCCCGAGGACGCTCGCCTTCCGCGTCGCGCCGGGGGTGCACATCCTGACCCTGCGCTGGCAGGTCGATGATGCCTGGTCCAGCGCCGAGGTGCCGGTCGTGGTGAAGACCGGCGAGACGACCGAAACCACCGTGTCGCTCGCGTGACCTGACCCCGGCCGGCGCGGGCCCGACGCCTCACAGCCCGTCGAGGAAATCGAGCACCCGATCCCACATCGCCTCGGCCGCCGCCTCGCCGTAATCGGGCAATGTCCTGTCGGCGAAGAGATGGCCCACGCCGGGATAGCGGAAGGTCTCCAGCGCGAGCCCGGCGCCGCGGGTGTCCGCGGTCCACTCCGCGACGAAGACCTCGTCCTCCCAGGGATCGGGCTCGGCCAGGTGCAGCTGGACCGGCAGACCGGGCCGGGCGTTGTCCGGCAACGCCACCAGCCCGTGCAGTAGCAGCAGCCCGGCCGTCGCCGGCCGCTCCGGCCAGAGGGCGGCGGCGACGGCGGCCCCCATCGAGAAGCCCGCGAGCACCGTCTCCGCCGGCAGCGCCTCGGCGGCCTCGGCGGCGCGCGCGACCATCACGTCCCAGCCCGTCGCATCGCGCAAGGCAAACCCCGCCTCCACGGTTTCCGCCGTCCGGCCCTCGTAGAGGTCGGGCGTCGCCACCCGGTGCCCCGCAGCCCGCAGCCGCGCCGCCGCCTCGCGCTCCAGATCGCGCAAGCCATAGACCGAGTGACACAAAAGCACCGTTGCCAACGGCTCGCCTCCCTATCCCCGATCAGCGGCTCTCGCGGAATTATCGTTCATAAACAGTATATTGACCAGCGTAACAACGTGTTACGCCCCCGGTGCGTGCAGCTTGCAGAGGCATTCCACCGGCTCGGAATGGTCCCGCTGCACCTCCACCCCCTCGCCCGCGAGCCGGTCCATGCGCCGGGCAAGCTCCACGTCCAGCGCGCTCAGCCCGTCGCAGGAATGGGTGGTCAGGGTCACGTCGACCACGTTGTAGACATTGGTCCATTCGGGGTGGTGGTTCATCTTCTCGGCGATCAGCGCCACGCGCGACATGAAGCCCCAGGCACCCGAAAAGCTGCCGAACTTCCAGATCTTGCGGATCGCATCGCGGTCGGGGTTGGCGCCCCAGCCGGTCTCGCCCAGGGCGGGCAGGTCGCGGGTGCGCTCGGTTTCGGTCAGGCGGTCGGTCATGGCGTCCTCCGTCTCAGCCGGCCATATTGGCGCGGGCATTGGCCGGGCGCTCCGATAGACGCGCCCAGTAGGCCTCGAAGGCCGGGCGGGCCTCGATGGTGCCGAACCGCAGCCCCCAGCCGATCTGCGAGCCGACATAGACATCCGCCGCCGAGAACCGTTCGCCGGCCATCCAGGGGTTCGCGGTGATGGCGCCCTCCAGCGCGTCGAGCACCTCGTCGAGGCCCGAGCCGTAGCCGACGAAGCCCCGCTGCTTGGGCTCGACCGAAATCCCGAGCGCCTTGTTGGTGACGGCTGCCTCCAGCGGGCCGGCGGCGAAGAACATCCAGCGGTAGTAGTCCGCCCGCTCGCCCGGCGGGGGCGCCAGCTCCGCCTCGGGATAGGTATCGGCGAGCCAGGCGCAGATCGCGGCGCATTCGGTGACGATGGTGCGGCCGCGCACCACAGCGGGGACCTTGCCCATGGGGTTGATCGCCAGGTAGGCGGGATCCTTCATGGTGGTGCCGAACTCGAGTACATGCGTCTCAAAGGGCACGCCGGTCTCCTCCAGCATCCAGCGGACGATCGCGCCCCGCGAACGGGGGTTGGTGTAGAACTGGAGCTTTTCGGTCATCAGATCCTCGTTGCAGGCGTTCGAATCATGCCGCGGAGCATGGCACGATCCCGGGGGTGGGGTCATGCATGGGCGTCAATCGGGCACATTGTCGATGCCCGACCCGCCCCAGGGATGGCAGCGGGTGATGCGGCGGAAGGCCAGCCAGCCGCCCTTCAGGGCACCGTGCCGCTCCAGCGCCTCCAGCGCATAGGCCGAGCAGGTGGGCTGGTAGCGGCAGTTGTGCCCGACCCAGGGCGAGAAGAGCAGCCGGTAGGCGCGCACCGGCAGGGCGAGGGTCCAGGCGAGCGGGGTCATGCTCCGGCCTCGCGGCGGTGGATCGAGGCCAGCGCCGAGCGCAGCTCGCCACAGAGGGTGGCGAAGTCGCGCCGCGCCGTCTCGCCCTCGCGGCCGATGAGCACATAGTCCCAGCCGGGGTGGCCCGCGCCGGGCATGACCTCACGGGCGGCGGCGCGAAGGCGGCGCTTGGCGCGGTTGCGGGCGACGGCGTTGCCGACCTTCTTCGAGCAGGTGTAGCCGACCCTGAGTGCGTCGGCCGCCTCTTCGGGGTCGCGGCGGCGGGCCTGCAGGGTGAAGGCGGGGGTGGAGGCGCGTCGGGCGCGTGCTGCCGCGAGGAAGTCCGCGCGGCGCCTCAGGGTCGTGAAGCCGGAAGCAGGCCGGCGCGGCGTCGCGCCTGCGCCCATGGCGTGCGGGATCAGGCCGACAGGCGCTTGCGGCCGCGGGCCCGGCGCCGGTTCAGCACCAGCCGGCCGCCCTTGGTCGCCATCCGCGCCCGGAAGCCGTGCCGGCGTGCGCGCACGAGATTGCTCGGCTGGAAGGTGCGTTTCGACATCGTCTCGTCTCCTGATCGTCCCGGAGCCGCCGCGCGCCCCGTCCACGAAGGTCCCCTGACCCTCGCCCCGAATTCGAAGGCCCGCTCATACGCAGGCCGGTCGCGGGTGTCAATGTGCGACCCGCGGCCTCAGTAGGCGAAGACCTTCGCCCCGTCGATGAAGTTGTTGAAGTGGACGACGGTCGAATTGGGCGCGGTCAGCACCACCGCGTAGGCCGGGGGCTCGTAGCTGCCGATCCAGCCCTCGCTGCCCGTCAGGTCGAGGGCGGTCTGGTCGTTGAGGCTCGGCAGGCCGGCGAAGGGGATGCCGCGCCAGTTGCCGCAGACCGGACGGTGCAGGTGGCCGAAGTGGATCTGGCGGATGTTCGGTCGCCGCGCGACGACCTCGGCGAAGCCGTCCGCGTCGAGAAGCCCGATCCTGTCGAGCATGGCATGTCCCACGGCGAGCGGCGCGTGGTGCATGAAGATGAAGACGGGCATCCCGGCGGCGTGGTCAAGCTCGGCCGCCAGCCAGGCGAGCCGCTGCGGGCCGAGCAGGCCGTGGTGGTGGCCCTGATCGACGGTGTCGAGGCAGAGGAACCGCCCCGCGGCGGTGTCGATCGCGTACTGCACGAAGCCGTTCGCATCGACGGGCGTGTCGGGGAAGACGCGGCGAAAGGTCTCGCGGTGGTCGTGGTTGCCGATCAGGAGATGGGCGGGCGGGACCAGCCCGGCGAGGGCGTCGTTAAGCCTGCGGTAGGAGGGCTCGTCGCCCGTGTGTGTCAGGTCGCCGGTGAAGACCACGAGGTCGGCATCGGCATGGTTGGCGTTGATGTCGGCGATGCAGGCGCGCAGCCGCACGTCGGGATCGGCGCCCCTGAGCGGGCCGTCGGGGATGATGTGCAGGTCGGTGACGTGCAGGAACTTCATGGGCGCGGAACCTGATTGAGAAGGGGCTCGCCGGCAGCCAGGCGGCGGGCGTTCTCGAGCACCACCTCCATGCTGCGGGCAAGCGTCTCCTGGGTGAGCCAGGCGACATGCGGGGTGGCGACGACGCCGGGCAGGGCGAAGAGCGGGTTCTCGCGGGGGGGCTCCACCGCGAAGACGTCGAGACCGGCGGCCGCAAGGTGGCCGCTCGCCAGGGCTCCAGCCAGCGCCGCCTCGTCCACCAGCGAGCCGCGCGCGGTGTTGATGAGGATGCCGCCGGGGCGGATCAGCCCCAGCCGCCGGGCGTCGATGAGGTTCCGGGTCTCCGGGCTGGCGGGGACGTGGAGCGAGACGATGTCGGACCGGCGCAGCAGGTCGTCGAGCGGCAGCATCTCGATTCCCTCGCCCCTTCCACTGCGGCTCCAGGCGAGCGGCGTCGCGCCCAGCGCGCGCAGGATCGGGGCAAGCCGCTGCGGGATCGCGCCGAACCCGACGAGGCCGACCGTCCGGCCGCCGATCTCGCCGAGCCCGCCCAGGTCCTCCGCCGGCAGGCTCCAGCCCCGGCCCGCCCTGGTCGCCTCCGACAGCGCGGCGATGCGGCGCAGGCAGGCGAAGATCAGCGCCAGCGTCATCTCGGCCACGGCGGCGGTGTTGGTGCCGGGCATGTTGCAGACGGCGATGCCGCGGGCATGGGCGTGGGCGAGGTCGATCGCATCCAGCCCGACGCCGATCTTCTGCACGAGGCGCAGGTTGGGGGCGAGATCCATGACCTGCGCCGTGACGGGGGCCAGAACGTGCAGCAGCACCTCTGCATCGGCCAGTTCGCGGGCCAGCGCCGCCCCGTCGTCGGGCGCGACCACGGCGACCTGCAGCTTGTCGGCGGTGGCATAGAGCAACGCGCGGAAGCTCGCGCCCGCGCGGTAGTAGAGCACAGCCTTCACGGCTTGCCTCCCACCGCGTCCCGTCCGGCGAAAGCGGCGGTGCGGCCCAGCGCCTCCTCGATGCGGATCGCCTCGTTCCATTTCGCCATGCGCTCGGAGCGGGTGAACGAGCCGACCTTGAGCTGGTGCGCGCGCCAGCCGGTGGCCAGATGCACGATGGTGACATCCTCGGTCTCGCCGGAACGGGCGGAAACGATGGTGCGCCAGCCGGCCGCGTGGGCGGCGTCGAGCGCGGCGCGGGACTCGGTCAGCGTGCCGACCTGGTTGGGCTTGACCAGCACGGCGTTGCAGGCGCCGGCGGCGGCGGCGTCGCGGACGCGGGCGGCCGACGTCACGAGGAAATCGTCGCCGATGATCTGAATGCGATCACCGATGGCCGTCGTGATCGCCTTCATGCCCGCCAGGTCGTCCTCGGCGACGGGATCCTCAAGCGAGATGATCGGATACCGATCACACCAGCCGATCAGGTGCTCGACCATCTCCCCGGTCTCAAAGTCGCGGTCGTCGGCGGCGAGGCGGTAGCGCCCGCCGCTGCCGAGCTGCGAGGCGGCAACGTCCAGCGCGATGCCGAGGTCCTCGAGCGGCCGGTAGCCGGCGCGCTCGATCGCCTGCACGGTGCACTCGAGCGCCTCCTCGTTCGAGCCGAACTCCGGCCACCAGCCACCCTCGTCTGCGACCCCGCGCAAGAGGCCGCGCCCGGCCATGATCTCTCCGGCGGCGCGGTAGGTCTCGGCGACCATCACGGTCGCCTCGTCGAAGCTGGCGGCGCCGAGCGGGATCACCAGGATGTCCTGCAGGTCGATGCGCCGGCCGGCATGGATGCCGCCACCGAAGATCTGGATCATCGGCATCGGGAGGCGGGGTGCCGCGCCGTTCGCAAGGTACTGCCAGAGCGGCTGGCCGCGGCCGGCGGCGGCGGCATGCGCCACGGCCATGGAAACGGCGATCACCGCGTTGCCGCCGAGGCACGACTTGTCCGGCGTCCCGTCCAGCTCGATCAGCCGTGCATCGACCCCGGCCTGATCGCCGGCCTCCATGCCGGCCAGCCCCGGGGCGATCACGCCGGCAATGCTTTCAAGCGCCCGCGCCACACCCAGCCCGCCGAAGGCAGCACCCCCGTCGCGCAGGTCGATCGCCTCGTTGCTGCCGCGCGAGGCGCCGGCCGGGGCGATGGCGCGCCCCGTCGCGCCGCCGGCCAGCGTGACCTCGGCCTCGACGGTCGGGCGGCCGCGCGAATCCCAGACGCGGCGGGCGGCGATGGATCGGATGGCCTCAGTGCTCAAGCTCGGGTCCTCTCAATCGTGCCCGAAGCTCGGCCGCCCAGGCCTCGCGGACCGCCGCCAGCCGAACGGGGGGCGCGGCGATCAGCGGGATGGCGACCCGGCGCACGGCGTTGCGGTCGGCATCGGCGGTGACGTACTCGACCGGCGACTTGCCGTCGATACGGGCGAGGAAGAGGCCCGGGCAGCAGGGCGGCGGCGCGCGCCTCCAGCCCGCCCGCGTCCTCCCAGTCCACGCCCGCGAAGTAGCCGGCCCGCAGCGCGTCGAAGGCCGCGAGATATGCCGCCGCACTCGCCGGCGCGGCGCAGGCACTTCAGGAGCAGGTGGTTGAGGCAGAAGGCCAGATCGAAGGCCGGGTCGCCGAACCAGGCGCATTCGGCATCGAGGAACACCGGCCCCGCCGGGCCGATCAGGATGTTCTTGGGGCTGACGTCGCCATGCACCACGCTGCGCTTCGTCGCGGCGGTCTCGCTCCACCAGCGCCATCAGCCGGCCGGCCAGCTGCGGATGCGCCCGCCCGGTCGCCTCGAGGTAGGGCTCCAGCCGGATCGCGCGAAAGATGTCGTCGCGCGGGAAGCTGGCCGGCGCCGCAGGATCGCGGGCAAAGGCCGCGTGGATGCGCCCGAGCCGGCTGCCGACCGCCGCCGCCACCGCCGGATCGGAGCGCCCGGCCATGCAGGTCCGCCTTCCACGAGCGGAACATCGCGGGCTCGAGGTAGTCCATGGCCAGCATGCCGGCGTCGGGGTCGTCGGCGATGACGGCGGGGACCGCCTCGGGGATCACCCGCGCGGCACCCTTCAGCCAGGCGGCCTCGAAGACGCTGCGCTCCACCGGCGCGCGCCAGTCGGCGGCCACCCGCAGCCTCGCGAGGGCGCGCTTGACGCAGAAGCGCCGGGCGGAGGTCTCCACCAGCCAGATGTCCGAGGAGACGCCGCCGGTCAGCGCGGTGAACCGCGGCGTCTCGCCGGCGTCCACCAGCCCGGCGCCCACGATGAACGCACGAATCGCCGCGTCTGGCCCCGTTCCGCTCATCGATCCATCCCGCCCACCTCCCCGCGCACCTTCCATCCCTTGCGAGCCCCCTGTGGGTCAAGGCTTCGGGTCGGGATCAGCCCAGAACCCGTGCGCCTTCGGAATTGGCCGAGGCGACGGCCCGGCCGCTCCGATCGACCACGAGCACGTCGATTGCCACCGGCGCGCCCGCGACTACCGCCGCCGCTGTGGCACGGGCGGCGGCGGCGACGCGGGCGGCGAGCGCCGGCCCGGCGATCTCCAGAGCCTGCTGGGCGGTGTTGCAGGCGGCGATGTCACCGCGAGGCGCCAGGCCCTCCCCGAGCCCGGCGAGACCCGCGAAGTCCACCTGGCTCCGCCCCGAATGCAGGTCGAGCGCGCCTTGTCCGAGCTTGACCAGCTTGCCGAAGCCGCCGGCGATGGTCACCCGCGGAATCGGGTGGCCGCGCAGGTACTTCAGCATGCCGCCCGCGAAGTCGCCCATGTCGAGCATCGCATGATCCGGCAAGCCGAAATGCGCCTGCGCCACCCGCTCCGAAGTGGCGCCCGTGCTGCCGGCCACATGCGTCAGCCCCCCGGCCCGCGCCACGTCGATGCCGCGGTGTATCGAGGCGATCCAGGCGGCGCAGGAGAAGGGGCGCACGATGCCCGTGGTGCCGAGGATCGAGAGCCCACCCTCGATCCCCAGCCGCGGATTCCAGGTCTGCCGGGCCAGCGCCTCGCCGCCCGGCACCGAGACCTCCACCCTGAAATCCGCCGCCACGCCCCGCGCCGCGGCAATGGCACCCAGCGCCTCGGTCATCATCCGCCGGGGCACCGGGTTGATTGCCGGCTCGCCGGGCGGGATCGGCAGGCCCGGCCGCGTGACCATGCCCACGCCGGGGCCTGCCGCGAACACCACCCCAGAGCCCGGCGCCCCGTGGCTCACCCGCACCACGATCCGCGCGCCGTGGGTGACGTCAGGGTCGTCGCCCGCGTCCTTGATGACCGCGGCCTCGGCCCAGCCCGGCCCGGCACCCCGCGCGGCCAGCGCGAACGCGACCCGCGCACCCCGCGGCAGCACGATCTGCACCGGGTCCGACCAGGCCCCGCTCACCAGCGCCCCGCAGGCCGCCGCCGCCGCCGCCGTGGCGCAGGCGCCGGTGGTGAAGCCGGTGCGGAGGGGTCGCTGTGGTTTGCGGTCCATGCTACCGTCAGTCTAGCCGGTTCCGACCCGGTGCTACAGGCAGGTTGGCACGGCGGCGACGATCGCGGACTGGATCGCGCCGCCGCGGTTCAACCGGCACGCATGTGGATCGAAGGGAACGCGGAGCCGGCCGGCTGGATTGTCGATGTGATGATCGATCCGGATCATCGCGGGAAGGGGCTGGGGCACCGCTTCCATGATGCGATCGCTGCGACGGGGCGGACGCTGGTAACCCTGACGATGGCCGAGGCGACGCGGCGCATAGCGGAACGCGCCGGCTGCAGTACCCTTGGGCCGGTTCACCAAATGGTCCGGGTAAGGAGGTTGTCGGGACCTACGCTGGTCGCGCTGGTCGGCGAGCGTGCGGAGCGGCGTTCGTGGGCGCGTGGCCCGGACCGGCTGGCGCGCGCTTCACGGCAGCATTCCGAAAGCGATGCGATGCGCCGCCGGATCGCCGATGCGGCCGGCGACGTCGGACGGGGGTGCGAGGTCGAACGAGCCGGAAAGTACTGCGCGCGCTTCGTCGCCGCCCCCATCATGAGAAGCTGGCCGGCCTTGAGGACTGCCTTGGCAAGGAGCAATGGAAGCGCCAGCGGCATGTGTCGTCGCGCAAAGCGAGCACGATTGCGGTAATTGAAGTAGTTGGCAAAGGGTGTCGCTCGCCGCGAAAGTGAGCCCGAGCCGATCACCGTGCCGCCGTGGTGATAGACCACAGCGTCGGGCACCAGCCGCAGCGGCAGATCCCCGCGCCGAAAAGCCCAATCGACCTCTTCATAATAGAGGAAATAATCCTCCACCATCAACCCCGCCTGCTCGATGAACAGGCGCGACGCGACCATGTTCGAGCCGCTGATATAGTCCAGTGAACCTGCATCAGGTAGAGCGGTATCAGCCGAGGAACCCCCATTGTTTACTGAACTGCAGGTGGCTGTCCAACGGCTGACCCTGCCTCCATCCGTCTGCACATGGTTAGGCGGTTCGTAGTAAACCGTACGACAGCCGAGCAGGGCGAATGGTCCACGCGCGCTTTCTTCAAGATAGCGTGCCGCCGTATCCGGTGTGACGACGCAATCAGGGTTGAGCACCCAGAAGTCATTGATCTCGGGCAGTCGGAGCAAACGGCCAAGGCCCAGGTTGACGCCATAGGCGAAGCCGCCGTTGACCGGAGAATTCGACAAGTGTCAGACGATTGCTCGGTGGCTCGTCAGTGTCATGCGGGCAGACGGTGAAAGCGACGGGTTTGCCGGCGGCGACCGGATCCGGCAACGGACAGTCGTCGCGCCATTGAAACGGTAAGGTTCCCGCGGCCCAGTCACGGATCACCTGTCGCGTCCCATCCTGGGAGGCGTTGTCCACCACCACGACGTAGGGCGTTGCGTTGCGTGAGGCGAACAGGCCCTCCAGGCATTCGGCGATCACGTCAGCCGAATTATAGGTGACGATCACGACGCCGATCGGGGGCGGCGATGTCATAGCTCGCCTAAAACCGCGCGTCTTGAATACAAGCGTAGCACTCGCTCAATGGGATGTGCTCGCGACTTGGCATGGAGGCTGAGCTAACACCGCTTGGGAGTGTTTCAAGGAAAGCAGGTTCGCGGGCAGGTGCGAGGAGCCGGACCCTCGCCAAGCGGTTGGGCGGGATGTAGGGTCGTGGAGATGGACTTGATCCCCGACCCGCTGCCCGGGCTCATCCCGCCGCCCTTTCCGCCCGGCATGGTCTGGCTGGTGGGGGCGGGGCCGGGCGATCCGGGCCTGATGACGCTGCACGGGCTGGCCGCGCTGCGCCAGGCGGACGTCATCGTCTACGATGCACTAGTGGACACCCGCATCCTCGAATGGCGCCGGCCCGGCGCGCTGGCCGAGCACGCCGGCAAGCGCGGCGGCAAGCCCTCGCCCGACCAGCGCGACATCTCGCTGCGGCTGATCGAGCTGGCCGCGCGCGGGGCGGCGCGTGCTGCGCCTGAAGGGCGGCGATCCCTTCGTCTTCGGCCGCGGCGGCGAGGAGGCGCTGGCGCTCGCCCGCGCAGGGGTGCCGTTCCGGGTGACCCCGGGCATCACCGCCGGCATCGGCGGGCTGGCGCAGGCCGGCATTCCGCTCACCCACCGCGACGTCAACCAGGCCGTGACCTTCGTCACCGGCCACGACCAGTCCGGCGAGGCGCCCGGCACGCTCGACTGGGCAGGCCATCGGCCGCGGATCGCCGGTTATCGTGCTCTACATGGCGATGAAGCACCTCTCCCGCATCACCGCTTCGCTGATCGCGGGCGGCCGGCCGCCGGACGACCCGGTGGCGATCGTGCAGGACGCGACCCTGCCCACCATGCGCGTGCTGGAGACCACGCTGGGGCAGGCGGCCTCCGCCGCCGAAGCTGCCGGCGTCGGCGCGCCGGCCATCGTCTGTGTCGGCCGCAACGTGCTCCTGCGCCATGCGATCGACTGGGCGGGCCAGCTCGCCGGCGTGGCTCCTCGGTCGCTGGACCCGCTCGGCACCCGGGACATGGCCGATACCGCATGAGCGCGCGCGGCCTCGTGATCGCCGCACCTGCCTCCGGCACCGGCAAGACCACCGTCACCCTCGGCCTCCTGCGCGCGCTTCGCGACCGCGGGCTTTCCGTGGCCGGCGCGAAGTCCGGCCCCGACTACATCGACCCCGCCCTCCATGCCGCCGCCTGCGGCCGTCCTTCGGTCAACCTCGACGCCTGGGCGATGCCGCCCGCGCGCCTGCGCGCACTGGCCGCCGGCCAGTCGGCCGATCTCCTGATCGTCGAGGGCGCCATGGGCGTACTCGACGCCGCCGCCGACGGCCGCGGCTCCGCCGCCGACCTCGCCGCCACCCTCGGCCTGCCGCTGGTACTGGTCCTCGCCATCGACGGACAGGGCCAGTCGGCCGCCCTCGCCCCCGCCGGCCTGCGGGCCATGCGCCCCGGCCTGCCGCTCGCCGGCGTCATCCTCAACCGGGCCGCCTCGCCCCGCCACGCGGCGCTGGCCGGGCGCGGCCTGGAGGCCGCAGGCGTGCCCATCCTCGGCGCCATCCCCCGCAGCACCGATCTGACGCTGCCGTCGCGCCACCTCGGCCTCGTCCTGCCCGGCGAGATCGTGGGGTTGGAGGCGACCCTGGCCCGCGCGGCCGAGACCATCGCCGCCGCGGTCGATCTCGACGCGCTCCTCGCCGCCACCCGTCCGCTCGCCCCGCCTGGCGCCGCGGCACCTCGCCTGCCGCCCCTCGGCCAGCGCATCGCGGTGGCGCGGGATGCCGCCTTCGCCTTCGCCTACCCCCACCTCCTCGCCGACTGGCACGCCGCGGGCGCCGCGATCGCCCCGTTCGCCCCCCTCGCCAACGAGCCCCCTGCATCCGACGCCGACGCCATATTCCTCCCCGGCGGCTACCCCGAGTTGCACGTCGGAGCTCTCGCCGCCGCGCAGACCTTCGCCGCCGGCATCCGCGCCGCCGCCGCCCGCGGCGCCACGATCTACGGCGAATGCGGCGGCTTCATGGCGCTGGGCGATACGCTGACCGACGCCGAGGGCCGCACCCACGCCATGCTCGGTCTGCTGCCCCTCGCGACGTCATTCGCCGAGCGCCGCCTCAGCCTCGGCTACCGCCGCCTGACGCCGCGGCCGGGCGCGCCGTGGACGCAGCCGCTGGCCGGCCACGAGTTCCACTATGCGACGATCACCGCCAGCGGCCCCGGCGAGGCCCTGTTCGACGCCACCGACGCCACCGGCCACCCCCTCGCCCCCATGGGGCTGCGGCGCGGCTGCACGACAGGCTCCTTTGCACATGTCATCGGCCCGATGGCCTGAACGGGCTCACCACTCGTCGAAGGAACCCGCATTCTCGATGCGCTCGACCTGCCCGCCGCGATCGACGACCACCACGTCGAACCTGCACTCGGCACCATCGCCCGCCTCCGCCAGAAACCGGCTCGCCGCGGCCTGCAGCCGCCGCCATTGCGCCGGACTGATCGCCCCCGCCGCAGAATCCCGGTGCCGCCGCGCCTTCACCTCGACGAAGACGATCACCGCGCCAGCCCGCACCACCAGGTCGATCTCGCCCTCCGGGCAGCGCCAGCGCCGCGCCACCAGCACGGCACCCTCCGCCTCGTAGAGCCGCAGCGCCGCCTCCTCCGCCGCCAGCCCGCCGAGATGCCGCCCGAGCCCGCTGGTCACGGCCGCTTCGCCAGCTCCAGCGCGCGGGCGTAGACCTGCCGCCGCGGCAGGTCGAGCCGCGCGGCCACCTCCGCCGCCGCATCGCGCATGGACACCCGCTCGAGCGCCGCCACCAGGGCCGCGTCCAGCGCATCCGCATCCGGCTCGGGCGCCAGCGGCGGGCCGGCCAGCACCACGATCTCGCCGCGCGGCACCGGTGCGCCGGCCTGCGCGCCGGCCAGCTCACCCAGAGTGCCGCGCCGCACCTCCTCGAAGCGTTTCGTCAGTTCCCGGCAGACCGCCGCGGACCGCCCGGCGCCGAGCACCTCGGCCATTGCCGCCAGGCACGCCGCGAGACGGCGCGGCAACTCGTAGAAGACAAGCGTCGCCGGCACGGCCGCCAGCTCGGCCAGCGCCCGCCGGCGCGCTGCATCCCGCGGCGGCAGGAACCCCGCGAAGAGGAACCGGTCGGTGGGCAACCCCGCCACCGACAGCGCCGCAAGCAGCGCCGAGGCGCCCGGCACCGCGGTCACGGCATGGCCGGCGGCCACCGCCTCGGAGGCGAGCCGCCAGCCTGGGTCGGCGACCAGCGGCGTTCCGGCGTCGGAGACCAGCGCCACCGACCGGCCCTCGGCCATCGCCGCCAAGCAGGCGCGGGCGCTGGGCGGCGCCGTTATGGTCGTGATAGGGCAGGATCGAGCGCGGAGGCCGCCGGATCCCGTGGATGTCCAGGAGCTTGCGCGTCTGCCGCGTGTCCTCGGCGGCCAGCAGGTCCGCCCCGGCCAGCACGTCGAGCGCCCTGAGCGTGATGTCGCGCGAATGCCCGATCGGCGTCGCCACGAGATAGAGACCGGGGGCGAGGCCCCCATAGCGGGTGGCGGGACGGGCGGCGGAGCCGCCGGCCGGGTCGTCCACTTCGCTCCGGTCGGGGTCCATTCGCCGTTTACATTCGCAGGGTGGGGCCTTAGCCTGCCACGCGCCCTCAATACCCGCGCAAGCCGCATAGAAACCTCGGGGTGTCATCCCATGCTGTCAACACGTTTCTCCCTCCCGCGCGCATTCGGTGCCCTGGCACTCGCCGCCGGGCTGGCCGTGCTCTCCGCCTGCGGCACCACCTCTTCGGTCCGCCAGACCGACGGCGTGGCGCTCGACCCCAACCTGCCGGTGCGGGTGGCGCTCCTGGTGCCGCTGGGCTCCGGCGATCCGGGCCGCGAGCTGCTCGGCCGCAGCCTGGTCAACGCCGCGAGGCTGGCGCAGACCGACCTGCAGAACGCCACCATCGACCTGCAGGTCTATTCGACCGCGGGCACCACCGAAGGCGGCGCCGCGGCGGCCACCCAGGCGGTGGCGGAAGGCGCGCAGATCATCGTCGGCCCGCTCTTCAGCACGGCGACGGCGGGCGCCCAGCCGGTGGCGGCGGCGGCAGGGCTCACGGTCATCAGCCTCAGCAACAACCCCGAGGTGGCAGGCCAGAACGTCTTCATCCTCGGCATCACCTTCAACAGCACCGCCGACCGGCTGGTGGCCTACGGGTTGGCGCGCGGCTTGCGCAACTACGGCGTGGTCTATCCCTCGGGGCTCGAGGGCGAAACGGCGCGCAATGCGGTCGCCGGAGCGGTGCAGGCGCGGGGCGGCAACCTGGTGGCGTCGGAAGCCTACAACCTCTCGGTCGAGTCCATCGCGGCCGCGGCCGGCCCGGCGGCGGCGCGGCTGATCGGCAGCGGCGCCAATGCGGTCATCCTGACCGACGGACCCACCGGCGGGCTCACCTTCATCGCCGACGGCCTGCGCAACAACGGCCTCTCGCCCGTGCAGGCGCAGTTCCTCGGCCTGCAGCGCTGGGACGTGGCCGCCGAGGCGCTGGCCCAGCCGAGCCTGCAGGGCGGCGCCTTCGCAGCACCTGATCCGGGGATACTCGCCGCCTTCGAGGGCCGCTACCGCAACGCCTACGGCGAGGCGCCGACCGCGGTGGCGGGCTATGGCTACGAGGCGATCGCGGCGGTCGGGGCGCTCATCGCCGAGGCGCGCGGGTCGGGCGGCAGCCCGTTCTCCACGGCGCGGCTGATCCAGCCGTCGGGCTTCGCCGGGGTGAACGGCCCCTTCCGCTTCACACCGAACGGGCTTGCCCAGCGCAACCTCGCGATCATCGAGGTGCGGGGCGGCCAGGCCGTGGTCACCGAACGCGCACCGCGGAGTTTCACCGCTCTTGGCAACTGACGAAAGCCCGCGCCGGCGTGCTGTCGCGGCGTGGGAGGGGCTCAGCCCCGCACCGGAAGCGATCCTCGACGCTCCCGCCCTGCGGGAGGCGCTCGAGGCGGCGCTGGCCGCGGAGCCCGACCCCGCCGCGCGGCGCGCCGCGGCGGTCCGGGTCATCGGCGTCGCCCATGCGGAGGCGCGGGCGTCGATCGCCGCCGAGGTCAGCGCCCGCCCGCGGGAGGCCTATCGCGCCGTCCACGACTATGCCTGGCTTACCGACCGGCTCGTCACGCTGACGCTTGACTTCGCCCTGCGCCACCTGCACCCGCTGGCCAGTCCCACCCGCTCCGAGCGGATCGTGGTGCTGGCGGTGGGCGGCTACGGCCGCGCCGAGATGGCGCCCTTCTCCGACATCGACCTCCTGTTCATCACCCCCTACAAGCAGACGGCCTGGGGCGAGAGCCTGATCGAAAGCGTGCTCTACACCCTCTGGGATCTGCGGCTGAAGGTCGGCCATGCGGTGCGCACCATCGACGACTGCCTCCGCCTCGCGCGCAAGGACACCACGATCCGCACCACGCTGCTGGAACAGCGCTACCTCTGGGGCGACGAGGCGCTCGCCGCACGGCTGGACGAGCGGCTCTGGGCCGAGCTCTTCACCGGCACCGGCCCGGAATTCGTCGAGCTGAAGCTCGCCGAACGCGCCGAGCGCCACGCGCGCCAGGGCAGCACCCGCTACCTGCTGGAGCCCAACGTCAAGGAGGGCAAGGGGGGGCTGCGCGACCTGCAGACCCTCTACTGGATCGCCAAGTACCTCACCCACAGCAGCGGGCCGGGCGAGCTGGCGCGCGAGGGCTTCTTCTCGCCCGAGGAGCACCGCATCTTCACCGAGGCGGCGGCCTTTCTCTGGACCACGCGGGTGCACCTGCACCTCCTCACCCACCGGGCGACCGAGCAGCTCACCTTCGACACCCAGGTCGAGATCGCCGACGCCCTCGGCTACAAGTCGACCCGCGGCCAGCGGGCGGTCGAGCGCTACATGCAGGACTACTTCACCCAGGCCAAGCACGTGGGCGACCTCACGCGCATCTTCCTGTCGGCGCTGGAGGCCCAGCACGTCAAGCCGCGCCCGAGCCTCGGCAGGACGCTGCGCAACGTCTTCACGCTCGGCCGCGACCGCACCGCGGCAGGCTACCGGCTCAAGCACGGTCGCCTCGACATCGCCGACCCGGAGGCCTTCACCGCCGACCCGCTCGGCATCCTGCGCCTCTTCGAGGAGGGGCTCGCCACCGGCACCCTGATCCACCCGGATGCCCTCCGGCTGGTTGCCGCCAATCTGGATCTGATCGACGACCGGCTGCGCAACGACCCGGAGGCGAACCGCATCTTCCTGGCGCTGCTGCTCGCCCACGACAATCCCGAACGGGCGCTCAGGCTGATGAACGAGGTCGGCGTTCTCGGCGCCTTTATTCCCGAGTTCGGCCGCATCGTGGCGATGATGCAGTTCAACATGTACCACCACTACACGGTGGACGAACACACGATCCTCGTGGTCTCCACGCTCAGCCAGATCGAGCGCGGCGAGCTGGCCGCCGAACTGCCGGTCGCCACCGAGATCGTCAAGCGCGGGCTCAACCGCCGCGTGCTCTACGTCGCGCTCTTCCTGCACGACATCGGCAAGGGCTCCGGGCGCGACCACTCCGAATACGGCGCCGAGGTGGCCGAGCGGCTCTGCCCGCGCTTCGGCCTCGACGCCGAGGAGACCGAGCTGGCGGTCTGGCTGGTGCGCAACCACCTGATGATGTCCGACGTCGCGCAGAAACGCGACCTCGCCGACCCGCGCACCGCGCGCGACTTCGCCCAGGCGGTGAAGAGCCCGACCCGGCTGAAGCTGCTGACCGTGCTCACCGTCTGTGACATCCGCGGCGTGGGTCCGGGCGTGTGGAACAACTGGAAGGCGATGCTCCTGCGCGCGCTCTATGCCGAGACCATGGCCGTGCTGACCGGCGGCAGCCAGGCGCAGGGCCGGCCCGAGATGGAAGCCGAGGCCCGGGCGGCGCTGGCGGCGGAGCTGGCGGCGGCGCCGACCGGCTGGAGCGAGGCCGAAGTGGCGGCGGAATGCGCCCGGCACTACGCGCCCTACTGGCTGGGCTTCGACACCCGCACCCACGCGATCTTCGCCGAGCTGATCCGCGTCCTGCCCGAAGGCGAGCCGGTGATGCGTATGGAGCTCGACTTCGAGCGCGACGCCACCCAGGCCTGCTTCGTGATGCAGGACCACCCGGGCATCTTCGCGCGCCTCGCCGGGGCGCTGGCGCTGGCAGGGGCCAACACGGTGGACGCACGCACCTATACCACCACCGACGGTCTCGCCACCGCCGCCTTCTGGATCCAGGACAACGAGGGCAAGCCCTACGAGCGGGCGCGGCTGACCCGGCTGCGCAACAGCGTCAACCGCACCCTCAAGGGCGAGATCGTCGCCCGCGACGCCCTGCGCGACAAGGACCGGATCAAACGGCGCGAACGCGACTTCATCGTGCCAACCCGCATCAGCTTCGACAACACGGGCTCGGACATCTACACCATCATCGAGGTCGAGACCCGCGACCGGCCCGGCCTGCTCTATGATCTCACCCGCACGCTGACCGCCAACAGCATCTCGATCTCCAGCGCCATCATCGCCACCTACGGCGAGCAGGCGGTGGACGTCTTCTACGTCAAGGACCTGTTCGGGCTGAAGCTCCACTCCGAGGCCAAGCGCAACACGCTGGAGACCCGCCTGCGCGCCGCCATCGCGCCCCCGGACGCCGCGGCAACGTGATCAAGCCGATCCGCCTTCTGCCTGCCTTCCTCACCGTGGGCGGCTGGACGATGCTGAGCCGCGTGCTTGGCCTCGCCCGCGACGTGCTGATGGCGGCCCTGCTCGGCGCCGGGCCGGTGGCGCAGGCCTTCATCATCGCCTTCTCCCTGCCCAACATGTTCCGCCGCTTCTTCGCCGAGGGCGCCTTCAACATGGCCTTCGTGCCGATGTTCGCCAAGCGCGTCGAGGCCGGCGAAGACCCCGAAGGCTTCGCCCGCGATGCCCTCTCGGGGCTTGCGGGCGTGCTGATCGTCTTCACGCTCATCGGCCAGCTCCTCATGCCCTGGCTGGTCTTCGCCATGGCCAGTGGCTTTGCCGGCGACGAGCGCTTCGACCTCGCCGTGCTCTACGGCCGCATCGCCTTCCCCTACATCCTGCTCATCTCGCTGATGGCGCTGCTCTCCGGCGCCCTGAACGCGCTCGGCCGCTTCGCCGTGGCGGCGGCGGCGCCGATCCTGATGAACATCGTGATGATCACCTTCCTCTTGACCGGCTACTGGCTCGATGGCGACATCGGCCTCTGGCAGATCTGGTCGGTGCCGGCGGCGGGCGTCGCGCAGCTGGCGCTGGTCTGGTGGGGTGCGCGCCGGGCGGGGCTGCGCGTCCTGCCGCGCATGCCGCGGCTCACCCCCGAGCTGCGCCGCCTTGCGGTCATCGCGGCCCCGGCGATGCTGACCGGCGGCGTAGTGCAGATCAACCTCCTGATCGGCCGTCAGGTCGGCTCCTTCTTCGACGGGGCGGTGGCCTGGCTCTCCTACGCCGACCGGCTCTACCAGCTGCCGCTCGGCGTGGTGGGAGCGGCGATCGGCGTGGTGCTCCTGCCCGACCTCTCGCGCCGGCTGCGCGGCGGCGACACCCAGGGCGGCCGCGACGCCGCCAACCGCGCCGCCGAGTTCACCCTCGCACTGACCCTGCCCGCCGCCGTGGCCCTCATGGTCATCCCCGTCCCCCTCGTCGCCGTCCTCTTCCAGCGCGGCGCCTTCCTGCCCGCCGACACGGCCGCCACGGCGCTGGCGGTGGCGATCTACGGCGCGGGCCTGCCGGCCTTCGTGCTGCAGAAGGTGGCGCTGCCGGTCTACTATGCCCGCGAGGACACCCGCTCGCCCTTCCGCTACGCGCTCAGCGCCATGGCGGTGAACGCGGCCATCGCCGTCGGCCTCGCGCCCCTCGTCGGCTTCTCGGCCGCCGCCCTCGGCACCACGCTGGCGGGCTGGACCATGCTGTTCCAGCTCTGGCACGGCAGCCGCGCCATGGGCGACGCCGCCGCCCCCGACGCCCGCCTGCGCCGCGCCCTGCCGCGCATCGCCGCCGCCTGCCTCATCATGGCCGCCGTGCTGCTCGGCACCGCCCGGCTCCTCGCCGGCCCCCTCGCCGACCCCGGCTGGCGCTACCTGGCGCTTGCGGCGCTGGTCGTGGCCGGCATGGCCAGCTACGCCCTCGCCATCTTCGCCACCGGCGCCGTGCGGACGGCCGACATCCGCGCAGCACTTCGTCGCGGGCCGGGTTAGCGGCGCGCCGAAGCCGGATCGAATCCCGGCGTACCGCTATCTGCGACGCCATGACCGACGCGGACCTCACTCGATGGCTGCTCGATTCCGACCCCGCCCTGCGCTGGCAGGTCGAGCGCGACATCCTGCGCGCGCCTCCGGAAGTGGGAAGCCACGCGCGCCCGCATCGCCACCGAAGGCTTCGGCGCCCGCCTCCTCGCCCTGCAGGACCCCGACGACCAATGGGCCGGCGGTCCGTTCTTCCCGGCCGGCTTCGACTTCCACTGGCCCGGAGGCCGCCGAGGGCGCGGGCCAGCCCTTCACCGCGACCACGCCGACGCTCGACACCCTGCGCCACTTCGCCTCATCCCTCCGTGCTGCGCGCGCGCCGCACCGCCGAGCTCCTCGCGTCCTGAACGCAGCCGACCACTTCCGCCGCGCGTCCCTCCGCGAAGGCACCCCACCCGACCCGCGCATGTCCGAGGCCATCGCGATGATCCGCGCCGCCCGCCAGCCCGACGGCACCTGGCTCCAGCAGCGCCGCCACCCGGGCCGGGTTCGGTTCGAGATCGACGTGCCCGCCGGCGAGCCGTCGAAATGGCTGACGCTCCACGCCATGCGGGTGCTGGACTGGCGGGACGGGGCGGGATCCGTCCAGGGCGCGTAGCTCATGGACGGGTCCGCTCCCGGCTCTGAGCGGTCATTGCTGTGCTGACCGGCGAACGACCGCTCCTAGCCCAAGGCGGACGCTCAGAAAAACTGGTGGCGTTACCGGATTTCCCGAGCGGGATCCCGAAGGGACCAAGACGCCACGAAATGACGGTTCAAGCAATAACCAAGTCTATCGGATCAGTAATCTCTGGGCCGCGATAATAAGTACCGCCTTGAAAGCGGTGACGTCGGAATACCGATCGGCATCTGTTGCCTGATGGGTCTCAAAGGCGCCACCACTGGCGGCGATGCCACCGTCGACCATCAGGTTCTCGTTCATGTCAAAGTCCTCTACGAGGCTGCCGTCTTTGCCACGTAGTCGCCCATCCGGCGCCGCCTCGACCTGCCCGCCGTAATACGAGAGCACCCGTCGAAAATGATTGTCGATGATGTTGGAGTAGGCAAAAGACGGCTTTCCCCGCCCGCACATGAAACCCAATTCAAACACGGTGCCGACGTCTGCATGAAGTCCCCGAAAAGGCGTAAGGTTGGCGATGATGGCATCCGCCAATATCATCAATTCCTCGTCGACTCGGTATATGTTCTCGGCGAACTCCCGCCTCGTTTGCGCGGATTGGATTTCCAAGTCGCCAGACGCCACCGGATCAAAACCGGCTTTGCGGGTCAGCTCGATCTTTCTGTCCAGCAGGTCGCGCGCATTGGGAAGAAAGACCTCCGGACCTGCCAAATAGACTCTCACAACCTGCCTACTGCGATGCGCCGCTGCTTGTTCCGAAAATCCGCCTCTTCGCTACTCGGATCGGCGCTCCAGCTCTGCCTTCATCACGTACGTGTTGTAGCGGCCGAACTGACTCATGATGAAATAAAAGACAAGACCGCCCTCCTCAATCCATGAGGCCGTCATTTGCGGAGCGTACGGGCCCGCATAATCAAGGGCGTCCGCAAGTACCGCCGGCTTCGACCATGGCCCCTCAGGCCGTTCGGCGAAGCGAAGTTCGAGCGCCCATGAGAGTTCATTTGTCGTGGCATACATCCAGCGACCGATGTCCGCATTCCAGACCAGCGAGCCCTCACCCGCGCCCGGCCTGATCACCTCGGCCGCCTGGGCTCGTTCCCGCGTCCAGGCGGCGCCGTCCCAGTATTCCCACGCCTGGGTCTCAAGCAGGTCTTTTCCTTCGACCCGGCCCACCCGTGCGCCACCCGCACGGCCGCAAGGGGTGCCGATGGCATAGACATAAGTGCCGGCCTCGTTGCCCCCGCCCGGCTGTGCCGAGAGTGCAAGCATGTTGAAGCTCGACTGAAAGTCACCGAAGTCTGCGGTACCCGTGTCCCAGGTCTTGCCACCGTCAGTCGACGAGATGAAACGCGAAGAGTTGCACAGCCATGCCGGTCCCAACTTGAATGCGAAACCGTGGACCGACATGTAATGCATGTAGAGCGTGTCCCCCACCGTCACCATCGCCGTGGGGACCTTGGTAAACTCTCCAGTGAACGGAGGCTCGTGCCTGCCTTCGATTGCCGCAATGGCGCGACCGTCGCCATCTTTTAGCCAGTCCTCGATAGCGACACCGTCCGAGGGGTCCTTGTCCGTCGTGAAACCGATCGCGTTCGACCGCATGTTCGGCCCAAACCTCTGGCAGTTGTCGCCCTGCCAGCCAAAGGTGTCACCAAAGGCGACGACGATCGTTCCGTTCACCTCGGCCATCGTGCCGATGTCAGTACCGCAGACGTCGAAGCTCTTCATTTCTGATGGAGATTCCGGCCCGGTGAGCGGCTCCACCACTGTTGCTGTTACGCTAAACTCCTGGCCGAACGCCGACGATGCAATCAGCGACAGGAGTGCTATTGCAGCTCGCATGGATCATCCTCGACTACAGTCTCGGCACTGTCATTCGATCAAAGAATCACGCACCCAGATCTTGGGCCAGCCGCGCCCCTGCGACAAGGTGGGCCGACGCTGTGCCGAATTGTGGCTAACTTGCGGCACCTCCGCACGGCCTTATCCTTGAAGAAGCGCGTGCGCCGGCGGCTTCGGGACACTCCTCAAACGCCGCCGCGTTGGCGGTCGACGGCCTGGAGAAGCCGCTCAGCTTGCGCACGAACTGCACCGACGCCGCGCGGAACTCCGCGTCGGTGGCGGGCGGATCGAAGTTGAAGAGCGGCCGGATGTTGCGGCACACGGGCCCACATCCCCAAAGACTGGATCGCGGACCCGAGCATGGAACCGGCGCGGGACGGCACCTGGCTCCAGCAGCGCCGCCACCCGGGCCGGGTTCGGTTCGAGATCGACGCGCCCGCCGGCGAGCCGTCGAAATGGCTGACGCTCAACGCCATGCAGGTGCCGGAGTGGCGGGACGGGGCGGGGTCCGTCCAGGACGCGTAGCTCATGGACGGGTCCGCTCCCGGCTCGCCATTCGTGACGCAGCCCGCAGCCGGGCTACGGCGCTCGCGTCACGCCACCACTTCGAAGTCCGGCAGTGTGAAGGTCTTGTCGAAGAACGCCTGCTCCGGCGCGTAGAGGCGGAAGTAGACGAACCAGCCGTCGTCGCCCAGGGTCGCGAGGTGGTTGCTCTCCATCCCCTCGGGCGCGTCCGGCCCGACGTAGAGGTCGACCGAACCGTCGTCGTTGACCTGGAGCTGGTCCATGCGGCTGTCGAGGCTCACGTCCGAGATCTCGGTGCCGCCGTTGTCGTAGGGCCGCCGCGTGTTCTCGCTGTAGAGCGTGAGCGACCAGAACTGTCCGACCGGCACGTCGGCAGGGACGTGCAGGACGTAGTTGCGGTCGGCGCGCAGCATGTCGCCGTTGGCGTCGCGCTTGGTGGTCATGTAGACCTGACCCTCGCCCGGCGTCGGGTTGACCATGCCCTTGGTCGAGGCCACGGCCTCGTAGAACCAGGTCGCGCGTTCGTCGACCTGCTGGAAGGTGTCGGTTTCCTGCGCGATCTGGAAATCGAAGCTCTTGTACCACGACGTGCCTTCCCACCAGACATCCGTGTACCGCGGGTTGAACTGGAGGTTGCGGGTCATCAGCTCGCCCATCACGGCCCCCTTGAGCAGGATCTCCTGCTGGCGCTCGTTCGGAGCGAACGCCCCTCCCTTCACGATTCCCAGCGGCGCGAGCATTGCCATCCACGGCTTGTCGATTTCGCGCACCGGCTCTTCGTTCAGGATGGCCGCGAGCTTCTCCCAGTAGGCGAGGCCGCGCGGCGCCGTGGCTCTCCACTCCACGTCCCTGCCCTTGACGAAGGTGCTGGTCGCCGGTGTTGCCGACCGGACCCATCGCGTACTCCGCGATATAGGTGTCGTAGTAGGCCGGGTCGGGGTCGAGGATGCGGATGCCGACGAGCACGTTGTTGGTCGCGCTCTGGAACACGTGGACTCCGTCCACCTTGTGCTGCGAGGGGTCGCCTTCGGGGCCGACGACGATGTAGGTCGCGCCCTCGCCCTGATCAGGGCCGGTCAGGCCGAGGTCGAAGACCGGCCGCATCCACATGTCGAGCACGCCGCCCGCGGTCTGGCCGGCGGGGTAGTCTATCTGGATCGGCCCGTCCGAGAGATCGGTGAAGTTGAAGATGTATGGCGTGGTCAGGTTCGCAGTGACGATGCCGCGCTTCTCCTTCAGCGTCTCCAGCACGGCGAAGGCACCCGGTTCGTCGGTGCCGAAGGCCCCGCCCTGGGTGTCGCGCCAGGTCGTGGTGCTGACGAGGGGCGTGCTCCAGATGTAGGCCTGCGCGGCGCGCTGGTAATCCATCTCGTCGAACAGCCGCTGCGACGCTTCTTCGTCGAAGTAGCTGTCCTGCAGTTCGATCGTCCCGATTGGCGTGTCGATCACCTCGTCGCCCTGCAGCGTCGCCTCATCGACCGGCACGACGTTCTGGGCGAAGGCGGGGTGCAAGGTTCCAGTCCCAAGCAGGGCGAGGACGACCACGGTACCAGGTTTCATTCGATATCTCCGTACTGGTTGGGTGTCGGTACGCGGCCAAGCTTGCGGATGCCTGCCAGAACGTCAACGCATGCGCACGCGACAGGGCAGGCGAGCAATTCGTCGCGGAATTCGCCGAGTTCCACGATTGTACGGTTTGGCCCCATGCCGGTCATGGAGCGAGCTGGCCCCCAACGACCGGAACTGGCGCAAAGCAGACAGGTAGCGAACCATGGCTACACGCCCTGGCGCCCCCCGGCAAACCGGGCTCGCGAGCGTTCGCGCGCCTTCGCCGCCTCCGCCTCCCGGTCCTTCGGCGGCGCGGCGGTGGTCAGCGAGGCGACCAGCCGGCGCGACGCGCGGGCCACCTCGTCGACCGCCCGCTCGAACGCCGCCGCGTTGGCGGCCGACGGCCTGGAGAAGCCGCTCAGCTTGCGCACGAACTGCACCGACGCCGCGCGGATCTCCGCGTCGGTGGCGGGCGGATCGAAGTTGAACAGAGGCCGGATGTTGCGGCACACGGGCGCACCTCCCCGAAGGCTGGATCGACGCGCCGACCATGGCGTCGGCGCGGGCGGAATTCAACGCCCGCGAAGCGGTCGTTGTATTTATCATTATATTTCAAATGCATAACCTGTGTATCATCGTGATACACCTCGGCGCCGCGCCCACCCCACCCGTCGCGTCGGCGGTTGACGAGGCCCCCGCCGGCGGCAATATGCAGCGCCCGACCCTCACCCGACCGCGGAGACGACCCATGCCCGACGCGACGTTCCAACCCCGCGTGTTCTCCGGCATCCAGCCCTCGGGCAACCTGACGCTCGGCAACTACCTCGGGGCGCTCAAGCGCTGGGTGGAGATGCAGGACACCCACCCCACCATCTACTGCGTGGTGGACCTGCACGCGATCACCACCTGGCAGGACCCGGCGAAGCTCGCGCAGGCGACCCGCGAGCTCGCCGCCGCCTTCCTCGCCATCGGCCTCGACCCCGCCCGCTCGATCCTGTTCAACCAGAGCCAGGTGCCGGGCCATTCCCAGCTCGCCTGGGTGTTCAACTGCGTGGCGCGGATCGGCTGGATGTACCGGATGATCCAGTTCAAGGACAAGGCCGGCAAGAACACCGAGAACTCCTCGCTCGGCCTGCTCGCCTACCCCACCCTGATGGCCGCCGACATCCTGCTCTACCACGCCACCCACGTCCCCGTCGGCGAGGACCAGAAGCAGCACGTCGAGCTGACCCGCGACATCGCCGCCAAGTTCAACCACGACTACGGCGTGGATTTCTTCCCCCTCCCCGAGCCGGTGATCGAGGGCGCCGCCACCCGCGTCATGAGCCTGCGCGACGGCACGAAGAAGATGTCCAAGTCCGACCCCTCAGACCAGAGCCGGATCAACCTCACCGACGACGCCGACGCCATCGCCCAGAAGATCCGCCGCGCCCGCACCGATCCCGACCCCCTGCCCGAGACCCTCGACGGCCTCGCCACCCGCCCCGAGGCCCGCAACCTCGTCAACATCTACGCCGCCCTCGCCGGCACCACCCCCGCCGGTGTGGTCGCCGAGCACGCCGGCCAGCCCTTCTCGACCTTCAAGCCCGCCCTGGCCGACCTCGCCGTCGCCCATCTCGCGCCGATCACCCGCCGCATGTCCGACCTCATGTCCGACCCCGCCGAGATCGACCGCATCCTCGGCGCCGGCGCCGACAAGGCCGCCGCCATCGCCGAGCCGATCCTCGCCCGCACCCACGACATCGTCGGCCTGATCCGCAGCCGGCAGATTCTGAGCCTTGCACGGGCTTGCACGCGTGCAAGGCCAGCTATGTAATTGAAATAATTCAGATTAATCTTCAATAATTTTCGGTTGACGCCCCAAGGCCGCTTAAGAGCCGGCAGTGACGGACGCGGAGAAGGTCCGGATCCGGCGGGCCGGGGCCAGCTCCTGATCCGCCTGGGAAAAGCACTGCCGCGCCAACCCCTTCCGTGCTACGATCACCCCCGCCGCTGCCGGGTGGGGCCCGCCATGACCGAGCAGGAAAGCCAGCTCGTCGCCCGCATCAACGAGCTCTCCGCCATCGCCCGCACCTCCTGGCTGGCGCTGCTGGCCTACCTCGCATACATCGGCATCACCCTGCTGGCGGTCGAGGACGCCGACTTCTTCGTCCCCTCCCGCCAGACCGAGCTGCCGCTGGTCGGCATCGCCATCCCCACCTTCTCCTTCTTCATATTCGCCCCGCCGCTCGCCGCAGCCCTCTACATCTACCTGCACATCCACCTGCTGAAGCTCTGGGACGCGCTGGCCACTGCGCCGCCGCGCATCGCCGGCGAGGCGCTCGGCGACCGCATCCACCCCTGGCTTGCCAACGACCTCTTCCTGACGCTGCGGGGCGACGGCGCCGCCAGCGCCCGCCCACTGCGCCGCCTCTCCAACCTCGCCAGCCGCCTGCTCGTCTGGGTCTTCGGCCCCTTCGTGCTCTTCGGCTTCTGGTGGCGTTCGATGCCGGCCCACGACGAATGGCTGACGCTGTTCCTCGGTCTCTGCCTGCTGGTCGCCAGCTACGCCGGTCTGTCGAGCTGGTGGAGCACCACCGCCGCCGCCCGCCGCCTCTTCCGCCGTCCCTGGCCGAAGCCCTGGCGCGGGTTCTGGCGGCGCCTGCTCGGGCTCTTCGTGGCCGCCGCCGTGCTCGCCGCGAGCTGGGTCAGCACCGAGGGCGGCTTCGACCACTATGCCGACCGCGCTGTCGTGCTCTACGAGGCGGCGACCGGGCGGCAGGTCTTCGAGACGGGGACCTACCCGAACGGCGACGTGAAGCCGGCGGCACTGGTGCGCGAGGAATGGATCGCCGACCAGTGGTCGATCCCCGACCTCGAGACCTTCGCGGTGGTCATCAACTCCGAGACCTGGCTGGTCGGCCCTTGGCTCGGCCCCGAGACCTCCTTCGAATGGAACCCGCTCGCCCGGATCAACCTCATGGGCGACGAGCTCGTGCCGCTCCCCGCCGACTGGCGCACCCCGGAGACCGCCCGCCACGCCTTCCGCCAGACCTGGTGCGCCCGCGAGGGGCTGGCGATGGACATCTGCGACCACCCCGGGACCGCCGACCGCCCGCCCCCCGCCCATGTCGGCCCGGAGCGCCGCGCCTGGTGCGACCGCGCGGGCGGCGCCGAAACCGATGCGGCGCGATACGCGGGCGCGACCTGCGACGCCTTCTTCGCCGACCTCGACCGGCGTTTCGAGACCGCTTGGACGGAAGAGCGCCGCAGCGCCCTAGCCAGCCGCGACAGCCCCGACCTCGCGGGCGTCGACCTGCGGCGCGCCTTAATGTCCGGCGCGTCGCTCGTCGGGGCGGACCTCGGCGGGGCGCGGCTGGAGGGGGCGGTCCTTCGACGTGCGCAGATGGAGGGGGCGAACCTCGTCGCGGCGCGGCTGGAGGGGGCGAACCTCGTCGCGACGCGGCTGGCGGGGGCGAACCTCTCAGAAGCGCGACTGAAGAGGACGAACCTCGCCGAGGCGCGGCTGGAGGGGGCGGACCTCTCCGAGGCGCGGCTGGAGGGAGCAGTCCTCCGCTGGGCGCGGCTGGAGGGTGCCGACCTCCGCTGGGCACGGCTGGAGGGTGCTGACCTGCGCTGGGCGCGCCTGGAGGGGGGGAACCTCTACGGGGCGCGGCTGGAGGGGGCGGACCTCTCCGAGGCGCGGCTGGAGGGAGCAGTCCTCCGCTGGGCGCGGCTGGAGGGTGCCGACCTCCGCTGGGCACGGCTGGAGGGGGCGGACCTCTTCAAGGCGCGGCTGGAGGGGGCGGACCTCGCCGGGGCGCGGCTGGAGGGTGCGGACCTCCGCGAGGCGCGACTGGAGGGTGCGGACCTCGGTGGGGCGCGGCCGGAGGGGGCAGACCTCCGCGGGGCACGGCTGGAGGGGGCAGACCTCCGCGGGGCGGATTTCAGAAGCGCAATCTGGGCCGACGCATCAAACCGGGCGTCGCCGGCCCAGTTTGCCGATCTTCGCGGCGGTCGATCCTTGATGCAGGCCCAGCTCGAAGACTTGATAGGGAACGTCGAGACGCTCCTGCCCGAGGGCCCCTCGGACACCGGCGCGCCCTACCACGTCTGGAGCTGCTGGGAGACCCCGCCGCCCGACCTCGACGGCATCGTCGCCACCGCCGCCGGGAGGTTCGCGAGCGACGAGGACCGTGGTCGCCTGCGCGCCGAGTTCCTCTGCGGTCCCGACAACCCCCGCCGCGAGACCGGCACCCCCTGCGCGCTGGAGCTCACCCGCGCGCAGTGCCTCGACCCCGCGCAGAACCCCCACCACCCGGCCAACCGCCCGCGTTAACGCTTCAATCCTGAGTGATTTGCTTGGCATATGGATTTCATATGCATTTCATATGCGTTCCATACGCCCCGGAATTGCGTTAACCCTTGAATTGCCAGCCTTTCCCGCCCCACCGCGAAAAGCGTTGCGCCCGCCCCCCCCATCGCCGAAAATCATCGACCGAACCGGAGAGGCGACAACCTTGCGCAAGTTCCTGATCATCCTCGATGACAGCCCGGAGATGCTGAACGCCATGCGGTTCGCCGCGATCCGGGCGGCCAAGACCGAGGGCGCGGTCGAGATGCTCGCCGTCATCTCGCCCGACGAGTTCCAGCCCTTCCTCGGCGTCGCCGACGTGATGCGCGCCGAGGCCAGAGAAAAAATAGAGGCGCATTTTCAGATATTTAAGGACCGGATGGAGAAGCGCGAGGGCATCACGCCGACCCTTGCCGTGCGCGAAGGCGACAAGGTGGACGCGGTGCTCGAGCACATCCGCTCCGACCCCGAGATCGGCGTCCTCGTGGTCGGCGCCGGCACCGACAAGGGCGGCCCCGGCCCGCTGGTCGCCGCGCTTGCGGGCCGCCGCATCGCCGACCTGCGCATCCCCATCACCATCGTCCCCGGCTCGATGACCAAGGAAGAAATCATCGCCGCCAGCTGAGTAACGATTTTAGAACCATTCCAGTGTACCTTGACTTCCGACCTCCGCGGGCGCAGGTAAGTGCCAGCGCATCGGAGGACGCCCGAATGTTCATCCAGACCGAATCCACCCCGAACCCGGCCACGCTGAAGTTCCTTCCCGGCCAGGCGGTGCTGCAAAGCGGCAGCGCCGACTTCCCCTCGGAGACTGCGGCCGACGCCTCGCCGCTGGCCCGGCGCATCTTCGGTGCAGGCAGCGTGACCGGGGTGTTCCTCGGCCCCGACTTCGTGACCGTCACCAAGGCGGAGGATGCCGACTGGGCGCACATCAAGCCTTCGATCCTCGGTGCCATCATGGAGCACTTCCAGTCCGGCGCCCCGGCCATCGAGGGCGAGGCGGGCTCGGTCGGCCATGCCGAGCACAGCGGACCGGACGGCGATATCGTGGTGCAGATCAAGGAGTTGCTCGACACCCGCGTCCGCCCGGCGGTGGCGCAGGATGGCGGCGACATCACATTTCACGGCTTCGACCGCGGGGTGGTCTACCTGCACATGCAGGGCGCCTGCGCGGGCTGCCCCTCCTCGACCATGACACTGAAGATGGGCATCGAGAACCTGCTGCGGCACTATATCCCCGAGGTCACCGAGGTCCGGCCGGTTGCGGGCTGAGCCACCGCTCATCCTCGCCTTCGACACCGCGGCCGCGCATTGCGCGGCCGCTCTGGTTATGGGCGACGCCGTGCTCGCCCGCCGCGACGAGCCCATGGCCCGCGGCCAGGCCGAGCGGCTGCTGCCGATGCTGGAGGAGATGCTGGCCGAGACCCGCCGCGGCTGGGCCGATCTCGACGCGCTGGCCGTCTGCACCGGCCCCGGCAACTTCACCGGCCTGCGCCTCGCCGTGGCGGCGGCACGCGGCCTCGCCATGGGGCTGGGCGTACCGGCCATCGGCGTGAGCCGCTTCGAGGCGCTGGCCGAGGGTACCGCCGGCCCGGTGCGCGTGGTGCTCCAGGACCCCAAGGGCGACACAGTGGTGCAGGACTTCCTCGACGGTGAGCCCTTCGGCCCGCCCCGGCCCGGCAGGGATACGCCGGTCGACGCGGCAGAGGCCCGAGCCGACCCGGTCCGCCTCGCGCGGGTGGCCGTGCTTCGCCTCGGCCGGCCCGCCCCGCCCCCGGCGCCGCTCTACATCCGCCCGGCCGACGCGACCCCGGCGCCGGATCCCGTGGTCCTGCTCCTCGATGACACCTGAGGCGCTGGCGGCGCTGCACCGCCGCTGTTTCGACGCGTCGCCCCGCCCCTGGACCGCGGCCGAGTTCGCTGCGCTGGCCGATGCGCCGGGCACACTCCTTCTCACCCGCGACGGCGGCTTCGCTGTCGGCCGCCTGGCCGGACCCGAGGCGGAGGTCCTGACGCTGGCCGTCGATCCGGCCCACCGCCGCGTCGGCACTGCCACGGCACTTGTGGCCGAACTCGAGGCCAGGGCGGCAGCGCAGGGCGGGCGCGAGGTCTTTCTGGAGGTCGCCGCGACCAATACCGCCGCCCGCGCGCTCTACGAGCGCCTTGGCTACCGGCAGGCGGGGCTGCGGCCGCAGTACTACGCGCCGGGGATCGACGCGCTGGTGCTGGTGAAATTCCTTGCCGGGCCGACCGGCCAGCACGGAAAAACCATTTGACCGACTTCCGGCGTTAAGACTTTACTGGCGCATCACTTCTGCCGGGGGAGGGGTGCGCACGCTGCCGCGGCGGCCCGCGAGCTCGGTGTGCGGAACTTTCCCCGGAGAAAGACCATGAACCTCGCTAAGACCCTGACCTCGGCGGCCATGCTCCTCGCCACAGCTTCCGTGGCCATGTCCCAGGATCTCAACCCCGCGGTAATCTTCGACCTCGGCGGCAAATTCGACCGCTCGTTCAACCAGGCCTCCTTCGAGGGCGCCGAGCGGTTCAAGGCCGAGACCGGCATCGAGTACCGCGAGTTCGAGCTGCAGTCCGACGCCCAGCGCGAGCAGGCGCTGCGCCGATTTGCCGAACAGGGCCACAACCCGGTGGTGATCGCCGGCTTCTCCAACGAGTCGGCGATGACGACGGTCGCGACCGAGTTCCCCGACACGGATTTCGCAATCATCGACGCCGTGGTCGACCTGCCGAACGTGCGCTCGGTGATCTTCAACGAGCACGAGGGCAGCTACCTCGTCGGCGTGCTGGCGGCGCTCGCCTCGGAGACCGGCAAGGTCGGTTTCGTCGGCGGCATGGGCGTGCCGCTCATCCAGAAGTTCGCCTGCGGCTACGTGCAGGGCGTGAAGGCGACCAACCCGGATGCCGAGGTCTTCCAGGCGATGACCGGCGACACCGGCGCGGCCTGGAACGACCCGGTCCGCGGCGGCGAGATCGCCAGGGGCCAGATCGACCAGGGAGCCGACGTGGTCTACCACGCCGCGGGCGGCACAGGCGTGGGCGTGCTGCAGGCGGCGGCAGACGCCGGGGTGCTAGGCATCGGCGTCGATTTGAATCAGAACCACCTGCATCCCGGCCAGGTGCTGACCTCGATGCTCAAGCGGGTGGACAACGCGGTCTACGACGCGCTGATGGACGTGAAGAACGGCGAGTGGACCACCGGCGTCGTGGTCATGGGCGTCGCGGAGGACGGGGTCGGCTACGCGGTCGACGAGAACAACGCAGCGCTGATCACCGACGAGATGACGGCGGCGGTCGAGGCGGCCAAGGCCAAGATCATATCCGGCGAGATCACAGTGCACGACTACACCTCGGACGACAGCTGCCCGGTGATGTAGGGGCGCGCCTGGTGGACGCGCCTGCGAGCGCTGTGACGGACGGGCGGCCCGGTGAGCCTTCGGGCGGGGCCGCCCTCGCCATTGAACTGATCGGCATCTCCAAGAGCTTCGGCCCGGTCCAGGCCAACCGCGACATCCACCTCGCCGTCCGGCGCGGCACCATTCACGGCATTGTGGGCGAGAACGGCGCCGGCAAGTCGACGCTGATGTCGATCCTCTACGGCTTCTATGCGGCCGATGCCGGCGAGATCCGGGTGAACGGCGCGCCCACGCTGATCGCCGACAGCCTCGCGGCCATCCGCGCCGGCATCGGCATGGTCCACCAGCACTTCATGCTGGTCGAGCCCTTCACCGTGCTGGAGAACATCGTCCTCGGCGCCGAGGACGGGGCGTTGCTGCGGCCTTCGCTGGCCAAGGCACGGGCAGAACTGGCGCGCCTGGAACACGAATACGAACTGGAGGTCGATCCCGACGCCGTGGTCGGCGAGCTCTCGGTGGGGCTGCAGCAGCGGGTGGAGATCCTCAAGGCGCTCTACCGCGAGTGCGACATCCTGATCCTCGACGAGCCCACCGGGGTGCTCACGCCGGCCGAAGCGGACCATCTCTTCCGCATCCTCGGCTTCCTGCGCGAGCAAGGCAAGACCATCATCCTCATCACCCACAAGCTCCGCGAAATCATGGCGATCACCGACGAAGTCAGCGTCATGCGCCGCGGCGAGATGGTGAAGACCCTGACCACCGCCGAGACCAGCCCCGCCGAACTCGCCGAACTGATGGTCGGCCGGCGCGTGCTGCTGCGCGTCGAGAAGACCCCTGCCCAACCCGGCCCGGTGCTCCTGGAGGTGAAGAACCTCAGCCTCACCGACGACAAGGGCGTCGAGCGGCTGCGCTCGGTCAGCTTCGACGTGCGCGAGGGCGAGATCCTCGGCATCGCCGGCGTGGCCGGCAACGGCCAGTCGGAACTGCTGGAGGTGCTGGCCGGCATCCGCCCGGCGACCGGTGGCGAGGTGCGCTTCAAGGGCAAGCCGCTCGACCTCTCGCGCATCACCAACGCCGACGACCGGCGCGACGCCGGCATCGGCCACGTCCCCGAGGACCGCCACCGCCGGGGCCTCATCATGCCCTACCAGACCTGGGAGAACACCTGCTTCGGCTACCACGACCGGCCGGAATTCTCTCGCGGCTTCGGCCTGATGCACGGCGAGGCGATGCGCGCCGACGCACACGGCAAGATCGAGCGCTTCGACATCCGCCCGCCAGCGCATGACCTGAAGGCCTCGAATTTCTCAGGCGGCAACCAGCAGAAGATCGTGCTCGCCCGGGAGATCGAGCGCGACCCCGATGTGCTGCTCGTCGGCCAGCCCACCCGCGGCGTCGACATCGGCGCCATCGAGTTCATCCACCAGCAGCTGGTCGCACTGCGCGACAAGCGCAAGGCCATCATCCTGGTCTCGGTCGAGCTCGACGAGATCCAGGCCCTGTCCGACCGCATCATCGTGATGTTCGACGGCCGCATCTCCGGCGAGCGCATGGCCGGCGAGACCGACGAGCGCGAGCTCGGCCTGCTCATGGCCGGCGTCGAGCCTGGTCGGGGGCAGGCTGCATGAAACCCGCCCTCCCGCGCTGGGCCGACCTCGCGCTGATCCCCGCACTCAACCTCATGCTCGCCTTCCTGGTCGCGGGACTGGTCGTGCTCTTCATCGGCGAGAACCCGGTGCGGGCGCTGCAGATCCTCGTCCAGGGCTCGCTCGGCTCCTCCTATGGCATCGGCTTCACCCTCTATTACGCCACCACCTTCGTCTTCACCGGCCTCGCCGTCGCCATCGCCTTCCACGCCTCCCTCTTCAACATCGGCGGCGAAGGGCAGGCGGCACTGGGCGGCGTCGGTGTCACACTGGTCTGCCTCGCCTTCGAATGGCCGCACTGGCTCTTGGTGCTGCCCGTCGCCATCCTCGGTGCGGGGCTCTTCGGCGCGGCCTGGGCCTTCATCCCGGGCTACCTCCAGGCCAAGCGCGGCAGCCACGTGGTCATCACCACCATCATGTTCAACTTCATCGCCTCGGCGCTGGTGGTCTACCTGCTCGTCAACGTGATGAAGGCGCCCGGCATGGCGCCGGAGACCGAGAACTTCGCGCCGGGCACCTTCCTGCCATTCATGCATGAGATGCTCGCCGTGGTCGGCATCCCCATGTCGCGCACGCCTATGAACCTGACGGCGCTGATCGCGCTGGTCGCCGCCTTCCTCACCTGGGTGCTGATCTGGCGCACGAGGCTGGGCTACGAGATGCGCGCCTTCGGCTTCTCCGAACCAGCGGCGGTCTATGCCGGCATCGATCCGGTGCGCATCACCATCATCACCATGATGATCTCCGGCGCCATGGCGGGAATGATGGCGCTGAACGTGGTGATGGGCTTCCAGCACCGCCTGGTGCTCGACTACGTCGGCGGTGCCGGCTTCGTCGGCATCGCGGTTGCGCTGATGGGCCGCTCGCATCCCGTGGGCGTGGTGCTGGCGGCGATCCTCTTCGGCATCCTCTACCAGGGCGGGGCCGAGCTCGCCTTCGAGATGCCGGCGATCAGCCGCGAGATGATCGTGGTGATCCAGGCCCTCGTCATCCTCTTCACCGGCGCGCTCGAAAACCTCGTGCGCATCCCCGTCGAGCGCGCCTTCCTGCGCCTGCGCCGCGGGGCCGCGTGATGGATCTCGCGACGATCCTGCAGATCCTCGACTCGAGCCTGCGCCTCGCCACGCCGCTGCTGCTCGCCTGCCTCGCCGGTCTCTTCTCCGAACGCGCCGGCATCTTCGACATTGGCCTAGAGGGCAAGATGCTGGCCGCCGCCTTCACCGCCGGCGCCTTCGCCGCGGTGACCGGCTCGGCCTGGATCGGGCTCGTCGCCGGCATCTGCGCTTCACTGGTGCTGGCGCTGATCCATGGCCTCGCCTCGATCACCCTCAAGGGCAACCAACTCATCTCCGGCGTCGCGATCAACTTCCTCGCCGCGGGCATGACGGCGCTGATCGGCCAGAACTGGTTCAGCATGGGCGGCCAGACCCCGCAGCTCTCCGGCGCCAGCCGCTTCCGCGACATCACCCTGCCCTTCGCCGAGACCCTCGGCGCGGTCCCGATCATCGGCCCGATCTACCGCGACCTCATCTCCGGCCACAACATTCTGGTCTACGTGGCCCTGCTCACCGTGCCCGCGACGTGGTGGATACTCCTGCGCACCCGCTTCGGCCTGCGCCTGCGCGCGGTCGGCGAGAACCCCGGCGCGGTCGACACCGCCGGCGTCTCGGTGGTGCGCCAGCGCTACGCCGCGGTGCTGATCGCCGGCCTGCTCTGCGGCATCGCCGGCGCCTACCTCGCCACCGGCATGTCGGCGGGCTTCATCCGCAACATGACCGCCGGCAAGGGCTTCATCGCGCTCGCCGCCCTCATCTTCGCCAAGTGGCGGCCGTGGCAGGCGCTCTGGGCGTGCCTGCTGTTCGGCTTCCTCGAGGCTATCGCCATCCGCTACCAGGGCATCAGCATCGGGCCCGGTCAACGTGCCGGTGCAGTTCATGCAGGCGCTGCCCTACATCCTGACCGTGGTCATCCTCGCGGGCTTCGTCGGCAAGGCCATCCCGCCCAAGGCCGGCGGCCGGCCCTACGTCAAGGAGCGCTGATGCAGGCCATCGACCTGATCCGGACCCGCGCGGGTGCTGAGCCCGCCCGCATCGCGCTCATCCTCGGCTCCGGCCTCGGGCATCTGGCCGGTGCGGTGAACGGTCCCGCCATCAACTACGCCGACCTGCCGGGCTTCCCCCACGCCGGCGTCTCAGGCCACAACCCCAAACTTGTCGTTGGGGATCTGGAGGGAACGCGGGTCGCCGTCCTCGGCGGCCGCGCGCACTACTACGAGAAGGGCGACGCCGGCGTCATGCGCCCGGCGCTGGAGACCCTCGCCGCGCTCGGCGTCGAGACCCTGATCCTGACCAACGCCGCCGGCTCTTTCCGCCCCGACATCCCTCCCGGCGAGTTGATGCTCATCTCCGACCACATCAACTTCTCGGGCCGCAACCCGCTGATCGGCGAGCCCACCGACGCCCGCTTCGTCAACATGACCGACGCCTACGACCCGGGCCTGCGCGCCGCGCTGGCCGACGCCGCCGCGGCCGAGGGCGTCGCGCTGCCCGAGGGCGTCTACGCCTGGTACTCCGGCCCCTCCTTCGAGACCCCGGCCGAAATCCGTGCCCTGCACCGGCTCGGGGCCGACGCCGTGGGCATGTCCACCGTACCCGAGGTGATCCTCGCCCGCTTCCTCGGCTTGCGCTGCGCGGCGATCTCGACCATCACCAACATGGCCGCCGGCATGAGCGACGAGGCGATCAGCCACGAGCACACCAAGGCCATGGCCCCCCTCGGCGCCGCCAAGCTCGAACGCCTCCTGCGCCGCTGGCTCGCAACGGGCGCTGCGGCCGGCTAGCCTCGCCGGAACCTCCGCGCCATCGGGGCGTTGTTCCTCCACGAGCCGGGCAGCCGCCTGGCCCAACCGAACCAAAGGAACACCCAGATGTCGATGAAGACCCTCGAAGACCTCTTCGTGCATTTCCTACGCGACATGTACTACGCCGAGAAGCAGGTGCTGAAGACCCTGCCGAAGCTGGCCGGCAAGGCCGATTCCGGTGACCTGCGCAAAGCCTTCGAGACCCACCGGGCCGAGACCGAGACCCAGATCGCCAACCTCGAGAAGGTGTTCGAGATGCTCGAGCTCAAGCCCCGTGGCGAGACCTGCGCTGCCATGGACGGCATTCTCGAAGAGGGCCAGGACATCGTGACCGAGACCTCTGACGCCGACGCGCGCGATGCGGGCATGATCGCCTCCGCCCAGGCGGTGGAGCACTACGAGATCACCCGCTACGGTACCATGGTCGCTTGGGCCACCGAGCTCGGCCGCAAGGACGCGGCCCGGCTGCTGCAGGCGAACCTCGACCAGGAATACGCCGCCGACCGGAAGCTCTCCGAGCTTGCCGAGAAGCGGCTGAACCGCGAAGCCGCCTGACGCTGGACCGATGTTGCCCGGGAGCACCGCTGCCGCGTAATCGGCGGCGGTGCATCGACTTTCTCCCCCATGCCGCTGGCCACTTCGCGGGGCCTCCGCTAGGCTGTTAGCGCGAGGAGGAAGTCCCCCCGGTCCATGCAAATCTACCTTCCAATTGCCGAAGTGTCCGTGGATGCATTGCTGCTCCTGGCCATCGGCGGGATGGTCGGCATGCTCTCCGGCATGTTCGGCGTGGGTGGCGGTTTCATCCTGACACCTCTCCTCTTCTTCATCGGGATCCCCCCCGCCGTCGCCGTCGCCTCGGCGGCGAACCAGATTGCCGGCTCGTCCTTCTCCGCCTTCCTGACCCACCTCAGGCGTCGGACAGTGGACATCAAGATGGGCCTGGTGCTGCTCGCAGGCGGCATGCTTGGCTCGTTGATCGGCGTGCAGATTTTCACCCTGCTCAGGCGCAGCGGCCAGTTCGAGGTGGTGGTCAGCCTGCTCTATGTCGGGTTGCTCGGCACGATCGGCGGCATGATGCTGAACGAAAGCATCCGCGCGATCCGCCGGCGAAACGACCCCAACGCCCTGCTGATCCCCCGCAAGCGTCACACCTGGGCGCACGGCCTGCCGCTGAAGATGCGCTTCCGCGCCTCGCAGCTCTACGTCAGCGCCATCCCGCCGTTCGCGGTCGGCGCGCTGGTCGGCGTGCTGGCGGCGGTGATGGGGGTGGGCGGCGGCTTCATCATGGTGCCGGCAATGATCTACCTCATCGGCATGCCGACCAAGGTGGTCGTCGGCACCTCGGTGTTCCAGTTCCTCTTCGTCACCGGCTTCACGACGATCCTGCACGCAGTCCAGAGCGGCACGGTGGACGTGATGCTGGCGCTGATCCTGCTGATCGGCGGCGTGATCGGCGCCCAGATCGGCGTCACCGCCGCCACCAGGCTCCGCCCCGAACAGCTCCGCATCCTGCTCGCCCTGCTCGTGCTCGCCGTCGGTGCGAAGCTCTTCCTCGACCTGGTGATAACGCCGGCCGAGCTCTACTCCATCGCGGCCTCGTAGATGCGACTGCTCGCCGTCGCCCTCGCCTGGCTAACCGCCACCCTTCCGGTCGGGGCACAGGAAAGCGTGGTCACCGGCCTCTCCACTGACAATATCGCGCTGACGGCAGACTTCGACGGCTCGGAGATCTTCGTCTTCGGCGCCATCCGCCGCGAAGGGCCGGTGAACCCCGATGCCACGCCGCTCGACATCATCATCACGATCAAGGGCCCGGCTCGCCGCGCGACGGTGCGCCGCAAGTCGTGGAACTTCGGGTTCTGGATCAACACCGATAGCGTGGTGGTGCGCGAGGCCCCCACCTTCTACGCCATCGCCACCACCCGGCCGCTCGCCGATATCCTGAGCGAGACCGAACGGCTGCGCCACGGGATCGGCATGGACCAGGCCGTCCGCCGCGTGGGCAGCCACCCCACCATCACCGACACCAGCACCTTCGCCGAGGCGTTGGTGCGGCTGCGCGAGGCGACAGGCCTCTACGGGGTTCGGGACAAGGCGGTGCGCGTGGCCGAAGACACGCTCTTCCAGGCGCATTTCGAGCTGCCGGCGAACCTGACCGAGGGCGACTACCAGGCTGAATTCTTCCTGGTGCGCGACCTCGAAGTCATCAGCTCCGGCGCCACCACCATCGTCGTCGAGAAGACCGGCATCGAGCGCTGGCTCTACAACCTGTCGCGCAACCAGCCGCTTGCGTACGGCATCATGGCGGTCCTGCTCGCACTGGCCGCCGGCTGGCTCGCCGCCACCGCTTTCCGGCTGGCAAAGCGATAACGCGCCCGCTCAGGACGCCGCATCGAGCACGAGTGGCACCGCCTCGCCGCGCAGATCCTCGACGCCGAGCGGCGCCTCCGGACGCGCGAGTGCATACCGCGTGACCCAGTGCAGCCGCTCCTCGGCGCGGGTGATCGCCACGTAGGCCAGCCGCTTCCAGAGTGCTATCCCCGCCTCGTTGCGCCCCGACTGCGAGGCGGCATAGAGGTCGGGGGCGAAGACCTGAACCTCCGGCCACTGCGAGCCCTGCGCCTTGTGAATGGTCACCGCCGCTCCGTGCAGGAACACCGCGCCCATGCTGGCAGCGGTGACCAGGAACGGCTCCTCGCGGTCCGGTCCTTCGATCTGGATGATGCTCGCCACCCCCATCCGCGGCTCCTCGACCCCGAGCAGGTGGATGCGGCTGAAGCCCGGCCGGCCGCCCGGCCCGAGGTAGATCGCCTGCGCGCCCTTCACCAGCCCGCGCGCCTCCAGGTCCATCCGCCGCTTGCGGTGCTTCAGCGGCAGCTCGATCCCGTCGCAGATCAGCGGCTCGCCCGGCAAGAGCGCATCCGGCGGCGCGTCGTAGGCCAGGCGGAACGCATGGATCAGCCGTACCCGCGTCGCATTCCGCCACACCAGCACCGGTGCGCGCGCCATCGCCGCAGCATCCACCCGCGGCCCCACCACCACCCGCCCGTCGCGCGCGGCCGCCGCCTCCACCTGCGCCTCGAAATCCTGGAAGCGCAGGTCGGGATCGCCGAGCGCATGCGCGAGATCGAGGATCGGACTGTCCGCCGCCTGCCGATGGACGCGGGCGAGGTTCAGCCGCGCCTCCGCCGGCAGCCCCTCGAAGACCATCGCCCCGTCGCCACCCACCGGCGCCAGCTGGGCCGGGTCGCCGAACAGGATCAGCGCTCCGAAAAGCTCCCGCAGGTCCGCATACTGCCGCGCATCGAGCATCGAGGCCTCGTCCACCAGCCCGATGTCCAGCGGCTCGTCCCGCCGCTTCCATCCCTTGATGAAGTCCGAACCGCGCAGCCCCGCACTCGCCAGCGCCCCGGGGATCGACTGGTGCAGCCGATACGACGCCTCGATCCGGTCAAGGACCCTATCCTCGATCGCCGCATTCCGCGGCCGCTCGGCCTTGCCGGTCAGCCACTCGGCGATCGCCTCGTATTCCGGCGCATAGAGCGGGGTGTAGAGGATCCGGTGGATCGTCGTCGCCGGCACCCCGCGCGCGCGCAGCACGCTCGCCGCCTTGTTGGTGGGCGCGAGCACCGCCAGCGTCCGCTTGGTGCGGCTCTTGCGGCTCTCGTAGTCGGTGGAGATCGTCTCGACCCCGGCGGCGGTCAGCGCCTGCACCAGCTCCGCGAGCAGCATGGTCTTGCCCGACCCGGCCTTGCCGGTGATCGCCAGCGTCGGCTGAGAGCCGCCCCCTTCGGGCAGCAGCGCCGCCGCCTCGATGTCCACGCCCGCCGCCCGCAGCAGCCTGGCGGCGCGGCTCCAGGCCCGTTCCTGATCCGCCGAGAAGTCCAATTTGCCCGATCCGCTGCGGCCCGCCCGTGCCCTCTCTAGCGGCTCCTCGACTCCCCCGGCCAGCCCGAGCACAGCCATTGACCGAATCATCCATACGTGCTTATGATAAGTGATGGTTTATGACACTTCCGCTATCACCGCCCTTGCCGACCCGACCCGGCGCCGAGTTTTCGAACTGGTGGCCGGCGGGCCGCGCTCGGTGGCAGCGCTGGTTCGCGAGCTGCCGGTATCGCAGCCGGCGGTTTCGCAGCACCTGAAAGTGCTGAAGGCGGCGCGCCTCGTGCGGTCGGAGCCGCGCGGGGCAAGCAACATCTACCACATCGACCCCGCGGGGCTCGGCGAAATCCGGCGCTGGCTGGACGGGCTCTGGGAGGCGGCGCTGCAGGGTTTCGCGGAGGTCTGCGCACAGGAAGGAGAGCGGGAATGACGGTAAGCATAGCCCTTGCGCCGGTGCGCAAGGCAGTGACGGTCGCGGTGCCAGTGGAGCGCGCATTCGAGGTGTTCACGGGCGGCATCGGTCGCTGGTGGCCGGCGAGCCACTCGCTTGGCACGACGCCACAGGTGTCGGTGGTCATCGAGCCTCGTACCGGCGGACGCTGGCACGAGACCGGTGAGGACGGGGCGACCTGCGACTGGGGCGAGGTTCTCTCCTGGGAACCGCCACACCGCCTGCTGCTCGCCTGGCGCCTCGACAGCGGCTGGCGCTTCAATCCCGCGCTGCTGACTGAGGTCGAGGTGCGCTTCGAGCCCGACGGCCCCGGCACGACCCGGGTCGTGCTGGAGCACCGGCTGCTCGAGAACCTCGGCGCGGGGGCCGAGGCGGCTCGGGAGAGCTACGACGGCGAACAGGGATGGAGCGGGCTCCTCGCCGCCTATGCGGGCACGGCAGTCGCCTGAATCTCAGGCGGCAACCTGCTCCGGCAGATAGGCGTTGAAGCTCGCGTCGAACCAGTAGGCGACGAGGCCGAGCGGGAGGCCCGAGCGGCGGGCGATCTCGGCGCGCGCTCCCTCTGTGATGTTCCAAAGACCGACGCTGATCCCGTCGCGCCCGTCGCCGTCGGTGCCGATCACGTCGGGGCTCCAGCCAATGCGCCCGTAGATGCGGGGCATGCGCGCATCGAACACCCCGACCGCCTGTTCCAGTCCGAACCGAAGCCCCATCTCGCATCCCGCAAGCAAAAGGGCCGGAGCGACGCTCTGCGTGGCAGTGGGCGACAGGCAGAAGCGCGTGCATTCCCAGATGAAGGGGCTTGCGATCTCGACCCCGTGGGTAATGTGGCGGAAATGCTCGGCGGTCATGGTCCGGCCCAGCGTCGGCAGGGTGCGCATTGAGCCGCCGTGCCGGCCGTTCGCCTCCTCCCAGATCACGTAGAGAGGGTTGATCGCATCGTATTCGTCAAGTTCCCAGCCGCGCTCATTGACAGTAACATCCCAGTGAAGGCGATTCTTGAACTGATCTGCGCGATCCCTGAACATGGTGTCAGCAAGGATAGGATACTGAGCCAGCTGATCTGCGTAAATGAAACGGATCATTGCGACCTCCTGCGTTTGTTCAGGAGGCAATTGTTAACCTTCATTTCTTAAGAAAGCCCGAGCGTGCGCTGCTCTAATATTTTGGCAACGCCCCGGTTGGTGCGATAACCCCCTGAGCCAGGGCCAGCGCCACGGCGTGTGTGACGTTCATGGCACCGAGCTTGTGCCGGGCCGAGTTGATATAGGCCCGCAGCGTATTCTCGGAGATGTGCAGCGTATCGGCTACCTCCGCCCTGCTCTGCCCGAGACTCAGCAGCGCCAGCGCCTCCCGTTCACGCGGTGACAGTTCGGTGCTTGAGGAGAACTCCCGGTTGATGATCCGCTTCGCTTGCTGGTGGAAGAGATGCGAGACCAGCAGGAAGTCCTTGGCATGCACCCTGACCAGCTCTGCCCAGGTGTCGTCGTCGGCGTGGTGGTTCACCGTGAACATGGCGAACTCGCCGTGCGGACCCCAGATCGGGATGGACCACCCCTGGTTGCCGACACCGTAGGACATCGCCTCGCGCATAAGCGCCCGCGCCTGCGCGCTCGACCAGTCGAGCATCTTCCAGTCGATCGGGTGGAAGCGCCGGGCAGCGCCGAGCACGACGGGATCGATGCTGGGATAGTCCTTCTCGATGTAGCGGCGCACCCAGTTGATGTCGTAGGTGAAGGCGCCGACCTGCTCGCCGCTCTGGCTTACCGTATGGTAGACGATGTGGGTGACGCGGAAGAGGTCGCGAAGTTCGTGCGCAAGCGGCTGAAGTTCCTCAATGGATCTCGTTGTCTGCAACCGCTCCAGCAACGCCTCGAGATCTTCCCGTGCCACTTTCCACGATTCCCGCGCAGGCGAGCTTTGCCCCTATCTCGCTCGCCGCGATAATGATCGCGTCGTCGAGATGCTCGGCAAGGTTCACCATTCCGTTCTTTTCCGAAAACTGCCGGATATCCTTGAGAATATCAATCACCCAGTAAGCCTTCATTTCCATTCCCCTGCTGTGGTATCGAGCATCCTCGAAAAGTTAATACCACGATCCGGGAATTCACTAAATTCGCCAATTATGATACCCCAGAAATGGCGGGGCGCTTGGAGCCAAAGTATTGAAATCGTTGAGACCGGCTCAACCAGTGCGGGCACACCTCCCAGTTGTGGGGTGATTCTCGCATCAACCTGGACGGGTCGCCTCAGGCCCGCCCGCGACTCGCCTCGATCGTGTCCTCGAAGGTCCGCAACCCTGTCACCGGTGCTGCAGACCAGCACCCCCATGTTGCCCGGCTTGTGCTCGTTGCGCCGCATCTTCACATGCGCCTGCGGAATTTCCGCCCAGGGGAACACCTCGGACATGCAGGGATCGAGTCGCCGCTCCAGCATCAGCTGATTCGCCGCACTCGCCTGGCTGAGGTTGGCGAAAGTGGCTGCCCTGCACCCGCTTCTGGTTCATCCACAGATACCGCGCGTCGAGCGTCAGGTTGTACCCCGTGGTCCCCGCGCAGATCACCACCATCCCGCCCTTCTTCACCACCAGCACGCTCACCGGGAACGTCGCCTCGCCCGGGTGCTCGAACACCATGTCGACGTTCACACCCTTGCCGGTGATGTCCCAGATCGCCTTGCCGAACTTGCGCGCCTCGCCGAGCCATTCCTTGTACTCGGGGCTGTTCACCGTCGGCATCTGCCCCCAGCACTTGAAATCCTTGCGGTTGATGACTCCCTTGGCGCCGAGGCTCAGCACGAAGTCGCGCTTGCTCTCCTCCGAGATCACTCCGATCGCGTTGCCGCCGGCGGTGTTGATCAGCTGGATCGCGAACGACCCGAGCCCCCCCGAGGCGCCCCAGACCAGCACGTTCTGGCCCGGCCTCAGATCATGCGGCGCATGCCCGAACAGCATTCGGTAGGCGGTCGCCAGCGTGAGCGTATAGCTCGCCGCTTGCTCCCAGGTCAGGTGCCTGGGCCGGGCCATCAGCTGCTGGCTCTGCACGTTGGTGAACTGCGCGAAGCTGCCGTTCGGCGTCTCGTAGCCCCAGATGCGCTGGGAGGGCGAATACATCGGATCCCCGCCGTTGCAGTGCTCGTCGTCGCCGTCGTCCTGGTTGCAGTGGATCACGACCTCGTCGCCCACCTTCCAGCGCTTCACCTTGTCGCCCACCGCCCAGACGATCCCCGAGGCATCCGATCCGGCAATATGAAACGGCGCCTTGTGCACGTCGAACGGGCTGATCGGTATCCCGAGCCCCGCCCAGATGCCGTTGTAGTTCACCCCCGCCGCCATCACGAGCACCAGCACCTCGTGGCTGTCGACCTTTGGCGTATCGACCACCTCCAGCTGGAACGAGGTGTCCGGCTCGCCGTGCCGCTCGCGCCGGATCACCCAAGCGTACATCTGTTTCGGGACGTATCCGAGCGGCGGGATCTCCCCGATCTCGTAGAGTTCCTTTTGCGGCGCGTCATAGACCGGCTGGCTGACAAGGGCTTCGAGGGGGGCCATCTGCACATCCTCTGCTGCGGCGGGCGTCACTTCCATCGGGTCCGCGCAATTTTATTGCGCAAACGCCTGCAGAAGATTCTTCACATTATACTGCAATGCGCAACCGATTTGTGCGCTGCGGCGGGGCCGGCCGAAGTCGCGCGTCGGCCTGTCGGCGGGGTCAGTTCACCGCTTTCGCTGGCGTCGGCCAGAGGTTAGCCTCTGCCCTTCGCAAGACGAGGGGAGTCCATTTTCCGCGCGCTCACCACCATTACGTTGCTGCTCGGCGCGCCTGCGGCGCCCGCTTTCGCCCAAGGCGTCCTCCCGGTCGAGGAGTTCACCCTGTTGCTCGCCGCCCCGGTCGCGGCTCCAATCCCGGTCGCGGGCGCCGACGGGCGCGGCATCTCGCCTACGAGGTCATGCTCACCAACGCCTCGCATCTCTACATCATGCTGGACAAGGTAGAGGCGGTCGATGCGGACGGCATCGTGCTCGCCGCGATGACCGTCGGCTGGGCGCTGGAGAATGGGGCGATCCCGCCCGGCGGCGCAGCGGTCGTCCTGCTCGACGCCGCCCTCGCGCCCGACGCCGCGCTGCCGGCGCAGGTGGCCACCCGGATCACCTCGACGCGGCGCGTGAAGCAGGATGACGGCACCTTCGCGCCGCTGCCCGAAACGGCCCCGGTGCCCGCCACCGCGACCTTCACCGTCGCCGGTCTGCCCCTTGGCGACCCTGCGATCGCCATCGATACGCCGCTGCGCGGCAACGGCGCGGTGAACGGCTGCTGCGATGCCCCGGTCTCGCACCGCACCGGCTCCCAGGCGATCAACGGCGCGATCCGCTTCCCCGAACGCTTCGCCATCGACTGGATCCAGCTCACCCCCGACGGACACATGTTCACCGGCGACGGCTCCAACCTGTCGGACTATGCCTATTACGGCGCCCCGGTCTACGCGGCCGCCGATGCCCTCGTGGTCAGCACCTACGACGGGCTCGAGCCGCAGCTCCCGGGCAAGCGCGATCCGAACCTCAAGCCCGCCGACATCACCGGCAACTCGATCGTCCTCGATCTGGGCGGCGGCACCTTCGCGCTTTACGCGCACCTGCTGAAGGACAGCATCCTCGTCCGGCCCGGCGACCGCGTCACCGCCGGGCAGGAGCTGGCGCGGCTCGGCAACACCGGCAACTCCGACGCGCCCCACCTGCATTTCCAGCTGATGGACGGGCCCTCGCCGCTCAACGCGAACGGCCTGCCCTACGTGCTGCGCGCCTTCGCGAGCCAGGGCGTCCTCGCCGGAGGCGTGGACGCCGCCTTCGATGCCGCCGATCAGGGCCAACCGGTCGTCATCGACCCGCGGCTCGCCGGCGCGCATGCGGCCGCGCTGCCGCTCAACGACGAGGTCGTCGACTTTGACTGAATACTGCCGGGCCGGCCGGCTCGTGCGTCTTGCGCCATTCGCTGCAATGCAGCATCATTGCTGTCATGCAACACGGGCGGCATAGTCGAGTCCACCTTTCCGTCCGGTTAACGCGCGACAGGTTATCTTTTGGAATCAACGGCATCGTCTCGTGTAACATCGTGATACATCCGGAGGCGCCGGCATGACTCAGACCCAACGCGACCAGCCGTGGCTCTTCCGTACCTATGCCGGCCACTCGACCGCGGCAGCCTCGAACGCCCTCTACCGGACCAACCTCGCCAAGGGCCAGACCGGACTCTCGGTCGCCTTCGACCTGCCCACCCAGACCGGCTACGACGCCGACCACCCGCTTGCCCGCGGCGAGGTCGGCAAGGTCGGCGTGCCCGTCGGCCACATCGGCGACATGCGCGCGCTCTTCGACGGCATCCCGCTCGAGACGATGAACACCTCGATGACCATCAACGCCACCGCCGCCTGGCTGCTGGCGCTCTACGTCGCCGTCGCCGAGGAGCAGGGCGCGGACCCGGCCCGGCTCCAGGGCACCGTCCAGAACGACATCATCAAGGAATATCTGTCGCGCGGCACCTACGTCTTCCCGCCCGCGCCCTCGCTGAAGCTGATCGCCGACGTGGCCGAATACTGCCTGCGGTCCGTGCCGAAGTGGAACCCGATGAACGTCTGCTCCTACCACCTGCAGGAGGCGGGGGCGACGCCGGAACAGGAGCTCGCCTTTGCGCTGGCGACCGCGACGGCCGTGCTCGACCGGGTGCGCGGGCAGGTTCCCGAGGCCGACTTCCCGGAACTGGTCAGCCGCATCTCCTTCTTCGTGAACGCCGGAATCCGCTTCGTCACCGAGATGTGCAAGATGCGCGCCTTCGCCGATCTCTGGGACGAGATCGCGCGTGACCGCTACGGCGTCACCGACCCCGCGCTCCGCCGCTTCCGCTACGGCGTGCAGGTCAACTCGCTCGGCCTGACCGAGCAGCAGCCCGAGAACAACGTCTACCGCATCCTGATCGAGATGCTGGCGGTCACGCTCTCGAAGAAGGCCCGCGCCCGCGCCGTCCAGCTCCCCGCGTGGAACGAGGCCCTCGGCCTGCCGCGCCCCTGGGACCAGCAGTGGTCGCTCAGGATGCAGCAGATCATGGCCTATGAGACCGACCTCCTCGAATACGACGACCTCTTCGACGGCAACCCCGCGGTCGCGGCCAAGGTCGAGGCGCTGAAGGACGGCGCCCGCGCCGAGCTGGCCCGCATCGACGCCATGGGCGGGGCGGTCGCGGCCATCGACTACATGAAGGGCGCGCTCGTGGCGGCCAATTCCGCCCGTCTCGCCCGAATCGAATCCGGCGAGACCGTCGTGGTCGGCGTCAACCGCTACAGCGACGGCGCCCCCTCGCCGCTCCTCGCCGGCGACGGCGGCATCCTCGTCGTCAACCCCGCGCTCGAGGCCGGGCAGGTCGCGGGCCTCCAGGCATGGCGTGCCGCGCGCGACCCGCACGCCGTCGAGGCCGCCCTTGCCGCCCTGCGCGCCGCCGCCGCCGAGGGGCACAACGTGATGCCCGCCTCGATCGCCGCGGCAAAGGCGGGGGCGACGACCGGCGAATGGGGGGCGGTGATGCGCGAGGTCTTCGGCGAGTACCGCGCCCCCACCGGCGTCGGCCGGGCCGCTGCCCCGCCCGCCGGCAACCTCGCCGAGCTGCGCGCCTCGGTCGAGGCGGTCAGCGCGCGCCTCGGCCGGCGGCTGAAGTTCCTCGTCGGCAAGCCCGGCCTCGACGGCCATTCCAACGGCGCCGAGCAGATCGCGGTGCGCGCCCGCGACTTCGGCATGGAGGTGGTCTATGAAGGCATTCGCCTGACCCCCGCGCATATCGTCAACGCAGCACTTGAGGAATTGGTCCACGTGGTCGGCCTCTCCATCCTCTCCGGCTCGCACCTGCCCCTGGTCGCCGAGGTGCTGGAGCGGATGCGCGCCGCCGGCCTCGACGAGGTGCCGGTGGTGGTCGGCGGCGTCATCCCCGAAGCCGACGCCGAGACCCTGCGCGGCCTGGGCGTGGCGCGGGTCTATTCCCCCAAGGACTTCGAACTGAACCGAATCATGGCCGACATCGTGGAGCTGGTGGAAACAAGGGCGCAGGCGGCGGCCTGACGGCCGCCGGCAACGGTTGTGTCGTGCCTTCATCGGCGGTGTCGCGCTTGGGCGTTGCAGGTCGAAGTCGGCGAAACCATGCCAACGGTGGCGCGCCAAGACGCCCACTTCCGGCCAGAAACCTGGAGGAGCAGCGCCGGGGGCGCGGGGGCGGCGAGACACCCTGTGTCAACCTCACGGCGCGGCTTCGATCGATCGGGCGGCGATGTGGCGCTCTGGTTTGTAGGTTTCCCGGTCGGTGCAGGCTCTCCAGAGGACGCGAATCCAGGCGCGGAGGCGGTGGTTGCAGGCCCATCGGACCACGACGCCGCGGCGTCTTCCTGAGGCGTGGGGTTGCCATTGGAGCGCCATTGGTCCGAGCGACAATGGCAACGGGCAGACGCCCGCCTCGGCGGCGAGCTGGTCCTCGGTCTGGAAGCGTTCGCGGACGTCGCCGAGCTCAGCGCGTATCTGCGCCGCGCAGATGCGCCCCGACCGTGAGAAGGACATGACGATGCGTGTCGGGCAGGTCCTCGACCGCCTGCTCGATGCGGCCGGCGAGCGCGCGGATCGCCGCGACGAGGGCGAGGAGCGTGCCCCAGGTGGTGCGCGCTCTGTGGGGTCGGAAACCGATCGAGGAAGGCGAACGCGATCGGCGAGTCGACATCGGCGAAGACCACGGCGGCGCCCGGCCAGAAGCTCTCGAGCAGGCTGCGGATCGCCTCGGAGGCGGGCGCGAGCGGCGCGAAGCGATGGCCATCCGTCCGCAGTACGTCGGTCGGCACGCTGCTCGCCGCCGGCTTCCCGGTTGTGCTCGATCCACCCCAACGTGGCGAAGGCCTGCCAGGCGACGGGCAGCCCGGCACTTCCCCGGCCTCCGCCTTCTCAATCCAGATCCTGAGCAGTCCGGGGTCGATTTGATGGCGCCGGGCGACCCGGTGCAGCGTCTCGCCGCCAAGGTACTGGGCGACGACCTCCTTCTTGAAGTCAATCGTGAACGTGCGTCGTTTTCTCGGCATGAGCTTTCTTCCCTCGAAAGCCCGGCCCGGCCAATTCCGACGCCCAATCTGTCCAATCCCGGGGGCGCACTCCAATACAATGTGCGTGGCAAAATTGCTCAATGTTTTCAACCATATGACCACCGTAACACAGTGTTACACGCGGTCCGGGCGCTCGCGTCGCGTCCTGCCCGGTGCGCTGCCTCTCCGAGCAGCCGGCAGCTAGAGACGCGCTCAGTCGCGCAGGAGCTCGTTGATCGCGGTCTTGGAACGGGTGCGCTCGTCCACACGCTTCACGATGACGGCGCAGTAGAGGCTCGGGCCGGGCTCGTTGTTCGGGAAGGGCTTGCCGGGCAGGCTGCCGGCCACCACCACCGAATAGTCCGGCACCTCGCCGTAGAAGATCTCGCCGGTGGCGCGGTCTACGATCTTGGTCGACTGGCCGATGAACACCCCCATCCCCAGCACCGAGCCCTCGCGCACGATACAGCCCTCGACCACCTCCGACCGCGCCCCGATGAAGCAGTTGTCCTCGATGATCGTCGGCCCCGCCTGCATCGGCTCCAGCACCCCGCCGATCCCGACCCCGCCCGACAGGTGCACGTTCCGGCCGATCTGCGCGCAAGACCCCACGGTGGCCCAGGTATCCACCATCGTCCCCTCTCCCACATGGGCGCCGACGTTGATGAAGCAGGGCATCAGCACCGCGCCGGGAGCGACATAGGCCGAGCGGCGCACCACGCAGGTCGGCACGGCGCGGAAGCCGGCGGCGCGCCAGTCGTGCTCGGTCCAGCCGTTGAACTTGCTGTCCACCTTGTCCCACCAGCCGCCACCCTGCGGCCCGCCGGACTGCTGGCCCATGTCCTGCAGCCGGAAGCCCAGGAGCACCGCCTTCTTGGCCCACTGGTTGACGTGCCAGCGCCCGTCGGCCCGGCGCTCGGCGACCCTGAGCGAGCCGGTGTCGAGCGCCTCCAGCGTGGTCTCGATCGCCCCGCGAGCCGCCCCGCCGGTGGTGGGGTTCACGGTGTCGCGCGCCTCCCAGACCTCGTCGATGACGCGGGCGAGCTCGGCATGGTCGAGGGACATGGGCGGGCCTTTCGCGCTGAGGATCGTGGCCGTCTATAGGTTCCGGCGCGGCCGCTGGCAACCGGCGCCTTGGCCGCCCGCCGGGGTCCGGAGGCCGCTCTATGGCCGCGGGCAGGCCTTTGCGATAAACCCCTGGCGCCGGGCGACCATCCGCCCCGGCCGCAGACCGGAGAGCCGAGGCATGACCCGACCGAGCGGACCGCAGCACCGCTTCCCCGATGCGCGGGAGGATCTGCGCAACCTGCGCGATGCGCCGGACACGCCGCAGACGCGTTCGCCGAGCTACCGGCTGGCCTTCGCCGATCCCGACTTCCTGACCCGGGACGAGCTGCGCGGCGTGCGGCTGCAGCTGGAACTGCAGAAGCCCGAGATGGCGCTGGCCGAGCGCGGGATCGCCTCGACGGTGATCCTGCTCGGCAGCGCGCGCATTCCCGCCCCGGACGGCGACGGCGGCGCGCATCCGGGCCTGAGCGGGCTGGCGCGCTGGTATGGCGAGGCACGCCGATTCGCGCAGCTCACGGCCGAGCGGGCGCTTGCCACCGGCAACCGCGAGTTCGTGGTCTGCACCGGCGGCGGGCCGGGAATCATGGAGGCGGGCAACCGCGGGGCCGCCGAGGCGGGCGGGATTTCGGTCAGCCTCAACATCGTTCTGCCGCACGAGCAGGAACCGAACCGCTGGAGCACGCCGGAGCTGGCGTTCAACTTCCACTACTTCGCCATCCGCAAGATGCATTTCCTGATGCGGGCGCGGGCGATCGCGGTGTTTCCCGGCGGGTTCGGCACGCTCGACGAGCTGTTCGAGGCGCTGACGCTGGTGCAGACGGGCCGCATGGAGCCGCTGCCTATCCTGATGTTCGGCCGCGGCTTCTGGGAGCGGGTGATCGACTGGTCCGCCCTGGTCGAGGCCGGCACCATCTCGCCCGGCGACCTCGGCCTCGTCACCCATGTGGAGACCGCCGAGGAAGCCTGGGCCGCGATCGACGCCTGGCCGCGGGGCTAGGTCAGGCTGTCTCCTCCGCTGCCAGCGCGGCGTGGATGGTCGCGACCACGGCGGCGCCCTCGCCGATGGCGGAACCCACACGCTTGACCGAGCCCGACCGCACGTCGCCGATGGCGAAGACGCCGGGCAGGCTCGCTTCCAGCGCCGGCTTGCCGGGGGAGGCGCCGGATACCGCGGCGCCAAGCTATCCTCCGCCGCAGGCCCTGATGGCGTCGCGGTGCGCGTGACCGATCGCGTTCGTCCGGGACGTCAGACTGCCGCCCGCCGCCATCGTCTGCCCGACAGCGGCAGACGCCGCATCCCAGGCGGGGACATACGCGGCGCCCGCCGCGCGTTCGTCCCCGAAGGCGAGACCGATCGCGTCATAGAGCGCGAAATCCTCCGCATCGATTGCCTGCGCCAGCGCCTCGGTGGCGCAGGTGCGGGCCTCCACGGGAAAGGACTCGACACAGAGGATCTGCACGCCCTCCTGCGCCCCGGCGCTCGCCGCCCAAAGGCCGACCGACCCGGCCAGCACGCAGCTGCGGATCCGCCGCCGGAATCCGCGGGATCGGGCCGTTCGACAACGGGATCGTCATTCGTGAACCTCACTTGCGTCGTTCGGGCGGGCAGCCGTGGCACCGGTGCGATCACCCTAGAATGTCCGGTCGACCATAGGCGAGCGGGGTGGTCAGGCAAGCCTGCGCGGCGCCCGTTGCCAGCGGCACCGCGCTCGCATAGCCTCCGGCAAAAGCACACCCAGGGGGAGGGACCAATGTCCGACGCGCCTTTCGGCTTCGACACGCTGCAGATCCACGCGGGCTCACGGCCCGATCCGGTCACCGGCGCGCGGCAGACGCCGATCTACCAGACCACGGCCTATGTGTTCCGCGACGCGGACCACGCGGCGGCGCTCTTCAACCTGCAGGAGGTGGGCTACATCTATTCGCGCCTGACCAACCCCACGGTGTCGGTGCTGCAGGAGCGGCTGGCGACGCTGGAGGGCGGCGTCGGGCGCGGTCTGCTGCTCGTCGGGGCACGGGGCGCAGATCATGGCGCTCTTGCCGCTGATGCGGCCGGGCGACAACATCGTGGCCTCGAACCGGCTCTACGGCGGCACGGTGACGCAGTTCACCCATACCATCCGGCGTTTCGGCTGGTCGGCCACATTCGTCGACACCGACGATCTGGCCGCGGTCGAGGCGGCCGCCGACGGCAACACCCGCGCGATCTTCTGCGAGAGCATCGCCAACCCCGGCGGCTATGTCACCGACATCCCCGCACTGGCGGAGGTGGCAAACCGGCTGCAGGTGCCGCTGATCGTCGACAACACCTCGGCCACGCCCTGGCTCTGCCAGCCGCTGAAGCAGGGGGCGCATCTGGTGGTGCATTCGACCACCAAGTACCTCACCGGCAACGGCACGGTGACCGGGGGCGTGGTGATCGACTCCGGGCGTTTCGACTGGAGCGCCGCGGGCAAGTTCCCGAGCATGACCGAGCCCGAGCCCGCCTACCACGGGCTGCGCTTCCACGAGACCTTCGGGCCGATGGCCTTCACCTTCCACAGCATCGCCGTCGGCCTGCGCGACCTCGGCATGACCATGGCGCCGCAGAGCGCCTTCTACACACTGCTCGGCTGCGAGACCCTGTCGCTCCGGATGGCCAAGCACGTGGAGAACGCGGTGGCGGTGGCCACCTGGCTGGAGCGCGACCCGCGGGTGGAGTACGTCACCTATGCCGGCCTGCCGTCGTCGCCCTGGAACGAGCGGGCGCAGCGGCTCTATCCGCGCGGCGCGGGGGCGCTGTTCACGTTTGCGCTGAAGGGCGGCTATGCGGCCTGCGTGAAGCTGGTCGATTCGGTCGAGCTGTTCAGCCATGTGGCGAACCTCGGCGACACCCGCTCGCTGATCATCCACTCGGCCTCGACCACCCACCGCCAGCTGACGCCCGAGCAGCAGAAGGCCGCCGGTGCGGATGCCAACGTGGTGCGGCTGTCGATCGGCATCGAGGACCCGCAGGACCTGATCCGCGATCTGGACCAGGCGCTGGCGAAAGCCGTCGCCTGACGCGCCTGTCCCTGGCTGCGGTGGGAGCGCCGGATCAGTCGGGGTCAATCGGGGCGGGCAACCCGAAACCGGCGCAGGGGTCGGCGCGGGGCGGGGGCGGGGCCAGCAGGTAAGCGTCGAAGGCCGCGGCCTCGCCGGCGTCGGGCATGGTCTCGAACTGGCCGACCGCCAGCACCCGCAGCGAGGGGTCGGCGGCCGCGAGCTTGGCCGGAACGCCGCGCAGCCGATGGGCATGGCCTGTCCCTGCGATGACCACGACCGGCCCCTCGCCGGCCATGGTGCGCGCCCAGCGCGCTGCATCGGCGATGGTGGCGTCGCGGAACCGCTGCGCCTCCACCAGCCCTGCCAGCATCTCGACCGGCACCGCGTCGCAATGGGCGGCGAGCATGTCGGCCTCGCGCGCCGCCTGCTCCGCCTCGGGCAGCGGCACGTCGAGCCCGTAGCTCACGGCATCGGGGCCCATGACTGCGGCGGCACCCTCGGCGACCGCCCGCCGCACCTCCTCGGCAGGCTGGCCGCTGCCGAAGATCCGCGCTTCCGGGGCCGCTTCCAGGATGACGGCATAGAAGCCGAAATCGGGCCAGCCGCTCGCCTCCCAGTCGAGCGCCGCCGCGATCTCGTCCCGCGACGCAGCCTCGGCGCGCAGCCGGTTGACCGCGTCCTCGCTCGCCTGGGGGATCATCTCGAAGACCAGCGCACCGGGCTGCAGCGCCGCCACGATCTCCGCCTGGACGCGATGGTGCTCGGGATTGTCGTGCACCTCGCCGATCACGACGATATCCGCGTCCCGCGCCGCGGCGATCACCTCGGCCACCGTGGAGGGCTCGGCCCGCAGCCCGGCACCCAGCACCACGAGCCACACCATCGCAAGGGGCAGGCGCGTCATCTTGGAATCCTTCGGCAGCACACGGGCGGAAGCCGCCACCATGCCACGGCTGCGCGCCGCGGTCACGCCGTCAGGTTGAGGCGAGCATTTCCGCGGCCGGCCCGGTGACGCTCTCCAGCCGCCGGCGGAGCTTGCCGAGCGCCTGTGCCTCCAGCTGGCGGATGCGCTCTTTCGACAGGCCGAGTTCCAGCCCGAGGCTCTCCAGCGTGCGCGGCTCGTCGCGCAGTTTTCGCTCGACGATGATCATCCGCTCGCGGGCGTTGAGTGCGGCCAGCGCCTCGGCCAGCCAGTGGCGGGCGCGGTCGAGATCGGCCGCACGGGTGACGGTCTCGGCGGCCTGCGGCGTCTCGTCCTCCAGCGTCTCCACCCATTCGCGACCCTCCTCGCCGGCCTGCTGGGCGTTGAGCGAGAAGTCAGCGCCGGCCATGCGCGCGTCCATCATCTCCACGTCGCGCAGCGGCACACCCATCTCCTCGGCGATCATCTCGCGCAGCCGGTAGCTGTCGATCACCTCGCCGTTGGCGCCGGCCTCGCGTTCGAGCCGTGCGCGCACCCGGCGAAGATTGAAGAAAAGCGACTTCTGCGACGAGGTGGAGCCGGTGCGCACCAGCGACCAGTTGCGCATCACGTAGTCCTGGATCGAGGCCTTGATCCACCAGACCGCATAAGTCGAGAAGCGCACGCCCCGGTCGGGGTCGAACTTCTCCGCCGCCTTCATCAGGCCGACGCCGGCCTCCTGGATGAGGTCGGGCATGGGTGCTCCGTAGCGGCGGTACTTCGCGGCCATGGAAATCGCGAGCCGCATGTAGGCGTTGACCAGCCGGTGCAGCGCCTTCTCGTCGCCGTGGTTGCGCCAGGCGCGGGCAAGTGCCAACTCGGTGTCGGCGTCGAGCATCTCGGCGCCCATCGCCCGCCGCGTGACCGTCCGGGTGCCGGTGTCGTCGAAAGCCATAGTCGCGTCCTCCGTCCAGGGAGGGGCCACCGATCGGGCGCCCCTCGGTCCCGTCTCGTCAGAGCTCAGGTGCGAGCCTAACGACTGTCCTGCCCCGGCAAAAGCTGGGGCGGGGTTGTTTCCATTCACGAATTCGGCACGATCTGGAACGGTTCCCGATCGGGGCCATTGCCACGGTGTGCAATTCTTTCACCATTCCCGCACCTTGCTGCTCTCTGGGGCCGCTTGTTATACGCAGGCGCCGCGCAATAGGTTCACGATAACACGCAGACGTGATCCGGAGGGTGCCGGGATGGGCTATGTGCTGGCGATTGGCGATCGGGCGTATTCGAGCTGGTCGCTTCGCGGCTGGCTGATGTTCGCGCGTTTCGGCCTGCCGGTGAAGACCGTGCTGGCGCCCATGTACGCCCCCGATTTTGCCCGCACGCTTGCGGAGTTCGCCCCCGCGACGCTGGTGCCCGCTCTGCGGATCGAGGGCGAGGCGATCGTGGTCTGGGACACGCTCGCCATGGCCGAGACCCTGGCCGAGCGCCACCCGGACCGCGGGTTCTGGCCCCGCGAGCCGCGCCTGCGGGCGCATGCCCGCAGCCTCGTGGCCGAGATGCATTCTGGCTTCACCGCGCTGCGCGGGGACTGTCCGATGAACCTGCGGCGCAGTTACGCGGGCTTCGTGCCTGCGCCCCGAGGTGCGTGCCGACCTCGCGCGAATCGAGGCGCTCTGGGCGACCGCAAGATCCGACCACAGGGGCATCCGGATCCTGGCTCGTCGGCGACTACTGCCTCGCGGATGCGTTCTTCGCGCCGGTGGCGGCGCGGATCGCGAGCTACGGTCTGCCGGTCGGGCCGGAGGCCGCCGCCTACGTTGCCGCCCACCTCGCCGACCCCGCCTTCCGCACCTGGCGCGCAGCCGCCCTCGCCGACCCGCGGGTACTGCCAGACTACGACAAACCCCTGCCCGAGACCGCCTGGCCGGGGCCGGCGAGGCGGAAGCCGGAGCCGGCTGACCGATCGGCGCCGGCGCGCACGATGCGTTGCAAGTAATACTTTCAATGGTTCGATTGGACGCATTGGCGTGGTGGAAGTACCCAAGTTCAACTGAAAGTTGTGGTCAAGGCTTGGGCCCGACCGCCGCAAGCAAACCCAGATTTCTTGATGACGCGGACTAGTGTTTTGTGCTAAGAAAATCTGGGAGATGTTGTTTTGCGGGGGATAGAAAAATGCGCGTATTTGGCCTGGCCAGTGTTGTGTCGGTCGCTTTCGCTGCCGCGTGTGTCGGCAACCCTGCCACCGCCGCGCCCTTGGTGATGATGTTCGAGCGGACCACCGACGTGAGCTCCAACGAGCTCGCGTTCCGGCACTACGCCGACAACGACTCGATGGTCGCCAACACGACCTCGCAGCCGGATGCCTTCTCGCCGATCAACATTGCGTCTACCTTCGACTCGACAGGCCTGACCTGGGACGGGACGCAGTTCATCACGATGTTCGAGCGCAACACCGACGTGAGCAGCAACGAGCTCGCGTTCCGCTTCTACGCCGACATCGATTCGATGGTCGCCAACACGACGTCACGGCCCGACGCCTTCTCTGCGATCAATATTGCGTCGACCTTCAACACCTCCGGGCTGGCCTGGGACGGGACCCAGTTCATCATGATGTTCGAGAGGACCACCGACGTTAGCACCAACGAACTCGCCTTTCGCTTCTACGCTGACGTCGACTCGATGATCGCCAACACGACGTCGCGACCCGACGCCTTCTCGACGATCAACGTAGCGTCGACCTTCGACTCGCGGGGCCTGACCTGGGACGGATCGCAATTCATCATGATGTTCGAGCGCAACACCGACGTGAGCAACAACGAGATCGCGTTCCGCTACTACAACAACATCGACTCGATGATCGCCAACACGACGTCGCGGCCCGACGCCTTCTCGACGATAAACGTGGCGTCGACCTTCAACTCCTCGGGGCTGACCGCCTACGGGTACGACACGGGCGAGCACTCGGCCATCCCGCTGCCCGCCCCCGTAGCGGCCCTAGGAACCGCGATTGTCATGCTCGGCGGGCTGCGGGCGCGGGCCCGCGCCCGCCGGCAAGGCGCGACGTGCGCAGCCTGACCCCGGGGCTCGCGCGCGGCGGTCGGTGAAGTTGGCCGACCCATAGACACTGCAGCCGCATGACAGCGACCTTCGCGAACGGCCCTGCCGCTCGTCGGCGCGGGCGGTGGCCGGGGTGCCCGCGGTCAATGCCGCCGGCCCTTCTCGGTAGAGCCAGCGCCGGTAGCCGGAAAACCCCACCGTGCTCTTTTTCCCGGTGCCAACGGATATATTCAGTCGAGACCAAAGGCTCACCTGCTTGCGGTGATAAGATAGACCGCCCATGATGACTGCGTAACCGTGCAACAGCTTCATCGGTACCGGTGAATTCAGCTGATACCAGGATTCTCCTATCGTCCGTGAGCGTCCAGGCACCGGCATCGAAAAGCTTATGCAGGGTCGGCTCCATCGCTAAACCGTTCGCGACTGTATCCGGTCCGTCGTAAGCGTGCCATTGGATATGCGCCGCTTCACAACCGAAGTAAGAACCGCCGAGTGCGGCACGAAAACCGGTAACCGCGCATCGATGCTCATAAGCACGTAAAACAGCTTCCCTGAATCTGGGATCGCGCCCGCGCTTCACACCGTATACAGTCTGCTCCTCTGCAGCCATACTTTCTCCCGGAGTCTTTAAACCCACGGCAGCAAGGATGTCTTCATGCAGCGATTCCGGGAAGTGCGCAACCAGAAGCGACTGCACAACATCGTCAACCAGGTTTGCTTTCGACAGTAGCGCATTGGCGAATGACACCGGGAGATGGCCACTGGAGCTGCGCAAGGCCGCCATTTTTGGGAAAACCACCCTGTTGTCGCGGAAAGCTCTCTGCGCCATCAATCTCCCAGAGACGATCTGAACGTAGATACCAATAAGGTAGCTCTGGCTGATGTTGCGCTTGAACGGGTGGCGCGTAGGCGTTCAGCAACGGCATGAGCTTGCGCTCTACCTCATCGAACGGAAGCTCTCGTTTCCCTTGTAGAAGACCAGCAATTGCAATCAGCAGCAAGAGCGGCTTATGCGGCGCTCTTCTTTCTCCGCTCTTGTGGACATTGATTGCTCTTATTTGGTCAAGAAACTGACTATCATTATTCATCAGCTTATACTTCCTAAGGCACGAAAGAGCTACGATGGACTTCCAGCGCCTGCAAATCAGGCGCAAAACGATGTGGGAGAGTTAACGGCTGCCCTTCAAGCTTGGCAAAGTTTGCCCCCTGGAATTCAGACACATGGCCCTTTTTCAGAAGGCTGGAAACAATCAATTTGTAGTTTTCGTCGAATGAAATCAAATGGCGATCAAAGGCCCTGTCGTGAAGCGCATTCAAGCAAAGGCCATTAGTTGGATCAGCCCGCCTATCTTCGTTTTCGCTCCAGGGAATAATGTGACTGGCGATGAGTAGCTGCGGTACAGATATTCCAGTCAAAGCGCATCGGTTTTCATAGTTTGCCAAAACTGTATTACGAAAGAAATTCTGTAGCCGCCTCACCTTAACTGTTCTTTCAGATTCAGATGGGCCTTCTGGCGTGCGACTTTCTTCTTCTGGTCCTTTAGGTACTACATCTGACATGAGATCATCAAAGGCAGTTTCGCTCTTTTCCGCCATGATCGACCAGTTTTCTTGAAAAGAATTCCAGATCTTTTTATCCAGGTTGCTTGCACCTTTGAGCCCAACGACACCGCGACTTTGGTGATAATTGTCAAGAGAGGCAAGATTACAGAGTTTCATGGAAAGTGAGCTTGGAGTACGTCCCATTTTTTCGGCAACCGCGCAGATATCTTTATTCGACTTATCAAACTGGCCGAAAGGCAAACGGCAATAGAGATTCATTGCTATTAAAAGTTCATGCTCTGTCCAAGACTTTGCCATAGTTCAGCCCTTGAGTCAGGGAGGTTTCCCCTGAACGCCATCACCTCTTCAAATCCAAAAAACCCGTAATTCCAAACGCCTAAATCCACACTAAGGTTAGGTATTCTTGTGATACAACTTTGAACTCATGCACGGGCTACATTCCAGGTAGAAAACGTTCTTATCTTTGCGAATACGTGATTTCTCGTTGCAAGTCGGACAAAACTCCTTGATCGCTGTATTCTGGTCACATTCCGAGCACTTGATGTAGTAACCGTATTTGCCATAGGCAATCTGAATGTCTTTGCCGTTACACTTCCCACACTTTGGCAATCCCTCAGTAGTAACTTGATTTCCCAGCCAACTGGCTTAACCTGTTTCGATTCAGCCCCATCGGCTTGTGGCTGAGCCTCCAAATTTTCAGGTATCCCAAATTTTGCCCGGTAATTTATCGACCCGGGACGATGCAAATCAGCAATCCCTTTTGCTAACTCCTCTATCGTTTGTGAACTCACCATTTTGCTGATATTGGCAACAATGTTCACCGGATTTATCATCATCGAACTGCTTATCCATCAGTGTTTTGTACTGATCTGCCTTAATGACACAGTCCGTCGGAAAACCTTTACCCTCTGGCCTGATGATACGTGATTTTGGTGACACAAGCACATAGGGTTTAAAAAGGATCGGCAGCGAAATCCCCAGACGCTTCGGAGCGAGTTTGCGTGCTGCAACACGTTCCTCTAGGACAGCCACGTGACGCTTGTTCTGTTCGATCGGCGACTCTATACCGACATAGGTCTTGCCGTTCCAGATATTGAACTCCCCTTGATCGTTTATCTTCATACCGTAAAAGAAATTCTTCGTTTCAAGCACATAGATATGCAGCAGTCGGTTGATCGCTATGTGATCGATTTGAGCGACCCTTCCCTGCCACTCGATCCGCAGATCATGGATCAATGCCCAGTTCTCGCTGTTTCCATAAGAGAAATCAAGAAAGTAGGCACTGTCCTGCTCACCACGCGCTCCTGCTTTCATAATCTTGAGTTCGCGCTCGACCAGGAAACGTTGCTTGCTATTAAGTGGCAGGTGGAGCAAACTTTCGAGCTCCTGCTGCGCCTTATCCATTGAGTCTTTTGTTTTGATGATCATTTTATGTTCTCAATCTTTCTTCATTCTTTTCAAAATCGGGGGACATAATACCTATTCTAATATTCGAGATTTGGATAAGGGACAGACACCATTGAGTCAGCCTCTTAAAACAGAAAACCGCTCGACTGCATAACGCAGCCAAACGGCATTCAAAGCTTCACTTCCCCCTGGCTTCCCCATTATTCCCCCAAAAAACAAAAAAGAGCGCACGCATAAAAGCGCGACACCCCCCTTTTTGAATCAACAAGCTCAATAAATACGTATCTTCCAAGGTGAAGATAACTATTTGAAAATACTCTTTTGGTTTCGATTCGTCAAGTTGAACCCGGTACGCGACAACACTATAAGTCTAGGGGCACCCCACTTAATACCTAATACCAGCTTCTTTATAAAACCTGGGCAAAGAAAAATCCCAGTTTTCTTGAGGAAGTTGGGATTGTTTGACAACTAATTGGAGAAAGCTGGCGATAGTGGAATGTTCGAGTTCAATATGGCTCCCCAAATTAGACTCGAACTCAAAGGATCCTCTCACAGACTAATAATCCCAGCTTTCATCTTTTACCTGGCATTCTATCCCCAATTCCTGATCTTCATATATTGCCCCGTAAGCCCTCATCTTGCCCCGGGCGTAACAGCCGTGCGACAATTACTACATGAAAGCAGATGCCCCCAAACAACCGACCGACATCTCCCTGGCCACGCTGAATTTCGATAACGCCTTCGTCCGTGAACTGCCCGCCGACCCGGACCACAGCAATCGCGTGCGCCAGGTGCACGGCGCCTGTTACTCGCGCGTCCAGCCGACGCCGGTGGCCGCGCCTCAACTGGTCGCCTATGCCGCAGAGGTTGCCGAGCTGCTCGACTTGCAGCCAGCGAGCTGTACAGGAAAGGAGTTCGCCCAGGTTTTTGTCGGCAACCACCTGCTGCCCGGCATGGATCCCTACGCCTGCTGCTACGGCGGTCACCAGTTCGGCAACTGGGCCGGTCAGCTGGGTGATGGGCGGGCGATCAACCTGGGGGAGATCATCAACCAGCGCGGTCAACGCTGGGCGCTGCAGCTCAAAGGTGCCGGGCTCACGCCCTATTCCCGCCGTGGCGACGGCCTGGCGGTGCTGCGCTCCTCGGTGCGCGAATTTCTCTGCAGCGAAGCGATGTACCACCTCGGCGTACCGACCACCCGCGCCTTGAGCCTGCTGCTCACCGGTGAGCAGGTCACCCGCGACATGTTCTACGACGGCCATCCCAAACAGGAGCCGGGCGCCGTGGTCTGTCGGGTCGCGCCCTCCTTCACCCGTTTCGGCAGCTTTCAGATTTTCAGCTCACGCAACGAAATCGAACCATTACGCCAGCTGCTCGACTACACCATCCGCACTGACTTTCCCCACCTGGGCGAGCCCTCGGTGGCCGTTTACCTGCAGTGGTTCGAAGAGCTCTGCCGCAGCACCGCGACGATGATCGTGCACTGGATGCGCGTCGGCTTTGTCCACGGCGTGATGAACACCGACAACATGTCGGTCCTCGGCCTGACCATCGACTATGGACCCTACGGCTGGATCGATGACTACAATCCCGACTGGACGCCCAACACCACGGACGCCGCCGGCGGCCGCTACCGTTTCGGCAACCAGCCCCAGATTGCCCTCTGGAACCTCGCCCAGCTGGCCAACGCCATCTATCCGCTGATCGAGCAGGCCGAACCGCTGGAAGCGGCGCTGCAAATTTACGGGGACTGTTACAAGCAGGGCTGGCAGGCGATGATGGCGCAAAAACTCGGCCTGAAGAGCTTCGAGGCAGAGACTGATCTGCCCTTGATCTCCAGGCTGGAAGACGTGCTGCAGCTGGTGGAAACCGACATGACGATTTTCTACCGCAAGCTGGCTGAGCTGACCCCGACAGGAGACCAGGATGATGCGAGTTTACTCGCTCCGCTGCGCGAGGCCTACTACCAGCCGGAGGCGATAACCGCAGACAACCAGCAGCAAATCGCTGCCTGGCTGCGCAGCTACCTGCAGCGGGTCGCAAAAGACGGGCTCGACAGAGAGGAACGCCGGCAGCGCATGCATGCGGTGAATCCCAAGTACGTGCTGCGCAACTACCTGGCGCAAATGGCGATCGACAAGGCCGAGGCGGGCGATCACAGCCTGGTCAATGAGCTGCTGCAGGTGATGCGGCAGCCCTATGCGGAACAGCCTGAATACGAGGAGTTTGCCGGTAAGCGGCCGGAATGGGCGCGCCACCGGGCGGGCTGTTCGATGCTCTCCTGCAGTTCCTAGTTAAGCGTGACAGGATCGGGGACACTTAAAAGGGACACTTGATTTCAAGTGTCCCCAACCTCAATTTCAATCCCAGCCTTATCTTATGGCAATCTTGTAATATTAGTAGCCGGTCAACTCAACGTAGCCATAGCCACTGAGTTTACTCGCACTATCTTTGCCCTGAACAGAGACGGCGCCTTCCCAGTACCGCACTGTTGTCATCAACTCCTGCTCTGCCAAAACTGGTGATATTTCCAGGCTGATTCCTTCATTGACAAGGTCCAGCCGCCATTTAGCCGGGTACTTTGCTTTACTCTTGCTACTCTGCCAATGACTAAGCACTTTGATGTCTATATCGCTGGGCCTTAATCGTTTTGTTGATCCATCTACGTCTACCAAAACTCCACTGCTCAAGGGATCTGCGGTACCATCTTTCAATCTTAGCTGGTAATACATCAGTTCTCTTCCGTCATCAAATTGCAGACTGAACCAGTCCCAGCCGACCTGCCCCTCCCCCAAGGCGCTTGTGCTCCATTCGCGATCCAACCAACTTGTCCCAGAGACTTGAAAGCTTTCACCTGCAATATTGATTTTTCCCGATGTCGGCATGCGGGTCATGGAATAGTAGTAAGACGCATTACCTGGCATTGCGCTTTTTTGACTGAGTCCGTTCTCGCCCTGCAAAACGATGGGCTTGGCACTCTGCAAATGCAAATCGATCGCGACGTCATCTTCGCTGGCGGAAAGCCTCATCGGCAAAGGTTCGCCCTGCCCGCCCTCGGCACGCCAGTCTTCCAGCCAGACCTGGAAAGGCTCGGCCTGGGCTCCGGCCAGCCCCAAAGAGTCGCGGCTAAAGCGCTCAAAATAATAAAACCGCCCGCTGACCGGGTCAGTCAGGGCGAAGTGGCCCATGTAGACCTGGTTGGTCGCCCAGTTGGACGCCCGCTGCGGCGGCTCGGGCGTCAATGCGGCCCGGAAAAAAGTCAACTGGTAGCCGAAACGGCGCTGGTTTGCGGAGAGCAGGTTGCCCGTGTAGTACCACCATTCGGTTTTGAAGCGGGGGTGCGGACCATGATCGAGCGGGAAGCGGAACTGCCGCGGCCGGTCGGCTCGCGCATAGTCCCCCGCCTCGACACCGCCCAGCAGCTGATCGACGCTCAGCGCCTGCCCCGGCTTCGTCTCGGCAGGCGCTTGCCCTGCCAGGCAGAGAAGGCCGGCCGCCGCCAGCGCGCAGCCCAGAACGAGATAGATGAAGAGCCGTGTATTCATGAGCTACTCGTAGCGCATCGCCAGCGCCGGCGAGGTCCGCGCCATGCGCCAGGCCGGGTAAATGCCCGCAGCGAGTGCGGCAAGCACGGACAGGGCCAGCGCCTGGAGCAGGACGCCGGGATCGATGGAGATGGCCATGCTCCAGCCGAAGGAGCGCTGGTTGATGACCAGGATCAGGGCCAGGGCCTGCAAGATGCCAAGGGGCAAAGCGAGCAGCCCGGCGATCAGGCCGACAATGCTCGTCTCGGCGATGACCAGGCGCCACAACTGCTGAGGCGTCAAGCCGTTCGCGCGCAGGACCGCCAGCTCCCTGGCCCGCTCTATCTGCATCGCCATCAGGGCATTGAGGATGCCGATGAAGGCCACCAGCACCGCCAGCATGCGCAGGACCGAAGTGACGGCAAAGGTGCGGTCGAAGGTCGCGAGCGAGGCTTCGCGCAGGCCCCGGTTGGAATAAACCATGACCTGCTGCTTCCCCGCTGCGGCGCTCCTGAACTGCGCGGCAACGCGCTCTGCATCATAGCCGTCTTCAAGATAGGCGGCCAGGGCATCGACCTGATCATCAAGCCAGTATTTCTGGTAGAGGTGACGGCCCATGGTGATGCGTCCGCGGTCGGAGCCGTAGTCGGTGAAGACGCCGGCGACCAGGAAAGACCGCTCGCCCTGGTCGGTGCGCAACGAGATGCTGTCGCCCTGCGCGAGGTCGTGATGAAAGGCATAGGGTTCGGACACGATGACGGCATCGCTCTGCAGGAAGGTCTGGTAGATCTCCTCCGGCTCGCCCTCGGCAAACCAGTAACTCAGGAAAGTCTCAGGGGGGATTTCGGCGACAAACAGGTCACTGGTCCCCTGCGCGGATTCCAGGGTGATGTGGCGGGCCGCGACGATCCGCGCGATCCCGTCGATCCGGTGTGCTGCCCGAAGATAGTCATCCTGCAGAGGCTGCCGTCCGGGGCCGAACGTCGAGCCCGATGTGGACACGTAAATATCGGCCTGCAAATAGCTTTGCAGCCAGGTCTCCACGGTTGAGCGGAAGCTGTTGATCATCAACCCGACGCCAACAGTGGCTGCCACGGCAATCACCAGGGCCGAGGTCGCCACGCCGGTCCGGCTCAGCCCGCCCAACAGGTTGCGCACCGCCAGCTTGCCGAGGATCCCCGAGAAACGGCCCAGCAAAGGCTGGATTTTCCTCAGGATCCATACGAACGCGCCGGGGACGATGAGGGCATAGCCGGTAATCAGCAGGAACATGAAGAGGAAACTCGCCGGGATGCTCTTGCCGGGGACCATCAGGCCGAACACGCCCAGGGCCATCAGCCCCAGCCCGCCGCCCACGACCCAAGGGAGCAGCCTTCGCTGCCGGCTTTCGACGTTGGAACGGAGCAGCGCACCGCGCGGGACGGTCCTGGCCGCCTCCAGCGCAGGCATGAGAGCGGCCAGGGTGGTCGCGCCAAGGCCGAGCAGAAGCCCCTTGGCAAGGGACAAGGGGGTCACGAAAAGATTCTGGATGTTGAGGACGAAGTACAGGTCGTTGATGGTGCGCGTGACAATGGCGAGCAGCCCGTTGGCGAGCAGCACCCCGGCCGCGAGCCCCAGCGCCGTGCCCACGGCGCCGACCAGGAAGGCCTCGACCAGGACCATGCTGAAGATTTCGCGGCGGGTCACTCCCAGGGTGCGCAAGGCACCCAGCAGCCCCCTGCGCTGCAAAATCGAAAACGTCATGGTGTTGTAAATGAGAAACATCCCCACCACCAGGGCCAGCAGGCTCAAGGCGGTGAGGTTCAGCTGAAAGGCCCGCGTCATCTGTGCCATGGTTTGCGCGCGGCTGTCGGCAGGGAGGATTTCGGCGTTGGCGGGGAGCAGCGGGCGCAGCGCGTCGAGGCTGGCCAGGCCGGCCGCATCGAGGGGCACAATCAAATCGATGCGGGACAACCGGCCCTTTTGCGAAAAGAGCTCCTGCGCGGAGCTGAGGTCCATGACGACGAGGTTGTCCAGGGCCCTGGCGGTGACCTGCTGGCGCGGTTCCAGCAGGCCGACCAAGGTGATCTCACCAGGCTTGCCGCCAATAATCAGAGGCAGCCGGTCCCCTTGACTGAGACCCAGTGAACGGGCCGTTTCCCTGGTCATCAAAGCCGCGCCCGGCTCGGTGACCAGGCGGCCCAGGTCGAGCCGGCGGTCCATGGCCGGCGCATAGTTGCGAAAAGGCCTTTCGGCGAAGGGGTCGACCCCCAGCAGCTTCAGGGTGAGGCCGGGTTGGCCCGGCACGCTTGCGTAGCCCTCCACGACCGGCGCGCTGTTGCGCCAATGGCCATTGAGCCGGATCTGCCGGTAGCTGTCCTCGGGCAGGCCGTTGGAACCGCCGACAATCATGTGGGTGGTGCGGCCCGTCAACGCCTCGGCCGAGAGGTTGAAGGCGCGCTCGGCGCTGCTGTTGGCCAGATCGATCGCAACGACAACGGCGACCCCCAGGGCGACGCCGATCACCGCAAAGACAACCTGCAAGGGATGGCGCAGAAGATATCGGAAGCCGGCTCGCCACAGGATCATGGCAAACCCTTTGCTTCTGCAACCTGTTCGACCAGGATCCCGTCGCGGATCGTCAGGACACGGTCTGCAAGCCGGGCGACTTCCGGACTGTGCGTGACCATCAGGGTGGTCATCCGGTTGGTTCTGATCAGTTGACTCAACAGCTTGAGAACCTCTGCGCCTGTCTCGACATCCAGGTTGCCGGTCGGTTCATCGGCCAGCAGCAGCAGCGGTTTGTGGATCAAGGCCCGGCAGATAGCGATGCGCTGCTGCTCACCTCCGGAAAGACGGTCCGGATAACTGTCGGCACGATCGGCGAGGCCCACCTGGCCGAGGATGTCGAGGGCCTGTTGTTTTGACTCGGTCGCGATGCTCTTTTTCAGCTCCAGCGGCAGGAGCAGGTTCTCGATAACGGTGAGCGTCGGGATGAGATTGTAGAACTGGAAGACAAAGCCGATGTGGTCGCGCCTGAAGAGGGTCCTCTGCTGCTCGGTCATGGTGGTCAGGTTCTGCCCACCGATCCGAACCTCTCCTGCGGTAGGCAGATCGATGCCACTGATCAGGTTCAGCAGGGTAGATTTCCCCGAGCCGCTCCGGCCTAACAGGACGACAAAATCACCTCTGTTGATCGATGCATCAAGCCCATGGAAAACAACCCGTTGACTCTCGCCTTCGGCAAAAGTCTTGCTCAGATTGCAAATTTCGAGGATTT
>CAVOGP010000006.1:0-33155 GCA_963695425.1 uncultured Alphaproteobacteria bacterium | reverse complement strand
CCAGCCGGCTCCGCCGCCAGACCGGATCGCGGAACGAGCGGATCGCTTGCACGCGGCCGAGCTGGAGCAGGGCCAGTGCAGTGAAGACCAGCGTCGAGACCCGGGCGGCCTCGCCCGGTGTGAAGTTCCGACGGCGGTTACAGCGCGGTACACCCAGGCGCCCACGCCGATCGTGATTAGGCCGATCAGGCTGCCGAGCCAGGCGACGTGGATCGTCATAGAACGGTTGAACACGGGCTCGCGCGGATTGTTCCGCTTTCAGCCTTGGAGTTCGGCACCTCGTGCGATCAGAAGATCAGTGGGAGGGTCGCGGAGCAGATCGGCAGTGAATGAACCGAGGCCGGTGAAGGACACGCTGCGGGTATTCGCGCCAACGGCGAGCAGGTCAGGCGAGAAGCTCCTGATCTCCCTGTGAAGGCCGGATGCCACGCTCTCGTGCACCAGATCGATCTTCGGCAGCGATTTCGGCAGACCTGCGGCCCAAGTCGCTGCCTGCGCGGCAGTTTCCCTTTCGACGGCACGGGCGTAGTCTGATGCTCTTCCGCCGGCCAGTCCCTCGAATGGCGCCATCCACGCATGGAAAAGCTGATATGTGGCCTCCGGAGCCAGGCGGAGTGCATGTCTGACGGATTGATGGCAGGCCTGTGAAAACGCGACGGGCACCAGGACGCGGCCATAGGCGCCGTGGACAGGTGCGACGACGAGCAATACCGGTTTGAGCGACCGGGAGACGACGCTCTCGACTGTCGTCGGCCTCAACCCGTCGAAAAGGCCACGGCTCCGATGCCTTCCGACGATAAGCAGGTCGCAGTCATCCGAATTCACTACCTCGATCAGTCGTGAGATCGGGTCGCCTCTTTCGACAGCGATCTCGTACGCCACATCCTGCCCAAGAGCCGCAGCGGAAGCCTCCAGATGTCTCCGGCTTTTGTCGGTGAGCTCGGCCACCAACCATTCGGGAGCGGAGTCATCAATGATGGAGATTATCGTGACTTTGGCACCCATCTCGGCCGCCAAGAGAAATCCGCGCTGCATGGCGCGATCCGAGCGTTCCGAAAGGTCCGACGCAATTAGGAGGGACTTCATGGGCATCGTTTCAATCCTTCTCGTACGGTTAGATACGGAATAGGTAGAAGCTAAGTCACCACGGCGTGGCCTCTCGAATTTCGCCAGATGTGAGTCTCTGTCGAAAAGCTCCTGACGAAACGGCCGGCGGTACGGCAAGCACGTCGCGATCCGCCTCGCGCAAGACGGCTTCAGCCACGCTGCCGAGAAAGAACTTGGCGAGGCCACTACGCCCTTGAGTTCCGACGACGACGAGATCCGCCGATTCTTCCCTTGCGGCCGACAGGATTTCTTCCGCTGGAGAGTTCCGTACCTGGCGAACATCCTGCCGGATCGATCGCCATTCGACCGACTTCACGAACGCCGATAGGTTGCGGGACGCCTCCTTTCGCTCGTCCTCAAGATAGGCCTGTCGCTCCTCCGTCGACATGGTGTGGCTCATGGCAAGGTGGAGCGCGGGCGCGTCGAAGACATGCAGGATCGAGGCCTTGGCGCCGCGCGCGATCTCGCGCACCGCGGAGGCCTTCGCCGCATGGGCGGCGCCCTCGGACATGTCCGTGGTCAGCATCACATGCCGATAGGCCCCCATGGGCGGCGCATTGACCATGAGAACGGGACAAGCGACGGAGCGAATCGTGCGCTCGGCCGTCGTTCCAACGAAGACGTCGCGCAGCGCTTGGCGCCTGTGCGGCCCAATGACAAGAAGGTCCGGGGCATCTTCCTCCGCCGTGCGCGCGATGCCGGCGAAAGGGTCCGCCAGAACGACTTGGGTCTCGCAGGCAGTCCCGTCGACGTTCTCCACCGTGTTACGCAACTCTCGCAGAAGTGCGGATGCCACATCGTGTTCAATGTCGACCATTTGGCGCGGCTGGTCATCGTCGACGACATGAACGATGGACAGAGAGGCGCCGAACTGCCGCGCGAGAAGCGTCGCGCGGCGAAGCGCGCGGTCCGACCGCTCGGAGAAATCCGTAGCGATCAGGATCTTCCGCATGTCGTGCTCCTCGTCCCGGCGCCATTGGCGGTGGCCACATTCAATCAGGTCGGCACGACAATTCGTTTGATCGAAATCAACTGAACTGCCCTGAAGTTCAGTATTCTGCGCCGAGCAACACCAAAAAGGCCGATCCGATGGCACGCGACGAGTATCAGACAGTTAAGGAGTTGGCCGATCGACTGAAGGTCAGCGAGGCGACTGTTCGCGGTTGGATCAAGGACGGCGAGCTGCGAGCGATCGAGATCGGCAAGGGCTGGCGGATCGCCGACAGCGATCTGAAGACCTTCCTGTGCAAGCATGCGACGCGGGCGCGGGAGACTACCGAGCGGGACCGCAGATTTGGCGCTGACGCCAAGGCAGGCCGCAAGAGCGGCGCATGATCGACGCCCTGATCCACTCGCCCTTCACCTTGATCCAGCTGACGCGCGCCGCGGGCTTCCGCGGATGGGTAACCGTCGCATCGCAGCCCCCTCGCGACACGGAAGAGCTGTTCGGCGCCGGCGCCGACATCGTGCTGGAGCCGATCCAAGGCGCGGCTGACCGGGCTGTGGACCTGCTTTGCGGCGCCCCGGAAGCGGTTCGCACCGAGATCCCGTCGATAGTGACCGAAGAGAAGCAGGCATCCTGAACGCTGCACTGTGCTCCCTTCGCCATAGCGAGATTGAGAGAATGACAGAGACCCGCATGCTCCCAGGTTTCCATGCCCGGTCCCCCGAGGAGGTCCTTAATGCGCTCTCCGCAGGGCGCGCCGGACTGACCACAGACGAGGCCGCCCGCCGGCTGGCCGAGCATGGACCAAACCGGCTGCCGGAGCCGCCGAGACGCAGTCCGGTGCTGCGGTTCCTGTCGCACTTCCACAACGTGCTGATCTACGTCCTGATCGCTTCGGCCGCGGTGACGGCGGCGCTACAGCATTGGGTCGATACTGGCGTGATCCTAGCCGTCGTCGTGGCGAATGCCGTGATCGGCTTCGTCCATGAAGGCCGCGCCGAGCAGGCGATGGAGGCGATAAGGAGCATGCTCGCCCCGCGCTCGGCCGTGCTCCGCGACGGGCGAAGGCTGAGTGTCGACGCCGCCAATCTCGTGCCCGGCGACATCGTGCTCATCGAGGCGGGCGACCGGGTTCCCGCGGATCTGCGTCTTCTGGAGGCACGCGGACTCAGGGTCGAGGAAGCGATCCTCACCGGAGAATCCGTGCCCGTGGACAAGCGCGTCGAGCCGGTCTCAGAAGGCGCCGTACTGGGCGATCGCGCCTCGATGCTCTTCAGCGGAACGCTCGTTGCCGCGGGCGCCGGACGCGGCCTGGTAGTGGCGACGGGGATTGGCACGCAGATCGGCCGGATCAGCGGCATGCTGTCGACGGTCCAGACCCTGACGACGCCACTCGTCGCGCAGATGGATGCCTTTTCGCGATGGCTGACAGTCTTCATCCTGCTGATCGCGGCGACACTTCTGGTCTACGGCTTTTTCGTCAGTCATCTCCCATTCTCCGAGCTTTTCATGGCGGTCGTCGGGCTCTCGGTTGCGGCCATCCCCGAGGGACTGCCGGCGGTGCTGACGATCACGCTGGCCGTGGGCGTGCAGGCAATGGCCCGGCGCAACGCAATCGTCCGCCGCCTGCCGGCGATCGAAACGCTCGGCTCGGTCTCCGTGATCTGCTCCGACAAGACCGGCACGCTGACCCGAAACGAGATGATGGCGGCGACGCTGGCGACCGCGGAGCACGTCTATTCGGTCGGCGGCAACGGCTATGCCCCGGAAGGCGCGGTTCGTTGGCGCGAGGCGGACGCGCACCCCGACGAGCACCGGGTCCTGATGGAGTTCGCCCGCGCCGCGGGTCTCTGCAACGACGCGGTGCTGCATGCCGACAACGCAGGGTGGCGAGTGGAGGGCGACCCGATGGAGGGCGCGCTCGTGGCGCTCGCAGGCAAGATCACGCGCCACGGGCCCGAGCCGTTCCGCGAGTGGAGCCGCACTGACGCCATCCCCTTCGATGCCGCCCACCGCTACATGGCCGTTTTGCATCACGACCACGAAGGCCACGCCTGCATCCACGTCAAGGGCGCCCCTGAGGTCGTGCTGGCGCTCTGCCGGGACCAGCACGCGGCGCAGGGCGGGACCGAGCCGCTCGATGCGGATTACTGGCACCGGATGGTGGAGGAACTGGCGGTCGAAGGTCAGCGGGTGATCGCGGTGGCGACACGGGCGTTACGCCAGGATCATACGATCCTGAACGCCGCCGACCTCGAGGGACGGCTCACCCTGATCGGCCTGATCGGCCTCATCGACCCGCCGCGCGCCGAGGCCATCGAGGCGGTGGCCGAGTGCCACGCAGCCGGCATCCGGGTGAAGATGATCACCGGGGACCATGCCGCCACCGCACGCGCGATCGCCGGCATGATCGGGCTGGAAAACCACGACCGGGTCCTGACGGGCGCCGATCTCGAAGCGATGGACGACGCTGCGCTTGCTGACGCCGCGGTCCACACCGATATCTTCGCCCGCACCTCGCCCGCCCACAAGCTACGATTGGTATCTGCCCTGCAAGCGCGCGGGCAGACCGTCGCGATGACCGGCGACGGGGTGAACGATGCGCCCGCGCTGAAGCGCGCCGACGCCGGGATCGCCATGGGCCAAAAGGGCAGCGAAGCGGCGAAGGAGGCCGCCGAATTCGTGCTCGCCGACGACAACTTCGCATCGATCGCGGCTGCGGTGCGCGAGGGACGAACCGTCTACGACAACATCAAGAAGGTGATCAGCTGGACCCTGCCCACCAATGCGGGCGAGGCAATGACCATCGTCGTGGCGCTCTTCGCCGGCATGGCGCTGCCCATCACCGCGGTGCAGATCCTCTGGGTCAACCTGATCACGGCGGTGACCCTGGGCCTCGCACTCGCCTTCGAGCCCTCCGAGCCGGGCACAATGCGACGCCCGCCCCGCCCGCGCGATGCGCCGCTGCTCTCAAGCGAGCTCGTCTGGCACATCCTGCTCGTCTCCAGTCTTTTTCTGGCGGCGGTCTTCGGCATTTTCACCTATGCCGTCGACAGGGGCTATCCCCAGGCGCTGGCACAGACCATGGCCATGAACACTCTCGTCGTGCTGGAGATCTTCCACCTCTTCTTCATCCGCAACATCCATGGCGCGTCCCTCACATGGGCCGCGGCCAAGGGCACGAAGGTCGTCTGGGCGTGCGTTGTCTCGGTCACGGCCGCACAATTCGCCATTACCTACATCCCGTTCCTGCAGCCGATCTTCGGGACGCATGCTGTGCCTGTCCTCGACGGTCTTGTCATTGTGACCATCGGCGCCGTGTTCTTCGCGGTGATCGAAACCGAAAAGCAGATGCGTCTCGCGTTTCGCCGCGCGACCAGATCTGCGGCGAGGAGGCAATCGGTTTCAAAGGAGGGGAAGTAGCCGGAACGGAAATGCGCGGAATGGCGGGATCGCCGGTCCAGATCTTCCGCACCGGATTCCCATGACAACAGACTGAAGCCGATCCAGGTGCGCCAAGGCGACCTCGCGGACCGCAAGAGCTGTTGTCGCCACAACCGCTGCGCCGACTCCTCGGCGATACCGCCCAGGACGGCAACGGCCTGTGACCCACCGCGAGCCAGGCCCCTCCCACCGTTCTGAACAGTCCGGCCGGAACGGCCCCTTCCCTGCAGCGCGTTCGGACGACCCCCAGTCATGAGCCTGAAGCTATAGTGCGCCCGTCGACTGCAGAAGAACCCCGGCAATGGTCACCGGCACGAGAACGCGCACCAACCACAACCAGGCACGCCCCAATCGGCTTTCACCAAAATCCGACTCGGTCAGCGCCATCGTCCTTTCCAGGCGCCAGCCGACGAAGAGCGCGGTGAGAACCCCGATGGTCGGCAGCAGGAAGTTCGATACCCCGTGATCGATGGCTTCGAGAATGCCCCACGACTTGATGCGAACGTCGGCCAGCAAACCATAGCTCAAGGCGGAGGGGACGCCGATGAGGAACACGAACAGCCCCATTGCCGCCGTGGCCGACCAGCGGTGCCATTGCAGCCGGTGGGCCAGGGCCGCAACCGGTATCTCGAGCAAGGCAACCATGGACGTTGCCGCCGCGGCGGAGAGCAGGAAGAAGAAAACGGCGCCAATGAAATGACCGGCCGGCATCTCCAGGAAGACCTGAGGCAGGGTGATGAAGGCCAGCTCGGGGCCGGCGGCGGGATTGCCGCCAAGCGCAAAGACGGCCGGGAAGATCGCCAGCCCGGCAATCAGCGCGAACATCGTGTCGCCGACCGCAACGATCACCGCTGAAGCGGGAAGGGAGAACGATCGCGGCATGTAGCTGCCGTAGGTCACGAAGAAGGCCATGCCAACGCCCAGCGAGAAGAACGCCTGACCGAGCGCATTCACGTATACGCCGGGCCGGCCAAGCGCTGCCCAGTCGGGCGCGAAGAGGAAAGACACCCCCGCGCGCGAGCCGGGCAAGGATAGTGAAAAAACCGCCAGCGCGATGATGATGACGGCGAGCAAGGGAATCAGGGCCTTGCTGGCGCGTTCGATCCCGTCGCGAATTCCGCCGGCCACGATGAACATGGCGAGGGCCATCGTCGCTGCCTGCCAGGCCAGCGGCTGGCCTCGATCGGAGATGAACTGCCGGAAGTAGCCGCCGTAGTCGCTCCCGGCCGCGCTCCACAATGTCCCTGTTGCAGCACCGACGAAATACTTCAGTGCCCAGCCGGCGATGACCGCATAATAGCTCAGCAGCAACGCCGCCGCGATGACCCCGAGCCAGCCGACCACGGCCCAGGGCGTGGATTTCGGCGCGCCCTCGAACGCTGTGATCGCATCGCCCTGCGCGTGGCGGCCGACCGCCAGTTCGGCGATCATCAGCGGGATGCCGATAAGCAGGACGCAGCCGAGATAGACGAAGAGGAACACCGCACCGCCGTTCTCGCCGGCGATGTAGGAGAAACGCCAGATGTTGCCGATTCCGACGGCGCCGCCAATGCTTGCCAGGACAAATCCGTACCGGCTCGCCCACAGTTCGCGTGCCATTGCGATCTTCTCCGGTCAAACCTGACCGCCGTTCGTCGGCGGAAAGCACACAGATATAGTGCCACGCTGGTCGGGGGGCGACTCTCTTGAGTCACCGCCCTGACTGCCGTCGCAGGCGGTCCCCGGCCACGGACTGTCGGCTCGGAATTCGCAGGCTCCAATTCTTAGGGTCAGAACCCAATCAGGTGCTTGAACTGGCTTAGCAAATCGAATTCTCTGACTTCGAGTGTCATGCCGGAGGCGGGGATGAGGGGTCTATTCTGGTTAAGCGATGATGCATGGGCGGCGATCGAGGCGCATCGGACCCGGTACGGCCTCGACGCGAAGATGAACCGGGAAACCGGGCGCATGCGCTACGGTCTCGCCCACCACCTCCGCCAGGCGCTATCGAACGCGACCTATGTCAGCTTCACCGGCACGCCCCGCCGAGCTCGTCAACGCGAACACCTATACGGTCTTCGGCGATCAGATCGACCTCTACGACATTGCGCAGTCGGTCGAGGACGGCCGCCAGCTCTGCGATGGTGACGCGATCCCGGGAGGCGTCCGCGACGATGCTTTGCTGCAGGGTCGACCTCCGCCGTGCATCGTGCTGGTCGTCGGACGGTCCGGGCGGGCTCACGGGATCGCCGCAGGCATGCCGGCCCCCTCCCGTCGATTGAGGTAGGATGTGTGTTTCATGTCTTGCGGAGGTCGGTCCGTCTCGGATTCGGAGCTTGGAGTCGCACGGAAGCGGGCGCAAGGGAAGAGCGGGTTTCAGCCCCCGCGATGGCCGGGGCGACGCGATCTGACGTGAAGCGCGTTGAATGTCGTGCGGCGCCCATGCAATATGGCAACCCTCGGGTGCACGCCTCGTTCCGTGAGCTGTGCTCGGAGACCGGGCGGGGAGGAACCCATGCAGAACCGCAATCTGATCATTGGCATCATCGTCGTGATTGTCTTGGTGATTCTGGCCTTTGCCATGTTCCGCCCGTCGGGCGCGCCCGAGCAGGCAGCGGCGCCCGCACCGGCAACAGGAGAGCAGAGCGGGACCGCAACGACCGGGACAGCGACGACCGGGACAGCGACGACCGGCAACTGATCGTCGCTCGCGAACCCGACTGCCGGGTCCGCGACAGAAGCGCCCCCGAAGGTTTGCCTTTCGGGCCGGCAGTTGGAGTGAGGAGCCGAGCCGCCCTGCCAAGCCCGATCGGGGGGGGTTGGTGCTGGCCGGCACCAGGCCGTCGGCCCTGGAGATCATGATCGAGATTCTCGTCATCGTCGGTCTCGTGGTGCTGAACGGGCTCTTCGCGCTCTCCGAGCTCGCCGTCGTGTCCGCGCGGCGGCCCCGCCTCAGGGCCATGGCGGCGGCCGGCCGATCCGGCGCCGCCAGCGCGCTCGCGCTCGCCTCCGATCCCGGGCGATTTCTCTCGGCGGTCCAGATCGGCATCACCCTGATCGGCATCGCCAACGGCGCCTACTCGGGCGAGACGGTCGGCACCTACGCCGCCGACGCCCTGCGCGACCTCGGCGTAGGGCGCGCGGTCGCAGGTCCGCTGGGCGTCGGCTCAGTCGATCGTGGTCGTCGACCTATCTCTCGGTCGTCATCGGCGAACTGGTGCCGAAGACGCTCGCGCTGCGCGACCCCGAGGCGCATTGCTTGCGCCGTCGCGCCGGGCATGACGGCGTTTCGCGGGTTGCCGCCCCGGCGATCTGGCTGCTCGATGCCTCGACCCGGGCCGTGTTCCGCATCTTCGGCTCTGCGACCGAGGCTGCGAGCCGGGTCACCGACGAGGAGATCCGGACCCTGATCGCCGAGGCGGAAACCGCCGGCGTGCTCGAGACCGGCGAGCGCGAGATGATCTCGGGCGTAATGAGGCTCGCCGACCGCGCCGTGGTCGGGCTGATGACGCCGCGCATCGAGGTCGACTGGATCGACGTCACCGCGCCCGAGACCGAGATCCGAGAACGGCTGATCGGCACGCCGCATTCGCGCCTTCCGGTCGCCGAGGGTTCGACCGACGCCATGATCGGAGTGCTGCAGACCCGCGATCTTCTGGCCGCAGTCTGGCCGGCAAACCTCTCGACATTCGCGCGCATGTCCACCGGGCGCCGATCGTGCCGGACCGATGGACGCGCTCGACGTGCTCCGTATCCTGCGCGAGGCCGAGGTGCCGATGGTGCTGATCCACGACGAGTATGGCAACTTCGAAGGCGTGGTGACGCCGGCCGACATCCTCGAGGCGATCGCCGGGGTGTTCCGCTCCGACGCCGGCGGCGAGCCGCCGCATGCGACCGAGCGCGACGACGGCTCGTGGCTGCTGGCCGGAGCCATGGCGGTCGACGAGATGGCGGACACGCTCGGCATCGCGCTCCCGGACCGCCGCGGCTACGAGACCGTCGCCGGCTTTGTGCTCGCTCAGCTCCAGCATCTCCCGAGCGTTGGCGAGCATATCGACATCGGCAGCTGGCGCTTCGAGATCGTCGATCTCGATGGCCGCCGGATCGACATGGTTCTCGCGACCAGGCGGCGGACGAACTCACCGCCATGTCGCGTAAGGCCTCAGGTATCGAGGCGTGAACGGCTCATTGGCATCCGCCGCCCGACCTGACTAGTCTTGCCGCTCGGGAGTGCCCGCATGGAACGCCGCCTCGCCGCCATTCTCGCCGTCGATGTCGTCGGCTACAGCCGGCTTATGGAGGCCGACGAGCCGGGAACTGTGGGCCGTGTGCGATTGCGGCTGAAAGGGCTGCTGGAGCCGGGCATCGCCCGCCATTCCGGCCGTATCTTCAAGGTCATGGGCGACGGGCTCCTGGCCGAGTTCCCGAGTGCAATCGACGCGGTCGAATGCGCCTCCGGTCTGCAGACCGCACTGGGCGCGAGCAATGACGACGCGCCGGAAGGCCAGGCCATCGAGGCGCGGATGGCGGTCACGCTTGGCGATGTGATCACCGATGGCGGAGATCTGCACGGCGAGGCGGTCAACATTGCCGCGCGGCTCGAGAAGCTGGCCGAGCCGGGCGGAGTGCTGGTCACGCGCGCCATCTGGGAGCAGGTGCGCGCGAAGCTGCCCTTGCGGTTCGACGACCTCGGCGAAAGGCCGCTGCGCAACATCGCCGAGCCGGTCAGGATCTACCGGGTGCTGACGGGGGCCGAGCCTGGCCGGGCGGGCGTGCTGACGGTGACGACCTCGCCGAACTTCGCGGCCAAGTGGTTGGTGCACCGGCTGAGCAGTTCGCCGAAGCGCATCCTGAGATCGACCTCAGGATCAGCGCCTCGCTGCAGCACGTCAATCTCGCGCGCGAGGACGTAGACGTCGCGATCCGGCATGGCGAAGGCGAATGGCCGGGCCTGCATGTCACCCGCCTCGCCACGGAGGAGCTGTTTCCGGTCTGCAGCCCCGGCCTTCTGCGCGGGCGGAACGCGCTGCGCGCGCCTGTGGACATCGTGCGCCATCGGCTCCTCCATCGCAACGACCGGCGCGACTGGGAGCGGTGGCTGGAGGTGGCCGGGGTCGGCGCTGGCGCGGCCGCGCGCGGCACGGTGTTCAACCAGGCCAGCATGGCGATCGACGCAGCCATCGACGGCCAGGGCGTCGCGCTGGCACGGACAGCGCTGGTCGCCTGGGATCTCAGGAAGGGCCGCCTGGTGCGTCCGTTCGATCTCGCCTTGCCCGTTCCCTATGCCTACTGGATCGTCTGCCCGCGCAGCCTCGCCGACCAGGCCAAGGTCGCGACCTTCCGGGAATGGCTCCTCGGTCAGGCGGCCGAGGACGCGGCGGAACTCGAGCGCATCGCACATCGCGAGCGTCAAAGGCGCGGGAAGGGGCTCTCGGACGCATAGCACACCACAACCACGCGCCCGCTCGCCGGCGCTCAATGGCCGCGTTGCGCAGGACCCCGCGCCCTCTTGCTTCCACAGTGCTTCCACGGCCGGGGAGAGACATAAGCGCCGGAATCAAAAAGCCCGTAACTCTTTGGAGTTACGGGCTAATCTGGTTGCGGGGGCAGGATTTGAACCTGCGACCTTCAGGTTATGAGGATGTGCGAAATTCTGCGTGATTCCTCGAAGCGGAGCAAAAACCCAAGCATCTGGAATCACGAAGCTTTTCGCTGCAACCTTCAGGTTGATGACCTGAAGATGCCGAAGCAGGTCTCCAAGCCGGCTTGGATCCTCTCCAAGGCCCGTTACCTGGTCCATATCGGCCATCGCGAGCACCTGCGATGAGCATCCATTTCGTGCCGCGAATACGCGCTTATTTGATCACCGGAGAGTTTGCCACGGTAGTAAAGCCGGTAATGGGATAGCTGTGACCGGGCGATGGCGAAATGGGAGAATATTGCGGGTTAAGCCGACCCGGCCCTTCATAAAGGCATTCCGACAGCCTCCGCCGGCAAATTCGGCTTGACCGCGGCGCACCTCACCTCCCACCCTCCGTGGAATGGCTGCAAATCGAAGTCCCGGTTATCAGTCGCACCATTGGCAAGGCACTTTCCGGCACGCATTTCACGGAGGCACAGGTCATGGATTACTTCGACATCGACGTCTACTCGCGAAAAATCACCACCAGCTCGCCCGACGCCCAGCTCTGGTTCGACCGCGGCCTCGTCTGGACGTATTCCTACAACCACGAACTGGCCATCGAATGTTTCCAGAAGGCGCTGGAGCACGATGCCGACTGCGCCATGGCCCATTGGGGCGTCGCCTACGCCATCGGCCCGAACTACAATTTCGAGTGGTGGATGATGGACCCGGCCACCAAGGCCAACGCTCTCGGAACGGCCTATGACAGCAGCCGGGCCGCCCTTGCGCTGGTCGACAGGGTCACCCCGCCCGAGCGCGCCCTGATCGAGGCCCTGACGGCCCGCTATCCCCAGCGCGAGCCGATCGAGGAGCAGGAGCCGTGGAACGACGACTTCGCCGCGGCGATGAAGAAGGCTTACGAAGCCCATCCTGACGACATCGACGTCGCCACCATCTATGCCGAGGCGATCCTCAACCAGACCCCCTGGAAGATGTGGGACATCCGGAACAACACGGTCGCCGAGGGCGCCGGCACGGTCCAGGCGCAGACGGTGCTGGAGAAGTTCGTCGACACGCCCGCGGGCCGCGTCCACCCTGGCATCCTCCACCTCTATGTCCACCTGATGGAAATGTCGCCGACCCCGGAAAAGGCGCTCATGGCCGGCGACCGGCTGCGCGAGCTGGTGCCCGACGCCGGCCACCTGATCCACATGCCGACCCATATCGACATCCAGTGCGGCGAATACCGCGACGCGCTGCACTGGAACCAGAAGGGGATCGAGGCCGACCTGAAGATCGCCGAGCGGCAGGGGCGGATGAATTTCTACACCGCCTATCGCGTCCACAATTACCACTTCGCCATCTACGGCGCGATGTTCCTCGGCCAGTACGAACCGGCGATAGCCGCGGCCGAAGAGATGATCCGGGAGATCCCGGTCGAGCTGTTGAAGCTGGAGAGCCCGCCCATGGCCGACTTCCTGGAGAGCTACATCTCCATGAAGACCCATGTGCAGATCCGCTTCGGCCGCTGGCGCGACATCATCGCCGAGCCGCTGCCCGAGGACCAGGACCTTTACTGCCACACCACCGCCTCGCTGCACTACGCCAAGGCCGTGGCCCACGCCGCGCTGGGCGAAGTGGCGGAGGCGGAGGCCGAGCGGGCGAAGTTCATGGAGGCGCGCGCCAAGGTGCCCGAGAGCCGCTACCTCCACAATAACCGCTGCATCGATCTGCTCGATGTGGCCGAGCAGATGCTGGACGGCGAGCTCGAGTACCGGAAGGGCAACCACGACAGGGCCTTCGCCCATCTCCGGAAGGCGATCGAGCTGGAAGACGCGTTGGCCTATGACGAGCCCTGGGGCTGGATCCAGCCGGTCCGCCACGCGCTCGGCGCCCTGGCGCTGGAGCAGGGCCGGGTCGAGGAGGCCGAGCAGGCCTATCGCGAGGATCTTGGGCTCGCCGGCAACCTCCCCCGCGCCTGCATCCACCCGGACAACATCTGGAGCCTGAAGGGCCTCGACGAATGCCTGCGCCGCCGCGGCGCGGGCGACACGGCCGAGGCGAAGCTGATCCGCCAGCGCCTCGAGCTGGCCGCGGCCCGCTCCGACCTGCCGGTCGGCGCCTCCTGCCACTGCGCCCAGGCGGCGATGCGGGCCGTCGCCGCAGAATAGGCGTGCGGCCCTCCGCGCCAAAGCGCCATGACACGCGCCAGCTATCTGGAGAGCGCGCGCGTTATACCGCTTGGCGCGCGCCCAATGGCCTGGGTTTGCGCCGCCGAATGGCCGACTTTGTCTCCGCCGTTGACACGAAACCCTGATCGACGCTGGCCCCGATGCGGCGGCTCGCGCGGTGGTCGCCAACAAGGGTGACGACAGCAACACCAACCGGGCGCTGGCCCGGCAACGCGGTGCGGTTCCGGTCATCCCATACCGCTCCAACAGGAAGATGATCCTGGCCCGCTTCACCGCCGCCCTCTAACGTGGCCGCGCCCGCATCGAGATGGCCTTCGCCAAGCTCAAAGCGCTCCTGCGAAAGGCCGCCGAGCGGACCGTGGATGGCCTCTGGGCCGCCATCGGTCGTCTCGTCGACGTCTTCACGCCCGAGGAATGCACAAACTACTTCGCCGCAGCAGGATATGATGCAGATTGATCGGGAACCGCTCTAAAGCGAAGAATCTCCTTTATCAACTGAACCGCTCCAGGTTTGCTGGAGCGGTTCAGCTCCTTTCGAACATCGAACGAGAAGCGCGAAACATCTCGGCCCTGAGGGGCGCCGGCTGGCGGATAGCAGCGGCGTGGAAATGTGGCCTGAAGCGCGGGCGCTGCCCGGAGACGGTGGCCGATCTTGAGGATTGGCTTGTTTCTTCCTCGCTGGCCGCTTCGGAGAACCGTGAGACATTGATACCTGCGTCTGATCCCGCGGCGCGACGGTTAAGTCGACCAACCGGCGATGGCGTTGGCGCTCGACCCCCGTCAAACGTGTCCGGGATTGACCTATGTCAGTGTCGCGCGAACCGGAAGACCTGAGAGTACCAAGCCATGGCCGCATTGCTGCGGCTGGTGGTTGTGGCGACGCAGCCCGGGTGCCGCAGCCGCGACAAACGGGGGCAATCGGGACTCGCTCATGCATGAAACGACGAAGCGGCAGAAGCCCGGCCGTCTGTCGCGGGACCAGATCGCTGATCGGCTGGCCGAGGCAGCAGACCTCCTCGATGCGCATGGAGCCGATCGGTTCCGTGTGCGCGCATACCGGCGCGGCGCCGAAACTGTCCGGAACCTCGCAGAGGAGCCCGCGCGAATCCTGCAAGAGAAAGGACTTGAAGGCCTGATCGCCTTACCGAACATCGGCCGCAGCCTCGCCCGGGCGATCGACGAGATGGCCGAGACCGGTCGCTGGGCGCAGCTCGAGCGGCTGCGTGGCGACGCGGAGCCCGAAAATTTGTTTCACACGCTTCCGGGCGTTGGCCCCGAGACTGCACGCCGGCTGCACGATCATTTGCAGGTGGACACGCTCGAGGCGCTGGAGATCGCGGCGCACGACGGCAGGCTCGAGGCGGTGCCCGGCGTCGGGCCGCGCCGGGCGGCTGCGATCCGCGCGGCACTCGGCACGATGCTGGCACGCCGTCGCCGCAGAGGACCCGATGACCATGCGGAGCCTCCGGTCGCGCTCCTTCTCGGCGTTGATGCGGAGTACCGGGAAGGGGCAGCGGCCGGACGCCTGCGCCGTATCACGCCCCGGCGTTTCAATCCGGAGGGCGAGGCCTGGCTGCCGATCATGCACCAAGACCGGGAGGGCTGGTCGATGACCGCGCTCTTCTCGAACACCGCACTGGCACACCAGCTCGGGCGCACACGCGATTGGGTCGTGATCTATTTTGCGCGCGATGGCGGCCCTGAACACCAGCGTACGGTCGTGACCGAGACAAGGGTGCCGCTGGAGGGCCTGAGGGTCGTCCGCGGGCGTGAGGCCGAATGCAGGGCATTCCATTTCAGGGGCGGTCGAGCGCCGGGTTGACGCCCATCAATGCGCGCAGCGCTCGCTGGAGACTAGAGTAACTTCCCAATGGAAGGGAGGGCAGGCAATGCAGACTCCTGTAGAGATCATTTGGCACAACATGGAACCCGCACGCCATGTCGAGGAGCGCGTCAACCAGCGTGTCGTGAGGTTGGAGAAGTTTTTCGGTCGGATCACGCACTGCCACTTCGTCGTCGAGGCTCCACACCAGCGCCATCGCACGGGAAACCAGTACGAAGTGCGGCTTGAAGTGAGCGTGACGGGCGGCGAGCTCTCGGTCAATCGCCGGCCCAGCAACGATTTCGCCCATGCCGACGTTCGCGTCGCGGTGCGCGATGCCTTTGATGCGATGGAGCGCCAGCTGCGGCGCTGGAAGGACGAGCACAGTGGCCGGCCCGAAGCCCACGCCGCGCCGCTCCAGGGGCGCGTCGACGAGATCGATTTCCACGCCAGTTCCGGTCAGATCGCAACCACGGACGGCAGCCTGGTCTATTTCCACCGCAAACCCGTCGTGACCGGCGAATTCGACCAGTTGAACGCGGGCGATCCTGTCGAGTTGGTGGTCGACCCGGGCGAGAATGCTGCGGGTGCCCACGCCAGCACAGTGCGTCCGATCGGGGCGCAACGCTTTGTAGATCGATCGGATTGATCGGTGCGCTGGCGATGAGCGCTTGCACGGACAGGACGCGGCTCGTGATCATGGGCGCCGCGGGCCGCGACTTCCATGACTTCAACATGCTCTACCGTAGCGACCGCACGGTCGAGGTCGTCGCCTTTACCGCCGCGCAGATTCCCGGTATCGCCGGAAGGCGCTACCCGCCTGCGCTGGCCGGTCCGCTTTATCCGGACGGCATCCCGATCCTGGACGAGGCGCGCCTCGCCGAGACTATAAGGGAAATGAATGTCGCCAGGGTCGTCTTCGCCTACAGTGATGTTGCCCACAATCACGTCATGCACAAGGCGTCCGAAGCGATCGCCGCCGGGGCCGATTTCCTCCTGCCTGGCGCGACCGCGACGATGCTGAAAGCAACGGTTCCGGTTATCGCAGTCTGCGCAGTGCGCACCGGCTGCGGCAAATCGCAGACGGCGCGCTACATCTCGCGGCTGGTCCGCGAGCGCGGCCTGCGTGCCGCCGTGATGAGGCACCCGATGCCCTATGGCGTGCTGGAACGCCAGGCTGTTCAACGCCTTGCCAGCCTAGATGACCTCGCCGCCGCCAATTGCACAGTCGAGGAGCGCGAGGAGTACGAGCCGCACATTGCCGCCGGCAATGTCGTCTTCGCCGGTGTCGACTATGCACGCATTGCCGAGGCGGCGGCGGCTGAAGCGGACGTTATCCTTTGGGACGGCGGCAACAACGATCTGCCCTTCCTCCGGCCGGACTTCCTGATCGTGCTCGTCGATCCGCTCCGCCCGGGTCACGAGGCAACCCACCATCCCGGCGAGGCCGCGCTGCGATTGGCCGACCTGATCCTGGTCGCCAAGACCAACTCCGCCACGGAGGCGGACATCGAGCGCACGATCGCGGGCGCAAGACGCATCAACCCGACTGCCCCTGTCCTCCGCGGTGCATCGGTTGTGACACTGGACGATCCGCAAGCGGTCAGGGGCCGGCGCACCCTCGTGATTGAGGATGGCCCTACTCTCACTCATGGCGGCATGGCCTACGGGGCGGGTACGGTCGCGGTGTGCGCGGTCAGGGACACAGTCCTCGTCGACCCGCGCGAGAGCGCGGTCGGCGAGATCGCCGACGTGTTCAGACAGTACCCCCATATCGGCCCCGTCCTGCCTGCAATCGGCTACAGCAAATCCCAGCTCGAGGCGCTGGAGGCGACAATCGCAGGATCCGGCGCCGAGGTCGTCGTCTCGGCGACCCCCTGCGATATCGCCGCGCTGATCCGGATTGACAGACCCGTCGTCCGCGCACGCTACGAGTTCGCGGAGGCCGGCGAACCGTCGATTGCCGAGGCGATCGCCGGCTTTCTCGACCGGCTGGAGGTCCGCTAGTCCGGACCGATCCGGCACCGGGCTGACACGCTCCCGGGGACGGGGGCGCCTTCCTCTATTCACCGAAATCGCCGGAGCGCCTGAGCCGCATGGACCCGCTCCAACGCCATCGCCTCAGCCCGGCGAGCTTGCAGGGCGTGGCGCTGACGAACACTCCGGCGGCCGAGCCAGCGATGGTCTCCTCCGGTGCGACGAGCTGCACCGGGCTGTAGTCGACCGCCGGTAGTACGGAGCCTACGTGGGGATAGCGCTCGTAGACCTGCGCGATCTCGCCTGCCGCGCTTGCGCGGGGGTAGACGAAGCCCGCCGCGCCCGCCTCGCTGGCGGCGACGTATCCGGCACCATAGGCCATGCCGCCATGGGTCAGCGTCGGGCCGTCCTCGATCACCAGTACGCGCCTGCCCGCGACCGCGGCCGGGTCGTCCAGCGTCACCACCGAAGCGCCGCGGACCCGATGCCGAAGCGCCTCCCAAGTGCGGAAACCCGCCGCGCTTCGCCCTTCTGGCAAGCGCCCGATCACGGCCTTTCGGCGGAAGCCGCTATGATTTCAGCGCTCACCGGCTCCGGCAAGTTGCGGGACCGGCCCCTACTCGACGCGCCAGTACGACGCGACGACGATCCTCTCCCGCTCGCTCGGCTCGCCGAGCCACGACCGGAACTGTCCCGCCGGAATCCATCGCAGCGACAGCAGCTCGGCCTCGATCCGGGTGCGGGCGCCGATCCGGATCGGAAAGCCGGTAGTAAGGGCGCGCTACGGATACGCCGAGGCGGGAACGCCGACGCTGGAGACGATGCTCGACCGGTTCCTGTCCGACTCGCTTCGCACCCGACGGCCCCGGGATCGATGCTGTCGTTGCCCGCGCCGCTCAGCGGAACCGGCGCAGCGCCTGCGCGGCCCGCACCCGCTCCAGCGCCAGCGCGACGGCCGCCGCGCGGGGTGGGGTGCCGGCGGCCTTGGCGCGCGCCAGCACCTCGGCCGGTGTTGCGGCGGATCTTCTCCTCGATGGTCGCGAAGGCCTGCGCCTCGCTGCCGCCGTGGTACTCGACCGCGGCGCAGATCACGCCGCCCGGCATTGGCGATGAAGTCGGGCACCGACGAGCACGCCGCGCTCGTGCAGCGCGCGCTCGGCTTCGGCCGTCGCCGGGATGTTGGCGCCCTGCGAGCGACCAGCCGCGCCTTCAGCTGGCCGACGTTGTCCTCGCGGATCACGTCGGGGCGCGCGGCCGGGATCCAGATGTCGCAGTCGACGCCGATCACCGCGTCGCGCTCGAGCGTCTCGGCGCCTGCCGTAGTCGGTCGACGCTGCCGCCCGCGCGCTTGAGCGTCGATGAGCGCTTCGATGTCGATGCCCGCCGGGATCGTGCGATGCGCGCCGCGAGTGTCGGAGGCGGCGACCAGCACCGCGCCCCGCTCGGCGAGGAAGCGCGCCGCGTGATGGCCGACGGCGCCGAAGCCCTGCACCGCGACCCGCGCGCCCTCCAGTCGCAACGCCCGAGACTGCCGCCGCCGCCTCGGCCGCGACGGCGAGGCCGAAGCCGGTGGCGCCGATCTCGTCGAGCGGAATGCCGCCGATCTCGCGCGGCAGGCCGACGGCGCGGCCGATCTCGTCGTGCACCCAGGCCATGCAGCGCTCGTCGGTGCCCATGTCGGGGCCGGGGATGTAGTCGCGCAGATCGGCGATGGCGCGGCGAAGGCGCGCATCAGCGCGCTCCTTGTCGCGTCGGCCGGCATCGCCGGGTCGGCGAAGATCACCGACTTGCCGCCGCCGTGCGGCAGGCCGGCGGCGGCGTTCTTCAGCGTCATCGCGCGGGCGAGTCGGAAGCACTCCTCGAGCGTCACGTCCGGCGCCATGCGCACGCCGCCGATCGAGGGGCCGCAGGCCACGTTGTCGACGACCACGATGGCCTTCAGGCCCGGCGGCGGGCGCCGAGATGTGGATCGACCTTCTCCGGACCGAGGTCGTCGGCGAAGCGAAGAGCGTCGGTCATCGGCGGGGTCCTTCCGGGGCTCAGTCGGCCAGTTCGAGGTCGGCGATGCAGCGGCGGCCAGGAAGCGGGCTGCCTCGCCGCCGGTGACGGCGCGATGGTCGAAGGTCAGCGACAGCGGCAGGATGCGGCGGACCGCGGCTTGCCGGTGACGGCGAGCACCGCACGTGCGATGCCGTCCGGCGCCGAGGATCGCCACCTGCGGCGGCATGACCACCAGCGCGGCATGCTCGCCGCCGAGCATGCCGAAGTTGGACAGCGTGATGGTGGCGCCGCGCAGCTCCTCGGGCGCGAGGCTGCGGCGCGCGGACGCGGCCTTCAGCGCTTCGAGCCGCTGTGCCAGTGCCTTCGGCTTCGTCGCCGCTCACCGCCCTTCAGCACCGGCACGAAGAGCCCCTCGGGCGTGTCGACGGCGATGCCGAGATCGACCCCGGAGTTCAGCACCGCTCGCGCGCGCCGTCGAAGCAGGCGTTGAGCGCCGGTTCGGCAGCGGCGGCCGCGCACGACAGCGCGAATCAGGCGCAGCGTCGGGTTCGCCGCCTTGCCCCAGGCGGAGATGTCGGCGCCGTCGGTGAGCGTCGCCGGCACCACCGCCGCCCCCGGCCGCCATCGCTGGGCCATGGCGCGGCGCACCCCGCGCAGCGGCTCGCCAGCGCCCTGCGGCCGCAGCTTCGACGTCGGCCGAGAGGATCGCGCCGCGGGGGCCGCTCCCGGTGACCCGCGCGATGATCGACGCCGAGCCGCTTCGCGAGGCGGCGCACCGCCGGAGCGGCCGCCGCACGCGGCGCCGCCGGGGCCGGCTTCGGCGTCGCCGGGGCCGCGGCGAGCGTGGGCGCCCTGCTCAGTTACCTCGCCGACGATAGCGCCGGTGTCCGTCGCCTTGCCGGTGGCGATGTCCACCAGCGGAGCGCCGATCTTCACGATGTCCCCGGGCTTTGCGTGGAGCGTCTCGACCGTTCCCGGCCTGGGCGCGGGATCTCGACCACCGCCTTGTCGGTCTCGACCGAGACCAGCGGCTGGTCGGCGACCACGTGATCGCCCGGCGAGACGTGCCAGGCGACGATCTCCGCCTCGCTCAGGCCCTCGCCGAGGTCGGGCAGCGTGAAGGTGCTCATGCGATACGCCATCGCTTCCTCCGGACCGCCGCGGACGATCCGCGCCGCCGGGCATGTAATGGTCCTCGAGGCGCGGCAGCGGCATCACCGTGTCGTAGCCGGTCACGCGCTGGACCGGCGCGAGCAGGCTCGTCAGCGCCGTCGCCCGCCAGCGCGCGCCGCGATCTCGGCGCCGAAGCCGCCCGTCAGCGGCGCCTCGTGGACGATGACGCAGCGCCCGGTGCTGCGCGACCGAGGCGAGGATCGTCTCGGCATCCAGCGGCTTCAGGGTCGCGACGTCGATCACCTCGGCCTCGATGCCCTCGCCCGGCCAGCGTCTCGGCCGCCGCCAGCGTCTCGCGTACCATCGCGCCCCAGGTCGACCAGGGTCAGGTCGCCGCCCTCGCGCAGCATGAAGGCGGTGTCGAGCGGCAGCGCCTCGCCGTCGTCGGCCACCTCCTCGCGTGACCGCGCGGTAGATCCGCTTGGGTTCCAGGAAGACCACCGGATCGGGTCGCGGATCGCCGCCAGCAGCAGGCCGTAGGCGCGGGCGGGCGACGACGGGATGACGACCCGCAGGCCCGGGATGTGGGCGAACATCGCCTCGATGCTCTCCGAATGATGCTCGGGCGCATGGATGCCGCCGCCGTAGGGCGCGCGCAGCACCATCGGGCAGGTCAGCCGCCCGCGGGTGCGGTTGCGCAGGCGCGAGGCGTGGTTCACGATCTGGTCGATGGTCGGGTAGATGAAGCCCATGAACTGGATCTCGGCGACCGGCCGCAGCCCGTGCGCCGCGGCCGCCGACCGCGATGCCGGCGATCGCGCCTCGGCCAGCGGCGTGTCGAGGACCCGCTCGTCGCCGAAGCGCTCGAGCAGCCCGTCGGTGGCGCGGAACACGCCGCCGTCGACGCCGACGTCCTCGCCGAGGACGACGACGCTTCGTCCTCCTCCATCGCGCGGGCGAGCGCCGTGCGTGACCGCCTCGACCAGGGTGATCTCAGGCATCGGCGCCTCCCGCTCGCAGGCGCCTCCGCGCTGGCGCCGCGAGCGCGGCGGGCAGCTCGGCGTAGAGATGGTCGAACATCGCCTCCGGCCGGCTGCGGCGTCGGTCGCGAGATAGCGCTCGCGCCGCGGCCTCGATCTCGGCGGCCGCAGTCGCGCGAGCAGCGCCTCCTCGTCCGCCTTGCGTCCAGCCATGCTCGGCGACGAGATAGGCGCGCAGGCGCGGCAGCGGCTCCTCCTTCCAGTGCGCGCTGCACCTCCGTCGTCGTCGCGATAGCGGCTGGCATCGTCGGCCGTGGTGTGATCGCCCAGCCGGTAGGTCAGGCCTCGATCAGCGTGCCGGCCCTCGCCGCCGCGCGCGCGCGCGCCAGCGCCTGCTCGACCGCGTCGCGCACCGCGATCACGTCGTTGCCGTCGACCTGCTCGCCCGGCATGCCGGCGGCGATGGCCTTCTGCGCCAGGGTCTCGCGCCGCGGTCTGCTCGCGGCGGCGGCACCGAGATGGCCCACTGGTTGTTGTTGACCGACGAAGACGGCCGGCAGCGCTCCAGACGCCGGCGATGTTCATGCGCCTCGTAGAAATCGCCCTTGGAGGTGGCGCCGTCGCCGCCGACCGCACAGCGACCGCCGGGCTCGCCGCGCTGAGCTGAGATCGCCAGCGCCACGCCGGCGGCGTGCGGGAACTGGCTGCCGACCGGAATGCAGACCGGGAAGTCCTCGCGCGGCCCGGCGAAGTCGCTGCCGCGCTCGTCGCCGCCCCAGTAGAGCAGCAGCTCCTCGCGGCGTCACGCCGCGCCAGAGCTGCGCGCCGTGCTCGCGGAACGACGGCAGCAGCACGTCCTCCGGCCGCATGGCGCTGGCGAGCGCCGACGCCGACCGCCTCCTGGCCGAGCGAGAGGCGTAGGTGCCGAGCCGCCCGGTGCGCTGCAGCGCGATCGCCTTGGCGTCGAAGGCGCGTGTCAGCACCATGGCGCGGTAGAGTGCGTTCAGCGTCTCGCCGTCGCGGGCGAAAACGGGCAGATCGCCGATGCGGCTTGCCGAGCGGCGTCGAGGCAGCCGCTGCAGTCGATGCTCGAACTGCGCCTTGCCTGCGCATGATCGACTCCGCCCCAGTTCGCGCCAAGTCGTCCGGGCAACTCGCGGCCATGTGCTCGCGCATGACGAACTTCTGCACCTTGCCGGTGACCGTCATCGGGAACTCCTCGACGAAGCGGATGTAGCGCGGGATCTTGAAGTGCGCGATCTTGTCCTCGGCAGAAGTCGCGGATCTCCTCCGCGCTCGCCTGCTCGTCCCTCGCGCAGCTTGATCCAGGCGCAGACCTCCTCGCCGTATTTCGGATCGGGCACGCCGATCACCTCGACCTCGCTCGATCTTCGGGTGTGTGTAGAGGAACTCCTCGATCTCGCGCGGGAAGATGTTCTCGCCGCCGCGGATCATCATGTCCTTGATGCGCCCGACGATCTGGCAGTAGCCGTCCTCGTCGAGCACCGCGAGGTCGCCGCTGGCGATCCAGCGCGCCGCGTCGATGGCCTTGGCGGTGCGTCTCCGGGTCGTTCCAGTAGCCGCGCATCACGCAGTAGCCGCGCGTCAGCAGTTCGCCCGGCGTGCCGCGCGGCACGATGCGGCCCTCGGCGTCGACGATCTTGACCTCGGTGTGGGGCAGCACGCGGCCGACCGTGTCGACCCGCCGCTCGAGCGGATCGTCGACCGAGGTCTGGAAGCTCACCGGGCCGGTCTCGGTCATGCCGTAGGCGATGGTGATCTGCGCAGGTGCATCTCGCTCCATCACCCGCTTCATCAGCTCCACCGGGCAGGGGCGCCCGGCCATGATGCCGGTGCGCAGGCTGGTGAGGTCGAACGTCGGCGAAATCCGGATCGTCGAGCTCGGCGATGAACATGGTCGGCACGCCATGCAGCGCGGTGCAGCGCTCGTGCGCGATCGCCGCCAGCGTCGCGCCGGCGTCGAAGCCCGCCGACGGAAGCACCATGCGTGCGCCGTGGGCGACGCAGGCGAGCGTGCCCAGCACCATGCCGAAGCAGTGGTACATCGGCACCGGAATGCACATCCGGTCGGCCGGCGTGAGCTTCATCTGCCGGCCGACGAAGTAGGCGTTGTTGACGATGTTGTGGTGGGTGAGGGTCGCCGCCTTGGGCGTGCCGGTGGTGCCGCTGGTGAACTGGATGTTGATCGGGTCGTCGAACTGGAGAAGCGTCTCGAGCTCCTTCACCCGCGTGCGCGCCGCATCGTCGGCCCGGCTCATCACGTCGCCCCAGGTCACGGTCCCGGTGGAGCGGTCCTCGCCAGCCGGATGACCCAGCGCAGCGTCGGAACCCGAGCCGCCGCGAGCGCGCCGGGCACAGCGTCGCGAAGCTCGGGCATCAGCTCGTCGAGCATGGCGATGTAATCGCTGGTCTTGAAGCCCGGCACCGTGATCAGCGCTTTCGCGCCGACCTGGTCCAGCGCGAATTCCAGCTCTGGCAGGCGGTAGGCCGGGTTGACGTTGACCAGGATCAGCCCGGCCTTGGCGGTGGCGAACTGGGCGACGACCCACTCCGCCATGTTGGGCGCCCAGATGCCGACCCGGTCGCCCGGCTCGAGCCCCAGCGCCACCAGCCCGGCGGCCAGCCCGTCGACCTGCTCGCCCAGTGCCCGCCAGCTCAAGCGCAGCCCCTGGTGGCACCACCACCAGCGCGTCGGCCTCGCCATGGCGGTCCGCCGCCCGGTCGAAGAGCCCACCGACCGTCAGGCCAAGCAGCGGCTCGGGCGACACGCCGTGGAAGTAGCTGATTTCGCGGGGCGATGGGTCGATGGCGGTCACGCGCGCGTCTCCTCCCGGGGGGCGGCGACGCCAGTACGGGCCGCCCTGACCGTTCCATGATGGATGCAGGCACCTGCTCTGCATTGACAGAGGTCAACAGCCGCGCGATGCCGGTTCGGCCGGACTTGGCCGCCTTGTCCGGAGCAACCATGGGCTCGTCGCTAGTCATGACGTGCAGCTGTTGGTGACTTCTCGCGCTGCGTCGCAGTTTGTGCAGGTTTCTCGGACGCCGTGACGTGACGCCCGGGTGGTGGCGCGGTATTGGTCGGCGTCCGAGAAGCGCCAAGGCACGGAATCGCGGGCGAGCGCTGCGTCTCATATTGGCAGATTTTGTTGATTTAGTCGGCGGTGGCGGCGGTTTGGATGTCCGCTTCTGACAGAAGCCGACGTTGGGCGCCTGGCTCTTGGCCGGGTGTTGCGGTCTTTTCGGCTTGGGAAGGGTTTCGGGCGGTCAATCCTCCTGCATTGTCACGCGGGCTGGACGGTTGGCGGCAGTTTCGGCCTGAGCTTGGCGAGTTTCCGGAGGTTCTGGGCGGTGGCGGCGAGAAGGAACTCGTCGTGGGCTCCATTGGGACCGCGCAGGCGCAATCGGTCGAGCCTCAGGATGCGCTTGAGATGCGCGAACAGCATCTCGACCTTCTTCCGCTCGCGGCGGGACTGGTCGATAGGCCGGCGTGTCGTCGAGCGTCGCGGGCCATGTCGCGGGCGTCTTCGTGGACGATGGCGCAGGATCTTGCGGGCGGGCATGTTCGGGCAGCAGTGCGGCTTGAGCGGGCAGGCATCGCAGTCGGCCTTGCTGGCGCGATAGCGGATCATGCCGTTCGCGTCGATCAGCGGGGGCGGCACCTTGTAGACCTTCCGGCGTGGCCTTAGCGGCTTTCCGGCCGGACAGATATAGCTGTCGGCCTGGTCGTCGTAGGTGAAGTCCTCGCGCGAGAAGGTGCCATCCTTGCGCCGCGACTTGTCGAAGACCGGGATATGCGGCTCGATCCCGCTGCTCCTCGACCAGCCAGGCCAGCATCGGGCCGAGCCATAGGCGGTGTCGGCGGCGAGCCGCTCGGGCTTCAGACCGAAGCGCTCCTCGGTCCGGTCGATCATGGTGCGCGCCGCGCCGACCTCGGCCTGGCGGATCGCGCGTGTCGCCTCGACATCGACGATGACCGCATGATCGAGGTCGATCAGATAGTTGGTCGAGTAGGCGAAGAAGGCCGGACCCTTGTTGCGCGCCGGTCCAGTGCGCCGCCGGATCGGAGGGCGAGACGAACTTCGGCGTCACCTCGGTCGCGGCGCCGAAGGCGGCATCGTCGAGCGTGGCCAGATACTCGCTGACCGCCTGGCTCGGCATCGGCCGGGATATCTTCCACGCGCCATTCATCGCCCGGCACCGAGCGCTGCTGTTGGCGTCGGCCTGGATCAGGCTGGCATCGACCGCGAAGCCCTCGCCGCCGACCAGCCCCTCGGCCATGCAGCGCGTCGACCGTCGCTCTCGAACAGCTGGCGCAACAGATCGCTGTCGCGGAACCGGCCGTGGCGGTTCTTCGAGAAGGTCGAGTGGTCCGGCACGCGGCCGTCCAGGCCGAGCCGGCAGAACCAGCGATAGGCCAGGTTCAGATGAACCTCCTCGCACAGCCGCCGCTCCGAGCGGATGCCCATAGCAGTAGCCGACGATCAGCATCCGGATCATCAGCTCCGGATCGATCGAGGGACGCCCGATCGAGCTGTAGAAGGGCCTGAGCGTCGCTCGCAGCTCGCTCAGATCGAGAAACCCATCGATCCAGCGCAGACAGGTGATCGGCCGGCACATGATCCTCGAGGCAGAAGTCGTAGAACAGCCGCTCCGGCGCCGCCTGCATCCCCATCATCATCCCGTCCTCCCTCGACAATCCCTCAGGAAACGGAATCACGGCCCGCGGGCCATCAACCCCGGCTAAATCAACAAAATCTGCCATTTGAAGACGCTGCCTTTCGAAATTTCGGAGCGGCGATATAGTTTGCGAGTGGTAAGCATGTTGGCTATTGGGGGACGCTGATGAATTCGAAGCTTCTGGCTTTCCTTTTGCTGGTTGTGGGACAGTCTCGGTTTCACCGGCGGCTGCGCAAGATGTTGGATCGACCTTCACTGACTGCGAGACCTGCCCGACCATGACTGTTGTTCCTGCGGGAACGTTTCGAATGGGTGACCTCGCGGGCTTCGGATTGCCCAATGAGCAGCCTGTGCATGAGGTCAGGATTCCGAGCCCCTTCGCGGTATCGGTCACGGAGATCACCTATGCGCAATGGGACGCCTGCGTTGCCGAGGGCGGCTGTACCCATGTACCGGGCGACGACAACTGGGGAAGGGGAAACCGTGCGGTCGCTTACGTTAATTGGGATGACGTGGCAGAGTATCTTGCGTGGCTCTCGGGAAGATCGGGCAAGCAATACCGGCTGTTGACCGAGACAGAATGGGAATACGTCACCCGTGCGGGCACTGAGACGAACTACCCTTGGGGTGACGAATTCGGTGCTCGGCAACGCTGTTTGCCTATCCTGCGACGTGGGCTCGGTGATGACAATCGAGGTGGGCACGACACCAGCCAACAATTTCGGCCTCTACGATACGGTCGGGTCCCAAAAGGAGTGGGTTCAGGATTGCTGGAACCTGAGCTACGAGGGAGCCCCAGCGGACGGCTCCGCATGGACCAGCGGCCAATGCAATCGCCGCGTGGTTCGCGGCGGCTCATGGGACGACTTCGAAAGGTTCATTAGATCGGCAAGCCGTGCAGGCGCCATATCACAGGAGCGTCTTGACATAATCGGCTTCCGCATAGCGCGAGGCCTTTGAACTCGGCGTCGGGACGATATTTCGAACCAGTCTGCGCGAGAGTCCCTGCGCGTCCGGGTCGGGTCAAAGAAAAGATGTCGCCGTTCTCAGTGCCGCGCGGAATTCACACAAAGTGCCATGAGTTGCCGCTCAGCAGTGGTCACCGCTTGATCTTGGTCAATGCATGTTTGCGCGGCACCGGAATCATGTGAAATTGAATATCGTTTCTGCGAGTTATGACCGGGCTGTTTGATCTCAGTTCGAGGGGAGCATGGGTGGTTTCTGTAGGCCGGCAATTTCCGGCAGTTGCGTGAGGTATGCTCAGATGAAACCGATCAAAGGTTCCAATTCCCCCGATACGATCACCGGCACTCTGGTCCCCGAGAAAATCATGGGTCATCGCGGGGGTGACTGGCTGTTCGGCGATCCCGAACATCGTCAAGGATAACAATGATGCGCTTACCCTTCAGGATGACATCATCTCGGGCGGGCAAGACGATGACACCATAGTAGGGGATTCCGAAGAAATAATTTCGGGCTCCGAGAACGACGATGCAGCTCCCTTGACTGGGGGCTCCGATCGGCTTTCCGGCGGAACCGGGAACGACCTGATTGTCGGGGACGCGATCAACTTGATTCATGCCTAGGTTCGGAAGCGCGCTTCTTCGGCGGCAATGACAGCCTTCGAGGGCGGCGCACGGAGATGACGAACTCTACGGCGATGTGGTGACGCTTGAAACCGACATTCGTCGTGTTTTTCAACGGCGGTGACGACATCCTGAAGGGTGGCAGCGGGAACGACATCATTTCGGGTGATATCCGCCAGAGCGACCGGATCGTTGAATCCGGCTTTAGGGGCGGTGACGATGACTTGGATGGTGGGTCCGGTGATGACGAGCTTTATGGCGATGTTTCTGGCACGCTTCAATTTGGTGACTGGACCGGCTACCTTGGCGACGACAAGCTGTTCGGGGGCGTCGGGAGAAGACCTGCTCGTCGGCGATTGTGCCGCCCTCGATGCAGGACCTTCAGGCGATGGCCTATACATCGAGCTTGGCGATGATGCCCTCGACGGAGGCCGGGACGACGACATCCTTATCGGCGACGTGGCGACGCTCGCGGCTGACGGTGAGACCGTCGTGGCCTGCGGGGATGATTCAATTGCTGGAGGCGCAGGCAACGACGTGCTCATGGGCGATGCGGAGTCCGCGAGCGTAGGCGGGGAGTTGTCGCGGATCGTCGCTGGAAACGACATCCTGGACGGCGGCGCGGGCGATGACCTGATCGTTGGCGATTTCCAGTCCCAATTGTCGCCGTTGAATTCCCGGAGTCATTCGAGGGCGGAAACGACATCCTGACCGGTGGTTTCGGAAATGACACGTTCCTGTTCCTGACCGGCTCGGCCGACGACCTGATCACCGACTTCACGGCCGGTTTGGGCATGGGCGATCTGCTGGACGTCACCGACTACGGGGTGGATGGCAGCAACTTCGGGACTGTGCTCGGCGAGGACGCCGGCGGAAACGCCGTGCTTGCGTTCAACGCCAACGACAGGATCACGCTGCTGGGCGTCGATGCGGACAGCCTGCATTTCGACGACTTTGTGCCGGTGTAATCGGCAGGCCCAACCAACTCCCGGCGAAGCGCCATTTCTTGCTTCGCCGGAAGAGCATAACTATCCGGCCCTGTTGGTCTCCATCGGGTCAGTGCACGAAATCGCTTCGCGATAGGTTGCGGGCGTCGTGGTGAAGCGCGACGGGCCGGGTGGTGATTGCCGGGTGTGGTTCGGGAGCGGTGTCCTGTCGGTCGAGGTGATCTTGCCTCGCCCAAGATAGAGGAGCCTTCCCATGAACATCCAGAGCACCACCCCGGCGACGCCGCTGCGTCAGCGGATGATCGAGGACATGCGCGGGCGCAATCTCGGCCGTGTCCGTCTGGTGAATCCGACCTTGAATGGATGCTGCTCGGCGTGTCCGGGTCGAGCCCCGGAGCCGGGTCGGGCCTCTACGCGCTGCCTGTGAGTTTACACGGGGACCGGCGGTTGCGAGCCTGCGCCAATATGCTTTGCGGCAGCTTGTAGCATTTTGACGCGGAAGACCGGTTTTCTCATGGGGAATTGGAGGGTTACCGTCGACTTCATCATGTTTGGCTTGCCCTGCTGTGGTCCATCGTGCTTGACGGCCGAAGAGGCTAGGCTGAAACTCAAAATGAGAGACTGCCGGTAGGTTAAGCTGCTGCTCAGGAAGGAAGTGTGTCACCGGAGGGATTTAGGGGAGACCAGTGGAGCGTAAGGGTGGTTTCGGTGGATCGATATTGATCGATCAAAGCGTATGAGGTCAGTTATGAAGCCGATCAATGGAACCCGTTTCGATGATCTGATCAGAGGAACCCTGAAATTCGAGACCATCCGCGGGCTCGGCGGGAATGACACGCTCTTCGGTGACCCGGATAAATTGAAAGATATATACGGCGATGAGTTCTTGGGGGATGACGACGTCTCTGGGGGCGCGGGCAATGATACCGTGGTCGGGGACTCCGAGAATATTGTTTGGAACCAATTCTCCCCCGACGGTAACGTAGTTGGAGGGGATGATAGGGTTTCCGGTGGCCAAGGCGACGATCTGGTTGTTGGCGATGCAATCAATGTGGACATAGTTGCTGTAGATATTAGTGGCAGATTCGTTGGGGGAGATGACGATCTGTCCGGGGGAGCCGGAGGCGACGAAATCTTCGGTGATGCTGTTACGGTCAATACCGGGGTTTCGACAAGTGCTACCGGCGGCAACGACCGCCTGAGCGGGGGCAGTGGCGACGATCTTATCTCGGGAGACTTCGGTAAGAAAAATTGGGGAGAAGAGGAATATTTTGTAACCGGCGATGACGAGATAAGTGGTGGCTCGGGAAATGACAAAATATACGGAGATGTGATTGAGACGCTTGTTGCGGTAGATCAATCTCGTTTCGATCTCGGAGCTGATGATATCAGCGGGGGGTCAGGCAGTGATCAGATATTCGGGGACGGTTCAACCATCGAAACCTTGGAACAGACTGAAATAAATTGTGGAAATGATATTCTGAAGGGTGGAGGCGGCGCGGACCTCATCGTTGGAGATGGGGAAAGCATTATTGCTTTGCTGGGAGATGGAAGCTTCATCTATTGTGGTGATGACCAGCTATATGGCGGGGCAGGGAACGACGAACTGTTTGGTGATGCCATTTCGGCGAGTGCAAGCGCGACTGTTGAACCTTCGGAGGTTTTCGGGGGAAATGATATCCTCGATGGCGGTTCCGGCGACGATCTGATCGTCGGCGATTATCAGCAATCGATCGCGACTGGTGGTAGTGTGATCGTTCATGGTGGGAACGACATTCTGACCGGTGGCGCTGGTGACGACATGTTCCTGTTCCGCGTGGGCTCTGCCGATGACGTCATTACGGACTTCAGAGCCGGTGCGAACAGCGATGATGTTCTAGACGTGACCGACTACGGGATCGACGGCAGCAATTTCAATACCTTACCGGGCGTGCTCGGCGAAGATGCGGACGGGAATGCGGTTCTCACCTTTAATTCGGATGACGGCATAACGCTCTTAGGTGTTGATGCAGACACGCTCCATTTCGACGACTTCGTTCCGATTTGAAGCCATGCAAACCTGCTGAGCTGCCATCTGTGACGGCGCGACCATGCGTTCCTGACGCCAGATCCATGAAGGTCTGGGGTAGTGTCCATATGTGGATGGCCTCCGCGGGCAAGGGTTTTCTGGCGATCTGACGGCGTGGTCGGGGGTAGTGTCCAGCATCTTTCGCACTTTCGCTCATGCGACGACGGCTCCGTAGAGCTTTGGTTTTGGCCGCGTGTAGCGGGTCCATGTTCATGTACTTGGTGACCGTCCGGTGAAGGCGCTCTGGCGCCGGCGCGGCGGTTCCCGGTTACGCTGCGGACTGCAGCGTAACGCCAGGGGAGCAGTTCGTCGATACGGGTGATCTTGTGGTCGGCGATGCGACCGAGGACATCGGTGAGCCAGGCCTGCGGATCGACGCCGTTGAGCTTGGCGGTCTCGATCAGGGTGTAGGCGATGGCGGCCGATTTGCCGCCGCCCTCGGAGCCGACGAAGAGGATAGTTTTTCCGGCCGAGGGCGATCGGCTTCATGGATCGCTCGGCAGAATTGTTGTCCGCCTCCAGGAAGCCGTGGTCGAGATAGGGCCGCAGTTTCTTCATCCGGGTCAGGGCATAGCGGATCGCCTTGGCGAGTTCGGACTTGCCGGAGATCTTCGGGAGCTGGGCGCTGCAGCCAGGCTTCCAGATCGTCGAAGATCGGCTTGGCCTTCGCCTGCCGGAGCCGCACCCGCTGCATCGGGCGGCTGGCCGCGGGCCTCCTTCTCCACGCCGTAGAGCCCGGCGATGCGCTTGATCGCCTCCTCGGCGATGACCGAGCCCTCGGACTGGAACACATCGCGAACTTGCGCCGGATATGCGCCAGGCACGCCACCTCGGAGATGCCGCCGGAGCGATAGAGCTCGTTGAAGCCGGAATAGCCGTCGGCGTGCATCCAGCCCTTGTAGCCGGACAGATGGTCGGCGGGATGCTCGCCCTTGCGATCGACGGTGAACCGATACCATGCCGCCGGTGGCGCCTGGCCGAGCCAGGGCCGTTCGTCGCGGACATAGGTCCAGATCCGCGCGGTCCTGGTTCTGCCGTTGCCAGGCGCCTGCATCTTCAGGGGCGTGTCATCGGCGAAGATCGCCTGTCCCTTCGAGCACATGGCGCCCGATGGCGTCGGCCAGCGGCTCCAGCAGGGCGGCCGATTTGCCGACCCAGTCGGCCAGGGTCGAGCGGTCGAGATCGATGCCGTTGCGCTCGAAGATCTGGCGACTGGCGGTAGAGCGGCAGATGATCGCCATACTTCGAGACCAGCACATGCGCGAGCAGACCGGGCCCGGGCCGGCCGCGCTCGATCGGGCGCGACGGCAGCGGCGCCTGGCAGATCGCCTCGCAGCACGAGCACGCCATGCGCGGGCGCACGATCCGGTTCACCACGAACCGGCCGGGGACGTATTCCAGTTCCTCGGTGACATCCTCGCCGAGCGTCTTCAGCTTGCCGCCGCACTTGCCGCAGGCATCGCCGGGCGACAGCACCTGCTCGTTGCGCGGCAGATCGGCCGGCAGTGGCTTGCGCTTCGGCTTGTCCTTGGGTTCGGCTCGCGCCGTCCGGCTCGTCGGCCGGGGCGGGCTTGCCCGCCTTCGCCGCCGCGATCTCCTCGTCCTCCAGGCGCAACTCGAGCTGATCCAGCGTCTCGGACCTGGACCCGAACCGGTGCCGGCGATGCCCGGCAAGCTCGTGCTTGAGCTTCTCGATCTGCAGCGCCTGGGACTTGACCAGCGCAACCAGATTGACCGCCGCATCCCGCAGTTCGGCAGGATCTTCGGGCAGCAATCTGGCGTCTTCGAACATGCCAAGCTTATAGCCGAACCGCTCAGCCAGGGGAATCCCCGAAAGCCCTTACCAATTTGCTTTTGTTCGGAAAATTATCCCGCCGTCAAAGGCCGCCAGGTCCGCTGCGGCGCCCGCCAGTCGATGCCCTCCAGCAGCATCGCCAACTGCGCCGAGGTCACCGACACCCGCCCATGTGCCGGCGAGGGCCAGACGAACCGCCCCTTCTCCAGGCGCTTGGAGAACAGGCACGCTCCCTGGCCGTCGAACCAGATCACCTTGACCAGATCGCCGCGGCGACCGCGGAACACGAACAGGTGGCCAGAGTATGGGTCCTGCGTCAGCACCTTCTCGGCCAGGGCCGAGAGCCCGTTGAACCCTTTCCTCATGTCCGTGACGCCGGCCGCCAGCCAGACCTTCGTATGCGCGGGGACCGGGATCATGGCGCCGCGAGACCCCTGGCCAGACGCAACACGACCTCGACATCAAAGGCGCCGCTGAGCATCAGGCGATGCCCCGAGGCGAGGGTGATCTCGATCTCGCCGGCACTGATGGCGGCAGCCGGTTCAGTGGTCACCGGCACCTCGGATGGCTTCACCTCGACGGGCAGGAACACGGCTGCATCCCGCCCGGGACCGAACCGCGGATCACCGCGCCAGAGAAACACCATGTTCGTGTTCAGCCCGTGCCGGCGCGCTACCGCCGCCACCGACGCACCCGGCTCCAGCGTCTCGGCCACGACGCGCCGCTTGAACGCCTTCGCGTAGCTTCGACGCTTGCGCTTGCCCTGATCTGCCAAAATAAGTGTCCGCGAAATTTAAGCGGACACGATCGCCCGCAATCACGCGACGACTCTCACGCCGGTCAGCATCCGTTCAAGGTCGGGTTCACCAGACGG
>CAVOGP010000005.1:0-33342 GCA_963695425.1 uncultured Alphaproteobacteria bacterium | reverse complement strand
GGGCGAGGTAGATGTGGCAGACCTTGCGCGCCCAGAGGTCGTATTCCGGCATGTAGGCGAAGCGCTGGAAGGCGCCGAGCCGGCGGATCACCTGGATGTGCCAGCCCGTCTCCTCGAAGCACTCGCGGTGGAGGGCGGCCAGCACCCCCTCGCCCGGGTCGATGCCGCCGCCGGGCAGCTGGATCTCGGGGCCGGGATCGGCCTGTTCGGTGACGAGCACGTCTCCGCCGTCCCGGATGATGGCATAGGCGCCGATCCGGGTCACATAGGTCCTTCCCGGGACGACGGGCTCTCCGAAGCGGCGCATGGCGGCAGGTTAGCGGGAGCGGCAGGTGGCGGGAAGGGGTGGCGTTTGCAGTCCCGGCGACGAACCCCTATCTGAGGGGGCCTTTGACCGAGACCGCGCCGGAGACTGCCCGATGACCCTCGCCAGCCGCATCGCCTGGGATGACACGATCCTGCCCTTTCAGCTCGACCGCGCCGATATCCGCGGGCGGGTGGCGCGGCTCGACACGGTGCTGGAGACCATCCTCGGCCAGCACGCCTATCCCGCGCCGGTAGCCGCCCTGGTCGCCGAGGCCACGCTCCTGACCGCGCTGATCGGGCAGGCGGTGAAGCTGCGCTGGAAGCTGTCGCTGCAGGTCCGCGGACAGGGTCCGATCCGGCTGATCGCCACTGACTACTTCAGCCCGACCGAGGACGGGGCGCCGGCCGAGATGCGGGCCTATGCCGGGTTCGATGCCAAGGCGCTGGCCGCGGTGGCGCCGGGGACGCCGGGGTTCGATCTGATCGGCAACGGGGTCTTCGCGATCCTGATCGACCAGGGGCCGGGGACGACACCCTATCAGGGGATCACGCCGATCGCCGGGCGCTCGCTGGCGGATTGCGCCGAGACCTATTTCGCGCAGTCCGAACAGCTGCCGACCCGCTTTGCGCTCGCCATGGGCGAGGCGGCGGCGCCGGGGAGCGAGGCGCGCTGGCGGGCGGGCGGGGTCATGCTCCAGCACATGCCGGCGGCCTCGCCGTTCGCCAGGCAGGAGGCGAGCGGCTTCGACGGGCTTCTGGCCCCGGAGGACATGCTGGAGGGCTCGGATGCGGAGAACTGGAACCGGGCGGTAATACTGCTCGGCACGGTCGAGGAGACCGAGCTGGTCGGGCCGCAGGTGGGCTCGGAGGAGCTGCTGCTGCGGCTCTTCCACGAGGAGGGCCCGCGGGTCTTCCCGTCGCGGCCGGTGCGTTTCGGCTGCACCTGCTCGCGGGAGAAGGTGGTGAACTCGCTGGCGGCCTATCCGCCGGAGGAGATCGCCGCCATGACCACGCCCGACGGCACCGTGACCGCCGATTGCCAGTTCTGCGGCGCGCATTACGAGCTCGACCCGGCCGAGCTTGACGCCGAACCCGACGGGCCTGACGCCTGACACGCGTGCGGTCGCACAGTGCGACCGCACGCATCACCTTGTTATGTATCGGATAATCCATCGAGATGGCAATGAGGGTCTATGGCGTGACCGGCTGGAAGAACTCCGGCAAGACCACGCTGGTCGAGCGGCTGGTGGCCGAGATCACCGGGCGCGGCCTGACCGTCTCGACGATCAAGCACGCCCACCACGGGTTCGACGCCGACCATCCCGGCAAGGACAGCTATCGCCACCGGGCGGCCGGGGCGGCGCAGGTGCTGGTGGCCTCGCCCGATCGCTGGGCGCTGATGAGTGAGTTGCGCGGCGCCGAGACGCCGTCGCTGGCGGCGCTGCTGGCGCGACTGGATCCGGTCGACCTGGTGCTGGTCGAGGGCTACAAGCGCGACCGGCACCCCAAGATCGAGGCGCGGCGCACGGCGACCGGGCAGGACCTGATCGCCGAGGCGGACGACACCATCGAGGCGGTGGCGGCGGATGCGCCGCTGGCGGGGCTGGCGGTGCCGGTCTTCGACCTCGACGACATCAGGGGCGTCGCCGATTTCATCCTGGGGCGAGTGGGTCTGCGCTGAGGCCGCGCATGGGGGCTTGCCTGTGCGCGGGGAGTGGGTGAAGTGGCGCAGGCCCCTCCGTGAGTTCCCACGCCTTGCTCCTCCGCTTTCTCGCCCGTCCGGGTCCGCATACCGCGGCCTTCTACATGGCGTTCTTCATGGCCATGGGCGTGCATGCGCCCTTCTGGCCGATTTGGCTGGAAGACTGGGGACTTACGGCCGCCGAGATCGGCCTCTACACCGCGCTCGGGATCGGGGTTCGGATGGTGGCCGGGCTGGCGATACCGGCGCTGGCGGACCGGCTGGATGCCCGGCGGGCAACGCTGGTGGCCTGCGCGCTGATGGGTGCGGGGCTTTTCCTCGCACATCTCTGGATCGGGAGCCGGGGGGTGTTGCTGGCCGCGACGCTGGCGGTGGGCGTGATGCTGGCGGGGATCGGGCCGATCGGCGAGGCGCTGGGAGTGGCGGCGGCGCGGTTCTACGGGTTTCCCTATGCGCGGGCACGGGGGCTGGGGTCGCTCGGGTTCCTCGGCGCGAACCTGCTGGTCGGCGCGCTGATGGTGCGGACCGGGTCGGGAATAGCGCTGTGGTGGATCGTCGGCTGCCTGGTGGTAACGGCGGGGCTGGCGCTGCACCATCCGGGCGGTCAGAAAGTACAGGGACAGATTCCGCCTAACCTGAGCGAAATATGGCGACTTGTCCTCGACCCGGTATTTGCGATCTTCATGCTGGCGATCGGATTGTTGCAAGGAAGCCATGCGACCTTCCTTGCCTTCGGCACCATCCATTGGCGAAATCTCGGGATCGGGGAGGCCGAGATCGGAGCGCTCTGGGCGATCTCGGTGGCCGCCGAGATCGTGTTCCTGGTGCTGATCGGCGCCTGGGTGACGCGGCGGCTGGGCGCGGTGGGCACGATGGCGCTGGGGGGCGTCGCGGGGCTGCTGCGCTGGGGGGTGATGATGTTCGACCCCGTCGGCTGGGTGCTGTGGCCGGTGCAGGGGCTGCACGGCTTGACCTTCGCGGCGTCGCATCTGGGTGCGATCGCCTTCATTTCACAGGCGATTCCAGCGCGTTACGGAGCGGCGGCGCAGGGCGCCACGGGGTCGATGGCCGGAGGCGTGCTGCTGGCGCTGGGGATGCTGGCGGGCGCGGCGCTCTATCCGGCGCTGGGCGGGCTGACCTACGGGATCGGCCTGGCCTTCTCGGCGATCGGGTTGGGGTTCTGCTGGTGGCTCAGGCGGAGGTGGCGGGGGGAGGAACTGGCGGTCTGATCGGGGGTCGGGAGATGGGCAGGCAGAACGCGAGCGATTCTAGAGGTTAACGAGGATTCGCCGCGTATGGAACGCGTATGGAACGCGTATGGAAACCGTATGGCACCCAATTTTGTCGGGATTGAGTGTTAGCGAACAATGGGAGATCGGAACCGAGGACGGGAGGTCCGGCGAAGGCAGGAATTCCAAGCGTCCGCCGTCGGTAAACAGATATCAGAGACCGAACGGATAGGTCTCGTCCTCGCCAGCCGTCACGTGGGTCGGCAACGGCGTGACCGCGTGGGTCTCGTCGAACCAGACGAAGGCGTCGTACTGATCCGGAAGCGACGCGCGGGAGTAGTGACTCCAGCGCTCGGTTTCGGGCCGGTAGATGACGCCGATGTAGCGCTCCAGCCGCGGGCCGGCCAAGGCGCGCCGGAGCTCGGGGTTGAGCCCTCGAAGCGACAGCAGGAAGCGCTCCTCTCCGACTTCGTGGCACAGGGCCTCGTAGCTGTCCGGGCGGGAGGGTCGGATGGCCTTGATCTCCATCGGCGCGTCCCATTCGGAGGCCGCCGCGACGGTGCCCGAGTGGGTGCCGAATCCGATCAGAGCCGCGTCGCGTCCGAATTGCTCGCGGCAAAGCTGGCCGATGTTCAGCTCGCCCCGCTCGGAGCCCATGTCGGTGAACCGCGCGTCGCCTATATGGGAGTTGTGCGCCCAGACCACCGCCTTCGTGTCAGGCCCTGCCCAGGCGAGCACGCGCTGCAGCGTGTCGAACATGTGCCGGTCGCGCAGGTTCCAGGACTCGTGCGAGCCGTAGTACATCATCCGGTAGTAGCGCTCGGCGTTGGTCACCAGGCGGGCGTTCTGCGTCGCGTCGAAGAACTGCTCGCCGTCCCGGCTCGCGTATTGCAGCTGCCTTTGCAGCAGATCGACGAGGATCCGGGTCACCGGCGCTTCGCAGAGCGCATAGCCCTTGCTCAGCGAGGCGCGTCCGTAGGCCGCTAGCTCCCGCGACCACGGGGCGAGGCAACCATACTGCGCCCGCGCCTCGGCCGCCGCTCTCGGATCGACCCGATCGAGATAGGCGAGCACGGCGGCGATCGAGGCGGTCATGCTGTAGAGGTCGAGGCCGTAGAAACCGACCCGCTCGCCGGCCGGCTTCGCCGCGTTATGGCGGCGCAGGAACTCCACGAAATCATCGACGTCCCGGTTCCGCCACATCCAGGTCGGAAACCGGGTGAAGGGCGTCGAACGCATCGGCTCGCCGGGCCGCTGGCGCACGTAGCGGTCGATGGCGGCAGCGTCCGGCCAGTCGGCCTCGACGGCCACGATACGGAAGCCGTGGCGCTCGATCAGGCGTCGGGTGATGGCGGCGCGGGCGCGATAGAACTCCGAGGTGCCGTGCGAGGCCTCACCGAGCAGTACGACGCGCGCTGCCGCAAACCGGTCGAAGGAGTCTGCGAACGCAGGGTCTTCGATCCGCGGCAGCGGCTCGACGGCGGCCCGGAGCGCTGCAGCGATCGAGAACGGCGGCGCTGGCAGGGAGGGCGCTGCCGCTGGTGCGGCCGTGGCGGCGCCGCGTCCCGCTGGTTCCAGATAGTGCTGGAACCAGTCGCAGGCCAGTTCGGTGACGGCCTCGAGCGCGCCAGGTTCCTCGAAGAGATGGCCAGCGCCAGGCACGATACTGAGGGACTTTTCGCAGGTCAGCGCCGCCAGCGCCTGCCGGTTCAGCTGGAGGACGTGGCGGTCGTCGCCGCCAACGATCAGCAGCGTCGGCGCCATGACGTCGGCCAGCCGCGAGCCGGCCAGATCCGGGCGACCGCCGCGCGAGACCACCGCGGTGACGCGATTCTCGAGCTCGGCGGCGGCGAGGAGAGCCGCCGCCGCGCCGGTGCTGGCGCCGAAAAGCCCGAGCGGCAGTTCGGCGACGTCAGGCTCACCGCTAAGATAGAGCGCCGCCTCGACCACGCGGTCCGCAAGCAGCGGAATGTCGAAGACGTTGCGGCGGTCCCGGGCCTCGTCCGGCGTCAGCAGGTCGAGCAGCAGCGTGGCGAAGCCGTGGGCGTTGAGCGTGTCCGCGACGGCGATGTTGCGCGGGCTGAGCCGGCTCGATCCGCTGCCGTGGGCGAAGAGTACGAGGCCGCGCGGGTCCGCAGGCAAGCAGAGATCGCCGACGAGGCCAAGCGGCGGCACCGCAACCTGACGCAGGGCCGAGGGCGGCGGGCTCGGACGTGCATCGGCTCCGCCCGCCCAGCCCTGGCGCAGCATACCGACGGTCTCCGCATCGGTGAGCTGGTGGAAGTCATCGTAGAAAGCGCCGACGCCGTAGAAATGCCGAGCAGGGTGAAGGCACACCACGAGGTCGGCCTGCTCGCCGATCTCCCGCAGCGCATCCTCCGGCGCCACCGGAACGGCGACGCAGACCTTCGCCGCCCCCTGCCGCTTCATCGCGATCAGAGCCGCCTTCATGGTCGCGCCGGTCGCGAGGCCGTCGTCGACCAGGATCGCGGTCCGGCCGGCCGGATCGACCTGCGCGCGGTCGCCGAGATAGAGAGACCGGCGCCGCTCGATTTCCGCGAGCTCTCGGGCGCGGGCGCGCTCGAGAAAATATCGTCGGCGCCAGAGCGGCGTTGGACTTCCTCGTTGACCACCGTCTGGGGATGCTCGCCGTCGACGACCGCGCCGAGCGCCAATTCCGGTGCGCCGGGGGCACCGATCTTTCGAACGAGGATCAGGTCGAGCGGGGCGTGCAGGGCGCGGGCGATCTCGAGTGCGACCGGCACGCCGCCCCGGGGCAGCGCATAGACCACCGGCCGATCCAGCGCCATCGGCAGCAACCTTGCTGCCAGTTGCCGGCCGGCATCAGAACGGTCATGGAACCGGAGGCGGGAGTCTCTCATCGCATAAGAATGCATAGTATCGGCGGTAGGCCGCATTGATCTGGCGCAAATGGGCGGGAAACGAACCCAGAGCAGTGTCCGTCAAGTTCTGCAAAATCGCCGCTCGATGAGGCGGCCATGGCAAAGTGGCGGCGTTGAACGTCGCCCCTTCTCAGCCAAGTGGTCCTGCCATGACCAAGCCTGAGCCTACCGATCCCGTCGCGCTGTCGAAAGCGGCGCTGCTCCCCGGTCCGGACTTCCTAAGGAGATCGTGCGCGCCACGCTCCAGGAGGTGCTGGAGGCGGAGATGACCGACGCGCTCGGCGCCGCGAAGGGCGAGCGCAGCGAGGCCCGGCGTGGCTATCGTTCGGGCGCCTCCAGGTGGCGGCAGGCAACACGGTACGCGCGACACGGACGCCCGAGGCGCCGTAAGGCGACCGGTCCGGTCAGCCGAAGGCGCCGTTCAGGCGCGCGAGCAGCATGAAGGCGCGCCCTGAACGCGTGTCGGCAAGCTCGAGCAGGCGGTCGTCCCCGGCCTCGGAGGCGAACTCGCCGAGGACGCCGTCGAAGCGCCGGTGAAAGAAGAGCGCGGTGTCGCGGAAGATCGGGTCGGACTTCATCAGACCCCGGGCGACCTCCAGCGCGCGGGGGTCGCGGATGGCGCCGACGGCGTCCACCGCCGTCCCGCGGGTGCCCGCGATGAAACGGCGCCATGCGTCGGGGTCGCGCTCGGCGGGCTCGAGGTCGTCCATGTAGATGCCGTGCTGGGACAACATCGTCAGCACGTCCTCGGCGGCCTGCAGCATCTGCGCGAGGCTGTGATGGCGGAGCGCCGACTTCAGCGCGCGGAAGCCCTCGCGGTCGCGGTCGTCGCGGGGGAAGTTGAGCGCGCGGACGAGATCGGGCCAGCTCGGCCGCAGATCGGGCTCGCCCTCGGGCAGGAGCGGCAGGGTGGGTTCGGCCGCCGGCTCGGGGACCGGCCTGGGCACGTCATCCGCGCGTCTGCGCTGGGTGACCCTGCGGGCACGCGGCGCGGCCGGTTCGGGCACGGGCGTCTCGGGCGCGGGCGGCTCGGGAAGCGCGGCGGCCGGCGGCGCGCGGCCGAGAAGCTCCCGCAGGGCACCCTCCATCCGGGCCTGGTTGGCGGCGAGGTTGGCCAGCGCCGGGCGGGGGTCGATCTCGCGGCTGGCCGCACTGTTGGCGGCGAGGCCGTGGCGTACCGCGGCCTCGATCGTCTCGGGCGAGACCGGGGCGTGACGGTCGAGCGTGGCGCGGGTGGCGGCCATCGCCTCGATCAGCGGCGGGGTCAGTTCGGCCAGCGCCGCGAGGACCTCGCGCTGGCGCTCCAGTTCCTCGGCGAGCCAGGCCGCCAGCCAGATCAGCATGAGCGGCAGGATCAGCGCGATCAGGAAGAACAGCCCGTCGATGAAGACGGTGCCGCGCGACGCCGCCGCATCGCCGCCGAAAAAGCCGATGGCGTAGCTCGTGACCACCACCACCCAGACGAGGCTGGCCAGCGCCGCCCAGCGGCGGTAGCGCGGCAAGGCCTGGAACCGCTCGAGCCCCCGCGGTGCCGTGCTCACGCGGGGGTGCCCGTCATACGAAATCGACCGAGCGGATCTCGTAGGAGCGCAGGCCCCCGGGCGTCGTGACCTCGACGCTGTCGCCGGGCTCCTTGCCGATCAGCGCGCGGGCGAGCGGCGAGCGCATGTTGAGCCGGCCCTCCTCGATGCTGGCCTCGGGCTCGCCGACGATCTGGTAGGTCCTGGCCTCGTCGGTGTCCTCGTCGACCACCACCACGGTGGCGCCGAACTTGATGGCGCCGGAGAGCCGGGTCGGGTCGATCACCTCGCTGCGGCCGATGGTGGCCTCGAGCTCGCGGATGCGCCCCTCGATGAAGCTCTGGCGCTCGCGCGCGGCATGGTACTCGGCGTTCTCGCTGAGGTCGCCGTGCTCGCGGGCCTCGGCGATGGCGCGGATGATGGCCGGGCGCTCGACGCTCTTGAGGGTCTTCAGCTCGGCGTCGAGTCGGGCGAACCCCTTCGCGGTCATCGGGATCTTTTCCATGCACGCCCTCCGTCCCGCACGTCCAGTGCGCGTCAAACGACAAATGTCGGACGCCGGCAGCCGCCGTCGCCCGACTTCGCGGATGCCTGACCCCCGCGCGCGGGCCACCATATTTGCGCCGGAGCGCCGCGGCAAGCCGGGGATTCGGCAGGCGTGGTCAGCTCGCAAGCACGCTGCCAGCGTCCGCAACCGGGGCGAACGCAACCGCCCGCGCCGCGGTTGACCATGGGGGTTGCGTTGGCTAGGCACGATCATGCGGTAGCGGGAGTGCAAGGCATGGCCGGGATCGAACGCGAGTCGATGGACTACGACGTGGTGATCGTCGGCGCCGGGCCGGCGGGCCTCTCCGCGGCGATCCGGCTGAAGCAGCTCGACCCGGACCTGAGCGTCGTGGTGCTGGAGAAGGGCTCCGAGGTCGGGGCGCATATCCTGTCGGGCGCGGTTCTCGACCCCTCGGGGCTCGATGCGCTGCTGCCCGACTGGCGGACCCGTGGCGCACCGATCACCACCGAAGTGAGCGAGGACCGCTTCTACCTGCTGGGCCAGGCGGGTCAGCTGCGCATTCCGAACTGGCCGATGCCGCCCTTGATGTCGAACCACGGCAACTACATCGTCTCCATGGGAAATGTCTGCCGCTGGATGGCCGGGCATGGCCGAGGCGCTGGGGGTCGAGATCTTCCCCGGCATGGCGGCGAGCGCGCTGGTCTGGGGCGAGGACGGCGAGGTTCTGGGCGTCGTCGCCGGCGAGTTCGGGCTGGAGGCAGACCGCACGCCGGGGCCAAGCTACGAGCCGGGGATGGAGCTGCGCGGCCGCTACGTGCTCTTGGCCGAGGGGGTGCGGGGGTCGCTCTCGAAGCAGGTGATCGCCCGCTACGGCCTCGCGAACGGCCGCGATCCGCAGAAGTACGGGCTCGGGATGAAGGAGCTGTGGGAAGTGCGCCCGGAGGTCCACCGGCTCGGGCAGGTGACCCACACCATGGGCTGGCCGCTGGGATCGAACGCCGGCGGCGGGTCGTTCATGTACCACCTGGAAAACAACCAGGTCTACGTCGGCTTCGTCGTGCACCTGAACTACGAGAACCCCTGGCTCTACCCCTACATGGAGTTCCAGCGGTTCAAGCACCATCCGCTGATCGCGCCGGTGCTGACGGGCGGCAAGCGCATCGCCTACGGGGCGCGGGCGATCACCGAGGGCGGCTGGCAGTCGGTGCCGAAGCTGACCTTTCCCGGCGGGGCGCTGATCGGCTGCGCGGCGGGGTTCGTGAACGTCCCCCGCATCAAGGGCAACCACAACGCCATGCTCTCGGGCATCGCGGCGGCCGAGGCCGCCCACGCGGCGATCCGCCTCGACCGGCGCGGCGACGAGCTGACCGACTACGCCGAGGCGGTGGCGACGGGGCCGATCGCGGCGGACCTGAAGCCGGTGCGCAACGTGAAGCCGCTGTGGTCGCGCTACGGCCTGGCGACTTCGCTGGCGCTCGGCGGGCTCGACATGTGGGTGAACACGCTGACCGGCAACCGCTCGATCTTCGGCACGCTGAAGCATCGCAAGTCCGACGCCGAGGCGACGCGGCGGGCCGAGCACTACACCCCGATCGAGTACCCGAAGCCCGACGGGGTCCTGAGCTTCGACCGGCTCACCAACGTGGCGTTCAGCTTCACCAACCACGCCGAAGACCAGCCCTCGCATCTGACGCTGGTCGACCCGCGGGTGCCCGTGGATGTGAACCTTCCGCGCTATGCGGAACCGGCGCAGCGCTACTGCCCGGCGGGGGTCTACGAGGTGCTGCGGGATGCGGACGGGTCCAACCCGCGGTTCCAGATCAACTTCCAGAACTGCGTCCACTGCAAGACCTGCGACATCAAGGATCCGGGCCAGAACATCGTCTGGGTGACGCCCCAGGGCGGCGACGGGCCGAATTATCCGAACATGTGATCGATATGTGATCGCCGGGGGGCCACATCCGGGCCATTCCGGGCCGGGCGCGTGATTGCAACCGGCGGCTCCGGCGATTAGGCTCGGCCCGGCTCGGATCCGGGAGAGACTGCCAGTGCCGAACTTCGCTACGCGACTGCTCCGGGGCGTCTGCCTCGCGGCACTTGTTGTGACCATCACCCCCGCCACGTCCGGCGCCATCAGCCTTTCGGGATCGTATCTCGCGGCGATGCAGGCGGATTTCCGCAACGACTATGTCGCCTCGGCGGTGTACCTGTCGCGGGCGCTGACCACTGATCCGGAAAATGTCGGCCTGCTGCAGAACGCCATCGTGGCCCATACCGTCGCCGGTGACGTGCCGGCGGCCACGCCGCTGGCCGAGCGGCTGGCGGCGATCATGCCCGAGAACCAGGTGGCCGTGCTGGTGCTCGTCGCCGATGCGATCGCTGAGGGCGACTATGCGGGGGCGGACACGCTGATCGCCGCGGGCGGGGAGGGCGTGAATCCGCTGCTGGGCGGGCTGCTCGGCGGGTGGATCGAGGCGGGGCGCGAGGACTTCGCCGCCGCGCAGGAGCGCTTCGATGCGCTCGACGGCAACGACACGCTGAAGGCCTACGGCCAGTACCACAAGGCGCTTGCGCTGGCGCTGGCGGGGGATTTCGTCACGGCGGCGACGATACTCGAGGGCGACGAGGAGACCGGGCCGCTACACCTCGACCTCGGGTCCATCGTGGCGCGGGCGCAGATCCTCGCGCAGATCGACCGCGAGGACGAGGCGCTGGCGATCATCGACGAGGCGCAGTCGGACTCCATCCCCAACGAGGTGCTCATCGACCTGCGCGACCGGATCGCCGCGGGCGACGAGGTCGCCTTCACCGAGATCACCAGCGCGCGCTCCGGCGCGGCGGAGGTCTATGCGACCCTCGCCGAGGCGCTGGCGTCGAACGAGTCCGACCGCATCGCGCTGATGCATGCCCGGCTCGCGGTGTATATCGACCCCGAAGCGGTGGAGCCGCGGCTCCTGGTGGCCGAGCTCCTGGAGATGCAGGAACAGTACCAGCTCGCCTCTGCGGCCCTGGCCGACCTGCCGCCGGACTCGCCCTGGTACGTCTCCTCCGAGATCCGGCGCGCCAATACCCAGCGCTCCGCCGGCGATGCCGAGGCCGGGATCGCCACGCTGACCGCGCTCGCCGCCAGCCATGGCGACCGGGTCGAGGTGCACTCCGCCCTCGGCGACGCGCTGCGCGTGGCCGAGCGCTATCCCGAGGCGGCGGAGGCCTACGGCCGCGCGCTGGCGCTGGTCGATACGCCCCGGCAGCCGCACTGGGTGCTGTTCTACACCCGCGCCATCGCCAACGAACGCGCCGGGCAATGGGACGCAGCCGAGGCGGACTTCCGCAAGGCGCTGGAGTTGCAGCCGGACCAGCCGATGGTGCTCAACTACCTCGGCTATTCGATGGTCGAGCAGCGCCGCAACCTCGACGAGGCGCTCGGCATGATCGAGCGCGCCGTGGAGGGCCAGCCCGACGACGGCTACATCACCGAACTCGCTCGGCTGGGTCTACTTCCGGCTCGACCGCTTCGAGGATGCGCTGCAGCCGATGCTGCGGGCGGTGGAGCTGGTGCCGGACGACCCGATCCTCAACGACCACCTCGGCGACGTGCTCTGGATGGTCGGGCGCAAGCGCGAGGCCGAGTTCCAGTGGCGCCGCGCGCTCTCGTTCGGCCCGGCCGAGGACCTCGACATGGACCGCGTGCGCAAGAAGCTCGACGTCGGCCTCGACGAGGTGCTGGAGGACGAGGCCGCCTCCGGCGGCTGACCCCGGTGCCCGGCACATTTCGGGAGCTGGCGCCGGCCAAGGTCAACCTGGCGCTGCATGTCACCGGGCGGCGGGCGGACGGCTATCACCTGCTCGACAGCCTGGTGGTCTTTCCCCGCATCGGCGATGTCGTCGAGGCAGAACCGGCCAAGGCCCTCTCGCTCGTCATCGACGGTCCTTACGCCGGCGCGCTTGCGGCGGAGCACGACAATCTCGTGCTGAAGGCGGCCCGGCGGGTGATCGTTCGCGGGAAGTCCGCCGCGCTCCGGCTGGTCAAGAACCTGCCGGTGGCGGCAGGGATAGGCGGCGGCTCGGCGGATGCCGCGGCGACCCTGCGGCTGCTCGCCCGGCTCCTGGATGTGCCGCTGCCGCCGCTCGGCGATCAGCTCGCCCTCGGTGCCGACGTGCCGGTCTGCCTCCTGTCGCGGCCCGTGCGGATGTCGGGGATCGGCGAGGAGCTGGCACCGGTCAAGCTGCCCGCCTGCTGGCTGGTGCTCTGCAACCCCGGCGTAGCGGTCGCCACCGCCGCGGTCTTTGCCCGCCTCGCGGCACCCGCCAACCCGCCGATGCCCCCGCTGCCGCCCATGGCCGATGCCGCGGCGCTGGCGGCCTTCCTCGCCGCCCAGCGCAACGACCTCGAGGCACCGGCGCGCGAGTTGGCCCCGGCCGTCGGCACGGCTCTGGCGGCCCTCGCGGCGGCCCCGGGATGCCTGCTGGCCCGGATGTCGGGTTCCGGCGCGACCTGCTTCGGGCTCTTCGCCGGCGCGGCGGCCGCCGAGGCGGCGGCCGCAGGGATCGCGGCCACCGAGCCCGGGTGGTGGGTGTCGGCAGCACCCTTCGGCTGAGGGCGCGATACGGCCGCGATGGACCCCGCGCCCCGGATCAGCGTCATCATCCCGCATCTGAACCAGGCCGAGGCGCTGGCGGCCTCGCCGCTGGCCGAGGTGCGGGCGATCGCCGGCTCGGACCGGCTGCACGGGCCGCGCGCCCGCGCCCTGGCGTTCCTCTGCCTCGCCCGGATCCGGCTCCACCAGGCGCGTCGGATGCTGGCGCTCGCGACCCGGCGTGCTCCCGCTCAAGCCGGAGCATACTGGAACCGGCCATAGTCGGCCGGGGTATCTGTGGCCGGCGCTCCCCAGCCCTGGTTGCCGCCGTCAGCCCGCGTCGCCGCCGCCTGTCAGCCCTGCAGCCAGTCCCGGAGGCGGTCGGCGAACGCCGGCGGGCCACGGCCTCGATCATCGGGATGGAGCCGGGACGGACCGCGCGCGCCGCCGCGATGCAGGCGCCGACCGGCGACGCAGCGGCGCGATCCGGTATGCATCCACCACCGACGACGTTCACAAGCGACCTCCGCCCGGCCAGTCTGTCACTCCAGAGAAGAACTCCGCGCAAATTCCTGCTGGACGGTTAACAGTATCTTAAGGTCATGCACATCCCGGAATCGGTCATCCGCAATCTACACGTGGGGCGCGTACGGCAATCTGTTGCAGGATAACTACGCCCGGACGCGCAGTGTGGCGCGGAATGAGCCATGCACCGGTTTTGGCTTTCCGCGCGCGCCGTGGCGTGTCTATAAGACCGCAACGACCCATGAAACCGTAAGCGAGACGGACCGATGAGACTTATTGTGATCGCGCTGCTGGCGGCGGTCGTGGCGGTGCCAGCAGCCTTCGCCCAGAGCGCGGGCTACCGAATCCAGCGGGGTGACACGCTCTCGGTGAGCGTGCTCGAGGACGACACCCTGAGCCGGCAGCTCCTGGTTCTGCCGGACGGCCGGATTTCGGTCCCTCTGGCAGGTTCGGTGTCGGCGGCGGGGCAGACCCTGGACGCGGTGGAGCGCAGCATCGCCGAGCGGCTTACCCCAAACTTCGCGGTTCGCCCGACCGTCTTCGTCTCCGTGCTCTCGCTGGCCGAGGAGGATGCGGAGATCGAGACCTTCCCGATCTACATCCTGGGGCGCGTCGGCAGCCCCGGCATCAGCGAGGTCCGGACGGGCACCACGCTCCTGCAGGCGGTGGCGGTCGCGGGCGGGTTCGACCGTTTCGCAGCGACGCGGCGAATCCAGCTTCGCCGCACCGACCCGCAGACCGGCCAGGAGCGGATGTTCCTCTTCAACTATCACGCCGTCGAGCGCGGGGGCTCGATCCAGTCGATGATCACCATGCGCGAGGGCGATGTGATCGTGGTTCCCGAGCGCCGCCTGTTCGAATGAGCCCCGGCCGCACGCGACGCCCCGCCGGCACCGCGCTGCGGCGCACCGGCCTGGCCGCGGGCCTCGTGGCCGGCGCCGGCGTCACGGGCGCGTTCGCCCAGGGGCTAGGCGATGCGACCCTGACGGCCACCATCTCGCAGCGGCTGGAGGCCGACACCAACTACCAGCTCGACGTCGACTCCCCCGGCACCTCGTATTTCGCGGACACCCGCATCACGCTCGGGTACCTGACCGAGACCAGCACGCGCTCGTTCAACCTCGGCGTCAACACCGGTTTGCGCGCGCTCTGGGAAGCCGGCCAGCCCTTCGACTGGACGTTCGCCTCGCCCTCCACCGCCAATCTCGGCTACTCCCGGCAATGGGCCGACGCCGAGCTGGGCACCACGCTCAGCTATCGCCAGACCGACCTGGAATTCGACCCGCTCGGCGGAGATTTCTTCAACGACGGCGACGTGGTCGACAACCTCGACAGCGAGGCGGGCGGTGGCACCGAGCGGCGCTATGACGGCTCGGTATTTCTGGCGCTCGGCACCGACTCGCGCAGTACCTACACCTTCAGCCTCGATGCCACCCACTTCTCCTACAGCGAGGAGACCTCCGATCAGGTTGCGCGCAGCGATGTCATCGGCGCGCTGTCCTGGTCGCTGCAGCTGACGCCGGTGCTTTCAAGCGTGGTGAGCGGCAGTTTCTACTACTACGAGGCCGACGACACCCAGGAGACCCAGATCACCACGGGCAATCTCGACGCAGGGTTGGATTATCAGTTGTCCGAGACCCTCGCCGTCGGCGCGAGCCTCGGCTACTCCGACCGCCAGCAAGAGGAAACGATCAACGGGCGGCGGGTGACGACCGAGAGCGACCAGGGCCTCAACGGGTCGGCGAGGGTCAGCTATGCGTTCGAGGATTTCACGGTCGGCGGCAACCTCCGCGTCACCAACGCCGCCCCCGAGACGCGCGTCAGCGGCGGCCTCAACGTCAGCTACCCGCTGCCTCGCGGCCGGTTGAACGCCAATGCCTTCCAGAGCTACACCGGCGGCAGCGAAGGCGACGAGGTCCGGGTCACCGGCGCGGGCATCGGACTGGTGCGCGACCTTACGCTCTACTCGCGTTTTGGCGTCGATTTCGGCGTTGCCTACCAGGAGGACGCGAACAATGCGAACTCCGGCGACACCACGCGCATGGATGCGGGAGCGTTCTTCAGCTACGATCTGACCGCGGCACTCACGGCCGATGTCGGCTACCAGTTCCGCTACCTCGATGAAAACGACGAAACTGCGGACAGCCACAGCGTCTACTTCGAGATCGGCCGAACCTTCGCCACTCGGCCATAGCCGGGTCACTGGCTGAGGCTGGCCGGGCCGTCGCCCGGTCCTGATGCCGCGCAACGAATTCCGGCCCCGCCCCCTGGCCGCCTTGCCCGCCCCATGGCCCGCTTGCGGGCCGCTCCGCCGATTACCCTGACAGCGGATGGCTCTCGCATTCAGGGCACCGATCGACTAGTGTTCGCCGGGCCGCGAGGGGCGGCGATGTTGGCGGTGAGTTGTCGGGTGGGGATACGGTTATGGCGATGACGACGCAATCCGGCGAGGCGAGGGGCCTCGGCCTGCCCGTCAATCCGGCCGGCCTCGCCTGGCTCGTGGTGGCAGTGCTGTCCACACTGCCGCTCTTCTGGTTCGGCCTTGCCGGCCTTGCGAGCGAATGGTCCCGGCCGGAGTTCAGCCACGGGCCGGTCATCCCGGTCCTCTCCTTCTACATGTTCCTGCGCGAGATGAAGGCGGTGCCGCCGGTGGCCACGCCGGTGACCGACCGCTGGCCCGGGGTGATTCTGATCGGCATCGGGCTGATGCTCGCGGTGATGGGCAATCTGGTCCGAATTGACGATATTGTGTTCTACGCGCTGATCATCTGGGTCGGCGGGCTGATCCTGACCGGCTTCGGCTATCGGCGCGGCATCGTGTTCTGGCCCTCGGTCCTGCATCTGGTGTTCATGCTGCCGCTGCCGCAGTTCATCTACTGGAAGATCAACACCGCACTGCAGCTCATCTCGTCGGAGATCGGCGTCTGGTTCGTGCGTCTGGCCGGGGTGCCGGTGTTTCTCGACGGCAACGTGATCGACCTCGGGGTCTACAAGCTCCTGGTGGCCGAGGCCTGCTCGGGCCTGCGCTACCTCTTCCCGATCATGAGCTTTTCCTATGTCTTCGCGGTGCTCTACAAGGGTCCGGTCTGGCACAAGATCGTACTGCTGCTCATGGCGGTACCGATCGCGGTGCTGATGAACTCGTTCCGCATCGGCATGATCGGCGTGCTGGTCGACCGCTACGGCATCGGCCAGGCCGAGGGGTTCCTGCACTTCTTCGAGGGCTGGATCATCTTCATCTCCTGCATCGTCATCCTCTTCGGGATGGCGGTGGTGATGCGGATGCTCTCCGGCGACCGCCGCCCGCTCGGCGACGCGATCGACATGGACTTCACCGGCCTCGGCGCGCAGATCGGACGTGTGCTGCAGGCCGAGCCCTCGCGCGCCCTCACCGCGGCCGCGCTGCTGACCGCGGCCCTCTCGACGGCCTGGGTGCTGACCCCGGCCCGCGCCGCCGGAGACGTGGCGCGCGACACCTACGCGCACTTCCCGCGCGAGTTTGCGGGCTGGTCCGGCGCCAGCACCACGCTCGATGCCGAAATCGAGGACGTGCTGGGCGCCGACGATTATCTCGCCGCCTACTACCGGCACCCCGATGAGGCCGCCGGGGTCGATTTCTTCCTGTCCTACTACGCCAGCCAGACCGAGGGCGAGGCGATCCATTCGCCCGAGGTCTGCCTGCCGGGTGCGGGCTGGGAGGTCGCCTCCATAAAGCCGACGGAGATCGCGCTGCCCGGCAGCCGGATGGGATCCGTGCGGCTGAACCGCGCGATCATCCAGCAGGGCCTGCAGCGGCAGCTGGTCTACTACTGGTTCGAGGGCCGCGGCAGGCAGATGACGAGTGACTTCGCCGCCAAGTTCTACACGCTGGCCGACAGCCTCACCAAGGGGCGTACCGACGGCGGGCTGGTGCGGGTCATCACCCCGATCGGGCCCGACGGCGAGGCGGCGGCCGACGCACGGCTCCAGCGGTTCCTCACGGTCGCCACCGACCGGCTCGACCGCTTCCTGCCGGAATAGCCGGGAGGGCCGTGGCAGGCCGGACTTCTCCGCCTGCGCCCCTGGTGTCGGTGCTGGTGGTCAGCCACGGCAACCGGGGGCTCGCGCTGGGCTGCCTGCGCAGCCTGCGCGACCAGACGGCGGTCCCGCATGAGGTGATCGTGTCAACCCGGAGGACTACGGCGGCTGGGACCGCGCCAGCGCGCGCGAGGTGGACGCCTTCTCCGGCGCCTTCCTCCCCATCACCCGCGTGACCTAGGGCAACGCCTTGGCGGCTTCGACCCCGCCTTCGTGATGTATGGCGAGGACGCCGACCTCTACCGCCGCGCCCTCGGGCTCGCCCGGCCGCAGGTGACGCCCGAGGCCACGATCATCCACCATATGGGCGCCTCGACGGCGGTGCGGACCGACCGGACCGCGCTGGTGCTCAAGGCGAAATCCACCCTTCATCCGCCGCAACCTGCCCACGTGGCAACGCCCGCCGGCGCTGGCGCCGCTCGCGCTCTGGCCCTGGTCTCGCATGGCCGCCGGTGGCCTCTTGTCCCGGCTGACCGGGCGCCCCCGCCTGGCCGGGACCGCCGCCCACTGGGCCAGCGTCTGGCACCGTCGCGCCCACTGGCTCCCGGGCTATCCCGATGACCCGACGGGTCATCCTTGAGCGGCCCGATGCCCTTCGCTTCGGACGCGCCGCTGCGCGACCGAAGCGGTCCGCCTCACTCCGACTCGAACCCCACCCGTTTGTGCGAGCCGTCGCAGAAAGGCTTGTTGGCGGACTGGCCGCAGCGGCAGAACATGGCCCGCTCCACCCGCGCAACCGATCGCCCCGTCCCCGAAGTCACCTCGAGCGAACCCGTGATCTTCAGCGGTCCGTTGGGCAGCGGCTCCACCACCACCGGCCCGGTCAGCTCCGATATGCCGAGCGTGCTCTCGCGCGCCACCGGCTCGCCGCTTGCCACGAACCCCCCCTTTATGTGGGAATTGTCGCAGAAGGGCTTTCTGGCCGAGAGCCCGCAGCGGCAGAGCGTCGCCCGCGTCATCGCGCCATGCCCGGCGACCGTCAGCGCTGCGTGCACCGCGAGCGGCCCGTTCTCGCGCAGCAGCACCTGGTTGGCAGGCGGCGGCACCTCGCCGATTCCGCCGTCAAGCCTCTCGACGGTGATCGCCCCGGATGGGCAGGCATAGGCAATGCGCAGCAGGTCCTCGGGTGCGGCGGCATCGGGATGGATCCACTCTCCCGGCGCATTCGCCTCGAAGGCTGCGGGAGCGCCCATCACGCAGCGCCGTGCGTGAATGCAGCGCCCCCCGTTGAAACGCACGACAACCTGCCGGCCCGCCGTCTCCCGAATAGCCATTGCAGTCTCCCCCGCCGGACCGTGTCACTCGCCATGGTAGCACGAATCGCTTTCCCCGGCGCGACAATTCCATATAGTATGTGTGAGAACAGGAGACGCAAGATATGGGCCACGCGATCACCTTTGCCCAGCAAAAGGGCGGCGCCGGCAAGACCACCGCGCTCGCGCATCTCGCGGCGGCCTGGGCAGAGGCGGGTCGCGATGTCGCCCTGATCGACCTCGACCCGCAGCAATCGCTGACCCGATGGGCGGGGCTGCGGGCCGACCCGGCGATCACCGTGATCGAGTTCGAAGGACTACCGCGCCGGCGCCGACCTCAAGGCCGCGCGGCGGGCCCATGACATCGTGCTCGTCGACTGCCCGGGCACCGCCTCGTCGCTCCTGGAGAACGTGATCCGCGAGAGCGATCTGGTCATCGCCCCCTGCCAGCCCTCGGTGATGGACGTCTGGGCGCTGGAGCCGGTGATCGCCACGGCCGCGAAGCTCAAGCGCCCGCTGCGCATCCTCATCAACCGCATGCCGCCGCGGCTCGGCGCGCTCGACGAGGTGCTCGGTGCCCTCGGCGACGGCCGCGCGCTCTTGCTCGCCACCCAGTTCGGCAACCGCAACGGCTTCAGCCGCGCGATGCTCTCGGGCCGCACCGCCCAGGAACTCGCGCCCCGTGCCACCGCCGCCGCCGAGGTCTACGGCCTGCGTGCCGAACTGGGCGCGCTGCTCGGCCGCCTCTGAAAGCGTCCCGTGAGACACCTGCGCACGCGTGCGCAGACTCGCCGCGCTCCCGTTCACGCTGCCGGCGCCACCCGCCCCCAAGTCTGAACCAGCGTCCCGGAGGTGAACACCGTGTCGGGGGCCGCCAGATGCGCCCGGCATGCCGCCAGCGCCGCGTCGAGCGCGTCGGCGGCCAGCAGGCCGCGGGCAAGGATGCCTGGCCGGAGCGACTCGACCGTCGCGGGCAGGTAGTCCTGCCACGGGTCGCCGGAGCGAACCCCGATCAGCGCCGTGCGGTAGCCGACGTCCTCGAGCCCCGCGGCGCGCATCTCCCGGTAGACGCGGTGGGCCTCCGGGTCCTCCGGCGTGAAGGGAAAGCAGGCCCGGAAGGCGGTCACGAGGGTGGTCCAGGCCGGATGCGGGGGAAAGCAGCGCAGGGTCGAGAAGTCCGACTCCTGCGCGGCGACGCAGCCGCCCGGCCGGGTCAGCCGCCGCGCCTCGGCGATCAGCCGCTCGGGCTCGCCGGCGGTGCTTCCGATGTAGCGCATGTGGACGAGGTCGAAGGAGGCGTCGGCCAGGCCGGTGGCATAGGCATCGCCCCGGATGAAGCGGGTGTTGGGCGCCGCCCGCTCGGACGCGAGCGCCACGAAGGCCTCGTCATAGTCGAGGCCAACCACCGACCCCTGAGGGGCCCGCGCGCTCAGCGCCGCCGTGATCCCCCCCGGCCCGCAGCCGAGATCGAGACAGTCCCAGTCGGGGCGGATGTCGAGCCGATCGAGGAGGGCTTCGGTTTCCGGTGCAAGCACCCGATCCTGCAGCCAGAGGCGCTGAACCTCGCCGTCCCGCCTGGAAATGCTGTAGCGACCGCCCGGCGTTCCCATCCGAACCACGCCCCACCCCACCTTGCGACAAGTTTACACCCGCCCGGAATGCGAGTCGAGGATCGCGACCCAGCCCGCCCTTGACAGGCGCGCGTCCATCCCGGATTCAGGTAGGCGCTTCGCAGATGCAAAAGGCCGGGGGGCTCCATGAAGAAGGTCTACGCCAATGCCGCCGACGCGCTCGACGGCGTGCTCTTCGACGGCATGTTCATCGCCGCCGGCGGCTTCGGGCTCTGCGGCATCCCCGAGCTTCTGATCCAGGGGATCAAGGAGGCCGGCACGAAGGACATCACCATCGCCTCCAACAACTGCGGCGTCGACGATTTCGGCCTCGGCGTCCTGCTGAAGACCAAGCAGATCAGGAAGATGATCTCCTCCTACGTCGGCGAGAACGCCGAGTTCATGCGCCAGTACCTCAGCGGAGAGCTTGAGCTGGAGTTCAACCCGCAGGGCACGCTGGCGGAACGGATGCGCGCCGGCGGTGCCGGCATCCCGGGCTTCTACACCAAGACCGGCGTGGGCACCGTCATTGCCGAGGGCAAGGACCACAAGGACTTCGACGGCCAGACCTACATCCTGGAACGCGGCATCGTCGCGGATCTCTCGATCGTCAAGGCCTGGAAGGGCGACGCGGCGGGCAACCTCGTCTACCGCAAGACCTCGCGCAACTTCAATCCGAACGCCGCCACCTGCGGGAAGATCTGCATCGCCGAGGTGGAGGAGATCGTCCCCGTGGGCGGCCTCGACCCCGACACGATCCACACGCCCGGCATCTTCGTGCACCGCATCCTGCAGGGCCCACACGAGAAGCGCATCGAACAGCGCACCGTCCGCGCAGCCTGAGCCCGCGCATGTCCGCCCCTCCTCCGGCCATCGCGCCCCGAGGGGGGCCGGCCGCTACGCTGGCCGGCGGTGGCGGCGCGTCGGCGCTGTGCGCGTGTCGGCGTCGTGCGCGCGCCGCAGCCCAGTCATCCGGGCTTGTGGTCAGAAGGCAAGATCTGCTGGGGAGGCGCTTGATGAAGCGGCTGCTTCATCAAGGCGCCTCATCCATGGTGGGGCTGCGATTCGCGCCGGCGTCAAGGCCGAGCCCTTCGCGAGCCTTGACCCCGACCCGAATCGCGAAACAGGCAAGGCGGGGCGATGAGTGACGTGGCGCTCTCGCCGCCGCTCGGGCGCCGGGATCTTCCCTGGCTCGCAGGGCTGGTCGCGCTGGTGCTGGTGAGCGCCGTCGTCTTCCGGGCCGCGGGCGGCGACTATTTGGGCTTCTGGCGCAGGGCAGGACCGCTGATCGGGCTTGCCACCGCCGCACTCGGCTGGGCCTGGGGCGCGATCGACCGCAACACCGGGCTCGTCTCGGCCAATCCGCGGGTCTATGCGGGGGCGGCGTTGCAGCTTGCCTCGCTGCCGCTGATCGCCTTCGGCGGGCACATGCAGAGCCGCTATCGCCGCGAGCCGGTCTGGCCTTCGGACCTGGTGTTGGTCCTGCCGCTAGGCCTCGTCTATGGCGCGGCGATGCTCGCCTGGCTGGTGCTGATCGCGCCGGCGCAGTATTTCGCCTTTCTCGCCTTCGGCGCGCCCTCGCGGCTGGCGCTCGCCTCGGGATATCGGCTGTATGCGCGGCTGGACGCGGAGGGCCAGCTGATCCATGCCGAGGGCGTGGCCGGCGCGCCGGACAGCGATGCCGGCTGGTGGGACGCCTCCATGCGCGACCGGCCCGTAACCATGGCGAGCGCCTTTCTGGCGGCGGGACTGGGGCTCTTGCAGCTCCTGCGCGCCGCGTTTTAGTGACCGGACAGATCAAGGAGAAAATCATGCCCTGGGACCGCAACCGGATGGCCGCCCGAGCGGCGCAGGAACTGAAGGACGGGATGTACGTGAACCTCGGGATCGGCATCCCGACGCTGGTGTCGAATTACATCCCCGCCGGCGTCGAGGTGACGCTGCAGTCCGAGAACGGCATGCTCGGCATGGGCCCCTTCCCCACCGAGGCCGAGATCGACCCCGACCTGATCAACGCCGGCAAGCAGACCATCACCGAGCTGCCCACCACCTCGTACTTCTCCTCGGCCGACTCCTTCGGCATGATCCGCGGCGGCAAGATCGACATGGCGATCCTCGGCGCGATGGAGGTTTCCGAGCGGGGCGACCTCGCCAACTGGATGATCCCGGGCAAGCTGGTGAAGGGCATGGGCGGGGCGATGGATCTGGTCGCCGGCGTCAAGCGGGTGGTGGTGGTGATGGACCACACCTCCAAGCACGGCGAGAGCAAGGTTCTGCACGAATGCACCCTGCCCCTGACAGGCCGCGCGGTGGTCGACCGGATCATCACCAACCTCGGGGTCTTCGACGTGGTCGAGGGCGGGCTGAAACTCGTCGAACTCGCCGACGGCGTGACCGAGGACGAGGCCCGCGCGGCGACCGAGGCGACGCTGGTCTGACCGATCGAGCCCCCGTCACCGCGCCGGGTCCCAAGTTGGGACCGAGCGCAAGCAGCTGATTTGACACAGTAAAAGCGTAGATGTTGCCCATTTGCGCTGGGCTGGGTCATCGGTCCGCCGCGCTTCAGGGTGGCAGCCCGGCCCTGGCGAGCCCCTCCAGCCAGTGATCGCGCATCCGCGGATCTGCGTAGACGATCCGGTCGGCCACCGTGCGCAGCGTCGCGCCCGGACGCGCGGCGACATAGCGCGCCAGCTCGGCCGCCGCGGCGTCCGGCTCGCCCGCCTGGGCGTGTGCGGCCGCCAGCATGCCGGCGATCCAGAAGGGCTCCGCCCCCACACTGCGGAAGGCCAGCACAGCCTCCCGATACCGCCGCAAATGGTAGAGCACGTAGCCGCGCACGTCCCAGTGCCAGGTCGGCGGGAAGGGATCGCGCTCGAGGCTGGCGTCGAGGGCCGCGAGCGCCTCCTCGAGCCGGCCCACGTGCATGAGCCAGTTGGCCCGCTGGGCCATCGTCTGCGGATCGTTGGGGTTCAGCGCGAGAGCCCGGGCGTGATGGTGCCCCGCGAGGTCGAACTCGCATCGGCGCAGCGCCACGTAGGCCATGGCGTGATGGCACCGCGCATCGTTGTCGTCGAGCCTGAGCGCCTCGCGCGCACTCGCAAAGGCCGCCTCCAGCGTCTCCGGCCGCTCGTCGTGAAGATACGTCACCCCCAGCATGATCGCCCGCCAGGCATGCGCCTGGGCATAGCCCGGATCGATCTCGGCGGCCCGGGCGAAGAAGCGCTCGCCCTCTGCCACGCGGTAGTGGTGGTTGCTCTCCCGGCCGCGGAGCAGGAAGTCGTAGGCCTCCCAGTCGCCGGTCGGCTTGCGCCGGGTGTGCTCGGCGCCCCGCGCGGCGATCCTTCCCTCGACGGTCGCCACCACCGCGCCCGCGACCGCGTCCTGTACGGCGAAGATGTCCTCGTTCCGCCGCTCGTATCGCTCGGCCCATATCTCGGTCCCCGTCGCCGCGTCGACGAGATGCGCCGAGACGCGGATCCGCTCGCCCGACCGCCGAACACTGCCCCCGACCAGGTAGCGGACGCCGAGTGCTGCACCGACCGCGCCCGCATCCTGACCGCGGAACCGGAAGCTCGAGCTGCGGGCGATCACCCGCAGCGACTGGTAGCGCGAGAGCTCGGTGATGATGTCCTCGGCAAACCCCTCGCCGAGATAGGCCTCCTCCTCGTCCCCGGCGCCGGTGGTTGCGAAGGGAAGCACGGCTACCGCGGCGGCGCCGGCGCCCGCCGCGTTCCGCGCCGGTGCGGCGGGTGACGGACGCGGGTTACCGAGCCGCCGGCGTGCCCGGACCGCCCGCGCCAGCGCCTCCGTCTCGGCATCCGGCGCCACGCCCAACTCGTCGGACAGCGCCCGCCGGCAGCGCTCATAGACCGCGAGCGCGGCGTCATGGCGGCCCTGCGCCGCGTGAAGCTGCATCAGGTGGCGATGCACGCTTTCCTGCAGCGGATCGAGCACGAGCAGCCGCAGCCCGTGTTCCAGCGCCTCGTCGATGCGCCCGCGCGCCTCCGCCTCGCGCATCAGCGCTTCATGGATTGCCGCGGCCAGCAGGCGGAACCGCATACGCTCGGCGGCCAGCCAGCGCTCGAACCCCGCCTCGCCGACCGCGAGCCCTTCCATCAGTTCGCCCCGGAACAGCGGGGCGGCAGCCCGCATCGCATCCGGATGTTTCGACGCAGCCGCCGTCTCGACCATGCGCGCATCAATCGACGCCGACCCCTCGACCCAGCACACCGTCTCTCTGGTCGCAACAATCGCGGCACCGGCCGCCGTGGCCCTCAGCTCCGACAGCGCCTGCCGCAGGCTGGCGCGGGCCTGATCCTCGCTCCGCTCGCCCCAGAGGAGTTCCGCAAGGATGCCGCGATCGACGGCTGCGCCCTGCCGGATCGCAAGGTAGCCGAGAAGCGCGCGCACCTTCCGGGAGGGGAGCGCGATGACGCCGCCCGCACCGGCGAATTCCAGCGGACCGAGCAGCCGCACGCTCAGACCCGCTGACGATGCGTGCCCTTGCCGATTTTGCGCTGCGTTGACGGTGGCGATCACGGTGCCCTCGCGGCCGAAGCCCATTCTCGCACCGTTCCACCGGGAGACAAGGCCATGTACGACGTCAACCCGCTTTCCCTGAAACTGCACCTCGCGGATCTCGACCGCCAGTTCGCCGACGCTGCCCGGCGGCCGTCGCTTCCCGGCTGGTTGCTCCGCCTCCGCCGGCGCCTGCTCACCTCGCCGGCGTCTGGCCCCGGCGGCGACCGCGCGCGCAGTCGAGGGGGCCGCCACTTGGCTGCCCGCCGGGCAACAACCCGCCGACGTTCGAGATGTCAGGCCGCCGGCCCTCGCATTCCGCGGCCGCGCAGGGTAGCCTCCCGCCATGCTACTGAAATGGCGCGTAGCGACGAAACGAACCGGCGGGGCAGTTTCCGCCACCGCCGCCCTTCGACCGCGTGCAGCCCTCGCCGCGGCGGCAGGTGTCGTTGCGGTGCTCGGCGCAGGATTGCTGCTGCGCCCGCCCGCCCCGCCGGTCGCACGCACCGCGGTCGCCGAACTGCCGCTGGTGGTTGCCATCGTTCGGCCCGAGCTGCCCGGGGCTTTGGCCGTCGCGACGCGACCCCCTGGTCCGGCCGCCCTCGGCGCCCAGCTGCTCGCCGCAGCCGGGCCGGTCGAACCGCGCCCGCTCGCCCGGCCCGCCGGTCTCGCGCGGCCGACGGTCGTGGCTCGGGTTGCCGCGTCGTCTCGCCGGGCACCGCAGGCCACCCCGGCCGACCGGCTAGTGCGCGGGCTGCTCGGCCCACCGGCCCGCGCCATCACCCAGGCCGCCCGCGAGTTCAAGCGCCTGACCGGCACCGACCGCCGCCGCAACTGACCCCGCCCGCCCCCGCTTGACGGCCCCGCGGCCCGGCCCCATACCGCCGCGCATGACCGACACGGCCCACATCCGCAACTTCTCCATCGTCGCGCACATCGACCATGGCAAGTCCACCCTCGCCGACCGCCTGATGCAGGCGACCGGCACGGTCAGCGACCGCGACATGAAGGAACAGCTGCTCGACTCCATGGACATCGAGCGCGAGCGCGGCATCACCATCAAGGCGCAGACCGTGCGGCTCGACTACACCGCCAAGGACGGCCAGGCCTACGTCCTCAACCTGATCGACACGCCGGGCCACGTCGACTTCGCCTACGAGGTCTCCCGCTCGATGCGCGCCGTCGAGGGCTCGCTCCTCGTGGTCGACGCCTCCCAGGGCGTCGAGGCGCAGACGCTCGCCAACGTCTACCAGGCGATCGACGCCGGCCACGAGATCGTCCCCGTCCTCAACAAGATCGACCTCCCCGCCGCCGAACCCGACCGCGTGCGCGAGCAGATCGAGGACGTCATCGGCATCGACGCCTCCGACGCCGTGCTCATCTCCGCCAAGACCGGCCTCGGCATCGACGACGTGCTCGAGGCCATCGTCACCCGGTTGCCGCCCCCCAAGGGCGACCCCGACGCGCCGCTCAAGGCCATGCTCGTCGACAGCTGGTACGACGCCTACCTCGGCGTTGTCGTCCTCGTGCGCATCATCGACGGCCGCCTGCGCAAGAACGACCGCATCCGCATGATGTCTACGGGCGCGCTCTACCCGGTGGACCGCGTCGGCGTCTTCCGCCCCGGCATGCAGCCCGTGGACGAACTCGGCCCCGGCGAGATCGGCTTCCTCACCGCCTCGATCAAGCAGGTCCGCGACACCCGCGTCGGCGACACCATCACCACCGAGCGCAAGGGCACCACCCAGGCGCTGCCCGGCTTCAAGCCCGCCCAGCCGGTGGTCTTCTGCGGCCTGTTCCCGGTCGACGCCGCCGACTTCGAGGACCTGCGCGACGCCATCGAGAAGCTGCAGCTCAACGACGGCAGCTTCTCCTCCGAGATGGAGACCTCCGCCGCGCTCGGCTTCGGCTTCCGCTGCGGCTTCCTCGGCCTGCTGCACCTCGAGATGATCCACGAGCGCCTGGAGCGCGAGTTCGACCTCGACCTGATCACCACCGCCCCCTCGGTCATCTATCGCGTCTATCGGACCGACGGCACGATGCTGGAGCTGCACAACCCCGCCGACATGCCCGACCCGGTGCGCATCGACCACATCGAGGAGCCGCGCATCCGCGCCACCATCCTCGTCCCCGACGAGTACCTCGGCGACGTGCTGAAGCTCTGCCAGGACCGCCGCGGCGTGCAGCTCGACCTCACCTATGCCGGCACGCGGCGCCATGGTCGTCTACGACCTGCCGCTCAACGAGGTGGTCTTCGACTTCTACGACCGGCTGAAGTCGGTCACCAAGGGCTACGCCTCCTTCGACTACGCCGTCACCGGCTACCAGGAGGACGACCTCGTCAAGATGCAGATCCTCGTCAACGACGAGCCGGTCGACGCCCTCTCGATCATGGTCCACCGCGCCCGCGCCGACCTGCGCGGCCGCGCCATGGTCGAGAAGCTGAAGGAGCTGATCCCCCAGCACCTCTTCAAGATCCCGATCCAGGCCGCGATCGGCGGCCGCATCATCGCCCGCGAGACCATCTCCGCCCTGCGCAAGGACGTCACCGCCAAGTGCTACGGCGGCGACATCACCCGCAAGCGCAAGCTCCTCGACAAGCAGAAGGACGGCAAGAAGAAGATGCGCCAGTTCGGCAGGGTGGACATCCCGCAGGAGGCGTTCATCAACGCGTTGAAGATGGATGGGTGACCTGCCCGTCCGCCTCCACCCGCACGCCGCCGCCCGCCTCGCCGAACGCGGCGCCACCGAACCCGAGGCCACCTCCACGGTCGAGACCGGCGAGACCTGGCCCGCCAAGCACGGCCGCACCGCCTTCCGCCGCAACTTCCGCGGTCCCTGGGCCTGGCGGAACAGGACGTTCGACACGAAACAGCTGGAAGTCTATGCTTTGCAGGAAGACGGCGACTGGCTCGTCATCACCGTGATCGTCAAGTTCTTCTGAAGGCGCCCCATGAAACTCTCCTACGACCCCAAAGCCAACGTCGCCTACATCCGCCTCCGCGAGCGGCAGGGGGAGGTGGAGACCATCGAGGTCACCGCCGACTTCCTCGTCGACATCGACGCCACCGGCGCGGTCTGCGGCATCGAGCTCCTGAACGCCAACGAGCAGCTGATCGCCGGCGACGACGGCAAGCTCGTCTTCGTCAACCAGCTCAACGGCGAGAAGGGCGAGCTAAAGGTCGCCTGATGCCCGGCGGCCGCATCATCGCCCGCGAGCCCCTCTGCGCCCTGCGCAAGGACATCACCGACAAGGGCTACGGCGACATCACCCGCAAGCGCAAGCTCCTCGACAAGCAGAAGGCCGGCAAGAAGAAGATATGCCAGTTCGGGGGGTAAATATCTCGCAGGAGGCGTTCATAAATGCGTTGAAGATGAACGCGTGACGGTTAGCGCGTTGACGAAGGGTATTTGGGATGTTGTCGAACCGCCTCAGTGGACACGTATCGCCGCGAGAGGCCTGTTGCGCTCGGGTGCAACTTAATCATACGCTCCACTTCTTCCACAACGTCAAGGCCCAGGTAAATGGCTTCGGGCGATGGTGGATCTGCGTATGCCATTACTACCGGAGCGGACGCCGCACTAGGATTACTGTTCCGATATGTAGCGACAAACTTCTCATAGATTCTTCTTGCAACAGCTAACTCATCAAATAGCATTTTCCGGACCTCGTTATGACCGGCAATGATATTAGAGATATAACTTCTTATTGCGGCCTTTAGATCGACCCACTCTATACCGATCGCCTTAATTTCCTCTCGAGTCTTCTTGCGTACTTTGTCGCTATCTGCAAGAGTCGTAAGATCAATCTCAGGATCCAGGGTATATCGCAGCGAGGAATCCTTTTCCTTCGACTCAATCCGACGTGATTCCATTGTGAATTTGAGAATGGGAAGCCTGTTGTGCTGGCCGTAATTTCTGACTGCTTCCATTATCCTGTAGTCCAAGTTATCGTCGAAAGCTTTATTAAACACCTTTTCAGCATTTTCCCGCCATGGAGAACCCTTGTTTGAGAAACTTTCCAGATCTTGAGGGCGTTGATCATGGTAGGCTCTTACAGACGTCAGTAGAGAAAGGAGCAACTGGTTTAGCACTATGGTAGTTTCAGAACTTGTCTTCCGATCAAATCCAGTTTCCATCGACCGTTCAAAAGCCAACTCAAACATGCCAATCTCTAATTTCCGGAAACACTCCAAAATAATATGGAACTTGATCTCAAGAGAAAGAATCGAATTCACCACAATCTTAGCTCGAGCAATCTCCTGGAAATTTGCCGCAGAAATTTCCACCGCGCTCGCGCGAGGACTCAGTATTTGCTCACCTACATAGTACCGGTGCAAATCACCCTCCGACTTTGGTAGTACTAGTACGAAATTTCACCCGCCCTGTTCCTCCCACCGCAACGCCGCCGCATTCTGCCGCGCGTGCAGCACCCGCACGATGCCGATCACCCCGCCGCCAAGCTTCACGTAAAACACCACATGCGCCCGGCAGGGCACCGACCGCATCCCCGGCCGAAAGCCGTCCCGCCGCCGCCCGGTCCCCGGCTCCGCCGCGATCCGCTCGAATGTCTCCGCCAGCTCGCCGTAATAGGCCAGCCACTGCGCCCGCCCCCACCGCTCCAGCGTGAACGCCCGGATCCCCTCCAGATCGCCCGCCGCCGCCGTCGAGAGCCGGAACGGCATGCGGCTACTTGAACGCTCTGGGCTCCCAGGCGCGCGGATCGAACGGCACCCCGCCGCCCGCTTCCAGCTCTTCCGCCGCCGCGTTCAGGTCGGCCTTCAGCGCATGGAACGCCGCCGCCCCGCGCTCCTCCATCAGCTTGCGCATGCCCGCCCGCACCACCTCGCTCAGGTTGGCAAAGGCCCCGGTCGCGATCTCCCGCTCGGCGAAGTCCTGCATCTGCGGCGTCAAGTGAACGTTGGGCATGGCCACTCTCCGGTCAGTCGATGGCGGATCATATCAGATATGGCCATCCAAACAACCCATCGTCACCTCAACCGCTCATACACCTCTCCACGCGGCCCGATCCGCACGACCAGCACCACCACCTCCCGCACCTCGTAGATGATGCGCCAGTCCCCGACCCGGATGCGCAAAAACCCCTCCTGCCCGACAAGCCGTTTCACCCCGGCCGGGCGCGGGTCGGTCTCCAGCCCCTGCAGCGCCCGCACGATCCGCCCGCGCAGCCGCTTGTCCCGGATCGCCTTCAGGGCCTTCCTCGCGGGTGGGGCCAGCGTGACCGTCCACGCCACGCCTCAGCCCTTCTGCTCGTCCTCGATCTCGGCGAGAACCTCGGCGAGCGTCCAGGTCTTCCCCCCCTCCCGCTCCATCTCCGCCAGCGCCTCGCGCGCCAGCTCGACGTCGATCTTGTCCTCCATCGCCTCCAGCCAGGCGGCGTCCGCGACCGACACCACCACCGCCACCGGTTTGCCGCGCTTGGCGATCGTCACCCGCTCGCCGCCGAACTGCACCCGACCGATCAGGTCCGCCCAGCGGTCCCGCGCCTCGCTCAGGCTGATCGCCTTTCCCATGTCATCTTCCGATCTGTACGTTTTGGACAATTCGGAACATAGCATCGGCCACCCGGAAAAGCAACGGAACGGGGCTCGTGCCCCCGCACGCCCCCTGGCCCCTTGGACATGACGCGACAGTACGATCGACACGAAACGGCTTGCAGCCACAGAAGGCCGGCAAGCAGAAGATGCGCCGGTTCGGGATGGAGATCAGAGCGGCCGGATCGCCACCTTGCGGAACTTGATCGTGCCGGCACCGTGCTGCAGGGCGAGCGGGCCCTCCGCGAAGAGGCCGCTGCGCAGCTCGGCGGTGGTCTCGCCGTTCAGGACCACGGTGATGTCGCGGCCGTTCGCGGTGATCTCGAAGGTGTTCCATTGGCCGCCGGCCGTCGGCATCGGGTCGACCTCGGCGTGGCGCACGATGCCCCCGGTGCCGTAGCTCGGATCGGGGCGCTGGTCGAAGATGTTCGCCTCGTAGCAGCTCATGTCGGTGATCCGCTCGGGATCGGCGCAGCGGAAGAAGACCCCGCTGTTGGCGTCGTCGCTCGACCAGAACTCGACATGGAGCTCGAAGTCGCCATAGGACTCCGGGCTCACCAGGAAGGCCGGCCCCTCGCTGGTGCGGTCGTCGGCCACGACGGCGCCGTCCTCCTGGCGCCAGTTGGTCGCGCCGACCTGGTTCCACTCGCCCATGGTCTCGGCGTCGAGCAGGGTGATCCAGCCCTCCCCGGACTGGGCGGCTGCCGGGAGACCCTGAAGGCAGAAGGCGGCGAAAGCGAAAGCGGCGGTGCTGCGGATAGGGCGGAAATGCATGATGTTCCTCTCCTTGCAAGGATCTGAAATACACGCCAGAGCGGCGCTTCAACGGATGGAGAACACGCATTACACTACGCGATCGAGCGGTCGAACGGAAGCACGAAGTCCCGTTGGAGACACGCGTCAGGCGCGAGATGCCCCATGAAGATCATCGTCGGCTTCTTCACCACCAGGCCCGGACGCCGCGACGACTACCTCGCCGCGGCCCGCGACCACCTCGCGCAGAGCCGCCTCGAGCCCGACTGCCTCTACATCGAGCTCGTCCCCATGCCCGACCATCCCGACCGGATCCTGCTGGCCGAGGCCTTCACCAGCGAGGAGGCCCACCGCCGCCACGAGGACACCGACCACATGCGCGCGCTCTGGAAGGTCGGCCCAGAGCTGCTGGCTCATGTCGTGATCGACAACGTCATCTCGGAGCAGGTCGAGCACAAGGACGAGCGCTTCGACTGATGTCAGCCGCCCTGGCCGAACGCCAGCGCGCCCGCCCCTTCATAAGGGTTGTGGCCGCGAAATGCAGCCCGCCTTCACGCCAGACCGCATCGGACGCCGTTAACGATTCGGGCCGGAATGAGAAGCCGTTAACCCCCGATTAACCAGGCTTTCCCAGCAAATACAAGCAGTTGGAAAATCTCCGCACTGGATATAAGTAAACGCCGGCCCCGGAAAGGCAGCCGGTGGAATTCCCTGCCGGCCCGTGGCATGGTCCCCCGGCCGCCGTCCTGCGCGGCCGAACCGGAGCCCGCCCATGCGCCGACCTCTCCTGACCCTGGCCCTCGTCGCGGCGGCCGGACCGGCCCTGTCCCAGAACGTGATCGGCGAGAACCCGGTGCTGGCCGGCACCACGACCTGCGGCGCCTTCGTCCGGATGGACACGCCCGCCCAGCTGGAGGCCCTGGAGGCCATCGAGCCGATCGGCGACGGCCTCGGCACCGCGAGCCCGGCCCTGGCGGAGCAATGGGCTGCCGAAGTCACCGCCGCCTGCGCCGGCCAACCCGACCGCCGCCTCGAAGACGCCGCCCGCCAGGCCCTCGGCGCGGACTGACCGGCGGCGCAATTCGCTTGACGCCCCGGGCGGGCGCCCATAAATGAGGCCGGCGGCGCGGGGAGCGGCGTATCATACCCCGCTTCCCCGCTCGCCCAGCGCGGTTGTAGCTCAGTCGGTTAGAGTGCCGGCCTGTCACGCCGGAGGTCGCGGGTTCGAGCCCCGTCAACCGCGCCAAATACCAAAATAAAGCCACGTACATAGATGGTGCGCCAGAGGCAGCGTGGGCCAGTCGGCGCTGTGTAAGCGCAGCGTCAGCAGCTATCGCAGCCGCACGCCTGCCCTGCCGCCGTTCTCTGGGATAAACTCGACACCCGCCTCTTGTGAAACCGATAGGGGGCATAGGAGGGCAGTGGCATCAGGGTGAGGTTCGGCGGCACCATCGGCGCGCTGGCGCGGTGCCAGCCGGCGCGGTCGCACAGCAGCACCGCGTGGGCGCCCGGGGTGACGGTGCGGGCGATCTCGGCGAGGTGCAGGTTCATCGCCCGGGTGTTGGCGCGCGGCAGCACCAGCGCGGCGCCGACGCCGCGGGCCGGGCAGGTCGCGCCGAAGAGGTGGGCCCACTGGTATCGGGTGTCGCGCACCGCGCGCGGCCGGGTGCCCCGCTTCGCCCAGACCCGGGTGAGGGTGCCCCGCTGGCCGACGCGCGCGTTCGCCGCGCTCGCGCCGCGCTGCCGGGGTCAGCCGCGGCGAGGCCCCGCTCGGCGCCTGGCTGCGCGGCCTTCCAGCGCGCGCTCACCCGAACGTGGTGGTTGTGGCGCTGGCGGCGAAGCTGGCGCGGATCGCCTGGGCGGTGCTGCGCAATGGCGCCGACTACGACCGCGGCATCGGCGCGAGTGCATAGCGGTCGCCGAACGGCGGCGCGGCCTCCGGGCCTCGAGATATGCGGGCGGTGACCGAGATGGCCTGACAGTCCAACCGCGACCCGGAACCCTGGTTCAAAAGATGGCGCCAGGACGCCGCAAGTCTTGTAGGGACCGGGGCGCGCGAAGCTCCATCTGGGCGGGTAGCGGAGGCTCCGATGCCGGATACGTTGGCGCAGACTGAAACGGCAGAATCAAAAATCAGCTTGCAGACTGGGCGCGCGGGATGAGCCGGGCCCGGTGTCAGCCAAGCAGCCGGTCCTGATAGGTGGAACGGCGGCGCGGCTGCCACTGCGCCTCGGGCTGGCGGCCGGCGACGCTGTCGGGCAGCTCGATCTCGTCGAAGCCGACCCGGCGCGCGGCGGGGAACTGAT
>CAVOGP010000004.1:0-348857 GCA_963695425.1 uncultured Alphaproteobacteria bacterium | reverse complement strand
CTGCGCCGCGGTCCTCCGACCGAACCCGGCCACCGGGCGCTCTGGATGCCGATCCCGACGGCCGTGGCGCTGCTGGGCAACGATGGGGATCGCCACTTCCTGGCGACGCTGGACACGGATGCGATATCGGGGCGTAACACGTTGTTACACCCATCAAGATACTGATTTTAATAGGGAATAAGTAGAGTACCCAGCCGTTACCCCTGCGCCGCCCGCCCTGCAGCGCGCAACTCGCGCTCCAGCGCTTCGAGGAAGCGCGAGCGGTCAGGCGGCACTGAACGGCTTGCCGCCGCCCTGCCGGAATGGATCGGCGGCGCGCAGGTCGGCCATCAGGTCGCGCACGGCCAGCCGCGCCCCCATGTTCGCGGTCGTGAAGGCCGCGCCGTCATGCGCCAGCGCCCGCGCCCCCGCTCGATGCAGCGCGCGGCCAGCGGCACGTCGGCGGTCACGCAGACATCGCCGGGGCCGATCCGCTCGGCGATCCAGATGTCTGCGGCATCTGCCCCCGCCTCCACCACCACGATGCTCACCAGCGGATGCGGCGAGGGCCCGATGCCGCCGTTGGTCACGAAGGTCACAGGCACGCCGTGGCGCTCCGGACGGTCTCTGCACGGACCGGGCAGGCGTCGGCATCGACGTAGATCACGGGCGGTCCCCTTCAGGCATCTTCGTCAATCGATCCGCGGTCCGCCTTGATTGCCCCGCGCCGGGTCTTGGCGTCCAGCCGGCGTCTGACCGAACCGGCGGTGGGGCGGGTCGGGCGGCGCGGGCTTGCGCAGGGCGCACCAGCGCCTGGCGGATCAATCCGCGAGTTTCTCGCGGCCTCGGCGCGGTTGAGGGCCTGGGTGCGGTGGCGCTCGGCGGTGATGATGAGCGCGCCCTCCAGCGTCCAGCGCCGGCCCGCCAGCCGCTTCAGACGCACCTTCACGTCGGGCGCCAGATGCGGCGAGCGTTCGGCCTCGAAGCGCAGCTCCACCGCCGTCGAGACCTTGTTCACATTCTGCCCGCCCGGCCCGGAGGCGCGGATGAAGCTCTCGCTGAGCTCCCAGTCGGCAAGGAAGACGGTGTCGGTGATGCGGAGCATTGCGGCGCAGGGATACGGGTTGCACAAATGGTGAGGGGCCGCAGATGCTGCGGCCCCTCTGGTTCATGAGCTTGGAGGCTGGCCGGTCGGGCCGAGCCCGGCGCTTCGGGTCACACCCCGAGGAGGCTGCCCCTCCAGGTGGTCCCTCCGCGCACAAACCCTGCCATGCTCTCCAAAGTCTCACTCGACATTGGATCACCTCCTTTCACTGGTTTCGGTTGACAATGATCGTTGCAATGGTTTCGCAGAAAGGCAAGCCAAATTTGTCCCGTGGGGGCCGCTCGCGTGGCGGCAGCCCAAAATTCAGCCCGACGGGAGGGCGGGCGGGCCAAGCCAGTATCGGTGCAGCGGCGGGCAGATCGGCTGCAACTCGCACCGACGAGGCGGTGGGGCGATCAGGCCTCGGCGACCTCGAAATGGTGCAGGTGCGAGGTCTCGAGCAGATGCGCTTCTTCGGGCAGCACCACCGCCTGCTGCCACAACTCGCCGGTGAACGCGATCAGCGCGTCGAGGTCGCGCCAGACCGTGATCATGGTGAACTCGCGCGGTGTCTCGGGTCGCGGCAGGCCGACGGTCACCGAGACGAGCCCTTCCTGCGCCCGGGTCAAAGGAAGCGCTGTTTCAAGGACGAAGGCGCGAAAGCCTTCCTGCTCCCCGTCATGCACGATTGCGCGAAAGATCCGGAGGATCATGGGGGTCCCTCCCTTGCTTCAACGGGTGCGAGCATATCACAGATCGCCGCTATCGGCGTGACGCGAACCGCAGGGTCGCGGCGCGGAACGGCGCCAGGGCGATCAGCGCCAGCGCGAGCTTGACCGCGCAATCGGCGACGGCGAGGCTGATCCAGAGCGGCGCCACCGGGCCGACACCGAGGATCGGCACCGGTTCGTTCGCCCAGGCCACATCCACCGAGGGCGCGATCCAGGCGAGACCCGCCGAGAAGGCGATCGAAAAGAAGAGTGCGGTGTCGAGAACGCTGGCCACGAGGGTCGAGACCAGCGGCGCGCGCCACCAGGCACCGGCGCGCAGCCGATCGAAGATCGCCACGTCGACGAACTGGGCCGCGAGGAAGGCGGTACCCGAGGCAATGGCCACGCGCAGGCTGACGAGCGGGCCGAAGGCGCCCTCGATCTGGGTGCCGGCGAAGCTGCAGGCAAGCCCGGTGGCGAAGCCCGCCAGCACCACCTTGCGGGCGGCGGCGGGGCCGTGCAGGCGGTTCACCAAGTCGGTGACCAGGAAGACGAAGGGGTAGGTGAAGGCGCCCCAGGTCAGCCAGTTCCCGAAGAGGAACTGCACGAGGATATTCGAGGCGACCACGAGGGCTGCCATGGCGATGACGCCGGGCAGGAGCGGACGGGACATGTGCGCGATCCGTTTTGACAAGGTGGCGGAGACTTGGCCGCCGTCGCGCGGCGGGTGCTTCTTAGGCCTTGCCGGCCGTTGGCGCAAGGGTCGCGGCTGGGCTCAGAACCATACCCGGAAGCCGAAGGTTCCATACTGCGCGCCGCCCCAGGCGTCGCTCACCAGGCCGAAGACGCCGGAGCGGTGGTGGATGCGGAACAAGAGCTGGACGTTGGGGCGCGAGGGCAGGGCGAAGGTGACCTCCGGCGAGAAGAAATGCATGAGCGGCTGCCCTCGCCGTCGCGGGCGCGCTCCTGCTCGATCTCGGAGATGCCGGTCGCCCAGTTCAGCCCGGTGGAGAGCGCGAAGGTGGTGGTCAGGTAGTCGTCCCAGGGGAAGCCGTGGTAGCGGACGAAGAGGGCGGCCCAGAGCTCGGTCTCGTCCTGCTTGCCGTAGCGCTGACCGATCCCGACCTCGGGCTCGAAGGTGAGACGCTTCCAGTGCCCGGCGTTTCGCGAGACCGCCGTCGCGATCAGGCTGTCGTTGCGGAAGTCCCAGTCGTTCGGGGGGATCGGGTCGAAGAAGATGTCGACCATCGAGGTTTCTACATAGTCGCCCCAGTAGATCGCCGTTGCGCAGTCGCCGGCGCAGGGGGCGAAGAGGTCGTAGGGGCTCCACGCGTGTGCCGGTGCTGCCGTCAGCAATCCCAGCAATGAAGCGCCGGCCAAAATCGCTCGCACTAGTCCAAACCACTGCCCAGGCACGCATCCACCCCGAATCAGCCCGCCATCCTGACCCGCAATGCAATAACAGGAGAGCGGCCTGAGTTGCATAGGCTTCGGGAGAAGCCGGGACAGGTCGGGCCCGGTGTCAGCCGAGCAGCCGGTCCTGATAGGTGGAACGGCGGCGCGGCTGCCACTGCGCCTCGGGCTGGCGGCCGGCGACGCTGTCGGGCAGCTCGATCTCGTCGAAGCCGACCCGGCGTGCGGCGGGGAACTGATCGGCGATCAGCGGCCCGGCGGCGCGCAGGCGGCCGGCATAGCCCATCGCCCGCAGCCTCCGCGCGATCGAGAAGCCGCGGCCGTCGCCCATGGCCGGGAAGGCGACACGGATCATCTCCAGCCGCTCCAGCCAGGGTGCAAGGTCGGCGGGGTCGCGGTCGTTGGGGAACTCCACCGCCAGGCCCTCTTCGGGCAGGTCCTGGCCGGACCAGAAGATCTCGAAGGGCAGCACCCGCTCTTCGGCCCAGTCATCGGTGGTGAAGCCCGCCTCGGTCACAACGGTTGCCATCGTCTTGCTCCTTCAGCCCGCGCGGAGGACGCGTCCGTCCGCTCCGAAATGGATGCCGCATTCCTGCTTGTCGCTGCCGCGCCAGCGTCCGGCCCGCGGGTCCTCGCCCGGCTGCACCGGGGTGGTGCAGGGCGCGCAGCCGATCGAGGGATAGCCTCGCGCCACCAGCGGATGCGACGGCAGGCCGTGGGCGGTCATGTAGTTGCGGATGTCCGGCGCGCTCCAGCCCGCCAGGGGGCTGATGCGCAGCCGGTCCTCATGCGCCTCGAAGACCTCGACCTGCGCACGGGTTGTCGCCTGGAAGCGCTTGCGGCCCGAAATGGACACCGGGAACAGCGCGAGTGCGCGCTCGAGAGGGCGCATCTTGCGAATGTCGCAGCAGGCGTCGGTATCGCGCCGGTGCAGGGTGTCGTCGGGATCGATGCGCGCCAGGTCCGCCGGACCGGGGTGGAGATTCTGCACGTTGGTGAGGCCGAGGAGCGATCCCAGTTCGCGCTGGTAGTCGAGGGTCTCCTGGAAGAGCATCAGCGTGTCGAGCATCAGCACCGGGAAGTCGCGGTCGATCCGGGCGGCCATGTGCAGCAGCACCGCCGCATCCGCACCGAAGGACGAGATGAGCGCCACCTCGCCGGGGAACTCAGCATAGACGCCGGCCAGCAGGTCCTGCGGCCGCGCGCCGCCATAGGTCAGCCGCAGCGCCTCGATCCGGTCGAGCGGGCGGGCCCGGTACGCAACGTCCTGGTCAAGCCGCATCGGAGCGGACCTCCTGCGGGTAGAGGGCGGCCTTGAACGGGGCGGCGCCAAGCCGGCGGAACGCCTCGATGAAGGTCTCGCCCGGCGCTTCGCGCAGGTCCAGATAGGCGTCCACCAGCCGCTCGACCGCCGGCACCACCTCGTCATAGGCAAAGCCCGGGCCGGCGCTCTCGCCGATGGCGGCGGTCTCGGTGGCGTCGCCGCCGAGCGTGATCTGGTAGTTCTCCTCGCCCTTCCGGTCGAGGCCGAGGATGCCGATATGGCCGACGTGGTGATGGCCGCAGGCGTTGATGCAGCCCGAGATCTTGATCTGCATCTGCCCGATCTCGTGCTCCAGCGCCCAGTTCGGCGAAGCGCGTGCGTGATCTCCTGCGCGACCGGGATCGAGCGGGCGGTCGCCAGCGCGCAGTAGTCGAGGCCGGGGCAGGCGATGATGTCGGTGATGAGCCCGACGTTGGCCGTCGGCGAGCCCCGCCGCGCGCAGGGCCGTCGTAGCACGGCCGGCAGGTCGGCGCGTGCGAACGTGCGGCAGCACGAGGTTCTGCTCGTGGCTGACGCGGATCTCGTCGAAGCCGAAGCGTCTCGGCGAGATCGGCGACGACGCGCATCTGGTCGGCGGTCGCATCGCCGGGCGTGCCGCCGATGGGCTTCAGCGAGATGTGTGGCGATGGCGTAGTCGCCGCGGCTTGTGGGCGGCGACGTTGGTGTCGACCCAGGCGCGAATGCCGGATCGGCCGGCGTAGCGCGCGATCGACGGCGCGTCTCGGCGGATGGGCCTCGAAGGCGGGCGGCGCGAAGGCGGCCTCGATCTCGGCGACCTGCGCGGGATCGGCGCTGGGGAAGGCCGCCGTCTGCGCCGCGAACTCTGCCTCGACCTGCTCGCGGATCGTCTCGGCGCCGGTCTCGTGCACCAGGATCTTGATGCGCGCCTTGTACTTGTTGTCGCGGCGGCCGTGCAGGTTGTAGACGCGCAGGATCGCCTCGAGATAGGACAGCAGGTCGGCCTTCGGCAGGAACTCGCGGATCACCTTGCCGATCATCGGCGTGCGGCCGAGGCCGCCGCCGACGATCACCTCGAAGCCCGGCTCGCCCCCTGCGTCGCGCACCATGCGGAGGCCGATGTCGTGCGACTTCGTGACGCGCGCGGTCGTTCGGCGCGCCGGTGACCGCGATCTTGAACTTGCGCGGCAGGAAGGAGAACTCCGGATGGACGGTCGACCACTGGCGGATCAGCTCGCGCCGTGGGGCGCGGATCCTCGATCTCGTCGGCCGCGACGCCGGCGAACTGGTCGGCGGTGACGTTGCGGATGCAGTTGCCGGAGGTCTGGATCGCGTGCATCTCGACGTCGGCCAGCGCGTCCAGCATGTCGGGCACGTCGCGCAGCTTCGGCCAGTTGAACTGGATGTTCTGGCGCGTGGTGAAATGGCCGTAGCCCTTGTCGTAGCGCTCGGCGATATGGGCGAGCTGGCGCATCTGGCGCTGTCGAGCGTGCCGTAGGGGATGGCGACGCGCAGCATGTAGGCGTGCAGCTGCAGGTAGAGGCCGTTCATCAGCCGCAGCGGCCTGAACTCGTCCTCGGTGAGCGTCGCCTCGAGGCGCCGCTCCACCTGGTCGCGGAACTCGGCGACGCGGGTGCGGACGTAGGTGCGGTCGAAATCGTCGTAGTCTATACATCGGTACGCTCTGCCTGGCGGCCATGCTTGGGGTAGTTGGAGGGCCCGCGGGTGCGGAAGACCTCACGGAAATGCGACCGGCGCCGCGCGCCCGGGTCGTCCACCGCCGCATCGACGAGGTAGACGCCGACCACCTGGTTGGGAAAGCGCGAGGCGCCGGGCCAGCAGATCCTCCGCCGCTTCGGCGTTCACCGCGAGCGCGGCCTCGCCGATCTGGCGCGACCAGTCGCCCGCGGAGGTGAAATAGACCACGTCGCCTTCGAGCAGGTCGTTGGCCGTGGCGAACTGCGGCTGGAACTTGCGCGCCATCAGAGCGCCTCCTTCATCTCAAGCGCGGCCGCAGTGCCCTGCGGGGCGAGGCCGAGGAGAAGCATCACCGGCCCGCGCGGAGCCGCGGCGGCGAGGGTGGCCGGCAGCTCCATCAGCGTGGTGGCGATCACCCGCTGGTCGGGCCGGCTGGCATTCTCGATGGCGGTGACGGCGAGATCGGAAGCTGCGCCGTGCATCAGCAGGCGTCCGCGCAGGAAAGTCGCGGCGGCGCTTCCCATGTAGATCGCCGCGGTGGCGCCGGGCTTGGCCAGCTCGCGCCAGTCCTGCTCGGCAAAGCCGTTCACGTCGTGGCCGGTAAGGATGCGCAGCGCAGAATTGCGGCCGCGCCGGGTGAGCGAACGGCCGATCGCCGCCGCCGAGGCGCTGGCCGCCGTGATGCCGGGGACCACGGCATAGGGCACGCCCGCGTCCTCGAGCGCCTCGATCTCCTCGTCGAGCCGGCCGAAGACCGCCGGATCGCCGCCCTTGAGCCGCACCACGGATGCGCCCTCGCGAGCGGCCTCGATCATCAGGCGGTTGATCTCGCCCTGTGCGGTGGCGGCGCCGAAGCCCTTCTTGCCGGCGGCGACGATGCGCGCCTCGCGGCGGGCAAGCTCGAGGATTTCCGGCGTCACCAGCCGGTCGTGGATCACCACGTCGGCCTCGTGCAGCAGCTTGCGCGCCTTCAGCGTCAGCAGCTCCGGGTCGCCCGGGCCGGCGCCGACCAGATGCACGAAACCCCGCGTGGTCTCAACGCCCTCGGCCAGCAGCCGCTCCAGCTCCGCCTCCGCGGCGCCTTCGGCGAGCGCGCGGGGGCCGGTCTCGAAATAGAAGCGCGACCAGAAGGCGCGGCGGGCGCGGGAACTCAGCGTCTCGACCCGGCCGCGGAAGCCCTGGCCGATGCGCGCGAGCGTGCCGAGGGACGTGGGCAGCATCTCCTCGACGCGCGCCTTGATCCAGCGCGCCAGCACCGGGGCGGCGCCCTCGGTGCCGATGGCGATGGTGACCGGTGCGCGATCGACGATTGCGGGCGTGAGGAAGTCGCTGGAGAGATCGTCGACGATATTGACCAGCGCGCCCTCGGCCCGGCCGATGGCCGCGACGCGGGCGTCCTCGGTGGCACTCGCGTTGGCGCCATAGACCAGCGCGGCCCCTGCGGCATCGCCGGCGGCGAGCGGGCGCTCGACCAGCGAGAGCCGGCCCTCGGCGGCCCAGGCGCGCAGTTCGGCCTCGGGTGCGAGGCCGTATACCGTGAGCTTCGCCTCGGTCTTCATCAGCAGCCGCAGCTTCGCCACGGCGCTTTCTCCGGCGCCGGAAACGACCACGTGGCGGTCGCGCAGATCGAGGAAGATCGGGTAGTGCCGCATGCGTCGTCCCGTAGTCGGTGCTCAGCCCTATAGATAGAACATTTTCCTAATTTTTCTCAATGCATGCCTTGAAATAAGGTTGAAATCTGCATAATGCCTGGAATTCAGGGACAGGCTTCTGACCGCGGAGGGAAACGGGGAATGGCGGACGCGCTCGACGATCTGGATCGGAACATCCTTTCGCAGCTGCAACAGGACGCGAGCCTCGCGCTCGACGAAATCGCCCGCCGGGTGGGGGCTTCGAAGACGCCGGTATGGAACCGGATCCGCAAAATGCGGGCGGCGGGAATCATCAAGGCCGAGGTTGCGATCCTCGACCCTGACAAGCTGGGGCTGGAAAGCTGCTTCTTCGTGCTCATCCGAACGTCGCAACACGATGCGGGCTGGCTCGACCGGTTCCTCAAGGCGGTGCAGTCGCGCCCCGAGGTGATGGAGGCGCATCGGCTGGCGGGGGATATCGACTATATCCTCAAGGTGCGGGTGCCGAACGCGCGGGCCTATGATGCCTTCTATCGCGCCCTCATCAAGGAGGTGTCGATCTTCAACGTCACCTCGTCGCTGTCGATGGAAGAGATCAAGCACACCACCGCCCTGCCGCTGGATGTCGCCTGACGATGCACCGCGTGGTCTGTCGGTTGGCGCCGTGCCATGCTATTGCAGCCACGACACGATACTTGAAGGATGCCGCTGCATGACCCCGACCGTGATTGCCTCCGACTACAGCGTGGCCCCGCAGATCGAGCCCGGGGACGTGGCCGGGATCGCGGCTCTGGGCTATCGCGCGATCATGTGCAACCGCCCCGACGGCGAGGTGCCGGGCCAGCCGCCGGTGGCGGCGGTACGCGCCGAGGCCGAGCGGCTGGGGCTGGCGTTCGCGCATGTGCCGGTGATCTCGGGCGGGTTGACCGCCGACGACGTGGCGGAATTCAAAGCGGCGCTGGCGGATCTGCCGGGGCCGGTGCTCGCCTATTGCCGCTCTGGCGCGCGCTGCCGGTTGCTCTGGCAGTACGCCAACGGCTGACGGGGGCCAGCCCATGCTCCTTGGCCGGAACATACTGGTGATCGTCGGCGGCGGCATCGCGGCCTACAAGGTGCCGGAGCTGATCCGGCTGCTGCGCAAGGCTGGGGCCGGGGTGACGCCAGTGCTCACCGCAGGCGGGGCGCAGTTCGTGACACCGCTGACGCTGGCCTCGCTGGCGGAGAGCCGGGTGCACGAGGCACTGTTCGACCTCACCGCCGAGGCGGAGATGGGGCATATCGAGCTGTCGCGCAGCGCCGATCTGGTGGTGATTGCCCCGGCGACGGCGGACCTGATGGGCAAGCTCGCGGGCGGCCTCGCCAACGATCTGGCCAGCACGCTCTTGCTCGCCACCGACAAGCGGGTGCTGATCGCACCGGCGATGAACGTGCGGATGTGGCACCACCCGGCGAACTCAGCGCAACCTCGCGACGCTGAGGGCCGACGGGGTGCTGGTGGTCGGGCCGGACGAGGGCGCCATGGCCTGCGGCGAATTCGGGTTGGGGCGCATGGCCGAGCCGCCGGCGATCCTCGATGCCATCGACGCCGCCCTCGGAGGCGGGGTGCTGGCGGGGCGGCACGTGTTGGTGACCTCGGGTCCGACGCACGAGCCCATCGACCCGGTGCGCTACATTGCCAACCGCTCCTCCGGCCAGCAGGGCAGGGCGATCGCCAACGCCCTGATGGCGCTCGGAGCGCGGGTGACCTTCGTCACCGGGCCTGCGACCGCGCCGCGTCCGCCGGGGGCCACCGTGGTCGAGGTGGAGACGGCGCTGGAGATGCTGGCGGCAGTGGAGGTGGCGCTGCCGGCGGATGCGGCGGTCTTCGCCGCCGCGGTCGCCGACTGGCGAGTGGTCTCGGCTGCGGGGTCGAAGATGAAGAAGAGCCCGGGTGCCGGGCCGCCGGCGCTGGAGCTGGCGGAGAACCCGGACATTCTCGCGAGCGTCGCTCGCCGGGCCGAGGGGCGGCCGCGGCTGGTGGTAGGATTTGCCGCCGAGACCGACGACGTGGTGGCCAACGCCACGGCCAAGCGGCTGCGCAAGGGCTGCGACTGGCTGGTGGCCAACGACGTGCGGCCCGAGACGGGGATCATGGGCGGGACAGAGAACGCGGTGACGCTGATCACCGATGCGGGTGCGGAGACCTGGCCGCGGATGAGCAAGCGCGCTACCGCCGAGGCGCTGGCAGACCGGATCGCGCGGGCGCTCGCGTGAGCGCACATGCCTAGCGCCATCACCGTCGGCATCCTCGCCCTGCCTGGCCGCGACCCGGATCTGCCGCTGCCGGACTACGCCACGCCGGGTGCGGCGGGGATGGACGTCTTCGCCAACCTCGCGCCGGGGGATCGGGCCACCGGGCTGGCCCTGGCCCCCGGCGCCCGGGCCTTGGTGCCGACCGGGATCGCGGTGGAGGTCCCGCCCGGATACGAGATCCAGGTAAGACCCCGGTCGGGGCTGGCGCTGCGCCACGGGGTGACTCTGGTCAACAGTCCCGGCACCATCGACAGCGACTATCGCGGGGAGGTCGGGCTGATCGTCATCAATCATGGCGGCGCGCCGGTGACCATCGGCCACGGCATGCGCATCGCGCAGGTCGTCCTCGCCCCGGTGGCGCGCATCGCCTGGCGGGCCGTGGATGGACTTGCCGCGAGTGAACGCGGTGTCGGCGGCTTCGGGTCCACCGGTCTGCGGGCGGGGGAGACACCATGAAGCCGGCCGCTGCGCTGGCCGGCGGTGGCGGCGCGTCGGCGTCGGGCATGTGTGGGCGTCGTGCGCGCGCCGCGGCTCAATCGTCGGGGCTTGTGGTGAGAAAGGAAGACCTGCTGGGGAGGCGCTTGATGAAGCGGCTGCTTCATCAAGGCGCCTCGACCATGGTGGGGATGCGATTCGTGCCGGCGTCAAGGCCGAGCCGCGCAAGCGCGGTCGCTTCGCGAGCCTTGACCCCGACCCGAATCGCGAAACAGTCAAGGGGGGCGGGGCGGTGAGCCTCGCGCCCGAGGAAATCGAGCGCTATGCGCGGCACATCGTGTTGCGCGAGATCGGCGGGCCGGGGCAGCAGCGGTTGCGGGCGGCGCGGGTGCTCGTGGTCGGCGCTGGCGGGCTGGGGAGCCCGGCAATGCTCTATCTCGCCGCCGCCGGGGTCGGGACGCTGGGCGTGGTGGACGACGACCATGTGGCCCTGTCGAACCTGCAGCGGCAGGTGCTCTACCGCACCGCCGACATTGGGCGGCCAAAGGCAGGAGCCGCGCGGGACGCGTTGGTGCGGCTCAATCCGCATGTGACGGTGGAGGTGCATGCGCTGCGCATCAATGCCGGGAACGCGGCGGGGCTGGTCGAGGGCCAGGATCTGGTGCTTGACGGCTGCGACAACTTTGGCACCCGCTATGCAGTCAACGCGGCCTGCGTGGCGGCGGGCGTGCCGCTGATCGCCGGGGCGATGAGCCAGTGGGAGGGGCAGATCAGTCTCTGGCACCCGGCTTCCGGCGCCCCCTGCTACGCCTGCATCTTTCCCGAGGCGCCGGCGGACGGGCTGGCGCCGAGTTGCGCCGAGGCGGGGATCATCGGGGCGCTGCCTGGCGTGATTGGCTCGATGATGGCGCTCGAGGCGATCAAGCATATCGCCCGCGCCGGGGAGGGTCTGGGCGGGGCGATGCTGATCTACGACGGGCTTCATGCCGATGTCCGGCGGATCCGCATGGGCCGGAGGCCGGATTGTGCGGTTTGCGGGGGCGCTTGAGGCGGCGGGCCTTCTAAACGCCATCGTTTGGCGCTACATTCACCGCTGGCGGGTTCTGGTCTTCCCGTGCAGGGCACATATCCTGTTGGCCGTAATGATTCTTGAGGGAGCTGGCTCTGTGACTGGCCTTGGCCTATCGCACCTGGCGCCCACCTGGTTAGCCAGGCTTTCAAGGATTGCACGCCCCTCACGGTCGCTCCGGGCCCGCCACATGCCTTCTCCCGCATGAGCCCTATCGCCGCGGCCAAGCGTGCCGCGCGGGCGGAGGCGCTGGCGCGGCGCGATGCCGCCCATGCCGCGGGGGCGGGCGCCGCCAGGATCGCCGCTGCAGCGGTGCTGCGCGAGTTGGCACCGATGCGCGGCATCTCCACGGTTTCCGCCTACCTGCCGATCGGATCGGAGCTCGACCCCCGCCCCTTGATGGCGGCGCTGCAAAGCATGGGCTTCGGACTGGCGGTGCCGGTGATCGAGGCCAAGGGCCGGCCCTTGCGGTTTCGCGCCTGGGTGCCGGGAGCGGCCGTCATCCCGGGGCCTTTCGGCGTGGAGGTGCCGGCGGAGGGCGCCTGGGTCGAGCCCGATCTGCTGGTGGTGCCGCTTCTGGCCTTCGACGCCGCCGGGCACCGGCTCGGCTATGGCGCCGGCTTCTACGACCGTACCCTGGCCGCGTTGCGCGCGGAGCGCGCGGTCACAGCACTCGGCTTCGCCTATGCGGCCCAGCAGGTGGCGGAGGTACCGCGCGAGCCGACCGATGCGCGGCTCGACGCCGTGGTGACCGAGGCCGGGGTGCTCCGGCCGCAGTGGTCCGGTTGCGTGGGCTGGGGAAGGGCTCTAAGGCCGGCCCTATGAAGATCCTGTTCCTCGGCGATGTGATGGGCCGTTCGGGCCGGGCGGCGGTAGCGGACCATCTGCCGCGGCTGCGCCGCGACTGGGGGCTCGATTTCGTCGTGGTCAATGCCGAGAACGCTTCCTCTGGCGTCGGGCTGACGGCGGCGCACGCCAGGCTATTGCTCGACGCCGGGGCCGACTGCCTGACACTGGGCGATCATGCCTTCGACCAGCGCGAGATGCTGGCCTTCATCGAGCAGGAGCCGCGGGTGCTCAGGCCGCTCAACTACGCCAAGGCGGCACCGGGGCGGGGGGCGCGGATGTTCGACGCGGCCGGCGGGCGCAAGGTCTTCGTGGCCCAGGTGCTGGGGCAGGTCTTCATGAAGCGGCCCTTCGACGATGCGTTCTCGGCGGTGGATGCGGCGCTGAAGCCGGTGACGCTCGGCGGCACCGCGGCGGCGGTCGTCATCGATGTCCATGCCGAAGCGACCTCGGAGAAGATGGCCATGGGATACTGGTGCGACGGGCGCGTGAGCCTCGTGGTCGGCACTCATACGCATGTGCCGACGGCCGATACGCGCATCCTCGCGAAGGGCGCCGCCTACCAGAGTGATGCCGGCATGTGCGGTGACTACGACAGCGTGATCGGCATGGACAAGCTGGAACCCATTACCCGCTTCGTCACCGGTATGGCGAAGGGTCGCTTCGAGCCGGCCACGGGAGAGGCGACGCTTTGCGGGGTCTATGTGGAAACCGACGACGCCACGGGGCGGGCGCGGCGCGCCTTGCCGGTGCGCATCGGCGGGCTCCTGGCGGAGAGCGGGCCACTCTGAGCGAGGCCGCCGCCCGAACCCTCGCACGGGGCCCTTGAGCCGGGGGACGGCTTGGGCCATGGTCCGCGCTGCTCCGGCGCGGTCGAGGCGTCGCGGGCGGGACGAAGGGCAGGACAGGCTGTGATCGAGGTCTTCACGCATCCCGAGTTCCACGCCTACCTGACCCTCGGGGTCATCGCGGTGATGTTCGTCTTCTTCTTGCGCGAGGTCTATCCGGTCGAGGTCACCGCGATGGCCGGGGCGGCGGTGCTGCTCGCCGCCGGCGCGTTGCCGGTGAACGACGTCCTTGATGTCTTCGCCAACCCCGCGCCCTGGACGATCGCGGCGATGTTCGTCCTGTCGGGCGGATTGGTGCGCACCGGCGTGCTCAGCACCATCTCGCGTCTCATCACCAGCCACGTCGGCGAGCGGCCGGGTGCGGTGCTGGCCCTCTTTGCGGTCTTCACCATCTTCGCCTCGGCCTTCATGAACAACACGCCCATCGTGGTGGTGATGATCCCGATCGCGGTCCAGCTTGCCCAGGCAATGGGGCTTTCGCCGTCCAAGCTACTGATCCCGCTCTCCTACTTCGCGATCATGGGTGGCGTCTGCACTCTGATCGGGACCTCGACCAACCTGCTGGTGGACGGGGTGGCGCGCGAGGCGGGGCTGAGGCCCTTCACGCTCTTCGAGGTGGCGCCGCTCGGGATGTGCCTCGCCGTGGTCGGCCTCATCTACCTGCGCATCGCGGCGCCTGCTCTGCTGCCGGACCGCGCCACGATGGTCGACCTGCTCGGGGCTCGCAAGCGCCTGAAGTACTTCACGGAGGTGGTCGTCCCGGAGGGCTCGCCGCTCATCGGCGCGACCGTGATGGGAGTGGCGATCTTCCGCCGCGAGGGCATGCGGGTCATCGACGTTCTGCGCGGCGAGGAGAGCCTTCGCCGGCAGTTCCCGGAGGTTACGCTGGCCGAGGGCGACCGCGTGGTGCTGCGGACCGACATGCAGGAACTGCTGGGGCTGAAGGACAGCAACGCCGTCACCCTTGTCGACCGGGTCGGCTCGAGATCCACGACCACGGTCGAGGCGCTGATCTCGCCCGATTGCCGGCTGGTCGGCCGTTCGCTCGGCTCGCTGCGGCTGCGCCGGCGCTACGGCGTATATACGCTGGCAGTGCACCGGCGGAACCAGAACATCGGCCGCCAGCTCGACGAGGTCGTGGTCAGGGTCGGGGACACACTGCTGCTGGAAGGCGCGCCCAACGACATCCAGCGCCTCGCCACCGACGCGGACCTCGTGGATATCGCCGAGCCGAGCGCGCGCGCCTACAAGCGCAAGCGCGCGCCGCTCATGGTGCTTGTACTCGCTGCCGTCGTGGGGCTCTCGGCGCTGAACGTAGCGCCGATCCACGTGCTGGCGCTGGTCGGCATGGTGCTGGTGCTGGTGACCCGTATCCTCGACGCGGACGAGGCGTTCTCCTATGTCGATGCACGGCTCATGGCGCTGATCCTCGCCATGCTGGCCGTGGGTGCCGCGCTCGAGCATTCCGGCGCGGTACAGCTGATCGTCGATGCGATCGCGCCGTACCTCGCCGGGTCACCGCCCTGGGTCACGCTGCTCTGCGTCTACGCACTCACCACATTCCTGACCGAGATCGTCACCAACAATGCGGTGGCTGTGGTGGTGACACCGATCGCCATTGCGCTCGGCCAGAGCCTTGGGATCGATCCGCGGCCGCTGGTGGTGGCGGTTATGATCGGCGCCTCGGCGAGCTTCGCCACGCCGATCGGCTACCAGACCAACACGCTGGTCTACGGGCCTGGCGGCTACCGCTTCACCGACTTCCTGCGCATCGGCCTGCCGATGAACCTCATCTTCGGCGCCACCGCCTGCCTGCTGATCCCGGTCTTCTGGCCGCTCGCCCCTGGGGGTTGAAGCCGCTCGCGGCGGAGGATAAGAGGCGCGACCATCCTCACATCTCCACGGAGTTCGCCATGGCCGGGCATTCCAAATGGGCCAATATCCAGCATCGCAAGGGCCGGCAGGACGCGGCCCGGTCCAAGCTTTTCTCGCGGTTCTCCAAGGAGATCACCGTGGCTGCAAAGATGGGCGACCCCGATCCCGACAAGAACCCGCGCCTGCGGCTGGCCGTCAAGGAGGCCAAGTCCAACTCGATGCCCAAGGACAACATCGACCGCGCGATCAAGAAGGCGCAGGGCGGGGATGCGGAGAACTACGAGGAGATCCGCTACGAGGGCTACGGGCCCAATGGCGTGGCGATCATCGTCGAGGCGATGACCGACAACCGCAACCGCACCGCCTCGAACATCCGCTCGACCTTCGCCAAGCGCGGCGGCAACCTCGGCGAGACCGGGTCGGTCGCCTACATGTTCGACCGCATGGGACAGATTATCTACGCGGCGGGCGCGGGCTCGGCGGACGACGTGCTGATGGCCGCCATCGAAGCCGGGGCGGACGACGTGGAATCGGATGAGGAAGGCCACGTGATCTGGTGTGCCGCCAACGATCTGGGCGAGGTTTCGGCCGCGCTGGAGGCGAGCCTCGGCGAGGCCGAGAGCACGCGGCTGGTCTGGCGGCCGCAGACCCCGACCGAGCTCGACCTGGAGGCGGCGCAGAGCCTGATGAGGCTGATCGAGGCGCTGGAGGACGACGACGACGTGCAGTCGGTCACCGCAAGCTTCGAGGTCTCCGACGAGGTCATGGCCCGCCTTTGACCATATTCCTCTGGAATTGGTGCAAGTGCCGATATTTTGAGGCAGCTTCGGGATTGGCCGCGAGGTCGTTAGCTGGCACATTGGCCGAAATAACGACGCAGGTTGAGGGATGATTCGGCGCGGAATCGGGGCAGTAGCTGCCGGGTTTCTCATGCTCGCTGCCGGCATTGCCGGGGCCGAAGACGCGTACGTGTCTGGAATCGCTCTCTACCGCGAGCGCGTCAGGCTGCCTTCGAACGCCGTCTTCGAGGCGATCTTGCAGGACGTAAGCCGTGCCGATGCCCCGGCGGTGGAACTGGGGCGGGTCGAGACGGCCGATCCCGGCGGTCCTCCATACAACTTCCGCATCGCCTATGATAGGGATGCGATTAACGATCGGCAGATTTACGCCGTCCGGGCCGCGATCCGGGTCGATGGCCGGCTGATGTTCACGACCGACACGTTCCACCCGGTGCTTACAGGGGGGGCACCCGACACGGTCGAGATCATGATGGTGCGAGCCGGCGGCGCGCAGAGCCTCGGCGCGTCGAGGTCGCTGGCCCAGGCCGCCGAGGCGCCACTACCTCCGGGCGGCGCGGAAGGCGCCGCCGTGGCCGCGAGCGAGCCCGCCGCGGAGACCGCCGCGCCGCCGCTGCAGCGGGGCTATGTCACCTTCATGGCGGAGGCGGCACGTTTCACCGACTGCGCCACGGGTCGCGAATACCTCGTCGCCGAGACCGGCGACTTCGCCGCACTCGAACACGCCTATGTCGCTGCCGGTCGCGAGCCCGGCGGGCCGGTGATGGTGAGTTTCGAGGGCGAGATCATCGAGCGTCCGGCCGCCGGAGACGGCGCTCCCGAGATGGCGGTGCATGTGGAGCGGTTCGTGGGCGTCTGGGCCGGCGAATCCTGCGTAGCGCCGGTGGGCAACCGGCCGCTGGTGGAGACCCATTGGCGGATTGTCCGGCTCCGCGACAGCGCGCTTGACCCCGAGGCGGGGCAGGCACCGCCGCGCCTGCGCCTGCAGGTTGTCGATGGGCCGCGTTTCAGTGCCTCGGTGGGTTGCAACAGCTTCGAGGGCGGATTTGACATGGAGGGCGACCGGCTGACCTTCGGTCGCGCCGCCGCGACCCTGGTGACCTGCTCGCCCCCCCTCGATACCCTCGAGAGCCAGCTCGCGGATGTGCTCGGCGCCACGCGGGGCTGGCGGATCGAGGGCGACCGGCTCGAAGTCCTTGACGCGGACGGCGCGGCGATTGGCGAGATGGAAGCCACCGAGGCCGAGTAGCGCGAACGTCGCCCGCTTCCCGGTATTTCATTCAGGCAGAACGCCCGTCGGGCAGGTTCATACCAGCTGCCCGGGCGCCGGACTCGTGCCGGAAAGCTTCACGAACCCTGAAAAAGTGGCAAGCCTGATTCCAGCCGCATTCCAGCCTGATTCCAGCCTCCAAAAACGAAGCCTATTCAGGACATTGCGCCGCATCCGCCGCACGCGGCGGTTTTATTGCCATTTCACCCCGTACAAGAGCCCCAGGTCAGCGACACAGGCCGCTGGAATCAGGGGCCGCACCAATCCGGGAGGAGAACAAGAACAACTATGCGGGCCAGCAGTCCCCCCGAGGCCGGCGGGTCGTAGGGCGCTACAGCGGGTTCGGGTAGCGCCGGTGGATCTCGGCAATGCCGGCCACCACTTCGGCAGGCAGCACCAGATCGGCGGCAGCGATATCGGTGGCGAGCTGCTTCGGGGTGGTGGCACCGAGTATGACCGATGCCATGAACGGGCGCGACGCGGCGAAGGCCAGCGCCATCTGCTCGGGGACGAGCCCATGGGCGCGCGCGAGCGCCACATAGGCCGAGATGGCGGGTTCGGGCCAGGCGGTCATGCGCCCGCCCAGATTGGAATTGATGGTCGCCCGCGAGCCGGGCGGGCGCTTGCCGCCCTCGTACTTTCCGGTCAGAAGGCCAGCCGCCAGAGGCGAGAAGGCCATGAGGCCGACACCCTCGTGGTGGCAGACCTCGGCGAGGTCGAGGTCGAAGATTCGGCAGAGCAGGCTGTACTCGTTCTGGATCGAGACCGGCCGCGGCAGGCCCTCGGCCTGCGCCAGCCGCAACCAGGTCATCGTGCCCCAGGCCGTCTCGTTGGAGAGGCCGACGTGGCGCACCTTGCCTTCGGCGATGAAGGCGGCCAGCGCCTCCAGGATGGCGCGGAACTCCGCCTCCTGTCCCCGCGGCTGACCGCTCGGGTCGTAGCGCCAGCTCTGGCGGAAATGGTAGGATCCGCGGTTCGGCCAATGAAGCTGGTAGAGGTCGATCCTGTCGGTCCGCAGCCTGCGCAGGCTGCCCTCCAATGCGACCCGCAGCGTCGCGGGCGAGATCGGCGCCCCTTCGGGCCGCACCGTATGGTTTCCAGGCCCGACGATCTTGGAGGCGAGCACCACCTCGTTGCGACGGCCGCTTTTCGCGACCCATTCACCGATGATCCGCTCGGTCTCGCCGGCCGTCTCCGCCGAGCCCGGCGTGGTGGGATAGAGCTCGGCGGTATCGATGAAGTTGATCCCGCGGTCGAGCGCAGTGTCGATCTGGGCGAAGGCCTCCCCGGCGGTGTTCTGCGTGCCCCAGGTCATGGTTCCGAGGCAGAAGCGGCTTACCCGGAGGTCGCTGCGGCCGAGGGTGTCGATCTTCATGTCCTGCTCCCGATCATTGCGGCGGCAGGCATGCGCGATGGCGGCTCCGGGATCAAGGGCGGCCGCCGATCATGCGGTTCATCCCCGGCGCCTCAGATCAGCTTGGCGCGCCGCGCCGCCGCAGCGGCCTCTCCACGCGTGCCGACCTCGAGCTTGGCGAGGATCGCCGAGACGTGGTGGTCGACGGTTTTCGGGGACACGAACAGCCGTTCGGCGATGGTCGCGTTCGAATGCCCCGCGTCGAGCAAACGGAGCACGTCCATCTGGCGCCGGGTGAGGCCGGCAGGATTGTCCCGCGTCGAAGCCCTCGGACCCTGCGCCACGATCCGGGTGCCGCTCTGGCGCAGCAGACCACGTACATGGTCCGCGACGCAGGTTGCGCCGAGCCCCTCGAAGATCGCCAACGCGCGCCGCTGCGCCTCGGGGCCTCCTTCCAGGAGCGCAATGGCCTCGTCGAATGGCGCACCGACCCGGGCCCAGGCATCTGCGGCGGCCTGCCAGTCACCGGCAAGCATCAGTCTGTATGGCTCGGGCATGCGCCCTGTATCGGGCAGCTCCTGCTCCGGCGCCAGCAGGCGCCGCCAGGTGAAGATCTCAGGGATCATCACCGGGTCGGAAGCCATGTCCACGGCCTCGTCGATCAGGCGAAGCGCGACCTGCCGCTCCGACAGGCCCAGCCAGGCCTGCTCGGCGACGAGAGCCACGTAGGGGGCGAAACGCTGCAGTTCCTTGCCAGTTTCCAGATATTTCACGAGGTAGTCGAGGAGGGGTTCGACCTGCGCGGACCCGGCGCGGGTCCGAAGCCGGGCGAGGACGAGCGTGGCGACGAACCGCGACAGCCGCACCGGGCGGTCGTGGTCGAGCGCCCGGAGGGCCTCGGCCTGGGCGCGTTCCGCGTCTCCCTTGCGCAGCAGAATTTCGGCCAACGTGGCCCGCTGGTAGGTCCCGTAGGCGGGAAGCTCGTGTTCGGCGCAATAGGCGAGGCCGGATCGCAGCGTCTCCAAGGCCCGGTCAAGGTCCAGCATCGTCATGTCGAGCCAGGCCAGGTTTGTGTAGGCGCGCGCGCAGTGGTCGTGGTTGGAGATCCGTCGCGCGAGCTCGAGGCCATGCTCGATCTTTCTGCGGCCTTCGATCGGATCCACCCATCGCCCGGCGTAGCCGATGTTGATCAGGGCGTGGCAGAGCACGTCGGTCAGGTTTAGGCGGTTGGCGAGCGCGACCGCCCGTTCGCCGTACCGGAAGGTCTGCTCGACATCGTCGCCGAGCATCGCGACCTGGGACAGAGTCGAATAGGCCATCGCGAGTTCGGGGCCGTCGGTGCCTTCGAGCAGTTCCAGCGCGCGCTCCGCGTGGCCCCGAACCGCGGCAATGTCCCCCAACTGGTAGTTGAACCGCGACAGCCATCGCTCGCATTCACCTTCGCGCACGCGATCCTGCCGGGCGTGGTACAGCGCCAGCGCCAGCTTCAGCGTCGAGATCGCCTCCAGGTTTCGCCCGGCCAGATAGCATTCGTGGGCGCAGGCCTCGTAGAGCGCGATGCGCTCGTCGACGGGAAAGGTCTGCGCGTGGTCGAGCGCGGCGAGATAGTGCTCAGCTGCCTCGCCGTGGGCTCCGACCTGCGCGGCCTCCCGACCGGCGCCCGCCGCCAGTTCCCGGACAGCCGCGCCGTCGCCGGCGGCGCGGGCGTGGTGCAGCATGCGGGCGAGCGGTGTGCCCGGCCGGGCGCGCAGCAGTCCCAGGGCGGCGGCGTTGAGGTCCCGTCGTCGCGCCGCCGGAAGCGCGGATTCGACGGCGCGGCGCGCGAGCTCGTGTCGGAACGCGGGGCCTTCGTCCGTCGCCTGAAGTATCCCCGCGGCGACGCATTCCTCCAGCCCGGCCTCGGCCCCCGCGCCGCTGAGGTCGGCGAGTGTCTGCATCTCGACCCGGCGCGGGAAGATCGAGCTGGCGTCGAGCAACTGCCTGGCTTCCGCCGAAAGCCGGTCGGCCCGCCGGAGCACGACGTCCTGAACGCTCGGCGGCGGCGGATCCTCGCGACCGCCGCGGATCAGCTCGGTGACGAAGAACGGATTGCCGGAGGTCGCCCGGAACACGGCCCCGCCGTCCATCCCTGCCGTTCGGGCCAGACCGCCAACGGCCTCCCGCGTCAGGGGCGCCAGGTCGATGCGCAGGACATTGTCGGGGGGCACGTCCGCCAGGGCCCGGCGCAGGTGGCTTCGCCCGCCGGCCTCGTCGTCGCGGGCGGTGACGAGCAACAGCAGGTGCGCGTTGCGGATGCGCCGGCCGAGGAAGCGGACGAAGTCGAGGGTGGCTTCGTCGGCCCAGTGCAGGTCCTCGATCACCAGCAGGGTCGCGCAGCCCGGTCGGTCGAAGGCCTCGAGCGCCTCGGAGAACACCGAGAGACGTTCCTCGTGCTGCGCGATCGCGTGACCCAGGTCCCAGCGGGCCTCGCGGGCGAGGTCGCGCAGCGGGCCGAGCGGCTCTGCGACCACCAGGTCCTCGCAGGCACCGCGCAGGATCCGGGTGCCCTCGGGTGCCGCTTCGGCGAGCGCCTGGGTCAGTGCGGTCTTGCCGACGCCGGCCTCGCCAGCCAGCGCCGCCAGCCGCCCTCGCCCGCGCGCGGCCTCAGCCAGCAGACCGCGCAAGAGGCCGAGTTGATGGTCCCGTTCGAGCAGCGCCATGGCCCCGAGAGCTAGCACCAAATTCCCGTCGCCGACAGGGATGTAGGGGTGCGACGTCGAAAATGGGGATCCTGGCGTTCAAGAATAGGGAGCACTCCCGACGCGCGCCGCAGCCGGGCGCGGCATTATCGACCTCGTTCTCCCGGCATCGGGCCGGGACCATCGACAGGAGGACGCGATGCTTCGCTTTTTCACGGGACGCAGGTTCGGGGCGGATGCGCCGGCGGCTCCGGAGGCCGATCCCTGGGCGCGGACGCGCTACCTCGATGGCGAAATGCTTCGCCGGAACGAGGTTCCGCGGCACGCCGGTGGCGAGAATGACCGGTTGATCCGGCGCGGCAGGTAGCGGCGGCTCAGCGTCCGCGCGCCTCAGGGATCAGCCCGCGGGGCGCGAAGCGCAGCACCAGCAGCAGGATCAGCCCCATCAGGAACAGCCGCAGATGCGGTGCCGAGGCGGCGAGCTGGGCGCTCCACCAGGAGCCCGGCTCCATGCCGGCGGTCAGGTTCCCCATGATCCAGGTCCCCGCCGGTTCGGCCATCACCCAGAGGTACCAGATCAGGAAGCCGCCGAGCACGGCACCCCAGTTGTTGCCCGATCCGCCGACGATCACCATCACCCAGATCAGGAAGGTGTAACGCAGCGGGATGTAGCTGCCGGGTGTGAACTGGCCATCGAGCGTGACCAGCATCGCGCCGGCGATCCCCACCACCGCCGAGCCGATCACGAAGACCTGCAGGTGGCGCCGGGTGACGTCCTTGCCCATGGCCTCGGCGGCGTCGCGGTTGTCCCGGATCGCCCGCATCATCCGCCCCCAGGGCGATTTCAGCGCCCGCTCCGCTAGCCACAGGATCACCAGCAGCACGACCGTGAACAGCGCCGCATACCCCAGCCGCGAGACGATGGCCGCCGCGGTGGCCGGGGTCGCGCCGAACCTGTCGGCGAGGTCCAGTACCCACTGGGTCTGCTGGAGCACGCGCTCGTCGGGGATCGGGCGGGGCAGGCCGGTGACGTTCTTCACGCCGCGGGTCAGCCAGTTCTCGTTTCGCAGCACCGCGAGGATGATCTCGGAGATGCCGAGCGTGGCAATCGCCAGATAGTCCGAGCGCAGGCCCAGCGTGATCTTTCCCACGAGATATGCCGCCCCCGCCGCGAACAGCCCGCCCACGCCCCAGGAGATCACCACCGGCCAGCCGAGCCCGCCGAGATAGCCCGCCGCTGCCGGATTAACCGCCTCGATCGCCTCGCTGGCAGGGTCGAGGAAGATGCGCATGATCAGGTAACCCAGGAGCACCGTCAGCAGGCCCGCTACGCCGCGCAGGTACGCCGGTGCGCGCTCGCGCACGAACAGCGCCGCCCCCAGCGTGCCGACGATGGCCAGCGCCGCCAGCCCGAGGTTCCAGCCGCCCGCCGCCAGCGCCCCCGGCACGGGGCGCATGGAGACCAGCACCGCCGCCACGCCGCCCAAGGCGGCGAACCCCATGATGCCGACGTTGAAGAGCCCGGCGTAGCCCCACTGGATGTTCACCCCCAACGACATGATCGCCGAGATCAGGCAGAGGTTGAGGATCGTCAGCGCGAAGATCCAGCTCTGGAACACCCCCACTGCAATGATGAGCAGCGCCATGACGCCGTAGAGGACGACGATCCGCGCAGTGCCGCTCATATCACCTTCCCCCGGAATATGCCGGTCGGCCGCACCAGCAGCACCACGACCAGGATGATGAAGGAGACCGCGAACTTGTATTCGGTGGACAGGAGCTGCACGAGCCCCTCGGGCATCCAACCCTCGGGCAGGAGATAGACCAGCACCCCGCGATAGGCGTAGGTTACCGTCACCTCGGATATCGCGATAATGAACCCGCCCGCAATCGCCCCGAGCGGCTGGCCGATGCCGCCAACGATGGCCGCAGCGAAGATCGGCAGCAGCAGCTGGAAATAGGTGAAGGGCCGGAACGACTTGTCGAGCCCGTAGAGCACTCCCGCAATGGTCGCGAGGCAGGCCGCCAGGATCCAGGTGATCGCTACGACGCGATCGGGACTGATCCCCGAGAGCAAGGCCAGATCCTCGTTGTCCGAGAATGCCCGCATCGCCTTGCCGGTACGGGTCTTCTGGAGGAACCAGAAGACCAGGGCGACGGTGATGATCATCACCACAACGGTAAGCGCCTGACTGGTGCGGATCGCCAGCCCCTCGGCGAGCCCGGTCATCTCGCGGAAGTCCGGGACGCGGATGAGGAACCGCTCGCCATCCTCGAAGCGCCGGTCGTCGGTGCCGATGACGAAACGGGTGATCGCGTTGTAGACGAACATCACCCCGACGCTCGCCATCACGAAGACCACGCCGGGGCTGCGCTGCTTGCGATAGAAGCGGTAGACCCAGCGATCCGTCAGCAGCACCAGCACCGAGGCCGCCAGCATACCCAGTGGCAACGCGATCAGCGCTGTCGGCAGCGGGCCCAGCCCGATTCCTTGGCCCTGCAACCAGTAGGTCGCCAGCACTACCACCGCCGTTCCGAAGGCCATGGTGTCGCCATGGGCGAAGTTCGAGAACCGCAGCACAGCATAGATCAGCGTGACGCCCAGGGCGCCGAGGGCAAGCTGCGCGCCATAGGCGATGCCGGGCACCAGCACGAAGTTGGAAAAGAGCACCAGGGCGTTGAGAACACTGTCCATCTCAGCCCCCAAGGAACGTGCGCCGGACGTCCGGGTCGGCCAGCAAGGCCTCGCCGGTGTCGGTATATCGGTTTCGCCCCTGCACCAGCACATAGCCGCGATCGGCGATGTTCAGCGCCTGCCGCGCGTTTTGCTCGACCATCAGGATCGCGAGCCCGGTGGCGGCGATCTCGAGAATTTTGTCGAACAACTCATCCATTACGATCGGCGAGACGCCCGCCGTCGGCTCGTCGAGCATCAGCACCTTGGGCTTTGTCATCAGCGCGCGCCCCACGGCGACCTGCTGCCGCTGACCGCCGGACAGCTCGCCCGCCGGTTGCCGCCGCTTCTCCTTCAGGATCGGGAACAGGTCGAAGACCTGCGCCATGGTGCCGGAGAAATCGTCGTCGCGGATATAGGCGCCCATCTCCAGGTTCTCCTCGACGCTCATCGAGGTGAAGACGTTGGAGGTCTGTGGCACGAAGCCCATGCCGGCGCGCACACGATCCTGCGGGCTCAGCCCGGTGATCTCCTGCCCGTCGAGCCGCACCACACCCTCGCGCAGCTTCAGCATCCCGAAGATCGCCTTCATGGCCGTGGACTTGCCCGCGCCGTTCGGCCCTACGATCACCGCGATCTCGCCCTGCTCCACCTCGATGGTACATCCATGCAGGATGTCGGCGCCGCCGTAGCCGCCGGTCATCGCATCGCCGATGAGGTAGCTCATGTGCGCACCCGGGCGGGCTTGTTCTTCAACCCGCGGCCGAGATAGGCCTCGATGACCTGCTCGTTCTTCATCACCGTCTGCGGATGGCCGACGGTCAGCACCTTGCCCTCGGCCATGACAATCACCGGATCACAGAGCCGGCCGATGAAATCCATGTCGTGCTCGACCATGCAGAACGTATAGCCGCGCTCCTTGTTCAGCCGGATGATCGCGTCGCCGATGGTGTTGAGAAGCGTGCGGTTCACGCCCGCACCCACCTCGTCGAGAAAGACGATCTTGGCGTCCACCATCATGGTGCGGCCGAGCTCCAGGAGCTTCTTCTGCCCGCCCGAGAGGTTGCCGGCGTATTCGTCGGCCACGTGGCTGATCTCGAGGAACGCGATCACCTCGTCGGCGCGGGCGCGCACCTCGGCCTCACGGGCGCGCACGCTGCCGCCTTTGAACCAGGCGTCCCAGAGCACCTCGCCGGGCTGGTCGGCAGGCACCATCATCAGGTTCTCGCGCACCGTCAGGGTCGAGAACTCGTGCGCGATCTGGAAGGTGCGCAGCAGCCCCTTGTGGAACAGCTCGTGCGGGGCCATGCCGGTGATGTCCTCGCCGTCGAGGATGACCCGGCCCGAGGTCGGCTTGTAGTGGCCGGCGATGACGTTGAAGAGCGTGGACTTGCCGGCGCCGTTGGGGCCGATCAGCCCGGTAATCGACCCCTTCGCGATGGTGATGGAGGCTCCGTCCACTGCACGGATGCCGCCGAAATGCAGGTGGAGGTCCTCGACGCGGATCATGCGGTCCCGGTTCCCGGTGGCTCCCGGCCCGCGACGCGCGCGGGCCGGGAGCGGTTGCGAAGGATCAGCGAAAGCCGAGGGTGACCGGCGCGTTGCCGTCGATCTCATAGACGCGGTAGGATCCTGCCGCCTCGCCCGGCCCGATCAGCTCGACACCCGAGGCGCCGACATAGTCGATGTCGGTGCCGGCGGCGAGCAGATCGAGCGCCTTCGCAAGCTCGCCCGGATAGATCGGCTCGCCCGGCGCGTTGGCCACCTCCAGCACATGGTCGCGGATCGAGGTGCGGTCTGCCGAGCCGCCCGCGGCGATGGCGAGCGAAATCAGCGCGGCCGCGTCGTAGCTCTCCGGCGCATAGGTGCCGGTGGGATCGACGCCGGCCGCATTGGCGATCGCGGCGAAGGCCTCCGCGCCCTGGCCCTCGGTGCCCGGCAGGGTGCCGATGACCTTGCCGTTGATCTCGTCGCCGATGGAGTCGATCAGGCTCTGGCCGTACATGCCGTCGGGAAAGACGAAGCTCTCGAAGGCGCCGGTGTCGAGCGAAGCCTGGACGATGCCGACACCGCCCTGGTCGACATAGCCCGCCACCACCAGGTGCTCGGCGCCGGAAGCCTGAAGTGCCGCGACCTCGGCCGAGTAGTCGCCCTTGCCGTCGTCGTGCGGGGCGTTGATCGCCACCGTGCCGCCGAGGGCAGTGAAGGCGGCGGCGATGGCATCGGAGAGGCCCTTGCCGTAGTCGTTGTTGGTGAAGGTGATCGCCACGGTGTCCATGCCGCGCTCCATCAACAGCGCGGCGAGGATCTCGCCCTGGCGGGCGTCCGAGGGTGCGGTGCGGAAGAAGTGGCCGTCGTCGTCGATGTCGGTCAGCGCCGGCGAGGTGGCCGAGGGCGAGACCATCACCACGCCGTTCGGGACCGCCACGTTGTTGGCGATGGCCGTGGTCACGCCCGAGCAGTCAGCGCCCATGATGGCGGCCACCTTGTCGGAAGTGATGAGCTGCGCCGCCGTGGCGGTCGCCGCCGCGGCGTCGATGCAGGTGGAATTGCCGCGCAGCACGTTCAGAGTCAGCCCGCCGGGCAGCTTGCCGCTGTCCGAGGCTTCCTTGAAGGCGAGCTCCGCGCCGGCGGCCATGCCGGGGGTGATCGACTCCAGCGGGCCGGTGAAGCCGAGGATGATGCCCACGTTCACCTGGTCCTGCGCGCTGACCGCGCCGGCGACCAGTGCGCCCGCGGCGGTTGCGAGAAGCAGTCGTTTCATGATGGTCTCCCTGAGTGTTTTGTCCGGTCTGTTCGGTTTTGCCGGCGCCTTCGGCGGATAAGGGCCAGAATCACGTTCCAGAACCATATATTGTTACCAATTCATGGCAAGCCGGGCCGCCGCGGTATGGTGTCGCGGTCCGAGTTCGGATGCGCGAGCCGCCGGTAGGCTCAGGGACGGTTGAGACTGTCTCGGATTTCGTATCTTTTGCCAATGCAACACAAGGAGGGAGCAACCATGAGCATTCGATCAATCTCCGTGCTGTCGGCGATCGCGTTGGGCCTTGCGGCCGGCGGAGTCGCCATGGCGCAGGAGCCGCAATTCTTCCGCATAGGCACGGGCGGCACGGCCGGCACCTATTATCCGATCGGCGGTCTGATCGCCAATGCGATCTCCAACGCGCCGGGGTCGCGACCCTGCGAGGAGGGCGGTTCGTGCGGCGTGCCGGGGCTGATCGCCACGGCGGTCTCGTCGAACGGATCGGTGGCCAACGTCAACGCGATCGCCGGCGGGTCGCTGGAATCGGGTTTCTCCCAATCCGACGTTGCCACGTGGGCGCAGACGGGCACCGGCATCTGGGAAGATCGCGAGGCTGTCGAGAGCCTGCGCATGATTGCCAACCTCTATCCCGAGAGCATCCACCTCGTCGCCAGCGCTGACAGCGGCATCGACAGCGTCGATGACCTTGCCGGCAAGCGCGTCTCGCTCGACGAGCCGGGATCGGGCACGCTGGTGGACGCGCGCATAATCCTCGAGGCCTACGGGCTGGGCGAGGACGACATCGAGGCAAGCTTCCTAAAGCCCGACCAGGCCGCCGAGCGGATGCGCGACGGCGCGATGGACGCGTTCTTCTTCGTCGGCGGCTTTCCAGCCGGTGCGATCGCCGAGCTTGCGAGCCAGGCCGACATCGTACTGGTCCCGATCGAGGGCGACCAGGCACAAGCCATCATCGAGGGCTACGGCTTCTTCGCCGAGGATCTGATCCCCGCCGGTACATATGAGGGCGTCGATGAAGATGTGGCCACCATCTCCGTGGGCGCCCAGTGGATCACCAACGCCGACCAGGCGGAGGATCTGATCTACGAAATCACCAAGGCGGTCTGGAATGACAACACGCGCCGCCTGTTCGACGCGGGCCACGCTAAGGGCAAGCAGATCACCCTCGAGACGGCGCTCGACGGGGTCGGCATCCCGCTGCATCCGGGTGCGGAGCGCTTCTATCGCGAGGCGGGCGTTCTGACTGAGTGACAGGCGGTAGTCCGCGAGGACCAACGAGATGCGCGGCCGGCTCCTTCAGGGCCGGCCGTCGCCGATTGGGGTGATCGATGACCGAACGGACAGGGGCCGGGCGCAGCGAGGCGCTGACCGAAGAGCAGATGCAGGAGCTCGAGGCGCGCTACGATCCCGAGGTGCGCTTTCGTCCGTTGCCGCCGGTGCTCGGCTGGATCACCGCCACGGCATTGTTCGTGCTGTCCTGCTATCACTTCTACACCGCCGGCTACGGCATCCCGCAGGCGACGACCCACCGCGGCACGCATCTGGCGTTCACGCTGGGCCTGATCTTCCTTTCGTTCGTGGCGTTCGGCACGGCTCGGGAGCCGAAAAGTCGCATTCTGACGCCGCTCGGTCTGCCGCTCATCGACTGGTTGCTTGCTATCGCGGGCGTGGTCTCGGCGCTCTACGTGCCGTGGATCTTCAACGACCTCGCCTTCCGCGTCGGCGATCCGCTGCCGATCGACGTCCTCATGGGCTCGATCCTGATCATTGTCCTGCTGGAGGCGACCCGCCGCGCGATGGGCTGGCCGCTGCCGGTCATCGCGCTTCTCTTTATTGCATATGCCTATTTCGGGCAGTCGATGCCGGGGGTGCTGACCCATCCGGGAGCCGACTGGCGGGGCATCGTCAACCACCTCTACCTGACGTCCCAGGGGATCTACGGCACGGCGCTCGGCGTTATCGCGACCTACGTCTTTCACTTCGTGCTGTTCGGCGTGCTCGCCACCCGGATCGGGCTGGGCCAGCTCTTCATCGACCTCGCCGCCGCCCTTGCCGGGCGGTACGCAGGCGGGCCTGCCAAAGTTTCGGTCCTGTCCTCGGCGCTCCTCGGTTCAATCTCGGGCTCGTCCATCGCGAATACCGTCACCACCGGTTCCCTGACCATTCCCGCGATGATCCGTATCGGCTACCCGCGCCACTTCGCGGCCGCGGTCGAGGCCGCGAGCTCGACGGGCGGACAGATCACTCCGCCGGTGATGGGCGCGGTGGCCTTTCTTATGATCGAGTACCTCGGTGTGCCGCTGACCACGATCCTGACCGCGGCACTGGTGCCGGCCTTCATGCACTTCTTCGGTGTGCTGGTGCAGGTTCATCTCGAGGCGCGTCGGCGCGGGTTGCGGGGTCTTACCGAGGACGAACTGCCAGTCGCCTGGACGGTGTTCAAGGCCGGCTGGCTGACCACCCTGCCGCTCTTCGTGCTGGTGGCGACGCTGCTCTCGGGGCGGACCCCCTACCTTGCCGCGTTCTGGGGGATCGCCTCGTGCCTGCTGGTGCTGGTGATCCAGAACCTGGTTCGCCACGACCCGTGGACCGCGGCGCGGGAGACCGTGCGCGAGGTCTGGGACGGTTTCGTCGTCGGCGCAAAGTTCTCGCTTGCCGTGACCGCCGCCGCGGCGCTGGTCGGCGTCATCATCGGCGTCGTCACGCTGACGGGCGTCGGATTCAAGATCGCCTACATGGTCACTTCGGTCGCCGCCGGGTGGGCCGAGAGCGTCTCGGCCGGGCTCGCCTTCCTGCCGTTCGAGGTGATGAGCGTGCCCACCATGACGCTGCTCTTCACGCTGATCATGACGGCGATCGTCTGCGTCCTGATGGGCTGCGGCATCCCGACCACGGCGAATTATCTGATCATGATCGCGGTGGCGGCGCCGATCCTTGGCCTGCTCGGGGTCCAGCCGCTGGTCGCCCACTTCTTCGTCTTCTACTACGGCGTGCTTGCCGATATCACGCCGCCAGTAGCGCTTGCCGCCTATGCCGCGGCGGGAATCGCGGATGCCAACGCATTCCGCACCGGCAACACCGCATTCCGGCTGGGCATGGGCAAGGCGCTGGTGCCGTTCGTATTCGTGTTCTCGCCTTCGCTCCTGCTCGTAGTCGAGGGGTTCACCTGGACCGAGTTCGCTCTTGCCACCAGCGGCGCGATGCTGGGGATCTGGGCGCTGTCGGCGGCCTTCGCCGGCTGGCTGTTCGCCCCCGTCAGAGCCTATGAGCGGGTCCTGCTGGCGGTTGCCGCGATCTTTCTCGTTGCACCGGATTTCTATGCAACGCTGATCGGACTGTCGTTGATTGCTCCCGCCCTGCTTCGGCAATTGCCAGGTCTTCGGGCAGGTTGAGCCAGAGCGTCAGGTGGCGTCCGCGAAGGCCACGAAGCCCGCGAGGAAATCCGCCAGCCGCTCGCGGATCTTCGCGTCGGTGAGGTTGCCCTCGGCGTCGAAACGCTCCCGGGCATTGGTGACCATCAGCCGGCCCTCGTGCCAGGGCCGCGTGCGCAGGGTGCGCAGCACCGGCTGCCAGGCGTTCTGGGCGAGGATGGTGCCGAAGGCTCCCGGCGAGGCGCCGATCACCGCTACCGCCCGTCCGTGGAAGAGCGGCGCGATGTCGCTCGTCGGCCGGGTCAGCCAGTCGATGGCGTTCTTGGCCACGCCGGGCATCGCGTTGTTGTACTCGGGCGTCACGATCAGCAGCCCGTCCGAAGCGGCGAGCTGGTCCTTCAGCACCCGCACCGCCGGCGGGATGCCGGTCTCCGCCTCGTCGTCGGCATCGTAGAGCGGGATGCCGCGTATGCTGCCGGCGACCAGTTCGGCCCCCTCGGGCATCAGCTCGCCCGCCGCCCGGAGGAGCCCGGAGTTGAACGACTTCCGCCGCAGGCTGCCGGAGATGCCGAGAATACGCCTCATCGCCCCCCCTCAATCGAGCGGCTTCAGCCGCGCCTCGATCGATGCGCGCTTACCCTCGAGGAACGGCGGCAGCGACAGCCGCTCGCCGAGCGCCTCCAGAGGCTCGTCAACGGCGAATCCCGGCCCGTCGGTGGCGATCTCGAAGAGGTTGCCCCCCGGCTCGCGGAAGTAGAGCGAGCGGAAATAGTAGCGCTCGACCTCGCCGCTGGAGGGCATGCCCGCCTCCGCCAGCCGCCGGGTCCAGCCGTGGATCGTCTCCACGTCCGGGGTGCGGAAGGCGATGTGATGCACCCCGCCTGCCCCCTGGCGGGCCACCGGCAGGCCTGGCTGCACAGCCACGTGCAGCTCGGCTGACGGCCCACCGTCGCCCATGGCGAAGACATGCACCTGGCCCACCCCGTCCGGCGAGGGATAGTCGTGCAGCCGCTCCATGTTCATCACCCCGGTAAGCAACGCGGCGGTGTGGTCGAGATCCGGCACCGAGATCGTCACCGGGCCGAGCCCGTGGATCTGGTGCTCCGCCGGAACCGGGCTGAGGTCCCAGGGATGCGCCGGCACATGCCTGCCATCATCGGTCAGCCGGAAGCGCTGGCCCTCCACGTCCTCGAAGTCGAGGGTGGCGCGGCCATCGACCTCGCCAGGCTCGCCCGCCACGCACCCCGCCGCGATCAGCCGCTCGCGCCACCACGTCAGGCTCGCCGCCCCTGCAACCCTCAGCCCGGTGCGCGAGATCGAGTGCGTTCCGCGCCTCTCGCGCGCCGCCGGCCAGTCGAAGAACGTCAGGTCGGTACCCGGGCTCGCCAGCGCGTCGGCGTAGAACAGGTGATAGGCGCTGGTGTCGTCCTGGTTCACCGTCTTCTTCACCAGCCTCATGCCGAGCACTTCGGTATAAAAACGCCGGTTTGCGGGCGCGTCGGCGGTAATCGCCGTGACATGGTGCATCCCGGTCAGTTGCAGGTCCATCCGTCACCTCCTTGGCCCTGAGCGCGCTGGGTCCACTATCCCCGCTCCCGGCCCCTCTGGAAAGACGGATGTGCTCGCTATCGCAGAGGACCGCGCTCGCCGGGCGCGGTCGACGCCGCACCCCGGCCCGGCTGCCGCAGCTTCACGCAGGCCCGCCCATGCGCCAGGTTTCGCCGTCGCGGACAACGCTGCCCTCGGCCTCCAGCTTTGCCAGATGCGCCAGCACGCTCAACTCCGCGGCCCGCCGCAGCCCCGGCGGCACCGAATAGAGCCGCGCGGTGATCGATGCGGCATCCGTCCGGCCCGCGGCGAGCGCGCCGAGCACCTGGTGCTCGCGATCGAGCTTGCGGTCGAGCAGTTCGGCGACGAAGGGGCGCGGATCGGTGATCGCGGGGCCGTGGCCGGGAAGGTAGCAAGCCTCGTCACCGGCGAGCAGGCGGCGGAGGCTGGCAAGGTAGGCGATCATGTCGCCGCCGGGCGGCGGCGGCACCACGGTGCTCGACCAGCCCATTACGTGGTCGCCGCTGAACAGCACCTCGCCGGGCCGCGAGAAACAGACATGGTCCGCCGCATGGCCGGGCGTATACACCGCGACGAACCCGCCGATCGCGGCACCATCCTCGGGTACCATGTCGGGCTCTGCCGCGGGCGAGAGCGCCCAGACCGGCGCGCCGGTGGCCTGCCGCAGGGCAGCGAGATTGCCTACGTGGTCACGGTGGGTATGGGTGAGCAGAATGCGCGCGATCCGGCCCGCGGCCGCAGTCAGCACCGAGTCGAGATGCGCGGGGTCGGCGGGGCCGGGGTCGATGACGGCGATCCCGTCGGGCTCCTCGACCAGGAAGGTGTTGGTGCCGTGATAGGTCATCAGCCCCGGATTCGCCGCGACGATCCGCCGGATGCCGGGCAGGACCTCCACGGCCTCGCCGCGCAGCGGCTCCGGCTCGGTCAGATAGATCATCCGCGGCACTCCGGTTCGGGCTTCGGGCCAATGTTGCACGGGTGCAGGGCGACTGGAATAGGGTCGGAAAGAAGGGTGTATCACGTTGTTACAGGGATCATATCATTGTTTTGAAACAGAAAAGTTCAAAAGCGCGAGTTATCCACAGGGCAGTGGAGGCATGGATTCTCTGTCCGGCAACACCCGGAACGAAGGGCTTCCCTCACGCGATTCCTTCCTGCGCGGGCGCTATGTTGCCGCGGGCCGGCGCGAGCGCACTATGCCTACTGGCAGTCGCCCGCCGCCCATATGCCCAGAACGGACTTGAACCCAGCGCCCAGCGGATGGGGCTTCTGCAGGCTGCGCGCCGCGCTTGCGCTGAGGTAGGTCCGCGCCTGATCGCAGAGGGCTTCCCGGGTCCAGGCGTGGCAGTTCGCGCAGGTCTGGTCTTTCCAGACCTCATCCGGCAGCCCCTCGATCGGTGGATAGAGCGGCGAGCCGCCGATCAGCTGCTCGATGCTGCGGCCATCGATCTCGGTGGCGACGTTCTGAAGCGCCACCGAGAAGCTGACCGAATCCGGCAGCGAACCGCGGTCGATTCCCGGCTGAGTGGTTGGTGCCGACGCCTCGGGGGCCGCGGACACTGCCGGCGGCGGCGCCGCGGCGGCGAGCCGCTCGGCGATCGCCTTGAGCTCGGTCCGGGCGAGCTCGGCAAAGACGCCCGCGGGATAGGCATCGATATAGGCCTGGTAATCGGCCGGATCGCCGCTCGTCTGCGCCCTGGCCATCAGGTCCTGTTCGCCGGCGCTCGGGACCTGCGGCGACGGTGCCGCCGCGGCGGGCGGCGGGGCCGGCGCTTCCGGCTCCAGCTCGGCGTCGATCAGCTCACCGAGCAGCTGCCGGGCATCGGCGGCGAAGCGGCTGGTCGGGATATCCGCGCAGGAACAGCATGATCTGCACCGGATCGCGCGTCCCCCGCACCGAATCCCAGAGCTGTGCATCGGCCATTTCCTCGGCCGAGACGACCACCGGCGGCGAGAAGAAAAACTCGCGGGTCAGCGACGAGGCATCCCAGGGTGTCTGCGCGCCATTGGTTTCCTGCAGCACCGCGACGCGCGTGTTCCTGAACAGCTGCTCGATCGGCTGGGCGTCGGCGGCAATCTCCGCGGCGAGCGCGCGGGTGAAGGGGCTGTTGCCGTCGGTCCCGTCCAGTGCCACCGCCCCCGGCCGGGTGGAATAGGCGAGAAAGGTGCCGGTCGGTGCGTTCATCTCGGCCAGACCGTTGTCGTTCATGTCCAGAATCCCCTGGAAGGGATTGTTCCGGCATGCGTCGAGAATGACGATGTTCGTCAGGTTGCGGGCCGAGGCCATCTGCCGCAGCACCGCCTCTGCTTCGACCGCGACGAGTGGCAGATCCGCCGCGTCGGTCAGCCGGGCATCCACGGGCAGGAGATAGTTGGTTCCGAAGGACTGGACCCCGTGGCCGGCATAGAAGAAGAGCCCGGTCGCCTCGGGTCCCGCCTCTCGGAGGGCGCGGCCGAAATCGCCCATGGCGCGGGTCATGGTCTCCCGGTCCGCGTCGGTCAGCAGCGTCGTTGCGAAGCCGCGTCCCTCCAGCGTCTCGGCCATCAGCCGCGCGTCGTTCACGGCGTTCTCCAGCGGAGCCACCGCCTGATAGGCGGAATTGCCGACCACCAGGGCGATGCGGGTCTCTGCCAGAGCCGGCGCGACCAGACCGAGGAACGCCAGCATCCAGGCGAGGAGGCGCGGCGTCCCGAAGAATGGCGGCATGATGCGCGGACCGTCAGCCACCGAAGACCGCAAACTCGATCCTTCGGTTCCTGAGCTTGTTCTCCGCCGTGTCGTTCGGGGCCACGGGGTGAAGCTCGCCATAGCCCGCGCTGACCATCCGGTCGGCGGCGACCCCCTGTTCAGCGAGATAGCGCGCGACCGATGCCGCCCGGGCTTCGGACAGGCGCTGGTTCGTGACCTCGCCGCCGTCGGAATCGGTATGGCCGGCGATCTCGACCACCAGGCCCGGGCAGCGGTTGATGATATCGACGATGTTGTCGAGCAGGGGTGCGCTGCTCTCGTCGAGACGCGCGCTGCCACTGCGGAAGTGGATGTTGCCGGTCCGCGAGAGGATCTCGAACCGGCCGACGCAGGCCTCCATGTCGAAGGTCTCCGCCTCGAGCGCCGCGGCTGCCGGCACCACCGGCACCACCGGCACGGCCGGTGCCTGGGCCACGTCGGCCGGCATCGGTGCGGTTGTCGCGTTGCGGGCGAAGACGAAATCGAAGGTCACGCTGGTCGATGGCACGATGGTGACGCTGGCCGCCTCCTCGAGCTTGCGCATGCCTTCGAGGAGCCCGAAGTCATCGAGGCTCAACGTGACGGGGGTGCTGCTCGCGACCGCCACCAGATCGTCCCCGAGAAGGGTCAGCGTGATGTCAGCCTCCAGGTCCTTGCTGACGCCGCGCAAGCTCAGCGTATAGGGCAGGCGCAGGGTCTTCCGCCGCACCTGCGCGAGATCGGCGATCTGGGCGGGATCGACCCGGGCGGTGATCACCGCCTCGGGGAACTTGAAGGTCTCGAAGAACAGGAAACGCATGCGGACGTTGCGCAGATCGACCTTGGTGTCGACCGAATCGAGCAGCATGCGCACCTCGACTGTCCCGTCCTCGGCGATGGTGCCGGAATAGGTGGCAAAGCCGCTCTGCTCGACCTTCGAGCCGTTCTTGACCGACTGGAACTGCAGGCTGGAGGCCGCGGGATCGAGGGTCCAGCCGCGCGCCAGCGGGTCTTCCTGGGCGGAGGCGGGGGAGGTGACGGCGCCTGCGCCGAGCGCGATGCCGAGGGTCATGAGCGTCGTTCGCAGATATCGGTACACGGTGGCGCACCCCCCAGTTGCGTCGGGCGATACGCGCCCGTCTCCAGATCGGGCTGCCAGCGAAGTCTCGTGTAACGCGATCATCGGAATGCAGTCTCTCGTCCGGAGGCATATCACAGGGGCGCCGCAAGCCGTAGCGAATTCGACCGCGCGCCGGTGGAACACCCTCTCGCCAAACCGTTAACGCTTCATTGCCGCCGGCGTGCCGCAGCTTAACTCAACGGAACGCGAGGCTCGGCAGCCAGGTGGTGAGCGGCGGCCAGACGGTGATCGCGGCGAGGGTCGCGAGGAGCGGGATCAGCCAGGGTATGATCGCGCGCGACATCGCTTCGAAGCTGATGCCGGCGATCCGCGAGGTGATGAAGAGCACCACACCGACCGGCGGGGTCACGGTGCCGATCATCAGGTTGAGCACGAAGATCACCCCGAACTGGATCGGGTTGATCCCCAGGTGCATCGCCACCGGCGTCAGGATCGGGATCAGGATCAGCATCGCCGCCAGCGCCTCCATGAAGCAGCCGACGACGAGCAGCAGGACGTTGACCGCCAGCAGGAACATCAGCGGATGGCTGATGTGCTCGACGATGAGCGGGGTCAGCGTCTGCGGCACGCGCGCGATCGACAGGCACCAGGCGAGTGCCGCCGCCGTCATCACCAGCGCCAGCACGATGCCGGTCGTCTCGACCGTCTCGACGATCAGCCGCGGCAGCTCGCGCAGGTCGAACTCGCGATAGACGACGAGGCCGAGAAAGAGCGCATAGACCGTGGCGACCGCCGCGGCCTCGGTCGGCGTCATCAGCCCGGCCATCATGCCGCCGAAGAGGATGACCGGCGTCATCAGCGCCCAGTGCGCACGCTTGTAGGCGGTCCAGAGATCCCCGATCCCCGGGAAGCGGTGGCGGGGAAGGTTGTGGCGGATGGCCACGAAGCTGGCGAGGCCCGCAAGCGCGCCGGCCATCAGGAGGCCCGGGATGATGCCGGCGAGAAACAGGCCGCCGATCGAGACGTCGGCGCTGACGCCGTAGATCACCATGGGCAGCGACGGCGGGATGATCGGCCCGATGGTCGCCGAGGCGGCGGTGATCGCGGCCGCGGTCTCAGGGGCGTAGCCTTCCTTCTTCATGGCGCGGATCTCGAGGCTGCCGACGCCGCCCGCGTCGGCGACCGCCGATCCCGACATGCCGGCAAAGATCACGCTCGCGAGGATATTGGCGTGGCAGAGGCCGCCGCGAACCCAGCCGATGCAGGCGGTGGCGAAGGCGAAGATCCGGTCGGTGATGCCTGCCGAGTTCATGATGTTGCCCATCAGGATGAACAGCGGCGCCGCAAGCAGCGGGAAGGAATTGATCGACTGCGCGAGCTTCTGCGGGACGATGTCGGTCGGCATGCCGGCGAGTGCGACGAAGGCCATCGCGGCCAGCCCGAGCGCGGCGTAGAGCGGCACGCCGATGAGGATGGCGACCAGCCAGACGCCGAGGATCTCGAACATCGTCGTGGTCACAGGGGAAGCCCCTGTCCGCGCTCAGCGACGTCGCCGCGGAGTGCGCGGGCGATTGCCACGAGCGACTGGCAGACGACGGCGAACCCGGCGATCGGTATGGGGATGTAGACGAGGGCGACCGACAGCGGCAGGCTGACCCACATGACGTCGAGGTTGCGCCCGATCAGACCGAAGCTGCGGGTCATGAGCACGAAGCCGAACGCGGCGACGAGGATCTGGATCGCCACCTCGGCGATCTGGCGGCCGCGGCCCCTGAGCCGGTCGAGCAGCACGCGGATGCGGATATGGCTGCCGCGGTTTCCCGCGATGATCCAGCCGACGAAGCCGACCCAGACGAGGAGATAGGTGCTGAGCTCGTCGGACCAGGCGAGCGGCCTGTTGAGAAAGCGGAAGACGACACCGAAGAACACCGCCCCGAGCATCGCGAGGATGAGCAGCACCGCGGCGGCTTTGAGCAGGCGGTCGGCCAACCGCTCGAGACGGGCTAGCATGCGGGAACTCCCGGGACGGATGGCCCGCCGGCGTGGCCGGCGGGCGGATCGGTCTCAGAGGGCGGCCAGGGCGTCCCAGGTGCCGGCGCCCCAGACGCTCTCGAACTTCGGCGGGACCTGCTCGAGAACCGGCTTGCGGAAGCTCTCCACGTCGGGCTCGATCACCGTCATCCCCTGTCCCTTCAGCGTGTCGAGAAGGCCCGCCTCCTGCGACAGCAGCTCGCCGTCCTGCCAGGTGGCGGCCTCGATGATCGCCGCCTCCAGGATCTCGCGGTCAGCCGCCTCGAGCCCGGCGAGCCAGGCCTCGTTGGCGATGACGATGCGCGGCGTGATGATGTGGCCGGTGAGGATCAGGAACTTCTGCACCTCGTAGAGCTTGGCGCTCGAGATGGTCGGGAGCGGGTTTTCCTGCCCGTCGACGGCGCCCTGGCTCAGGGCGAGGTAGAGCTCGTTGAAGTTGATCGGCGTCGCCTGTCCGCCCCAGGCCTCGACCATCGCGCGGAAGGTGTCGACCGGTGGCACCCGCAGCTTGAAGCCGGCAAACTCGGCGACGTTGTGGATCGCCTTCGACCCGGTGGTGACGTGGCGCTTGCCATAGTAGGTGACGCCCAGCATCCGGATGCCGCGCTGCGCGACCATCTCGTTGTTCAGGTTCTTGAACACGTCGGAGCCCGGCACCTTCGCGAGCTGGGACGGGTCGGTCCAGAGGTACGGCGCCTCGAGAACCGAGAGCGGCGGAAGCAGCGCCCCGAGGGCGGCCGCGCCGTCGGTCGTCATGGCGAGCGCGCCGGAGACGACCATGTCCATCATGTCCCTGCCCGAGCCGAGCTGGCCGTTGGGGAAGCTCTGGATCTCGATCCGGCCGCCGGACCCTTCGCGGGCCTTCTCGGCGATCCGGTCGATCATCAGCACCTGCGGGTGCGTCGGCGGCAGCATCTCGCCCCAGCGGATCACCGTTTCCTGCGCCCGCAGGAGGGCAGGGGCCGCGAGCGATGCAGCACCGAGCACGGCGGAGCCGGCCAGGAAGCGCCGGCGGGATGTCGTCATGGTCATTGGTTGGTTCCTCCCATCAGTCGTTGGTTTTCACTCAGATCTTTACGGCGCGTCGGCGGGCGGTCTCGATATGCTCCGTCATGGCGCCGGCGGCGGCGTCGGGATCGCGCCGCTCGACCGCCTCGATGACCCGCATGTGCTCGCCGATCACCTGCGGGATCATCGGCACGTAGAGCCGGGTCTCCGACAGGCGGATCAGCTTGATCTTGATCCAGTTCACCCGGTAGGCGTTGCTGACGATCTCGTTGCCTAGGTGGTCGATGATCGCCTCGTGCAGCCTGAGGTCAACCGCCTCGGCATCCTCCATCAGTGACGCCGCATCGCCGGCCTGGTGCCGCGCGAGGATGCGCTCGTGGGCCGCGCGCAGCTCGGCCACCTCGGCCGGGTCCGCGTCCCGCGCATAGAGCCGCACGGCGGGTTCCTCGAGAAAGAGCCGGAACTGGAAGGCATTGCGCACCAGGTTGAGGTCGACCTGTGGCACCTGCATGCCGCGCTGCGGCGCGGTGCGGATCAGTCCCTCGGCCTCGAGGCGCGGCACCAGCTCGCGGATCGCGCCCAGCGGAAAGCCGGTGATCTCCACCAGCTGCCGCTGGGTGACGAACTGGCCGGGGGCGATCTCGCGCGAGAGCAGGCTGCGGGTATAGCCCTCGTAGGCCTGCTCGCGCAGCTTCAGCGGCTCCGCGGCCTTGCCGGAGGGAGCGTCGCCAGCCATCACGCGACCACTTCTCCCGCCATCAGCCGCTCGAATGCGGCTGCAAGCCGCGCCGCCCGGTCCGCGTCGAGATCGACGAGCGGCGGCCGGGTGCGCGCATACTGCGCGTCGCCATGCCGGTGCGCGACGAGCGCCTTCACCGACGGCAGCACAGGATGCGCCACGATGAGATCGACCACCGGGTGGAGCCGTGGCTCGTCGGCCCCTTCATGGATGACCGGTCGCAGCAGCCGTGGTGCGACGTTCGCCAGGCCGCAGATCGACCCCTGCGCCCCGCGCGCCATCGCCGCCGGCAGCAGCCGCTCGTCGCCGACGAGGACGGCCAGGTCGCCGTGCGCGTCGAGGAAAGCCTCCGCCGTCGCCCAGTCGCCCGACGAAGTCCTTGATGCCGGTGATCGCCTCGGGGAAGGCGCGTCGCAGGCGGCCGATCAGGTCAACCGAGAGCGGCACCGCCGTCTGGCCCGGGATGTGGTAGAGGATGACGCCGCGCAGCCCGCCGCCGATAGCCTCGAAGGCCCGGCTGAACCAGGCGTAGAGGCCTTCCTCCTCCAGCCCCTTCAGGTAGTAGGGCGGCGCGAACAGCAGACCCCTTGCGCCGGCGTCGAGCGCGAGCCGCGCCTGCTCGGCCGCATCCGCGACGGTGGTCGCCGTGACGCCTGAGTTGAGCCTGCCCGCGCCGATCCCCGTATCGGTCAGGGCGTCGAGCATCGCCGCCCGGTCCCGCATCGCGATGGAAAAGCCCTCGCCGGTGGTCCCGAACAGCGTGACGCTGTCACAGCCGTTGGCGAGAACCCACTCCGCGTGCCGCACCAGCCGCACCAGATCCGGTGACCCATCGGGTGCAAAGGGAGAAACCAGCGCCGCGGAGAGGCCGAAGATCGCTTGGGGTGGCATGCATCACCATCTGAACGTTGCGTGACATGTTAGTGCTGACAGAAGCAGTAGGTCAAGTCCGAACCAACGGCAGCAGCGCTGGTCGCTCCTGCCAAAAGCCTTCCAGAACGTGAAAAAGTGGCAAGCCGGATTCCAGCCTGATTCCAGCCGGATTCCAGCCTCAGAAAACGCAGCCCTTTCAGGCTCTTGCCCCGCATTTGCCGAGATCCGCGATTTTCGCGCCATTCCGCCCTGAAAAAGAGCCCGGGTACGGGTCACTGACGCCTCATTCCCGGCCCGCCGTCGTTCTCGACGATGAACTCGACGCCAGCTGACTAGAGCGCGGCGCAAATTGCGGCGAGGGTGCTGGGATGCGGCTGGCGAAGCCAGGCACGCTGTAAATGCCTTGACCCGTGGCCGGGCCGGGACGACGCTGTGCCTGCGGTCTGGGAGGAGAAGCGCGATGGTCGGCGGCAGGTTCCTGATAGCACTCATGCTCCTGTGCGGAGGCTCGCTGGCAGGTGGCGCCGCGGCGCAGGGCGTGGCGGGTCCGCTACCGGAGCAGCGGATGATCGTGGAGCCCGGCGTCGATTTCTACGGCAGCGACCTGCGCTCGATCTACGGAACCACGCTGCCGATCTGCAGGGACGCCTGCCTTGCCGACGGCGCCTGCAGTGCCTTCACGTTCAATACGGGCGTGAGCGCGTGCTTCCTGAAATCGGACGACGGTGCGCGTACGCCCTTCCCGAGCGCACTGTCCGCGACGCTGGCGCCGCAGCCGGAGGGCACCGCCGCACGGGCGGCCGTGCGGGCGGCTGAGCTGGGCTTCCTGCCGCAGGCGCGGCTGGCCGCGGCGCGGGAGGCGGCGCTCTCGATCGGGTTCCCGCCGACGACCCCGATGGCCGAGCCGCTAGTCGCGGCGGACCTGGCGGCGCTGCGCGAAGAGATCAACCGGAGCGATTCCGCCGCCGCCTGGGCGGCCCTCGCCGGCTACGGGGCTGGGGCGCAGGTGGACGACTGGTCACAGCGCGCCGCACTGCGCGCGCTTGCCGTCGCATCCGGCATCAATGCGTTTCTTCGGTCCGGGACCAATGCAGAAGCCGGCGAGGCCGCCCGGCTGACCGGCGTGGCGCTCGAGGCGGCGGGCGAAGGCCGCGCCTCGCTTGCGGCACTGCGGCTGGCCGAGACGCTCGCCCCGGGGCCGGCGATCGCGGCGGCGGTGGAGCGGGCCGAGGGGCTGTTCGGCTTTCGCGTGCTGGACCGGCAGGTCGATTTCGAGGCGGCGAGCCCACGCGCGTGCTTCGCCTTCTCCGAGCCGCTGGTCGCGGCGGGCATCGACTATGCAGATTTCGTCCGCATCGACGCGGGGAGCTATCCGGTCGAGGCGCGCGACGCGCAGCTCTGCATCGACGGCCTTTCCCATGGCGGCCGCTACCAGGTGACGCTGCGAGCAGGCTTGCCCTCGGCAGCGGGCGAAGAGTTGCGTGCTTCGATCGGGCAGGAAGTCTACGTGCGGGACCGGACCCCGGCGGTCCGCTTCGCCGGCCGTGCCTTCGTGCTGCCCAGGAGCGTCGAGGCTTCCGTCCCCATCGTGTCAGTCAATGCGGCAGAGGCGTCGCTCAGACTCTACCGCGTCGGCGCGCGTAACGTGGCCACCGTGATCGGCAATGGCGACTTCGGCAGCCCGCTGACCGGAAGCGAGGAAGCCCGCCTGCGCGACACGCTCGCCGCGCCGGTCTGGGAAGGCCGGGGCGAGCTCGCGCAGGAGCTGAACCGCGACATGACCACGACCCTGCCGATGGGCGAGGTCGTCGCCGGGCTGGAGCCGGGCCTCTACGCGCTCACCGCGCGCGTCGCCGACAGCGCGGCGCCCGAGGACTGGGACGCCTCGGCCACGCAGTGGTTCGTCGTAACCGATCTGGGGCTGGCCACGCTAACCGGGTCCGACGGGCTGCATGTGTTCCTGCGCAGCCTGTCGGATGCGGGGGCCCGCGAGGGGGTCGAGGTGGTGCTGCTCGCGCGCAACAACGACGTGCTGGGCAGCGCCGTCACTGACGCCGTGGGGCATGCTCGCTTTGATCCGGGTCTCCTGCGCGGCCGGGGCGGGGCCGAGGCGGCGCTGGTGACGGCGGAGGCGGGCGATGACTTCGCCTTCCTGAGCCTGACCGAGCCCGGGTTCGACCTGTCCGACCGGGGCGTCGCCGGACGGCCGGCACCGCCGCCGGTCGATGTCTTCGTGACCACTGAGCGCGGCGCCTATCGGCCGGGCGAGACGCTCTTTGCCACGGTGCTGGCGCGCGACGACCGGGCGCGCGCCGTGGAGGGGCTGACGCTGACCGCGATCGTCACCCGCGCCGACGGGGTCGAGTACGGGCGCTTCGCGCTGCCCGACGAGGGCGCGGGCGGACGCGTGCTGATGATGCCGATCGACGCGGGTGCGCCCACCGGCGGATGGCGGCTGGCGATCCACGCCGATCCCGAGGCGCGGCCGCTGGCGACGGCGACGTTCCTGGTCGAGGATTTCACCCCCGAGCGGGTCGATCTGGCGCTGACCCTGCCCGAAGGGCCGATCGACCCGGCCGCGCCGCCAACGCTGGCGGCGCAGGCGGACTTCCTCTGGGGCGCGCCGGGGGCCGACCTGGCGCTCGAGGGCGAGACTACGGTCGCCATGGCGCGCGGGGTGCCGGGGCGGCACGGGTTCGTCTTCGGCCTCGAAGACGAGCCGTTCGTTTCCGCCTACGCCGGCCTGCCGGCAACGGTAACGGATTCCGAGGGTTCCGCGCGCATCCCGCTCGCGCTGCCCGAGGTCGGGTCGGTGAGCCGGCCGCTCGTCGTGACCGCGACGCTGCGGGTGCGCGACGGCTCCGGCCGGCCGGTCGAACGCAGCGCCTCCCGGCCGCTGCTGCCGGAGGCGCCGCTGATCGGTCTGCGCCCGCTCTTCGACGGCGCGGTGGACGAGGGCGGCACCGCCGGCTTCGAGGCGATAGCGCTCGGCCCCGACCTCGCCCCCACCGACCTGCGGGGGGTGAGCTGGGCGTTGTCGCGGATCGAGACCGACTTCCAGTGGTACGAGGTGCAGGGGGTCTGGAACTTTGAGCCGATCACCCGCCGCAGCCGGGTGGCGAACGGCACCTTCGACCTCTCCGGCAGCCCCGCCCGGCTCGACCTGCCCGTCGACTGGGGCCGCTACGAGCTGATCCTGGCGGCGACCGACGGGCGCTACATCGCGACGAGTGTCGGTTTCTGGGCCGGTTGGGGTGCGGCCGCGGGCGGGTCTGAGACGCCGGACTTCCTCGAGCTCACCCTCGATCGCGAGGCCTATGCCCCGGGCGATGCGGCACGGGCGCGCATCGTCGCCCCGAACGCCGGGCAACTCCTGGTCGCGGTGATGGGCGACCGGCTGATCGAGCACCGCACGCTGGCGGTGGAGGCCGGCGAGACGGTGGTCGACCTGCCGGTTTCCGAGGACTGGGGCGCGGGTGCCTATGTGACGGCGACGCTGATCCGGCCGATGGACGTGGCTGCCGGGCGCAACCCTGCCCGAGCGATCGGGGTTGCCTGGGCACCGGTCGATCCGGGATCGCGCAGGCTGTCGGTGGCCTTCGAGGGCCTCGACGAAGCCGCGCCGAGGGGGATAACCGAGGCGGTGCTGAAGATCGACGGCCTGAGCCCCGGCACACGCGCCTTTGCCACCATCGCCGCCGTCGACGTCGGCATCCTGAACCTGACCGGCTTCACCGCCCCGGATCCGGCGGGCCACTACTTCGGCCAGCGCCGACTCGGCGTCGAGATGCGCGACGTCTATGGTCGGCTGATCGACGGGATGCAGGGCACTCCCGGGCGCCTGCGCTCGGGAGGCGACGGTGGGCTCGGATTCCGGGCGCCACCGCCGACCGAGGAGCTGGTCGCCGTCTTCTCCGGCGTCCTCGAGGCCGATGCCGAGGGGCGGGTGCGGACACCGGTGGCCCTGCCGGACTTCAACGGCGCCGTGCGGCTGATGGCGGTCGCGTGGACCGCCGACGGCGTCGGCGAGGCCTCCACGGACTGGCTCGTGCGCGATCCGATCGTGGTCCAGGCCAGCCTGCCGAGGTTCCTCGCTCCCGGCGACACGACCCGGCTGCGGCTCGATCTGGCGCATGCCGCCGGGCCGGCGGGCGAGGTGGCGGTGACGCTGACCGCCTCGGATCCCGGCCTTCTTCCCGGCGGGCACAGCTTCTCCGGGGTGATCGACACCGGGGGCCGGCTGGTCTTCGAGGCCGCCCTTGCGGGTGTGGCGGTGGGCGACCACGCGCTGACCGTAGAGACGGTGACCCCCGGAGGCGAGCGGCTGGTGAAGCGGCTGACGGTCCCGGTGCGCGCCAACGACCCGGTGCTGGCCCGCCAGGACCGCATCGAGCTGGCGGCGGGGGCGACGCTGACGCTCGATGCCGCCGTGCTCGACGGGCTCGCGCCCGGCACGGCGCATGCGACCGTCGCCATCGGTCCCTTTGCGGCCTTCGACGTGCCGGGCCTGCTGACGGCGCTCGAGGCCTACCCCTGGGGCTGCACCGAGCAGATCGTCAGCCGGGCGATGCCGCTCCTCTATTTCGCGGCCACCGCCGAGGGGCTGGGGATCGCCCGCGCGAGCGAGGTCGAGGCGCGGCTCGGCGACGCGATCCGCAACGTGCTGGCCAACCAGTCCGGCACCGGTGGCTTCGGCCTCTGGCGGGCGGAGTGGAGCGGCGACGGCTGGCTCGACGCCTATGTCACCGACTTCCTGTCGCGGGCGCGGGCGCAGGGTCACGCGGTTCCCGAGCGCGCCTTCCAGGCGGCGCTCGGGAACCTCTCGAACCTGGTCAATGCCTACGGCGACTTCGAGAAGGGCGGCGAGGATCTCGCCTACGCGCTGATGGTGCTGGCGCGCGAGGGCCGGGCGGCGATCGGGCGACCTGCGATACTTCGCCGACGCGCGGGCGGACGCCTTCGCGACGCCCCTCGCGCAGGCCCAGCTCGGCTACGCGCTGGCGCTCGCGGGCGACCAGCCGCGGGCGGATGCCCTGTTCCGGCGCGCGGGCATCGCCGCGCGGGCGGGCGAGCCGGAGCGGCTCTTCCGCGCCGACTACGGCAGCGGCCCGCGCGATGCGGCCGGCGTGCTGGCGCTGGCGGTCGCGGCGGGCAGCGACGCGGTCGATCGTGCGGCGCTGGCCGCAGTGGCGACCGAACCCGGCGTCGAGGGCTCGACCCAGGAGCAGCTCTGGGCGCTGCTGGCGGTCCACGCCCTCGTCGGCGAGGCCGGGACCGGCGCGGTTCTCCTGAACGACGCGCCCGCGCCCGGGCCGGGCCTGCGCCTCGACGCGGCCGACCTGCCCGTGCGGGTGACCAACGCCGGCGCTGATCCCACGCTGGCGGTGGTCACCGCCTTCGGCGTGCCCACCCAGCCGGAACCGCCGCAGGGCAACGGCTACCGGATCGAGCGGCAGCTCCTGACCCTCGACGGCGCGCCGGTCGATCCCGCCGCGATCGCCCTCAACGACCGGTTGGTGGCGGTAGTAACGGTGACGCCCGAGCGTGAGCTGCGCGCGCGGCTCATCGTCTCCGATCCGCTGCCGGCGGGGTTGGAGATCGACAACCCGAACCTCCTGCGCTCGGGCGAGACCGGCCAACTCGGCTGGCTCGACGCCGACGACGTGGCGGCGCACTCGGAATTCCGTGCCGACCGCTTCGCGGCCGCCGTGGAGTGGTACGGGTCCCAGCCGTTCCGCCTCGCCTATATGGTGCGCGCAATATCGCCGGGCAGCTTCCACCGCCCGGCGGCGAGCGTCGAGGACATGTACCGGCCGGCCTACCGCGCCCGGACGGACGCGGGTTCGGTGACGATACGCGACGGCCAATGACCCGGCGGCGGGCGGGTCTCCTGGCGGCGGCGCTGGCGCTCGTCCTGGGCGCCATCGCAGCGCTCGACCACCTGATCGAGGCCACGGTCCTGCCCCCGCTCGCGCCAGAAACCTCCGCCCTTGTCGTGGACCGGCGCGGCGCCCTCCTGTCGGCCTATACCGTCGCCGATGGCCGCTGGCGCTTGCCGGTGGCACTCGACGCGGTCGACCGGGGCTATCTTGACCAGCTCGTCGCCTTCGAGGACCGCAGGTTCCGCCAGCATCCCGGCGTCGATCCGCTGGCGCTGGTCCGCGCTGCCGCGCAGTCGGTCGCCGCGGGACGGATCGTCTCGGGCGGCTCGACGCTGACGATGCAGGTGGCGCGCCTGCTCGAGGAGGGGCCGACGGGCACGCTCCGCGGCAAGCTGCGCCAGATGCGCGTTGCTCTGGCGCTGGAGCGGCGGCTCGAAAAGGACGCGATCCTTTCGCTCTACCTGACGCTGGCCCCGTACGGAGGCAATATCGAAGGCCTGCGTGCCGCCAGCCTCGCCTGGCTCGGCAAGGAGCCCCGACGCCTGACCCCGGCGGAGGCAGCCCTTCTTGTCGCTCTGCCTCAGTCGCCCGAGACTCGGCGGCCCGACCGGGCGCCTGAGACCGCGCGGCGGGCGCGTGACCGGGTCCTGGCGCGCGCGGCCTCGACGGGCGTCCTCACGCCCGAGGAGGCCGCCGCCGCCCGCAGCGAGGCGGTGCCCACCGCGCGCCGTCCCTTCCCCGCGTTGGCCCCACATCTCGCCGACCGGCTCGTCGTTTCCCGTCCCGGCTTGGGAACGATCGCGACAACGCTCGATGCCGGGCTGCAGGCGCGGCTGGAGGAGCTGTTGGCCGAACAGGCGCGCATGCCTCGGGCCTGGCCTCAGTGCCGCGCTGATCGTCGCCGACCACCGCAATGGCGAAGTCCTCGCGCGCATCGGGGCGGCGGACCGGCTGGACCCCGCCCGTGGCGGCTTCGTCGACATGAGCCGTGCGGTGCGCTCGCCAGGCTCTACCCTTAAGCCGCTGATCTACGGCCTCGCCTTCGATGCGGGGATCGCGCATCCCGAGACCGTCGTCGAGGACAGGCCCATGCGCTTCGGAGCATATGCGCCGCAGAACCTCGACCGCAGCTACTTCGGGCCGATCAGCGCACGCATGGCGCTGCAATCGTCGCGCAACCTGCCGGCGGTGGCGCTCCTCGACGCGGTCGGGCCTGCGCAGCTCATGGCCCAGATGCGCCGCGCGGGTGCTGCGCCCCGGCTGCCGCCAGGCGGCACCCCGGGTCTTGCGTTGGCACTCGGCGGGGTCGGGCTGACGCTTGAGGACTTGGTTCGGATTTACGCCGCGATCGCCCATGGCGGCCAGGTGGTTGGCCTCGTCGAGACGCCCGGCGCCCCGCCTGGCGAGGGCGCGCGGGTGCTCGGGGCCGCAGCGGCATGGTACGTCGCCGACGTGCTGCGCGGAACGCCACCCCCGGCCAGCGGCATGGCCGGGCGCATCGCCTTCAAGACCGGCACCAGCTATGGCCACCGCGACGCCTGGGCAATCGGTTTCGACGGCGCGCATGTGATCGGGGTGTGGTTCGGACGCCCCGACGGCGCATCGGTGCCGGGCTCGCTCGGCCTCGAGGCGGCGGCGCCGGCGCTCTTCGACGCCTTCACGCGCCTCTCGCCGGAGCCCGCGGCCCTCCCCCCGCCGCCAGGCGCCGCCCTGACGGTCGCCGGCTCCGCTCTGCCCGCCCCGCTCCAGCGCTTCCAGGCCCGCGGCATCACCGACTCCGGGGGCGGCCCGGAGATCGCCTTCCCGCCCGACGGCGCGCGGGTTGATCTCGGCCTCGGCCGCGGAGCGGCACGATCGCTCGGCATCCGGCTCGGGGCGGGAGCACCTCCCTTCCGCTGGCTGGTCGACGGTGTCCCCATCCCGGTGGACCCTTTCGCGCGCCAGGCTGAGTGGCACCCCGACGGCGTCGGCTTCGTCGATCTCGCGGTGATCGACGCGCGCGGACGCGCGGCGCGGGCGAGCGTGTTTCTTGAGTGATGCGGCTTCCGTGTGCGTGCTTCACGCTTTGAGCGGCCACCGGAACCGACCTGCCGGGTTTGGCGCTTCTCCTGTTTGGGTGAACGGCGAGATCAAGGGCAGTACCGGGGCCGCGGGCATGTTCCCCGACGAAGCCGCCATCACCTGCCTGGTCGGACTATCTGCTCAAGCAGAACAACAAGTACCAACGGCCCTGTTCCCCGACCCGGAGCTCATTTTTGGGCTGGAATGGCGCGAAGGCTGCAGATCTTGGCAAGAGCGGGCCAAGCGACTGAAATGGCTTCGTTTTCTAAGGCTGAAATCTGGCTGGAATCCGGCTGGAATCCAGCTTGCCACTTTTTAGCATTCTGGAAGGATTTTGACACGAGTCGGGCGCATGGGCCGCTGGCTTCAGAGGCGTATTTGCACCCGTTTCGCAGGTTACGCACCGGCGCCCCTGTTGCCTGGGAGTTCGACATTGTGTATATGATTTCATGAGGGCGAATAACGTGGCTCGTGCGGGCCGTCGATGCCTCACACCAAGAAAAGGCGCGGTCAATCCGCGCACGAGGGGAGGAAACCATGTCAGGACGAAACCCAAGTCGCTCATCCGGGCTCGCTTCGTTCGCCGGCGCGATTCTCGTCGCCACCGGTCTCGCCGCCAGCGCGACGGCGCAGGATGCCCCGGACATCCGGCGGATCGAGGTGATCATTCCCTATTCGGCGGGCGGCGGCACCGATCAGTTGAGCCGCCAGATCGTCGAAGTGCTGCGACCCAAGGTGAATGCGGACTTTGCGGTACGCAACGTACCCGGCGACGCGGCGATGCTCGGGCTGAGCCAGATCGCGCGCGCAGCACCCGACGACGCGATGCTGGCCTTCCACAATCCACCCAACACCGTGCTGGCGCAGATTGCGCGCGGCCAGGATGCGCCCATCGACATCGCGACACTGACGCCGATTGCCGGCTACGGGAAGTCGTTCACGGTGCTCTCGACCTACGCCAACTCGCCCTATACGACCTTCGCCGAGCTCGTCGAGGCCTACAAGTCCGGCGCGGAACGGCTGATGGGGGGCACCGACCGTGGCGGATCGGGAGAGCTCACGGTCGCCATGGTCAAGGAGCAGTGGGGCGCCGACTGGCAGGAGTACGTGGCCTATGACGGCAGCGGCGATACCATGGCCGCGGTGGCGCGCCGCGAGGTTCCCGCGGGGATCACCTCGCTCGACACCGCCCTCGCCGGAATGCAGAGCGGCGCGCTGCGCCCCCTGGTCGTCATGGGCGCGCAAGAGCGGCAGGCGGCCTTGCCCGACGTGCCGACCGCGGTGGAACTGGGGCTGACGTCGCTGGAAGAGATCGCGGCTCCGAGCCGGATCATCGTCGGGCCGCCGGACATGGACCCGGCGCTGCGGGACTACTTCGTCAGCACCTTCCGGGAAGTGCTGACAGATCCCGCCGTGGTTTCCGACTTCGCGGCGCAGAACGTCGAGATCATCTACATGTCGCCTGAGGAAGTCGACGCGCTGGTCAAGGGAGGGTTCGAGCGTCTCAAGGACCTGCCCGCGCTCGAGCGTATCCTCGGCGGGGGCTGACCGCGCGGCCCAATAAATCGAACCGATGTCTTCGCGCGCTACGCGGCGGAGAGTGCCTTCTCGGCGCTCTCCGCCGCGGCGGTAGAACAGACCAAGCTGATCGTCTTCGACGAACTGGCATGCGCCTTTGTCGGGCGCGAGTTGCCTCCAGGCCGGCTGACGGCAACCTACGTTCGGGGACTGGGCGCCGTCGGTCCTTCGACGGTGACCGGAACGTCGATGCGGACGGCACCCTCCCTCGCCGCCCTCGCCAACGGCACCGCCGGGCATGGGGATGAGTTCGACGGGGCGCATGTCACCGACGGCCACCCGGGCGCCTCGGTGGTGCATGCGTCGCTGGCGGTGGCGGAGGCAGCCTCGGCGACCGGCGCGGACCTGATAAACGCGATTGCCCTCGGCTATGATGTGGGGACGCGGCTGGTGCATGCGGTGGGCGGGGCCTATTCGCTGCGCTATCGCCACCACGTCCATTCCGACCACCTGCATTCCTACGGCGTCGCCGCCGCCGCCGCCCGGCTGATGCGCCTGTCAGCGGACGGGCAGCGCCATGCGCTGGCGCTGACCGCAGGACAGGCGGGCGGTCTGGCGGCGATCTTCGCCGAGCGGCGGCACATGAGCAAATCGCTCTCGAACGGGCTTGCGGGCCAAGCGGGCGTCATGGCTGCCGAGCTTGCGGCCGCGGGATTCGAGGGGCACGACGCCATCCTCGACGCCCAGCACGGGCCGCTCGACTGGTCCGAGGCCGTACCTTCGGACCTCGGCGCGGATCTCGGTTCCGAATTCGCCGTGATGGGAGCGAACTTCAAGTTCTACTCCGCCGGCTATCCGATTCACGCGCCGGTCGAGGGCGCGCTGCTCATTCTGCGCGACGCCGGGCTGACGGTGGACGACATCGGTGCGGTCACTGTGGGAATGAACTCGGGCGCAATCGACACAGTGCGCGATCGGAAGATGCACAGCATTGACGTCGCGCACATGACGGCGGTCGCGATGGTGCACGACGGGCTGGACTTCGATGTCACGCATTCCGACGCCGCCCATGCCAGCTCCGCGGTCGCGTCGCTCAAGGTCCGGATCGAGATCGTGGCCGACCCCGAGCTTGACCGCATCCAGCCGCGCGGACGCGGGGCGCGGGTGAAGATCGTCACGCGGGCCGGCGCGCGGCACGAGCGGCTGGTGGAGTTTCCGAAGGGTCATTGCCTGCGCGGCGGCGTCGACTGGGAGGCGCTCGACGCGAAGTGGCGGGCGCTGCTGACAGCCCGAATGGGGACAGAGGCGTATGAGCGGTATCTGGGCGCGTGCCGGCTGCTGGAGCGCCTGGAGGATCTGTCGGAGCTGACCGCGCCCTTGCGGAAGGAGGCGGCCAGATGAATCTCCATGCCGGACGAAGCGGGCTGGAGGTGCCCGAGCTGGAGCGCCGGCTGAGCGAGCACCTGGCGTCCATCGGATACGATGACCTGCCTGCCTCGACCGTCGAGGCGGCGCGCCGCGCGGTAATGTGGTTCTTCGCCACGGCGCTTCCGGGATCGAGTGCGCCCGGCTCCGACGCGGTGACGCAATTCGCGCTGGGCTACGGCGGCGCGCCGCAGGCGACGATCGTCGGCACCGGCGAGGCGGCGCCTCCAGCGCTTGCGGCCTTTGCGAACGCGGTCTTCGCGAAGGCGCACGAATACGAGGACAAGTACTGGCTGGACGAGACGGGCGGCTTTGCCATCGGCTTTGCGGTGGTGCCGACCATCCTGGCGATGGCGGAGGCGAAGGGCGGGGTCGGCGGGCGCGAGGTGCTGGCGGCGGTCGCGGTCGCGATCGACTTCCAGGCGCGGATGCTGCTCGCGATCGAAGGCGTGCTGTCGCCGGCGCGGACGGGGTGGAACCCGACCTACCTGTTCTCCAACTACGGCGCGGCGGTGGGCGCGGCGAAGATCCTGGGCCTCGACGCGGCGCGGACCCGCGACACGCTGGGCCTGGTGCACGCGCAGGCCTGCGGCAACTGGCAGGGCCAGATGGAAGGCGTGCTGGGGATCAGGATGCAGGCGGGCTTCGCGGTCCGCAACGGCATTACCGCAGCGCTGCTCGCGCAGGGCGGCGTGTCCGGGGCGCAGCAGGTCTTCTCCGGCCGCTTCGGCTACTACAAGCTGCAGTTCCCGCAGTACGAGGTCGACTACGGGCGGCTGACCGACGGGCTTGGCGTGACAGTGGCCGGGCGAGCGGCTTGGGTTCAAGGGCTATCCCTGCGGCATCCTCGCCCATCCGGTGCTGGACGCCGTGCTGCAACTGCGGGACCGGGCACCCCTGTCCGAGATCACGGCGATCCGGGTCTATGCCACGCCGCCGCTGACGTTCATGGCGAAGCCGGAGGAGCGGCGGCGCCGGCCGCTGAACGTCATCGACGCGCAGTTCAGCCTGCCCTGGGGGATCGCCTGCTGCCTGCGCGACGGCATGCAGCGGCTCGACCACTTCACCGAGACGATGATCCGCGATCCGGCCTACCTCGACATCGCCGCCAAGGTGACGAGCACGCTGGAGGAGGGGCGCGAGGGCGCGACCGTCGAGATCGAGCTGACCGACGGACGGGTGCTGGTCTCCGAGCCGGTCATGTACTGTCGCGGGCACCCGGAGAACCCGGTGGGAACGGATGAGATGGTTCGTGTGCTGAGGCAGGATGCGGCACTTGCGGCCAGGCCGCTCGACGCCGCCTCGGTGGGGCGGCTGGCAGAGGGTGTGCTGGGGCTTGAGGGGATGGACGATATCCGTGGGCTCTTCCTGACGGCGCTGCGGGATGGAAGGGGCGGCGCGTGACCCGGCCGCAGAGTTCGAACGCGGTCGATGAAGTCCGCCTTCGAGCATCGCGATGAGGAGCCGCTCGCCGACGGGAGCCTCGCCGGGATGGCCTTCACCGGGGCAGTGCTCGGCCTTGCACTCATGTTTTTCGTCCGCTCGTTTTCGATCAACTCGGACGCCGAGATCTGGCCGAAGACAATTTCCGGGCTGCTCGTCCTCCTGTCCGGCTTACACCTGCTGCGCTCGCTGGCGATGCGCGCGCGCACCGCGCGGCCACCGCACGATCCGGGCGCGGCCGATCGGGTAAGAGCGGCGGGCATTCACGGCAGTCTGGCTGGTGGCCTTCGCCGTGGTCGCAAGGTTGACCGGGTTCGGCTTGGCAACGCTGATCTTCGTCCCAGCCTACCTGGCGGCCTCGGGCGTCCGATCTCTCCTCTGGATTGCCGTGGTCACGGCTTTCGCGGCCGGTGCCCTTACCGTCCTCTTTGGCATGTTTGCAGGCGTCCCGGTCTGGGAAGGCCGTCTCTGACACGGACTTCCGGAGCCTCAGATGCAGAATGTTCTCGACGCCCTCGCACTGCTCCTGTCCCCGCAGGGGATCGCGCTTGCGCTGGTCGGCTACCTCGTCGGGTGCTTCGGCGGCGCGATGATCGGGATCGGCGGGGCGTTGACCACCGCGCTGGTGATGCCATTCACCCTGGCGATGTCGCCCGCGCACGCAATGATCGTGCTGATCGGCGTCTATACCGGCGTCTCCTATGCCGGGAGCATCCCGGCTATCCTGATCAACACGCCCGGAGCGCCAAGTTCCGCCGCCAGCGCCTTCGACGGCTATCCCATGGCGCGGAAGGGCGAGGCGACGACGGCGATTGCCATCTCGGCCACGGCGTCGGCCTTCGGCGCGCTGATCGGCGGACTGGCCTTGCTGGCGGTGCTGCCGATCCTTGGGCAAGGTCGCCCTGCTGTTCGGGTCTCCCGAGTTCCTGATGTTCGGGGTGTTCGGCCTGGCCTCCATCGTCGCCGCCTCGCAGGCAGGATTGGTCAAGGGGTTCATCGCGGGTCTGCTCGGGGTGATGCTTGCCTCCGTCGGGGCAAGCCTGCTGGACGCGCACCCGCGCTTCACGTTCGGGGTCGGCGAACTCTACGACGGGCTCGACCTTGTCGCGATGATGATCGGTATCTTCGCCTTCTCGGAAATGGTGCGCATCTCGTGGAACCGCAGCGCGATTACCAACCAGATGAAGCTGACGGGGAGCTGGATCCGGGGAATCGTCCTGACCCTGCGAGAGTGGCGGGCGCTGGTGCGCGGATCGGGGATCGGCGTCGTCGTGGGTCTGATCCCCGGCGAGGGCGGGACGGTCGCGACCTTTCTGTCGTACGTCTCGGAGAAACAGGTGAGCCGGGAGCCGGAGCGCTTCGGCAAGGGCCATCCTGCCGGTATCGCCGGCCCCGAGGCCGCCAACAACGCCGTCATTGCCGGCGCGCTGGTGCCGACGCTGTCGTTCGGGATTCCCGGCAGCGTATCGACCGCGATGCTGCTGACGGCGCTGGGGCTGCACGGCATCCGGCCAGGTCCGGACCTGCTTATCGGACACATTACCATCGTCTACTGCATCGTCGGCTCCGTGCTGCTCGGTGCCGTCCTCACCCTGGGGACCGGGATCATGCTGTCGCGGCCGCTGGCGTCGCTGACCCAGATTCCCATCCCGTTCCTGGTGCCGGTGGTCTCGATCATCTCCGTGGTCGGGGTCTACGCGTCGAGCTTCACCTATGCGCACATCTTACGTGGCTCTGGGTGCCGGCGTGCTGGGCTATGCCTTCGTGCGCCTCGAGTACCCGATCGTCGCGTTCCTGCTCGGGTTCATCGTCGGACCGCTGGCCGAGCTGAATTTCATGCGCTCCTACCAGATCACCGGCGGTCACCTGGAACTGATCTTCCTGCGCCCGATCTGCGCAGTCCTGCTTGTGTTGTCCTTGCTGGTCATCGCCAGGCCCCTCTGGCGCAACCTGCTGGTCAACCGGCGCAGGAGCATCGGACCGCAGGGGAGGGAGTAGTGGATGGCAAGGGCAGGTAGGCGGTTGTTCAAGCGCGGACATTTTCGGTAAGTTGTTGAAATTAACATAAAGTGGTAAATTTGTTCATCATTCGTCTACTCTTGTTAAGGTTTTTGGCCCTGCGCGGCTGGGCTCGACACCAGATATTGGGGATCGGCAGGAATGCGGCCGGATCCGGACCAGATGTTGGGTAAGGAACAGGCCGCAGGTGGGGCGCGGGTTGACGGCACCAGGATTTCGCAGTAGAGAAAGAAACTTCGCCATCACGTAACGGTCACGCGCTTCCGGATTTGGAGTTGGTCGTAGCGCCGCAGGGGCGGCGCCTTGCAGGTGGGAGGAGAGACGCTGGACTTCATCGCGCTTGCCCGCACCCCCGAGCAGATCGCCGTGCGCGATGCGGTCAGCGATGTCTGCGACCGGTTCGACGACGGCTACTGGCTCGAGAAGGACCAGACCGCGACCTTCCCGCACGAGTTCACGCGCGCGATGGCCGATGGCGGCTGGCTCGGCATCGCGATGCCGGAGGAGTACGGCGGCGCGGGCCTCGGCGTCACCGAGGCGGCGATCATGATGCAGGTCGTCGGCAACTCGGCCGGCGCCTTCGCCGCCTGTTCGTCGATCCACATCAACATCTTCGGGCCGCACGCCATCGTCGTGCACGGCACGCGCGAGCAGAAGCAGCGCTGGATACGGCCGCTGATCGACGGCCAGATACGCGCCTGCTTCGGCGTGACCGAGCCGGACGCGGGGCTGGACACCACCAGGCTGAAGACCCGCGCCGTGCGGCAGGGCGACCGCTACGTCGTCAACGGCCGCAAGATCTGGACCTCGACCGCGCAGATCGCCGACAAGATCATGCTGCTCGCCCGCACCACGCCGATCGAGGAGTGTGCGAAGCCGACCGACGGGCTGTCGCTGTTCTATACCGACCTCGACCGCAGCACGGATCGAGGTGCGCGAGATCCACAAGATGGGCCGCGCGGCGGTCGACTCGAACGCGATCTTCATCGACGGGCTGCCGGTGCCGGTGGAGGACCGCATCGGCGAGGAGGGCCAGGGCTTCCGCCTGCTGCTCGACAGCCTCAACCCGGAGCGCATCCTGATCGCCGCCGAGGTCGTCGGCATCGGGCGGCGCGCGCTGGCGCGGGCCGTCGCATACGCCAGCGACCGCGTGGTCTTCGACCGCCCCATCGGCAAGAACCAGTCGATCCAGCATCCGCTGGCCGAGAGCTGGTCCGAACTGATGGCGGCCGACCTGCTGACGCTGCGGGCGGCGGAGCTCTACGACGCGGGCAGCCCTGCGGCGCCGAGGCCAACGCGGCCAAGTACCTCGCCGCCGACGCCGGCTTCAAGGCCTGCGACCGGGCGGTCAGGACCCATGGCGGCATGGGCTATGCCGCCGAGTTCCACGTGGAGCGCTATTTCCGCGAGGCGGTGGGCTGCCGGCTGGCGCCGGTCTCGCGCGAGCTGGTCCTGTGCTACCTGGCCGAGCGGGTGCTGGGCCTGCCGAAGTCGTATTGAGCGCGACCGGCATGGCGCATCCGGTCCGGATCGGGGGGGCATCGGGAAGCTGGGGCGACAGCCCCATGGCGATCCCGCAGCTCCTGACGGCGGATGTCGACGTCCTGGTCATGGACTTCCTGGCCGAGATCACCATGTCGCTTCTGGCCCGCGCCCGGATGAAGGATCCGACGGCGGGGTATCCGCCGGACTTCGTGCGCGATCTGGCCGACAACCTGCCCGCCATCGCGGCGCGGGGCATCCGGGTGGTGACGAACGCCGGCGGGGTGAACCCCAGGGGCTGCGCCGAGGCGCTGGCGGCGGCCGCGCAAGCGCTCGGTCTGCATCCCCGGATCGCGGTCGTCGAGGGCGACGACGTGACCGGCTTCGCCGATCTGCTTCGTCCCGAGAACGCGGCGACGCTGCCGAAGCTGCTGACCGCCAACGCCTATCTGGGGGCGCTGCCGATCCAGGCGGCGCTCGATGCCGGCGCCGACATCGTGATCACCGGGCGCTCGGCGGATTCGGCGCTGGCGCTGGGCATCCTGATGCACGCGTTCGGCTGGACGGCGGACCAGCACGACCTGCTCGCGGCGGGCAGCCTGGTGGGCCATGTGCTGGAATGCGGACCGCAGGCCACCGGCGGCATCCACACCGACTGGCAGGACGTGCCGGGCTGGGAGAACATCGGCTACCCGATCGCCACCTGCGCGGCGGACGGCAGCTTCGAGCTGTCGAAGCCGCCCGGCACCGGGGGCCGGATCACCCCGGGCGTGGTAGCCGAGCAGGTGCTCTACGAGATCGGCGATCCTTCGGCCTACATCCTGCCCGACGTGGTGGCGGATTTCTCCGGCGTCGTCATCGAGGACCTCGGCGGGGACCGGGTGCGGGTCTCCGGCGCGCGGGGCCGACCGCCGACCCCGGACTACAAGGTCTCGGCGACCTGGATCGACGGCTATCGGGCGGTGGCGACCCTGTCGATCGTCGGGCCGGATGCGGCGCTCAAGGCCGACCGCACCGCCGCGGCGCTGATCGCCCGCGGCGAGACGCTGTTCGCGCGGTCCGGGATGGGCGGGTTTTCCGCGACCCATGCCGAGGCGCTAGGGGCGGAGGCGGCCTACCCGGAGGTACAGCGCAACCGCGGCGCGCGCGAGGTGGTGCTGCGGCTGGTGGTCGACCACCCGGATCGCAAGGCGCTAGAGACCTGGTCCAAGGAGATCGGCTCGGTCGGCATCTCCTTCGCGCCGGGAACCACGGGGATCATGGGCGGCCGGCCGCGCCCGGTGCCGCTGGTACGCCTGCTGACGGCCTTCGTCGAGAAGGCGCGGCTTCCGGCGCCGGTAATGACGCTCGGCGGCGAGCGCCGGCCGGTTCCGGTGTCCGCCGGGCGTGCCGCTCAAGGCGCAGCCGCCGGTCGCGGGCGTAGACGCACCGCCGCTCGCGGGGCCGCGCGTGCGGGTGCCGCTCCGGCGGCTGGCGCTTGCGCGGTCGGGGGACAAGGGCGACAGCTCCAACGTGGCGCTGATCGCGCGGCGCCCGGAGTACCTGCCCGAGATCCGGCGGCAGGTGACGCCCGAGCGGATGCTGGCGCACTTCGCGGGGCTGGTGCGGGGTCCGGTCGAGCGCTTCGAGGCGCCCGGGCTGCAAGCGATCAATTTCCTGATGCAGGGCGCATTGGGCGGTGGCGGCATCGCCAGCTCGCGCATCGACCCCCAGGGCAAGGCCTTCGGCCAGATGACGCTGGAGATGGAGATCGAGGTGCCCGCGGCGCTGATCGGAGCCGAGCCATGACCGACGACTCCGTCCTGCTCGAGCGCACCGGCCGCGTATTCCGGATCACCATCAACCGGCCGGAGCGGCGCAACGCGATCAACCACCAGGTCATCGCCGGGATCGAGGCGGGGATCCGGCGGGCGCTGGACGAAGACGGGGTGCGGGTGATCGTGCTGACCGGCGCGGGCGACAAGGCGTTCTGCGCCGGCGGCGACCTTCAGCAGGGCACATCGGTGTTTCAGGACGACGCCGACGAGCCGACCACGGACTTCGGGCGGCTGGCGAGGTTCTGCCACGGACTGCGGCTGCCGATGGTGGCCCGGGTCAACGGCGCCTGCGTCGCCGGGGGCACCGGGCTGATGGCGCTGTGCGATCTCGCCGTCGCGGGCGATCACGCGCGGTTCGGCCTGCCAGAGGCGCAGGTGGGGGTGTTTCCCTACCAGGTGCAGGTGTTCTTCCGGCGGATGATCCTGCCGCGGCACATGGCCGAGCTCTGCCTGACGGGCGAGCTGATCGGCGCCGAGCGGGCGCGCGAGATCGGGCTGGTGAACTGGGTGGTCCCGGCCGCCGAGCTGGATGCGCGGGTGGACGCGGTCTGCGACCAGCTGGCGCTGGCGTCGCCGGCGGCGGTCCGGCGGGGCAAGTATGCGCTGGCGGCGATGGAGGCGATGAGCTTCCACGAGGCGCTGGCCTTCGCCGAGGGGCAGATCGCGCTGACGGCGGCCACGGACGATGCGGCCGAGGGGCTGGCGGCGTTCAGCGAGAAGCGCCGGCCAAGCTGGCAGGAGGACGCGTGATGGGCGAGACGGCGAAGGGCCCGCTGGCCGGGGTGAAGGTGGTCGACCTGACCACCGTGGTGATGGGGCCTTCTGCGACGCAGATCCTCGGCGACCTTGGCGCGGACGTCATCAAGATCGAGGACCCGGCGGGGGATTCGGTGCGCGGCATCGGGCCGATGCGCAGTCCCGGCATGGGGCCGCTGTACCTGCAGAACAACCGCAACAAGCGGTCGGTGGTGCTGGACCTCAAGAGCGAGGACGGCCGTGCCGCGCTCGACGCGCTGCTGCGCGAGGCGGACGTCTTCGTCACCAACATCCGTCCGCAGGCCATCGCCCGCCTGGGCCTGGACTATGCCGGCGTGTCGGCGGTCAATCCCGGCATCGTCTACGCTGCCGCCGTCGCCTATGGACGCGGCGGCCCGGAGGCCGGGCGGCCGGTCTACGACGACATCATGCAGGCCGCGGCCGGTATCTCGGATCTCTTCGCCAAGGTCGACGGCAAGCCGCGGCAGGCGCCGGTCAACATCTGCGACCGGATCACCGGGCTGTACCTGACCATCGCGCTGACCAGCGCGCTCTACCACCGCGCGCTGACCGGCGAGGGGCAGGAGATCGAGGTGCCGATGCTGGAGACCATGGCGCAGTTCGTGCTGGGCGACCACATGGCGGGCGCGGCCTTCGTGCCGCCGCTGGGGCCGCCGGGCTACATGCGGCTGCTCTCGCGGCACCGGGGGCCGTATCCGACGAGGGACGGCCATATCTGCATCGTCGTCTACACCGATGCGCAGTGGCGGGCCTTCACCGACCTGATCGGCGATCCGGGGCTGATCGACCGCGACGAACGCTTCGCCAATCAGTCGGTCCGCACCGCGAATGCCGAGCTTTGCGGGGAGTACATCGCGAAGTACATGCCGACCCGGACCACCGATGAATGGATGGAGTTCTGCCGCTCGATCGACCTTCCGGCGTCGCCGGTGACGACGCTGGAGGGGCTGTTCGACCATCCGCACCTGCAGGCGGTGGAGATGTTCGGCGAGGCCGAGCATCCGAGCGAGGGGCGCATCCGGACGGTGCGCTTCCCGGTGACCTTCGGGAAGACGCCGGCGGAGATCCGGCGGCAGGCGCCGCGGCTCGGCGAGCATACCGCGGAGGTTCTGGTCGGGCTGCGGGTCGGGCGGGAGGGCGGGGAGGGGTGAAACTTCCGGTCTCTACGCTCTCAAGTCTCGAATCGCGTTCAGCTTGTTGGAAAGGCTGGAAAAATTCGGGCTGGAATTCCGGCTGGAATCCGGCTGGAATCCGGCTTGCCACATTTTCAGGGGATTTTAACGCGAGGCGGTCGCCGGAAGGCCCTGTGAAGGGTCCGGACGCGTCGGGGATTGGCGATGTCGCAGCTGCAGAACGTCTGGGACTACCGCGACGCCGCCCGGCGCAAGATGCCGCGGGCGTTCTTCGAGTTCCTCGACCGCGGCAGCGAGGACGAGACGGCGCTGGCGGCGAACCGCACGGCACTGGAGGCGGTGCGACTTCGGCAGACTATCCTGCAGGATGTGCGGGTGGTGGACACATCGACCGAGATCTTCGGCCGCCGCATCCCCGTGCCGCTCGTAACCGCCCCGACCGCGTGGCGGACGTGATGATGTTTCGCGGCGAGCTGGCGGTCGCGGCGGCGGCGGGAAAGGCCGGCATCCCCTACACACTGGCCACCAGTTCGACCACGGCGATGGAGAAGGTCGTCGAGGTCGCGACCGCCGGCTGCTGGCTGCAGATGTACGTGTGGGAGGACCGCGAGGCGAGCTACGAGATCGCCGACCGCGCCGCGCGCGCCGGGATGGAAGCCCTGATGATCACCGTGGACACGCCGGTCCTGGCGAACCGCGAGTACAACGCGCGCAACGGCTTCGTCTATCCGATCCAGCCGCGCCCCCGCCTCGTCGCGGACATCCTCAGCCACCCCCGCTGGTTCTGGGGGACGCTGGTGAAATACTGGATGGACGGCGGGTTGCCGGCCTATGCCAACTATCCGGCAGGCATCGGCGGCAAGGTGACCGGCAAGGTATCGCGGCGCGCTCAGTCGGCCAGCGTCACCTGGGACGACATCGCGCGCTTCCGCGACCGCTGGAAAGGGCGGCTGATCCTCAAGGGCATCCTGGAGGAGGCGGACGCCGAGCGCGCGGCCCGGATCGGCGCCGACGCGATCTCGGTCTCGAACCACGGCGGGCGGATGTTCGACGCCGCACCCTCGGGGCTCGAAGCCCTGCCGGCCATTGCGGCGGCGGCGCCGAAGCAGATGGTGGTGCTCTACGACGGCGGGGTGCGGCGCGGGCTGGACATCCTGCGGCGCTGGCGCTGGGCGCGCGGGCGGTGATGGTCGGGCGGGCGACGCTCTACGGCGCGGCCGTCGACGGCGAGCGGGGGGCCGCGCATGTGATCGAGATCCTGCGGAGCGAGTTGGAGCGCGGCATGGCGCTGGCGGGCAGGACGTCGGTCGCCTCGGTCGGGCGCGACTGCATCTGGCCGCCGGGAGCGGGGCGCGAATAGGGCTGGACGGGATTTGCCCTGCCAGCGAGGTTCAGGCGGACGTTGATCGGAGACCTGATGTCCAAGATCGTGAAGCGCACTCTCGACTTCATCGAGCTCTTCGCAGAGCAGCGGCGGCCGCTGTCGCTGTCCGGATCTCCCGCCTGCTCGGCATCCCGATGTCCAGCTGCTTCGACGTGGTCCGCTCGCTGCAGGAGCGCGGCTATCTTTACGAACTCGGCCAGCGCGCGGGCTACTACCCGACGCAGCGGATCGTCCGGCTGGCGGCGCAGATTTCGGAGAACGATCCCATCCTGGCGCGGGCCGACCTCTTGCTGCGCGAACTTCGCGACGAGTTCGACGAGAAGCATCGCGCTGTCGCAGGCAGCCGGGCTGAACGCCAAGTACCTGCTGGTCTACGAGCCGTCGCACAACCTGCGCTACACGGTGCAGGTGGGGGGCGAATTGCGCAGCCTGAATGCGACCTCGGTGGGCAAGGCCCTGCTCGCGTCGCTGCCACCCAAGGAACTCGATGCTGTCCTGAAGAAGAGGCTGGTCGCCATGACCGAGCACACCATCACCGATCCGGAGGCGCTGCGCAGCGACTTGCAGGCGGGCGAGGCGCGGGGGGTCTTCGTCAATCGCGAGGAAAGCACCCTGACCATGATCACGATGTCGGCCCGCTTCGCCTGGAACCGTACGAACTACTTCGTGACCATTGCGGGGCCGATCCACCGGATGGAGCCGAAGCTGGCGGAGGTCGAGCGGCGGCTAAAGGATACGGCGCGCCAGCTTGAGATGGCCGACGACGTCCTGACCAACGAGTTCATGGGTCCCACAAGGAACGACTTAGGTGGGTTTGGCAGGATGCGCATAACGATCCTCGGTGCCGGTGCGACCGGAGGGCATCTGGCCTACAGGCTGGCGGTGTCTGGGCACGAGGTCTCGGTGGTCGCGCGGGGGCCGCACCTGGCGGCGATCCGGGCGCGGGGCCTCGGGTTCACCGAAGGCGGCGAGACCACCTATCGCGCGGTCGCGGCGACCGACGATCCGGCGGGGTTCGGCCCGCAGGATGCGGTGATCGTCACCGTGAAGGCGACCGGCCTCGCCGCGATGCCGCCGCTGCTGGAACCGATCGTCGGGCCGGGGACGCTGGTCTACTTTCCGCAGAACGGGATGCCGTGGTGGTATCCGGTCTCGGCGGGTGAGCAGCCCTTCGCCCTGCCGGACTTGCCGATATTTCGCCTGGGCCCGGCGTTTGCGCGCCGGCTCGGGGCCGGGCAGATCGCGGGCGGGACGCTCTATTCCGGCAACGAGGTGCGCGAGCCGGGGGTCGTCTACAACTCCTCGCCGGGCAGGAATTCGCTGACCATCGCCGCGATTGATCCGGCCGGAGCCGGGGCCGTCGAGGCGCTGCGGCAGGCGATCGACGCCTGCGGAATCGGGGCGACGACCCCGGATGACCTTCACACAACCATGTGGACGAAGCTGGTGCAGAACATGAGCGGCTCGACCATCGCTCTGGCCACGGGCAACCGCACCTCGGCCTCGCGGCAGGACCCGCGGCTCGCCGCGCTCTACACGCGCATCGTCAACGAGGGAAAGGCAGTGGCGGCGGCCTGGGGGCATCCGGTGGACCTCGATCCCGCGGTGATGCTGGCGCGGGCGCCGCACCATCGGCCGTCGCTGTTGCAGGACTACGAGCAGGGGCGGCCGATGGAGATCGGCGAGATCGTCCTGGCGCCCGCCGCCTTCGCGCGGGCCGCGGGGATCGACTGCCCCTCGCTCGACGCGGTGGCGGCGATCGTCGCGCGGCGGGCGATCGACAAGGGGCTCTTCAGCGAATGACCGGCCTGACCGCGGCCCTCGGGGCGTTTCTGGCGGATTCCGCCGCCGATCCCGGGGGAGGCGATCGAGCGGGCGAAGGTTAGCCTGGTCCACAACCTGGTCATTGCGATGTCGGCGGACTCGCGCGAGACGGTGGCGCATCGCGTGGCGGCCGGCCGCGGCGCGGTCGCGACGCTGCTGGCCACGGGCGGGAGGACGTCGGCGGACTGGGCGGCGCTGGCGAACGGGGCGCTCATCCATGCCCGGTCGCAGGACGACGTTCATCTGGCCTCCACCTCGCATCCGGGCGCGCCGGTGACGGCGGCGGCGATGGCGGTGGCAGAGGAGACGGGCGCGTCGGGGCGGGATTTCGTCGAGGCGCTGGTGCTGGGCTATGAGGTGCTGTGCCGGGTCGGCCGCGACTTCGACCAGGAGGCGAGCGGGCGCGGGTTCCGGGCGGCGGCGCTCTGGGGTGGGTTCGGGGCGGCAGCGGCGGCGGCGCGGCTGCGTGGGCTGGACGGGCAGGCCTCGGGCCACACGCTGGCGCTGTGCGCGCACCAGGCGGGCGGGTTGCTGCAGGTCTGGCGCGAGGGCAGCCCGGAGTATCCGTTCCACCTCGGCTTCGCCGCGCGTAACGGCGTGGTGGCGGCCGAGCTGGCGGCGGCGGGCGCGCAGGCGGGGCAGTTCATGCTCGAGGGGCCGGAGGGGCTCTACGCGGCGGCGGCCGGCGCGGACCGGCCGCCGGTCGAGGCGCTGGCGGGACTGGGCCGCGACTGGCAGATCTCCGAGGTCACGGTGAAGCCGTTCCCGGCCTGCGCCGTGCTGCAGGGTCCGCTTGAAGTTGCGCTTCGTCTGCGCGAGGCCGCCGGAGGCGCGCGGGTCGAGGCGGCGCGCCTTGCCCTCAGCCCGTTCGAGGCGACGTTCCCGGGGATCGACAATCCTGGACCCGCCTACGCCGGGCCGACTGCGGCGAAGATGAGCGCGCAGTTCTGCCTCGGCGCGGCGTTCGCGAACGGCGGGCTCTCCCTCGCCGACCTGTCGAGAACGGAGGATTCGGCGATCCTCGACGCGGCGCGCCGTGTGACCGTATCGGTCGACCCGAAGCTTCGCGACCGGCAATGCCGGCTGGAGTTAAGTCTGGTGGATGGACGCAGTATTTCAGGCGGGCTGGACGGGCCTGTCGGCCAACCCGACTTCGCCGGAGCGGCCGAGTTCGCGCGGCGGCTTGCGCCGGAGATGGGGGCAACCACGGACGCCGTCGACGGGCTTGTTGCCGAAGTGGACGGAATCGAGAAACGCAAGACGTTGCTCCCACTGCTCGCAGCCGTTGCGGCACTCAGGGTTTAGTGGGCGCGGCTACGATCGGCGAAATGGTACAGGGAGGGCGGGGATGCAGAAGCGGCAGCTCGGGCGGGATGGCCCGGAGGTCTCGGCGATCGGCGTGGGGGCGATGTCCTTCGCCGGCGTCTACGGCGAGGCGAGCGAGGCGGAGGCGCATGCGGTGCTCGCCGCGGCGCTCGACCTCGGCATCGACCATATCGACACCTCGAATGTCTATGGCATGGGCCGGTCCGAACGCATGGTCGGCAGCTTCCTCGCCCGGCAGGGCAGGGCGCGGTCGGGCCGCTTCCGCATCGCCACCAAGGCCGGGTATCAGCCGCGACCCTGCGACCGGTGGCCGGCGCTTCGACAACTCGGCCGCACACCTGACGGCCGAGCTCGACGGCAGCCTGGCGCGGCTGGGGCTCGAGACGGTGGACCTCTTCTATGTCCACCGGCGCGACCAGCACATCCCCATCGAGGAGGTGACCGAGACCCTCGCCGGCCTGGTTCAGGCCGGCAAGACCCGGGCGATCGGCTTTTCCGAGATTGCGCCATCCTCGCTCAGGCGCGCGGCGGCGGTGCATCCGGTTGCCGCCGTGCAGTCGGAATACTCGCTCTGGACGCGGGCGCCGGAACTGGGGCTCGTGCAGGCCTGCGCGGCGCTCGGCACGGCGCTTGTCGCCTTCTCGCCGGTGGGGCGGGGGATGCTGACCGACCATCCGCCGGGGGAGGAGGCGCTGGCGCGCTCGGAGTTCCTGCGCGGCAACCCGCGGTTCCAGGAGCCGAACCTGGCGGTCAACCGGCGCATGGCTGCCGGCTTCCGCGAGCTGGCGGCCGACATGGGCACGAGTGCCGCCGCCCTCGCCATCGCCTGGCTCTGCGCCCGCAGCCCCGCGGTGATCCCGATCCCCGGCACCCGCTCGGTCGCGCATCTGCGCGAGCTGGCCGCGGGGGCATCGCTCGACCTATCGACCGAGCGACCTCGCCCGTATCGAGGCGGTCCTGCCGGTGGGCTGGGCGCATGGCGACCGCTACACCGAGGCGCAGTGGGTCGGGCCAGAGCGGTACAGCTGAGCGTCCCGCAGCGGGACATGGATCAAAAAAAACTGGCAGGGCAGTTCGGCGCGCTGCGAGCGACCCGGTGGCGCGGGGGATGTTCAACTTGGGCATCCCGACAACGCATTGATGTTGCTTTAATTTTTCTACTAAGGTCATGCAAATCTCTTGACATACAGCATCGCATCTGCGTCGGAATAGTGGTCATCTTCTTGAGTTAGATCCGACAAAAACGCACGACAGCTTGCGTAAGAAGGAAAAACTCCTTGCCCAAAATTCGGCTCAAAAACTTTTGCCTTTATTCCTCCTTCTTCGTATTTGCGGAAGCAGGCAGCTATCGCGTGCCCCATGGCTGAAATAATCCAATAGCCCGCACCATCCGGAAATTGTTCGGTAGTTGCCTTTCCCGGGGTGAGGGGCGCTTCACTCAGTAATTTCATTTGTCCACCTGAGACCATGTCTACCGCCGCATTCACGGTTTCGCGCTCAATCTCAGCGCGAACCGCAGGGCCTTCCCCAGGGAGTGAAGCTCGGCTTTTTGAAGCATTGTGGATGTTTGCAAGTGTCCAAAATTGCTTTGCATGCCTCTCCATAAGCGGCTTATTCCCCGCTATTTCCTGAAATTTTTCGCCCGCCACACTACGTCGACCCAATTCAAGCTCGGAAAAAAAGTTTCCACCCATCAGTTCTCTTGTGAAATCAGGCTGGCTAACAGGATGCTGAAAAAGGGCAGCTGCGTTCCGGAGTGACGGGGGGCCGGGAATTTGCGGGTCCGATGAGAGGCGGTTGGGCGGAGCCCGGGGTCGGTTCGGACCCGGCGTGCGCCTGTCAGGCGAGGAGCTTCGGCATTCTGGCGAGGTTGTATGCGGCGAGGGCGAGGTGCAAGCCGTGTTCGGTTCGGTCGAGGCCTCGGGACCGCGACTTCCGCCAGCCCGCCACGGTCTTGAGCCAGCCGAATATCTCTTCGATGCGCTTGCGGATGCGCTGGCTGACGGCGTAGCCGGGGTGGCGGGTCGTGCGCCCGTCGATGTTGGAGCGCCGCCGCGCCTTGCCGGTGTCGTAGGCGTTCTGCGCGACATGCGGCGTGATCCGGCGCTCGCGCAGCTCGGCCACGAAGTCGGCGGTGTCGAAGCCCTTGTCGCCCGCGATCGTGCCGCCGGGCCGGATATGCTCGTCCGCCAGATCGATGCCTGCGAGACATTCCGAGACGCCCGAGGCCCGCGTCAGGCGCCCGTCCACAACCAGCCCGTTGCGGTTCTCCATCAGGGCCGTGCCGATGAAGCAGAGCCGGCTCGGCTGCCCGGCGGCCTTGCGGTAGAGCCGCGCGTCCGGGTCGGTGGTCGAGGCATGGGTCGCGTTGGAGCGCGTCTCGCCGCGGAAGTCGCGTTCGGCGTTGCGCCCGCCCCCGCCGGCCTCCCCCGCCGGCCTCCCCGCCGGCCTCCCCGCCGCCTTCGTCGTTGCGGTCCTCATCCTTCGGCCGGAAGCTCTTCATGCTCGCGTTCGCCATTGTACTTGAACCAATGGCGCACAATGGCTCACCGTCGATCAGCGTGCCGTCCACCGAGAAATGGTCGCGGCTCATCTGGCGACGGACCTCCGGATGCGCGACGACCCCGGCAAGGAACCGCGTCGCCGCCTCCATCGCCAGGAACCGCTCGCGGTTCTTTGCAAACGACGATGCGTCCCATACCGGTTCGTCGACCCCGAGGCCGACGAACCAGCGGAACAGCAGGTCGAAGTCGAGCCGCTCTACCAGTTGGCGCTCGGACCGGATCGTGTAGAACGCCTGAAGCAAGAGGGCGCGCAACAGCCGCTCGGGCGGGATCGAAGGCCGGCCCAGCGGGGCATAGGCCGTATCGAACGCGCCGGACATACCGACCAGAACCTCGTCCGCGATCCGACGGATCACCCGCAAAGGGTGGCTCGCCGGGACCCGGCTCTCGATATCAACATACGAAAACAGGCTGCCTGAGCGCTCGTCCGATCCGCGCATCGTACCCCTCCGTCGTTCAGGAGGGTGAATCACGCCAAACCTCTCAATGCGAGGACTTTTTTAGCAACCTGCTAAAAGGCTCCACCTCAAATGAGTTACCAAGCGCCTTTCTGTGGTTCTTTGCTATATATGCGCCAGCTAACGCGCGACACATCCCTTTTCTCAATGGATCATCCTTTTTAATTTGGTATCTATGCATATAGATTCTTTGGCTAAAGTCTTTGTAAGTCCCTTCGAGTTTAACTACGAGTTCTTTGAATATTTCCGGTGTCATTTCTGGCATTGACGTTTTTTCCTAAAACGAGGTTTCGAAAGTAGAACGCCTTCGGGCTATCAGACGACATTTCGCGAGTAAAATGCCTTTTCCAGGAAGTTGCCGCTATTAAGGGCACCGATCAAGCTTTTTGGATAGGCGTGCGGGCAAGGTGTGCGCTCAGGCGGCAAACGCTTGGTGTTCGCACCGCATTGCCCTAGGTTCCAAGGCAACGAGAGCTCAGGAATTCCGGGAGGCTACCATGCAGATGCCCGATCCCGATGCGTCGATTCTCGCCCGCAAGCCCGCCATCGTCGCGCGGCTGCGGGAGGTGCTGCCGGGGGAGGCGGTGATCGCCGATCCGACCGAGCTGCGCGCCTACGAATGCGACGCGCTGACCGCATATCGCTGCCCGCCGCTGGCCGTGGTGCTGCCGTCGTCAACCGAGGAGGTGGCGGCGGTCCTGCGCGTCTGCCATGCCGAGCGGGTGAAGGTGGTGCCGCGCGGGTCCGGCACCAGCCTCGCGGGCGGCGCGCTGCCGACGGCGGACAGCGTGATCCTCGGGGTGGCGCGGCTGACGCAGGTGCTGGAGACCGACTACGAGAACCGCTTCATCCGGGTGCAGACCGGGCGCACCAACCTCAGCGTCACCGGGGCGGTGGAGGCGGACGACTTCTTCTACGCCCCCGACCCCTCCAGCCAGCTCGCCTGCGCCATCGCCGGCAACATAGCGATGAACTCGGGCGGGGCGCATTGCCTGAAATACGGGGTGACCACCAACAACCTCTTGGGCGTGACCATGGTGCTGATGGACGGCACGGTGGTGGAGATCGGTGGCGCGCATCTCGACGCGCCGGGGCTCGACCTGCTGGGCGTGATCTGCGGGTCCGAGGGGCAGTTGGGCGTGGTGACAGAGGCCACATTGCGGATTCTGCGCAAGCCCGAGGGAGCGCGTCCGGTGCTCATGGGCTTCGCCGAGAGCGAGGTGGCGGGGGCCTGCGTCTCCGATATCATCAAGGCCGGCGTGCTGCCGGTGGCGATCGAGTTCATGGACCGCCCCTGCATCCGCGCCTGCGAGGATTTCGCGCACGCCGGTTACCCCGACGTCGAGGCGCTCCTGATCGTCGAGGTCGAGGGTTCGGAGGCCGAGATCGCCGAGCAGCTCGCCAAGATCACCGAGATCGCGCGGCGCCACGCCCCCGAGGTGCTGCGCGAGAGCCGCTCGGCGGAGGAGAGCGCGCTGATCTGGAAGGGGCGCAAGTCGGCGTTCGGGGCGATGGGGCAGATCGCCGACTACATCTGTCTCGACGGGACGATCCCGGTCAGCGAACTGGCCTTCGTCCTGCGCAGGATCACCGAGCTGACCGACAGCTACGGGTTGCGTGTCGCCAATGTCTTCCACGCCGGCGACGGGAACATGCACCCGCTCATCCTTTACGATGCCAACAAGCCGGGCGATCTGGAGAAGGCGGAGGCCCTCGGCGCCGACATCCTGAAGCTCTGCGTCGAGGTGGGCGGCTGCCTGACCGGCGAGCACGGGGTGGGCGTCGAGAAGCGCGACCTGATGGGGGTGCAGTACACTCCCGCCGACCTCGAGGCGCAGCTGCGCGTCAAGGACGTCTTCGACCCGGCCTGGCTGCTCAACCCCGCCAAGGTCTTCCCGCTGGCGGCGAGCAAGGCGCGGCGGGCCGCCTGAGCGGGATTTCAAATGCGGAGATTTTTCAACTCATTGTATTTGAAGGATATTCGTAGTTAATGCGGGAGTAACGCAGGCTCGGCGACGCCCGCCTTGCCGCTCCCACGGTGATCGTATCAGCCCCCGGGCGGACCGTCGGGGCGGCTTAGGACGAAGGTCGCGGCTCCGGCGAGGCAGAGGGCCTGGATCGCCAGCGCGGTCGTGGGCAGGCCGACGGCGAGGCTCGCGGCAAGACTAAGCGCCATGGCGCCGCAGGCGATCTGCTTGTGCCTGCGCGAGATCGCGCCATGCGCCTCCCAGCGGGCGACCGGCGGGCCGAAGCGGGGATGCGCCTCGATCCAGCCGCGGAACCGCGGCGAGCCCTGCCCGAAGGCGAAGGCCGCGAGAAGCATGAAGGGGGTCGTCGGCAAGAGCGGCAGCACCGCGCCGAGCAACCCGAGGCCCAGGCTGGTGAAGCCGATGGTGTTCCAGAACGCGCGGCGCATGTCGGTGCGAGCCTGTCAGGTGCCGGTGCCTGCGTCCAGCCGGTGCGCAGCGTCTTGGCAAGGCGGCTTGTCTCGCGGCGCGAAATGGCGACATGCTCGCGGCGGGGAGAAAGTCTCGATGACCGGTCTGGAACCTGCGACCGAGGACGAATTGGCCGAGGTGGTTCGCGACGCCGCCGCGCGCCGCCAGCCGCTTGCGATCCGCGGAGGCGGGACGCGGGTGCCCACAGGGACCGAGGGTGAGGTGCTGTCCACCGCGGGGCTCACCGGCATCACGCTCTATGAGCCCGGCGCGCTGACGCTGGTTGCGCGGACTGGCACGCCGCTGGCCGAGGTGGAGGCGGCGCTGGCGGCCGAGGGGCAGATGCTGCCGTTCGAGCCCTGGGACGCGCGCGCGCTGATGGGGCGGAACGGGCGCTCGACCATCGGCGGGGTGGTGGCCACCAACGCCTCCGGCCCGCGGCGCATCCAGGCGGGCGCCTGCCGCGACAGCGCCATCGGTGTGCGCTTCGTTGACGGCACCGGCGCGGTGGTCAAGAACGGCGGGCGGGTGATGAAGAACGTCACCGGGCTCGATCTGGTCAAGCTCATGGCCGGCAGCTACGGCACGCTGGGGGTGCTGACCGAGGTCGCGTTCAAGGTGCTGCCGAAGCCCGAGGCGACGGCGACGCTGGTGCTCGAAGGCCTCGACGCCGCCACGGCCGGGGCCGCGATGACCGCGGCACTTTCCACGCCATACGACGTGAGTGGAGCCGCGCATCTGCCAGCGGGTGCCGAGGGAGACGGTCCGGCGACGCTGCTGCGGCTGGAGGGGTTCGCCGGGTCAGTCGCATACCGCGCCGTAGCGCTAGGCCAGGCGCTTGGACGTTTCGGGGCGGGTCGGGTCTTGGAAGGCCCGGAGACCTGGGCGCCGGTGCGCGACGCGAGCGCCTTCGCGGGGCGCGGGGGGGCGGTCTGGCGGGTCTCGGTCAAGCCGACCGACGGGCCGAAGCTGGGCGCGCGGCTGGGCGGGGCAGAGGTGATCTACGACTGGGCCGGCGGGCTCGTCTGGGTGCTGGCACCGGAGGAGTTCGACCTGCGCGCGGCCATGGCCGGCGTCACGGGCCATGCGACGCTGGTGCGGGCGGGGGCCGAGGCGAGGGTACGGTGGGGCAGCTTCCATCCGGAGCCGGCGCCGGTGGCGGCGCTGACGGCCGGGCTGCGCGAGAAGTTCGATCCCGCCGGCATCCTGAACCGGGGGGTGCTGGCGTGAGTTGTCTCGGGCTGCAGGGCGTCGAGCTGCAACTCTGCCGCGCCGCCGAGGCCGCCGAGCAGGCTGCCGCCGCGGCGACGGCATTGCGCGAAGAGCGCGACGCGGTCGGCACCTTCGCGACGCTGGTCGATGCGCTGGCGGCGCTGGCGCTGCCGCTGCTGCTGCTTTTCATCCTCTGGCGGATGTGGCCGGTCCTGCGCGGGATTTTCGAGACGCGCAAGTTCACGATCAAGCTCGCCGGGTTCGAGTTGAGTGCTCAGGAGGCGACTGACCAGCTGCGCGCCCAGGTCGAGGATCTGCAGAAGGAGGTGGCAACCCTCTCCGCCGCGGCGGCGCGCGAGGACGACAAGACCATCACTCCAGACGTGATTCCCGCTTCCCCCGAAGCGCCGGCGCCGGCGCGGCGGTTGAGCCCCCGGATTCTCTGGGTCGACGATCAGCCGGCGAACAATGCCGTCCTGATCGCGGGCTTCCGCGACTCCGGGATCGAGGTGACCACGGCGCTGTCGACGGCGGATGCGATGGGGCTGCTCGGCGACCTGCCCGGCCGGTTCTCGGCGGTGATCAGCGACCAGGGGCGGGTCGAGGACGGGAAATACCGTGCGGAGGCCGGGACCGCGCTTCTGCGGCAGATGGCCGCGGAAGAGATTTCCGTTCCCACTGCAATCTTCGCCTCCGCCCGCGGCGTGCGGATGGGGCGCGGGGCGCTCGAGGCCGGGGCGGCGCTGGTGACCGATTCCGGCACCGAGCTGCGGCGCTTCGTCGAGACCCATGTCGGAGGCCTGCGTGCAGACTGACTTCAGCCCCGAGCAGCTGGCTGACCCCGTCACCGCGCGGTCGAACCGGATCCTGCGGACCTGCGTGCATTGCGGCTTCTGCACCGCGACCTGCCCGACATACCAGGTGCTTGGCGACGAGCTGGACAGCCCGCGGGGGCGGATCTACCTCATCAAGGACATGCTGGAGCAGGGGCGGCCGGCGGACGAGAAGACCGTCAAGCACATCGACCGCTGCCTGTCGTGTCTGGCCTGCATGACCACCTGCCCGTCGGGGGTGCATTACATGCATCTCGTCGACCATGCGCGGGAGTATATCGAGAAGACCTATAAGCGCCCGGCCTTCGAGCGGCTGCTGCGCTGGACGCTGGCGCGCATCCTGCCGTATCCGGGGCGCTTCCGGCTGGCGCTGCACGCGGCGCGGCTGGGGCGTCCGCTGCGCGGTCTGATGCCGGATGCGCGCCTGCGGGCGATGCTCGACATGGCGCCGGCGACGATTCCGCCGCCGAGCCCGATGGACGCAGCCCAGGTGTTTGCGGCCGAGGGACCGCGCCGCAAGCGGGTGGCGCTGATGACCGGCTGCGCCCAGCGTGTGCTCAACACCGACATCAACGAGGCGACGATCCGGCTGCTCACGCGGCATGGCTGCGAGGTGGTGATCGCCGCGGGCATGGGCTGCTGCGGGGCGCTGACGCATCACATGGGCAAGACGGCCGAGAGCCACGCGGCGGCGGCACGCAACATCCGGGCCTGGATGCGCGAAGTGGAAGGCGCGGGGCTGGATGCCATCGTCATCAACACCTCTGGCTGCGGCACGACGGTCAAGGATTATGGCCACATGTTCGAGGGGGACGCGCTGGCGGGCGATGCGGCGACGGTTGCGGGGCTGGCGCGGGACATTTCGGAGGTCATGGTGGACCTCGGGTTGAACCCGGCCTCGGCGCCGCCGCTGCGGGTCGCCTATCACGCGGCCTGTTCGCTGCAGCATGGCCAGCAGATCAAGACGCATCCCAAGACGCTGCTGAAGGCCGCCGGGTTCGAGGTGGTGGAGCCGCGCGATCCGCATCTCTGCTGCGGCTCGGCGGGAACATACAACCTGATGCAGCCGGAGATCGCGCAGGAGCTGCGCGCGCGCAAGGTGGCGACGCTGGAGGAGCGCGGCCCCGAGGTGATCGCCGCGGGGAATATCGGCTGCATGATGCAGATCGGCGGCGCGACGGCGGTGCCGGTGGTGCATACGGCTGAGCTGCTCGACTGGGCCACCGGTGGACCGCGGCCGAAGGCGCTCGGGGCGGCCTGACGGGGTGAAGTGACGGGTTGAGGCTGCCTGCGGTTCGGCGCAGGATCGGCGCATGTTCCGCATAATGCTCGCCCTTTTTCTCGGAGCGATTCTCGCCGGCCCGGCGGAGGCGGATGGCCGCGAGCGGCGGCCGCTCGATCCTGCCGAGGCGGAGGTGTTCCGGGGTGTCGGGCGGCTGAACGTGGGCATGAGGCGGTTCTGTTCGGCGGCGCTGATTTCGGAGCGGCTGGTGATCACCGCGGCGCATTGCCTCTATCATCCCCGCACCCTCCAGCCCGTGCCGCTGTCCGACCTGCGCTTTGTCGCAGGCCAGAACGGCGATGCGAGGGCGGCGGTGCGCGGGGCGGCCCGCGTGGCGGTGCCGCCGGATTTCGTCTTCGACGGGCAGCCGGCGTTTGAGAACCTGCGCCGCGACATCGCGCTCATCGAGCTCGACACGGCCATCACCCCCGACGAGGCGCCCGCCTACGAGGTCGGCGGGACGCCGCCGCCGGACGGGGTGATCGAGATCGTTTCCTACGTCCGCGGCCGCTCCCGGGTTGCCTCGCTGCAGGACGGCTGCCGGATCGATGCGGTGGTGGGCCAGGTGGCGGCGCTGGACTGTGGGGTGAACCTCGGGGCCTCCGGGGCGCCGGTGTTTGCGATCAGCAAGACCGGCCGCGAGCTCTGGGCGGTGGTCTCGTCGACCGGCACGCTGGTGGCGGGCGGCGAGGTGACGCTGGCGGTGCGGGTTGCCCCGGAACTGGCCGCACTCGAGGCGGCCCTGGAGCCGCAGGTTCCGCCGCGGGCGCCGCCTGACGGGGGTTGAAGGCAGGAATTCCGCTTCCCATATCTGACCTGCCGGTGGCCCAGTCGGGCATCGGACACCAAACGGAGTCGGTCCATGAGGACGGCCCCAGACAAGTGTATCGCTTCAAACGGAGGATGCAGAGATGCGCCATTTCGACCTTACCCCGCTCTACCGCTCGACCGTCGGCTTCGACCGGCTGGCGAACGTCCTGGACCAGGTGATGTCCGCCGATGTCGGCCAGACCACCTATCCCCCCTACAACATCGAGAAGACCGGGGCTGATGCCTATCGCATCACCATCGCGGTCGCAGGCTTCGCCGAGGCCGAGCTCGCCATCGAGACGCGCGAGGGCCAGTTGGTCGTGACCGGCCGCAAGTCCGAGACCGAGACCGAGGACAAGCCCGCGTATCTGCACCGCGGTATCGCGACCCGCGCCTTCGAGCGCCGGTTCCAGCTCGCCGACCATGTGCGCGCCACGAGTGCTGTGACCGAGAACGGCTTGCTGCACATCGACCTGGTGCGCGAGGTTCCCGAGGCGCTGAAGCCGCGCAAGATCGAGATCGCCAGCAAGGGCGCTCTCGAGGGCGTGAGCCTCGAGTTCGCCGCGGCCTGATCTGCGCGGAACGATCCGCCCTCCCGCGCGTTTGTCGGGTAGGTATATTAGGATGTTCCGGCTGTAATCGGTATCTTGGCCGGCGTGTAAGTGTAGCTGGCTGCGAACGGCCCGCCGTACGGCGGGCCGTTCTGCTTTGTGCCGGGGGCGCATCCTGCAGTTCGTAGATCATCACATGCGCGCGGGCGGCGCCATCCTCCATCAGGTTGGCCTCATTGGCGGTGACTAGCAGTTGCAGCGTCACCACAATCTCGCCGTCGGGGTCAGCGGATCGGTGCCCTCCGGCAGGTTGGCCGCGACCGGGAAGCTCGCGACGCGATTGAAGTTGGCACCTGTCTGCGCCAGGGCGGGTAAGGCTGCGGTGAGCACCGCCGCCGAGGCGACGCAGGTGAAAGAGTGGTTCATGGGGGGCTCCACTGCGGATGATTTCCCTCCCTATGCGCCCGGACCATGACAGGTCGGTGACGGTTCCGGCGCAGTTCGATGACAACCGCCGGTGGAGGCGGCCGCATCCACCGGCGCGGAATTTCCGCAGTCCGGATCTGCGAAATTAACTGAACGTTAGTTCAATTTTTCCGCTGGACCTGCATCCGATAGTTGCTAAGCTACCCCGGCACAGGCGGCATGAGACCGCTGCGCGGCGCGGGCGAGACATCGTCTCGCGGGGGAGGAGCGATAGCATGGGCGTGCCCGCGCTTTCAACGGACCTGGATACCGTCCCGAAACTGCTCGCGCGCAATGCGCGGGAGTTCGGCGCACGCCCCGCTTACCGCGAGAAGGAATACGGCATCTGGCAGGGCTGGACCTGGGCGGAGACCCGCGAGGAGATTCTGGCGCTGGCCGCCGGTCTCGCGGAGCTGGGCCTCGCGCCCGGCGACCACGTTGCGATCATCGGGCGAAATCGGCCGCATCTCTACTGGTCGATGGTGGCGGTGCAGGCCTGCGGTGCCGTGCCGGTGCCGCTCTACCAGGACGCGGTGGCCGAGGAGATGATCTTCGTGCTCGACCACTGCGGCGCGCGCTTCGTGATCGCCGGCGATCAGGAGCAGGTGGACAAGGTGCTGGAGGGGCAGGCGCGGCTGCCGAGGTTGGAGACGGTGGTGTTCCTCGACCCGCGCGGCCTCAGGAACTACGGCCACGGGCATCTGCACAGCTATGCCGATGTGCAGGCGAAGGGCCGCAATGCCGGGCCGGAGGCGCGGGCGGCGCTGGAGGCGCGCATCGCGGGGCAGGGGGCAGACGACACCTGCGTGATGCTCTATACCTCGGGCACGACCGGCAAGCCCAAGGGGGTGGTGCTCTCCAACCGCAACATCATCCAGACGGCGAAGGCGAGTGCCGAGTTCGACCGGCTGACCAATGCCGACAGCGTTCTGGCCTATCTGCCGATGGCCTGGGTGGGGGATTTCATCTTCTCGGTGGGCCAGTGCTACTGGACCGGCTTCTGCGTGAGTTGCCCCGAGAGTCCCGAGACCATGCAGGCCGACATGCGCGAGATCGGGCCGAGCTACTTCTTCGCCCCGCCGCGCTTCTTCGAGGGGCTGCTCACCTCGGTGACCATCCGCATGGAGGACGCGAGCCGGCTGAAGCAGCGGCTCTACGGGTATTTCATGGGTCTGGCCCGCCGGGTCGGGCCGGCGATCCTCGATGGCCGCCCGGTCGGCGGCTGGGACCGGGCGCGCTACGCGCTGGGCCGGGTGCTGGTCTACGGCCCCTTGAAGAACACGCTGGGCCTGTCGCGCTGCCGGGTGGGGTATACCGCGGGAGAGGCGATCGGGCCGGAGATCTTCGATTTCTATCGGGCGCTGGGCATCAACCTCAAGCAGCTCTACGGCCAGACCGAGGCGTCCGTCTTCATCACCCAGCAGCCGGACGGCGAGGTCCGCGCCGACACCGTGGGGGTGCCGAGCCCCGGGGTCGAGTTGCGCATCGCCGACACGGGCGAGGTCTACTACCGCTCGCCGGGCGTCTTCGTGGAGTATTACCGCAGCCCCGAGAGCACCGCCGAGACCAAGGATGCCGAGGGCTGGGTGGCCACCGGTGACGCCGGCTTCATCGAGGAGGCGACGGGGCACCTGAAGATCATCGACCGGGCCAAGGACGTGGGCAAGACCGCCGCGGGGGACCTGTTCGCGCCCAAGTACGTCGAGAACAAGCTGAAGTTCTACCCCAACATCCTCGAGGCCGTGGTCTTCGGCAACGGCCGGCCGTTCTGCACCGCCTTCATCAACATCGATCTCGCGGCGGTGGGCAACTGGGCCGAGCGCAACAACATCGCCTATGCGAGCTATCAGGAGCTGGCAGCACACCCGCGGGTCTATGCGATGATCGAGGACCACGTCGCGGAGGTGAACCGCAGCCTAGCCGCCGACCCGATGCTGGCGGGCTGTCAGGTGCGGCGCTTCCTGATCCTGCACAAGGAGCTCGACGCCGACGACGGCGAACTGACCCGCACCCGCAAGGTGCGCCGACGGATCATCGAGGAGAAATATGCCGACCTGATCGGGGCGCTCTACGACGGCTCGCCGAGCATCTACACCGAGACGGAGGTCACCTACGAGGACGGCCGCAAGGGGAGCATCAGCGCGACGCTGGAGATCCGCGACGCCGCCGTGGTGCCGGCCGAGGCGCGGAGGGTGGCGGCGTGAACGTGCAGCGCGGTCGACTGGTTCGCCTTGTCGCCTTTTTGGCATTAGTTGGCTTCGTCTATGCCATCACTGATCCTTTGCGGAATGAAAGTGACATTTGGCCGGTAGTCGCCTATGGAGCCGGTGCAGCTATGGCCTTAGTTTTGATTTCTGAACTACCTGGCGATATGGATGGTTGGTTTGGAAACTTTCTGATCCTTTTCATGGTTGGATGGGTCGGCCTGATCGTGTCTTTTTTTCCCATTGGATTGGGTTGGGCTGCCGGTCGTGCGGCATGTAGCGTCGTCTTCCCTTTAGGTGGGTTTGATCCGTGCACACCGTGAAGGCACCGCGCCTGGAGTCAGTAGCGCCTTTGTCCAGTGATCGCCGCATCGGCGACGTCATGATGGAAATGAAGGGCATCACCCTGCGCTTCGGCGGGGTGGAGGCGATCAAGAACATCTCCTTCGACATCCGCGAGGGCGAGATCCGGGCGATCATCGGGCCGAACGGCGCGGGCAAGTCGTCGATGCTCAACGTCATCAACGGATTTTACCACCCGCAGGAGGGCGAGATCTGGTTCCGCGGGGTGAAGCGCGGGCCGATGCGGCCGCACCAGATCGCACACCTCGGCATCGCGCGGACATTCCAGAACATCGCGCTCTTCAAGGGCATGTCGACGCTCGACAACATCATGACGGGGCGCTTCACCCACATGAAGCGGAACTTGCTGTGGCAGGCGGTCTGGAAGGGCCCCGCAGAGCGCGAGGAGATCGAGAACCGTGCGGTGGTCGAGAAGATCATCGACTTCCTGGAAATCCAGCACATCCGCAAGCGCCCGGTCGGCTCGCTGCCCTACGGGCTGCAGAAGCGGGTCGAACTCGGCCGCGCACTGGCGGCCGAGCCGAAGCTCCTGCTGCTCGACGAGCCGATGGCGGGGATGAACGTCGAGGAGAAGGAGGACATGTGCCGCTTCATCCTCGACGTGAACGACGAGTTCGGCACCACGATCGCGCTGATCGAGCACGACATGGGGGTGGTGATGGACATCTCCGACCGGGTGGTGGTGCTCGACTACGGCCGCAAGATCGGCGACGGCACGCCGGACGAGGTGCGCGCCAATCCGGACGTCATCAACGCCTATCTCGGCGTGAGCCACGACTGAGGGGACAGGGGTATGTCGGTCGGCTTTCTCAACCTGCTCGAGGTGATCGCGAACGGCCTGATGGTCGGCATGCTCTATTCCCTGGTGGCGCTGGGGTTCGTGCTGATCTTCAAGGCGTCGGGCATCTTCAACTATGCCCAGGGCGTGATGGCGCTGTTTGCCGCCCTGACGCTGGTGGGGCTGCAGACCGGGCAGGTGCCCTTCGCGCATCTCATCAACGCCACCTTCGGCACCAGCGTCCACAACTTCGGCTGGACGCTTGCGCCCGTCGTCGCCGTTCTGCTGACCGTGCTGGCGATGGTGGTGCTTGCCTTTCTGGTCGAGCGGTTCCTGCTGCGGCACCTGGTCAACCAGGAGCCGATCATCCTGTTCATGGCCACCATCGGGCTGGCATACTTTCTCGAAGGCCTCGGCGACCTGATGTGGGGTGCCGACGTCAAGATGGTCGATGTCGGCCTGCCCTCCGGGGGCAGCCTGTGGATCGAGGAGATGACCGCCGGATGGGCGGCTGAGGGCGAGCGCTACTTCGGCATGTACATCGACCGGCTGGACATCGCCGCCATGGTGGTCGCCGGGGTGCTGGTGGTGAGCCTGACGCTGTTCTCGCAATATACCAAGACCGGGCGGGCGTTGCGCGCCGTGGCCGACGACCATCAGGCGGCGCTGTCGGTTGGCATTAGCCTGCGGGCGATCTGGGTGATCGTCTGGTCGATCTCGGGGATCGTGGCGCTGGTGGCGGGGGTCATGTGGGGGGCGAAGTCGGGCATCCAGTTCTCGCTCTCGCTGATCGCGCTCAAGGCGCTGCCGGTGCTGATCCTGGGCGGCTTCACCTCGATTCCCGGCGCCATTGTCGGCGGGCTGATCATCGGGGTGGGCGAGAAGCTCTTCGAGTTCACCATCGGGCCGATGATCGGGGGCGCGACCGAGAACTGGTTCGCCTATGTGCTGGCGCTGGTGTTCCTGATGTTCCGGCCGCAGGGCCTGTTCGGCGAACGCATCATCGAGCGGGTGTGAGGCGAGGTGTCCGCGCGCGGACAATATGGCATGTATATGGAAACAAAAGAGAATCCAGATCGCGTTAACCCGGCGCTAACCTTCGTTGACGGTGCGGGAGCACGGGGCCGATGAGTCATCGGTCCCGCCTCGCCGGCCTCATCATCGACTGCCAGACCGACGACCTCGACGCGGCTGCGGAGTTCTGGGCCGCCGTCTTCGGCAGCAAGCCGGTGCCGGAAGACACCTACATGAAGCTCGACGACCAGGCCGGCCTGCACCTGGAGGTGCAGAAGGTCGACCACCCGCCCCGCGTCCACATCGACATCGAGGCCGACGACATCCCCGCCGAGGTCGCCCGGCTGGAGAGGCTCGGCGCGAGAAAGGTCGCGGAGATCCGCACCTGGGTGGTGATGGAGGCCCCCACCGGCCACCGCTTCTGCGTGATCCGCGCCCAGACCCGCGACTTCGACGCGCTGGCCCATACCTGGGAGGACGAGGCGTGATCTACCGCGAGGCCGGCGACTTCAAGACCTCCTACGCCGCCGACGGCCAGACCTTCCCGATCGCCTCGGACCGCTGGGCGTTCTGGGCGGTGGTTGCCATTGCCTTCCTGGTGGTGCCGCTGGTTATCACCCCCTACTGGTCGAACGCGGTGCTCTTGCCGTTCCTGATCTGGGCGATCGCGGCGCTGGGGCTGAACATCCTGACCGGCTATTGCGGCCAGGTCAGCCTCGGCACCGGCGGCTTCATGGCGGTGGGGGCCTTTTCGGCCTTCAAGCTGATGACCTCGTTCCCGGAGATGAACATCATCTTCGCGGTGATCGGGGCGGGCCTGTCGACTGCGCTGGTCGGCATGGCCTTCGGCCTGCCGAGCCTGCGCATCAAGGGCTTCTACCTCGCCGTCGCCACGCTGGCGGCGCAGTTCTTCCTGGTCTGGATGTTCAACAAGGTGCCGTGGTTCATGAACTACTCGGCCACTGGCCAGATCAACGCGCCGGTGCGCACCGTTTTCGGCTACGAGGTCACCGGCGCGGCCGCGACGCCGGCGGCCAAGTATCTCTTCTGCCTCGCCATCCTCTTCGTGCTGGCCTGGATCGCGCGCAACCTGACCCGCGGGCGGATCGGGCGGAGCTGGATGGCGATCCGCGATATGGACATTGCCGCCGAGATCATCGGCGTCAGCCCGCTGCGCGCCAAGCTCTCGGCCTTCGCGGTCTCGTCCTTCTTCGTGGGCGTGGCGGGGGCGCTCTATTTCGCGGTCTATTTCGGCGCGGTCGAGGTGACCGACGCCTTCGGCATCCGGGTCTCGTTCCTGGTGCTGTTCATGGTCATCATCGGCGGGCTCGGCTCGATCTTCGGCAGCCTCGCGGGGGCGGCCTTCATGGTGCTGATGCCGCTTCTGCTCAAGAACACCATGGTCGGGACCCTGGGCTGGCCCACCGACCTCGCGGCGCATGTGGAGTTCATGCTGCTCGGCCTGCTCATCATGTTCTTCCTGATCGTCGAGCCGCACGGCCTTGCCCAGCTCTGGCGGATCATCAAGGAGAAGCTTCGCCTCTGGCCGTTCCCGCACTGAGCGGGCCGGCGCAACCAACCAACACGAGTTCCAACAAGGGAGGTCTTAGAATGAAACTGAACGGACTTGCGGCCATGGCGGTCGCGGCGAGCCTGGGGGCAGGTCCCGCCCTGGCGGACCTGGTATACCCCTCGCTCTCCTATCGCACCGGGCCCTATGCCGCCGGTGGCATCCCCTTCGCCGACGGCTATGCCGACTACTTCACGCTGATGAACGAGCGCGACGGCGGCATCGGCGGGGTGCTGGCGGTGGTGCCCGAGTGCGAGACCGCCTACGATACCACCCGCGGCGTCGAGTGCTACGAGCAGTTCCGCGACCAGAACCCGCTGATCTTCCAGCCGCTCTCCACCGGCATCACCTACCAGCTGATCCCGCGGGTCACCGAGGACAAGTTCCCGCTGCACACCATGGGCTACGGCCGCACCTCCGCTGCCGACGGCACCACCTTCGAGTGGGTGTTCAACTACCCCGGCACCTACTGGGACGCCGCCTCGATCATCGTGAACTACCTCCTGGAAGAGAACGGCGGCAGCCTCGAGGGCAAGACCATCGCGCTGGTCTACCACAACTCCGCCTATGGCAAGGAGCCGATCCGCACGCTGGAGGTGCTGGCCGAGAAGCACGGCTTCACCTTCACCCCGCTCGCCGTCGACCATCCCGGCCAGGAGCAGCGCTCGCAGTGGCTGCAGATCCGCCGCGAGCGGCCCGACTACGTGCTGATGTGGGGCTGGGGGGTGATGAACTCGGTCGCCGTCACTGAGGCCGCCTCGATCGGCTTCCCGATGGAGAACTTCATCGGCGTCTGGTGGTCGGGGGCCGAGCCCGACGTGCTGCCGGCCGGCGCCGGTGCGGATGGCTACAAGGCGATCAACTTCACCGGCGTGGGCATGGACTTCCCGTTCTATGCCGACCTCAAGCAGTACGTGATCGACGCGGGCAAGGGCGCCGGCGATGGCTCCTCGGTCGGCACCGTCCAGTACAACCGCGGCATGTACGCGGCGATGCTGGCGGTCGAGGCGACCCGCAAGGCGCAGGAGATCCACGGCGTGGCGCAGATCACCCCGGCGATGATGCGCGACGGCATGGAGGCGCTGAAGATCGACGCCGCCCGGCTCGCGGAGCTCGGCATGACCGGCTTCGGCCCGGAGATCGACATCACCTGCGCCAACCACCGCGGCCCAGGCGTCGGTCTGATGACCCAGTGGGACGCCGACGCCGGTACCTTCGTGGCGATCAGCGACTTCATCGAACCCGACCATGAGGTGATCCTGGGGCTGATCGCGGAGGACGCGGCCGCCTTCCGCGCCGAGTCCGGCACCGAAATCCGGGAGTGCCCGGCGAGCTGATCCCTGCCATAGCCCCCGGCCGCGCTGGCCGGGGGCATCATTCCCCGGAGACCACCGATGCTCGACGCCGCGCCAGACGAGGCCCCTCTTCTCGAGGTCAAGAACATCGAGGTGATCTACAACCACGTGATCCTGGTGCTGAAGGGCGTGTCGCTCTCGGTGCGCAAGGGCGGCATCACCGCGCTGCTCGGTGGCAATGGTGCCGGCAAGACCACGACGCTGAAGGCGGTGTCGAACCTGCTGCGCTCCGAGCGCGGCGAGATCACCAAGGGCTCGGTGCTCTACCGCGGCGAGGCGGTGGGCGGGCTCAACCCCTCGGAGCTGGTGCAGAAGGGCGTGATCCAGGTGATGGAGGGCCGCCACTGCTTCGAGCACCTGACGGTGGAGGAGAACCTCTTGACCGGCGCCTATACCCGCCGCGACGGCGGGGCGGCGGTGAGCCGCGACCTCGACATGGTCTATACCTACTTCCCGCGGCTGCGCGAGCGTCGCCGCAGCCAGGCCGGCTATACTTCCGGCGGCGAGCAGCAGATGACCGCCATCGGCCGGGCGCTGATGAGCCGGCCGGAGACGGTGCTGCTCGACGAGCCCTCGATGGGGCTGGCGCCGCAGCTGGTCGAGGAGATCTTCGAGATCGTCAGGCGCCTGAACGAGCAGGAGGGGGTGAGCTTCCTCCTCGCCGAGCAGAACACCAACGTGGCGCTGCGTTTTGCCCACTACGGCTATATCCTGGAGTTGGGGCGGGTGGTGATGGACGGGCCGGCGGCGGAGCTGCGCGAGAACCCCGACGTGCGCGAGTTCTACCTCGGCATGGGCGAGGGCGGCCGCAAGTCGTTCCGCGATGTGCGGAGTTACCGGCGGCGGAAGCGGTGGCTGTCGTGACGGTCCCCTACGACGCGCTGGAGACGCGCACCCCTGATCAGCGCCGCGCCGACCTCGCCCGCGACCTGCCTCGCCAGATCGCGCATGCGGTGGCCGGCACCCCGGCCATGGCGGCGCATCTGGGCGCGATCGATGCGGCGGGGATCACCGACCTTGCGGCATTGGCGCGGCTGCCGGTGCTGCGCAAGTCGGCACTCGGCGAGGCGCAGAAGGCGGCTCCGCCCTTCGGCGGCTTCGCCGCGCGGCCGGTGGCAGGCATGGCCCATGCATTCCAGAGCCCCGGGCCGATCTACGAGCCGGGCGGGTGGGGGCGCGACTGGTGGCGGGCCGGGCGGTTCCTGCGGGCGGTGGGGATCGGGCCCGGCGACGTGGTGCAGAACTGCTTTTCCTATCACCTCACGCCCGCCGGCATGATGTTCGAGAGCGGCGCGGCGGCGGTCGGGGCCACGGTGGTGCCCGCCGGCACCGGCCAGACCGAGCTGCAGGCGCGGGCGGCGCATGACATCGGCACCACCGCCTATGCCGGCACGCCGGACTATCTCAAGGTCATCCTCGACAAGGCCGACGAGATGGGGCTGGCGCTGCGCTTCACGCGCGCTGCCGTATCGGGTGGGGCGCTCTTTCCGGCGCTGCGGCAGGAGTATGCCGACCGGGGGATCGCCTGCCTGCAATGCTACGCCACCGCCGATCTGGGACTGATCGCCTACGAGAGCGCGGGCGGCGAGGGGATGATCGTCGATGAGGGGGTCATCGTCGAGATCGTCCGCCCCGGCACCGGCGATCCGGTGCCCGTGGGCGAGGTCGGCGAGGTGGTGGTCACGACGCTGAACCCCGACTACCCGCTGATCCGCTTCGCCACCGGGGATCTCTCCGCCGTGCTGCCGGGCGTTGAGCCCGTGCGGGCGCACCAACCTGCGGATCAGGGGCTGGATGGGCCGCGCCGACCAGACGACGAAGATCAAGGGCATGTTCGTGAGGCCCGAGCAGGTGGCCGCACTGGTCGCGCGCCACCCCGAGATCCTCCGGGCACGGGTGATCGCCACCCGCGACGGTGCGCAGGACGCGATGCGGGTCGCGGTCGAGGCCGAGGCGGCGGATGCGGCGGCCATCGGCGCCAGCGTGCAGGCGCTGCTCAAATTGCGCGGCGAAGTCGAGATCGTGCCGCCCGGCAGCCTGCCGAACGACGGCAAGGTGATCGACGACCAGCGCAGCTACGGCTGAGGCGCGGCCCTCCAGGCTGCGAGGATCTCGCGGCCGACCATCAGGTCGAGATGCGCGCCGCCGCCGTTCTTGAAGAGGGTGATTTCCTCGGCCGAGCCGCGACCGACGCGGCCGGCCACCAGGTCGTTGAGGTCGCCCAGCACGTCCGCCCGCCCGATCACCCCGCGCGCCAGCGGGTCGCTGAGCTCGCCGATATGGTCGAGGGTGGTCTCGAAGCTGTCCACGAAGATCCGCGCGCGGGTCAGCGCCGCATCGTCCGCCTCGCGCATGTCGGCACGGAAGGCGCCGATCAGGTCGAGGTGCTGCCCCGGCCGCAGCCAGGCGCCTTTCAGCACCGGGGTGCTGCTCAGGGTCGCGGTCGCGACGATATCCGCCCCGGCCACCGCCTCGGCCAGATCGTCCGCCACCTCCACCCCGCTCGCCTCCGCCAGCTCCCGGGCCCGTGCCGGCGTGCGGTTCCAGACCGCGATCCCGATGCCGGGAAAGCCGGCGCGATAGGCCTCGATGAGCGAGGCCGCCACCGTCCCTGCACCAAGGATCAGCAGCCGCCGCGAGTCCGGCCGCGCCAGCAGCCGCGCACCGAGGAGCGAGTCGGCGGCGGTCTTCCACAGCGTGACGAGATCCGCGTCGATGATCGCCTCGACCCGGCCCGTCGCGTCCTCGAACAGCACCATCGCCCCGTGCACCGAGGCCTGGCCGCGCGCCGCGTTGCCCGGGTAGACCGTCACGGCCTTGACCGCCGCGCCCAGCCCGTCGATCCAGGCGCAGCGGGTGAGTAGCGTGTCGGCGCCGCGATGCAGGAACCGGTCGCCGATCGCGGCCCGCGGCGCACGGTGGCCCTCGGCCAGCGCCTCGACCATGCGCAGCCAGTCGAGCCGGCCGGCCACATCGGCCGCAGTGATATAGGGGACGGCCCCCATCAGAACCCCGCCGCGACGATAGCCTTGGCCAGCCGGTCGAGCCCGTCCGCCGGCAGGCCGGCAATGTTGATCCGCCCGGCGCCGACCATGTAGATGCCGTGCGTCTCGCGCAGGTCGCGCACCTTCTCCAGCGTCCCGCCGAGTTGGGTGAACATGCCGCGGTGCCTGGCGATAAAGTCGAAGCGCTCAGAGTTGGTCTCGCGCCGCAGCGCATCCGCGAGGCCCTTGCGCAGCGTCAACATGGTCTGGCGCATCTCCTCCAGCTCCGCCTCCCAGTCGGCGCGGAGCGCGGGGTCGCCCATGATCGTTGCCACCACCCGCGCGCCGTGGTCCGGCGGGAAGGAGAAGTTCAGCCGGTTGAGCGCGCCAAGATTGCCCGCGGCGACCTTCGCCTGCCCGGCATCGGCGCATTTGACCAGCGCCGTGCCCGCCCTCTCGCGGTAGATGCCGAAGTTCTTCGAACAGCTCGACGCGATCATGACCTCCGGCAGCGCCGCGGCCATGTGCCGCAGGCCGGCCGCGTCCGCCTCCAGCCCGTCGCCGAAGCCCTGATAGGCGAGGTCGATCATCGGCACGATGCCGCGGGCCGCGAAATCCACCGTCAGCGCGGCCCACTGGTCCATTTCGAGGTTCGCCCCGGTCGGGTTATGGCAGCAGCCGTGCAGGATCACTACGTCGCCCGCCGCCGCTCCCGCCAGATCCGCCTGCATCGCGGCGAAATCCACCGTGCCGCTCACCGCATCGTAGTAGCGATAGGTGCGCCCCGGGATCTTCAGATGGTTCACGATCGCCGGGTGGTTCGGCCAGGTCAGGTCGGAGTACCAGATGCTCGCCGCCGGCCGGGCGCGCCGGACGAGTTCGCAGAGCTGATGCACCGCGCCGGTGCCGCCCGGCGTCTGGGCGCCGCCGACCAGCTCGACCGGCACGGCGTCCCCGAGCGCGAGGTCGCGCATGGCGGCAATGAAGGCAGGCTCGCCGACCACCCCGAGATAGGCCTTGGTGTCCTGTTCGCGCCAGAGCCGCTCCTCGGCGGCTTTCACCGCACGCATCACCGGCGTGCGGCCGCTGGCGTCCTTGTAGACGCCGATCCCGAGGTCGAGCTTGCCCGTCCGCGGGTCGGCGGCATAGATGCCCATCAGCTCGATGATCTTGTCGGGGGCGGGGGCGGCGAGGGTCTCGAACATCGGGGGGGTCCTTTTCAGGGGTCGACGGAATCGGGGCGGCGGCGCGGGCGGCGGCGGGTCTCGCGTCGCACCGGCTCGAACCCGGCGCGCTGGTAGAGCGGCAGGGCGCGGGGGTGGTCGAGCGAGCAGGTATTGACCGTGACGCGCGCCACACCCGGCCGGTCCCAGGCGAGATGCACGGCAGTCTCCAGCAGGAAGCGGCCGAGGCCCTGGCCGACGGCTTCGGGGACGAGGCCGAAGTAGGCGAGGTCGCAGAGCTCCGGCTCGCGGGCATCGAGCACGAAGAACCCGTGAGGCCAGCCGCCGCGAAGGAAGGTGTAGAGGGTCACCGCCGGGTCGGAGAGCCAGGCCTCGACTTCGGTGCCCGGGCGGCCGTGCAGGTCTCTCCAGTCGTAGTCGCGCCCGACCGTGTCGTAGAGGCCGAACAGGTACCAGGCCGGCGGCTTCTCGGCTGCGATCAGCGCGGCCGGAGGTCCGGGCGGCAGGTGCGGGCGCGGGTAGGCCGGCCGGGCATCCATTTCGAGGAAGGTGACCACATAGTCGACCTGTCCATCGGCCGGGCTCTTCATCCCTGTTCGACCTTGAGGTCGGGGTAGGCGCCCCATTCCGCCCAGGAGCCGTCGTAGAGCGCATGGCTGCGGTTGCCGAGCCGCTCCAGCGCCAGATTGAGGATCGCGGAACTGACGCCCGAGCCGCAGGTGGTTATGGCGGGCCTTTGCGGGTCCACGCCCGCGGCCTCGAAGGCGGCGCGCAGGCCGGCCTCGTCCTTCATGGTGCTGTCGGGGTTCAGTAGCGTCTTGAAGGGGACGCTCCTGGAGCCCGGGATATGACCCGAGCGCAGTCCGGGACGCGGCTCGGGGGCTTCGCCGCGGAAGCGCTCGGCCGAGCGGGCGTCGATGATCTGGGCGTCGCCGAGCTTGGAAGAGGCGGCGACCTGCGTGACGTCGCGCACCAGGCTCGCGTCGCGGCGCGCGGTGAAGTGGCGGTCGCGCAGGATCGGGGCGGTGTTCTCGACGGGGCGGCCCTCGGCGATCCACTTCGGCAGCCCGCCGTCGAGCACGGCCACGTCCTGCTTGCCGAAGAGCCGGAACAGCCACCAGACCCGGGGGGCGCTGAAGATGCCTGCCGCGTCGTAGACCACGATCCGGTGGCCGTCGCCGATGCCCATTGCGCGTACCCGCGACACGAAGAGCTCCGGCGGCGGTGCCATGTGCGGCAGGTTCGACTGGCGGTCGGAGATCTCGTCGATGTCGAAGAACCGCGCACCGGGGATATGGGCGGCGGCATATTCCGCCAAGGGATCGCGGCCGGCATCGGGCAGGTGCCAGCTTCCGTCGACGATGCGCAGATCGGGCGCCGCGAGATGGGCCGCCAGCCAGTCGGTGGAGACGAGAAGCCGGGGATCGTCCGAAGGCATGCGCCAGTCCTGGAGAGGTGCGTCGGGCTCCTCGCATAGCCGTGAAAGCACCCTGGGGCAAGGCCGGGGCAGGCGCAATGGGGGGGCGGGGTTGACCCCGCCCCGCGGCGTCACCGGCCTCCGGCGCGCCGGTCACGGCGGGCGGACATCGGCTGAAACGCCACCGCCACATGCGCCTCGCAATAGGGCTTGCCGGCCGCCGCGGGCAGGCCGCAGAACCAGAACTCCTCGGTGGCGGGGTCGCCCACCGGCCACTTGCAGGTGCGCTCGGTGAGCTGCATCAGCGACAGCTTGCGCGCCCGCTTGGCCACCTCGGCCAGATTGGCCAGCGCTTCGGCGCTGATCTCGGAGCCGGAGGGCTGCGGGGGCAGCGGCTGGCCGGGAATTCGGGGCCGGGGCACCGGGGGTTGCTCGCGCACCGGCCGTGGCGCGGCGGCTGCAGGTTCCGGCGTCCCGTCGTAGGCGGTGTCGGGCTCGACGACGGCGGAAGGCTCGGGTGCGGCCTCGGCCTCGGCCGGTGCGCTCACGTCCTCACCGCCGCCTTCGCCGTTGCCACCGCGGTTCGATAGGCCGAGCCGGTGCACCTTGCCGATCACCGCGTTGCGGCTGACGCCTCCGAGCTCCTTGGCGATCTGGCTGGCACTCTTGCCGTCGATCCACATCTGGCGGAGGGTTTCCACGCGTTCATCGGTCCAGGACATTCGGCAAGCTCCGTCATGCTTTCGGGCAGGGTCGCGCATGTGGCAACTGCCGGCGCGGATTGCCCCTATTTTAGCCGTCCGGGCGGGGGTTACAAGGACTCCACCCGCAGCGGGATCAGCAGTATCGCATAATGTGGCATTGGTGGTGCAGTGGCGCTGTGCCGGCTCCGCGAGCGGCCCGGGAGGAAACGATGCGCGAGGCGCTGCTTGCAACACGCGCGGTGGCCGGAGAAGCCGGGCAAGAGCGGCGATGATGCTGGACTGGCTTCTGCCCGGCCCCTTCCCGGCCGAGTACCCCACGGGGGAACGCTGCGCGATTACTGAGTTCCTGAACGACCCCGCCTGCCCCGAGGTTTCATTGGCCCGCGCCCGCGTCGCACCCGGCGTCACCACGCGCCTGCACGTCCTGCGCGGCACCGTGGAGCGCTATGTGATCCTGCAGGGCGAGGGCGTGGCCGAGGTGGGCGGCGAGACGGCCCGCGTCGGCCCCGGCGACCGGGTCCTGATCGCGGCCGGCATCCCTCAGCGCATCGCGAATACCGGGGAGGGCGACCTGGTGTTCGACTGTATCTGCACCCCGCGGTTCCGGCCCGAGGACTACGTCGATCTAGGGGATGGCGCGCCGGATTGAGGCCGGAGGCGCTGTGTCGCACGGTTCAGAAGAAGGTCTGCGGGTCGATGTCGATGCTGACCCGCACCGTCGAGGGGCAGGGCACGGCGGCGGCCCAGGCGCGCAGTGCGGGCTGGAGCGCGGCGCCCTTCGGCGCCTTGACCAGCAGCCGCAGCCGGTGGCGACCGCGGATGCGGGCGACCGGCGCCGGGGCGGGGCCGTAGATCTGGGCGCCGGCGGCGCGCAGCACCTGCGCGCCGCCGGCCAGCGCTCGCGCGACGTCCCATGCGCGGGCCTCGTCGGTGGCGGTGACGATGATGCCGGCCATGCGGCCGTAAGGCGGCGCGCCGGCGTGCCGGCGCGCCTCGGCCTCGGCACGCCAGAAGCCCTCGTCGTCACCGGTCAGGATGGCGCGGATCGCCGGGTGCTCGGGCAGGTGGGTCTGGATCAGCGCCACGCCGGGGCGCTCGGCGCGCCCCGCCCGGCCCGCCACCTGGCGGATGAGCTGGAAGGTCTTCTCGGCCGCCCGCAGGTCACCGCCCTGCAGGCCGAGGTCGGCGTCGATGACGCCCACCAGCGTCAGGTGCGGGAAGTTGTGGCCCTTGGAGACGATCTGTGTGCCGATCACCAGGTCCGCACCCCCTTCGGCGATCTCGGCAATGCGGGCGCGCAGGCCGCGCGTGCCGTCGGCGAGGTCTGACGACAGGATCGCGATTCGCGCTTCGGGCCAGAGGGCGGTGGCCTCCTCGGCCAACCGCTCGACGCCGGGGCCGAGCACGGTCATCTGGCCATCGTTCTTGCAGGCCGGGCAGATCGTGGGAATTGGCTTCGTCGCGCCGCACTGGTGGCAGACCAGCCGCTTGCGGAACCGGTGCTCGACCATGCGCGCGTCGCAGTTGTCGCAGCCGACCTGATGGCCGCAGGCGCGGCAGATGGTCAGCGGCGCATAGCCGCGGCGGTTGAGGAACAGGAGCGCCTGTTCGCCGGCGGCGAGCCGGTCGGAGACCGCCCGCTCCAGCGGCGGCGATATCCAGCGGCCGGGATCGGGCGGGTCGACTCGCAGGTCGATGGCGCCCATCTGTGGCAGCTCGGCCGCGCCGAAGCGGTCGGGCAGGTCGAGGCGGGCGTATTTGCCCGCCTCGGCATTGGCCCAGCTCTCCAGCGACGGCGTGGCCGAGGCGAGCACCACGGCGGTGCCGCTGAGCGAGGCGCGCAGCACCGCCATGTCGCGGGCATTGTAGAGGGCTCCGTCCTCCTGCTTGTAGGAGCCGTCGTGTTCCTCATCGACGACGATCAGCCCCAGATCGCGGAACGGCAGGAAGAGCGCGGAGCGCGCCCCCACCACGAGGCCGGCTTCGCCACACGCGGCAGCGGACCAGGCGCGGCGCCTAGATGCCTGGGTGACGCCCGAGTGCCATTCGGCGGGGCGCGCGCCGAAGCGCGCCTCCACCCGGTCGAGGAACTGCGCCGAGAGCGCGATCTCCGGCAGGAGCACCAGCGCCTGGCGGCCGCGGGCGAGGCATTCGGCCACGGCTTCGAGGTACACTTCGGTCTTTCCCGAGCCGGTGACGCCCTTCAGCAGCGTGGTGGAGTAGCCGCCCTGCGCCACGGCTGCCCGCAGGCTGGCCGAGGCTTCGGCCTGTGCGGGGGAAAGCATGCCGGGACCGGCGCCGGGATCGAGCGGCGGAAAGGGCGCATCGCGGGGAGCGGCGTCGCGCAGGATCACGCCCTGCGCCTCCAGCCCCTTGACGACGCCGCCCGAAACGCCGGCCAGATGGGCGAGCTCGCCCGGTGCGAAGCCGAGGTTGCCAAATTCCGCGAAGGCCGCCAGCACCCTTGCGCGGGGTTCGGTCATCCGGTCGGGCGCCCGCCCGGAGAGGCGCAAGAGCGGGCGGGCCGAGGGCGGGTCCGCCAGTGCGGGCACTCGCGTCGCGAGCCGGAGCATGACCGGGAGCGGCGTCAGTGTGTAGTCGGCGGCGCGGGAGAGGAACTCGCGCATCTGCGGGCCGACGGGCGGCAGATCGAGCACACGGGTGATGTTCCGCAGCTTTTCCCGGGGGAAGTCGCCGGATGCCTCGCCCCAGACGCAGCCAAGCACCCGGCGTGGGCCGAGAGGGACCTCGACGAGGTCGCCGGCGCACACGCCGCCTTCGGGGGCGCGGTAGTCGAGCAGCCGGTCGAGCATCTCGGCGACGAGCACCGCAACGGGAGCGCCGGCGGCGAATTGCGGCGCGGAAGGGGTGGGGGGTGGTGGAATGACAGGTTCCATCGCGCAATACCTTGGGCTAGTATCGCCCCGGACCACAAGGGCTGACCATTTGCGCGTGAGGGCGAGATCATGAAATTCTTCGTGGACACGGCCGAGATCAAGGATATCCGGGAGCTGATCGCGCTCGGGCTGGTGGACGGGGTGACGACCAACCCGAGCCTCATCAAGAAGTCGGGGCGCGACTTCATCGAGGTGATCCGCGAGATTCTGCGACGAGGTCACCGGCCCCGTGAGCGCCGAGACCGTGTCGCTCGACTACGAGGGGATGCTGGCCGAGGGGCGCAAGCTGGCGCAGCTCGCCCCCAACATCGCGGTGAAAGTGCCGCTGACCTGGGACGGGCTGAAAGCCTGCCGCACGCTGACCGGCGAGGGGAGAATGGTCAACGTGACGCTCTGCTTCTCGGCGAACCAGGCGCTCCTGGCCGCCAAGGCCGGGGCGACCTTCATCTCGCCCTTCATCGGGCGGCTCGACGACATCAACCTCGACGGGATGGAGCTGATCCGCGACATCCGCACCATCTACGACAACTACGATTACGGCACCGAGATCCTGGCGGCCAGCATCCGCGGGGCGAACCATGTGTCGGAAGCAGCACTTGCCGGGGCGGACGTGGCGACCTGCCCGCCGAGCGTGCTGAAGACGCTGGCCGAGCATCCGCTGACCGACAAGGGGTTGGCGGCGTTTCTCAAGGACTGGGCGGCGACGGGGCAGAAGATCATCTGAGGGAGACGAGCGACGATGACCATGACCGAAGACGCGGCCGCTCTCGACCTCCGGGCGGCGATCATGGCGCAGCCGGCGCTGATCCTGGAGGATCAGGAGCTGATGCGGGCACTGGTCCGGGCCGACGGGCGGACTGCGGGGCGCAACGTGGTGGACCTGCGTGGCGTGCTGGTGGAGCGGCTCGAGGAGCGGCTCGACCGGCTGGAGGACACCCACCGCGAGGTGCTGGCCGCAGCCTATGACAACGTGGCAGGGACGAACCAGGTGCACCGGGCCTGCCTCGCGCTCCTGGATGCGGAGGATTTCGCGGCGTTTCTCAGGGCGATGACCCGCGACGTTGCCGGCATTCTCGGCGTGGACGTCGTGCGTCTGGGGCTGGAGGCGCCGGGAGCCGAGGCGGGCTCAGGCCTTGGGCCTTCGGGGCCGCTGCAGGACGTGGTGGTGGCACTGCCAGCTGGGGGGGTCGATGCCTATATCACCCTGGGCCGCGGGATCAGCGCGCGCATGGTGACGCTGCGCCGGCTCGACGGGGCGGCCCCCGAGCTTTACGGCGCGCACGCCCCGCGCATCCAGTCCGAGGCCGTGCTTCGGCTCGACCTCGGTGCGGACAAGCGGGCCGGTGCCCTGGGTTTCGGCGCCTTCGACGGCGACCGGTTCCATGCCGACCAGGGCACCGACCTGCTCGGCTTCTTCGCCGGTGTCTTCGAGCGCACTCTGCGGCGGTTCCTGGCGTGAGGCAGCCCCCGGCGGTCGCGCCCCGAGGGGGGCCGGCCGCAAGTGCGTCCGGCGGTGGCGGCGCGTCTGCGTTGGGCGTGTGTCAGCGTCGTGCTCGCGCCGCAGCGCAGTCGTCCGGGCGTGTGGTGAGAAAGGAAGATCTGCTGGGGAGGCGCTCGATGAAGCGGCTGCTTCATCAAGGCGCCTCATCCATGGTGGGGCTGCGATTCGTGCCGGCGTCAAGGCCGAGCCGCGCAAGCGCGGTCGCTGCGCGAGCCTTGACCCCGACCCGAATCGCGGAACAGGGAACTCGGCGCGCGGGCGCCAGGCCATGACGGAAGTTGTGCCGTCCGAGGGGGCGATGCGGCTGATGGAAGATTGGCTGGCGCAGCTCGACGGGGTGCGCGGGCTCAGTCCGCGGACGCTCACCGCGTATCGGCGGGACGTGGCGGGGTATCTGGGGTTCCTGGCGCTGCACCAGGGCGGGCCGATGGGCGAGACCGCGCTGGGGCGCGTTGCGACCGGCGACTTGCGTGCATGGATGGCGCGGGAGCGCGGGCGGGGGCTTTCGGCGCGGTCGATGGCCCGCGCCCTCTCGGCGGTGAAGAGCTTCCACGCCTGGCTGGCCGAGGCGCGGGCGGTAGTGGCGCCGGCAGTCAGCGCCACGCGCGGACCGCGGGTCAAGGCGCGGCTGCCGCGGCCGGTGGCGGCCGAGGCGGCGCGCGAGCTGATCGGAACGGTGGAGGCGCAGAGCCTGGAGCCCTGGGTGGCAGCACGGGACGTGGCCGCGGTGACGCTGCTCTACGGCTGCGGTCTTCGCATCTCGGAGGCGCTGGGCCTGCGGCAGGGGGATGCGCCGCTTGCGCATACCTTGCGCATCCGCGGTAAGGGCGGGCGCGAGCGGATGGTACCCGTGTTGCCGGCGGTGCGTGCGGCGGTTGAGGCGTACCGCGGGCTCTGCCCCTACCGGCCGGGGCCGGCAGCGCCGCTGTTTCTCGGCGCGCGGGGTGGCGCGCTCAACCCGCGGCTGGTGCAGAAGGCGATGGCGGCGGCGCGGATGCAGATCGGCCTGCCGGCGACGGCGACCCCGCATGCGCTGCGGCACTCCTTCGCCACGCACCTGCTGGAGGCAGGCGGAGATCTGCGCAGCATACAGGAATTGCTGGGGCACGCTTCCCTTGCCACCACGCAGGTCTATACCGGAGTGGATCAGGTGCGGCTGATGGAGGCCTATGCCGCGGCGCATCCGAAGGCGCGGGTGCCCGACTAGTACCGGGATGAAGGAGGGCAGGCGATGTATCGCGGATACGTTTGGATCGGCATCGGGGCAATACTTGTGGGGGTGCTGGTGCTGGCGGCGGAGGCCCAGGCGCAGGCCCGCGAGCGCTGCTACGGCGTGGCGCTGGCAGGCGCGGCCGACGGGGTCGGCGCCGAAGAGCGCCCGGGGTCGGGGCAGATCGACTATCAGGGAAGCGCCTGGATCTGGGTGCCTGCCGGTGCCTGCCTGACGATGACGGCGCCCGTGCAGGCCGACGGCACCCCGCGCCGGGGCGCGCCGGAGCCGCTGGCGCGCGATCTGCCGTGATGGCCCTTGCGGGTCAGCGGTCCCGTGCCAGCGTGTCCGGCGGGATGCAGGCCTCGGGCGCGCCCGCCGCGTAGCCGCGGGTGAAGTCCGCCTCGCGGGTCGCCCGCGAGGCAGCGGCGAAGGGGTCGAGCCGGGAGGGCATGTCGGGGGCGAGGGAACTGCGGTCGTCCATGACGTTGCGGGCGATACCGATGAGCTGGTCGTAGAATCCCGGCGGCACCACGCCGACGCTGCCCGCGGCCAGCGCCGCCCAGACCCCGGCGAGGCAGTCGGCCTGGGCTGCCAGCGCCTCGTCGATCGCGGGTTGATGCCCGCCGCCCGTGGCGCGGCGCTCGTCTTCGGCGTCGGCGAGCACGCCGAGCTGGTCCTGTACATGCGAGGCTGCGATCAGCGCCACCACCAGCGCCGTGCCGAGATCGCTGCTGCGCCGCAGCCGCGCGTTCAGCGTCTCGAAGAAGGCGAGGTCGAAGACCGCCTCGATGGAGGCGGGGCAATAGAAGGGGCCGGTCGCTTCCTTGCCGTCGGAGCAGGGCGAGATGGTGGCGTTGGAATAGAGGCGCAGCTCCGGCTCGCGGTAGTCCTTGCCGATGCGGTTGGCGAACTGGCGGCGCCACACGGACTGCACGTTCTCGAACACGGCCGTCACCCGCCGCGCGGCCGCATCGGCCTGCTCGGCGCCGAGCAGGCGCGTGGCGGCGCCGGTGGCGAGCGGGCCGGGCATGAACCACATCCCCACGAGAGCGCCCGCGATGAGCACCAGGGCAGCAGTGACGACAATGCCGCTTGCCCGACCTCGCGGTCGGGGTGGCGGCAGCGACGTGTTCGTCATGAGGCACAGTACACCGGCGCGGCGCTCCCGTTCGCTGACCCGGCCGGCCAGGCCTTCGGGCTTGACGTGCCGGTTCTCCCGTGGTGGTTCGGCCCGAGGTTCGCGGGAAGGTGTGAACAAATTGCTACGCAGGCTCTACGACTGGACGCTGTCGCTGGCCGCGTCGCCGAGTGCGATATGGGCGCTTGCGGCGGTCAGCTTCGTCGAAAGCTCGGTCTTTCCGATCCCGCCGGACATTCTGCTTATCCCGATGATCATCGCGGCGCCGCAACGCGCGTTCTGGATCGCCACGGTCTGCACCCTCGCCTCGGTGGCTGGTGGCGCCTTCGGCTATCTGATCGGCTGGGGATTCTTCGAGCAGGTCGGCCGGCCGGTGCTGGCGTTCTATGGCAAGGAGGTCTATTTCAGTGACTTCGCCGCGCGCTACAACGAATGGGGGGCATGGGCGGTGCTGATCGGCGGGCTGACGCCCTTTCCCTACAAGGTCATCACCATCCTGTCGGGGGCGACCGGGTTGAACTTCGCCGTCTTCATGGTGGCGAGCGTGATCGCCCGCGGCGCGCGCTTCTTCATCGTGGCGGCCCTCCTGTGGAAGTTCGGGCCGCCGATCCGCGATTTCGTCGAGCGGCGGCTGGCGCTGGTCTTCACCGTGTTCCTGCTGCTGCTGGGGGGCGGCTTCGTCGTGGCGGGGTATCTGGCATGAACCGGATGCAGCGCATGGGGACCGGGGCGGCCGCGGGTTCGGCGGCGCTGCTCCTGGGCGCCCTTGCCTTCCAGTACATCGGGGGCCTCGCGCCCTGCCCGCTCTGCATCTGGCAGCGCTGGCCGCATGTGCTGGCGGTCGTTCTCGGGGTGGCGCTGGTCGCTATCCCGGCGCGTGTAATCGCGCTGTTCGGGGCGCTGTTGATGTGTGCGGGCGCTGGAATCGGGGTCTATCACGCCGGTATCGAACAGAAATGGTGGGCGGGGCCGTCCACCTGCACCGCGCCGGCGCCCGGGGCGATGGAGGCAGGCGAACTGCTCGACCGCATCCTCGCCACGCCGGTCGTGCTCTGCGACGAGATCGCCTGGTCCTGGCTCGGCATATCGATGGCGGGGTGGAACGCGATCCTGTCGCTGCTGCTGGCTGTGCTGTGGCTGCGCGCCTACGCCTCCAGTTCGGCGTCCCAGTAGAGATAGTCCATCCAGCTGCCGTGCAGGTGGTTCGGCGGGAACTTGCGCCCGACGTTCTGCAATTGCTCAGGGCTGGGTTGGGCCGGCTTGCGGCGAAGGTTCATGCCGGCCTGCTTGAGGGTCTTGGATCCCTTGTGCAGGTTGCAGGGTCCGCAGGAGGCGACCACGTTCTCCCAGGTGGTGCGGCCGCCGCGGGAGCGGGGGATCACGTGGTCGAAGGTGAGGTGGTCGCGGTCGCCGCAATACTGGCAGGTGAACTCGTCACGCAGGAACAGGTTGAAGCGGGTGAAGGCGGTGGTCCTGGCGGGCCTGACGTATTCCCGAAGCACCACCACCGAGGGTATTCGGAACTGCACGCTCGGCGAGCGGACCAGCGCGTCGTATTCGGCCAGCACCACCACCCGGTCGAGGATGGCGGCCTTGATCGCTTCCTGCCAGGGCCAGAGCGAGAGGGGGAGGTAGGAGAGGGGGCGGAAATCGGCGTTGAGGACCAGCGCGGGGTGGTCGCGCAGGCCGCCCGGGTTGCGCACGAAGCTCGGCATATGGGTGCATTGCAGCATCAACAGACCTCTGCGCTGGCCGCACCCGGCGCCGCCACGCCGGCTCAGCCTCATATTTGACTATATATCGTCCGGAAAGTCTGGCAAGCCTCTAGATAGGCTCGGCTTCCCGGTGTCGGCCGCAGAATACCCGCGGCGAGGCAAGGTTTCGTGACAGCGGGTCAGCCGGCGATGCCCAGCCGCTCGCGGATGAAGCCGAGGGCGCGGCCGAGGCCATCGGGGGCAATGCCGTGGCCGGTGCCGCGGGAGACGTGGGTGCGGGTCTCGACGCCGGCGGCGGTCAGCGTTTCGGCGGCTTCCGCGAGGCTGGCGAAGGGCACCATCGGGTCCTGGTCGCCGTGGATCAGCAGCACTGGCGGGCGGGCGGTGATCTCGGCGGCGAGGCGCTGGGGTTCCAGAAGGCGGCCGGAGAAGCCGACGATGCCGGCCAGCGGCGCGGGGCGGCGGAGGCCGACCTGGAGGGCCATCATCGTGCCCTGGCTGAAGCCCAGCAGGACGGTGCGGTCGGGGGGGGTGGTCTCTGCCACCTCGTCGAGCCAGCGGGCGAGGAGGTCGTAGGCGGCGAAGGCGGCGATGCTCGCCTCGACCGGCGAGGAGCCGTCGAGCCAGGGGATGGGAAACCACTGGTAGCCGGTGGGGTTGTTGGTGCAGGGCTGGGGCGCGTTCGGAGCGAGGAAGCGGGTGTCCGGCAGGTGCGGGGCCAGGGGTTCGGCGAGGCCAATCAGGTCGTCGCCGTCGGCGCCGTAGCCGTGGAGGAAGACCACGAGGCTGTCGGGGCGGCCGGAGGCAGCCGGGCGCTCGGGGCCGGAAAGGGTGGTCATCGCGTCTCCCTCGGATGCGGCCGGGGGAGCATAGCCGGCAGGTTCCGCCCTGTCACGGGGCGGCCGGGCTGGAGGTGTAACAACGCGGAGATTTTTGCAAATATATGTTTTAAAACAATAATCGCGGTGACTGTGGCATCAACGGGATCGACGCGTCGTCTCCGGCCTGGGGATCCGGGCGTCGTGCCGGGTCTCATGGTTCGGCGCCAGCGCAACCCGAGCCCCGCTCAATGCAACGGGGCCTGGCTCTCGCCGGGCCCCGAAACGCTATCGCCGCTGCTGCCGAGCCAGCCGGTCAAGCCGGATGGCGCCGGGAAGCAGTCGTTAAACCGCCGTGCGGCGACGGGCTGCGAGGGCGAGGGCGCCGAGCGCGCCGAACAGCAGGAAGCCGGCAGCGGGGACCGGAACCGCGGTGATCGTGGCAAAAACATCGACATCCGCGGCGCCGAACTGATCGTCAGTCGCGTCGATGTACCAGCCAAAGTTCGAACCTGCCGCCACCACGAAGGAAGTCATTCCAGACTGGAAGGCCGGCGCAGGTGCGTCGGTCGACAGCTGGGTCTGCACACCGTCAATGATGTAGCCGAACGGATCGAAGGAAGACCCGCCCGTATCGTTGGTGGAATATTGCCAGTCGAACTCGACGAGCCAAAACGGCGGCGGCGCCGGCGGGGCGTCCGCGGTGTAGGTGGTCACGACGGATGCAAGCGATCCGCTGTTGCTGCCGGTCAGGGTAAACGCCGGGTCGAACGCGCCCCCGGTGAGATCCACTATGCTGCCAGAACCGCCATTGGTTGACAGAGTGAAGGTACCCGTCCACATAATCGCCGCGTGCGACGCCGTGGCAGAGATCAGAAGCGCGGCGACTGCCACGAGAAAGCGTCTCATCGAGAGATACTCCTTGATTGATGCTGAAATCTTACATTCTCGACCGGCGGGTTCTCCCGCTCTCTCTCTTGCGCGGCCGTCACGGGTACCGTGCGCATCGTCGCCCCACCCCCTTTTAAAACGGTCGCGGAAAACAAGCGCCACATGTACCATCGGACTGGACACGTGGCGCAAGACAATGCGAACGGCGGTCGGCGGATACCGATGAGCGACGCCGGTCGGTGGTGCAGCGGACCGGGATGGGAACCAGCCGCGGGGCCAGCATCATCAATCCCATAGAGTCACACGCAAATGAAAAACGCGCCACTAGGCTGGCGATCCAGCCCTGCAGACGCGTCGAAAACTCAGCCATACTGGGCGCAGCGATGCGTCCGTGCCGCACGGCGCGGGGTAATACGCCGGCGGCACGCTCGACGGCTGCCACAGCCGGGGGTGCACGTTCGGCCGTGGCGGCCCAGAGCATGCCCGCGCCGCCGCAGGGGCGGTCGGGGCTGGTGCGGCCGGGGGCGAAGGCGCGCAGGCCCTCGCCGGTGAGCATGAGGTCGCGCAGCCGGTCGCGCAGGCTGACGCCGCGGATCAGCGACGGCGCGCGCAGCGGTGCGGGCATGTCGCCGCGCACGCCGCCGCGCAGGGCGGTGGCAACGGGCTCGATGCCCCCGCGCCCTGGGCGCAGGGTCGGCAGCGCGCCCTCACGGCGGCGGCCAAAGAGGCCGAGGCCGCCGATCCCGGCCACGAGCAGCCAGCCGGCGGCGGGCAGCGGCACGGGCGCGATCGATTCGGAGGCGTGGATTGCCGACGCCGCGGCGCTGCTGAGCAGCAGGCCACCGGCCTTGAGCAGACCGAAGGCCGAGACGGCGTCATCGACGGATGCGGTGCTCAGGCATTCGGGGGCGACGGAGCCCGCGGTGCAGGCAAGTTCACGCGCGGCCTGGGTTTCGATGACCGGCGCGGCGTTGGAAACGTTGGGAAATACCGAGAAGCTGGCGAGGGCTGCGAGGGCAAACAGGAAGACTGTCGGCATATATGCCGAGCGCCCCCCGTTCTTTCGCCTCGTGAACACTGCAGGTGCCCCCCCACCCAGTGCCTTGTACAGTCGAACACCCCAGCGCGACCACACACGGCATCTTACCAGGAATCACGCTACACCAGAAAATACCGTCTGGCAATTCCGCTTGTTCACCAAGCGGGTGCACCACGGGTGGGTGTAACTAACTGAACGGGCTGCGGTTTCGCCTTCGAGGTGCGGCTAGGTATCTGCCGATACGCCGGTTCAGCGAACGCCTTCTCGCCGGGTCTCGACGCGGTACCAGGCCCAGAGCAGGCGGGCGGCGACGGCCCGCCAGGGCGACCAGGCGAGGCTCATGGCACGCAGTTCGCGCTCGCGCGGCCGCTCGGCGAGGCCGAAGAGCCGGGCGGCGGATTCCTGCAGCGCGAGGTCGCCGGGAGCGAAGACGTCGGCGCGGCCGAGGGAGAACATGGCGTAGATCTCGGCCGTCCAGATGCCGATGCCCCTGACGCGGGTCAGCTCGGCCACGACCTCGGCGTCGGGCAGCGAGCGCAGGGCCGCGAAGTCGAGGCCGCTGCCGGCGATGGCGCGGCCGTAGGACACCTTCTGGCGCGAGAGGCCGGCGGCGCGCAAGGCCTCGTCGGAGGCGGCGAGAAGGCCTGCCGGCTCGGTGGCGCCAAGGGCCGCGAGGCGGTTCCAGATGGCCGTGGCCGCGGCGGTGGATACCTGCTGGCTGACGATGGCGGAGAACAGCGCGTCGAACCCGTCGGGCCGGCGGCGCAGCGGCAGCGGGCCGATGTGTGCGAGGGCATGGGCAAAGCGCGGCTCGATGCGAGCGAGGTGTGCCGCGCCCTCGGCAAGGTCATCGTGGGTGTCGATGATGCGTCCGACCATGGCCCGCGGCCTACCACGGGCGCGCGCAAGGGGAAACGCTTGGAATGGCGCGGGCGGGGGGCTAGAAGCGGGCGCATGAGCGTCGCAGGGCAATCGCTGACCGATCTGGATGTCCGCGCGCGGCGCAATGTGCGGGTGCTGGTGGCCGCGCAGGTGATCCTGGGCAGCCAGATGCCGGTGAGCTTCATCCTCGGCGGGCTGGCGGGCCAGTTGCTGGCGCCGAACAAGTGCCTCGCGACGCTGCCGGTGACCGTGATCATCGTCGGCTCGATGCTGTCGGCGCCGCTTCTGTCGGAGCTGATGCAGCGGCGCGGGCGGATCCCGGGCTTCGTGATCGGGGCGGCGGGGGGCGGGCTGGGGTCGGCGATCTGCGCCTGGGCGCTGTGGACCGGGTCGTTCGGGCTGTTCCTGGCGGGGTCGCTGCTGACCGGGCTCTACATGTCCGCACAGGGGTTCTACCGCTTTGCGGCCAGCGACGGGGCGAGCGAGGCCTATCGTCCGAAGGCAATCTCCTATGTCATGGCCGCCGGGCTCGCCTCGGCGGTGCTCGGGCCGCAGCTCGTCAAGCTCACCACCGATGCGCTGGCGCCGGTGCCCTTCGCCGGGGCCTATGTGGTGGCGGCGTTGCTGAACCTCGCGGGGGTCTGGGTCTTCGCCTGGCTCGACAGCCCGCGCCCCAAACCGCCCGCCCCGGACGGGCCGCGCGCCCGCAGCAGGCTGGAGCTCTTGCGCACGCCGCGGATCGCGGTGGCGATGGTCTGCGCCATGGTGAGCTTCGCGCTGATGAACCTGGTGATGACCTCCACGCCGCTGGCCATGGTCGGCTGCGGATTTGCCACGGCGCAGGCGGCGGATGTGGTGATGTGGCACGTGGTCGCCATGTTCGGGCCGTCGTTCTTCACCGGGCACCTGATTGCGCGCTTCGGGGCGGAGAAGGTGATCGCGGCGGGGCTGGTCATCCTGGCGGCTGCCGGTGTGGTGGCGCTGTCGGGGGTCAGCCTGGGTCATTTCACGCTGGCGCTGATCCTGCTCGGCCTGGGGTGGAACCTCGGCTTCATCGGGGCGACGGCGATGCTGGCCTCGGCCCATGCCCCGGAGGAGCGCGGGCGGGTGCAGGGAATGAACGACTTCGCGGTCTTCGCGCTGGTGGCGCTGGCGTCGCTGGCCTCGGGCGGGCTGATGAACTGCTCGGGGGGCGACGCGGTGGCGGGCTGGACGGCGGTGAACCTCGCCATGGTGCCGCTCTTGGCGCTGGCGGGGTCGGTGCTGATCTGGTTCGCCATCGGCGCCCGCCGCCCGGCCTGATGCCGGCGAAGAGGGGGCGGCCTTTCGGCGGTCTCAACTTGGGACCACAGCCAAGGCATTGAATTTATTGCTTCATGTCACCAAACGCGCCGGCTGCCACGGCATGGTCTCGCCGGCATCGTTGTCGCCGATGGCGTTCCGCAAGCGGCAGCCGGTCCGTTCCGCCGGCGGATGGCACCGCAACATGTCCCCGGTCTTGCGGTCGCATCCGCAACACGGCATCGTCAGGCGCTCCTGACCTAGGGCGGATGAAGGTTGATGGACTGGACAACGCAATTCGCGGGCCTCTCGCGCCTCTCGCCGGAGGTCAAGGCACCGCTCATCGCCGAGAGCCGCGTCGCGTCGGTGCCGAAGGACACCGTCATCTTCGGCCCCGGAAAGGCGCCGGAGAGCCTGCTCCTGCTGCTCGAGGGCTCCGTCCGCGTCCAGCAGACCAGCGAAGGCGGCCGCGAGGTGCTGCTCTACCGCGTCACCGCCGGCGAGAGCTGCGTGCTGACCACCGCCTGCCTGCTCGCCTACGAGGACTATACCGCCGAGGGCATCGCCGAGGCCGATCTCCGCGCCGTGCTCATCCCGCGCACCACCTTCGACACGCTGATCTCGCGCTCGCCTGAGTTCCGCCGCTTCGTCTTCACCGCCTACTCGCGACGGATCACCGACCTCTTTCATGTCATCGAGGAGGTTGTCTTCCGCCGCATCGACCTGCGGCTCGCCCAGAAGCTCATCGATCTCGCCGGGCCCGACGGCACGCTCCAGGCGACGCATGCGACCCTCGCGCAGGAGCTCGGCAGCGTCCGCGAAGTGATCTCCCGCCAGTTGCAGGAGTTCCAGCGGCGGGGGTGGGTCGAACTCGGCCGCGGCGTGGTGAAGATCGCGGAGCCCGCCGCGCTGCGCCGGCTGGCCGAGGAACGGTGACTTAGTCACCGACGGCACCACCACCGCGGTGCGATGAAGGGCGCAACTCGAATCGGAGAGGCGCCCATGACCCGCAATATCGGAAATGCCGACCGTGCGATCCGCCTGATCGCCGGGATCGTCCTCGTCCTGCTTCCATTTCTGACCAGCTTCGCCGCGGCGACTCCGTGGCTCTGGTGGGCGTCGCTCGTCGCCGGCCTTGTCATGCTGGCGACCACGGCGACGCGCGTCTGCCCGGCCTATTCGCTCCTCGGCGTCAAGACCTGCCCCGTATGACCAGCCTCAAGCCCTTGGCCTCGCTGGCCGGAGGCGCGCTGACCGGCCTCGCCGTCGTGCCGACCGGCAATATGCCCGCCGGCGCGGGCGACGGTTGCTGGCGGCCCTCGCCGGTATGGTCAGCGCGCCGCTCGCCTGACGCGTCGCGGCCGCGGGCGGGCTCTACGACGCGATTGCCCCCGCACCCCGCCTGGTTGCTCGAGGCGCGGCTGCTGCCGCCGGTCTGGAGGCAGGCGCTGCGGCGCGGGTAGGACTGGCTGGTCAAATCCGAGCCGATGGCGTGTGGCGACCTCTAGACATAAAATAGATTTAAATCAGTGAGTTGTGCGCTGTTTCTCGCGCGAGTCGAGTAAGAGTGCGCCCTCAGCAGGCACCGTTCGGTCCCGGGCTGGGGGCGCGACTACTCCGCCGCGGCGATGTTGAACGGCCTCGACGCGGCGGTGATTGCCACCTTCATGCCGATCCCGCAGCCGCCGAGCCATGCGCTGCTCGCCGGCCTGCCGGCGGCGGTCGGGCGCTATGCCTCGCTCCTGGCGCCGGTCATCGTCGTCTCCACCACCAGGGGGGCTGGGCAAGGGTCGTTCCGTGGGGCCGCCGGCGTCAGCTGTCCTCGAACAGCAGCGGCGCGGCGGGCGAATAGCGGGCCAAGCGCTCGCGGTCCAGGCTGACGCCGAGGCCGGGCCGGTCGGGAATGGCGAGCATTCCGTCAGCATCGAGCGCGAAGGGCGTCGCCATGATGTCGTCCACATAGGCGCTGCCGGCGATGTACTCGACGAGGTCCACATTGGGCAGGCCCGCCGCGAGCTGCAGGTCGGCGGCGATGCCGAGTGCTGTGTTCCAGCCGTGGCCGACGTAGCGCACGCCGAAATCCTGCGCAAGCCAGGCGATACGGCGCTGCTCGCTGAGCCCGCCGACCTTGGTGACGTCGGGCTGGACGATGTCGAAGGCCCCGCCGGACAGGAAGGGAATGAACGACTGCCGGCGCGTCAGCACTTCGCCGCCGGCGATCGGGATGCGGCTCTCGCGGCGCAGGGTGATGAAATCCTCCAGCGCGTCGGGCTTCACCGCCTCTTCGAACCAGTCGATCTCGTGCGCCGCCAGCATGTCGGCGGTGCGCAGCGCCCATTTCAGCCCGTTGGGCCAATGCGCGTCGCTGGCCCCCGCATCGACCATCAGCCGCCCGCCCTCGGGCAGCGCCGCCTTCGCCGCCAGCACGATCGCCTCGTCGAGCTTCGCGTCACCGCGGCGGCCGAACGGCCCCCAGCCGATCTTGAAGGCGCGGAAGCCCTGGTCGCGCCAGGTCGTGATCTCGTCGCGCATCTTCGCGGGCTCGTCCATCAGCAGCGAGCAATAGGGCATGACCCGGTCCTGGTAGCGCCCGCCGATGAGCCGGCCGATCGAGAGGCCCGTGGCCTGGCCGAGGATGTCCCAGAGCGCGATGTCGATGCCGCTGATCGCATGGGTCAGCGTGCCGCCGCGCCCCATCCAGAAGGTGTTCTGGTGCATCTTCTCCGAGACCCGCTCGGGCTCCAGCGCGTTCTCGCCGCGCCAGAACGGCTCCAGCACCTGCAACGCCGCCTCGACCAGACGGCCGTCGGTAAAGCAGCTGCCATAGCCGGTGATCCCCGCGTCGGTATGGACCGCAACCAGCGCGTGGACCGAGTCCTCTGCCCTGATTTCGGTCGACCAGCCGCCCTTCGGGCTCTCGCCGATGAGGGGTGCTGCGACGATCCGGGTGATCCGCACGGGACCGAGGGCGTCTCTCGGCGGCAAGGGCATGGGTCGTCCTCCGGTGTCAGCAGGGCCATTGACTCCCAGCGATATAGTATACAATCATACGAAACAAGGCATCACTGGAGGATCGTTCGTGGAAACCGAAAGCCCGCGCAGCCGTGTCGTCTGCACGCTCGATTTCGACAAGGACGGCCGGCAGGCGGGCTATTGCCGTGCGCCGCTGTCGCGGAATACCGCGGGCTGGGGCACGGTCGAGATCCCGATCATCGTGGTCAGGAACGGCGGGGGCCCGACGCTGCTCTTGACCGGCGGCGTGCATGGCGACGAGTACGAGGGCCCGATCGCGATCTCGCGGGCGGCGCAGACCCTCGACTGGGGCAGCATCCAGGGCCGGGTCATCATGATGCCCGCGGTAAACATCCCCGCCGTCATGGCGGATACCCGGCTGTCGCCGATCGACAACTGGGACATCAACCGCACCTTCCCCGGCAATCCCAAGGGCAGCTTCACGCCCATGCTGGCGCATTTCCTCGACAGCGTCATCCTGCCGATGGCCGACCTTTCGGTGGACATGCATACGGCCGGGCACTCGGCCGATTCGGCCCTGTCGACCAACATGCACTACCTGCCCGACCCGGCGATGCGCGAGATGACCATGGCCGCCGCCGCCGCCTTCGGTGCGCCCTACAACGTCGTGTTCGGCGGGGTGGACGAGGGGTCCACCTTCACCTCCTGCGTGGAGCGGCGCGGCAAGGTCTCGCTCGGCACCGAGCTTGGCGGCTGGGGCCGGGTGAACATCGAGGGCGTGCGCATCGGGCGCCGCGGCATCGACAATATCATGAAGCACATGGGCCTCATCGAGGGCACACCCGAGACCGACCAGCGCGACGGCTCGCCCGGCACCCGCCACATGATGGTGCGGGATCCGAAGGCCTATGTCTTCGCCCCCAGGGCGGGCCTGTTCGAGCCCACGCATTATGTCGGCGAGGCCGTCGAGGAGGGCGAGGTCGCCGGCTGGCTGCACTTCGTCGAGGATGTGGACACCCCGCCCATCGAGCTCTGCTACGGCATGAGCGGTGTGCTGTGGATGGGCGCCGGTCCGGGGCGGGTGACCCGCGGCGACTCGGTCGGCGTGGTCATGCAGGACTACGCGGACGACTGGTCCTGACGGGTTTGCGGCGGGTTCCGGGCCGCCGGGCGGAGCCAACAAGAGAGAAGCGAGAACGATGCCAAAGATACTGATCTTCAGCATGAAGCAGGAAATATCCTCCTTCAATCCGCTGCCGTCGGGTTTTGAGAACTTCGGTATCCTGCGAGGGGACGAGCTGTTCCGCCACCGCGGGCTGAACACCGAGCTGGGCGGGTTCTTCTCGGTGACCGACCAGCGGCCCGACATCGAGTTGCTGCCGACCATCGTGTGCGCGGCGGGCAGCGCCGGCATCCTGTCGGCCGAGGGATGGGCGCGGGTCTCGCGCGAGGTGCTGGCTGCGGTCGAAGAGAAGATCGCTGAGGCCGATGCCGTCTACGCCTGCCTGCATGGCGCGATGGGTGCGGTCGGCGAGCTCGATCCCGAGGGCTTCGTGCTGGCCGAGATCCGCCGCATGGCCGGGCCGGACAAGCCCATCGTGATGTCGCTGGACCTGCATGGCATCCTGACCGACCGGATGCTCAGGCAGGTGAACGGCCTCACGCTCTACCACACCTATCCGCATGTGGATTTCGGCGACACCGGCAACCGTGCGGCGTCGCTGCTGATGGACATCCTGGACAAGGGCGTGCGGCCGGTCATGGCGCGCGTGGTGATCCCCGCGCTGGTGCGCGGCGACGAGCTCATCACCGCGATCGGATGCTATGGCGACCTGATCCGCGAGTGCCAGCGGATCGAGCGGGATGGGACGGCGGTGGCCGCCGGGATCATGATCGGCAATCCGTTCACCGACGTCCCGGAGCTGTGCTCGCAGGTCATCGTCTCGACCGACGGCGATCCGGCCACGGCGGAGCGCGAGGCGATCCGGCTTGCCGAAGAGTTCTGGCCGCAGCGTTTCCGCATGCAGGGCAAGCTGATCGGACTGGAGCGTGCAGTCGCTCAGGCAAGGACGATGAAGGGCCCGCTCATCTTCACCGACGCGGCGGATGCGACCTCGTCGGGGGCCACGGGGGATTCCAACGCGATCCTCGTGGCGCTGCGGGACGGGGGCTACAAGGGCCGCGTGCTGGCGCAGATCGTCGATCCCGTCGCGGCGCAGGCGGCGCACGAGGCCGGCGTGGGCGCGACCATCAAGGTCACGCTGGGCGGGCACTACGACAAGCGCCGCTACAGGCCGATGGCGGTCGAGGCACGGGTGAAGCTCTTGTCGGACGGCAAGGCGCGGCTCGAGACCATGAAGACGCCGCTGGAGGCAGGACCGACGGCGGTCCTGACCTTCGACAATTTCGCCGTCGTGGTGTTCTCGGTCTCGATCAGCCTGTTCGACCGCGCCATGTACTACGCCAACGGCTGCAATCCGCTGGACTTCGACCTGATCGTGGTGAAGTCGCCGCATACCGAGCACCACATGTTCGAGGCCTGGGCGGAGAAGAACTTCAACATCGACGCACCCGGCGCCACATCGGCGGATCTGCGGAGCCTCGGCCACACGATCTGCGCACGGCCGATGTATCCGCTCGACGAGGACGTCACGTTCACGCCCAGGGCGGTGCTCTACCAGCGCTAGAGCGGGCATCGGGCGGGGATACGGGGAATGACATGAAGATTGATGCGGTCGATTTCTTCTATCTGGCCATGCCGGTGGTCACGACGGCGGCCGACGGCAGTCAGGACGCGCTGGCTGGTGCGGGTCGCGGCGGGCGGGCATGTCGGCTGGGGCGAGTGCGAGGCGGCGCCGTTGCCGTCGATCGCCGCCTTCGTCTGCCCGATGTCGCACGGGGCCTGCCGGCCGGTGGCGGATTCCGTTCTGGGCCAGAACCTCGACGGTCCCGAGGACATCGCCCGGATCGGCCGGCTGGTGGCGCGCGACAGCATGGACCTGCTGCAGGCGCAGCATACGCTGTCGGGCATCGAGATGGCGCTCTGGGACATACTGGGCAAGGCGCGCGGCGAGCCGGTGTGGAAGCTGCTCGGCTATGCACGCAGCGAGCCGAAGGTGCCCTATGCCTCGGTGCTGTTCGGCGACACGCCGGAGGAGACCCTCGCGCGCGCCCGCAAGGCCCGGGCCGAAGGCTTCGGCGCGGGCAAGTTCGGCTGGGGGCCGATCGGCACCACCACGCCGCAGGCGGATGCGGACCAGTTCGTTGCGGCCCGCGAGGGTCTGGGGCCGGATGCCTATCTCATGGTCGACGTTGGCCAGATATTTGCCGAGGACATCGAGGCGGCGGCGGCGCGGCTGCCGGCGCTGGAAGCCGCGCGGGCGCACTGGTTCGAGGAGCCGTTCTACGGCGCCTCCTACGAGGCCTATGCGGCACTCGGCGCGCTGGGCGGAAAGGTGGGCATCGCTGGTGGAGAGGCCGCGCACAATCTCGCCATGGCGCGCCATCTGATGGATTTCGGCAAGGTGCGGTTCGTGCAGATCGACTGTGGCCGCATCGGCGGCATCGGTCCGGCGAAGGCCGTTGCCGATCTGGCGGGGCCGCGGGGCGTCACCTATGTCAACCACACCTTCACCACACATCTGGCGCTGAGCGCCTCGCTGCAGCCCTATGCGGGCATCGCCGCCGACAGGATCTGCGAGTATCCCGCCGCTCCGAGCGCGCTTGGCGCTGGCGCTGGTGAAGGCGCCGATCCGCCGTGATGCCAATGGCGAGATTCGGGCGCCGGAATCGCCGGGGCTTGGCGTCGAGGTCGATCTGCCGGCGCTGGCGCCGTACCTGGTCGACATGGAGATCACGGTCAAGGGCAGGGTGCTGTACCGGACGCCGGCCATCGTTTGATCGGAGATCCGGGCAATCGAAGCCAGGCAGCCTGTGGATAGCTGGGCGGTGTCACGCTTGCGTGTTTCCTCACCGGCGGCTGCGGGGGGAGCGCCGGCCTCGGGGAGCCAAGCGGGCTCCCGCTCGGCCGGCGCTCGGGCCGGCAAGGGGCCGACCCGAAGGGGCGCCAGTTGGCGCCAAATTGAGCGCGCAGGTGCGCGCGAGTCTCTTTGGTGGGCGCGGGCCTGTAGGCCCGCGCCAGCGGGGCGCTCGCCGCCCCCGCACCCCTGGCACTGCCCTCCAGGTTTCTGGCCGGAAGAAGAAGGGAAAGGGCGTGGGCGACCCGCGCGGTCGCGGCGGAACACGGACGCGCGACACGGCCGATAGCTGGCGCGTTAACACTTTATCATATTAAAATCAGCATGTTAAGATCGGTCCCACTGTGGGACCGATGAGTCCCGCACACCGGTCAGGGGGGCGTCGCCGCATTGAACGGCGCTGCGAAGTGGCATGCGGCGGTATGGCCGGACCCGAGCGGAACGTGTGCCGGCGCTTTCTCGCTGCAGATCGGCTGCGCGATCGGGCAGCGGGTGTGGAAGCGGCAGCCGCTGGGCGGGTTGGCGGCACTCGGGACGTCGCCCTTCACGGTGAAGAACGACCGGCGGCCCTTGCCGGCCGACGGAACAGAGTTGAGCAGCGCCTGGGTGTAGGGGTGGCCCGGCCGCTCGAAAATCGCCGCGCGCGGCCCGGTCTCGACGATCTGGCCCAGATACATCACCGCGACCCGCTCGGAGATGTGCCGGACCACGCCGAGGTCGTGCGAGATGAAGAGATAGGTCAGCCCCAGTTCGCGCTTCAGGTCCTGCAGGAGGTTGAGGATCTGCGCCTGCACCGACACGTCGAGTGCGGACACGGCTTCGTCGCAGACCACGAAGGCGGGTTCCAGCGACAGGGCGCGCGCGATGCAGAGCCGCTGGCGCTGGCCGCCGGAGAACTCGTGCGGGAAGCGGCCGGCGTGATGCGGGGTCAGCCCCACCAGATCGAGCAGGCGGCGGAGCCGGCGCTCCTGCGAGACGCGGTCGCCGACACCGTGGATCACCATGGGCTCGATGATCAGCTCCCCCGCCGTCATCCGGGGATTGAGCGCGCCGAACGGATCCTGAAAGATGATCTGCATCTCGCGCCGCAATGCCCGCATCCGCGCCGGCGTCATCGCCAGAACGTCCTCGCCGCGGAAGGTCACCTCGCCGCTCGTCGGCTCGACCAGCCGCAGTACCAGGCGCCCGGTCGTGGTCTTGCCGCAGCCGCTCTCGCCCACCAGCCCGAGCGTCTCGCCGCGACCGATGGTGAAGCTGATGTCATCCACCGCGCGCAGCGTGCGCTGGGTGGACAGGAGCCCCTTGCGTCCGGTGCGGAACTCCTTGCTGAGGTGGCGCACGGCGAGCAGCGGCTCGGCGGCAGCGGTTGCGCTCAAGACGCCACCTGCCGGAATTCGTAGCCGGTGTTGCGGATACAGGCGGCGCCATGGTTGCGCCCCAGGTCGACGAGCGGCGGCGGTGCGGTCGAGCAGGGTGGCCGCGCGTGGATGCAGCGCGGCTCGAACGGGCAGCCGGGCGGCGCCTCCAGGGCAGAGGGCACGGTTCCTTCGATCGCCGTCAGGCGCGGCGCGTCGCGGTCGATGGGCGGGACGGAGGCCAAGAGCGCCTCGGTATAGGGATGGCGCGGGGTCTCGAACACGGCCGCGGCGCCGCCATCCTCCATCACCCGGCCGAGATACATGACCTGCACCCGGTCGGCGAAGGCCGACATGACGCGCAGGTCATGGCTGATGAAGATGATGCCCATGCGGTATTCGTCCTGGAGACCGAGCATGAGGTCGAGGATCTGCGCCTGGATCGTGACGTCCAGGGCCGTCGTCGGCTCGTCGGCGATCAGCAGGCGCGGGCGGCAGATCAGCGCCATCGCGATCATCACCCGCTGGCGCATGCCGCCCGAAAGCCGGTGCGGGTAGTCGTCCACGCGCTGCCCGGGCGAGGGGATGCCGACGCGGCGCAGCGCCTCGATGGCGCGGTCGCGCGCCTCGCTGCGCGAGACGCGCATGTGGCGCCGGACGGTCTCGGTCAACTGGTCGCCGACCGTCAGCACCGGATTGAGCGCCGTCATCGGCTCCTGGAAGATCATGCCCATCGCGGAGCCGCGCAGCGCCTCGAGCCGCGCCTCGCTGGCCGTCGCGATGTCCTCGCCCATCAGCCGCAGACGGTCGGCCGTCAGCCGGGCGCCGGGCGGCAACAGGCGCATGAGCGCCAGCGCCGTCATGGACTTGCCGCTGCCCGATTCCCCGACGATGCCGAGGGTCTCGCCGGCCGCCAACGCAAAGCTCACCCCGGCCACGATCGTCGTCCTGCCGAACGCGACCCGCAGGTTCTCGACTTCGAGCAGCGGCGGCCCGGCGTCAGGGGAGCTGTCGGGTATGGGCATCGGCGAAGTGCGGTCTCCCCAGAATCCGGTCCGGTCGCGCCGCGATGATGGTATACGATAATACGATTTGCAAGGCGCAACGGCAGGGGCCGGCGGTCAGGGTCGAGGCGAACGAAGGCCCTCCCGCCCCAGCCGAAGCCATGGTCAGTCGGGCTTGCGCCGCCGCTCCAGCTTGCGCAGCTGCTCGACGAGGTGCTCGTAGTCCACCGCACGCGAGTAGTCGAGGATGTGCACGCGCATCAGCTCGTCGAACGCCGCCTTGTCCCCGGCCTTGAGCGAATCGACCACCTCGTCGTGCTCGGCGACGATGCTCTGGACGCCCTTCTTCATCGTCGAGAGGCCGAAGATGATGGTGAGCTGCCGCGACAGGGGCTCGAAGGTCCGCAGCAGGGTGTCGTTGCCGGACAGCCGGCACAGGCAGAGGTGGAACTCGGTGTCGAGGCTGGCGACGCGGAACCCGTCGCCGGCATCGCCCGCCTCGTGCATCCGCGCCAGCAGCGCTTCCAGCGGCGCCAGCACCCCCGGGTCGGTCTTGAGCCGGTCCATCACCTCGGCGCCGGCGAGCTGCTCGAGGACCAGGCGCACCTTCAGGATCTTCTCGAGCCGGTCGATGTCGACGCTCATCAGGCTCATGCCGCGATAGCGCTCGGACACGACGACGCCCTGGCTCTCCAGCAGGCGCAGCGCCTCGCGCACCGGGATGCGGCTGACATTGAGCGCGCGCGCAACTTCGGCCTCGACGATGCGGTCTCCGGGGAGGAATATCCCCTTGGCGGTGGCCTCGACGATGGCATCCACCACCTGGTTCACCAGGCTCTTGGCCGCGAGCGGCCTGAGCCCCTCGATGGGGCTGTTCGACAGGGCGCGGACTTCGAGTCGCATTCTATGCGTGGTCCTTGACAAGTGGCCGGCAGTGGGATCGTATACAAAAATAAGAGTATACGATCGTGTCGTCGCTGCCGGATATATACGAATGGGGGTATACTCTACAAGTCATCCTGACCGGCAGAGCGTCAATCTGCATCAACTTTCACCCAGGAGGGAGCGTAAACGGACATGTCAGGTTATGATTCTCGGACATCACTGCTGCGCAGGCTTGCGATTCCCGGCGTCGCATTGGCAGCTGCACTGTATGCGGGCACTGCTCTGGCGCAGGTCATGGGTGGCGAAGTGGTCGTCGTCCAGGGTTCCAATCCACCGAGCCTCGACGCCATGGCGACGTCTTCGCAGGCGTCGCGCAACATCAACATGAACATCTACGAGACGCTCTACGGCTTCGACGAGAACATCGTGCCGATCCCGATCCTTGCCGAGGGCGTGGAGATTTCGGACGACGGGCTGACGTACACGTTCACGCTGCGCCAGGGCGTGAAGTTCCACAATGGCGACGAGATGAAGGCGTCGGACGTGCTGGCGTCGATGGAGCGCTATCGCAAGGTCGGGGCCACCGGCAACCTTCTCGAGCCGGTCAAGAGCTTCGAGGTCACCGACGACTACGATCATCGTCTTCAACATGAAGGCCAATACCCCGACCTTCCTCGAGGCCTTCTCCTCGCCGCGCGCGCCGGCCGTCATCATCCCCGAGGAAGATGGCGCGGCCGAAGCGGGCAAGACCAGCCTCGTCGGCACCGGGCCGTACAAGATCACCGAGTATGTGCCGGACAGCCACGTCACGCTGGAGAAGTTCGAGGACTACACAGCAGGACACCCGCTATGAGGGCGCCGACGGGTTCGGCGGCAAGAAGACCGCCTATTTCGACACGGTAACGTTCCGCATCATGCCCGAGCCCGGCGCCCAGGTGGCGGCGCTGGAGGCGGGCGAGGTCGATATTCTCGAGCAGATCCCGCCGCCGGCCGCGCGGCGCCTGGCGGATTCGCCCGACATCGTGCTCTACGAGAACATGTCAGTGGGCGTTCGGCACCCTGATCCTCAACGCCAACGAGGCGCCGACCGACAACGTCAAGTTCCGCGAGGCCGTGCAGGTCGCGCTGAACATGGAGGAGATCGTCGGCATCGCCTCCGAGGGCCTGTTCAATCTGAATGGCGGCTGGCAGTATCCGGGCTACGACCTACGATGCCGGCGACATCGGCGCCGCGGAGTACTACAACCAGGCCGACGTGGAGCGGGCCAAGGCGCTGCTGGTGGAGGCCGGCTACAACGGCGAGCCGTTCAGCCATCCTGACCGACAACACCATTCCGTTCCACGGCAAGTCGGCGGTGGTGATCGCCGAGCAGCTGAAGGCCGCGGGCATCAACGCCGTGATCAACCAGGTCGACTGGCCGACGGCGCTGAACGTGCGCATGCAGGACACCGGCTGGAACGGCTGGACGCTGCCATGGGCATCGAGCCCTATCTCGGGCCGGTGGCGATCGCCTCGACGCTGAGCCGGCGCACGCCCGCACTTCGTCAAGAACGATCCCGATGCTCGATGCGCTCTATCAGGAGCTGATCACCGGCGAGACGGTCGAGGCGCGCCAGGCCACCTTCGCGAAGATCCAGGAGCGGCTCTACGACCTACTTCGGCATCATCAAGCTCGGCGACGCCGGGCTGATGCAGGCGTCGCGCGCCAACGTCAAGGGCTTCAAGCCCTTCCGCTTCCCGCGCGTCTACGACATCTGGCGGGCCGAGTGAGCCCAAGCGGCGGGGCGCGCTGCGTCCCGCCGCCAACCCATCTGGAACGGGGCGGGCCGAGGTGATCCAGTTTGTCCTGAGGCGGCTTCTGAGCGCGATACCCGTGCTCTTCGTCGTCTCGCTCCTGACCTTCGGCATCATCTGGCTGGTGCCGGGCGACATCTCCGCCGAGATCGGCGGCGCCGACGCGACCGCCGAGCAGATCTGCGGCAGATCCGCCAGCAGTTCGGCCTCGACCGGCCGCTGCTGGAACGCGCCCTGCACTGGTACGGCAACCTCCTGCAGCGGCGATCTGGGCTATTCCTACCTGCTCGACCGTTCGGTCGCGGACGCGGTGCTCGAGCGGCTGCCGGTGACGCTGTCGCTGGCCGGCGATCGCGCTGGTGCTGGCGGTCATCATCGGCATGCTGCTCGGGATCGCCGCCGCCGTGCGCCACAACACCTGGCTCGACCAGGGCGCGATGGTCGCCGCCCTCGTCGGCCTGTCGATCCCGGACTTCTGGTTCGGCCTCGTGCTGATCATCCTGTTCGGCGTCATGCTCGGCTGGCTGCCGACCGGCGGCTTCGTGCCGATCAGCGAGGATTTCCTCGGGCTGGGTGCGCTCGCATGACCCTGCCGGCCTTCACGCTCGCGATCACCCAGATGGGGGTCATCGCGCGCATGACGCGCTCGTCCATGCTCGACGTGCTCGACCAGGACTACGTCCGCACCGCGCGCGCCAAGGGCATGCCGCGCGCGCACGGTGATCTTCAAGCACGCGCTGCGCAACGCGCTGATCCCGATCGTCACCGTCATCGGCGTGACCGCCGGCGTCCTGCTCTCGCGGCGCGGTGGTCATCGAGATCGGTGTTCTCGCTGCCCGGCGTCGGCCGCCTCATCGTCGGCGCGATCCAGCGGCGCGACTTTCCCGATCATCCAGGGCGGGCTCCTGGTGACCGCCTGCGTGTTCGTGTTCGTCAACATCGTCGTCGACATGCTCTACGGCGTGCTCGATCCGCGGGTGCGCGATGACCGCTGACGCCGGCGATCGCGGGGGACGGCGCATCGCTGCGCGCCGAGATGGCGCGCGCCCGGCGCCGGCGTGCGGGCCAGCTCGTCCGCCGGCTGCTCGGCCACCCCTCCTTCGTGATCGGCGCGGTCATCCTTGCCGTGTTCATCTTCGTGGCGGTGTTCGCGCCGCTGCTCGCACCCTACGATCCGAACAAGAGCAACTACCGCTTCGTCCTGATGCCGCCCTCGGCCGAGTTCTGGTTCGGCACCGACGGCTACGGCCGCGACATTCTGAGCCGCGTGATCTACGGCACGCGGGTGTCGTTGCGCATCGGCGCTCATGGTGGTGATCGGCACCGGCGTCTTCGGGACGATCCTCGGCACGCTGGCGAGCTACGTACGCTGGCTCGACGGCCTGCATCATGCGCGGGCTCGACGGGCTGATGGCGTTTCCCGGCGTCCTGCTGGCCATCGCGCTGGCGGCGGCGCTCGGTCCGTCTGAGCTCCAACGCCATCATCGCGCTCACCGTCACCTTCACGCCGCGCACCGCGCGCGTGGTGCGCGCCAGCGTCCTCGTCGTGCAGGGCATGCAGTATGTCGAGGCGGCGCGGGCGGTCGGCGCCGGTCACGCCCGCATCATCTTCCGCTACATTCTCGCCAACGCGCTCTCGCCGCTGATCGTGCAGCTCACCTTCGTCTTTGCGGTCTCGATCATCGCCGAGGCGATCCTGAGCTTTCTCGGGGTCGGGCCGCCGCCGCCCGCGCCCTCGCTCGGCAACATCATCGCCGACGGCCGCACCTACATCCAGGAGGCCTGGTGGATCGCCGTCTTCCCCGGCGTGGTGATCGCCGTCGCGGTGCTCGGCCTGAACCTCATGGGCGACGGCCTGCGCGACGTGATCGACCCGCGCCAGCGGCAGGAGCGCTGAGGCCGGCTACCGCTTGCGCGGCGCCACCGCGGCGGTACGGCTTGCGTGTGCGTAGTAACGGGTCAGCCGGCCGAGTGCGCGCGCGGTGTCGTCGAGCCGGGAAAAGTCGACATCGTCGGCCTTCAGGCTCTCGACCAGCGCCTTTTCCCGCACCGCCAGGTAACGCTCGCACAGCGCGTCGCCATCGACAGATGCCGCATAGATCCGGTCGCGCCCGTCCTGCCGGTGCTCCACATAGCCCTGCTCGCCCAGCTTCTTCAGCGCATAGGCGACAGTATGCGAATCCTCGACGTTGAGCACGAGGCAGATATCGGCGAGACGCTTGTCGCGCGCGCGCTGGTTGACGGCGTGCAGCACGAGAATGTCGAGGGCACTCAGCCCCCGCGCCCCCGCCGCCTCGGCGCAATGCACGACCCATTTGGCGAAGCCGTTGCCAAGCACGATGATCGCGAACTCCAGCTCGCTCAGCCGCGCGGCTTCCGGGCTCGTGCTGGCGGTATCGTCGGGTTGCGGCATCGGGTGCGGCAGCTGCGTGGGGACCTCCCGCGCCGTTGCGGGACTGGCCGGACTATAGCACCGCGCCGCCCCCTGTCACGCCTGCGGCATGACGGGCAGGAGGATATGCGAGGGCGTGTCGGGGCCGAAGTGGACGGTGTTCAGCGCCCGCACCACATGCGTGTGGCGGCCGAGCGGCTCGCCGGTGCCCGGGTTCACGTCGAACTGCGGGAAGCTCGACGAGGCGATGTCGAGCCGGATGCGGTGGCCCTTGGCGAAGACATTCGAGGTTGGCGGCAGGACGATGGTGACCGGGTATATCCGGCCCCGCTCCATCAGCCGTTCCGCGTCGAACCCGTCGCGGAAGCGGGCCCGCAGGATCGAATCGAGGATGTTCATGTGATAGCCCTCGGGCACCTCGGCGCTCGCGGGATAGACGTCCACCAGCTTGGCGGTGACGTCGGTGTCGAGGGCATCGGAGCTGATCCAGAGGTGCACGCGCACCTGGCCGGTGACCTCGACATCCTCGGCCAGCGGCGCGGTCTGGAACACCACGACGTCGGCGCGCTCGGCGAGCAACGGATAGGGCTCGGCGCAGGCGAACACGCCCGGCCGCTCGCGCTGGTGCATGGGGCCGTCCTGGGTGAAGGTGGTCATCCGGCCGCGGGTCGAGAGATAGTCCGCCGAGATGCCTTTCGGCAGGGCCTGGAACTCGAGGAAGGGTGCGACGCTGGCGCCCAGGGTCGGGACGGGCCGCTCGGGGTCGTGGGTCCACGAGGCGGAGCCGGGTGTGCCCGCCGGCCTCTCGGTTGACAGCCGGTTGCCGGGCGCGAGGTAGAACGGCGTCTTTGTCGCGGCCGACAGCGGCCATTCGCGCTCGTCGCGCCAGTGCCCGCCATGATTCAGGTGGCCCTTGACCTCGATGCCGGCCCCGAACACGCCGGAACTGGCCTTTGGCGGGGTAATCGCGCCGTCGCCGCCGCCCATGACGAAGATGCACACCGGCGGATCGCTCTCCACGCCGGTGTCGATGTCCCGCAGCCAGCGGTCGAACCAGCGGAGCCGCTCGCGGTTGTAGACCGGGTAGCCCCAGGCGGCAGCCTCGCCGAAATCGACCTCGCCCACCGAGGTCGCACCGCCGCGCATCGCGGTGTGGTTCCACGGCCCGACGATCAGGCGCATCGGTGCGGTCTTGCGGCGCGCGAGCTCGGCGAACTGCTGCGTCGCCTCCTCGGTGAAGAGGTCGTACCATCCGGTGGAGAGGACGCAGGGAATGTCGGCGAACTGGTCCCAGCGCGTCTTGTTCTCCAGCGTCTCCTTCGCCCAGAAATCGCTGTGCGCGCCGTCGTAGTAGTAGTGAAAGAGAATGCGCTCGAGGTTGGGCACGGCGGCGAGCGCGGTCTGGCCCGGCTTGAACGGCATCGACAGGAGCTGGTTGCGCATGTGGCGGCCGCCCCATTCGATGCGCGCCATGGCCGCGGGGTCGTCGCGAATTTCCGGCGCGTCATGCGCATGCACGAAGAGTGCGGGGAACATCTGCATGGCCATGGCGCCGCCGCGCCGGCACTGCCAGTCCATGCCGCTGGTGGGAGCGGAATTGATCCACGCCGCCGTGAGCGACGGCGGCTGTTTCAGCGCCGCGGCGTTGGTGCAGACCGCGCTGTGCGAGGTGCCGACCATGCCGATCCGGCCGTTGCTCCACGGCCGTGCTGCGAGCCACTCGACCGTATCGTAGCCGTCGTGGCCCTCCTCGGGGTTGGCGACGTGATGGTAGTTGCCCACGTCCTCGGAACAGCCGCGTCCGCGCAGATCCTGGATGGCGACGGCATAGCCGTGGGCCGCGAAGAAATGCCCGACCGGTTCCACCTGCATCACCGGGTTGGACTTGTCGTAGGAGGTGCGGGTCAGGATCACCGGGAAGGGTCCCGATGCCGGGTCGCCGTTCTCCAGCCCCGGCCGGTAGATGTCGGTGGCGAGGCGTTTCCCGTCGCGCATGGGGATCATCACGTTGCGCGACACCACGACCCGTCTGGCGGCCTGCCGGTCGGCGGGCATCGGACCCCATCTGGACATGCGTCAGTGCTCCGGTTGCGGTTGGCCGAGCGCGTCGCGAGCGCTGGCGAAGGCGGTGGCGATGGGCGGGATTGCGGCGGCGTCGATGCCGCGGTGCAGGCATAGCCGGATTGGCCGGGGCCGAAGGCGATCGCGAGGGTGCCGGCACTCGCGAGGGCGTCGAGGAACTGCTTCTGCGCCGGCGCGTCGAGCCCGGTGTCCACGAGCACGATATTGGTGCCGCCGGATCGCGGACCGGCGTCGAAGCCGAGCCTGCGCAGGGCGGCCACCAGCTCGCGCGCGGTGTCGTGGTCGCGCCGCAGCTGCGGCAGCATGGTCGTAAGCGCCGCCAGACCGGCGGCGGCCATCGGACCGGCCGGGCGCAGGCCGCCGCCCAGCTGCTGGCGGATCACCAGCGCCTTCGCGATGATGTCCCGGCTGCCGACCAGCAGTGCGCCGTTCGGCGCGCAGAGGCCCTTGTTCAGGCTGAGTGAAACGGTGGTTGCCGGCCCGCCATCGCGGCCGGCGAGAGGCCGAGCGCGGTCGCCGCGTTGAAGAAGCGCGCGCCATCGATGTGCAGTCCGGCGCCGGCGGCCCGCGCCAGGGTGCCGACCTGCTCGATATGCGCCATCGGCAGCGGCAGGCCGCCGGAGCGGTTGTGGGTCGTCTCCAGCGCCACAAGGCGCGCGGGCGGGCGCTGCGGGTCGGGAGCGACGGCGAGCGCGGCCGAAAGCGCGTCCAGGGGCAACACACCCGCGTCGCCTGCAAGGCCGTGCACCATGGCGCCCGCGACCGCTGCGATACCGCCTGCCTCCGACTGCACGCAATGGCTTTCCGCGTCGGCGATCACCGTCTCTCCGGGCTGCACCTGCGCCATGACCCCGGCGAGGTTGGCCATGGTGCAGGTTGGAAAGAGCAGTGCGTCCTCCTTGCCGAGCAGCGCTGCGGCATGGCGCTCAAGTGCGGCCTGGTCGCGGCTCTCGCGCAGACCGAAGCCGTCGGGCGACGCCGCGGCGGCGGCCATGGCCTCCAGCATCGCCGGGGTCGGCGGCCCGAGGAAATCGCTCCGCAGGTCCCAGGTCACGCGCGCCTATCCGTCATGGCCATAGTCCCGCCTCGCGCCTTCCGGCGTTACAAAGCCTTCGCGCAGGTCGTCGTCGATGCGGGCGCGGCTGCGTCTGGCGGCAGGACCGAACCCGCCCCCGCCCGGCTCGACGAGGGTAAGCACGTCGCCGGGTTTCAGGAAATAGCGGCCCTTGGGATGCACCGCGCGCCGTTGATGAGACAGGCGCGCAGTGCGCCGGGCCCGCCCCCGGCGAAGCCCTGCGCGGCGAACTGGGTACGGCCGGCGAGGCAGGAGACGGTCAGCTCGTTGCCCGTGTCGTTGACCATCTCGATGACCTGGCCAAGCCCGCCGCGGAACTCGCCGGGACCGCCCGAATCCGGCCGCAGCGACTTCTGCCGCACGGTCATGCCGCTGATCTCCTCCCAGACCTCGACGGGCGTGCCGGTCATGTTGGAGGGGCTCGGCATGGTCGGCAACCCGTCGAGACCCTTCAGCGCGCCGAACCCGCCGGACGAGAAGTAGATCGACGACACGCCGCGCCCGTCGCGGTGGCGGCCCTGGATGTTGACGAGGCTCATCATGCCGGATTCCGCCTGCACCTTGTCCGGCACGATCTGCGCCAGGGCGCCCATGACCAGCGGGTTGACAAAATGGCCGATGACGTGGCGCCCGCCGGTGGGATAGGGCGGCAGGGCGTTGAGGATGCAGTTGTCCGGCGCGCTGACGGTGATCGGGGTCACGCAGCCGATGTTGTTGGGGATCGCCGGGGTGGTCACGCATTTCACCGCATAGACCACGAAGGCCTTGGCGTAGTTGATCGGCACGTTGATGCCCAGGTCGAGCGCGCCGCTGGTGCCGGTGAAGTCGGCATGGATGCGGTCGCCGATGACGTCAAGGCGCACGGCGAGCCGCAGGCTCTCCGCGCCGCCCTCTACGTCGATCGCATGATCGTAGCTGCCATCCGGCATCGCGGCGATTGCCGTGCGCAGCGCCCGTTCCGAGTTTGCCACGATGGCCTCGGCGGCGTCGTCGATGTGGTCCAGCCGGTATTCCTCCAGGAACTCGACAAACAGCCGCGCCGCCACTTCGTTGCAGGCGATGTTGGCGTGGATATCGCCCAGCGTCTGCTCGGGCACGCGCACATTGGCGGCGATGATGTCAAAGAGCAGCTGGTTGGGCCGGCCGGCCTCCACGAGCCTGACCACCGGCAGCCGGAGGCCCTCTTCATAGACCTGCCGCGCGGTTGCGGAGAAGCCCAGCCCGCCGATATCGGGCAGGTGGGTGATGGACAGCGAATAGGCAACGATGCGGCCCTTGTGGAAGATGGGCCGCAGGACGTTGATGTCGTAGAGGTGGCCGGTGCCGATCCAGGGGTCGTTGGTGGCGAGCACGTCACCTTCGACGAGCGTGTGCGGCGGGTGCTTCTCCAGCATCATCCGCACCGTCTCGGGGGCCGTCCCGGTGAAGGAGGGCACGCTGTAGGTGCCCTGGGCGATCGAGCGCATCCTGCTGTCGAAGAGCATGCAGGACAGGTCGTAGCTCTCGCGCACGTTGGTCGAGAACGAGGTGCGCACCAGGCTGCCCAACGTCTCGTCGGTGATCGCGATGAGGCGGTCCCAGATGATGCCGAGGCTGACCGGATCGTAGCTGCTCATGACCCGCGCACCCCTCTGGCGATGTCGATGACGAGATTGAGGTGCGCGTCGACCGCCGCGCGGTTGCCGTGGCCGAGCACCATGGTCGATTCGTGCTCCTCGATGATGGCCGGCCCGTCAACCGTTGCGCTGGCCGGCAGCCGGTAGCGGTCATAGACCGGCACGTTGGCGAGGCCGCTCTCGGGGAACCAGGCCTCACGCGTGCCCTTCAGAGCGTCGCCCGGCGCGAAGTCCTGGTCGAAGCCGAAGGGCCGGCCGGCCATCGGCTCGGGGCCGTGCGCCTCGATCTTCCAGTTCACGATCTCCAGCGGCTCGTTGAGCGTGATCGCCGAGAAGACGGCGCGGTAGGCCGCGTTGAAGCGCTCCGCGAGCCCCTGGGGCGTGTCACCTGCCTCCACCTCGATCTCGTGGCCCTGCCCCGCATAGCGCATGTCGAGACGTCGCAGGATGGCGACGGCATCGCCGTCGAGGCCTGCCTCCGACAGCACTTCGCGGACATTGCGCTCCATCGCGGCGAATGCCTCCGCGTAGGCGGGCGCGTCGACATCGGCCAGCATGGCACGGCGCGATTGCGCGATCTCGAAGGAGAAGGGGCTGCGGAGCAGTCCCAGTGCCGACGTCACGCCCGCGCCCGGCGGCAGCACCACGCGCGGCACGTTGAGCTTGGCGGCGATTCGCGCGGCATGCGCCGGGCCGCTGCCGCCGAAGGCGACCATGCTGGAGCGGCGGTAGTCGAAGGCCCGCTCGGAGGCATGGATCCGGAAGGCGCTGGCGACGCTCTCGTTGACCGCTTCGTGAATGCCCCAGGCCGCGTGCAGCACGTCGAGGCCGAGCGGCCTCGCGATCGCCTCGCGGATGGCGTCCTGCGCCGCCCCAGGGTCGAGCGGCATCTTGCCGCCGAGAAACGAGCCGGCATCGTAGTAGCCGAGAACGAGGTTGGCGTCGGTCACTGTCGGCAAGGCGCCGCCGCGCCCGTAGCAGACCGGCCCGGGGTTGGCGCCGGCGCTGCGCGGGCCTACCGCAATGACGCCGCGCTCGTCGATCGAGGCGATGGAGCCGCCGCCGGCTCCGATCTCGATCATGTCGATGACGGGCGCCTTGGCGGGCAGCCCGCTGCCTGCCTTGAACTCATGCACCCGGGCCACCTCCAGCTCGTATTTCCTCAGCGGCCGGCCGCCGCGCACCAGCGCCCCCTTGGCGGTCGTGCCCCCCATGTCGAACGAGATGAGGTCGGCCATGCCGCCCGTCCGCCCGTGATGCGCCGACATCAGCGCCCCGGCGGCCGGACCGGACTCCAGCATGCGGATGGGGAAGCGCCGCGCCGTCGCCTGGGTCACCATGCCGCCGCTGGAGGTCATGATATGGAACTGGCCGGTGAAACCGATGGCGCGCATGCGCTCGTCGATGCGGGCGACGTAGCGGTCGAAGAGCGGCTGCACATAGGCGTTCATCACGGCGGTGGTCCAGCGCTCGTATTCCCGCACATAGGGAAACACTTCGGCCGAGGCGGAGACGCTGACCTGCGGGAAGGCCTCGCGGATGATCCGCGCCGCCTCCTCTTCGTGCGATGCGTTCCGGTAGCTGTTGAGAAAGCAGACGGCGATGGCCTCAACCGCCTCGTCTTCCACCAGTGACCGCGCGGCGGCGAGCACGGCGTCGCCCGGCAGCGGCTGCCTCACGGCTCCGTCATGGGCGATGCGCTCGTCGATCTCGCGGCGCAGGCTGCGCGGGATGACCGGCCGCGGGAAGACGAGCCTCAGGTCGAAGAGATCGTAGCGGCGCTCGCGCCCGATATCGAGGATGTCGCGCATGCCCGCCGTCACCAGCATTCCGGCGCGCGCGCCCTTGCGCTCGATCAGCGCGTTGGTGACGAGCGTGGTGCCGTGCACCAGTGCGGATACCGCGCCGATTCCGATACCGCCCGCGTCGAGCAGCGCCTGAACGCCGTCCAGAACGGCCGCGGCCGGATCCTCGGGTGTGGTCAAGAGCTTGCGGAGCGTGACCGCCCCTGTCTCCTCGTCGACCAGCACGCAGTCGGTGAAGGTGCCGCCGATGTCTACCCCGATGCGATGCACAGTCCCGGCGCTCCCCTCGCGTCGCGCAGACAGACTTGCCGTCCCGCAGGTCTTAACGTGCCGGAAATTCGCATTCCCTGTCAAAGGGTTGGTGTGTCGGCGTTCTGCTTCGAAACTGCGGCCGAATTCGCGCCAGTCCGGGGCCGAGCGGCGGGGTTGTCGTCCCGATGCGGGGCTAAAGTCGACGGCCTCGGTCGGTGACCTGGGCTGTTGCGCGGGGCGAGAAGGCAAGATGTTCGCGCTGCCGTGAAGGCGGCGCAATCTTCTGAAAAGTCCTCGTTTATGGTGGCTGGAATCTGGCTGGAATGCGGCTGGAATCCGGCTTGCCACTTTTTCAGGGTTCGTAAAGCTTTCTGACACGAGTTGGCCGTTGGGGCCGTCAGTACAATTGTCCGCGGGGGCAGCACACGCCATCTCGGAACGGGTAGGCGAGATCGCGGTGGCGGGTGACGACGACATGACGCTGACCGACAGGCTGCGCATCCGTTTCGAGATCGGTCGCCACCCGTTGCGCCGTCTGACCGAGGACGGTGGCGGCCACGGTCTGTCCCGTCTCCGGTTCCTGGCTGCAGATGGGGAAAGTGTCGCCGGCTGGCTGCTTTGCCCCACGGCACCGCCGCCCTGGCCGGTCGTCCTCGTCATCCATGCCCATGGCAATCGTCATGACATCGGCGCGCGCGAGCTGATCGATGGGCGCCCGGCCCAGCCCGGGCCGCTGGGCCCCGAGCTTGCCGCGCGCGGGATCGCCTCGGTCTGCCTCGATCTTCCCTGTTTCGGCGAGCGCGCCGGGCAAGCGGAGAGCGCGGCGGCCAAGGCCGCACTCTGGAGCGGCGGCAGCCTTGCCGGCCGCATGCTGGGCGAGCTCGCCTCGCAGATCGACTGGATTTCCGGCGATGCGCGGTTCGATCCCGCGCGGGTCGGGGTCTATGGCCTGTCGATGGGCGCCACGCTCGGCTACTGGCTTGCGGCGGTTGACCGGCGGATCGCGGCGCTGGCCCAGCTTTGCTGCCTCGCCGATCTCGACCGGCTGATCGAGACCGGGGCGCACGACCTGCATGGCATCTACCTGACCATTCCCGGCCTGCCCGCCATCGCCCGCAACGGCCAGATCGCAGGCATGGTCGCGCCGCGTCCCCAGCTGGTCGGTCTGGGGGCGCAGGACCCGCTCACCCCGCCAGATGCCCTTGCCGTCGCGCTCGCGGACCTGCGGGCGGGCTATGCCGAGGCGGGGCCGGCGCTGGAGGTGCTGGTCGACCCCGATGTCGGGCATGTCGAGACCCCGGCGATGCGGGCGCGGGTGCTTGCGTTCTTCGGCAGGTATCTGGCCTAGGGCGTGTACCCATAAATTTCCGCGCGTCGGCTATTCGCCACAATCCGTTCTCTTGGGCGACGCCCGCCGGATGACCAAGACGCGGGACAATGCTGACGTCCTTCGAATATCGACCTCTGGACACCGACAGAAACGGTCCTTTTCGCCGGTGACAGAAACGGATGGGTTTTGGCACAACCCACAAAACCGCCAAGGTCAGCTTTGGCCTGTGGGGTGGCACGAACTCTGCCCGCGCAGCTTCGCGCCATCAAAATCTCGCGACTACTCTTCGACTGCGGCCTTCAGTTCGGCATTGAAGGTCTGGTACATCGGCAGAAGCTGGGTCACGAAGTTCGCAGCGTGGGGATTGCCCACGACTTCGTCTGACTGAACGAACAAGGTCTGATCACCGCAGACTTCCACGCGATAGAGGTGGTTGTCGTGACCGCCGCCAATGTCCTCAAGGAACGGGTCGGACCAGCCGAGCGCACGACCATCTTCGTAGATCAGCGTATGCGGAATTTCCATCGCGCTGGGTTCACCGTTCTCATCGACCCCAAAGATGAAGGTAATCGTCACGGTCCCACCATCCTGGATGTCGCCGGTCATGTCCTGCAATGTCCCGGTACTCCAGCTTGCCATGTTGTCGAAATCGGTCAGGGTTGCCCAAACTTCCGTCACTGCTGCGTTGATCAGAATGGATGTATCGACGGTCGCGTGGGTGGCGCTGAGCTGCGCGATCCTTCCGCTCATCATCGTGGCGTCGCAGGACGTTTCAGCCCAGAGGGGCGCGCTGAATACGACCGCAAGCAGGGGTGCCGCAAGCGCGGTTGAGATTCGAAGAATAGGACGTGTCATGGTAACTCCAATCGTGTTTGGATTTGGATGGTTCGAATGGACGGCAGAGATCGCGTCTACTTGCTGGGGTCGCCCGACGCCCAAGCCACACCATCGCCGCGATCCATGGTGGCCATTAGCGCCATGTCGGCGTCGTCTATGGCAAAGGAGAAGAGATCGATATTCTGGCGCATCCGGTCCGGGTTCAGGCTTTTGGGCAGCACGGCGTAGCCATTCTGAACGCCCCATCGCAGCAAGAGTTGTGCTTCTGACACGCCGTACTTTTCGGCCATACCTTTGAAGGCCGCGCCGTCCGCTTTCATTTCGTCGGTCTTGGCGCTGTCCTGGCCTGGCTCTGTGCGCCAGGTCGAGAGAGGTACAAGGCTGCTGTAGGCAATCGGCGCGATGTCGTGCTTGGCCATATGGGCCAGCAGGTCCGGTTTCTGGGACCAGGGATGCAACTCGATCTGGTTAGCATCCGGCATGGGCAGACCCGCCGCGCCAATCTCATCCAGATGGGTCTCGTTGAAGTTGCTCACGCCCACGGACCGCGCCTTACCGTTGGCTTGAAGGTCCAGTAGGGCGCGCCACTGCTCAAGCCGCCTATCGCCGCCATAGGGGGCGTGGATCAGATAGAGGTCCACATAATCCAGACCCAGACGCGACAGGCTTGCGTCGCATTCCGCGATGGTCTGCGCTCCAGTTTTGGGTGTGTCCCCCCAGGCGGGATTCCCGGGCCATAGCTTGGCTGTCACAAAGAGGTCTGTGCGGGACAAGCCCTCAGCATGCAGCCCCTTCTTGATACCGGCTCCCACAGTTTCTTCGTTGCGATAGCCGGAGGCGGTGTCGATGTGCCTGTAGCCAGCCGCGATAGCAGAGACGATCGCCGCCTGAGCATCATCGTTTGAGATCAGATATGTGCCGAACCCGACTGCAGGGATCATCGTGTCAGAGTTCAACTTAAAGGATGTTTCTGTTCCAGACATGTCGTGCTCCGTTGGGTCGCTTCGTTGATGAGAGGCTAAGCGCAAGGGGGGCATCGGTCCCGCCGGATTCTCCGTGGCACTTGCCAATTTCTCCAAAGGACGCGCAATATGCGTGATTTGCGAAAGCCGCTCTGATACCGATGAGGAGAGGAGAACGGGATGTCACTTCAAAAGCTACAGAATTGGCAACTGAGCTTTCTGCTCTTGAATTTGAAAGTTCTGGCAGAGTACTCCCCGCCGCGCACATCTTTCAACGCGTTGAAGTCACCACATTCGAGGCCGTCGTCTACAACCCCGTGATTTGTCTGATCCTACAGGGGAAAAAAGAAATGAACGTGGGAACGCAATTCGTTTCCTTGGCTGAAGGGGACGCGCTCTTGGTCAGCCATGACCTTCCGGTGACGTCCAGGATTACCGAGGCCAGTCCTGAGGTGCCATATCGGGCTCTGATAATCTCGTTGGATTTGGGCATTCTCCGCAGTCTCTACGAGCAGGTTGGCGAGTTCGTGTCTGACGACGATTCCGCAACGTCGCTTTCTGCCAGTGCCGCAGACCCCGCCTGGATCGACCCCATGGTGCGCTATCTGGAATTGATGGATGCGCCACTTGATATGCAGGTGCTTGGTCCGATGATCCTGAAGGAAATTCACTTTCGCCTGCTCTTGTCACCCATCGGTGGCATGTTGCGGAAGCTGCTGGCGGTAGACAGCCATGCCAGCCGCATCGCCAAATCCATCCAGCAGATCAGGTCCTGTTTTCGTGAACAGTTGGTCGTGAGCGATCTGGCCCAGGTCGCCGGGATGAGCGCGTCATCGTTTCACGAGCACTTCAAGTCAGTGACCGGCACAACGCCTCTTCAGTATCAGAAAGACCTGCGGATGATCGAAGCGCGGGCGCTCCTCGAACGCGGTGTGCCTTCGGTATCCATGGCAGGATTTGAAGTTGGCTATGAGAGCCCCACGCATTTCAGTCGCGACTACTCACGCAAGTTCGGGTGCTCGCCAAAGCATCACCTGGCGCGGGCGTCGTAGCCCAATATCGCGGGCACCAAAGCTTACGACCAAGCCAGATGGTCAACGGCAGCTTTCCCGGCACATTTGTGTCCCCTCGTGAAAGCTGCCGTTCGCTGCTGCTCGACGAACGGGTAGGAAGCGCTTGGAGCCGCCGTTCTCTCCGCGGTCCGTGAATGACTGCACAGGGCCTGAGGGGCGGACAGTCGTCGAGAAAGCCGGCTTATGGGTTCACGCCCTAGCCCAGACGCTGCCCGTCCGGGCCGAAGGCATGGACCTGCGCGGGATCGAAGGCCAGGCGGATCTCCTGCCCGCGGGTGATCGCGGGCTGGCCGTCCAGCACCGTGACGACCGCCTCGCCACCGGCGGCCGTGGCATGGATCACCGTCTCGGCCCCCAGCGCCTCGGCCAGATGGACCGTGGCGGGAATGGCGGGCTCATCGCCCTGCGCCAGGCGCAGGTGCTGCGGACGGATGCCGAGCGTGACGCGGCCCTCGCCGGTGAGGGCGTATCCGGCCCCGCCGGGGAAGGTGGCGCGTCCGGCCTTTGCCTCGGTCTGGAAGAAATTCATGTTGGGCGCGCCGATGAAGCCGGCGACGAAAAGGTTCTGCGGCCGGTTATAGAGGCCGAGCGGCGTGTCGATCTGTTCCACGCGGCCCTTGCGCAGGACCACGATCCGGTCGGCAAGGGTCATCGCCTCGATCTGGTCATGGGTCACATAGATCATCGTCGTCGCCAGCCGCGCATGCAGCGCCGACAGCTCGGCCCGCATCGTGCCGCGCAACTCCGCGTCGAGGTTCGACAGGGGCTCGTCCAGCAGGAAGGCAGTCGGGTTGCGCACGATGGCCCGCCCGATGGCGACGCGCTGGCGCTGGCCGCCGGAAAGCTGGGTCGGGCGGCGGTCCAGAAGCTCCTGGATATCGAGCATCCGCGCCGCCTCGTCGACCCGCGCCGTGATCTCGGCCTTCGGCATCCGGGTGTTCTCGAGCCCGAAGGACAGGTTCTGCCGCACGGTCATGTGCGGATAGAGCGCATAGGACTGGAAGACCATGGCGAGCCCGCGGTCGGCGGCGCCGCGCTCGGTGACATCCTGGCCGTTGATCTCGATCCGGCCCGAGGTGGGCCTGTCGAGCCCCGCGATGAGCCGCAGGAGCGTGGACTTTCCGCAGCCCGAGGGGCCGACGAACACGACCAACTCGCCCTCGGCGATCTCGAGATCGACGCCGTGGATCACATCGACCGAGCTGAAGCTCTTCTTGATGTCCTTCAGGACGATACGGCCCACCACGACCTCCTATTTCACGCCCGCGCCGGCGATGCCGGTGGTGATGAAGCGCTGGAGGAACACGAAGACCAGCACGACCGGAATCATCGTCACCACCGTCATGGCAAGGATGTAGTGCCACTGGACATTGAGCTCGCCCGCATAGGTATTGAGCCCGATCTGCAGCGTGTAGAGCTCGCGCCGCGACAGCACGACCAGTGGCCAGAGGAAGTCGTTCCAGCGCCACACCACCGAGAAGATCGCCAGAACCGCCAGCGCCGGCGCTGCGAGCGGCAGGATGATGCGCCAGTAGATCTGCCATTCCGACGCATGGTCCATCCGCGCCGCCTCGATCAGCTCGTCGGGAATGGTCAGCATGTACTGGCGCAGCAGGAACACGCCCGTGGGGGTCGCGATCGTCGGCAGGATCACGCCCCAGAGCGAATTCAGCAGCCCGGTGGCGCTGACCACCGAATAGAGCGGCACGAGTATGACCGAGAGCGGCACCATCAGGGTGGCGATGATCAGCAGCATCACCGCGTCGCGGCCGCGGAACTGGTATTTCGACAGGGCGAAGGCCGCCATGGAATTGGTCAGCAGCGTCAGCAGCGTCGCCACCACCGTCACGAAGACGGAATTGCGCAGGTAGCGCAGGAAGTCGAAGGCGAGGAACGGATCGATATAGTTGTTCAGTGCCAGACCGACGCTGCGCTCGGGCGTGCGCGCGGCGATGTTGACGTTGATGCGCTCGTCGGGGGCGGCGGGATCGACCATCTGCGCATTGGTGCCGATGCGGCGGATCTCGGCCAGAACACGGGTCGATCCGTCCTCCATGGTCACGCTGTAGAGGGGCAGGGGGTTTTCATGGCCTTCGACCGTGGCGACCTGAACCACATAGGGAAGCAGGGTGGGCGGGAATTCCGCCAGCTGCGCCGGCCCCTTGAGCGAGGAGGAGACGAGCCACAGCACCGGGCCGAACATCAGGATCGTGCCGCCGATCAGCCAGACCCATGTGACGATGTCGGTCCAGTGCCAGCGGCCGCCATGGCCGCGCCTGCGGAACAGGAACTCCGTGGCCCGGCTCATCTTGCCCTTGCCTTTTCCGCCCGTCGCGACAGGCCAAGCTGGATCAGGGTCAGCACCACCAGCACCAGCCCCATGAGGATCGAGGCCGCGGCGGCGAGACCGGGATTGCGCAGGATCGAGGCGAAGCCGACCTCATAGATGTACTGCGTCAGGAACAGGGTCGAGGTGCCGGGCCCGCCGCCGGTCAGCACATAGACCTCGTCGAAGATCTGCACGCCCCGTATCAGCGCCAGCACCAGGACGACGGCGAGGTTCGGCCCCAGAAGCGGCAGGGTGATGCGCCGGAAGACCCGGACGGGCGGTGTCGCGTCCATCTCGGCGGCCTCGTAGAGGTCCTTCGGGATCGCCTGCAGGCCGGCCAGCAGGATCAGGGTGAAGAACCCCATATGCGCCCAGGTCGAGACGCCGACCGCGGCCGCGAAGGCGAAGAACCGGTCGTTCAGCCAGACCACCGGGTCGAGGCCCAACTCGGTGACGATCAGGTTCGCGAGACCCTGCCGTTGCAGGATCCAGCGCCAGATCAGGCCGACGACCACCGGGGACAGCAGGACCGGAAAGAAGAACACGGCGCGAAAGAAGCCGCGCCCGCGGATGCTGCGGTTCAGGATCAGCGCGGTGATGAGGCTGACGCCGATCATCAGGCTGACCTGGAAAAGGACGAACAGCGTAGTGTTGCGCACCGCGTTCCAGAAAAGGTCCTCGCGGCAGGTCAGCGGCTCCAGGTAGTTCCGGCAATCGAGGAGGCGGGCATACTGCTCGCCTCCGATGAAGCTCCGGTCGCGCAGCAGGATGTCGGTCCCGCCGGTGAAGGAATAGGCGAAGTTGAGGATCAGCGGTATCAGGACGAAGACGCCGAAGATGGCCATGTTGGGCAGCAGGAAGAAGGCCGCCATGCCTCCGGTGCCGGTCAGGCGCTGCCAGACGCGCAGCACCGGATCGACCGCCCGGGCGATCAGGACAAGCGGCAGGGTCACCGCTTGTCCGAGGATTTCGCCGATCCGCGCCATATGCCGGCTGCGCCCTACTGGCCGGCGGACTTGACCTGGTCGGCGATGTCGCGGTCGATCAGGCCGCGTGCTTCGTCAAGGCTGATCTCGCCCGCCATGACCTGGCTGACGCGGGTGACGAGCGCGCCGTAGTAGGCGTTGCCCCAGACCCAGGCGGGCAGGGCATTGGCGGCGGGAAGCGTCTCGGCCGAGGCCTCGACGAAGCGCGACAGCGCCGGCGGCACGTTCGGGTCGGCGGACTGGAACTCGAGACCGCCCGCCGCAACCACACCGGCATGGGCCGGCAGGAACAGCGTGCGCTCGGTGAACTCGCGCACGACCTCCTCGGAGGCGAGATAGTCCATCACCTTTGCCACGGCCTCGGGGTTCTGGGTGTACTTGACTGCGACCAGACCTGCGCCGCCGGCGAGGCCCGAGCAGCCGGCGGTGCCGCAGGGCGAGCCCGTGGCGACCCAGTCGAAGGCGTCGCCGATCTTCGACGACAGGTTCGCGACCTGCCAGGAGCCGGAATAGTAGAAGGGGATCTGCGCGTTGATAAAGTCGTCCGCCGCCGCGCGATAGGTGGTTCCCGCGGCCGAGACCCAGACTTCGGGCAGCATCAGCCCCTGTTCGGTCCAGTTCACCAGGCGGGTGATGAACTCCATCGTGCCGTCATCGACCGGTGCGGGAAGGCGGTCCGGGCCGATGTAGTTGCCGCCGAATGAGGCCGCCGGACCCGAAATGCGGTGCCCGGAGCGGTCGATCGCGAAGGCGGCCGGCAGGCCCTGGCTCTCCATGACTATTCGGCTCGCCTCGATCCAGTCGTCCCAGGTCGCGTCGTTGCCGGGCAGCTCCACGCCGGCCTGTTCGAACAGCGTCGCATTGGCGAAGCCCCCCGTAAGGGTAAGCTGGGTCAGGAAGCCGGGGATAGCGTCCGAGCCGTCGGCGCGCATCCAGTCGAAACGATCGCCGAAATTCGCGTCCCAATAGGCCGGATCGGCGACATAGGGGCGCAGGTCGAGCCAGTGTTCCGCCTGGGCCTTGAGATTGGTGACCCGGGCGATGTCCGGACCCTGCCCGGCCGCGAGCTGGATCGGCAGCTGCTCCTGGATGACCTGATAGGCCACGTTGTCGAGGGTGACGTCGATCTCGGGATTCTGTTCCTCGAACCGGGAGAGAAGGTCGGCCATGACCTCGCCCTCGACCCCGTCGGAATACCACAGGATACGCACTTCGGTGGTCTGGGCGGCGGCGCCCGTGGCCAGCATGGCCAGGGCAGCGCCGGTGAGCCAGGCATTCTTCATTTGCAGTTCCTCCTTCTGCGGTTCGGGCGGCCCATGCCGCCCTTCAGCCCTGCATCCGTTTTAGAGGGCCGCGGGGCAGGACGTCCCGCGTACCCTTGACCGTCATACCGGCGGGATCGATCTGCCGACCCTCGGCCGCGACCCGGCCGTCGGGATAGAAAAGGACCGTTCCGTAGTCGGGATCATCGACCTCGACCACGGCCGCCTCCCCCCGTGGGGTGAGATGCGCGAAACGCGCGGCGAAGGCCGGGGCGTCGCCATGCAGCGCCCGCGATCCCAGCCGCAGCAGCCACCAGCCCTGCCGGCCGGCCAGCCGCAATTCATGCCCGGCGGTCGGCCCCTGCTCGATGCGTTCGAGCGGACCCGAGGCTCGCAGCATGACGTGGGCGTCGCCGCTGGCCGCGAGCGCGGTGTCGCCTGCGACCGAAGCGTCGTCGAAATCCGGGGCGGGGAACCAGGCATGGGTGAAGTCCGGCTGCGGCGGCACGCCGTCGAAGCGGACGATCGCCAGGTCGCGATACTGCTGAACCCGGGGGACCGAGGCCGACCCGCCCCAGTAGGAGGGCCGGCCATAGCCCGAATGGATCACCTCGCCCGGGTGGTTGATCCAGATCTGCGCTCCGGGCCGGTCGCCGAGCCGGGCATGGATCAGCGTTTCCTGATACCCCCAGTCGCCCCAGCGATAAGCGACGGCGCTGCCCATCGCATGATCGGCGGACTTGTGGTGATAGAGCCGGGCAAAGCGGTTCTCGCCCTGCGCGAAGCTCCATTCCTGTGCGCTGTCGCCGGACAGGCTGGCGCGTTCCGACAGGTCCGGCAGCTCGAGCCCGTGGTCGCGCAGGCACAGCGCCAGCTGCGGCGTAACATGGAACCGGCTGCCGTAGCTGCCACGCCCCCAGAGCATCCGGCCGATGGCGGAGAGCTCGAGCGTGTCCGCGCTGCGCAGCGTGTGTTCGTAGCTGCGGCCCTGCGCCGCGGTCAGCACGCCGCGATGCGCGGAATTGGCCACGATCTCGATCAGGCGGTGGATCCCGCGCCCGGCGCGCTCGCGCAGGACGGGATCGGGAGACAGGGCGTAGAGCGCGGTCAGGCCCTTGAGGTCTATGGGGAAATAGGGGGCCGAGTTGAACTCGGCCATCTCCCAGGCCTCGAAATGGTCGAACCACGCCATGAGCCTGTCCGTGCCGACCCGGCTTTGATCGGCACCCGTGCGGCCCGAGCGCCGAAAGGTGCGGTCGGGCAGGAGCGCGCCACCCAGGTGTGCTGCAGTATGGAACAGGAGCGCGTGGTTCTCCGAAAAGTACCACTGAACGTCGTTGCCCGGCTCGTCCATCCAGTACCGATAGCCAAGGATCGTCTGGTCGATCCGGTCGCAGACCTCCGCGCCGAGAAGATCGGGCCAGCCGGCGCGGCACCAGATGAGCGGGACGAGCGCGAAATCGGCGCAGTCCCAGCAGGCGTCGATCCGTGTCAGCGCGGCGGCGATCATGGCGCGGGTCGCCTCGCCGCCATCGCCAAGCGCCAGCCGGGCCACGGCGCGGACGGTGTCGGCCTCGCCGCCCTCGGCCACCGCGGCAAGGGCCTCGGCGATACGGGCGGCGCGCCCGGCCGGGGCCGGTCCCTGCCGCCTGGCATGCGAGATCTCGTTGCCGAAGACCCGGCCGGCGGTGAACCCGCCGGCAGTCAGCCACAGCGCGAAATGGCGGAAATCGGCAGGCAGGTCGTCGGACGCGGCGATCTCGATCGCGGTTGTCGCGGGGGTGAGACCCCGCCGGATCGGGGGAAACGGGTCATGCGACATGAAATCGCCCTCGACCCGGATCTCGGCCGTGGCGGAGACACCCAGCGGCTGCGGCAGGACCAGACGGACCGGAACGCCGTCGTGACTGGCGCGCGGGAAATGCAGCGTGTTCAGCGCGGTCTCGATGGCCTCGGCGACGGCGGCGGGACACTCGACGGGAATCGCCTGATGGGCGGCCGGGCCGGTCAGGTAGTCGAGCTGGACGTAGAACCGCGTGTCGCGCTCGGCGAGATCGTCGAAGAAGATCTCGATCCGGTTCTCGCCCGCGACGAGATCGACCTCGACCTCGGCCGCGCCCTCGAAATTGCGGCGGTACTCGGCGGTCCAGAGCACCTCCTCGCCGTTGATCCGCAGTACCGCGCCGCCACAGGTCGCGAGCCGCAGCCGGGCCCGGCCGGCGGTCTCGGCAAGCAGCAGCGCGTCCGCCCGCGCTGCAAGACGGGTGGCGCGGAACCAGAAGCCCGAGAGGTCGAGCCGGGGCGAGCCGAAGCCGAGCCAGACGGTGTCAGGTGCTGCGGTCGCGCACTCATCGGGGCGCCTGCCGCGATGGGCCGCGGCGAAATCGGTCCGGCAGGGATACTCGTGCGGGATGAAGTTCTTCTCCCGAGTGAGGAAGAAGAACGGGTCCATCTCTCCCGCCATGGGGCGTTCGGGCACGTCGAACGGCTCCTCGGCGACGGTTGAATGCCGCCAGAGCGTGATCGGCCCGCCTGCCGCCAGATCCCGTGAAAGGTATGTCATCTCAGATCCCTCACCGGCACGGGCGTCACGTCCTGGTAGACCTGATTCTCGCCGGTCATGCCCCAGACGAAGGCATAGGGGCCGGTGCCGGCGCCCATATGGATCGACCAGGCGGGCGACAGCACCACGTCGCCGCTGGCCGCGACCAGATGGCGGGTATTGTCGGGGCGCCCCATGATATGGAAGACACGGTCCTCCTCGCCCATGTCGAAGTAGAGATAGGCCTCCATCCGCCGTTCGTGGAGATGCGGGGGCATGGTGTTCCAGACACTGCCCGGCGAGGGGTCGGTGATGCCCATCAGGAGCAGGCACGAGGGGGCGACCTCGGGGTGGATATACATCCGCAGCTCGCGATGGTTGGATTTCTCGGGCGTGCCGAAGCTGACCTTCTTCGAGTCAGCCCTGGTGATCAGCCGATGCGGATGATCCGCCCCCGCCGGGACCGAGTTCAGGTAGAAGAGCGCCGGCGCGTCGGCCCGGTCCGAGGCGAGCACCACCACCTTGGCGCCGCGCCCGACATAGAGCATGTCGCGCGGGGCGAGGGGGTGGGTCGTGCCGTCGATGGTGATCGAGCCGCCGCCATGGCCCAGGTTGGCGATCCCGCCCTCGCGCGCGTCGAAGAGATGCGGGGTGCCAACCTCGGCCCCGGCGCCGATGGCCACCGGCGCGATTGTGGGTACGACGCCACCGATCACCATCCGGTCCACATGCGTATAGGCCAGGCGCGCCTCACCACGGGCGAAGATCGCGGGGATCAGGAACTCGGCGCGCAGGGCATCGGTCGACATGCCATCGATCTGGGCGGGAGAGGCGCCGTAGCGCGTGGTCCAGGTCATGGCAGGTCCGGGTCGTTGAGCGCTTCGGTCAGGCAGAGGATCGCAAGCGACTGGCCATAGCCGGTGGGTTGCACGGGAATGTCGCGGTAGAATTGCAGGTCGTTGCCCATGCGGGTGCCATAGGAGACGCCGCCGACCACGCCGTCCGGGCCGATCTGGCGCAGGACATGGCCGAGCGCACGCCGCCCGGCCAGGCGGGCGGCGCTCCCGGCGCGTCCGGTGCGCGACGCCTTCATCAGTCCGTAGGCGATGCCGGCCGTCGCGCTCGTCTCCTCGTAGGAGGTCGGATCGTCAAGCAAGGTGCGCCAGGCGCCGTTCGCGGTCTGCAGCGGCATGAGCGCCGCGATCTGCGCCGACAGAACCCCGTCGAGATAACGCGCGACCGCCGGGTCGAGGCGGCACAGCTCGGGCAGGTCGGCCAGCCCGGCGGTGATCCAGGCATTGCCGCGCGCCCAGCGGGCGCGGGCGAAATTGTCGCGGCGCGGGAAGCTCCAGCCGTGAAACCAGAGGCCGGTGGCGGGATCGGCCAGAAAGCGCGTGTGGACGAGGAACTGGTGCTGCGCCTCGTCGACAAGGCTGCGGCGCTCGGAGGCCGCGCCATAAGCGGCAAGGAACAGCGCCACCATGAACAGCGTGTCGTCCCAGAGCTCGCCCGCGTTGATCCGGTCGGAGACATCGTGCTGGAAGCCGCCCTCTTCGGTGCGGGGCGCCTCGCTCACCACGCGGTCGGCCCAGTCGGCGAGCATCGCTTCCCATTTCGGGTCGCGGGTGCGCTCCCAGAGCAGCGACAGCGCCAGCATCGGCGACGTGGTGTTCACGTTCAGCGGCGGCAGGCCGCGCGCGCGATGTTCCTCGTACCAGACCTCGATCAGGCCGCGCAGCCGGTCGTCGCCGGTCTCGCGCCAGAGCCGGACAAGGCCGTAGAGGCCCACGCCCTGCGGCCATTCCCACGAGGTGAAGCTGATGTAGTCACCGGTCGTGCCGTCGAGATTGGGTTCGCTGAACCGCCCCTGGTCGCGCAGGGAGGTGAGGCCATCGACAAGCCGATTCAGCACGGACCGCACGTCCAATTCCTCACGCATGGCGATCCTCCCTGCCGGGACGATAGGGCAGCGCGAGGAATAAGCGAAGGTTCAAAATCCGTCGAGCACGATGGCGGGACAGGCAGGAACGGGACCTGGCGCAATCAGCCTGAGGCGTGTAACACAGTGTTACGCTGGTCATGTATCTGGAAACATTGAACAAAAAAGACACATACACAATGTGTAGACAGCCGCCGCCGAGACGCCATGCACCGGGCCGAACGCGAGGTGGACGGCGCCGCATTCGGTGGTTGGTTTCAGGCCGCCGCGGCCTCGGGCGGTTGCATGGCCCCGGTCATGATGGCCACCGCGTCGGACATGGAAAGATCCCTGGGGTTGATCACCGCGATGCGCCGGCCGAGCCGGTGGATGTGGATGCGATCGGCGACCTCGAAGACATGCGGCATGTTGTGCGAGATCAGCACGATCGGCAGGCCGCGGCGCTTCACGTCGAGCATCAGCTCCAGCACCCGCCGGCTCTCCTTGACGCCGAGTGCGGCCGTCGGTTCGTCCATGATCACGACGCGGCTGCCGAAGGCCGCGGCGCGCGCCACCGCCACGCCCTGGCGCTGGCCGCCCGACAGGGTCTCGACTGCCTGGCTGATGTTCTGGATCGTCATCAGGCCGAGCTCGCTCGAGCTTCTCGCGCGCGATCCGCTGCATCCGCGAGCGGTCGAGTTTGCGGAAGACGCTGCCGAGCACGCCGGGCGAGCGTATCTCGCGGCCGAGGAACATGTTGTCGGCGATCGAGAGGGCCGGCGACAGGGCGAGGTCCTGGTAGACCGTCTCGATGCCGGCCAGCCGCGCTTCCATCGGCGAGCGGAAGCTGACCGGCTGGCCGTCGAGTTTGATCTCGCCGTGGTCGGGAACCACCGCGCCGCACAGCGCCTTGATCAGCGTCGACTTGCCCGCGCCGTTGTCGCCGATGACGCCGAGGATCTCGCCCGGCATCAGGTCGAAGTCGGCATGGTCGAGCGCGACCACGCGCCCGTAGCGCTTGACGAGACCGCGGGCGGTCAGGAGGGGGACAGGAGCGGTCACGACGAGATCCTCCTGATCCACTGGTCGAGCGAGACGGCGACGATGATGAGCGCGCCCACGGTGAGCTGGCTGCCAGAGCGGGTTGACACCGGTGAGCGACAGGCCGCTGTCGAAGACGCCGACGATGAGCGCGCCGAACAGCGTCCCGATCACCGATCCGCGGCCGCCGAAGAGCGATGTGCCGCCGATCACCACGGCGGTGATGGCGTCGAGGTTGGCCGTCTGGTTGCCGAGCGGCGAGACGGCGCCGACCCGGCCGATCAGCACCCAGCCCGCAATCGCGCAGATCAGCCCGGCCAGCGTGTAGACCGCGATGAGCCGGCGGTTCACCTGGATGCCCGCCAGCCGCGCCGCGTTGGGATCGTCGCCGATGGCGTAGACGTGGCGCCCGAAGGCAGTGCGGTTCAGCATGTACATGACGATGAGGGCGACGGCGATCATCAGGATCGAGCCGTAGGTCAGGAACGGCCCGCCCGCCGGCGTGCCGGAGGGCCCGTTGCCGAGGGAAATCCGCTCGCCCATCTCCAGGAGGAAGGGCGAGTTGGCCTCGAGGTCGACCTTGCGGATGGTGGCCGCCTTCGAGATCAGAGTGATTGAGCGCGGTGAAGATGCTCCAGGTGCCCAGCGTCACGATGAACGGCGGCAGCCGCATCAGGTCACCAGGATGCCGTTGATGAAGCCGCAGGCGACGCCGGTCAGGATGCCCGCGGCAAAGGCCAGCGGCACCGGGACCTGGAAATCGACCGCGAGCTTGCCCATGACGATCGAGGACAGCACCATGATCGCCCCGACCGAGAGGTCGATGCCGGCGGTGATGATCACCAGCGTCTGGGCGGTTCCGAGCAGCGCGATCAGCGTCACCTGCGGTCAGGATCAGCGACAGGTTGAGTGCTCCGAAGAACTGGCCGCCGGTCACGAAGCCGAAGACGATCACCGCGAGGATCAGGATGATCGCCGGGATGCTCGTGGGGTACTGGTGGAAGAAGTTCTGGAGGCGGCGCACCGCTCCGGGCTGTTCCTCGTCGAAGGTGGCGACGCCCGCCGCGGCGCCTACCAGACCCCTCTCGGCACTGGCCGAGCCGTCCGCATCATGACTCACGCTTCCCACTCCCTGGAGGCAGACATGGAGGGCGGGCCGCGGCGTTCCTGCGCTCGACGGCCCACCCGAGGATCCTGAGGTCCGACCCCGGACCACCGGCGTCAGACCCGGGGCTTCAGGCCCGGGGTGTCAGCCCCAGCAGAGCGCGAGGCCCTCTTCGGTGGTGATCGACGGCACGCCCTCGACCGGGTTGTCGGTGATCAGCGTGGCCCCGGTGTCGAGGAAGCCGACGGCCGGATCGATCTCGGGCATCGTGCCGCTTCGAATCGGATCGCCTCGAGGGCCATCGAGGCCATCAGGAGCGGGTACTGCTGGATGGTCGCGCCGATCACGCCCGCCTTGACGTTCTCGACGCCCGGGCATCCGCCGTCGATCGAGACGATCAGCACCGAGCCGTCGGCCTTTCCGGCCGCCTGCAGCGCCTCGTAGCCGCCGGCGGCGGCGGGTTCGTTGATGGTGTAGACGACGTTGATGTCCGGGCAGCGCTGCAGCAGCGTCTCCATCGCCGTGACCGGCCGCCCTCCTCGGAGCCGGCCGTCATCTCATGGCCGCACGATGCGCGGATCGTCCTCGTCGCCGTAGCGGTTGGGATCCTTGACGTCGATGCCGAAGCCCTGCATGAAGCCCTGGTCGCGCAGATAGTCGACCGTCGGCTGGTTGCTCCGGCGAGATCGAGGAACGCGATCTTGGCGTCCGCCGCCTCGTCGCCGAGCGTGCCCTTGGCCCACGCGCCGATCAGCTCGCCGGCCTTGAAGTTGTCGGTGGCGAAGGTCGCGTCGGCGGCGTCGATCGGATCGAGCGGCGTGTCGAGCGCGATCACCAGCAGACCCGGCGTCGCGCGCCTTCTGGATCGTCGGCACGATCGCCTTGGAGTCGCGACGGCGTGATCAGGAAGCCCTTGGCCCCGGCGGCGATCAGGCTCTCGACCGCGGCCACCTGGCCCTCGTTGTCGCCGTCGAACTTGCCGGCGAAGCGTGCGCAGCTCGACGCCGAGCTCCTCGGCCTTGGCCTGGGCGCCCTCCCGCATCTTGACGAAGAACGGATTGCTGTCGGTCTTGGTGATCAGGCCGACGATGGGCTTGTCCTGCGCGACCGCTGCAGCGCCAGACAGCAGGGCCAGAGTCACTCCGCCGCTCAGCAGAAGAGTCTTCAGCATTTGTATTCCTCCCTGGTCGTCTTGTTGGGCGTCCGTGGAGCGACCAGCTTCTCCGCGGCGCATCAGGCTCATTCCGGACATTGCAGCCGGTTTCGGTACGGACGCCGGCCGGGGGGGGCGTCGGGGGCACCAGTCTCCGCCGAGCTAAGTCGGTCGGGATCGAACTGTCAAGAAAACTGGATACCGAAAATGAGGTTGGGATCACCAAGCGGCCGTGGGCAAGAGGCTCGGCCGCGGGCTCGGCGCTACGGGTTGCGGAGCAGTTCGGCGACGAAGTCCTCGACCTCGCGGCCGCTGGCGAGCAGGCGGCGGGCGGCGGCGAGGCTGCCGGCGCGCGGATCGGCCGCGTCCTCGGCAACCGGCGCCGGATCCAGCACTTGCGGCGCGGCCGCGGCGGGCCGGGTGCGCGCCTCGACGTAGTCGGCCAGTGCCGCGCGCGCGGTGTCGTCGCCGGCGTCGGCGCGGGTGCGGAGCCAGTCGCCGGAGGGCAGGTCATAGCCGCCCGCCTCCGGGTCGATACCGGCCTCGATCAGCGTGGCGACCGCGACATCGAAGGCGCCGTCGCGCGAGAAGGCGCGGGCGCGCAGGGTGGCGGCATCCGGCCCCTCGAGACCGGCGAGCACGGCGCGGGCCTCGTCGGTCGTGCCGAGTGCCACCGCCGCCTCGGCGTCGATGAGCCGTGCGGCGGTGTCGCCGCGGCCGAGTGCGGGGGAGACCAGGTCGCGGGCGGCCTGCGCCAGGCCCAGATCGAGCAGGTTCAGCGCGATCCCGCGCCGCACGGTGTCCGTCGCGACGGAATCGGGCAGCAGGCCCTGGTTGGCAAGGATCGTCTCGGCATAGGCCGCAGCGCTGCCCTCGGCGGGATCGGCGGCGGCCAAGAGCGCGATGACAAGGCCGGGGAAGCGCGGGTCCTGCGGCCATTCCATGAGCCCCGCCCGGACCTCCTCCATCGCGGCGGCGATCTCGCCCCGCGAGGCCAGCGCCTCGGCGAGCAGGGCACGGAATTCCGGCCCGCGCGGTGTCGGGCGATAAAGGCGGGCGGCGGTGCCGAGGTCGGCGAGAAGCCGGTCCGGCAGGATGAGGCCCGCGTCGATGGCGAGCCGAGCAAGGTGCACGAGCGCGTCCGGCGCGTTCGGCGCGTTGGTCTCGACCAGCTCGCCCAGCGCCTGCACCGCGGCGGCGGGGTTGCCCTCGGCGGCGACCAGCCGCGCCTCGCCGAGGCTGAGGGCGGCCGAGCGCCCGGGCTCCGGGCGGGTGGTGGTATCGATCAATCCGCCGCGCCGCCTCGGGCTGGCCCGCGTCGAGCAGCCGGCCGATGAGCGCAGGCCCGACCAGCGCGCGCAGGTCGGGCGGCAGGTCGCCGAAGGCCACGGCGACGCCTTCGAAATGCTCCGCGTCGTGGAACGCGGGTGCCGCGCCGCCGATGGCGAGCCAGAGGCCGTGCGCCCCCGGGCAGGGGTCGGCGAGCGAGAGCGGGCCGCCGGGCAGGGGCTCGCGGCCCTCGACCGCGCGCGCAAGGTCGACGAGCAGCGCGCGGCTGTCGAGGTCGGCGGGGAAGGCGGTGAGGATCTGCTCGGCCTCGGTGCCGAGGCCAAAGCGGATGTGCAGCTGTACCAGCGCCCGCAGCACGTCCGGGTCGGTCGTGTCGAACTCGCCGAGGAGGCGCCCGGCACGCTCGACGATCTGCTGATAGGGGGGGCGCGCGTCTGCCCAGCGCCCGAGGGCGAATTCCTCGTCGGGGCGGCAGGCGGCCGGCACCTCCGGCTCGCCCTCGGCCCGCGCGATGGCGGCCCGGTCGCGGTCGAAGACCGTGGTGGCGAGCACCTGGTCGCTTTCGAGCAGGTCTGTCAGCGCGCCGAGCTCAACCGGCTCGCTCGGACCGAGCGACAGCGGCACCACCGGCGGCGGGCTGGCGTCGGGCCGCACCGGGGGGCGCGGGGGCTCCGGGGTTGCACGGGGGGCGACTTCGGGCGCCGCTTCGGCGACGCGCTCCGGCGTGCCCGGGTCTGGGGTCACGGAAGCAGGCCCAACGGAAACCTGCGTGGCGGGCTCGGTGCCGGCCAGCTCGATCAGGCCCTGCCCGGCGGCGCGCTCAATCTGTCGGATCAGGATGTCCTCGGCGGAGTTGACCGCCACGCGCTCGCGTACCGCGCGGGCTGCGGCGGTCTCGGCTTCGGGCTCGACCGCGGGCTCCGGCGCCGGTTCGGAAACAATGACGGCCGGCGCGGCATCACGGTCGCCTATGTCGAGGGCGAGCCAGCGGCCGTTGACGAAGACCGTGCTGACCCGGCAGTCGCAGCCCAGCGACACCGCCACGCGCGTGCCGTCGGGCTCGACCCGGGTCTCGACCGCCTGGATGCGGGTCCGTGGGATCAGCCGGAAGATGTCGTCGGTGCCGAACGCGATCTCCTTGCGCGGGAAAAAGATCGCGACGCCGCCGGGCGCGAGTTCCAGCGACCATTCGGTCGTGGGGTCCACCTGCATCACGATGCGCGAGAAACCTTCGTGCTCGCCGCTCTGGATCGGACCGCCGTCGGCAAAGGCGGCGGGGGCGGCCACGAGCGCCGCCAGGGCGATGGCCGAGGCGCGGATCATGCCGCCAGGCTCTGCCGCGAGGCGCGCAGCGCGCTTTCGAGCTCGTTGTAGGAGGGGCGCAGGCCGGAGGGCGTGTTCTGCCGCCCGACCTCGACGCAGACGTTCGGTGCGTGGTTGTGCAGCGCCGCGACCATCACCTCGCGGATCAGGTTGTAGAAGTGCTGGTCCTCGTCGATCACGCCCTTCACCCGGTTGGCGAAGGGGCCGACCAGACCATAGGAGAGGAACACCCCGAGAAAGGTGCCCACCAGCGCGCCGCCGATCATCTTGCCGAGGATCTCGGGCGGCTGGTCGATCGAGGCCATGGTCTTGATCACGCCGAGCACGGCGGCGACGATCCCGAGCGCCGGCAGGCCGTCGGCCATGATCTGCAGCGTATGGGCCGAGTGCAGCGCCTCGTGGTAGTTCTTCTCAATCCGCTTGGTCAGAACTTCCTCGACCTGGTGGGGGTCGTCGTAGTTCATCGAGGCCGAGCGCAGCGTGTCGCAGATCAGCGCCACCGCCTCGCTGTCGGCGAGGATGCGCGGATAGGCGTTGAAGATCGACGACGCGCCGGGGTCCTCGATGTGCTGGTCCAGTTCGACCGGGTTCGAGCGGGCGATGCGGATGAGCTGGAACATCAGGCAGAGAAGATCCTGGAAATCCAGCGGTTTCCAGTGCGGACCGCGAAAGACCTTGCCGATGTCCTTGAGGGTGTGGGTGATGCCGTGCTTGTCGTTGGCGATCACGAAGGCGCCCAGTGCTGCACCCGCGATCATCATCATCTCGAAGGGCATCGCGTGGAGGATGATCCCCAGCTTGCCACCGGCGATCGCGTAGCCCCCGAAGACCATCACGAAAACGATAATGATGCCGATGATGCCGATCATTTGGATACTCGCGAAATCGGGGCGCCGCCGGACAGCTGTTGCAAACTTGTCTAGCCGGTGGGGGATTAAGAAAGGCTCAAGCTCGGGCCTATTGAACCGGGGCGCGGCTGTTGCGGCTGGCGATGGTCAGGGTCACGGCATAGGCGCTGTCGGCGTTCATCCCCGCCAGCACCTGCGCGGCCAGCTCGGGCCGCATCCGCGACATCAGCCCCGCAGCGAAGTTCACGTCCATGCGCTCGAAGATCTTCGCCGCATCCGCCGGCTTCATGTTCTCGTAGACCGCCGTCATCTGGCCGATGTCGCGCTCGGAGGCCTGGTCGGCCAGGGCGAGCGTCGCCTCGAGGTCGGCCCGGGCCTTCTCCAGGGCCGCGAGTTGCTCGGCGAGCCGCGTCTCGGCCACGGCTATGGTCTGCGCGCGGTCGGCGAGGCGGGCCTCCTCGGCCGCGATCTGCTCCCCGCGCGCGCGAATCGCCGCGAGCAGCGCGTCGGCATCGGCCTCGGCCGGGGCAGAGTCTTCCGCGGTCTCGGGCTCGCCCTGGACGAGGGTGCCGATCTCCTCGGCAAAGGCCACGCCGCTCTCGGTCAGGCGCAGCGCCGCCGAGCCCAGAAAGCACAGGACGATCAGGCTGACGCCCCCGGCCGCGGCCCCAGGCGCCATCGGCCGGCCGCCCCGCCCGGCCATGGCTCAGCGCCTCCCGCCGGCGGCCAGCGCGCTCAGCGCCTCGATGAGTTCGTCCTCGCTGCGCAGGTTCGCCGGTGCGGGCGTCCGCGGCCGTAGCGGGCTCTCCAGCGGTGGCAGGCTGCGCGGTTTCGGCACGAAGTCCTCGAGCACCACCTTCGGCCCGAGCGGCGCGTCATGCTCCGGCGCGTCGTCGGCGGGCGGCACCGCCAGCCGCAGGTTGGGCGGCCCGGCGGGCACGCGGTCCTGCGGGGCAGGGGCGGCCGGGACCACCGGCGCTGCGGCGCGGTTCTCCATCCGGTGCTCGAGGTCGCGGGCGGCGGCGAGCGCGCCCTTGAGCGTGGCGGTAGCCGCCTCGGCGCGGCCGATCAGCCGGTCGATGTCGCGGCGGCTCTCCTTCGTCTCCGCGCGCGCCTCGTCGAGGGTGCCGCGGGCCAGCTCGATCTGCCGGGTCAGCGTCACGATGGCGCCGCCGAGCCCGCTGTCGAGCGACTTCAGGTCGCGCACCCGGCGCGCGAGCACCCAGCAATAGCTGCCCGCGAAGGCGGTGGCAGCCAGAAGCAGGCCGTTCATCAACACATCCATCACCTACCCCTTACTCAGTTCATCACGAACTCGGTGACGAGCAGGTCGCGCACCCGCCCCTCGCCGGTCACCACCTGTACCCGCCGCAGCATCTGCGCGCGCAGCCGCACCGCCGAGGACGGCTGCTCCAGGTCGCGCACGTCTACGGCCCGCAGATAGGTGTTCAGCACGTCGAGGACGCGCGGCATCAGCGTCTTCACCTCCGCGGCATAGGCCGGCGCCACTTCCAGCTGGCCCGTGAAGCGCAGGAGCTTCGCCGAGGACCCCGGCGGCAGCGAGATCATGATCGGCTCCATCGGCACGAAGGCGACATCCGCGAGGATGGTCGCGGCCTCATGGCTGGCGTCGGACTTCGCGGCGAGCAGCGAATCGACCAGGCCCGACTGCACCGCATAGAACGCCCCGCCCCCCAGCGCCCCGGCGCCGACGAGGCCGATGAGGAGGCCTTTCAGCCCGGATTTCGGCGAATCGGATGGAGGGGACGCGGTGGCATCAACGGCTTCACTCATGGGGTACTCGACAACTGACGTTCGCGTTTCGATCGCATCTAACCCATTCACCACTAACCAAATGTTAAGTCTGTTCACACGAATATCCGGACCAGCAAGACCGGCGGCCCGTCGGTTCAACCGAGCCGATGGCCCCAGCCCCGGGCTTGAGCTCTGGACAGAAAGAGACCGTGCTGACACCGATCCGTTCATTCTGGGAGGGTCTCGACCCGCGCCGGCAGCTCATCGCGGTGCTCGCCGCGGTCGCGGTGGCCGCGGCCATCTTCGGCATCGGCCGCCTTGCGACCACGCCCTCCATGGTGCTGCTCTACTCCGGCCTCGATTCCATCTCCGCCGGCGAGGTGGTGACCGCACTGGAGGCCGAGGCGATTGCCTTCGAGGTCCGGGACACGTCGATCTTCGTCGAGCGCGGGGCACGCGACCGGCTGCGCATGGACCTCGCCGGCCAGGGACTGCCCTCGGGCGGACCGGCGGGCTACGAGATCCTCGACAATCTCTCGGGGTTCGGCACCACGAGCCAGATGTTCGACGCCGCCTACTGGCGCGCCAAGGAGGGCGAGCTAGCCCGCACCATCACCGGCTCGCCGGACGTGCGGGCGGCGCGGGTGCACCTCGCCAACCCCGTCTCGCAGCCCTTCTCCCGCACCCCGGCGGGCTCGGCTTCTGTCACCGTCACCATGGCCCGCGGCGCGCTGGACGTCAGCCAGGCCGAGGCGATCCGCTACCTCGTCTCCTCCGCCGTCGCCGGCATCACGCCCGAGGCGGTGGCGGTCATCGACAGCGCTCGCGGCGTCGTGCTCGCGGTCGGCGACACCCCCATCGCCCGCCAGGCCGGGCCCAGCCCCGACGACCGCGCCGAGACCCTGCGCACCAATATCCAGCGCCTGCTGGAGGCGCGCGTCGGCGCCGGCCGCGCGATCGTCGAGGTCAACGTCGACGCCGACATGGACAGCCAGACCATCAGCGAACGGGTGATCGACCCCGACAGCCGGGTGGCGATCAGTTCCGAGACCGAGGCGAGCACCGAGAACTCTCAGGGCGGCGCCGGCGGCGTCACCGTGGCCAGCAACCTGCCCGACGGCGACATCCAGGGCGGCGCCAACTCCGCCAGCCGCCAGGCGAACCAGTCCCGCGAGCGGCAGAACTTCGAGGTCTCCGAGACCCGCCGCGAGCGGGTGATCCTGCCCGGCCAGACGCGGCGCATCAGCGTCGCGGTCATGGTGGACGGGCTGACCGAGACCGCCGACGACGGCACCACCACATGGGCCCCGCGCCCGGAGCCCGAGATCGAGACGCTGAAGGTGCTGGTGCAGTCGGCCATCGGGTTCGATGCCGAGCGCGGCGACACCGTCACCATCGAGCAGCTCCAGTTCACACTGCCCCCCGAAGTGGGCTCGCTGGTGGAGCGCGGCAGCGAGGGCTTCCTCGCCGCCTACGGCCCACGGTTCGCGCAGATCGGCGTGCTCGCCGCCATCGTGCTGGCCCTCATCTTCTTCGTGCTGCGCCCGATGGTGACCCGCCAGGCCGTGGTGGGCTACGCCGAGCTGACCGGCCCGCGCGAGAGCGCCGCCGACCCGATGCGTGCCATTGCAGGCGCACGCGACCTGCAGGGCGAGATCCTCGAGTTGCCGCCCCACACGATCACCAAGATCGACCGGCTGCGCGATGTCATCTCCAGCCGCAGCGACGACAGCGCCGCCGTGCTGCGCAGCTGGATCGAATCCCCCGACCAAAGCAAGGAGCCCGCCGGATCATGAGCCTCTTCCGCCTGGAGACCTTCTCGCCCGACGCCACCCCCGCGCGGCGCGTCTCGCCGCTGGAGCGCCGGATCGAAGGCGTGCGCGAGGATGCCTACCAGGCGGGATTCGTGGCGGGGCAGGGCGAGGCCACCGAGAGCCACCTCGAGGACCAGAGCCGGCTCACCTCCGAATTCATCGAGGCGCTGGACGACGCGCGCATGACCAACGAGGCGGCGCGCCGTCACGTCGCCCTCAGCCTCGCGCCGGTCCTTGCGGCACTTGCCCGCACCGTCGCGCCGGCGCTTGCCGAGGCCGGCCTGGCCGCCGAGGTCGAGCGGCTGGCCGCCACCGCGCTGGCCGCCGCCCCCGAGGCGCGGCTGCGCCTGCGCGTGGCGCCCGAGATGACCCCGCGGATCGTGCAGATCCTCGCGGCCCGCGGCATCGACGCCACGGTGGAGCCCGCGCCGGAGCTCTTGCCGCGCGAGGTGCAGATCTTCTGGGACCAGGGCTACGACCACCTCGACCTCGACGCCTGCGTGGCGCAGGTCCTCGCCCGCATCGCCGCCTGTATCGACCCGCAACGAGACGAGCCCGAACATGAACACACCAGCCGATTCGGATGACCCCGGTCCGGAGGACATCCCCGACGCCCCTCCCGCAGCGACCCCGGAGGCCGCCGCCGAGCGCGGGGGCAAGCAGCCGGCCCGCTCCGGCGCCTTCCTCGGCGTCCCCATCGAGGTGACGATCTCGGTCGGCAAGGCCCGCCCGCTGGTCAGCGAGCTGGTCGAGCTGCGCCGCGACTCGGTGCTGACGCTGGACAGCTCGATCGACGACCCCGTGGAGCTCTACATCGGCGACCGGCTGATCGCCCGTGGCGAGCTGCAGGAGATCGGCGACGAGTCCGGCCGGCTCGGCGTGCGCCTGACCGAGGTCGCCGACTTCTCGAATGAGATCTGACGCGCGCCAGGGCCCGGCCCCGGGCAGCGCCCGGCACGCTCCCGCCCACCCACCCCGCGTGCCGGGCGCTGCCGTGCGCGCAGGCGACGCCCATTCGGGATCCGGTCCGTGCCCGCGCTCGCCGCGGGTTTCCAGCGGGTTAACGGCGTGAATTTTTCATTTTACAATCAAATGGATGCTGGTTTGTCCGCGCGCGGACAGCGAGCCCTGTTCGCGCTCGTCCTCGCGGCAGTGTTGCTGCTCGTGGCCTCCGCCGCCGGCGCCCAGGAGATCTCCATCGACCTCGGCGAGGGCCAGGAGCTCGGCCTGCGCACCGTGCAGCTCGTCATCCTGCTGACCCTGCTCAGCCTCGCCCCCGGCCTTGCGATCATGGTCACCTGCTTTCCCTTCATGGTGACGGTGCTGTCGATCCTGCGCCAGGCCATCGGCGTGCAGCAGGCGCCGCCCAACATGATGATCGTGAGCCTCGCGCTCTTCCTGACCTGGTTCGTCATGGAGCCGGTGTTCACCGAGGCCTGGGACGCCGGCGTCCAGCCGATGATCGACGGCACCCTCGCCCCCGAGGACGCCTTTGCGCCCACGATCGGGCCCTTCCGCATATTCATGGAAACCCGGGTCAACCCCGCCACCATCGCCACCCTCACCGAGGCGCGGGTCCGACCGCCCGAGGCGACCGACGACGGCGAGGTGCCGCTGTCGACCCTGGTACCGGCGTTCCTGCTCACCGAGATCCAGCGCGGCTTCGAGGTGGGCTTCCTGATCTTCCTGCCCTTCCTGGTGATCGACCTGGTGATCGCCGCCATCCTGATGTCGATGGGCATGATGATGGTGCCGCCCGCCGTCGTGTCGCTGCCCTTCAAGCTCGCCTTCTTCGTCATCGCCGACGGCTGGAGCCTGCTCGCCGGCGCCATGGTCCGGAGCTACGCCCCATGACCGACACGGCCCTCATCCCCGCTGCCGGCCGCCCGCAGGCCCCACGCCCGGCCATCCGCCCCGAGCGGATGCCGCGCCCGATCGAGAAGGCGGCGATGATCCTGACCGCCATCGGCCCCGAACTGGGTGCTGCCTTCCTGCGCGACCTGGGCGAAGCCGACATGGAGCGCTTCGCCAAGGCCATCGCCGGCATGGGCAAGATCAACCAGGACATCCTCGACGCGGTGATCGTCGAGTTCCTCGAACTGCTCACCACCGGCCCCGAGGTCGCCGGCGGCGCTAAGGCCGCGCGCAAGTTGCTTTCCGCGGTGTTTGACGACGACGACGAGGTCGAAAGGCTGGTCGAGGGCCGTCGCCGCAGCGCCGTCCGCCCGGTCTGGGAGCGGCTGAACGAGACCCCGGTGGCAGCGCTGGCCAGCTTCATCCAGGCCGAGCACCCGCAGACCGCCGCGGTCATCGTCAGCGAACTTCGCCCCGAGGCGGCGGCGAGCCTGCTGGAACGGCTCGACCGGACCTTCGCCAAGTCGATCGTGCTGCGCCTGTCGCGGGTTCCGACCCTCGACGCGCCGGTGGCGGCCAGCATCCTCGGTGCCATCGAGCGCGACTTCCTCTCGGTCCTGCAGCGCAACCTCTCCAAGCGCCGCCCGGCGGATCTCGATTGCCAGCCTGATGAACAACATCTCCACCGAGGTGCGCGAAGGATTCCTCGGCTTCCTCGAAGCCCAGGATGCCGCCCTCGCCCACGACGTCCAGCGCACGATGTTCACCTTCGACGACATCGCCCTGCGCCTGCACGGCCGCGACATCGCGGGCGTGCTGCGCGACGTGAGCGAGGACGTGCTGCTCTCGGCGCTCAAGCTCGGCCAGGCGCAGGAGAGCGCCACCGTCGGATTCATCCTCGAGAACCTGCCGCGCCGCCTCTCCGAGCGCTACCTCGAGGAACTGGCGGCTCTCGAAGACGTCGGCCGCAAGGAAGGCGAGGCGGCGCAGATCGAGATCACCAAGGCGATCCAGGCCCAGGCCCGGGAGGGCCAGATCCGCTTCATCGAGAAGGACGGCGGCGTCTGACCGCGCGCGCCGGGGGGTATAACCAATGCGGAGATTTTGCAAATAATTGAATTTGAACGATATTCGTGGTTAATGCGGGATTAACGGGCCGTCCCGGGGTGCCCTTTGGCGCCATCTTGAGCGCGGGGTGCGCGCGAGTCTCTTGAGTGGGCGCAGGCCCGCATTGCCCTCCAAGTTTCTGGCCGGAATACGACGCAGTATGGGGGTGGCCGCGGGTGACACGGTACCGCGACACGGCCGATTGACGTTGGCACGTTCTGTCAACTCTATCCCCGGCCAATCGTCGTCAGCCGCCCTGCGCGCGCTCCTCGCCGGCCGCTGATACGAGCGCTTCGGCGAAGCTGCGCTTGAGCATCTGCGGCTCGGTGGCGGCGTCGTAGGCCAGCGCGAAGCGCGAGGTCAGCTGCCAGCCGCGCGGGTTGACGGCGCGCATGCTGCCCTCGGCCGCCCGTGCGGCCCCGCGGTGGACCGGCAGGAAGCCGACAAAGCGCCCGGAGAGGATCAGGATCTCCTGCGCCTCCATGTTGGTCACGCTCGCACTCGCGCGCACCCCGCCGAGCTTGTAGGTGTCGTCGAAATACTGGTAGGCGCGCACCGAGAGCCGCGCGGTCTGGAAGTCGGCGGGCGTTATCTCCACGTCCGGCCGGTCGAACCAGGGATGCCCGCGGCCGCAATAGAGCCGGTGCTCCTCGGCGGCGAGTTCCTGGTAGCCCAGTGCCGGGCCGGCGCGGAAGGCCGGTCCGACGACAAGGTCGCGGCGCCCCTCGGCGAGGGCTCGTTGCAGGGCCTCGGGCGGCATCACCTCGACGTCGAGGAACGTGTCGGGATGCTCGTCGGTGAAGGCGGCGATCGCGGTAGTGAGGCCGAGGCCTGCAAAGCTCTCGACCGTATCGATGATGCCGAGGCGCAGCCGCGTCTGTTCGCGCCCGTGCACCCGCCCCATCGCGGCGTCGAACCCTTCGATCGAGCGGAAGAAGATCCTGTGCCGCGCGATAGGTTTCCGCCCCCGCTCGGGTCAGGCGGAATCCTCGCCGGCCCCGCTCGCAGAGCCGGCTGCCGAGACGCGCCTCCAGCGTTGCGAGATGCGTGCTCAACGTCGACGGCGCCATGTTCAGCGCGAACTGCGCGTTCCGGAACCCGTTACAGTCGGCGATGGTCGCGAAGATCCGCAACAGCCGCAGGTCGATGTCGCTCAGCCGGCGCACGGAGCTTCCTCTGTTGTTCACCCGCCGATACTTCTGGGATTCCCGATGTATCGCAACCGGAATCGGGTATTCGTCCCCGCCGGGTGGCCGCCTAGGATCGGGGCGTATCGCGGCAGGAGGGGTCTCATGGGATATCGCAGTCTGTTCGGCACCGCGGCGGGCGCGGGGCTGCTCCTCGGCGGCGCGTTCGGCAGTGCCGCCTCGGCGCAGGACGTCATCCGGGCACTTGCGCCGACCTGGGTCGGCTTCGCGCCCGCCCTCGTCGCCCAGGATCTCGGCTACTACGAGGAGGAAGGGCTGACGCTCGACTTCCGCTTCGAGGACGACCGGACGAACGTGATGGCGGCGATCGAGCGCGGCGACATCGACGTGGACATGCGCACCGTCGGCGAACACCAGGGCCGCCCGCGGGTGGCCGAGACCCCCGGCACCATCATCGGCACCATCGACATCTCGGTCGGCGGTGATGGCGTGCTGGTGGACGACACCATCGCCAGCGTCGCCGATCTCAAGGGCCGCGTGGTCGCGATCGAGCCCAACATCCCCGCCCGCCTGCTCCTGCAGATGGAGATGCGCGAGGCGGGCCTTTCGCTCGACGACGTGGAACTGCGCGAGATCGCGACCGCCGACACGATCGCGGTCTTCGCCGATTCCACGGTGGCGGCCGGTCGGCACCTACGAGCCGTTCCTGTCGCAGGCGGCCAGCGCGCTGCCCGAGCGCAACCCGCGCATCCTGGTGTCCTCGCGCGAGCGGCCGGATCTCATCATCGACATCATCACCGCCCGCGACGACGACCTCGCCGCCAACCCGGAGAAGTACCGCAAGTTCCTGCGCGGCATCTATCGGGCCGTCGATTTCTTCAAGGAGGATCCGGCGCGCTTCGCCGAGCTGGCGGCGCCCTACTACGGGCTGACGGCGGCGGAGGTCACCGAGATCGTCGATACCTCGCTCACCTACACCGACTACGACGAGGCGGTGGGCTTTCTCGGCACGCCGGGGATGCCGGGGACGCTCTTCGCCTCGTTCGACCAGATCATGGAGCTGAACCTCGACTATGGCGCGGCGGACGTGCGGCTCGACGCGGCCGGCGAGATCGACGCCTCGGTGCTCGACGGGCTCTTCGACGCCGTCCCGCGCTGATCCCGCGCGGCATTCGTGGGCAGGGCCTCGACCACGCTGATCGGGCTCGCCTCCGGTCTGGCACTCCTTCTCGCCTGGGAGGCGGTTGCCCGGTCGGGGCTCACCTCGGAGCGCTTCCTGCCGGCGCCGAGCGTGGTGCTGGCGGCCCTCTGGACGATGATCACCGAGCAGGCGCTGCTGTGGAACGCCGGCATCTCGACGCTCAGGGTCTGGAGCGCCTTCCTGCTGGCGGCGGCGATGGCGGTGCCCATCGGCATCCTGATGGGCAGCCTGCGCCCGGTGGGTGCGGCGCTGGAGCCGCTGGTCGATTTCATCCGCTACCTGCCGGTGCCCGCGCTGGTGCCGCTCGCCGTGATCTGGTTCGGGGTGGGCGAGGCGTCGAAGATATTCCTCCTGTGGATGGGCGTCTTCTTCCAGCTGGTGCTGCTCGTCGCCGACGACGTGCGCCGGGTGCCGCGCGAGTACCACGAGATATCCGCCACCCTGGGCGCCTCGCGGCTGCGCGGGCTGACCGACGTGGCGCTGCCGGCGATGCTGCCGACGCTGGTGGACAACATGCGCATCTCCCTCGGCTGGTGCTGGACCTACCTGATCGTGGCCGAGATCGTCGCGGCCAACAGCGGCCTCGGCTTCGTCATCTGGCAGGCGCGGCGCTTCTTCAAGACGCCGGAGGTCATGGCCGGGATCGTCACCATCGGGATCATCGGGCTGGTCACCGACCAGCTCATCCGCTGGGCGCACCGGCGCTGGTTCGGGTACCTCACCGCCATGAGCTATCTCGTCTTCGACCGCGTCGCCAAGCGCTTCGCCACGCCGGCCGGGCCGATCGAGGTGGTGGCCCCGTTCGATCTGACCGTCGCGCGGGGCGAGGTCATCGTGTTCCTCGGCCCGTCGGGCTGCGGCAAGACCACGCTGATGCGCATGGTCGGCGGGCTGGAGACGCTCAGTGCCGGCGAGATCCGCCTCGAGGGCGCACGGCTGGGGCGGCCCGACCGCCGGCGGGGCATGGTGTTCCAGTCCTATTCGTCCTTCCCCTGGCTGACGGTGGGGCAGAACGTGGCCTACGGCATGCGGTACCGCGGCGACCTCTCGCGCGGCGAGAAGCGCGCATCGCGCGGCGCATTACCTCAGCGTGGTGGGACTGGCCGAGTTCGCCGACACCTTTCCCAGCCGCATCTCGGGCGGCATGCGCCAGCGGGTCGCCATCGCGCGGACGCTGGCGGCGGGCTCGGAGATCCTGCTGATGGACGAGCCCTTCGGCGCGCTCGACGCCATGCGCCGCGAGAGCCTGCAGCTGGAGCTGCACCGGCTGCAGGCAGGAGGACGCGCGCACCATCATCTTCGTCACCCACGACGTCGAGGAGGCGGCCTTCCTCGCCGACCGGGTGATCGTCTTCAGCCGCCGCCCGGCGCGCATCCTGGCCGAGATCGACGTGCGCGCCCGCTTCGGGGCCCATCGCACGCTGGAGACGCGCGATTCCGCCGCCTTCTTCGATCTGCGCAAGGAGTTGCTCGCCCATGTCCGGGCAACGGATGTGGAGGCGGCATGATCGACCTGACCGGGCGCAGGGTCCTTGTCACCGGTGCCAGCCGCGGAATCGGGCTGGCCATCGCGCGGGCCTTCGTGGCGGCGGGTTCGACCGTTCACGCGCTCGCGGAGGTTCCCGAGATCGACGCTACCGCCCGTGCCGCCGGGGCGCACCCGCATCGGGCGGACGTGACCGACGACCGGGCGGTGGCCCGCGTGATCGACGGCGATCGGGCCGCTCGACGTGCTGGTGAACAACGCGGGCCTCGAGCGGCTGACGCCGATCGAGGAGATGGACGACGCGACGCTCGCCACCTTCCGGCGGGTGCTGGAGGTGAACGTCGTCGGCACCGCCATCGTCACGGCGCGCGCGCAGGCGCGGATGGGGGCGGGCGGGGCGATCGTCAACACGGCGTCCATATGGGGCCGCGTGGCCGAGCCGCTCTTCGGCGCCTATGTCGCCTCCAAGCACGCGGTGATCGGCCTGACCAAGACCTGGGCGCGCGAGCTTGGCCCGCGCGGCATCAGGGTGAACGCCGTCTGCCCCGGCTGGGTGCGCACCGAGGCCGCGATCCGCTCGGCCCGCAGCCTCGCCGCGCGCTCCGGCACGGCGGAGCTGGCCATCATCGAGGCGGTGGAGGCGGGGCAGGCGCTGCCGGGCGGGCTGATGGAACCCGAGGACGTGACCGGCCCCTATCTCTTCCTCGCCTCCGATCTTGCGCGCAACGTCACCGGCCAGACGCTGGGCGTCGACCGGGGGGACACGCCGTGGTGACGCGCACGGCGATTGTCACCGGTGCCGCCCGCGGCATCGGCCGCGCCTGTGCCGAGGCGCTGCGGGCGGACGGGTTCCGCGTGGTCGGCATCGACCGCGAGGAAGGCCCCGACATCCTCGCCGCCGACGTGTCCTCGGAGGCCGAGGTCGCGGCGGCGGTGGCGCGTGCGGTTGCGGAGGGCGGGGGGATCGACGTGCTGGTTAACAACGCCGGCATCCTGGTCGAGGGTGGGCTTTCCGAGATGGATCTCGCCGATCTCGATCGCGTCCTCGCGGTGAACGTGCGCGGCCCCTTCGTCGTGGCGCGCACGGTGCTGCCGCACATGCCGGCGGGCGGGCGGATCGTCAACGTGGCCTCTGAGCTCGCCTTCCTTGGCCGCGCCGGCGCCTCGGCCTATGCCGCGAGCAAGGGCGCGGTGCTGTCGATGACCCGGTCCTGGGCGCGTGAGCTGGCGCCGCGGATCCTCGTCAATGCCGTCGCCCCCGGTCCGGTCGATACGCCGCTGCTCGGATTTGCCGCCATGGACCCGGCGGCGAAGGCGCTGGAGACCGCCAACCCGCTGGGCCGCATCGGCCGGCCGGAGGAGATCGCGGCGGTGGTGGCGTTCCTCGCGAGCCCGGCCGCGAGCTTCATCACCGGCCAGTGCTTCAGCGCCGACGGCGGCGCGGCCATGCATTGAGGAGACAGCGATGATCCGTGACCCGATCGTCTGGCCGGACGGCGCGCGCTGCGCCTGCGCGATCACCTTTGACATCGACGCCGACAGCCTGATCCACATCGCGCGGCCCGCGGACGGGTTCGACCGGCTGCACCCGATTACCATGGGGCGCTACGGCCCCACGGTGGCAGTGCCGCGCATCCTCGGAGACCTACCGCCGGCTCGGCCTGACCCAGACCTTCTTCATGCCCGCGTGGTGCATGGAGACCTATCCCGCCACCGTCGACGCGATCCTGGAGGCCGGCCACGAGATCGGCCACCACAGCTATCTCCACGAGAACCCCGCCACCCAGAGCGACGCCGAGCAGGGCTACTGGTTCGACCGCGCTACTGAAGTGCATGTGAAGATGACCGGCCGCGCCCCCCGTGGCTACCGCGCGCCCGTCTACAACGTGACGCAGGGCGTGGTGGACCGGCTGATCGCCCGCGGCTTCGTCTATGACAGCTCGCTGATGGCCGACGACATTCCTTACGTGATGGAGACCGACCGCGGCTCGGTGGTCGAGCTGCCGGTCCATTGGGGCAACGACGACTGGCCGCCCTTCGCCCACTACGAGGAGATCGGCTATCTGATGCCGGTACGCGCGCCCTCGGACGGGCTGCGCGCCTTCTTCGAGGAGTTCGAGGCGCATTACGCGGCTGGCGGCTTCTGGATGCCGATCTGGCACCCGTTCCTGACCGGCCGCCTCGCGCGCTGGGCGCAGGTCGAGCGCTGGCTCGAGGGCGTACTCGACCGCGGCGGCGTCTGGTTCGCGCCGCTGGAGGAGATCGCCGCCCATGTCATCGCCCAGCGCGCCGCGGGGGCCGCGGTGCGGGTCGAACGGCTGCCCTACTACGACCGCCCGGTGCATCTCGACCGAAAGGAGACGCCATGAGCCACGGCTATGAGAGCGGGCGGCTGAACCTGCCGTTCGTGGGCATCCCGACCTTCGGCAAATACCGCTACGTCGAGGACTGGGACGCGATCGAGGCCGACGCGGCCATCCTCGGCGCCCCGTTCGACTTCGGCACCCAGTGGCGGCCCGGTGCGCGCTTCGGCCCGCGCGCCGTGCGCGAAGCCTCGACGCTCTTCGCCTTCGGCCATGCCGGCGCCTACGACCACGAGGACGACGCCACCTATCTCGGACCGGAAGTGCGGATCGTCGATATCGGCGACGCCGACATCATCCATACCGACACGGTGGGCAGCCACGCCAACATCGCCCTCGGCGTGCGCAAGATTCTCGCCGCCGGCGCGTTGCCGGTGGTGATCGGCGGCGATCACTCGATCAACATTCCGTGCATCGAGGCCTTCGAAGGGCAGGGACCGATCCACATCGTCCAGATCGACGCCCACCTCGACTTCGTTGACGAGCGCCACGGCGTGCGCTTCGGGCACGGCAACCCCATGCGCCGGGCGTCGGAGAAGTCCTACGTGACCGGTCTCTCGCAGTTCGGCATCCGCAACGTCTCATCGACCGCCCGCGAGGGCTATGCGGCGGCGCGGGCGAAGGGCTCGGACATCCTCTCGGTGCGCCAGTTCCGTGCGCTCGGGGTGCCGGCGGTGCTGGAGCGGATCCCGGCGGGTGCGTCCTACTACCTCTCGATCGACATCGACGGGTTCGACCCATCCATTGCGCCGGGCACCGGCACGCCCTCGCACGGGGGCTTTCTCTACTACGAGATCCTCGAACTGCTGGCAGGGCTGACCCGGCGCGGGCGGATCGTCGGCGTCGACCTCGTCGAGGTGGCCCCCGACTACGACCGGACGGGGACGACAGCGATCCTCGCCGCCCAGTTGCTGCTCAATCTGCTCGGACGGATTTTCCGCGCGCCCGCGTCCTGAGAGCCGCGCCGCCCGGAGCCGTTCGCCGTTGAGGGTGGCCCCTCGTGATGAGCTGGTGCCGCTTGCGGCGAAAATACCGGCCGGAATGCCCCGGCAGGGCCTCCGGACGGGCACTCGCGCAGCTGTTCAGTTACCAAAGCTGGCCAGCGCATATTGCTTTCCGCGCCGGTTTGTGGCGATTTGGCGCGTCTGGGTTGGAAACCGGCGTAATTGGGGCGCGGATGAGCTATGGTCGGCGCTGCGTCAATGGTGGTTGATTGGCGATGAATTTCCGAGTGAGACCTTCCGCCGGCGGGTCAGAGCATTTTGGCGGGTTCCCGCCTTACCCGGGCGGCGGGCCGCAGCCGGGCCCGGAACGTGAGGGCCTTGACATCCGTGCCATGCTCCTGCCGGCATGGCGGCGCAAGTGGCTGATACTTCTGGTCACTACGCTCATCGCTGGCTTGTCCGTGTATTACGCAGTAAAGCTGGAGAGCTACTACACCGCCTCGGCGCGGGTGATCTTCGACCCCGAGCGGCTGCGCATCATCGACCTCGACAATGTCGTGGTCAGCCCCGACGTATCCAACACCGGTCTGCAGAACCAGGTCGAAATCCTGCGTTCGGCCGTCCTGCTCGACCGGGTCATCGAGATCCTGCGCCTTGAAGACGCGCCGGAGTTCAATACCACCGAGCGCACCGGTCCTGCTCCGCTGCTGGAGCGCGTACTCACCCGGATAGATACGCCACCCGGCATTTATTCCGTTCTGTCCAGGTTCGGGCTCGTCCGACCCCTGGAACCTACGGACCTCACTCCCGAGGAGGTTGCCCAGCGGAGGCGGAGCGCGACGCTGGCGGCGCTGATGGGGGCACTGGAGTTGCGGCCGATCCCCAAGTCCCGGGTGATCGACATCACCGTGACCTGGTCCAATCCCCGCCTGGCGGCTGCGATCGCCAACGCCGTGGGCGAGCAGTACATCATCGTGCAGATCGAGGCGAAGCGCGACGATATCGTGGCGGCTTCCGAAATGCTCAGCGTGCGGGTGGCCGACCTCGAGAACCGCTACAACGTCGCGGAAGAGGCCGTGCGAATGGCGCATCTGGAGATGTCAATGCGCGCCGAATACGGGTCGTCGATGATCGCTCCCCAGATCGAGATGCTGAACACCACCCTGACCGAAGCCCGTCTGGAGCGCGCGGGGCTGGAAAGCCGGTATGCCCGTGCCACGGAAGCACTGGAGAGCGGGCAGGATTTCGACATTGTTGCCGAATTCCGCGAGTCGCCCGCGATCCGGTCCTTCCGGATGCAGGAGATCGAGCTGAGTGACCAGGCCGCCGGGATGAGGGCGATCGTTGGCCAGACGAATCCGGAGCTGACGAGGCTCGAAGCCCGCATCGTGCAGGTCCAGAACAACATTCAGACCGAGGCGCGAAACATCGTCGCCGCCCTCGCGGACAACCTCACGGTCGTCCAGGAGCGGGAGCGTTCGCTGGAAGAGGAACTGAAGCGGCTCCAGGCGGGGGCGCTCGAACAGTCCCGCGTGGAGATGCGCCTCAACCGCCTGACGCGCGAGGCCGAAGCGAGTCGCACGATCTACGAGAGCTTCCTCAGCCGGATGAAGGAGGCCTCGGAGCAGGCGTCCCTCCAGACGTCGGACGCAAGGTTCCTGACTCGCGCCACGCCCCCCGGCTCCGCCAATCTGGGCACGCGCCTGAATATCGTGATCCTGGGCCTCGTGGGTGGGATCATTGCCAGCGTCGGACTGGTGTTCCTGCTGGAGCAACTGAGCAACACCTTCCGCAATCCGGCGGACGTCGAGTTGGAGACCGGCCTGCCGGTGCTCGCTGCCATTCCGCATGCCGGGCGCCGCAAGACGCCAAAAGATATGATCGCCCATCTTCTCAGGAAGCCGAACAGTGCGCTGGCCGAATCCGTTCGCAACCTGCGGACGAGCATCTTCTTCTCCAATATCGACCGGCCACCGAAAGTGGTGATGTTCAGCTCTTCGCTCCCGATGGAGGGGAAGACCACGACCGCCATGCTCGCCGCGATCACCAGCCGGCAGATGGGCCGTTCCGCTGTCATCATCGATTGCGACCTGCGGCGCCAGACGCTGTCGAGCATCTTTCCGACCGATGCCGACCGGCCCGGCCTGTTTGCCGTGCTCGAAGGCACGGCCTCGCTGGACGATGCCGTCTACGTGGAGCCCGAGACCGGGCTGCACGTCCTCGTACCGGGGCGGGCGCATGACGGTCACGGTAATCCCGCCGACATCCTCGCGTCCCAGCGGTTCCAGAAGCTGATCAACGAACTCAGGGTCCGCTACGATCTGGTCATTCTCGACACGCCGCCGACGCTGGTGGTGACCGATGCGCGCATCGTCGCGCAGTTCGCCGACGCGGTCGTGTATCTTGTCCGCTGGGACCATACCCGCAAGGCCGCGGTCCTGGAGGGCCTGCGCGAGCTCGCCTCTGTCAACGCCAACGTGGCGGGGATCGCGCTCAGTCTCGTGAGCGAGGCGAGGGCGGCGAACTTCGCGAACAGCGATTACCTGTACAAGCAGTCGTACCGGAACTATGTCACGTCCTAAATCCCGAGACGGGCGGTCCCGCCCCCGTGTGGCGGGGCGCTCCTGCGGGACGACGGGTTTGCGGAGCACCCCGCCGGGCAGGGGCGTACCGCATGCCTTTGGCCGGTAATGTCGCTGAGCCGCGATGCGTGTCCTCGCCCGGCGTGAAGACGCCAGGTGGCCATGCAGGTCAATGCCACGAAGCACTGCCGGGTGCCTCTACCGATGGGAGTCTCTGCTGATGCGCCTTGCACATCTGCCCTTGCTGAAGGGGGCCATCCTGATCGCCGCCCTAGCGCTCGCGGCCTGCGATTCGCCGGAGGAGCGGGCAGAGTTGCACTACCAGCGTGCGATCGGTCTGCTGGCGGAAGGCGAGCCCGATCGGGCGGCGATCGAGTTTCGCAACGCGCTGCAGTCAAATGCGGCCCACCTCGCGGCACGATACGAGTATGCAGGCCTGCTGCGCGCCAAGGAAGACGTGCCAGCTGCGATCGGCCAGTACCTGCGGGTGGTCGAACTCGATCCCGATAACGGAATGGCGCATCTGGCGCTCGCCGAGCTCGCCCTTCAGGTCCGGGACGTTCCCGGGGTCGAGCGGCATACCGCGCGCGCCTATGAACTCATGCCTGACAACCCCGATGCCCGAGCTCTCAAGGCGTCCGTGAGTTTCCGCAGCGGCGATATCGCAGGCGCCTTGGAAATGGCCGAAGGCGTACTTGCCGAGGATCCCGACAACGCGGCCGCCCATATGATCCTGATCGCGGACCGACTGGCCGCGAGCGACTATAAGGGTGCGCTCGCCCGCGCGGACGCGGCCATCGCGCTGGCGCCCGACAACGAGGACCTTCTCTTGGCCCGCCTCGCCGCGCTCGACCAGGATGGCGATACCGAAGCGGTCGGGCAGCAACTGGAGCGCATGGTCGAGCTTTTCCCGGACAACTCCGGCCTGCGGCAGGCGCTGCTGCAGTGGCACCTGCGCCAAGGGGACGAGCCGGCGGCCCTGGCGGTTCTTCGCGAGACCGCCGAGCAGGACCCGGGAGCGACCGACTCCCGTCTCAACATTGCCCAGTTCCGCCTGGAGACCGAAGGGCCCGCGGCGGCCCGCGAGGAGCTCGAGAGCCTGATCGCGAGCGAGGCCGATCCGCGGCCGTATCGCCGCGCCCTGGCCCAGCTCGACTTTGCCGAGGGCCGGCGCGACGAGGCGATCGCTGCACTGGAGTCGCTGGTCGAGGGTCAGGAATCCTCACCCGAGATCCGCGACTTGCAGGTCGCTCTTGCCCAGATGCTCGAGGCGACGGGGCGGCAGGAAGAAAGCGCCGCCGTGGTCGAGGCCGTGCTCGCCGCCGATCCGCGCAACGTCAATGCGCTCAAGATGCGTGCGCGCAGGTATATTCTGGCCGACAAGACCAACTTGGCCCTCGCGGATCTGCAGACCGCACTTACCGACGCCCCGCGCGACGCCGAGATCATGACGATCATGGCCATGGCCTATGAGCGGGAGGGCGCAACCGAGCAGGTGGGCGAGCGGCTCGCGCGTGCCGTCGAAGCCTCGAACTCAGGTATCCAGGAATCGCTGCGCTATTCGCGCTTTCTCATCAAGGAGGGTCGCCTCGGCCCGGCGGAGAGCGTGGTGCTCGACGGGCTGCGCCGCGCCCCCGAGAACCGCGACCTGCTGATCACCCTTGGCCAGGTCCACCTTCAGCGCAGCGACTGGAGCCGCGCGCGGCAGGTCGCCGGCCTCCTTCGCGACCTCGGCGACCCGGCGTCGGCGGATCAGGCCGCCGGGCTGGAGATCGCGGCGCTGCAGGGCGAGGGCCGAGCCGGAGAGGTGATCGACATGCTGCAGGGGCTCGTCACCGCCGAGGGCGAGGAGGGCAATCTGCGGGCCAGGGTCGGGCTGGTCCAGGCCCGCCTCGCCGCGGGCGATACCGAAGGGGCCGAGGCAGAGGTCGCGGCGATGCTCGCCGAGGATCCCCAGTCACTTCCGGGCCGCATGATGCAGGCGGCGCTGCACGTGCTCAAGGGTCAGCCTGCCGAAGCAGAGGCGATCTACCGCGCGGTTATCGCCGAGCAACCGACCCTTCGCGAGCCGTATCAGATCCTTTTCGCCATGCAGAACGGCCTGGGCCGCGGCGACGATGCCCGCGCCACGCTCGACGAGGGGATTAGCGCGACCAATCGTGACGGAAACCTGCTCAACACCAAGGCCGGGCTGCTCTATGTCGAGGGCGACTACGAGGGCGCGATCGCCATCTACGAGGAGCTCTATGCGCGCGACACGTCGAACGTCGTGGCCGCGAACAACCTCGCGAGCGTGCTCACCACCTATCGCGACGACCCCGAGACCCTCGAACGCGCCTACCAGGTCGCGCGGCGCCTGCGCGGCACCGAGATTCCGCACTTTCAGGATACCTATGGCTGGATTCTCGTCCAGCGCGGCGAAAACGAGGAGGCGATCACCTATCTGGAGCCCGCCGCCGCCGCCCTGACCAGCGACCCCTTGGTGCAGTACCACCTCGGCATGGCGTATTTCGGCCTAGGGCGCTGGAACGACGCGCGAACCGCCCTCGCGCGCGCCGTGGAGGTAGCGGGCGCGGACAGCACGCTCCCGCAGATCACCGCCGCGCAGACGCGCATCGCGGAGATCGACGCCGGGCCGCCGGCGATGCCGAGCCAATGACGATGCTCCGGCCCCGTCAGGCGGGGCGGCGCATCGTCACCTGGGCGACATCGGTGGTGCCGGTGTGGAACGAGGCCGCGCAAGCGGTGAGGTAGAGGTTCCACATCCGCCGGAAGCGCTCGTCGAATCCGAGCGCCTGGATCTCGCCCCAGCGCGCGTTGAAGTCCGCATGCCAGCGGCGCAGCGTCTCGGAGTAGCTCTCGCCGAACTCCACCGAGCCGACGAGGCCGAGGCCCGCCCGCTCGATCTGCGCCCTGAGCGCGCCGGGGCTTGGCAGCATGCCGCCGGGAAAGATGTACTTCTGGACGAAATCCACCGTCCGCCGATAGGTCGGAAAGAGCGAATCGGGGATGGTGATCACCTGGATGGTTGCCTGGGCCCCCGGCTTCAGGCGCGCGCGCACCGTGTCGAAGTAGGCCGGCCAGTATTTCTCGCCCACCGCCTCGAACATCTCGATCGAAGCGACCCCATCGTAGCTGCCCCGCTCGTCGCGGTAGTCGCGCATGACGATCTCGACCCGCTCTGAAAGCCCGGCCTCGAAGATGCGCCGGCTTGCGAAGTCGTGCTGCTCGCGGCTGATGGTCAACCCCGTCACCCGCGCTCCGCGCTCGCGGGCGGCGAATTCCGCGAAGCCGCCCCAGCCGCAGCCGATCTCCAGCAGGTGCTGGCCGGGTGCCGCGCCGATCCGGTCCAGCACGCTTGCATACTTGCGGCGCTGGGCTGTGGAGAGGTCTTCAGCGGCGTTCTCGAACAGCGCCGAAGAATAGGTCATCGTCTCGTCCAGCCAGCGGCCATAGAAGTCGTTTCCGAGGTCGTAGTGGCGTGAAATGTTCTTCTTTGCCTGGGCTTTGGTATTGGAGTTCAACCAATGCATGAACCGCTGCCCCGCGCGCATCAGCGCGGCCAGCGGGTGCGAGCGATCGACCCAATTGGGGCTGGTCAACAGCACATCGAGCAGCGTCTGCAGGTCGGGCGTGTCCCACCAGCCGTCCAGATAGGCCTCGCAGAAGCCGAGCTCACCCTCCTGCGCCAGCCGCTTGAAGAGCTTGGGGTTGTAAACGTCGAGCCGCGCCAGCGGTCCCGGCGCATTGCCCTCGACGCGGAACACCCGTCCGTCCGGCAGCGCAATATCGACACTGCCGGCACCGAGCCCCCGCAGCACCGAGAACGCCGCCTGGAACCACCGCGGCAGGTCCTTCTGCCCGCGGGTGGTGCGGATGACCTGCGCGTCCCCCTCGCCCAGAGCATTCATGTCATGTGTCATTGCCCCTCCCTCCCGTTGGGGCGCCGCCCTGCGCCCTGGCACGCCGCAGGACCCCTCCGGCAGTCTGCCGGCGTCAAGATTGAACGTCATCGGCCAGTCTCGCAAGTCCGCCGGCAAATCCGTCGGCGAGGCTGCGCGTCCTGGTGCCCGTTGGAGCTTGCACATCGCGGGCTTTGGCCCCATGTTCCGGCCACGCGGCCATGCCTCGGCATGGCCCGTGCTGCTGCAATTGCATCGGAGTAGACATGGCCAAGGAAGAGCTTCTCGAATTTCCCGGGGTCGTGACCGAACTTCTGCCCAACGCGACCTTCCGGGTGGAGCTCGAAAACGGCCACGTCATCATCGCCCATACGGCCGGCAAGATGCGCAAGAATCGCATCCGCGTGCTGGCCGGCGACAAGGTCCAGGTGGAGATGACCCCCTACGACCTGAGCAAGGGGCGGATCAACTATCGCTTCAAGTGACGCGCCCGCCCTGCGCCGCCCCGCCCGCCGCCGCCCACGCGACCGCCATCCCTGCGACTGATCCTCGCGTCCGCCAGCCCCCGAAGGCTGGCCCTGCTCGCCCAGGCGGGCATCGTGCCCGACGCGATCCTCCCCGCCGACATCGACGAGACGCCAGCCCGCAGCGAGTTGCCGCGCGCCTGCGCATTGCGGCTCGCCTGCGCCAAGGCCGCCGCGGTGCCCCGTGGCCCCGCCGACCTCGTGCTCGCCGCCGACACCGTGGTCGCCCTCGGCCGGCGCAACCTGGGCAAGCCCGTAGACGAGGCGGAGGCCGCGGCCTTCCTGCGGCTCCTCTCGGGTCGTCGCCACCGGGTGGTGACCGCGGTGGCCCTGCAGGGCGCTGCGGGTCTGCGCCACCGCACCGTCGAAACCGCCGTGCGCTTCAAGCGCCTCTCCGCGAGCGAGATCGCCGCCCATGTCGGCAGCGGCGAGTGGCGCGGCAAGGCCGGCGGCTATGCGATCCAGGGCCGCGCCGGGGCGCTGATCCCCTGGATCGGCGGCTCCTATTCCAACGTCGTCGGCCTGCCGCTGACCGAGACCATCAACCTTCTCGAGGGCGCCGGCTACCGGGTGCCCGCATGAAGGGCCGGCGCATCCTGATCGAGCCCTTGCCCGCCGGCGGCCACGCTGCGGCGCTGATGGTCGACGGCCGCCTCGACGATCTCCTCATCGACCCCAGCGCCGTCGATCCTGCGCCGCGCCCCGAAGCGATCCACCGCGCCACCGCCGGCCGCCCGATGAAGGGACTGGGGGGCATGATCGTCGAGCTCGGGGGCGGCCAGACCGGCTTCCTGCGCGCCAAGCGCCTGCCGCCGCCGGGCCGGCCGGTGCTGGTGCAGATCGCCGGCTGGGCCGAGCCGGGCAAGGCCCCGCCGGTCACCGACCGGTTGCGGATCAAGGGCCGCAGCGCCATTCTCACCCCCGGTGCGCCTGGCCTCAATATCAGCCGCGCGATCCGCGAGCCCGGGCTCCGCGCGCAACTCTTGGCCCTCGCCGGGGCCGCCATGGCAGGGGCGCCCGACGACCTCGGCCTCATCCTGCGCACCTGCGCCGCCACCGACCCGCCGGAGGCGGTGGCGGCCGAGATCGCCGCGCTCCGTGCCGACTGGGACCGGATTGCCGCCGAGGCTGGCGGCCCGCCCGCCTGCCTCCTCCCCGCTCCCGGCGCTGCCGTCGAGGCGGTGCGCGAATGGTCGGAGCCGGGCACCGACACCGAAGAGAGCGGTGCCGCACTGGCCGACGCCGGTATCTGGGAAGAGATCGAAGCGTTGCGTCTGCCCCAGGTGACCCTCGGCGCCGGCGTTCTCACAATCGAGGCGACAAGGGCGCTGGTGGCGGTGGACGTGAACACCGGCGCCGACCTCTCTCCGGCCGCAGCCCTCAAGGCCAATCTCGCCGCGGCACGCGAACTGCCGCGGCAATTGCGCCTGCGCGGCCTCGGCGGTCAGGTGGTGATCGACTTCGCGCCCCTGGCAAAGCCCGACCGCGCCCGCGTCGAGCAAACCCTCACCGCCGCCCTGCGCGGCGACGGCATCGACACCACCATTGCCGGCTGGACCCCGCTCGGCCACCTCGAGCTTCTCCGCCGCCGAACCCGCCGCCCGCTCTAGTACTTCGGTCCGCTTCGCCTCCCCACGTTTCTTCCCTTCTCACCACATGCCCCGACGACACGGCTGCGGCGCGCGCACGTCGCCGACAGACGCGCAACGCTGGCGCGCCGCCACCGCCGGCCAGCGCAAGCGGCCGGCCATCGACGCTCGGGTCAAGCCAGGCTGGGCGCGTCCCGGACCGCATGTGCGTCGAAGCATTGCGCCACCGCCCGGGCGAGGATCGGGCCATCGCTGGGGATCGCCAGCCCCGCCGGGCTCACCTCAACAAGCCCGCCAAATCGCGCTGCCGCCGCCCCGAACCCGGGCAGGAGCAGCTCGGCGAAATCGCCGAACTCCACCCGCAGCGCATCCAGATCGATCCGAAACGCGCAGAGCAGCATCCCGATCGCCCGCCCGCGGACCCGCTCCTCCAGGCTGAGCGTGAGGCCGAGCTGCCCGGCCCCCGCGCCGGCGGCCACCCGGGCCTGGTAGGCACTCGTCGCAAGCGCGTTCTGGACATAGCCCTGGTGAAAGTGCGAGATCGAGCCGGCACCGAACCCGATCACAGCATCGCACACATCCTCGGCATATCCCGAGGGCACGGGCCGCAGCCGCCCCTCGGCCGCCGCCCGCGCCAGCGGATCGTCCGGTCGCACGAAATGGTCCGTGCCGACCGGCACGTAGCCCGCTTCGCCGATCAGACCGGCCGCCGTGCAATACATCCCCAGCCGGGCCACAGCATCGGGCAGGCTCGCCTCGGGGATCATCCGCTGGCGTTTGGCCATCCAGGGCACGTGCGCATAGCCGCTCAGCACAACCCGCTCGGGCCGCATCGCCAGCACCTCGGCCACCGTCGCGGCAAGCGTGTCGCCGCTCTGCCCGGGCAGCCCGTAGAGGAGATCGATCCCCATCGACCCCACGCCCCGCCTGCGCAGCGCCGCGACCACGTCGGCGGTCCCCGCCGCATCCTGCCGCCTGCCGATGGCGTGCTGGACGGAAGGGGCGAAATCCGGCACGCCGAGCGTGACGCGGGTCACGCCCGCGGCGGCGAGCGCGTCGAGGCGCTCCGCATCGAGGCTTCGGGGGTCGGTGTCGACCGCGAACTCCGCCCCTTCCGCCACCGGCAGGCGCTCCCGCAACCGGGCGGCCAGGCAGACGATCTCGTCCGGCGCCAGGATGGTCGGCGTGCCGCCCCCCCAGTGCAGCCCCGCGACCGCCACCCCGGCCGGCAGGCGCGCCGCGGTCCGGTCGATCTCGGCGAGAAGGGCCGCAAGATAGGTTGCCACGTCGTCCGTTCGCCGCGTCCCCTGTGTGCGGCAGGCGCAGAACCAGCAAATGTCCCGGCAGAAGGGCACGTGAAGGCGCGCCTCGGCGCGCATCCCCGGCCGCAGCGCCCCGATCCAGTCGTCGAACTGCGCGGCACCGACCCCTTCGTGGAACGCTGCCGGGCAAGGGTAGATCGCGTAGCGAGGCAGGTTCCGCTCGAAGAGCCCCGAAGAGACAAGGTCCTGGCAGGCGGGCATGCCCAGAACCGTGGCCCCGCTCCGGGCCGATCTTCCTTGATCGAGATCAACCACGGCGATACTTTGTTGTTCTGCACTAGGATCTGCGGGGGACGATGGCCGTCATTGCGACACAGGGAACCGTGCAGGTGAAATGTGCCGATTGTCCCATTCGTCACCGGGCGGTCTGCGCGCAGTGCGAACGGGAGGAACTCGAGGAGCTTGAACGGATAAAGAGCTACCGCACCTACGCCCCCGGCGACACCATCGCCTGGGCCGGCGAGGCGATGCCGCTGGTCGGCTCGGTGGTCGAGGGGGTGGCGATGCTGTCGAGCATGCTTTCCGACGGCCGCCGGCAGATGGTCGGCCTGCTCCTGCCGTCGGATTTCCTCGGCCGGCCCGGACGCGCGCGGCTTGCCTATGACGTGGTGGCGGTGACCCCGATCACCTTCTGCATGTTCCGCAAGGCCGAGTTCGAGCGCATGATCCACCACTCGCCCCGCATCGAGCACCGGCTGCTGGAGATGACCCTCGACGAACTCGACGCCGCGCGCGAATGGATGCTGCTTCTCGGCCGCAAGACCGCCCGCGAGAAGATCGCCAGCCTCTTCGTCATCATGGCCCGCCGCGACGCGGCGTTGCAGCGGCGGGAGCCGCGCGACGGTCTGCGCTTCCCTCTCTACATTAGCCGCGAGGCGATGGCCGACTATCTCGGGCTGACCATCGAGACCGTCAGCCGCCAGAATCTCGGCGCTCCGCCGCGACGGGCTGGTGGTGCTCGGCGAGAACCGCATGGTCCACGTGCCCGATTTCGCGCGCCTCATCGACGAGTCCGGCGACGACAGCGACGGCGGCGTGCTGGCCTGAGACCAGGCTCCGCTGCCCTGCTTTTCCAACCCTTGATCTGAATCAAGGTTTCGTCTGCGCCCGCACTGCACTAGCATCTGGCATCGAAGGCAAGCATCACGGTGCCCGTACCGCGGGGCGCCGCAGAACGAGCGAGGGCAACATGCTGACTGGCGTGAGGATCGCGGCCTTGGGCGTGGCGACGGTCTTCTTCGCCATGGCGGCGAATTTCGGCCAGGACCAGGTCTACACGGCGCACGCGCTGCTCTTGACCGCCGCGGCGGCCGTGGGCTTCATCTGGATGATCCGCACGGCCCCCCTGCACCCGAAGGCCGAGCCGGGGCCCGCGCCGGCCACCGGCTACATGGACGACGTGGTCCGCGCCGGCGTCATCGCAACCGCCTTCTGGGGCGTGATCGGCTTCGCCGTCGGCACCTTCATCGCGTTCCAGCTCGCCTTCCCGGCGCTGAACCTCGACATGCCCTGGACCAGCTTCGGCCGCCTGCGCCCGCTGCACACCTCGGCCGTCATCTTCGCTTTCGGCGGCACCGCCTTGATTTCAACGTCTTTCTACATCGTGCAGCGCACCTGCGCCACACGGCTCTGGGGCGGCAATCTCGCCTGGTTCGTGTTCTGGGGCTACCAGCTCTTCATCGTGCTGGCGGCCACCAGCTACGTCCTTGGCGGTTCCCAGTCCAAGGAGTACGCCGAGCCCGAGTGGTACATCGACCTCTGGCTGACCGTGGTCTGGGTCGCCTATCTCGCCATCTACCTCGGCACGCTGGCGCGGCGGAAGGAGCCGCATATCTACGTGGCGAACTGGTTCTTCCTCAGCTTCATCGTCACCATCGCGATGCTGCATGTGGTGAACAACCTCGCGGTCCCCGTCTCGATCTGGTCCTCGCAGTCGGTGGTGCTCTGGCCCGGCGTGCAGGGCGCCATGGTGCAGTGGTGGTACGGCCACAACGCCGTGGGTTTCTTCCTGACTGCCGGGTTCCTCGGGATGATGTACTACTTCATCCCCAAGCAGGCCGGGCGCCCGATCTATTCCTACAAGCTGTCGATCATCCACTTCTGGGCGCTGATCTTCCTCTACATCTGGGCGGGTCCCCACCATCTGCACTACACAGCACTGCCCGACTGGGCGCAGACGCTGGGCATGGTGTTCTCGGTGGTGCTCTGGATGCCGTCCTGGGGCGGCATGATCAACGGGCTGATGACGCTGCAGGGCGCCTGGGACAAGCTGCGCACCGACCCGGTGCTGCGGATGCTGGTGGTCTCGGTCGGCTTCTACGGCATGTCGACCTTCGAGGGCCCGGTGATGTCGATCAAAGCGGTCAACTCGCTCAGCCACTACACCGACTGGACCATCGGCCACGTGCATTCCGGAGCACTCGGCTGGAACGGCATGATCACCTTCGGCGCGCTCTACTACCTGGTGCCGCGCCTGTGGAACCGCGAGCGGCTCTACTCGCTCAGCCTCGTCTCCTGGCACTTCTGGCTCGCCACCATCGGCATCGTGCTCTACGCCGCCTCGATGTGGGTCACCGGCATCATGGAGGGGCTGATGTGGCGCGAGGTCGATGACCAGGGCTTCCTCGTCAACTCCTTCGCCGACACCGTCGCCGCCAAGTTCCCCATGTACGTCGTCCGCGCGCTGGGAGGCGTGCTCTACCTCACCGGCGGGATCATCATGGTCTGGAATCTCTGGAAGACCGCGCGCGGCGACGTGGCCCCGGCCCCCGCCCGCACCGTCGCGGCCGAGTAGGAGGCGCCGACCATGTCCTTCATAACCCGGCACAAGGCGGTCGAGCGCAACGTCTTCCTGTTGCTCGTCCTCAGCTTCCTCGTGGTGACCATCGGCGGGCTGGTGCAGATCGTGCCGCTCTTCTACCTCGACAACACCATCGAGAAGGTCGATGGCATGCGGCCCTATTCGCCGCTCGAACTGGCGGGGCGCAACATCTACGTCCGCGAGGGCTGCTACGTCTGCCACAGCCAGATGATCCGCCCGATGCGCGACGAGGTGGAGCGCTACGGCCACTACAGCCTGGCGGCGGAGTCGATGTACGACCACCCGTTCCAGTGGGGCTCCAAGCGCACCGGCCCGGACCTCGCCCGCATCGGTGGCCGCTACTCCGACGACTGGCACAAGGCCCACTTCCAGCGCCCGCAGGATCTGGTGCCGGAATCGATCATGCCCGCCTATTCCTGGCTCGTCCGCACCCCGATCGGCTCCGAGCAGATCGCCGCGATCATGCGCGCCAACCGCCTCGTCGGCGTGCCCTATACCGATGAGATGATCGAGGCCGCCCGGGCCGACTTCCGCGCCCAGGCCGACCCCGACAATGGCGACGTGGACGCGCTGCTCGCCCGCTACCCCGGCGCGCAGGCGCGCAACTTCGACCGCGAGCCGGGGATCAGCGAGCTCGACGCGGTCATCGCCTATCTCCAGGTGCTCGGCACGCTGGTCGATTTTTCGACCTTCACCCCCGACCCGAGCCGGTGAGCCCGTGGAGACCTATTCGGCACTCAGGGGCTTCGCCGACAGCTGGGGCCTCGTGGTGCTCTTCCTCTTCTTCGTCGGCGTCGTCGTCTGGGTCTTCCGCCCGGGCGCGCGCCGCAAGCACGACGACGCGGCGCGCATGATCTTCCGCAACGAGGACAAGCCCAAGCCCGATCCGAAGGACGACACGCATGGCCGATAAGCGCGAGATCGATCCCGAGACCCAGACCGAGACCACCGGCCACGAATGGGACGGGATCAAGGAGCTCGACACGCCGATGCCGCGCTGGTGGCTCTGGACCCTCTACGCCACCATCGTCTGGGGCATCGGTTATGTGATCCTGATGCCGGCATGGCCGCTGATCAACTCGGCCACGCCGGGCCTGCTCGGCTATTCCACCCGCGCCAACGTCGCCGCCGACATCGCCGCCCAGCGCACCCGCAATTCGCCGCTCGACGCGCGGCTGATCGCCATGCCCCTCGCCGAGGTGGCCGACGATCCGGAGCTCTTGCGCTTCGCCGTCGCCGGCGGTGGTGCGGTCTTCCGCAACCAGTGCAGCCAGTGCCACGGCGCCGGCGGCCAGGGCGCGATCGGCGGCTTCCCGAACCTGCTCGACGACGACTGGCTCTGGGGCGGCACCGTCGAGGACATCCAGCAGACCGTGACCCACGGCATCCGCGACGAGGCCGACCTCGACACCCGCTTCAGCCTGATGCCCGAGTTCGGCGGCATACTCTCGGAACACGAGATCGAAGTTCTGGTCCAGTACGTCCTCTCGCTCTCCGCCCCCGGCCATGACGCCGCAACCGCCGCGGGCAGCGAGGGGGCCGAGCTCTTCGCCAACAACTGCGCCTCCTGCCACGGTGACGACGGCATGGGCATGCAGGATCAGGGCGCGCCCAGCCTGGCCGACGGCATCTGGCTCTACGGGCAGTCCGAGGACGCCGTCCGCGCCAGCATCACCGGCGGCCGCGGCGGCATGATGCCCTCGTTCCAGGCGCGCCTCACCCCCGAGGAAATCGCCAAGGTCGCCGTCTACGTCCACAGTCTCGGCGGCGGGCAGTAGCCGCGGCGGCGTCGCCGCGCTATGTTTCCCTTTACCGGAACGGGGGCCCGCCGCCGCCCCCCGCGAGACCCGCAGTGACCGACGCCGCCACGCCACCGCCCCTCTACGCCGCCCGCGAGCCGGTCTTCCCGCGGCGCGTCTCGGGCCCGTTCCGCCGGCTGAAATGGTGGATCATGGCGGTGACGCTGGCGATCTACTACATCACCCCCTGGATCCGCTGGGATCGCGGCCCGGCGCTGCCCGACCAGGCGGTGCTGGTCGATCTCGCCAACCGGCGGTTCTATTTCTTCTTCATCGAGATCTGGCCGCACGAATTCTACTTCGTGGCGGGCCTGCTGATCATGGCCGGCCTCGGCCTCTTCCTCTTCACGGCGGCGCTGGGCCGGGTCTGGTGCGGCTACACCTGCCCGCAGACGGTCTGGACCGACCTCTTCATCCTGGTCGAGCGCTGGATCGAGGGCGACCGCAACGCGCGCGTGAAGCTCTGGAACGCGCCATGGACCGTCACCAAGGTCCGCCTGCGCGCGGTCAAGTTCACGGTCTGGCTGCTGATCGCCGTGGCCACCGGCGGCGCCTGGGTGTTCTACTTCGCCGACGCGCCGACGCTGGCGCACCAGCTGCTGACCTTCTCCGCCCCGTCGGTGGCGTACATCTCCATCGCCGTGCTGACCGCCACCACCTTCGTCTTCGGCGGCTTCATGCGCGAGCAGATCTGCATCTACGCCTGCCCCTGGCCACGCATCCAGGGCGCGATGATGGACGAGCAGACCATGACCGTCGCCTACCGCGACTGGCGCGGCGAGCCGCGCGGCAAGCATCGCAAGTCCGCCGAGGCCGAGACGCTGGGCGACTGCATCGACTGTTCGGCCTGCGTCAACGTCTGCCCCATGGGGATCGACATCCGTGACGGCCAGCAGCTCGCCTGCATCACCTGTGCGCTCTGCATCGACGCCTGCGACGACGTCATGGGCAAGATCGGCAAGCCGCGCGGCCTGATCGACTACCTCACGCTGGCCGACGGCGAGAACGAACGCGCCGGCCAGGCCCCGGCGCCGGCGTGGAAAAGCATCGTGCGCCCGCGCACGATGCTCTACTTCGTGCTCTGGTCGCTGATCGGCGTGGGGCTCTTGGTCGCCCTTTTCCTGCGCGGCGATCTGGCCTTCTCGATCGAGCCGGTGCGCAACCCTGTCAACGTGATCCTCTCCGATGGCTCGGTGCGCAATGCCTACGAGTTGCGCCTGCGCAACATGACCGGCGACGACCGCGACTTCCGGCTGTCGGTGGCCAGCGACGCCCCCGTGGCTCTGACGCTGGAGGGCATCGACGGCCTCGACGTCGCCGTGCCCGCCGACACCACCTTCCGCCAGCGTGTCTATCTGACCGCCACCCCCGGCAGCGCGGCCGCCACGACCGCGCAGACCGGCCTCGATCTGGTGGTCGAGGACGCCGCCACCGGAGCCCGCGTCACCGAGGGCACCGTCTTCCACGGGCGGCAGGACTGATGCGGCGCCTTCTCCCTGCCGCCGACGGCAAAAGTTTTCACCGGGTTAACGCTCCAGTAATTTCTGTTATATATCAATGGTTTGACATTTTGTCCGCGCGCGGACACATCGGCGTGCCGAGGCCCTCGGGGCCGAGAGCCTGCTGACCATGTCCGCGTCCCGCCCCCTCACCGGCCGCAAGGTCCTGATGATCGCGCTCGGCGCCTTCGCGGTGGTGATCCTCGCCAACACCCTGCTTGCCGTCTATGCCGTGCGCAGCTTCTCGGGCCTCGTGGTGCCCAACAGCTACGTCGCCAGCCAGAGCTTCGACGAGCGCCGCACCGCGCAGGCCGCCCTCGGCTGGTCGCTCGACCTCGCCTATGCCGACGGCGCTGTCCGGCTCGCCCTTGCCGATTCCGCCGGTCGGGCCGTCCGTCCCGCCGCCCTCGCCGTCACCGTCGGCCGCCCCACCACCACCCGCGACGACCAGCTGCTGCCGCTGGAACCGACCGTCGGCGGCTACGCCGCCGCCGTCGATCTCGTCCGCGGCGTCTGGCGCGTGGAGATCGTGGCGACCGCCGAGGACGGCACCGCCTACTACCAGAGCCGCGAGCTCCGGGTCGCGCCATGACCGATGCCCAGCTCATGGCCTGCCCCGCCTGCGCCGCCGCCCCGACCGCGGCGCCGGCCCCGCGCGCCCCGGCCCCCGCCGCCCTGCGCCGCTTCGACCTGTCGCTCCCCGCCATCCACTGCGCCGGCTGCATCACCGGCGTCGAGCGCACCCTCGCCGCCGAGCCCGGCGTCGCCGCCGCCCGCGTCAACCTCTCGCTCCGGCGCGTCGCCGTCACCGCGGAGGACGCCCCCGGCACCGAGGCCCGCCTCATCACGGCCCTGACCCGCAGCGGCTTCGAGGCCCGCCCCCTCGACAGCGCCGCCCTCGAAGCCACCCGCGTCGACGCCGAAGGCCGCGACCTCCTCGCCCGCATCGGCGTCGCCGGCTTCGCCTCGATGAACGTCATGCTGCTGTCGGTCGCCGTCTGGTCCGGCGCCACCGACAGCACCCGCGACCTCCTGCACTGGGTCTCCGCCGCCATCACCCTGCCCGCCATCGCCTTCGCCGGCTTGCCCTTCTTCCGCTCCGCCTTCGCCGCCCTGCGCGCCGGCCGCCTCGACATGGACGTGCCGATCTCCATCGCCATCTTGCTTTCCGCGGCCGTCAGCCTGTCGGAGACCATGCTCGGCGGCACCCGGGCCTACTTCGAGGCCTCGATCGGCCTCACCTTCTTCCTGCTGATCGGCCGCTACCTCGCGCACCTCACCCGCGCCACCGCCCGCTCCGCCGCCGCCGAGCTGGCCGCGCTCGAGGTCGCCACCGCCGAGCGCCTCCGCCCCGACGGCAGCAGCGAGACCGTCCCCGTCGACGCGCTGCGCCCAGGCGACCTCGTCGCCATCGCCCCCGGCGCCCGCGTGCCGGCGGACGGCACCGTCGCCACCGGCCGCTCCGAGATCGACCCGTCGCTCCTGACCGGCGAGACCCTGCCCGAGCCCGTCGCCCCCGGCGCCATGCTGCGCGCCGGCATGCTCAACCTGACCGGCCCCCTGACCCTGCGGGCCGGTGCCCTCGGCGAGGACACGCTCCTGCGCCAGATCGCCCGCCTAGTCGAAGCCGCCGAGCGCAGCCGCTCGCGCTACGCCTCGCTGGCCGAGCGCGCCGCCCGCCTCTACGCGCCGGCGGTCCTGGCGCTGGCGCTGGCGGCCCTGCTGTTCTGGGGCCCCACCGGCGACTGGCGCCAAGCCATCAACATCGCCGCCGCGGTCCTTATCATCACCTGTCCTTGCGGCCTCGGCCTTGCGGTGCCCGCGGTGCTGACCGCCGCCTCCGGCCGCCTCTTCCGCGACGGCGTGCTGCTCAAGGACGGCACCGCACTTGAGAAGCTGGCCGAGATCGATAGCGTCGTTCTCGACAAGACCGGCACGCTGACCACCGGCCGCCCCGTCCTCACCAATACGGCCACGCTTCCTCCACTAGCCTTCGCCACCGCCGTTGCCCTTGCTCAGGGCAGCGCCCACCCGCTGTCCCGCGCCATCCGCGAGGCCGCTCCCCGCCTGCGCCCGGCCCGCGTCACCGACATCACCGAACACCCCGGCCTCGGCTCCGAAGGCCGTCTCGGCGACCAGCCTGTGCGCCTCGGCCGCGCCGAATGGGTCGGCGCGGCCGGGGACACTGCCGTCACCACCGCCTGGCTGCGTATCGGCGACGCGCCCCCGCTGGCCCTCACCTTCGAGGACGAGTTGCGCCCCGAAGCCGCCGCCACCGTCGCCCAACTCCGTGCGGCCGGCCTGCCGGTGACGCTCCTTTCCGGCGACGCCGAGCGCCCGGTCGCGGCAATGGCCGCGAGGCTCGGAATCGACCGCTGGATCGCCGGTGCCACGCCCGCAGAAAAAGTCGCACACCTCGACGCCCTGCGCGCCGAGGGCCACCGCGTCCTGATGGTCGGCGACGGCCTCAACGACGCTGCGGCGCTGGCCGCCGCCCATGTGTCGATCTCGCCCGCCTCCGCCGTGGACGCCAGCCGCTCGGCGGCCGACCTCATCGTCATCGGCGACCGCATCGACCGGGTCGCATCGAGCTGGCGCCTCGCGCGCACCGCCCGCCGCCGCATTCTGGAGAACTTCGCCCTGGCACTGGCATACAACGCGGTCACCGTCCCGCTCGCCTTCGCGGGGTTGGTCACGCCGCTGATCGCCGCGATCGTGATGTCGACCAGCTCGCTCGTCGTCTGCCTAAACGCCCTGCGCCTGGGGCCGCGGACATGACCGTGCTGATGATCCTGATCCCCGTCTCGCTCTTCCTCGGCGGTCTCGGCCTCGTGGGGTTCCTGTGGATGCTGAAGCACAACCAGTACGAAGACCCCGAGGGAGAGGCCATGCGCATCCTGTCGGACCGCTACGACGACGCCCCCGCCGACGACGAGACCCGCTGACCGCCCGCCACGCCGCGGTCAGGAGAAGGCAATCTGGACCTTCATGGCCTGCGAGCGGTCGGAGGCGAGCCGGAACCCGTCCTCCGCGCGGGCCAGTTCGACCGTCTGCGAGATCAGCGGCCGCACGTCGATCAGCCCCCGGCGCATCATCTCGACCCCGACCGCGAACTCGTCGTGAAACCGGAACGAGCCCCGAAGGTCGATTTCCTTGGCGGTGATCGCCGTCATCGGCAGGCTCATGTCGCCACCGATGCCAAGCTGCACGACGATCCCGCGCGGGCGCAGGACCTCGATGCCCGCCACCAGCGCCGGGGCTGCCCCGGAGCATTCGAAGAGCACGTCGAAATAGCCCTTGTCGGCGCGGTAGCCTGCCAGCCCGTCGGGTTCGGCCGCCACGTGCACGGTGCGGTCCGCCCCCGCCTGCGCCGCCAGACCCAGCGTGTAGTCCGAGAGGTCCGTGGCCACGATCTCCACCGCCCCGGCTCGCCGGGCCGACAGGATCGCGAGCGCCCCGATCGGCCCGCAGCCGGTGACCAGCACCCGCCTGCCCATAAGGTCACCCCCGCGGCCGGCTGCGTGCAGCACCACCGCCAGCGGCTCGGCCATGGCAGCCTCGCCGGGCGTGAGACCGTCGGCGGGGATGCATTGGCTGGCGTTCGCCACCAGACGCTCGCGGAAGGCCCCCTGGATGTGGGGGAACGGCATGGCGGACCCGTAGAACCGCATGGCGAGGCACTGGTTCGGCAGGCCCTCTCGGCAGTAGCGGCACGCCCCGCAGGGCCGCGAGGGCGAGACGGCCACCAGCTGACCCACCTCGAAGCCGCTCACCCCGGCGCCCACCTCCTCTACGCGGGCCGAGACCTCGTGCCCGAGGATCATCGCCTCGCGCACCCGGACCGTGCCGAAGCCGCCGTGGTGGTAGTAATGCAGGTCCGAGCCGCAGATGCCGCCCGCCGCCATGCGCAGGCCAAGCTCGCCCGCGCCGACGGCCTCTTCGGGCCGCTCCTCGATCCTCAGGTCGCGGGCGGCATGAAGGACGACGGCCTTCATCGTGGTGTCCTATTGGAGTCGAGCATGGTCACGATGGCAAGTTCCCGCCTTGACACTGGTTGGTGCCGATCTCAGACCAGCCCTGCCTCTGTTTGTCGAGTGGGAACCCACAGTTCATGCCAGGATCGCTTTTCAGCCTCGATGGCCGCCGCGCCCTCGTCACCGGCTCGTCGCAGGGCATCGGCCTTGCGCTGGCCAAGGGTCTCTCGGCCGCCGGGGCCGCGGTGATCCTGAACGGCCGCGACCCGGCAAAGCTTGCCGATGCCGCGGCACAGATCCCCGGTGCCGCCGTGCTGGCTTTCGACGTCACCAGCCACGACGCAGTGCGCGGGGCGATCGACGGGTTCGAGGCGACCCATGGCGCCATCGACATCCTGGTCAACAATGCCGGGATGCAGTACCGGGCACCGCTCGAGGAGTATCCAGCCGAGGCCTTCGAGCGGCTGCTGCAGACCAATGTCGCGAGCGTGTTCCATGTGGGACAGGCCTGCGCACGTCACATGATCGCCCGGGGTGCGGGCAAGATCATCAACATCGCCAGCGTGCAGGCCGCCCTCGCCCGCCCCACGATCGCGCCCTATACCGCCACCAAGGGTGCGGTCGCCAACCTGACCAAGGGCATGGCCACCGACTGGGCGCGGCACGGCCTGCAATGCAATGCCATAGCACCGGGGTATTTCGACACCCCGCTCAACGCTGCCCTCGTCGCCGATCCGGCCTTTTCCGCCTGGCTGGAGAAGCGCACGCCCGCGGGCCGCTGGGGGCGGGTCGAGGAGCTGGTCGGCGCCTGCGTCTTCCTGGCCTCCGATGCGTCGAGCTTCGTCAACGGGCACGTCCTCTACGTGGACGGCGGCATCACTGCCTCGCTGTGAGGCGCCGGCCGTCGCGCCCGGGTGCGGACTTCGATCCTTGTCCGCGCGCGGACAAATCTGTAAGGCTATGATAAATAATAGATAATTACTCGACGTTAACCGACGGGAAACCTTGGTGGACGCGCTGCTCGTGCCGGGTCGGTTGCGGGCGATCCCCCATGCGGTCCAATGGTTTGCCGGCGGGAAAAGATGCGTGATCGGATGGACAACAAAGCCCCCCCGCGTGCATAAGCATAGCTAACCCCTGCCAGAATGCACGCCTCAATGACCCAGGCCAGCGCCCGAGATCCGTACCAGGCCGTCGCCCGCGCCTCGGTACGCGGCCCGGTTTCTCGATGGTCGCAGTCGACTGACTGCGGAGACGCAACCGCGTGATCCAGCAGAATCTCCTCCTGATCCTGCTCGCGCTGCCCTTCGTCGGCAGCGTGCTCGCCGCCACCTCGCCGGCCACGGTGCGCCACGGCGAGGCGCTGCTGGCGGGTGCCGTGGCGGCGGCGGGTTTTGCCATCGTGATCGCCCTCTACCCGGATGTCGCCGACGGCGGCGTGGTGCGCCGACAGATCCTCTGGCTGCCGTCCTACGGGCTGAACCTGACGCTGCGCATGGACGGGTTCGCCTGGATCTTTGCGCTGCTCATCACCGGCATCGGGTTCCTGGTCGTGCTCTACGCGCGCTATTACCTCTCGCCCAAGGATCCGGCGCCGCGGTTCTTCGCGCTGCTGCTCGCCTTCATGGGTGCGATGACCGGCATCGTCGTCTCCGGGAACCTGATCGGGCTGGTGGTTTTCTGGGAGATGACCAGCATCTTTTCCTTCCTGCTGATCGGCTACTGGAACCAGTCCACCGCCGCCCGCGACGGCGCGCGCATGGCGCTTATCGTCACCGGCACCGGCGGGCTCTGCCTCTTGGCGGGCGTTCTTGTGCTCGGTCATATCGTCGGCAGCTACGACCTCGACCGGGTGCTGGCTGCGGGCGAGCGCATCCGCGGACACGCGCTCTACCTGCCGGCGCTTGGCCTGGTCCTGCTCGGCGCCTTCACCAAGTCCGCGCAGTTCCCCTTCCACTTCTGGCTGCCGCACGCCATGTCCGCGCCCACGCCGGTCTCGGCCTACCTGCATTCGGCGACCATGGTGAAGGCGGGGGTGTTCCTCCTGGTGCGTTTCTCGCCGGTACTGGGCGGGACCGACGCCTGGTTCTGGGTCGTGGGGACCGCCGGGATGGCGACGATGCTGCTGGGCGCGTTCTTCGCGCTCTTCCAGCACGACCTGAAGGGCCTGCTCGCCTATTCGACCATCAGCCACCTTGGCCTGATCACCGTGCTCGCCGGCATCGACACGCCGCTCGCGATCGTCGCCGCGATCTTCCACATCATCAACCACGCGGTGTTCAAGGCCTCGCTGTTCATGGCCGCCGGCATCATCGACCACGAATGCGGCACCCGCGACATGCGCCGCCTGAGCGGCCTGCGCCGGGTCATGCCGATCACCGCGACGCTCGCCATCGTCGCCTCGGCGGCCATGGCCGGGGTGCCGCTGCTGAACGGGTTCTTTCCAAGGAGATGTTCTTCGCCGAGGCCGTCGATGCCGGCAAGGGCACGCCGCTCGACCCGGTGACGACCTGGGTAGCGCTGGTCGCCAGCATCTTCAGCGTCGCCTACTCGCTGCGCTTCATCCACACGGTCTTCTTCGGGCCGCCCCCGGTCGATCTGCCGCGCGAGCCGCACGAGCCGCCGCACTGGATGCGCTTTCCGATCGAGCTCCTGGTGGTGATCTGCCTCGTCGTCGGGGTCATTCCGGCGCAAACCGTGGGGCCCTACCTGCACAGCGCGGTCGTATCGGTGCTGGGGGCCGACACGCCCACCTACAGCCTTGCGCTCTGGCACGGGGTGAACGCGCCGCTGATCATGAGCATGGTGGCGCTGGCCGCGGGGGTGGCGCTCTATTTCCTGCTGTCGGGATGGGTGGCCCGGGGCCCGGAGGGGCCTCCGGTCCTGCGCCTCCTCAGGGGGCAGCGCATCTTCGAGCGTATCCTGGTGACGGTGTTCTGGCGCTGGGCGCGGCTCTTCTACCGGCTGACCGGGACCGAGCGTCTGCAGACGCAGCTGCGCCTCCTGGTGCTGATCGCCTTCGCAGCGGGGGCCTGGATGCTCTGGGGCTCCGGGTTGCTGCGACCGGAGGTCTCGCTCGCAGGCTTCGATCCGGTCTTCGCGCTGGTCTGGGCGGTCGGGGCGACCTGCGCGCTGGGCGCGGCCTGGCAGGCCAAGTACCACCGCTTCGCGGCGCTGGTGCTGCTCGGGGGTGCGGGCATCGTCACCTGCGTCACCTTCGTCTGGTTCTCGGCCCCGGACCTCGCGGTGACCCAGCTGGTGGTGGAGATCGTGACCACGGTGCTCCTGCTCCTCGGCCTGCGCTGGCTACCCAAGCGGATGCAGGAGATCGCGGCCGACGTGGAACTGCCGGCCCGGCTGCGCCGCGGGCGGGATCTCGTCATCGCCGTAGTCTGCGGGACGGGGGTCGCCGCGATTTCCTATGCGGTGATGACCCAGCCGCTCGACCGCGAGGCCGCCACCTATTTCCTCGAGCACGCCTACGTCGAGGGCGGCGGCACCAATGTGGTCAACGTCATCCTGGTGGATTTCCGCAGCTTCGACACCTTCGGCGAGATCGCCGTGCTCGGCATCGTCGGCCTGACGGTATTCGCGTTGCTTCGCCGGTTCCGGCCTGCGCAGGGAATCCTGGGCATGCCCGAGCAGCAGCGCATCCAGAACGCGTTCGACGAGGAGAACGACGGGCGCAGTCCGGGCGATTCGCTGCGCGACTATCTTCATCCCCTCGGTCATCATGCAGTGGATGTTTCCCGCCATCATCACGCTCGCGGCCTATCTGTTCCTGCGCGGCCATGACCTGCCGGGGGGAGGCTTCGTGGCCGGGGTGGTGCTCGCCATCGCATTCCTGCTGCAATACCTCGCGGCCGGCACGCGCTGGGTCGAGGACCGGCTGCGCATCCTGCCGGTGCGCTGGATCGGCTTCGGCCTGCTCGTAGCGGCGGCCACGGGCACGGGGTCCTGGCTGTTCGGCTATCCGTTCCTGACGGCGCATGCGCAGTATCTGCGGGTCCCGCTCGTGGGAGATGTCCCGCTCGCCACGGCGCTCTTGTTCGACCTCGGCGTCTTTGCGCTGGTGGTTGGTGCCACGGTGCTGATCCTTGTCGCCATCGCTCACCAGTCGCTGCGCTCGCAGCGGGCGCGGGCGCATGAAGAGGCGCGCGCCGCGGAGGAGGAGGGCTGATGGAGCTGGTCCTCGCCCTCGCCATTGGCGTGATGGTGGCGTCGGGGACCTGGCTGCTGCTGCGCCCGCGCACATATCAGGTGATCGTGGGGCTGGCGCTGCTGTCCTACGGGGTGAACCTCTTCATCTTTTCAATGGGCCGGCTGCGGGTCGGCGCGCCGCCGATCCTGCCGAAAGGCGGCGAGGTTGACGCCGCGGCCTATGCCGACCCGCTGCCGCAGGCGATGGTGCTGACGGCCATTGTCATCAGCTTCGCCACCACGGCGCTGTTCCTGGTAGTGCTGCTCGCCTCGCGCGGCTTTACCGGCACCGACCACGTCGACGGGAAAGAGGCCGACCAGTGAACCTTTCCCCCGAGCACCTGATCGTCGCGCCGATCCTGCTGCCGCTGATGACGGGTGCACTGCTCCTGTTCTACGAGGACCGCCAGCGCAAGGCCCGGCTGGTGCTCAGCATGGTCTCGACGGCGCTGCTGCTCGTCTTCGCCATCCAGCTTCTGGACATGTCCAAGGGCAGCGGGCCCTCGGGGGGCAACCAGATCGGGCTCTATCTGGTCGGCAACTGGCCGCCGCCCTTCGCGATCGTGCTGGTGCTCGACCGGCTCTCGGCGCTGATGCTGCTCCTGACGGCGCTGCTGGCGCTGCCGGCGCTGGTCTTCGCGGCGGCGCGCTGGGACCGGCAGGGGCAGCATTTCCACAGCCTCTTCCAGTTCCTGCTCATGGGGCTGAACGGCGCGTTCCTGACCGGGGATCTCTTCAATCTCTTCGTTTTCTTCGAGGTGCTGCTGGCGGCCTCCTACGGGCTGATGCTGCATGGCTCGGGGGCGCTGAGGGTGCGCGCGGGCCTGCACTACATCGCGATCAACCTCGCGGCGTCGCTCCTGTTCCTGATCGGGGTCGCCCTGATCTACGGGGTCACCGGCACGCTCAACATGGCGGATCTGGCGGCGAGTGCTGCCCTTCGTGGACGAGGCCGACCGTCCGCTGCTGCGGGCGGGTGCGGCGATCCTCGGCGTCGCCTTCCTGGTGAAGGCCGGCATGTGGCCGCTCTGCTTCTGGCTGCCGATCACCTACATGGCCGCGGCCCCGCCGGTGGCGGCGATCTTTGCGGTGCTGAGCAAGGTCGGCGTCTATGTGGTGCTGCGCATCTCCTCGCTCGCCTTCGGCGCCGGCGCGGCGCATTCGGCGGGGCTGGGGGCAGAGCTCCTGATCGCCGGCGGCATGGCGACCATTGCCTTCGGCATGCTGGGGGTGCTGTCCTCGCAGGGGCTGGGGCGGCTGGCGGGGTGTTCGGTGCTGGTCTCCTCGGGGACCATGCTGACGGTGATCGGCATGTCGGGCCTTGGCGGCGGCAGCGCCATGGTGGCGGCGGCACTCTACTACATGATCGCCTCGACGCTGGCGATCAGCGCGCTCTTTCTGATGATCGAGCTGATGGAGCGCGACCAGGGCAGCTTCGCCACCGTGCTGGCGGTCACCGCCGAGGCCTACGGTTTCGGCGACGAGGAGGTCGATCAGGCCGAGCCGGAGGTGGAGATCGCCATTCCGGGCACGATGACCGTGCTCGGACTCTGCTTCGCCACCTGCGCGCTGCTGCTGGCCGGCCTGCCGCCGCTCGCCGGCTTCGTCGGCAAGTTCGCCATGCTGACGGCGGTGCTGAACCCAGGCGGAATGGGCTCGGGCGGCACTGCCTCGATGGTCGGGCTGGCGTTCACGGGGTTGCTGATCATCTCGGGCCTCGCGGCCCTGATCGCGCTCCTGCGCGCGGGCATCCAGACCTTCTGGGTCCCGGCGGAGGAGGAGCCCCCGAAGGTGCTGCTGATCGAGATCCTGCCGGTGGTCGCGCTTCTGGCGCTGACCGTGGCGATGACCGTGCAGGCCCAGCCGGTGATGCGCTACATGGACGCCACCGCCCGCGCCCTCGAGCGGCCGCAGATCTACATCGAGGGTGTCATGGGCGCCCCGCGGGTGATCGAGGAGACCGACGACGACGGCGAGGTGCCCGAGGGCCAGAACGAGGCCAAGGCACCATGAGCCGGCTCGTTCCCTTTCCGGTGCTGACCGCGGCGCTCGTCGTGATGTGGCTCCTGCTCACCAGATTCTCGCTGGGGCACCTGATCGTCGGCACCGGCGTGGCGCTTCTCGCCGGCAAGGCGATGTCCGCCTTGCATCCGGCCAAGACGCACCTCCGGCGCTGGGACCTTATCCCGCGGTTCGCCGCGATCGTGCTCTACGATATCGTCCGCTCCAACATCGCGGTGGCCCGCCTGATCCTTACCGGCGGGCGGCACGGTCAGCGGCACTCGGGCTTCGTTGAAATCCCGCTCGACCTGCGCGACGACATGGCGCTGGCGGTCCTCGCAATCGTGGTCACCGCCACGCCGGGGACGGCCTGGATGCAGTACGATGCCGCGCAGGGCACGCTGCTTCTGCACGTCTTCGACCTTGTAGACGAGGCCGCCTGGCCCGATCTGGTAAAGAACCGCTACGAGCACCTGCTGATGGAGATATTCGAGTGAGCGTCACCATCCTGATCGCCGCCATCACGCTCGCCCAGATTGCCCTGATCCTCGCCATGGGGCTGGCGGCGCTTCGGATGATCCGTGGGCCGCGCGCCCAGGACCGGGTGCTCGCCCTGGACGCACTTTATGTTAACTCGATGCTGCTTCTGCTGACGCTCGGCATGCGCACCGGCAGCGTCTTCTTCTTCGAGGCCGCCCTCGTGATCGCGATGCTGGGTTTCGTGGCGACCGTGGCGCTGGCCAAGTTCCTGATGCGCGGCGAGGTGATCGAATGAACCATCTGGCGGAGGTCCCGCTCTGGGCGGCAGTACCGATCGCGGCGTTCCTGATGATCGGTGCGGGCCTGACGCTGATCGGCGCGATCGGGGTGTTCAAGCTGCAGAGCTTCTATGACCGCATCCACGCCCCAACCCTCGGCACCAGCTGGGGCACTGCAGGCATCGTCATCGCGTCGATGACCCTCTTCTCCGTGCTCGGATCGCGCCCGGTAGTGCACGAACTGCTCATTGGTGCCTTCATCACCATCACAACCCCGGTGACCCTGATGCTTCTCGGGCGCGCGACGCTCTACCGTGACCGCATCGAGGGAAATCCGGAGGTGCCGGCCATGACGGCGATCGCCGCCGCTTCCCGCAACCCGCAGGGGAGCCAAGCGGATGGCACTTGAGCGGCTGCCCGATCCCTTTCTCGCACGCCCAAAAGCGCCGCCGCCCGCGGAACACGTGGACCCGGCGGAATCCCCGCATGCCCCGCTGATCGCCTATCGCTCGATCGCGCGCTGGCTGCTGGTGGTGGTGCTGGCGGCCTCGGCCTGGTTCTTCCACGACTTCCTGGTTCCGGTGCTGGCGGCGATGATCATCGCCTTCGCCAGCTGGCCGCTGAACCGACGGCTGCAAGAGACCGTCGGGATGAGCCGCACGGGGGCCGCGGCATTCCTGGTGCTGACAATCGTGCTCTTCCTGGTGATCCCGCTGGTGCTGGCCATCGGCTATGCCGTCGGCGAGGTGCAGGTCTGGGTGGAATGGGCCATCGACACCAACCGCAACGGTGCGGCCAGCCCGGAATGGATCGCGGCCCTGCCGGGCATCGGAACCTGGCTGGTGGAGCAGTGGGACCTCAACATCGGCCACCCGGGCGCCATCGGCGAGCTGGTCCACGTCACAAGCGGCGCCACCATCGGCGGTATCTACCGCGGCGTACTGACGGTGGGCACGCTCGCCTTCGATCTTTCGCTGGCGCTGATCTTCATGCTGATCACCGTCTTCATTCTCTACCGCGACGGCGACCGGCTGGTGGCGCATCTCGACCGGGTGGGCGAGAAGGTCCTGCCCACCCGCTGGGAGCGCATCAGCCGCGTGGTGCCGCGCACTATCAGCGCCACCGTCACCGGCATGACGCTGATCGCCATCGGCGAGGGGGTAATCCTCGGCACCGCCTACTGGATCGCCGGCGTGCCTTCGCCGGTCACTTTCGGCATCATTACCGGCTTCATGGCGCTGATCCCGGGCGGCGCGCCGCTCTCGATGACGCTGGTCTCGATCTACCTGGTGGCGAGCGGCGATGCCTTTTCCGGTGTGGCGCTGTTCATCTGGGGTTGTGCCCAGCTCTTCGTGGTCGACAAGACCATCCGCCCGACGCTGGTCGGAGGGCCCATCAAGCTGCCGTTCCTGCTGACCTTCTTCGGCCTGATCGGCGGGGTTAAGACCATGGGCATCGTCGGCCTCTTCGTCGGCCCGGTGCTCATGTCGCTGCTCGTCGCGATCTGGCGCGAGTGGGTGCGCGAGATCGAGCTCAAAGCTGAGCCGCCGCCGGACTGATCCGGCTGGCGGTGGTTGCCCGGCGGGCGCGCCGTTGACAATGGCCCTGGGCGGGCGCATATGCACCGGGCGCGGGCGGGCCCACTGGGATTGCCGGGCGCGGGACGGCGTGAAGCGGGAGGCCTATGGCCTCCAGGGTCCCGGGCCGAGAGCGCGAGTATCCTTAGCGTCCTGATTCACGCGGGCCGTCGTTTTCGAGCCCGCGGTGCCGCCCCGATGGAGCGGCGTGCCGCGCATGTCCGCACCGAAAGGCAGACTTACATAATGACCGATTTCTCCAGCCTCGGGCTGGTCGCGCCCATCGTCGAGGCGCTGGCCGCCCGCGGCTACGCCACGCCGACCCCCATCCAGGTGCAGGCGATCCCGCCCGCGCTGCTGGGCCGCGACATCCTGGGCATCGCCCAGACCGGCACCGGCAAGACCGCGGCCTTCGCCGCTCCCATCCTCGACCGGCTGAGCCGCAAGCCCGGCCACACGCCGCGCAAGTCGACGCGCGTGCTGGTGCTGGCACCCACACGCGAGCTGGCCGACCAGATCGCGGCCGCCTTCCGCGGCTACGGCCAGTTCCTGCGGCTGACGGTGGTCACCGCCTTCGGCGGCGTGCCCGTCAACCGCCACATCCGCCAGATGGAGCGCGGTGCGGACGTGCTGGTGGCTACCCCCGGCCGGCTGGAGGATCTGATCGCGCGCAAGGCGATGAACCTCGACCATGTCGAGGTGCTGGTGCTCGACGAGGCCGACCAGATGCTCGACCAGGGCTTCATCCACGCGCTGCGGCGCATCGTGCCGCTGCTGCCGCGCCGCCGGCAGACGCTGTTCTTCTCGGCGACCATGCCCGCGACCATCGCCGAACTGGCGGCGCGCTACCTGACCGATCCGGTCGAGGTGGCGGTAACGCCGGCTGCGACCACGGTCGAGCGCGTGGATCAGGTGGCGAGTTTCGTCTCGACGGGCGAGAAGCAGGCGCTTCTGGCCGTGGCGCTGACCGAGGAGGACGTGGAGCGCGCGCTGGTCTTCACCCGCACCAAGCACGGGGCCGACCGGGTGGTGAAGAAGCTGGCGGAGGCCGGCATCGACGCCGCCGCCATCCACGGCAACAAGAGCCAGCCGCAGCGCGAGCGCGCGCTGGCGGCGTTCCGCGCCGGGCGCTGCAAGGTGCTGGTGGCGACCGACATCGCCGCACGCGGCGTCGACGTGCCGGGCGTGAGCCATGTCATCAACTTCGAGATGCCGAACGTGCCTGAGCAGTACGTCCACCGCATCGGGCGCACGGCGCGGGCCGGGGCGTCCGGCCTCGCGATCTCCTTCGTGGCCGACGACGAGCGGCCGCTCTTGCGCGACATCGAGAAGCTGACCCGGCAGAAGCTGACCATCGTCCCGCTGCCCGAGGGGTTCACCATCCGCCCGGTGCTGGCCGCCACGCCCGCCCGGCCGGCGGGTCCCCGTCCTCCCGCCAAGCCGGCCCGCCCGCGCCGCCGCTCCGGCGGGTCACGGTCGGGGGCCTCCGCGGCCCGGGCCTGACCGCCAGGCCTGCGCGAGCGGCATCAGCGCAAAGGCAACCTGCCCGGCCAACCCGACCCGCCCGGCGGGGGTCGCCAGCGCGGCAAGCTGCGCCGCAGGGGGGCGGCCGAGGACGGCGCCGAGCATGGCTTCGGCGCCGATCAGCAAGCCGAAGGCGAGCGCGCCCATGACCGCGCGGGGCAGCAGTACCCCCGGCACCCGCAGGCGCGCGGTCAGCCAGCGGCAGGCGTGCCAGGCGACCAGCAGGATCACCGGCAGCTCGGCCAGCACCGCCATGGTCTCGCCGATGGCGGGGGCCAGCACCAGCACGCGCAGCGTCCCCAGCACGAAGCCGGCTGCGAAGACCAGCGCGAAGTAGAGCACGCCCGCCCGGATTGCCGCTGCCACCAATGCCTCCCGTGCCCGGCTTCACCCTTGACCCGCGCCGAGCCTGACGGCTTATGCTCACCCCGCGCAAGCTGGATTGGAGCCGAGGTGGCGGATCGCGGTGGCATCTTCAAGGGCGACGATCCCTTCGTCATCGCCCGGACCTGGCTCGCCGAGGCCGAGGAGCGCGAGCCGAACGACGCCAATGCCATGGCGCTGGCGACGGTGGACGCGGGCGGGCTGCCCAACGCGCGCATGGTGCTCCTGAAGGAGATCGAGGCCGGCGCCTTCGTCTTCTATACCAACCACGGCAGCGCCAAGGCGCAGGAGATCGAGGCCGCCGGCAAGGCCGCCTTCGTGATGCACTGGAAGAGCCTGCGGCGGCAAATCCGCGCGCGCGGCATGGTGGAGCGGGTCGAGGGCGCGCAGGCGGACGCCTATTTCCGCTCGCGCTCGCGGCAGAGCCGGCTGGGGGCCTGGGCCTCGCGCCAGTCGCAGCCGCTGAAGAGCCGCGCAGCGCTGATGCTGGAGCTGGCGAGGGTCACCGCAAAGCACGGGCTCGACCCCGAGCGGCCGCCGTTCTGGGGCGGCTACCGGCTGACCCCGGTCGAGATCGAGTTCTGGGCCGACGGGATGCACCGCCTGCACGACCGCTTCCGCTGGACGCGCGCCGCTCCGGATGTGCGCTGGGAAGTGGTGCGCCTCAGCCCCTGACCCCGGCCACTACCAGGGATAGGTGCCGCCCCGCCAGTTGAGGAAGCTGCCGGCCTGCTCGGGCAAGAGGCCGTCGATGATCCCGCGCATGGCGGTGACGCTCTCCTCGGCGCTGATCGAGGCATTGGCGGTGCCCATGTCGGTGCGCACCCAGCCGGGGTTGATGACCGCCACGACGATGCCTCGCGGCTTGAGCTGCAGAGCGCGGGCCCGCATGGCCATGTTCAGCGCGGCCTTGGAGGTGCGGTACATCATCACGGCACCCGAGCCCACGTCGCCGATCGAGCCCATGCCGCTGGTCAGGGCGATCGCCTTGGCGGAACCTGCGGCGGCCAGCCGATCGGCGAAGGCGTCGAGCACGCGCACCGGCCCCAGGGTGTTCACGTCGAGCACCCGGCTCCACTCCGCATAGTTGACCTTGCCGGGGCTGTCGTCGCCCTGCCCGATGATGCCCGCGGTGTTGAGCAGCAGGTCCACCTGCTCGTCGTCCTCGCGCGCGACGGCCTCGACCGAGGCGAGATCCGTCACGTCCATGGCGATCGGGCGGACATCTTCGCCGAAGCCGCGCAGCTCGTCCGCCGCCTCCTCGGGATGCCGGCAGGCGGCAAGCACCCGCCAGCCTTCGGCCGCATACTGGCGGACGAACTCGCGGCCGATGCCGCGGTTGGAGCTGGTGACGAGCACTGTCGGCATGGGGCCCTCCCGGCCTGGTCACCGCAGTAAACTAGGGCGTGCGCCGACAAATGCCACGTCGTGCTGACCGCCCGCGGGCGGTCAGCGCCACTGACCCTTGCGGACCTCCCCAAGGCATCAGCCGCAGTCCTACGCCACCAGCTTCTTCTGAACCGCAAACGGGCTCAGCCCCAGCCAGGTCTGTATCGAGCCCGCGACTCGACGGTCGCCCGAAAGCTCGATCGACCCGCGCGCCTTCTCGACCGTCGTCAGCCCCATCCAGATCGAGGTCATGGTTCTCAGGTCGGTGGTCACGTAGAGGTCGATCTCGAATCCCGGATCCGACCAGCACAGGTCGACCTCGCCGTTCGGCTCGATCACCAGCCACCAATGGCTCTTGGAGGCCGGAAGGTCGGAATACAGAAACTGGACCACCGTCCGGACCTTCGGCAGCGGCGACGGATCGAGGTTGCGCCGCATGTCCCACATCAACAGCGACGGATCGAGATTGCGCAGCGACAGGGTCAACTCGACCCATTTCTGGCCCCAGAAGCCCATGGCCTCGACCACCGGGCGAATATCCTGGCCCGCCTGCGTCAGCCGGTACTCGAAGACGCCTTTCTCCGATGACAGCGGATGCCGCTGCACGATCCCCGCCTCCTCCAACTCCTTGAGGCGCTGGGACAAGAGCGTCGGCGACATCTTCGGCACCCCGCGCCGCAGGTCGTTGAAGCGGGTGGACCCGGCGATCAACTCGCGCATCAGCACCATGGTCCAGCGCGTACAGAGCACCTCGGCCGCCATCGCGAGCGGGCAGAACTGTTTGTATCCGGCCTGTTGCATGCGTTCTCTCCCCTGTCGGCACGCGCGAACGATACGCCCCGCGCGCCCGACTCGATAGTACGGAAACTGTACTACCTGGTTCAGATCCGTGACTGGACCCGGACCGAGGCGCTCCCCCAGGATTCCCGGACGGCGCGGGAAGCGCCGCAACCGCGGAGGGAAGAAGATGAGCGTCTACCTGATCGCCGACATCAAGATCACCGATCCGGGCTGGGTGCCCGACTACGCCGGCAACGTGCACAAGCTGGTCGAGAAGCATGGCGGCCGCTACCTGTCGCGCAGCGGAAACATCGCCACGCTCGAGGGTGCAGACAAGGACAGCACGCTGATCGCCATCGTCGAGTTTCCGTCGAAGGACGCCCTCGAGCGCTTCGCTGGCGATCCGGACTACGCCCCGTATGGCGAGGCCCGCCGCGCCGGCAGCGTCAGCAATTTCCGCATGATCGACGACAGCGACATCGCCGGAACGATCCCCTACCTTACGGCCGGCTGACCGGTCCCGGTCGGGCGCATCGGGGGTCTCGCCGGATGCGCCCGCCCGGAAACGAAGTGGCAGCCGTCACGCCCGAACGGGCGTCAACTCAAAATTATTGAACATTAATTCCTGCATTTTCACATGGATACCGGGAATTGCGCGCGTGCAAGCCCCGGCTCGCACACCTGGCCGGCCGCTGGACAGAGCGGCGCCGCTCGGCTAGAGCGGCGCAATGGCTGAGAAACCGGCACGCCCCCAGAAAGTCGTCGCCGAGAATCGTCGGGCGCGGCACGACTATTTCATCGAGGACCACCTGGAGGCGGGCATCGTGCTCGAAGGCTCCGAGGTAAAGTCGTTGCGCGCCGGCAAGGCCAACATCGCCGAGAGCTACGCCGCCGTCGAGGGGGGCGAGCTGTGGCTGATCAACGGCTACATCCCCGCCTATGCGCAGGCCAAGACCTTCGGCCACGACGAGCGGCGGCGGCGCAAGCTGCTGGTCAGCAAGCGCGAGCTGTCGCGGCTGTGGCAGGGCACGTCACGCGAGGGGATGACGCTGGTGCCGCTCAGGCTCTACTTCAACGACCGCGGGCGGGCGAAGCTGCAGCTCGGCATCGCCAAGGGCAAGAAGATGGCCGACAAGCGCGCAACCGAGGCCAAGCGCGACTGGGAGCGCCAGAAGGCCCGCATCATGCGCGATCGCGGCTGAGGTCAACTCTTTCGGTCGTCGCCGCGGCGGATCATCACCAGCAGCGCGCCGACCGCGACCAGCGCGAGGCCCAGGACCGGGCGCGACGGAGCCCGGGTGGGGATCATCGACACGGCAGCGGCGCGGAGCAGCCGGCTGTCGAGTTCCGCGCGCAGTGCCGCCTGCTCGCGGTCGCGCTTCGCCTGTGCGGAGATCACGATCAGCAGCGCGATCATCATGACAAGCGCCACCCCGGCCATGACCAGCAGCGCCTCGATCGTCCCGAGGCGCGCGGCCAGGGCCACGGTGGCGGCACCGATCGCGAAGCCTGCCGCCACCAGCCCGGCGAGGGCGGCGGCGGCGGTGAGGACGGCACGCATGCCGATCCGTCGCCCGGCGTCCTTGAGGCGTGCTTCGGCGACACGGCCGACCGAGGACAGCAGGCGTATCACGTCAGCGCCGGAACAGGACGCCGAACAGGAAGCCGACCAGCGCCGCCAGCCCCAGTGCCGCGAAGGGCTTGCGGCGCGTGGCGTCCGCAAGGTCGTCCTCCAGCGACTTCATCTCGGCCAGCACGCTCTCCAGCGTCGCTTCGCCCTTGGCGTAGCTCTCGCTCGCGGTTTCGGCGGCGGCGGCCTTGAACGCGGCGGCGCGTTCCTTGCCGGTGCGCGTGGCGGCGGACGCGAGCCTGGCCAGGTCGGCGCGCAGGGCGGCGACCTCGGCAGCCAGCGGCTCGGTCAGCTTGGCAAGCTCGCTCGTCTCGGCGTCGGATTTCCGGGTCTCGGCCATGGTATCCCCCTTTGACTCTCGATCGGTTGTGCGCGGTGCTGCAGCGGTCGAATCGCCCGCGCTCGCCTGTGACAACGCAGCATAGCCGGATTCGTTGCAGCCGGCCCACTCTTCGCTCCGATGACCGGGCCGGCTGAAGGCCCCTCAGACGAAGCGGTTGATCCAGTTCTCCAGGCGCTCCTGCCGGCCGGAGCGCGGTTTCGGCTCGATCGCCTCGTGCTCGACGCGGGTGGCGATGGCGGCGAGGTCGGAGGTCAGCATCGCCTTGGCAGCGGGCGTGTCCCAGCCGGCGTAGCGCTCGGCGAGCGCCGCATCGAGCCCGCCGTCCTCGATCATCGCCGCCGCCGCCAGCAGGCCGCGCGCGCAGGTATCCATGCCGCCGACATGGGCGGCGATCAGGTCCACCGGGTCGAGCGACTGGCGGCGGAGCTTGGCATCGAAGTTGAAGCCGCCGGTGGTGAAGCCGCCGCCCTTGAGGATGTAGTAGATGGCCAGCGCCGTCTCGGGGACGTTGTTGGGGAACTGGTCGGTATCCCAGCCGGACTGGTAGTCGTTGCGGTTGGCGTCGACGCTAGCCGAAGATGCCCAAGGCGACCGCGGTGGCGATCTCGTGTTCGAAGGAATGCCCCGCCAGCACGGCGTGGCCGGTCTCGATGTTGACCTTGACCTCCTTCTCCAGCCCGAAGCGCTGCAGGGCGCCGAAGACGGTGGCGACGTCGTAGTCGTACTGGTGCTTGGTCGGCTCCTGCGGCTTCGGCTCGATCAGGATGGTGCCGGGAAAGCCGATCTTGTGCTTGTAGTCGACCACCATCGACAGGAACCGGCCCATCTGGTTCAGCTCGCGCCCCATGTCCGTGTTGAGCAGCGTCTCGTAACCTTCGCGCCCGCCCCAGAGCACGTAGTTGGCCCCGCCCAGCTCGTGGGTCACGTCGAGTGCCGTCTTCACCTGTGCCGCGGCATAGGCGAACACATCCGGGTCGGGGTTGGTCGCCGCCCCCGCCATGAAGCGGCGGTTGGAGAAGAGGTTGGCGGTGCCCCAGAGCAGCTTCACGCCGGCACTTGCGATCCGGGTCCCGAAAAGCTCGGTGATCTCGCGCAGGTTGCGGTTGCTCTCGGCCAGCGTCGCGCCCTCGGGGGCCACGTCGCGGTCGTGGAAGGTGAAGAACGGCACCCCGAGGATGCGGAACATCTCGAAGGCGGCGTCGGCCTTTACCCGCGCGTGGCTCATGGCGTCGCCGAACCACGGCCGCTCGAAGGTCTGGCCGCCGAACGGGTCCTGCCCCTGCCAGGCGAAGCTGTGCCAGTAGCACACCGCCATGCGCAGCTGGTCCTCCATGCGCTTGCCGAGCACCATGCGGTCGGGCTCGTAGAAGCGGAAGGCGAGCGGGTCGTCGCTGTCGGGACCCTTGAAGGGGATCGGGTCGATGCCCGCGAAGAAGTCGCTCATGTTGTTGTCTCCTTGAGAGCGGGATAGAGCGCCCGGTAGCGCGCGTAGCCCTCGGCGTAGGCGGCGACCAGGTCGGGGTCGGGCTCGACCACGCGCAGGATCTCGGGGCGGGTGCAGACTTCCAGCGGATCGGCGCCCTCGGCGGCGCAGATCGCGAGGCGCGCGGCCCCCAGCGCCGCGCCGACGTCGCTGTCGGCGGCCAGCTCCAGCGGGCGGTCGAGCACGTTGGCGATGATCCTGAGCCAGGTGTCGGAGCGCGCGCCGCCGCCCACGGCGAGTGCTGCATCGAAGTCGGTGCCGGCGTCGCTGAGCACGCGCTGGCAGTCGGCAAAGGCGTAGGCCACGCCCTCCATCACCGCCTGGGCGAGGTCGGCGGTGTCGCTCGACTGCGACAGGCCGGTGAAGGCGCCGCGGGCGCCGGCGTCGTTGTGCGGGGTGCGCTCGCCGGAGAGGTAGGGCATGAAGGTCACCTGCGACGGACTTGCCCCTGGTTCGACCGTCGAGGTGAGCTCGCGCGCGCTGCGGCCGGTGATGCGCGAGAGCCATTCGAGGCTGTCGGCCGCCGAGAGGATCACGCCCATCTGGTGCCAGGTCGCCGGGATCGCGTGGCAGAAGGCGTGCACGGCGCCCTCGGTATTGGGCGAGAACCGCGCGTTCGACACGAAGAGCACCCCCGAAGTGCCGATCGACACGAAGGCGTCTCCCGGCCGCACCACGCCCACGCCGCAGGCGGCGGCCGCGTTGTCTCCCGCACCGCCGGCCACCACCACCGTGCCGCGCACGCCCCAGCGGGCGGCGAGGTCGGGCGAGAGCTCGGCCGAAGGCGCGCTGCCCTCGACGAGGCGCGGCATCTGGGCGCGGGTCAGGCCGGTGGCGGCGAGCAGGTCGTCGGACCAGTCGCGGGCTCCGACGTCGAGCCAGAGCGTGCCGGCGGCGTCGGACATCTCCGAGACGTGGAGGCCGGTCAGCCGGAACCGCAGGTAGTCCTTGGGCAGCAACACCACGGAGACGCGGGCGAAGACCGCAGGCTCGTGCCGGCGCATCCACTCGAGCTTCGGCGCGGTGAAGCCCGGCATGGCGATGTTTCCGGCGATCTCGCGAGAGCGCGGCTCGGCGGCCTCGATGGTGGCGCATTCGGCGGCGGCGCGGCCGTCGTTCCACAGGATCGCGGGCCGCAGCACCCGGTCGCCATCGTCGAGGCAGACCGCGCCGTGCATCTGGCCCGAAAGGCCGATGCCCCGCAGCCCGGCCAAAGGATGCGCTGCGGCGATCTCGTCGATGGTGGCGAGCGCCGCCGTCCACCAGGCCTCGGGGTCTTGCTCTGACCAGCCGGGATGCGGGCGGGCAATGGTCAGCGGGCGGCTGGCCTGCGCGAGCAGGTGCTGGTCGCGGTCGAAGAGCACGGTCTTGACCGACGAGGTGCCGAGGTCGATGCCGAGATACATCGCCGGTCAGACCGCAGACGTTTCAAATGGCACGGGCGTTCCTCCATCCCGCGGCCGCTGGCCGGCCGCCATCGGGCGCCGATTTTCCGCGGCGCGCTCGGGACGCATCATCCGGTCCCGGACGCGCTTGCCAATACCAATCTGAAGCGCTCGGTCAGGGAATGAGGCCCCGGGAGCGGAAATAGCTCTCCGCGGCAGGGTGAAGCGGCGCGGTGAGCCCGGCAGTGGCCATGGCCTCGGGTGCCAGATTGGCAAGCACCGGGTCAAGCTCGCGCAATGTGTCCAGCTTGCCGAAGGTGGCATCCACCTGCGTGGCGATCACCGCGTCGGATACCTCGGCGCGGGTGACCAGCGTCGCCAGCACCCCGAAGGTCGGCACCGGCGCGGGATTGCCACGGTAGAGTCCGCCGGGAATCTCGGCCTCGGCGAAGAACGGGTTGGCGGCCACCAGCGCCGCGATCGAGGGTCCGGTGACCGGCACCAGATTGGCGTCGCAGCCGGCCGTCGCCTCGCGCACCGTCGGGGCCGGATGGCCGATGGCGATGACGAAGGCATCGATCTCGCCCTCGCAGAGCGCATTGGCCTGGTCGGTTGGCGAGAGATCCAGCACCGCCTCAAAGCTCTCGGCGGTCCAGCCCATGGCCGCGGCCAGTACATCCCAAAGCTCCCGCTGGCCGGACCCCGGTGGACCAGGGCTGATCCGCGTGCCGGCGAGGTCGGCAAGCGCCGTGATGCCCGCCTCGGCTCGCGCCACCACGGTCAGCGGCTCGGGATAGAGCGAGAACACGGCGCGCAGATTGGTGAAGGGACCGTCTCCCGCAAGCGCGCCGCTGCCATTCAATGCGGCGTCCTGGACATCGGACTGCACCAGCGCGAGGTCGATCTCGCCTGCGCGCAATGCCTGGATATTCGCGACCGAACCGCCCGAGGGCTGGGCGGCACAGCGGATGCCGTGCTCGCGCCGGTCCTCGTTGACCAGCCGGCAGAGTGCCACCCCCACCGGGAAGTATGCACCGGCAAGGCTGGCCGTGCCCATCCGCACGAGCTGCGCCTCCTGCGCCGCCACTGGCTGCGTCAGCGCGGCTGCGAGCACGAGCGCCCGGATCATCGCGACGTGCCGCATGCGGCCCACGCCGCCGGGACTAGCTCTCGACCTCGCTGGTCGGCTCGGCGTTGAGCTGACCCCAGTTCTGCTCGCCGATGCGGTCGATGAGGCCGAGTTGGGTCTCGATGAAGTCCACATGGCCTTCCTCGTCGGTCAGGAGCGCCTCGAACAGGTCCTTGGACACATAGTCGCGGACCTTCTCGCAATGGTCGCGCGCCTCCTTGTAGAGCGCGACCGCCTCCAACTCCGCCGCGAGATCGCATTCCAGCGTCTCCCTGGGGTTCTCGCCGATCCGCAGCGGATCGAGCGTCTGCAGGTTGGGATGGCCCTCGAGGAAGATGATCCGGTCGATGAGCTTGTCCGCGTGGCCCATTTCCTCGACGCTCTCCGCGCGGCTCTTCTTCGCCAGCTTGCCGAGGCCCCAGTCGGCCTGCAGGCGGTAGTGCAGCCAATACTGGCTGACCGCGGTCAGCTCAGCCCGGAGCGCCTTGTTCAGGTATTCGATGACCCCCTTGTCGCCCTTCATCGCCCGCTCCCTTTCGCTTGTTTGCTTGCGTGCTGGCTGCATCGCCGTCTGCCTTTACCTTAGGCAGGCAGGTAGAATCGCGCAATATGGAATCGTTCTAAACTGGAAACCCCGCGGAGTTCGGCACATCCGCCCGTGACGGCCGCGTGCATCGCAGGGCTCGCGCGCTGCCTCGGCTTCAGCCGCCCTCGGTCACGCTGAGCCGGCCGTTGGCGCGCAGCCTGCGCAACTCCAGCGGGACAGCGAGATTGTCGTCGTCGCGCATGCGCTCGACGAAAAGCCGGATGCAGCCGCCACACTCCGCCGACTTGCCGAGCGCGCGGTAGATCTTGCCGGGGGTGATCAGGGCATAGGGATCCGACGCCCGCATCCAGGCGATGGTCTGGCGTATGTCGCGGTCGGTCACGCCGGAGCAGGAACAGACGATCATCGGCGCACCTTTGTGCCGGGAAGACGGCGGAGGGGTTTGGCGGCGGTCGGGTGCATGCGGATCGACTCGGGCTCGTTGGATGCTCCATCAATAGATGACTAATCCGGTCAGGAAACGCAAGACCCGGACGCGCCGATGGGGCGGGGCCGTTTACGGCCGCCGGGTCTTGCGCTAGCTTGCGCGGCGCTGGGGGGAGGGCGGTTGCATGGGCATGAACGTCACTCGCCATGCGCAGGCGCCGGACCCCGCATCGGGCGCGCGGAGCAAGCGTTGACGGCGCTGGAGCGCTACATCCGGCTGGAGGCGACAGGGCTCTGGCGCGAGACGCCGGATGCGCCCCCGCGCGAGGTGGTCGTATCCTTCGGCAAGGCCACGCTCCTGCTCACCGACCCTTCCGACGCGCCGCTCGGCCACTGGGCGCTGGGCGGGGTGCAGGTGACGGGCAGGCACGGCGGGGCGACCGTCTATGTCATGGGGACCGAGACGCTGGAGATCCGCGACCGCGAGATGGTGGCGGCGATCGCCGAGGTCACGCGCGAGCTGCCCGCATGGCCGCGGGCAGCACCGGCCCGCAAGCGGCGGCAGCTGGTGGGGCCGATCCTTGCCGTCGCCATGCTCGCCGCCGTGGTGATCGCCGGACCGGAGCTGCTGCGTCGGCTCGCGGTGGGCATGGTGCCGCCGGAACAGGCCGAGGAGATCGGCGACCGGGTGCTTCTCGCGCTGATGGAGGAGGGCGGGGGCATCTGTGCGGAGCCCGGAGGGCAGCGGGTCCTCGACCGCATTGCGGCCCGCGTCGCGGCGCCGCCGCTGCGCATCAGGGTGCTCGCGCTCGGCGGGGCCGGGGGCGGGGGCGGCGCCGCCGCGCTGCCCGGCGGCACCTTGGTCCTCGACCGGGCGGCCGTGACGGCCGGGCCGGGCGCGGCCGAGGTGGCGCAATGGATCGTCGAAGCCGGCGCCGGAGAGGATCCGGTCACCGCGTTGATGCGCGCAGCCGGGCCCTGGGCGAACCTGCGCCAGGTCTTCACCGGCGACCCTGGCCAGGCGGCCATCACCCGGGCCGCGGCGGCCATCCGCGCCACTGCGGCCGCTCCGCCCGCGGGTCCGGCGCCAGACGTGCCGCCCCTCTCCGAGACGGAGGCCTTGGCGTTGCGCGACATCTGCGGATGAGCGGGCCGGGGGGTGGCAGCGCCGGGTGCGGCTAAAATTCGCGTCGAATGCCCCTCGAAAGCTCCGGGAATTGGCCGGCCGGATTAACGGTTGCTGAGGCGATGCCCGGCTAGGGTCCTCGCCCATGTCGACGCCACAATCATCCGATTCCGACGACGCCGCCCCGCATCACCTGTTCGCGCGGGCGACCGGGTTGCTGCTCTGCTGCGGCCTCGGCATCGTCGTCGCCGCGCATGTGGTTGTCGACCGCGCGGTGCGCAAGCAAACCGCCGCGGCCGAGCTGGCGTTGGTAAGCGTCACCGAGGCCAACTCGGCGCGGGCCGTTCTCGAGGCCCTGGACGGCTTCGTGATCGGCTCGGAAAACCGGGACGGGCGTGCCGAGCGCAACCGGCTGACCTGGGACGTCGAGCGCCTGGTACACCAGGAACGCGAGCGGCTGGCGCAAGGCGGCACGGCCGCCTCCGGTCTGGCACAGGCGGCGGAACGCGCGCTCGCGCTCGCAAAGGATCCGGAGCCGACGTCGGAGATGGTGGCCAGGATCCGCGGCGAGGTCCGCAGCCAGGTGCTGCCGCAGCTCAACCTGCACGCCGCGCGCCACCGTGCCGAGGCGGCCCAGGCCGCCGTCGTCGTCCGCTGGACCATCTTCGCCTCGCTGGCGCTGCACCTGCTCGGCGGCATCGGGCTGGTGCTCGGCGTGCTGCGCCCGGCCCGCAAGCGGATCGTCGCCTGGGTGGCCCAGAGCGACGAGACCGAGCGGGAGAACCGCTTCCGCCTGCTGCACGACGCGCTGACCGGCCTGCCGAACGCCACCTACCTGCATGCCTACCTGTCCCGGCTCGCGGCCGGCGCCGAACGCGCCAGCACCCATACCGCGGTGCTGCGGGTGGATCTCGACCGCTTCAAGGTTCTGGCCGAGACGCTGGGCAAGAGCACCTGCGATGAGGTGATCCGCATCGTCTCCCGCCGCATCCAGCGGGCCCTGCGCAATGAGGACTTCGCCGCGTACCTCGGCGGCGACGACTTCGTCGTGGTCGCGAGCGACCTCGAAGACGCCAACGCCGCCGCCGCCGTCGCAGGCCGCGTGCAGACAGCCCTCGCCAAGCCCTTCTCGATCAAGGGCGGCGCGCGGCGCATCACCTGCGGCATCGGGGTGACGCTCCTCTCCGACGACGAGCCCGACCCCGACCGGATCCTCGCCAACGCCAGCATCGCCCTTGCCGAGGCCCAGGGTGCCGGCGCCGGCAACGTGCGCTACTTCCGCGAGGATCTGCGCGCCGAGGTCGACCGGCGCGAAACACTCTACACCGAGCTTCTCGCAGGTCTCGACCGCGGCGAGCTGGAGCCGTTCTTCCAGCCGCAGATCGACCTTGCCACCGGCGCCTTCTCCGGCTTCGAGGCGCTGATCCGCTGGCACCACCCCGGGCACGGGCTCCTGACGCCCGCGGCCTTCCTCGACTTCGCCGACGAGACGGATCTCACCGAGCGCATCGGTGAGGTGGTGCTCACCCGCTCGCTGGAAGCGCTGCGTTCCTGGGAACAGGCGGGGCTCGAGGTGCCCGAGGTCGGGGTCAACTTCGCGCTCGCCCAGCTCCGCGACCCGCGCCTCATCGAGAAGATCAAGTGGGAGACCGAGCGCTTCGACATCGAGCCCTCGCGCATCGCCATCGAGGTGCTTGAGACGGTGCTGATCAAGAGCGATGCCGACATGGTGGTGCGTAACCTGCGCGGCCTCGCCTCAGCGGGCTTCCGCATCGAGCTCGACGACTTCGGCACCGGCCACGCCTCGATCTCAAATCTGCGCCGCTTCATGGTCAACCGCATCAAGATCGACAAGAGCTTCATCTTCGGGATCGAGACCTCCGCCGAGCAGCAGCAGCTCACCGCTTCGATGATCGCCATGGCCCGCGCCCTCGGCATCGCCACGCTGGCCGAAGGCGTGGAGACCGAGGACGCCGAGCACATGCTGCGCGGGCTCGGCTGCGACTACTTCCAGGGCTATCTCGTGGCCAAGCCGATGTCGCTGGCCGACACCATCGCCTGGCTGCGCGGCTTCCGCCCACGGCCTTACGCGACGCCGGCGAGCGGCGTGCGTGCGGCCCGTGGGGCAATTTCCGGCGGCAAGGGAGGCGACCCGAATACACCTTGACCTTTCGGTCATGCGGCTGTTCAACCCCGGACAGGTTTGAGACCCCACCCGGAGCTGCGGCACGATGGACGACCAGAACAGAAATCTGATCCTGGCGACCGCCCTCAGCTTCCTCGTCATCCTGGTCTGGTTCGTCCTCTTCCCGCCGCCCGCCCCCGAGGACATGCCCGCGCCGCCGGCAGAGGTCGCGGCCGACGGCACGGTGGTGGTTCCCCCGTCCGACGGCGTCGGCGCCACCCCGGAGCTGGCTGCGCCCGCACCATTGGCCCGCGACGTGGCGCTCGCCGCCACCCCGCGGCTGCCCATCCGCACCGCCCGTCTCGAGGGATCGCTGTCGCTGGTCGGCGGGCGCATCGACGACCTGCGGCTCACCGACTACTTCGAGACCATCGCCCCGGGCTCGCCCATGGTCACGCTGCTGACCCCGGCGGGCGCGCCGCATGCCTATTACGCGCTCTACGGCTGGGCGCCCGCGGGCGGGCTCGGCTTCGACCTCGTTCCCGGCCCCGCCACCGAGTGGCAGCTCGAGAGCGGCGAGGTGCTCACCGAGGCCACCCCGGTCACGCTCGTCTGGGACAATGGCGCGGGGCTCGTCTTCCGCCGCACCCTCTCGGTCGATGCGAACTTCATGTTCACGACCGTCCAGAGCGTCGAGAACCTGACCGGCGCCGAGGTCCGGCTGCAGCCCTACGGGATCATCGCCCGCCACGGCACGCCCCCCGACCTGCGCGGCTTCTACATCCTGCACGAGGGTGCGATCATGGTGCACGACGGCACCCTGTTGGAGACCAGCTACAGCAAGATCGCGGACCTGGAAGTGAACCCGGGCGAGCGGGCGGCCGCCATGACCGTCGAGGTCGCCGAGAACGGCTGGATCGGTTTCACCGACCACTACTGGATGTCGACGCTTGTGCCCCCGGCGGGCCAGTCCTTCACCGCCGTCACCAAGCACAACGCTGTGACCGACACCTTCCAGACCGACGTCCGCCTGCCGGTCATGTCGGTCCCGCCGGGCAGCGTCGCCGAGGCGACCACCTCGCTCTTCGCCGGCGCCAAGGAATGGAGCACGATCCGCGACTACCAGCGCGACATGAACATCGACCGCTTCGTCGACGCCATCGACTGGGGTTGGTTCTTCTTCCTCACCAAGCCGATCTTCCGCGTCCTGCACTTCATGAACGGCTTTCTCGGCAACATGGGTTGGGCGATCATCGCGCTGACGCTCATCATCAAGGCGCTGCTCTTCCCGCTCGCCTACAAGTCCTACGCCTCGATGGCGAAGATGAAGGCGCTCCAGCCGGAGATGGAGAAGATCAAGGAGCGCGTCGGCGACGACCGCATGAAGATGCAGCAGGAGGTCATGGCCCTCTACAAGTCGGCCAAGGTCAACCCGGCTGCGGGCTGCCTGCCGATCCTCATCCAGATCCCGATCTTCTTCTCGCTCTACAAGGTGATCTTCGTCACCCTCGATCTGCGCCACGCGCCCTTCATCGGCTGGATCCACGACCTCTCGGCCCCCGATCCCACCTCGATCCTGAACCTCTTCGGCCTCCTGCCCTGGGCGGCACCCTCGCCGGCCAGCTTCTTCTTCATCCTCTCGATCGGCGTCTGGCCGATCCTGATGGGCATCTCGATGTGGCTGCAGATGAAGCTGAACCCGGCACCCACCGACAAGACCCAGGCCATGGTCTTCGCCTGGATGCCGTGGATCTTCATGTTCATGCTGGGCAGCTTCGCCTCCGGGCTGGTGATCTACTGGGTGGCGAACAACATCATCACCTTCACCCAGCAGTATCTCATTATGCGCCACCAGGGGGTGAAGCCCGAGGTGATGAACAACATTCTCGGCCCGCTCAAGCGGTTGCGAAAGGCGGGATAGACGCGTCGTGGACGCCAGGGTCAGCCATCTCTGGCGCCACCCGATCAAGTCGCACGGGGTCGAGGCGATCTTGGCGGCCGAGTTCGCCGTCGGCCAGACCATGCCCTGGGACCGGGTCTGGGCCATCGCCCACGAGGCGGCGAAGACCACGCCCGGCGCGGCCGCCTGGGTGGCTTGCGCGAACTTCAGCCGCGGGGCGAAGTCCTTCGATCTCATGGCGATCCGCGCGCAGGTCGACGAGGCCGCGGGCACCCTGACGCTGACCCACCCGCGCAGCACGCCCATCACCGTGAACCCCGACCTGCCCGAGGACGCCGCACGCCTGGTCGCCTGGGTGACGCCGCTCGCCAACCCCGACCGCGCGCTGCCGGCCTTCGTCACCCGCGCGCCGCGCGGCATGACCGACACCGACTTCTCCTCGGTCTCGATCCTGAACGCTGCCAGCCTGCGGGCGATGTCGCAGCAGATCGGCCAGCCGCTGGCGCAGGAGCGCTTCCGCGGCAATATCTGGCTCGAAGACCTTGCCCCCTGGGAGGAATTCGACCTCATCGGCCGCGACCTGCGCATCGGCGGCGCCACCTTCACCGTGCGCGAGCGCATCACCCGCTGCAAGGCGACCACCGTGAATCCCGACACCGGCGTCAGCGACGCCGACACCCTTGCTGCCCTCGAGGCGGGCTGGGGCCACCAGGACTTCGGCGTCTATTCCGAGGTGATCGCGGGGGGCCGGGTCGCCGTCGGCGACCGGGCGGCGGTCGCGTGACCGGTCCCGATCCCGACCTTCTCCACCCGGTCGCCGCCTTCCCGCGCATCGGCTTTCTGCGGCCGCTGGCGGCGGGGCGGCCCAACGTCGAGGTGGGGCGCTTCAGCTACTACGACGATCCCGACGGGCCGGAGCGTTTCTTCGAGCGCAACGTGCTGCACCACTACGACTTCGTCGGCGACCGGCTGGTGATCGGGTCGTTCTGTGCCTTCGCCACCGGCGTCACCTTTTTCATGAACGGCGCCAACCACGCGATGGGCGGCTTCTCCACCTATCCCTTCAACATCTTCGGCCACGGCTGGGAGGCGGGCTTCGACCCCGCCACCTGGGAGGCCGGGAATCGCGGCGACACCGAGGTCGGCCACGACGTCTGGATCGGCGCCGAAGCGCTGGTGCTGCCCGGCGCGCGGATCGGGTCGGGGGCGGTCATCGGCGCCCGGTCGGTGGTGGCGGGGCATGTGCCGCCTTACGCGATCGCGGCCGGCAACCCGGCGCAGGTACTCCGGATGCGTTTTGCGCCGCAGGTGATCGAGGCGCTGCTCGACATCGCCTGGTGGGACTGGCCCGTCGAGCGCATAACCCGCCACCTCGACGCCATCCGTGGCGGTGACATCGCGGCGCTGGAGGCGGCGGGTGCGGCTTAACCGAAGATTATTCTTCATTAATCCGTTTGGATTTAACGGGGTAGCTATGGTTTCACGCGTGAAACCGCCGGTTTCACACCCCTGGCCGGGGGCGTGCGCCCGATGAAGCAGGTCTTCTCCGTGGCCCCGGCCCCCGACCCGGAGGCGGCCGAGCGCGGCCGCAGGCTCTTCGCCGGCCCCTGCGACTTCGTCAAGGGCGTGGTGGCGCTCGACGGCCTGCCCCCCGCCGACCGGCTGGAGGTCGCCTTCGCCGGCCGCTCCAACGTCGGCAAGTCGAGCCTGATCAACGCGCTCACCGGGCGCAAGGGGCTGGCGCGTGCCTCCAACACGCCCGGCCGCACGCAGGAGATCAACTACTTCGCGCTCGGCCCCGCGACCTACCTGGTGGACCTGCCCGGCTACGGCTTCGCCGAGGCGCCGAAGCCCGTGGTCGAGCGCTGGCAGGCGCTGCTCAAGGCCTACCTCGCGGGGCGCCAGACCCTGCGCCGGGCCTTCCTGCTGATCGACGCCCGCCACGGGGTGAAAGCGGTGGACGAGGAGATCATGGACCTGCTCGACCGCGCCGCCGTGACCTTCCAGGCGGTGCTGACCAAGGCCGACAAGCCCCCGGCCCGCGACCTCGCCGCCACCGTCGAGGCGGTCGGCACGGCCCTCGGCCGCCATCCGGCCGCCTTCTCCGAGATCGTTGTCACCTCGGCTGAGACCGGCGCGGGGCTGGAGACCCTGCGGGCGATCATCACCGACATGACGTGAGCCGGCGTGGCGCCAAGTGCGCAGTTAACGGAAATTATTGAAGATTAATCCCTTCAATATCAAAGAGCTACCGGGAATTGCACGCGTGCAAGGCCCCCTTTGCACACCTCAGAACCGCGTCAGCGTCGCTGCATAGGGGGCCACGAACCCCACCTCCAGGGCGAGGCTGATGGCCTGGTCGAGCGCCTCCTGGCTGTAGAACGGTCCGATATAGATGCGCCTGCCCAGCTCCATCGCGCCGATCCCGCGCGAGTTGTAGCCAAGCCCGCGAAACACGATCGTCACCCGCACCTCGTCGGCGATGCTGGTCAGCGCCCCCAGGTGCACCGGGGTCGGCCGGATCGCCGTCGGCCCGTCGGTGATGCGGAACCCCTGCAGCGTGGCGGCATAGGCCTCCATTCGGTCGAGATCGCGGGTCCAGGTCTGGCACCCCGCTGCGACCAGCCGCTGCGTGGCGCGTGCCAGATCGCCCGGCAGAACCAGGTTGTTCCACCCCCTCCCGACCCCGCCCCCCGGATAGCGCCCCGAGACCCGGTCGTACTGGAGGAAAAGCTGCAGGCACTCGCCGTCGTCCCGCGCCTGCGCCAACGGCGCCGTCCATACCGAGGCGACGGCGACGAGGGCGAGGACCAGCCGCATGACCGGAAGGCGCATCAGAACCTCACCGTATATGGATAGGCAAAGCCGGCCGCGATCGCGGCCTCCCGCGCCCCGTTCAGCGCGCCCTCGGTCGCGAATGGCCCGAGGTAGATCCGCCGGCCCAGTCCCGCCGCGCCGACGGTTCGCGTCCGCACGCCCCGCGCCTCGAAGAAGGCGATCGCCCGCACCTCGTCGGCGGTCGAGGTGACCACGCCTGCATGCAGCGAGATCGGGTTGATCACCACCGCGTTGTCGGTCACCGGCACCAGCGGCACCGCCTCCATCCCCGCCAGGTCGGCGGTCATGGTGATGCAGCCGCCCTGCCGCAGCAGCTCGATCGGCAGCTGCAACCCCGGAGGGATCGTGCGGTTGTCGGGGCGCCGCACCGACGGCTCCAGGAAGTCGTAGTTGCGGAACAGCGCCACGCAATCCGCGCCGCTCGCCGTGGTGGTGCCCGGCCCGCCCGCCGGGGCGCAGGCGGCGAGCGCCAGCGCGACCATGCCCAAAGAAAAACCATTACGCATGATGTTAAGGCCAGCCTCCTTGTGTCGCTGCCCGGCGCGGAGTATCCCCCTGCCGCCGCCCGAGGGCAAGGGGCGTGGCCGGAGGGATCGAGACATGGAGAAATCCGGCGCCACCACCCGCGACTGGCTCGCGACCGCCCGCACGCTCAGCGAGGCGCTGCCCTATCTCCAGCGCTACGACGGCGCCACCATCGTCATCAAGTTTGGCGGCCATGCCATGGGCGACGACAAGGAGATGGCAGGCCTTCGCCCGCGACGTCGTGTTGATGAAGCAGTGCAAGGTGAACCCGGTGATCGTCCACGGCGGCGGCCCGATGATCAACGACATGCTCAAGCGCCTCGATATCCCGTCCTCCTTCGTCGACGGCAAGCGCGTCACCGATGCCGCCACGGTCGAGGTGGTCGAGATGGTCCTGTCGGGCAGGATCAACAAGCGCATCGTGCAGGCAATCAACGCCGAGGGCGGTAAGGCGGTGGGCCTCTCCGGCAAGGATGCGAGCCTGATGATCTGCGAGAAGGACATCAAGACCGTCATCCGCGACGGGCAGGAGGTGGACATCGACCTCGGCCTCGTCGGAAAGCCGGTCGAGATGCACCCCGAGGTGCTGCAGCGGTTCATCAACTCCGACTTCATCCCGGTGGTCGCCCCCGTCGGCATGGGGCGGGGCGGCGAGACCTTCAACGTCAACGGCGACACCGCCGCCGGCGCCATCGCCGCGGCGCTGAAGGCCGACCGGCTGCTGCTGCTGACCGATGTGGCCGGGGTCAAGGACGCGGGCGGCAACGTCCTGACGCAGCTCTCCGCCGCCGAGGTGCGAGGGCTGATGGCGAGCGGGGTGATTTCCGGCGGCATGATCCCCAAGGCCGAGACCGTGCTCGCCGCCGTCGAGGGCGGCGTACGGGCGGCGGTGATCCTCGACGGCCGCGCCCCGCATGCGGTGCTCTTGGAGCTCTTCACCGCCCATGGTGCGGGGACGCTGATCCGCGCGGCGTGACCGGCGCCCCGGCCCTCGACGCGGTGGCGGCGCTTGCGGCCGGGGAGGGGCTTGCCGTGCTCGGGGCGTTCCACCCCGTGCCGGAGGATGCCGCACCGGAGGGCTGCGGCACGCTGGTACTGCTCGGCCCGGACGAGCCAGGGTTCTGGTCGGGCTTCCGCGCGAGCCCCGAGGCGCGCGATGGCGGGGCGGATCCGCTCGACCGCTGGTCGCGGCGCGTCGTCGGGGGGCTGGCCCAGGCGCTGGGGGCCGGGGCAGCTTTTCCCTTCGGCGGGCCGCCTTGGCGCCCCTTCATCGCCTGGGCGCTGCGCAGCGGGCGGGCCTGGGGCTCGCCGGTGGGGCTCCTGGTGCACGAGACGGCCGGGATGTTCGTCTCGTATCGGGGGGCGCTGGCCTTTGCGGGCCGGCTCGACCTGCCCCAGGCGGGGCAGCGGCCCTGCGATGCCTGCGCCGCGCCCTGCCTTGCGGCCTGCCCGGTGGGGGCGCTGACGGGGGCGGGGTATGATCTGGCGGCTTGCCACGGGTTTCTCGACACGGCGCCGGGAGGCGACTGCATGGAGCGGGGATGTGCCGTGCGGCGGGCCTGTCCGGTGGGGCAGGACCGGCGCGTGCCGGCACAATCCGCATTCCATATGCGCAGTTTTCATGGCAAGGGAGGCACATGCGACGGCTGATCCTGATGCGCCATGCCAAGTCGAACTGGTCCGATCCGGGCCAGCGCGACCATGACCGGCCGCTCAACAAGCGGGGCAAGCGGGGGGCGAGCGCGATCGGGGCCTGGCTGAAGGCCAAAGGCTACCTTCCGGGCCATGCGCTGGTCTCAAGCGCGCGCCGCACCCAGGAGACCTGGGCGCGGGTGGTCGAGAAGACCGGACCCGCCCCGACTTCCTATGTGCCGGAGCTTTATGGCGCCGAGGACGGTGTGATGCTGGAGGTGCTGCGAGCAGCGCCCGACGTGGCCACGGTGCTGATGCTCGGCCACCAGCCGGGCATCGGCGCCTGTGCCGCCCGCCTCGCTCGCCAGCCCGTCCGCCGACGCTGATTTCGTCAAGTTTCCAACTGGCGCCACCGCTGTCATCGACCTGGGGGTTGACGACTGGAAGGATGCAGGCTGGGGCAGCGGCACATTGGCCGATTTCGTGGTGCCGCGGTCGCTGGAGTAGGAACGTGCAGGTGTATCACGATGATACACATATCAAGCTCTTGATATAAATAGATAAATCCCATCGTCGCGCCGGTGCGATGCGTGGCGGCCCGTCGCCGGGAAGGCTCAGTGCCCGAGGATCTGGCTCAGGAACAGCTTGGTCCGGTCGGACTGCGGGTTGTTGAAGAACTCCTTCGGCGTCGTTCTGCTCGACGATCTGGCCCTGGTCCATGAAGATCACCCGGTTCGCCACCGCCTGGGCGAAGCCCATCTCGTGGGTGACGCAGATCATCGTCATCCCCTCCTCGGCGAGCTCGATCATGGTGTCGAGCACCTCCTTGATCATCTCGGGGTCGAGTGCCGAGGTCGGCTCGTCAAACAGCATGATCTGCGGCTTCATGCACAAGCGACCGCGCGATCGCCACGCGCTGCTGCTGGCCGCCCGAGAGCTGGCCGGGATACTTGTGCGCCTGCTCCGGGATCTTGACCTTGGTCGAGGAAGTGCATCGCCATCTCCTCCGCCTCCTTCTTGGGGGTCTTGCGCACCCAGATCGGCGCCAGCGTGCAGTTCTCGAGGATGGTCAGGTGCGGGAAGAGGTTGAAGTGCTGGAACACCATCCCGACCTCGGACCGGACCTTGTCGATGTTCTTGAGGTCCGAGGTCAGCTCGATGCCGTCGACGACGATCTTGCCCTTCTGGTGTTCCTCCAGCCGGTTGATGCAGCGGATCAGCGTCGACTTGCCCGACCCCGACGGGCCGCAGATCACGATGCGCTCGCCCCTGAAGACGGTCAGGTTGATGTCGCGCAGCACGTGGAACTGGCCGTACCACTTGTTCATGCCGACGATCTCGATCGCCACCTCGTCGGAGACCTGCAGTCTGGCGGGATCGACGGGCTCGAGCTCGGAGGCGTCGACGGATGCGGTTCTCTCATGGCGGCCCCCTTAGCGGTGGTCGGTGTGGAGCTTGCGCTCCAGGTACTGCGAATACCGCGACATGCCGAAGCAGCAGACGAAGAAGATCAGCGCCGACGAAGATGTAGAGCTCCCAGAAGATGCCGTTCCAGTTGCTGGTCCGCGCGGATGGCAGTGCGTCAGGCCGATCGGGTCCAGCAGGCCGATGAAGGCCACCAGCGTGGTGTCCTTGAACAGCCCGATGAAGTTGTTGACGATGCCGGGGATCGAGATCTTCAGCGCCTGCGGCAGGATGATCAGCCGCATGCGCCTGCCAGTAGTCGAGACCGAGCGCGTCCGCCGCCTCGTACTGGCCGCGCGGCAGCGCCGCGAGGCCGCCCCGGATCACCTCGGCCATGTAGGCCGACGGCGAAGAGCGTCACCATGATGATGACGCGCAGGATGATGTCGAAGTTGGTGCCCGGCGGCAGGAAGTAGTTGAGCAGGAGCGAGGCGTGAACAGCAAGAGCGTGATCAGCGGCACGCCGCGGATGAACTCGATGAAGCCGACGCAGATCGTCTTGACGATGAACATGTCCGACTGCCGGCCCGAGCGCCAGCAGGATGCCGAGCGGCAGCGAGAGGGTGATGCCGGTGACGCCGATGACGAGCGACAGCATGAAGCCGCCGAACTGCTGCGAGTGGCACGGGCCGCAGCGCGAGGGGCAGCATGCCGGCCAAGCGCGCCGCCGACCGGGCCGGCGAGATAGAGCCACCAGATCAGCGCCGCCAGCACGCCGACGATGAGCGCGAGCAGGTTCCGCCAGGCGCGTCGGCGACGACGCGGTGGACGACCAGATAGCCGACCACAAAGCCAGCGCGTAGACGGACCGAGCGGCACCATCAGCGAGCCGCCCCAGAGCAGCCAGTATGCGAGCCCCGGGAAGGCGATCGAGTACCACAGCATCTGGCGCGGCACCTCGGCGAACAGCACCGGCGCCAGCGCCGCCAGCATCATGAAGAAGGTGAGCGTCGGGCGCCAGTAGAGGTCCGACGGGTAGAAGCCGAAGAGGAACTGCTTCCAGCGCTCGCGGATCACCGCCAAGCAGGCGCCGCCCGCCCCCTCGCCCCACCGGGCGGCGATGATCTCGCGGCACTCGCGCAGCGCGCCGGCGTCCCAGACCGCATGGCGGACACCAGGGCAGGATATGCGCGGCGAGCCACCAGACCGCGAAGGCGATCACCACGATGGTCAGGAGGCTGTTGAGCCAGGTCGAGAACAGGTTCTCGCGCAGCCCAGCGCACGACGCCGATCTGCGAGGACGGCGCCTCCTGGGGCGGCAGCATCTCGGTGCGGACATAGATGAGGTCGCTCATCTCAACGCTCCTTCAGCGTCACGGAGGTGTTGTACAAGTTCATCACCGACGAGATCGCCAGGCTGACGAGCAGGTAGAAGCCCATGAGCAGCAGCATGCATTCCAGCTCGCGCCCGGTCTGGTTCATGGTGATGCCGCCCAGCGTGGCCCGGGCGTCGGCATAGCCCACCGCGATGGCGAGCGAGGAGTTCTTGGTCAGGTTGAGGTACTGCGAGATCAGCGGCGGGATGATCACCCGCAGCGCCTGCGGCAGGATCACCAGGCTCATGGTCCGGTTCGGGCGCAGGCCCAGCGCACACGCCGCCTCGGTCTGCCCCCGCGACACCGCCTGGATGCCCGCGCGCACGATCTCCGCGATGAAGGAGCCGGTGTAGAGTGCGAGCGCCAGCGTCAGCGCGATCAGGGCCTTGTCGATGAACCCGCCGCCCTCGAAGTTGAAGCGCTGCAGCTCGGGGTAGTCGAGGCTGATCGGGCTGCCCATCAGCAGGTCGACCAGCAGCACCGGCACGAAGAACAGTCCGAGCTTGATCCAGAAGGTCGGCAGGATCTCCCCCGTCTCCTCCTGGCGCTTGCGGGCGTAGCGGCCGAAGGCGACGATCGCCATCAGCGAGGCGAGGAAGGTGGCGACGACGATGGCCGAGCCCGGCCCGAACACCGGCCAGGGCAGGTAGATGCCGCGGTTTGTGAAGGCGACCGAGCCGAAGAGCATCGAGGCGGTGGCGTTCTCGCCGCGGAAGGCCGCCGGGGCGGGCGTCATGTCGGTCATCACCGCCAGGTCACCAGGATCCACAGGAGCACCGGCACGTTGCGGAAGATCTCGACGTAGACGGCAGCGATCTTGGCGACCACCCAGTTCGTCGACAGGCGCAGCACGCCCATGAACACGCCGATCATCGTGGCGAGGATGCAGCCGATGATCGCGACGAGCAACGTGTTGAGGATGCCGACCAGCGCCGCCCGGCCGTGGGTGCTGTCGCTGGTATAGGGGATCAGCGTCTGGCTGATGTCGTAGCCGGCGCGCTGGCCGAGGAAGCCGAAGTCGAAGTCCTTGCCGAGCGCCGACAGGTTCTGGACGGTGTTGTTGACCAGCCAGGCTGCCGCCAGCATGAAAGCGAGCACCGCGACAACCTGGATCGTGAGCGACCGGTATCGCGTGTCGTAGATGAGCATGCTCAGGCGGAATTGTTCCTGCGGGATCTCCACAGTGGTCATCGCTGAACCCCCTCGGCTCTCGCGCCCCGTGCGGCCCCTGCGGTGCAGGCGCCCGGCCGGGATAGAAGGTCTGCGGCGGGGCCGGCGCGCCGGCCGGCCCCCCGAAGCGAAGCGGGCGCCCCGTTCCCGGCGCGCCCGCATGCCCTGTCCGATCAGCGGAACGGCGGCGAGAAGATGCAGGCCGCCGTCGGTCCACTGGGCGTTCAGCCCGCGGGCGATGTTGATGGGCGTGCCCTCGCCGATGTTGTCGCGCGAAGATCTCGCCGTAGTTGCCGCGTGCGGCGATGGCGCGCTTGGCCCATTCGGCGTCGAGGCCGAGCATGGCGCCGAGCTCGCCTTCCGTGCCGAGCAGGCGGCGGACCTCGGGGTTCTCCGAGGCGGCCATCTCGTCGACGTTCTCCGAGGTGACGCCGTACTCCTCGGCCGCGATGAGCGCGTTCAGCGTCCAGCGCACGACATCGCGCCCACTGGTCGTCGCCCTGGCGCACGAGCGGGCCGAGCGGCTCCTTGGAGATGATCTCCGGCAGGATGACGAAGTCGGCGGCGTTCTCGTAGGTCGCGCGGCTGGCCGCGAGGCCCGAGGCGTCGGTGGTGTAGGCGTCGCAGGCGCCGGCCAGGAACTGCTGGTCGTGCCTCGGCATTCGTCTGCGATCGGCACCGGCTGGTAGGTGATGTTGTTGGCGCGGAAGCAGTCGGCGAGGTTCAGCTCGGTCGTGGTGCCGGTCTGGATGCAGACGGTGGCGCCGTCGAGCTCCAGGGCCGAAGTCACGCCCAGTTCCGCCGGCACCATGAAGCCCTGGCCGTCATAGTAGTTGACGCCGACGAAGGTCGAACTTCAGGTCCACGTCGCGGGTGAAGGTCCAGGTGGAGTTGCGGACCAGCACGTCGATCTCGCCCGAGGCAGCGCCGTGAAGCGGGTCTCGCCGGTGGTGGGGGTGAATTCGACCTTGTTGGCGTCGCCGAGCACCGCGGCGGCCAGTGCGCGGCAGACCGTCGACGTCGAAGCCCTCCCAGTTGCCGGCGGCGTCCGGAGCGGCGAAGCCGGCCAGGCCGGTGTTGGTGCCGCATTTCAGCACGTCGGCCGCCTTGACCTGGTCGAGCGTCTGGGCCGAGGCGGCGCCGGCCAGCAGGCCGGTGGCAATAGCCGTGCCGATGAACAGTGATCTACGCATGTTACCGTCTCCTGTTGGAACGTTTCTTTTCCAGTCTTTCGCGCTCGACCCGCTCGCGCCGCCGTGGCGTGGGCCGGCTGATCGCAGTGACCAGAGCCTATGTGCGGGTAGCAGCAAAGGTCAAGGCGCGTTGCCGCTTAGTGTTTACCCATCTGCACATCGGATGTCCCGAGAAGGGACAGATATTCGGCGGCCTGACGGAAGTCTGATGCTTTTTGCGCCGCCGACTGTTCGGCCTCGGAATCGATGCCCCATTGCTCGGCCTGCCAGTCCTCGTCGAGCCGCGACAGGGCCCAGGCCGCCTCGGCCCCGAGCGCGCCCCGCGCCACAGCGAGGCCGAGTACCAGAGAGCCCGACAGGCTCACCAGCTCGCCCAGGCCCGCGAGGCCGAAGGCATCGAAGCCGGCCACCGCGTCGCGCAAGGCCGCAAGGCTTGCCAGGGGCTGACGCTCGGGCATGACGCCCGCCACCGCGACCAGCGGCGCTCCGAGGTCGCGTCCTGCCCAGGCGAGCCAGGGGTCCCAGCGCCTCCGCCTGCCGCGCCCGCAGCGCTTCCGGCGCTTCGGCGCGGTAGCACAGAAGGTCACTGCCGCCGTAGGCGGCCAGCGCGGCGACCACGGCATCTCGCGCGGCGAAGCTGGTCGATGGCGCTGTTGGCGGCACGCGTGAACGGCAGGCGCTCGGGGCGTATCACATCGTCCAGCGCGTTCCACTCAGTGGCGATTGCTTCGGCCAGCGCCGCCGTCGGCACCACGACGGGACGCCGCCCGGGCGTGTGCAGCGGCTTGCCGTCGAGCTCCACTGCAACGCCGCCGTCCGCCGGGCGCACCGAGGCCCGCGACCAGAAGCGCTTGCGCGGACCCCAGCCGCTCATCCGCGGCTAGTGCGCAGCGCGGCCAGCGCCGCGTCGAGCGCGTCGAAGCTGTCGATGACGATATCGGCGCCGGCGTCGTGCAGCCGCTCGCGCGGGTGATAGCCCCAGGCGACGCCGACGGTGGCAAAGCCGGCCGCCCGGCCCATGGCGATGTCGAACTCGGTATCGCCGATCATCACCGCCCGTGCTGCTTCGCAGCCCGTCTCCTTGAGGCTCCGGTGCAGCATCGAGGGATGCGGCTTTGAGGGATGCGCATCCGCCGTCTGGGTGGTGACGAAGAAATCGCCGATCCCGTGGGTCTCGAACGTGTGCACCAGCCCCGGCCGCGCCTTGCCGGTGGCGACGCCGAGCAGCGTCAGCGGATCGCCCACCAGCCGCTCAAGCGCCGCCCGCGCTCCTGGATAGAGCGGCGCGTGCGCCGCCGGCCCCCCGGCCGCGCGCTGGGCGACGAAGCCCTCGACATACTCCGCCGCCAGCGCCCGCGTGTCGGCCTCCGGCAGGTGCGGGGCCAGCACGATCATCGCCTCGTGCAGCGACAGGCCCACGATCGACAGGATCCGCTCGCGTTCGGGCAGCGCATGCCCGGTGACCGCGAAGGCGCGGGTCATCGCATCGACGATCAGGTGCTGGCTGTCGACCAGGGTGCCGTCCATGTCGAAGACGACGAGCCGCGTCTCGCTTGCCCGTTTCATGCCGCCATCGACCCCGCACCGGCGTTTTCGAAGCTTTCCCGGTGGTTAACGTCGCTGGAATAAATGTTCAGAATCAATATGTTGACCATTTGTCCGCGCGCGGACAGGTGCGCACATCGGCTCATGCCAGATTCTCGAACGGGTCGGCCGGCGCCTCGGACGGGTCCCAGCCGAACAGGTCCCAGGTCCGCGCCATGTGCTCGGGCAGAGGTGCCGTCAGCGAGAGCATGGCGCCGGTCAAGGGATGCGCGATCACCAGGCTGCGGGCGTGCAGGTGCAGCTTGCGGCTGACGTTGCCGCCAAGCTGCGCCCCCCAGCCGCTGCCGAGGTTCTCCTGGGCGTTGGTGCCGTACTTGCCGTCGCCGACAATAGGATGCCCGATCGCCGCCATATGCGCCCGAAGCTGGTGGGTGCGCCCGGTCACCGGGTGCAGCGCCACCCAGGCCGCGCGTTTGGCCGCCGCCTCGATCACCCGGTAGTCGGTGGTGGCGCGCTTGGCGCCTTCGGTCGCGGCGATCTCGTCGGGGGGAACGGCGATCATCTTCTCGCCCTCGCCGCCGGCGCCGTGACCGGGCGCCTTGACCAGGCCGTAGCGGATGGTTCCGGCCCTAGGCGCCGGCACGCCGGCGGTCACCGCCCAGTAGATCTTGAGCGTGTTGCGTGCCCGAAAGGCGCTGGCGAGGCCAGCCGCGGCGCGCGCACTGCGCGCCATCACCATGACGCCCGAAGTGTCGCGGTCGAGCCGATGCACGAGCCGCGGTTTCTCGTCGCGCCCGAAGCGCAGCGCGTCGGCCAGCGCGTCGAGATGGCGCACCTGACCCGAGCCGCCCTGCACCGCGAGACCCGGCGGCTTGTTCAGCGCCAGCACGTCGTCGTCGCGCCAGAGCACGCAGGCCTGGATCATCGCGGCATCCGCCGCGGACACGGCCACCGAGGCCGGCCGCGGCGCCACCGGCGCCTCTGCCTCAGGGATCGGGGGCAGGCGCACGACCTGGCCCTCGGCGAGGCGGGTCGCCGGCCTGGCGCGCGTCCCGTCCACCCGGATCTCGCCGCGGCGGCACATACGCTCGATCAGCGCCTGGCTGCAGATGCGGATGCAGCCGCCGCAGCCAGCGGTCGAGCCGCTGCTCCGCCGCCTTCGCCTCGATCGTGACCAGCTGCACCCCGGTCATGGCGCGAGCCCGCGCGACACCCAGGCGCCGATCAGGAATGCGCCCACGCCCAGCACGACCGATCCGCCTGCATAGAAGAACGCCCCGAGGGCCCGCCCGCGGGCGGCAAGATCGACGACCTCGAGCGAGAAGGCCGAGAAGGTGGTGAAGCCGCCGAGCACGCCGGTCATCATGAAGGGCGCCAGCACCACCACCGCGCCCTCGCGGCGCAACAGGAGCACCGAGGCCGCGCCCATCGCGAAGCAACCGGCCACGTTCACCACCAGTGTTCCCCAAGGAAACTCCACGCCCGCAAGCCGGTAGACCTGACTGCCTACAAGATACCGCAGCACCGCGCCGATGGCGCCGCCGAGGGCGATCTGGAGGAGAATGGGCATCGTCGCGGCGTCCCGAAGCGAAGGCTCGCCTCAAAGGCCGCCGACGGGCGGGAATGTCAAGAAGGGCTCAGGTCGCGCCGCTGCGCACTGCGAGTTCGGGCAGGTCCAGGCAGGTGCCCACGGGCAGGAGCCGGATATCCGCGTCCCAGCTGCGGCCGGGCATGGCCTGACCCCGGTTGAAGCCGACCGCCGTCCAGTCCCCGAAGCGCCGTGCCTTTATCGGCCGGAAGGCGGAGATCGATATCGCGGTGTGGCGCTGGTCGGTCAGTATGCGTGCGGCGAGCGGCATGACCACCGGCCAGCTGCCCTCGACCACCTGCCGGAGCGTGCGCCCCACCAGGCGCATCTCGCCGGTCAGCCCGTGCAGGCGATTGAACCGCATCGCCTCGCGCTCCAGGCGGATCAGCACCGCTTCGGGCAGGCCGCAGGCCAGCCGCGAAGTGAACCGGAATTCAACCAAGGCCCTGTCGCCGCCCCTCATCCGTTTCACGCTTCCATGCCGGTTGGAGTTCACTGGAATCAACCATAACGAAAGCGTGAGTCAATAGGTGGGGTGGAAATAATCGCTCCGCGGTAAACATCGCGCCGTCACATTCGGCTTGTGAGGCTGCGCAGGAACTCGACCGAGGCGTCATCGGTGGCGAACTCGCTGGAATCGGGCAGGAAACCGACGCTCCAGTTCTGGAACCGCCGGCTGGCGATAACGTCCTCGCGCACGACCATGAGCTTGTTGTGCCGGCAATCCGTCACGATCGCTTCCATGCGGGCGAACAGTGCGCGCTGCGGTCCCTCGAGAACCCCGTGAAAGCGGCCGCCCTGATGGATCAGGAAGCCGGTAAGGCCGGCCCTCCGGTTCCTGATTCGTGAGATTGTCGCAATCGCTTCGAGATCCTCGTGGCCGACGCCCTCTGATGCGACGCTCACGTAGGCCAGCCGGATAAGGTCGGGATGGCTCGAATGTCTGATCGCGGCTATGAAAGCGTCCCCCTCCGCAACCTCCCCGCCCGGTACCGCTTCGGATGGCGGCTACTCGGACTCCGATTTATTCAACCTTGCGCGTGCATTTTCAAGGGACAAAACCCGTTTCTGCAGATCGCGTTCGGCGCCGCGGTCGGCGGGATCGTAGAACCGGGTGCGCGGCAGGCCGGGCGGGAAGTAGTCCTGCCCCGAGAACGCCTCCTCGGCGTCATGGTCGTAGACATAGCCGGCGCCGTAGCCCTCGGACTTCATCAGCCGCGTTGGGGCGTTCAGGATGTGCTTCGGCGGCATCAGCGAGCCGGTGGCCTCCGCCGCCCGCATCGCGGCACCGAAGGCCTTGTAGGCGGCGTTCGACTTGGGCGCGAGCGCGAGGTAGATCACCGCCTCGGCCAGCGCCAGCTCGCCCTCGGGCGAGCCGAGGCGCTCGTAGGTCTCCCAGGCGGCGAGGCAGAGGGTCAGCGCTCGCGGGTCGGCGAGGCCGATGTCCTCGGCGGCCATGCGGGTGATGCGGCGGGCGAGGAAGCGCGGGTCTTCGCCGCCCTTCAGCATCCGCGCCAGCCAGTAGAGCGCCGCGTCGGGGTCGGACCCGCGGACGGATTTGTGCAGGGCCGAGATCAGGTTGTAGTGCTCGTCGCCGGACTTGTCGTAGAGCGCGGCGCGGCGGGTGCAGGCGGCGTGAGAGGGCCGCGGGGTCGAGGGGCGCCGTCTCGACCGGCGATGCTGCTCGATGAGGTTGAGGAGTGCGCGCCCGTCGCCGTCGGCCATCCCGATGCAGCGTCGCGCGCGCCTCGGCGGTCAGGGGCAGCGGGTGGCCGAGCGCGGTCTCGGCTCGCGCTGCGATCAGCTCCAGCGCGGCTTCGTCGAGGCGGTTCAGCACCAGCACCCGGGCGCGGGAGAGCAGCGCCGAGTTCAGCTCGAACGAGGGGTTCTCGGTCGTGGCGCCGACCAGCACGATCGTGCCGTCTTCCATCAGCGGCAGGAAGGCATCCTGCTGGGCGCGGTTGAAGCGGTGGATCTCGTCGACGAACAGCAGCGTGCCGCGGCCGTTGCCGCGGCGCAGGCGTGCGGCTCTCGAAGATCTTCTTGAGGTCGGCGACGCCGGTGAAGATGGCGCTGATCTGCACGAAGGCGAGGTCGGTCGCGTCCGCCAGCAGCCGGGCGATGGTGGTCTTGCCCACGCCGGGCGGGCCCCAGAACACGATCGAGCCGAGCTTTCCCTCGGCCAGCATGCGCCCGAGCGGGGCGTCCGGCCCGAGCAGGTGGTCCTGCCCGGCCACCTCGTCGATCCGCCGCGGCCGCAGGCGGTCGGCCAGCGGCTGCGTGCCGGCCGTTGCGGGCCTGGCGTCGGGCGGGGGGGCGGCGGGGTCGAGATCGAAGAGATCGGCCATGCCGTCAACCTAGGCGGGCTCCGCGCAGGAAAAAAGCCCGCGTTTGATGCCGGGTCTCTCGGTCCGGGCGAATTCGAGTTCGGGTCACACACGGCCGTGAGTTGAATCCGGATCGCAGATATATGATAGAATAGGTCCGTCCTGCGCAGACAGGAATTCATGGGGCAGTAGCGATGCAGTCATTCATCTCCCGCCGGACCTTTGCGGCCGGCGTACTGGCGGCGGGCGCGGTTGCGGCCGCGCGGCCTTCCCTCGCGAACGAGGTGATCACCGACGGTGCCGGCGTCACGCGCCGGCGCATCTCCGGGCTGAGCAGCCGGGACTGGCGCGACTATTTCCCGACGCTGCAAAACGACGCGATCCTGTGCGTGATCAACGACCGGGTGCTGCACTACTGGAGCGAGGACGGGTTCTACCGCATCTATCCGACCTCGGTGCCGCTCACCGACGAGATGACGCGCCGCGGCCGGACCGAGATCGTGCTGAAGCGGCCCGAGCCGGACTGGCGGCCGACGCCGAGCATGCTGGAACGGATGCCGGACCTGCCGCCCTATGTCGAGCCGGGTCCGAACAATCCGCTCGGGGTGCGGGCGATGAACCTTGGCTGGCAGTACTACCTGATCCACGGCACCAACGACATCCGCAAGATCGGGCGGCAGTCGTCGAATGGCTGCATCGGGCTACACAACGAGCATATCGTCGAGATCTACGATCGCGCCAAGATCGGCACGCAGGTGCTGCTGGTCTGACGTGCGGCCTGTAGTTGGCGGGGCGGCGCGGCGCAGTCCGCCCGCCGTCTTGCATGCCCTGGTGATCCGCCGCATGACTGCACCCGACCCGCAGCCGCCCGGTGACACCCCCGCATGCCGCCGCCTCTGATCCTCGCGTCAAGCTCGGAGAGCCGGGCAGCGCTGCTTCGGCAGGCGGGGGTGGCATTCGAGGTGCGGCCGGCCGCCGTGGACGAGGCAGCGATCAAGGACGCCATGCTGGCCGAAGGCGCGCCGCCGCGCGACGTGGCGGATGTGCTGGCCGAGATGAAGGCGCAACGTGTCTCCGGCCGGGCGGGCGAGGCGCTGGTGCTCGGGGCGGATCAGGTGCTGGTCTGCGAGGGCCGGCTCTACGACAAACCTCGCGACCTGGATGAGGCGGCCGAGCAGCTGCGGGCTTTGCGCGGGCGCAGCCACGAGCTTCTTTCGGCGGCAGTGATCGTCGAGCAGGGGGCGCCGGTCTGGCGGCACATCGGGCGGGTGCAACTGGTGATGCGGCCGTTCTCCGATGCCTTCCTCGGCGAGTATCTGGCGGCGCATGGGCCGGGCCTCATGTCCACCGTGGGCGCCTATCGGCTGGAGGCGGAGGGGGCGCAGCTCTTCTCGCAGGTGCGCGGCGACTGGTTCAGTGTGCTCGGCCTGCCGCTGCTGGAACTGCTCGGCTACCTGCGGGCGCGGGGGATCCTCACGGAATGAGCGAAGCACCCGCCTCGCCGCGGTGATCGGCTGGCCGATCGGCCATTCGCGCTCGCCCGCCCTGCACGGCCACTGGCTGAAGCGCTACGGCATCGCCGGGCACTACGTGCCGGTGGCCGTGGCGCCCGGCGACTGGCGGAGAGCCTTGCGGCGCTGGCGTCTCTGGGTTTCCGCGGCTGCAACGTGACGATCCCCCACAAGGAGGCCGCCCTGGCGCTGGCCGCGGAGGCGACCGGGGCGGCGCGGCGGATCGGGGCGGCGAACACGCTGACCTTTCTGCCGGACGGCGGGTTCCATGCCGACAATACCGACGCCTACGGCTTCATCGCCAACCTGCGGCAGTCGGCGCCGGGCTGGCGGGCGGAGGCGGGGCCGGCGCTGGTGCTGGGTGCGGGCGGTGCCGCGAGGGCCGTGGTGGCGGGGCTGATCGACGTCGGCGTGCCGGAGTTGCGGCTGGCCAACCGGACGCGGGCGCGCGCCGAGGAGCTGGCGGCGCAGTTCGGCCCCACGGTCGCGGTGATCGACTGGCCGCGGGCCTCCGAGGCGGCCGACGGGGCGGCCACCATCGTCAACACCACCTCGATGGGCATGGAGGGCCAGCCGCCGCTGGAGGTGGACCTCGATGCAGCCCCCGCCACGGCGCTGGTGACCGATATCGTCTACTGGCCGCTCGAGACCCCGTTCCTGCGCGTTGCGAGGGCGCGGGGCTGGCCACCGTCGACGGGCTCGGGATGCTGCTGCATCAGGCGGCGCCGGGGTTCGAGGCCTGGTTCGGGGTGGCGCCCGAGGTGGACGCCGAGCTGCGCGCCGCGGTGCTGGCGGGGTGAGCAGAGGGCCGTACCTCCTGGGGCTGACCGGCTCGATCGGCATGGGGAAGTCCACGACGGCGGCGGTTCTTCGCCGAAGCGGGCGTGCCGGTCTGGGATGCGGACGCGGCGGTGCACCGGATCTACGCGCCGGGCGGTGGCGGGGCGGCGGCGCTGGCCGGGTTGGCGCCGGGCGTGGTGGCGGGTGGCGCGGTCGACCGCGATGCGCTGCGGGCGGCGGTGGCGGCGGATCCGGGACTGCTCGCGGCGATTGAGCGGCGTGGTGCATCCGCTGGTGGCGGAGGATCGGGCGCAGTTCCTGGCGGCCGAGGCCGATGCGGATCTGGTGCTGCTCGACATCCCGCTGCTCTACGAGACTGGGGCCGAGGCCTGGCTCGATGGCGTGCTGGTGGTCAGTGCCGCCGCCGAGGTACAGCGCGAGCGGGTGCTGGCGCGGCCGGGGATGGACGAGGCGGCCCTCGCGGCGATCCTGGCGCGGCAGGTGCCGGACGCGGAGAAACGCGCGCGGGCGGACCATCTGATCCTCACCGACCGGGGGCTTGAGGCGGCGCGGGCGGACGTCCTATCCTTGGTGGCGCGGATCAGGGAAGGCAGGGCCCATGCGTGAGATCGTGCTCGACACCGAGACAACCGGGCTCGACCCCGCCAGCGGCGACCGGCTGGTGGAGATCGGCGGGGTCGAGCTGGTCAACCACGTCGCCACCGGGCAGACCTTCCACCGCTTCATCAACCCCGAGCGCGACGTGCCGCAGGAGGCCTTCGCGGTCCACGGGCTGAGCGCGGCCTTCCTCTCGGACAAGCCGGTGTTCCGCGACGTGGCGCCAGAGCTGCTGGACTTTCTCGGCGATGCCCGGCTGGTCATCCACAATGCCGCCTTCGACATGAAGTTCCTGAACGCCGAGCTGGGCTGGGCCGAGCGCCCGTCGATCCCCTGGGCGCGGGCGCTGGACACGCTGGATATCGCCCGGCGGCGGTTTCCCGGCGCGCAGAACAGCCTCGACGCGCTCTGCCGGCGCTTCGGCGTCGACAATTCGGGGCGCACCAAGCACGGGGCGCTGCTCGATGCGGAACTGCTGGCCGAGGTCTATCTGGAGCTGATGGGCGGGCGGCAGGCGGGGTTCACGCTCTCGGTGGTGGCGAGCGCCGAGGCCGGCGGGACGGCGCGCGGCTGGACGCCCCCGCCGCGGCCGCGGCTGCTGGCGGCGCGGATCACCGGTTGGGAGGAAGCGGCGCATGCGCGCTTCGTCGAGGCGCTCGGGCCGGACGCGATCTGGCTGAAGGGGTAGCCGGGCGGCATTTGTGCGCGCAAGCCTGGAGGCGGCGGCGGGCACCTCGCGTGCGCTACCCTGCGTTTACCAAACATGTATCTGAGATTTGGCGATATAGCGGTCCGCCGATGGTGAAGCGCTCGCCCGGCGCCCCGCTCCCCTACCCGCAGTCGCGCCCGGGTTTGCGCTTGACGTGCGGGGGGTGCTGGCCCACCTAAGGCCGGAACACGGTCCGGGGCCTGCCCGGACCAGCTACGGAGACGCTGTCAATGGAACTCAACCTGGCCAAGGCGCCGCCCGCCCCCATGATCAAGGACGGCAGCGAGGCGACCTTCATGGCCGACGTGATCGACGCCTCGCGCGAGGTGCCCGTTATCGTCGATTTCTGGGCGCCCTGGTGCGGCCCGTGCAAGACCCTCGGCCCCGCGATCGAGAAGGCCGTGACCGAGGCCAAGGGCAAGGTCCGGCTGGTGAAGATCGACGTCGACAAGAACCAGATGCTGGCCTCCCAGATGCGGGTGCAGTCGATCCCGGCGGTCTTTGCCTTCGTGAACGGCCAGCCGGTCGACGCCTTCATGGGCGCGCAGCCCGCCTCGCAGATCAAGGCCTTCGTCGACCGCCTGATCGAGGCGAGCGGCGGCAATGCCGGGCTGGAGGAGGCGCTGGCCGCCGCCGAGGAGATGCTGGACGAGGGTGCCGTCGCCGACGCCGCGCAGACCTTTGCCGCCATCCTCGCCGAGGAGGACGGCCACACCGGGGCGCTTTCGGGCCTTGCCCGCGCGCACCTCGCTTTGGGCGACATCGAAAAGGCCCGCGCGATCCTCGACCTGGCACCTGCCGCAAAGGCAAGCGATCCGGCGATCCTAGCGGCACGGGCCAAGGTGGACCTCGCCGAAGCCGCCGTTGGCGCCGGCGAGGCCGGCGAGTTCACCGCGGCGCTCGACCGGGACCCGAATGACCATCAGGCGCGCTTCGACCTCGCCATGGCGCTGATCGCCCGCGGCGACAACGAGGGGGCAATCGAGGCGCTGCTGGAGCTGTTCCGCCGCGACCGGGAGTGGAACGAGGGGGCCGCCAAGGCTCAGCTCATCAAGCTCTTCGACAGCCTCGGGCCGAAGTCGGAGGCGGTGGCGAAGGGGCGGCGACGTCTCAGCTCGATGATCTTCGTCTGATCACGCCCGCGGCTTCGGACGGGCACCTTTGGAGCGGGAGGGCATTTGGCCAGGAAGTTCAGCCTCGCCGACCTGCCGGAGACGATTCCGGTCTTCCCGCTTCCGGGGGCGCTGCTGCTGCCGCGTGCCCGCCTGCCGCTCAACATCTTCGAGCCGCGCTACCTCGCGATGCTCGACGACACGCTGAAGACCCCGCACCGGCTGGTGGGCATGATCCAGCCCATCGTCGTGCCCGAGGGCCGGGGTGACGCGCGGCTTCACCACATCGGCTGCGCGGGGCGGGTGACGGCTTTTCAGGAGACCGAGGATGGGCGCTATCTCATAACCCTCTCGGGGGTCAGCCGTTTCCGTCTGGTCGAGCAGCAGGACGGATTTTCGCCTTATCTGCGCGGGCGGGTGGACTGGGCGAGCTTCGCCCGAGACCTCGGCCGCTGCGAGGAGGATCCCGAATTCGACCGGCCGCAGTTCCTGGAGGTGCTGGCGCGGTTTTTCGATTCCGCCCAGCTCAGTTCCGACTGGGACAGCCTGAAGGAGGCGGATGTGGAGCTGATGATCAACTCGCTGTCGATCCTCTGCCCCTTCGACCCCGAGGAAAAGCAGGCTCTGCTGGAAGCGCCGACGCTGGCCAACCGCCGCGAGACGCTGGTGACGCTGATGGAGTTCGCCCTGCGCAGCGGCGGCGACGAGGGAACGCTGCAGTGAGCGCCGGCCCCGGCCGCCCGGGCGAGGCCGCCGCGCCGGAGGTGAGGGTTGATCGCAGGCTTCTGGAGCTTCTCGTCTGCCCGGTGAGCCGCGGCCCGCTGATCTATGACGCCGTCCGCCAGGAGCTCGTGTCCAAAGGGGCGGGGCTTGCCTTCCCGATCCAGAACGGCATTCCGGTGATGCTCGTGGACGAGGCGCGGCGGCTGGAGGACTGATAGGCACCCGGCGGCTCGTAACACTGTGATACGCTGGTTATGTATTTGCAAACATTGAACAAACACGACATCTACACAATGTGTAGACAGACGGGGCCGATGTGCCATGTGCCGGGCCGGACGCGAGGCACCTACCTGGCAGCCGTGTGCCAAAGCCTGACTTTTCAGTATGTTGCCCGCTCGGCAGGAGCCGAGGATGCCGAGACTATGAAACTTCCGATGCGTGATGGCAGGCGAAGGCCGGCGAGGTTGCGCTGGGTGCGGTCAGTATCGGCTCGGAAAGGGCACAGGTCGTGTCCGCCTGCCAGCAACGGTTGCGGAAGCGGCAGCCGGACATTTGCTCGAGGGAGCTTGCGGTATCGCCACGAAGAATGATGCGCTCGCGCCCGCCGTACGGACCACCGGACAGGACCGCGGAGAGCAGTGCCTTGGTATAGGGGTGCCGAGGGTGGGAGTAGACGGCTTCCGCCGCCCCCTGCTCGACGATCTGTCAACGGCGGCGACAAAGCCGGCCATTCGGCGACGCAAATCCAGGCCATCGGGCGCGCGTCAAGCGGCGTGACGCCACCGTGGCCGACTTTCTCATCGCCGTTCTCAACTCCGTGCGCGGCATCCTAAACCACCACACGGGACACTGCCTTAAGCGGAGCAGCCGACGCTCGTCGCGGGCTTCCATCAGTTCGTTGACCAGGGCGGCGGCGGTGGTGAACCCGACCGACATGCCCTTCTGGCAGGCGGCCGGCCTGAGCGGCACGCGCCAGCCTTGGTCTCGCGTGCCCGAGCTTTCGATCCATTGACCAGATACGCGAGTGCAGACGCAAAGCCCGCCAAGCGAGCGACCGCCGTCCGCGATGCGGCCAAGGTGCCAACACCCCCTGTCTCTCAAATTGCATACCGGCTGTATTCATGCAAACGTGAGGCCCTCGGCCGCTCACGCGGCTGGTGGGAAAAAATTGCAACGATACCAGCAGAGAGGAATCACCATGAAGCTTCCCGTCATGATCGCGGCCGCCGCCATGGCCGCCGGCCTGACCGCCGCGCCGGCCTCCGCCGACAAGCTCGATGACATCATCTCCTCCGGCACCCTGCGCTGCGCGGTGGTGCTCGACTTCCCGCCGATGGGCTCGCGCGACGCGAGCAACACGCCCGTAGGCTTCGACGTCGACTACTGCAACGACCTCGCCGCGGCCCTCGGCGTGACGGCGGAGGTCGTGGAGACCACCTTCCCCGAGCGCATCCCCGCGCTGATGTCGGGCGCGGTCGACGTGGCCGTGGCCTCGACCTCCGACACGCTGGAGCGCGCCAAGACCGTGGGCTTCTCCATCCCCTACTACGCCTTCGAGAATGCGGTCGTCATCAGTGAGGGGGCCGACATCGCCGACTGGGAGGGCATGCGCGGCAAGACCGTGGGCGCCACCGCCGGCACCTACGAGGCGATCTGGCTCGAAGGCAAGATCGAGGAATGGGGCGAGGGCGAGTTCCGACCCTACCAGAACCAGGCCGACGTCTTCCTGGCGCTGAGCCAGGGCCAGCTCGACGCCACCGTCTCGACCGTCGAGGTCGCCGAGGCCAACGTCGCTTCCGGCAACTTCCCGGGCATCTCCATCGTCGACAAGGCGCCGATGGTCCCGGACTACGTGGCGCTGATCACGCTGCGCGAGGAATACGGCCTGATCAACTACATGGACCTCTTCATCAACCAGCAGGTCCGCACCGGGCGTTATGCCGAACTCTACAAGAAGTGGGTCGGCGAGGGCGCGCCCGCCGATCTGACCATCCCCGGCGTCTATCGCTGAGTCTCCCCGGGGCGGCGCAGGAGATCCTGCGCCGCTCCTCCGGCACGGGAAGGAGGCGGCGATGTTCAACTACAGTTTTCGCTGGAACCAGGCGCTCAACTCGCTGCCGCAGATGCTCGAAGGGGCGCTGGTCACCATGCAGATCGCTGTGCTGTCGATGGTGATCGGCATCCTGATCGCGATCATGCTCACCGTATTTCGCCTGTCCGGCTCGCGGGCGCTGCGCGCCGTCACCGCGACCTGGGTCGAGATTGCCCGCAACACCCCGGCGCTCTTCCAGATCTACATGGCGCATTTCGGCCTCGGCGGCCTCGGCATCCACCTGTCGCCCTACATGTCGCTGCTGCTCGGCATCGTCTTCAACAATGCCGGCTACCTGACGGAGAATTTCCGCGGCGCGCTCAAGGCGATCCCCCACACCCAGACCCGCGCGGCGCGGTCGCTCGGGATGAGTGCCGGGCAGGCCTTCGGCTACGTGGTCGTGCCGCAGATGCTGCGCATCTCCTTCCTGCCGATGACCAACCAGATGGTCTGGGCCGTGCTGATGACCTCGCTCGGCGTCGTCGTCGCGATGAACACCGACCTCTACGGCGTCACCAGCGAGCTGAACGCGCGCACCTTCCGCACCTTCGAATTCTTCGCCATCGCCGCGGTAATCTTCTACCTCATCACCAAGATCATCACCCTCACCGCCCGGCTGCTCGCAGCCCGGCTGTTCCGCTACTGAGGGGGCCGCGATGTTCAGTACCGCATTGACGGCCAACGATCTGATCTTCCTCGCCAAGGGCGCGGGGATGACCATCTTCGTGACGGCGATCTCAGTCTTCTTCGGGACGATACTGGGGATCATCTTCGGCGTGGTCCGCCACCAGGTCGGACCGTGGTGGTTCGCACCGCTCACCTTCGTGCTCGACATCTTCCGCTCGATCCCGCTCTTGATCCAGCTCGTCCTCGCCAATGCCTTCGTGACCACGGTGCTCGGCTTCCGCATCACCGGACTGACCGTGGCCTGCGGGGTGCTGTCGCTCTACACCTCGGCCTATTGCGCCGAGATCGTGCGCGGCGGCATCGAGGCGGTTCCCCCGACCCTGCGCCGCGCCAGCCGGAGCCTTGGGATGACCTGGGGGCAGGACATGACCAGCATCGTTCTGCCGCTCGCCGTCCGCGTGGCACTTCCCTCCTGGATCGGACTGGCGCTCGGCGTGATGAAGGACAGCGCGCTCGTCTTCATCGTGCAGGTGGTGGAGCTACTGAAATCCACGCAGATCCTGATCACCCGCCTCCAGGAGCCGCTGTTCCTGCTGATGATCTGCGGCCTGTTCTACTTCGTCATCAGTTTCCCCCTCGCCCGCGTCGGCGGTTATCTCGAGAGGCGATGGTCCAATGATTGAGATCGAGAACGTCAGGAAGTCCTTCGGCCCCTTGGAAGTGCTCAAGGGGGTCTCGATGACCGTCGACCGCGGCGAGGTGGTCTCGGTGATCGGCGGCTCGGGCTCGGGCAAGTCCACGATGCTCATGTGCATCAACGGGCTGGAGCCGATCGACAGCGGCCGCATCCTGGTCGACGGGGTCGAGGTCCACGCCCGCGGCACCGACCTCAACAAGCTCAGGCGCAACATCGGCATCGTCTTCCAGCAATGGAACGCCTTCCCGCACCTGACCGTGCTGGAGAACACAACGCTCGCCCTGCGCAAGGTACTGGGCAAGTCGAAGGCGGAGGCCGACGAGATCGCCGAGGCGCAGCTCAAGCACGTCGGCCTCTCCGACAAGCTCGCCATGTACCCGAGCAGGCTCTCCGGCGGCCAGCAGCAGCGCATGGCGATCGCCCGGGCGCTGGCGATGAGCCCGAAGTACATGCTGTTCGACGAGGTCACCTCGGCGCTCGACCCGCAGTTGGTGGGCGAGGTGCTCGACACAATGCGGCTGCTGGCGCAGGAGGGCATGACGATGATCGTCGTCACCCACGAGATGGCCTTCGCCCGCGAGGTCTCGAACCGTGTGGCCTTCTTCAAGGACGGGCTGATCCACGAGATCGGCAGCCCGAAGCAGATCTTCGAATCCCCCGAACGCCCGGAGACCGCGGCGTTCCTGAACTCGGTGCTCTGAGCATGCGGATAACGGCCCTCCGAGCCTACCAGGTGGACTTGCCCCTGAAGGAGGGGCGGTACAGCTGGTCCAACGGCAACTTCGTCGAGGTGTTCGATTCCACGGTGGTCGAGGTGGAGACCGACGCCGGGATCACCGGCTGGGGCGAGTGCTGCCCGCTTGGATCCGCCTACCTGCCCGCCTACCCGCTCGGAGTTCCGCTCCGGGCTTGCCGAGATCGCACCGAAGGTCATCGGCCTCGACCCGCGTGACCTCGGGACGCTAAACCGACACATGGACGCCGTGCTTAGGGGCCATCCCTATGTGAAATCTGCGATTGACGTCGCCTGCTGGGACATCCTCGGCAAGGCCATGGGATTGCCCGTCTACCAGCTTCTGGGAGGCAAGGCGCAGGAGACGGTGAAGCTCTACCGGGCCATTTCGCAGATCGAACCCGCGGCCATGGCGGCAAATGTCGCGGGCTACCGTGACCAGGGCTACACCAAGTTCCAGCTCAAGGTCGGCTCGGACGCGGACAGTGACATCGAGCGAATCCGGCTCTGCGCCCGCGAGATGCGCAAGGGCGACATACTGGTGGCCGATGCCAATACCGGTTGGACGATGCATGAGGCCGCACGGGTGGTGAATGCGGTGCGCGACATCGACGTCTATATCGAGCAGCCCTGTCCCACCTACGAGGAATGTCTCGTCACCCGCCGCCGCACGTCGCTGCCCTTCGTGCTCGACGAGGTGATCACGGGGGTCGATACGCTGACCCGCGGCATTGCCGACGGGGCCATGGACGTCATCAACCTCAAGATCAGCAAGGTGGGTGGTCTCACCAAGGCGCGGCTCATGCGCGACCTTTGCGTCGCGTCGGGCATTCCGATGACCATCGAGGACACCTGGGGCGGCGATATCGTCACCGCCACCATCGCCCATCTGGCGCAGTCCACGCCCGAGGAGTTCGTCTTCTCGGCCACGGATTTCAACTCCTACGGCACGGTCGATATCGCCGAGGGGGCGCCGCGACGCATCAACGGAACGATGACTGCCCCGGACGCGCCGGGGCTCGGGATCACGCCGATAATGGGGGTACTGGGGGAACCGGTCCTCGCGGCGTCATGATCCTGCTTGCACGTTGCAACAATGATTAAGCCATTGATATGTAACTAGAAATTCTGGCGTCAGTTTTCGGGGGCGTTCTCGCAATCTCCACAGTGTCGAAAAGGCGGTGCCGGCATGAACGACAGCAGTCCGATGCCACAGGCCGAGCGCAAGCGGGGCGAGGGCGTCAAGTTCGTCTATGACACCCTGCGCGACGAAATCCTTGACCTGACCCTGCCGCCCGGCAGCGCGATCGACGAGATCCAGCTTGCAGACCGCCTGTCGATGTCGCGGACGCCCATTCGCGAGGCCCTGGTGCGGCTGGCGAGTGACGGGCTTGTCACCACCCTGCCCAACCGCTCGACCGTGGTGTCGAGTATCGACTTCCTCAATCTTCACACGTTCTTCGATGCGCTCACGCTCATGTACAGGGTGACCACCCGGCTCGCCGCCGAGCATCGGCTGCCAGCCGATCTCGAGCGCATCCGCGAGCTTCAGGCGGCGTTCGCGCTTGCGGTGGCGGCACAGGACGCGCTGGCCATGATCGCGACCAATCGCGACTTTCACGCGGCGATCGCCGACGCGGGGCGGAACCAGTACTACACGGGGCTTTTCTGCCGGCTGCTTGACGAGGGCAGGCGCATCCTGCGCATCTACTACTCGTCCTTCAACGACCGCCTGCCACATCGCTATGTCGTCGAGCACGAGGACATGATTGCCGCCATCGAGGCGCGCGATGTCGAGCTTGCCGATCGGCTCGCGACCGCGCATGCCGATCAGATCGTTACGCAGATCCAGCAGATGGTGGCCCGCGATCGTCGCCAGCGCGTCTCGCTCTAGCTTGCGCCGATCCGGGGGCGGGGCCTGCATATTTTGTGTCGACAAATAAAATGCACGTGCTACTCTACCCTCGGAACGGAGATCGATTCGGACCGGCCGCGCAATCCGGCACTGCCGCCAGACCACCCCCAGCAAGGAGCCCCCGCATGACCACGCAGATATTTTCCGGCACGATCCCGGCGCTGATGACCCCCTGCAAGTCCGACCGCACGCCGGATTTCGACGCGCTGGTCCGCAAGGCGAAGCAATTGGTCGCCGGCGGCATGTCGGCCGTCGTCTACTGCGGCTCGATGGGCGACTGGCCGCTTCTCACCGACGAGGAGCGGATGGAGGGCGTCGAGCGGCTGGTGAAGGCGGGCGTCCCGGTGATCGTGGGCACGGGCGCGGTCAACACCCGCTCGGCGGTGGCCCATGCGGCGCATGCCCAGAAGGTCGGAGCCAAGGGGCTCATGGTGATCCCCCGCGTCCTGTCTCGCGGGAGTGTGATCGCCGCGCAGAAGCAGCACTTCAAGGCGATACTCGCGGCCGCGCCGGACCTGCCGGCGGTGATCTACAACAGCCCCTACTACGGCTTTGCGACCCGCGCGGACCTCTTCTTCGCGCTGCGCGCGGAGCATCCGAACCTCGTCGGCTTCAAGGAATTCGGCGGCGACGACGACCTGAGCTACGCGGCCGAGCACATCACCAGCAGGGATGATCAGGTCACGCTGATGATCGGGGTCGACACGTCGGTCGTCCACGGGTTCGTGAACTGCGGAGCCAAGGGTGCGATCACCGGGATCGGCAACGTGCTGCCGAAGGAGGTGCTGCACCTTTCCTCGCTCAGCATGGCCGCGGCGAAGGGCGACGCAATGGCCCGCCGCTGGGCCAAGGAACTCGACGAGGCGCTGCACGTGCTGGCAGCCGTCGATGCGGGTCCCGACCTCGTCCTCTACTTCAAGCACATGATGGTGCTGAAGGGAGACCCCGAGTACGCGCTGCACTTCAACGAGAGCGACGCGCTCTCGCCCAGCCAGCGCGGCTTCATCGAGGCGCAGCTGAAGCTGTTCGACGCCTGGTATGCCGACTGGTCGCGTCAGGAGGACGTACGGCGCTACGCTGCCTGATGGCGGCGGTCTCAGGGGCGCGGGGCCAGCCCCCGACGCGCTGACCAAGAGGACACCATGCCGGACACGGCAATGCCAGAGGTAGTTGTCGTCGGCGCGGGGGTGATTGGCCTGTCGGCAGCGCTTGCGCTGCAGGCGCGAGGGCTGCGCGTTTCTGTTCTGGACCGCGAGGGCCCCGCGGCGGGTGCCTCGGCGGGGAACGCAGGCGCGTTCGCCTTTTCCGACATCCTTCCACTCGCCTCGCCGGGGATCCTGCGCAAGGCGCCGATGTGGCTTGTCGATCCCCTGGGTCCGCTGAGTATACCGCCAGCCTATGCGCTGAAGATCGTGCCATGGATGTACCAGTTCTGGCGGTCGTGCGCGCCGTCCAGGGTCGCGCGATCCACGGCGGCGCAGACGGCCCTGATGGACCTCTCGAAGGCGGAGCTCGAGCCCTTCCTCGCCGCGACGGGCACCGCCCACATGTTGCGGAAGGACGGAAGCCTCCAGCTCTACGAGAGCGAGGCGGAGTTCCGTGCCTCGCTTCCGGGCTGGCAGGCGCGCAGTGATCACGGGATCGAATTCCGCCATATGGCTGCCGCGGAGATACCCGAGGTCCAGCCCGGGATCGCGCCGCGTTTCGTTCGGGGCACCTTTACTCCGGGCTGGTACTCGATCAGCGACCCGAAGCTCTACACCTTGGCCCTGGCCAGCCGGTTCGCCGAGGGCGGCGGGACGATTGAACGCGCCGAGGTGCGTGCGCTGAGGCCAGTCGGCGACGGGGTGGAAATCGATGCGGCGGGCGGGGTCCGGCGTGCTGCTCGCGTGGTGCTGGCGGCGGGAGCGCACTCGCACCTGATCGCCCAGAGCCTCGGCGAGCAGATTCCGCTGGAAGCGGAGCGGGGCTACAACACGACCTTGCCCGGCGATGCCTTCGACCTGCGGCTGCAGCTCGTCTTCGGCGGCCACGGTTTCGTTGTCTCCCGCTTGTCGAGCGGCATACGCGTGGGCGGTGCGGTCGAGCTGGGCGGGCTTTCGCGGCCGCCGGATTTTCGCCGCTCCGAGGCGATGCTCAGGAAGGCGGCGGCATTCATGCCGGGACTGAAGACCGAAGGCGGGGTGCAGTGGATGGGGTTTCGTCCCTCCCTGCCCGACACGCTGCCGGTGATCGGTCCGGCCGGCGCCACCAGCCGTGTCGTCTATGCCTTCGGCAACGGGCATCTGGGTCTGACACAATCGGCCGGCACGGCCCGGCTGGTGGCCGATCTGGTGACCGGCCGTCCGCCCGCCATCGACCTCTCTCCCTTTGCACCCGGCAGGTTCTGAACCATGGCCACCCACACCTTCGCCTGCATCGACGGACATACATGCGGCAACCCGGTCAGGCTGGTCGCGAGCGGCGGACCGCGGCTCGACGGCCCCGACATGCTGGCGCGCCGAGCGCATTTCCTGCGCGAGTTCGACTGGATCCGCACGGGCCTCATGTACGAGCCGCGCGGGCACGACATGATGTCGGGATCGATCCTCTATCCGCCCACCCGGGCCGACTGCGACGTGGCGGTCCTGTTCATCGAGACCTCGGGCTGCCTGCCGATGTGCGGCCACGGCACGATCGGCACGATCACCATGGGCATCGAGAACGGGCTGATCACCCCGCGCGAGCCAGGGCGGCTGTCGATAGAGACGCCCGCCGGCAAGGTGGACATCGCCTACCGGCAGGAGGGGCGCTTCGTGGAGGAGGTGCGGCTGACCAACGTGCCGGCGTTCCTGCATTCCGAAGGGCTGACGGCGGAGGTCGAGGGCCTGGGCGAGATCGTGGTGGACGTGGCCTATGGCGGCAACTTCTACGCCATCGTCGAGCCGCAGCGGAATTTCCGCGACATGGCGGACTTCACGGCGGGCGAGCTGGTGGGCTTCTCGCCGAAACTGCGCAGGGCACTGAACGAGAAGTACGAGTTCGTCCATCCCGCCGACCCGCGGATCTCCGGGCTCAGCCACATCCAGTGGACCGGCGCGCCTACCATCGCGGGCGCGCACGCGCGCAACGCGGTCTTCTATGGCGACAAGGCGATCGACCGATCTCCCTGCGGCACCGGCACGTCTGCACGAATGGCGCAGCTTGCGGCCAGGGGCTCGCTGAAGGTGGGAGACGAGTTCGTGCACGAGTCGATCATTGGAAGCGTGTTCCGCGGTCGGGTCGAGGCGAAGACGACGGTGGCCGGGCTTGAGGCCATCGTTCCCTCGATAGCCGGCTGGGCGCGGATGACCGGCTACAACACCATATTCATCGACGACCGCGATCCCTTCGCGCATGGTTTCGTGGTGAAGTGATGCGCCCCGAGGGCCGTTCCCGGGCGGGGCGAGGCGGGAGGTCGACATGCGCACGTCAAGGGTCATTCATGTGGTCACCTGCCATGCCGAGGGGGAGGTGGGCGACGTGATCGTCGGCGGCGTGGCGCCACCGCCGGGGGCGACCGTCTGGGACCAGGCGCGGTGGATCGAGACGGACGGGAGCCTGCGGAACTTCGTCCTCAACGAGCCGCGCGGCGGGGTTTTCCGTCACGTGAACCTGCTGGTCCCGCCGAAGGACCCGCGGGCGCAGATGGGGTGGATCATCATGGAGCCGGCAGACACGCCGCCCATGTCGGGGTCCAACGCGATCTGCGTTGCCACCGTCCTGCTCGACACCGGGATCATTCCAATGGTCGAGCCGGTCACGCGCATGGTGCTCGAGCCGCCCGGCGGGCTCATCGAGGTGGAGGCGGAGTGCCGCGACGGCAAGGCCGAGCGGATCACGGTGCGGAACGTGCCGTCCTTCGCGGACCGGCTGGACGCGAGGCTCGAGGTCGAGGGGATCGGGACGCTCACCGTGGACACCGCCTATGGCGGCGACAGCTTCGTGCTGGTGGATGCGGCCTCGGTCGGGGTGACGTTGGCGCCGGAGCATGCGCGCGAGCTTGCCCGGCTGGGGATGCGCATCACGCGTGCGGCGAACGAGCAGCTCGGCTTCCGCCACCCGGCAAACGACTGGAGCCATATCTCGTTCTGCCAGTTCACCGATCCCGTGGACAGGCAAGGCGATGTCCTGGTGGCGAGCAACGCGGTGGCGATCCGGCCGGGCAAGATCGACCGCTCGCCGACCGGCACGGGATGTTCGGCGCGGATGGCGGTGCTCCATGCCAGGGGGCAGATGCGGGTGGGAGACCGCTTCGTCGGCCGGTCCATCATCGGCACGGAGTTCCATTGCGGCATCGAGGGCGAGGTCGATATTGGCGGCATACCGGGTATCCGCCCGGTCATTTCCGGGCGGGCGTGGGTCATCGGGACCCAGCAGCTGATGGTCGATCCGACCGACCCCTTCCAGGACGGCTACCGCCTCTCCGACACCTGGCCGATGGAGGGCTAGAAGACGCGCAATTCCCCTTCAGGGTGATCGCGTCGCGGGTCTATGCCTGGCCGGACGGGCAGGATAACCAGTGCGGAGATTTTGCTATGTGTTTGATTTTGAAAAATAATCGTAGTTAATGCGGTATGAACGGGCGGTGCAGCGCTGGCGTGTTGCCTTCCCGGCTGCTGCGGGGGAAGCGCCGGCCTCGGGGAGCCAAGAGGGCTCCCGCTCGGCCGGCGCGCGGTCCGGCAAGCGGCCGGCCCGAAGGCGCGCCGGTTGGCGCGATCATGAGCGCGCGGGTGCGCGCGAGTCTCTTGAGTGGGCGCGCGCGTGTTCGCGCGCGCCGGCGGGGCGCTCGCCGCCCCCGCGCCCCCGGCACTGCCCTCCAGGTTTCTGGCCGGAAGAAGAAGGGAAGGGGTGCCGGCGATCCGTGGGTCTTGGCGCAATACGCAAGCCCGACATGGCCGATTGACGCGCCTTCCATGCGGCGCTTTCGGGCGCGGACTGCGCGGATCCCTTGGCCGGAAGCCGTATGACAGGGCTCTGGCCGACCCGCTTCCCGTACTACCAGTTGGTGACGGAGCCGTCGCGGCGGCTGAGGTGGGGGGCTTCCGAGAACTCGAAGGCGAGCTTCTTCACCCGCGCCTCGTCGACCTCCACACCGAGACCGGGCGTGTCGGGCACCGGGTAGTGGGCCGCGACGAGCCTGGGGCCGTCCGGGAAGATGGCGCTGTCGTCGAAGCCGAGGTGGGTCTCGGCGGGGCTGGCGCGGGTCTCGAGCCAGGAGAAGTTCGGCACGGCGGCGGAGAAGTGGATGGTGGCGGCGGTGCAGATCGGGCCGAGCGGGTTGTGGGGCATCAGGTCGATGTAGTGGGCCTCGGACCAGCCGGCGACCTTCATCGCCTCGGTGAAGCCGCCGACGTTGCAGATGTCCAGGCGGTTGAACTGGTGCAGGTCGCCCTCGATGTAGGGCATGAACTGCCACTTGCTGGCGAACTCCTCGCCGATGGCGAACGGGATGTCGGTCATCCGGCGCAGTGCTGCGTAGGCCGAGGGGGTCTCGTCGCGGATCGGCTCCTCGATGAAGTCGAGCGTGCCCGAGGGCATCTTCTGGCAGAAGCTCGCGGCCTCGGGCACCGAGAGGCGGTGGTGGTAGTCGATGCCGAGGACGATCTCGTCGCCCAGCGCCTCGCGGGCCTTGATGCACCACTTCGCCGAGACGGGGATGTGCTCGCGCGGCTCGTAGAGGGTCTTGTGCTCGTGGCCCGAGGGGGAGAGGCGCATGGCCTTCCAGCCGTGCTCGACGAGCATCTGCGCCTGCTCGACCATCTTCGGGCCGGGTTCCTCGAAGGTGGTGGCGAAGGTCGGGATGCGGTCGCGCTGCTTGCCGCCGAGAAGCTGGTAGACCGGCACGCCCAGCGCCTTGCCCTTGATGTCGTGGAAGGCGATGTCCAGTGCCGAGATCGCGGCCACCAGCACGCGGCCGCCCTCGAAATACTGGCTGCGGTACATCTCCTGCCAGAGGGCGCCGGCCCGCATCGGGTCGCGGCCGATGAGGAACTCGGCGTAATGTTCGAGAGCGCCGATCACCGCCTTCTCGCGGAAGGAGAGGCCGCTCTCGCCCCAGCCGAAGATGTCCTCGTCCGTCTCGACCTTGACGATGAGCTGGTTGCGGATGCCGACCCTGATCGCATACGGGCGGATGGCGGTGATCTTCATGCCTGGGACTTCCCTCGGGTGGCTGGCTGGCTGTGCGTCACGGGTGAAACCATGGACATTGTCACTACCCGAGATGTGCCCAGACGTTGTCCCTTGGAGCGTACCCGATGGCGCGTGCGCTCGCCTCGATGTCCCACGGCATGCCCGCATTTGCCGACATGGCGTTGACCACGATGGCCGGCTGCGGCCAGGCCGACGCCTCCGCCAGCAGCGCCGAGGCCATGACACGGGCCAGGTCGCCGTTCGACAGCCACATGGAGCGGAACCAGCGAAGGTCGCGATCGTAACCGTCATGCTGGGCGCCGCGTTCGTCTTCGGGTCCGAGACCATCGGCGTGCATCGTGTGCGGATGGTTCTCGCCGGGCTGGCACCAGCCGATCCGCAGACTGACCCCGGTCATCAGCCCACCCGAACCGACAGCCCCAGCGGCAACGATTCTCTCGCCCATCAGCTTCGACACGGCGTAGGCCATGTGGCGCTGCGGCCCCGCCGGCGTATGGTACCACGTTCCCGGATCCGGCGGCAGCGCCGTGGTCAGTTCGCCTGCCCCCAGGTCGGCCTCCTTGTAGCCGCCCATGACGTGGTTGGAACTGGCAAAGACAAACCGGCTCGGCCGCCGAGAGGCGACAGCCACCAGGTTCGCCGTCATGTCCAGCGACCCGCATGCCTCTGACCACGTGCCATCCGGAGCGGCGTTGGTGGCGGCCAGATGAACGACCGCATCGACCTTTGAGACGACGTCAGTCCACCTTGCATCCGTGCCATCGCAGAGATCGGCAACCACCGACCGGACCTTTCCGCCGGCCGCCGCTTCGACCCTGTCGATGAGCACGATCTCCTCGCACCAGTCGGTCGCCGCAAGGCTTGCCGCAATCTTGGAGCCGAGATTGCCAGCACCACCCGTGATCGAAACTCTCCGCACGTCCATGTTCGCCTCGGAATTCCCTGTCTGACCCCAGCGTCGCCATCGCGCATGCCGCGGACCTGCATCGTCACCGGTCGGGCGGGGTTCGTCCATATAGCAGCAGCATCACCACGATCACCACGCCGTAGATGATCTGCCGGCCGGCCTCCGGCATCTGCATCACCGACAGGATCGATTGCAGCAGGGTGATGAGGATCACGCCGGCCACGGTTCCGAGATACGAGCCGCGTCCGCCCAGGATCGAGGTTCCGCCGAGCACCACCGCGGCGATCGACGGCAGGAGGTACGCGTCGCCCATCGCCTGCGCCGCCTTGGAGGCGTAGCCGGCCAGCAGCACGCCGCCGAACGCCGCCAGCCCGCCGGAGATCGCGAACACCGTCAGCACCACCCGGCGCGTCGGCAGCCCGGACAGATATGCCGCACGCTCGCTGTTGCCGATGCCGTAGATTGCGCGGCCGAGCACGGTACGCCGCAGCAGGAACACCATCGCCGCACTGACCGCGATCCAGACCAGGATCGCGTTCGGCACGCCGGGAATCGCGAACCCGGTCGCCAGCCAGCGCATCGCCGGCGTGGCCGAGTCCTGAGGGGAGAAGCCGCCAGTATAGACCACCATCAGCCCCTGGGCCACGACGTTGGTGGCCAGTGTCACGATCATCGACGGAATGCGCAGGTATGCCACGCCGATGCCGTTCATCACCCCGAAGGCGACGCCGCAGAGCACGCCGAACGGAATTGCCAGGGCCGAGCCGAGCGGCCCGAAGCCCGCCGCCGCGCAGGCCATCATCGCGCCGGCCGCCACCACCCAGGGCACCGACAGATCGATGTGCCCGAGCAGGACCACCAGCATCATGCCGGCGGCAATCACGCCGAGGAACGACGCGACCTTGAGCTGCTGCAGCAGGTACTCCGGCGACAGGAAGTTGCGCGAATAGAGGCTGCCGATCAGCAGCAGCAGCAGGATACAGCCGAACGCCGTCACGACGGCCAGATCGGCCCCGCGCATGAACCCGGGCAGCCGGCTACGCAAGCTGGGCTCGGACGCGTCGCTCATCTGAACCACTCCAGACGATTGCGCACCCGCAGCAGTCCGAACGCCCCGAGGCTGACGGCGAGCATCAGCACCACGCCCTGCAAGAGCGGCTGCCACAAGGGCTCGACGTCGAAAACGAACAGCATGTCGCCGGTCGCGCGGGCGGCGAAGGCGCCAAAGATCGCCCCGATGGCACTGCCCCGGCCGCCGTAGAGCGACACGCCGCCCAGCACCACCGCGGCAATCGACCACAGGGTGTAGGCGCTGCCGCTCGCATAGGCCGCCTCGCCGGTGTAGGTGAACGCGGTCAGGAACAAGCCGCCGATGCCCGCCAGCAGCCCGCCGATCGCATAGGCCGCGAACCTGCCGCGCCGGACCGGCACGCCCGACATGTAGGCCGCGGACTCCGACGACCCCACGGCATAGGCGGCGCGCCCGTAGACCGAGCGGCTGAACGGCACCCAGACCAGCAGCACCACCGCGGCCAGCATCACCAGGCTGGACGGGATCACGCCGAACACCTTGCCGGTCATCGCGTCGGCCAGCGTCTCGTTCACTGAGCCACCTGGATACGGCCGCAAGAGGAGCGCCAGCCCGAAATAGATCGCGCCTGTCGCAATGGTGGCGACGATCGGCTGCAGCCGGCCATAGATGACCAGCGCCCCGTTGACCGCGCCGCAGGTGAGCCCCGTCAGCAGCACGCCGATGACCCCGAGGCCGGTCGGCACCGCGCCGCCGACCACGATCCACGACGCCACGCAGTTGGTCAGCACGAAGATCATGCCCACCGACAGGTCGATCCCCGCGGTGATCACCACCAGGGTCTGCGCCATGGCGACATAGGCGAACAAGACGCCCTTGTTGGCCGAGGTCTGGGCGACGTTCGCCGTCAGCCCCGCCGGATGGTTCGCGATATAGACCCCGAAGAGCAGCAGGAAGATCGCCAGCCCGATCAGGGTGCCCTTCTGCTCGGACAGCCAGAAGCGCCATTCACTCATGCGACCTCGGCCTCCTCGCCGATGTTCAGCGCGGCCGCCACCAGCGCGCGCTCGGTGACGGCGTCGCCGGCGAATTCGCGGTGGATGCGCCCGTCGTACATGACGAGCACCCGGTCGCAGCAGCCGATCAGCTCGGCATAGTCCGTCGAGTAGAACAGGATCGCCGCCCCGGCGCCGGCCAGCCGCCGCATCAGGAGATACATCTCCTGCTTGGTGCCGACGTCGATGCCGCGCGTCGGGTCGTTGAGCAGGAAGATGCGCGGCTCGCGGATCAGCCACTTGCCGATGACGACCTTCTGCTGATTGCCGCCGGACAGCGCGCCGACCGGTGCGTCGTACCCCGCCGAGCGGATTGCCAGGAGCTTGGAGACCCGGTCGCTCGCCGCGCGCTCCGCCGCCCGATCGACGACGCCGCGCCGGCTGAGCCGGTCGAGCGCCGCGAAGGTGAGGTTGTCGCCGACGGTCATCGGCAGCATCAGCCCCTCGGTCTTGCGGTCCTCGGGGATCAGCGCCATGCCGACGGCCGCCGACTTGGCCCGCACCGGGCTGGCGATCGCCACCGGCTTGCCGTCGATGAGGACCTCGCCGGCGCACCCGCGCAGCACGCCGAACAGTGCGAGCAGCAGTTCGCGCTGGCCCTGGCCGTCGAGGCCGCCCAGCCCGACCACTTCGCCCGGCCGCACCGACAGCGAGATGTCACGCAGCCGGTCGGTCCAGCTGAGCCCGCGGCACTCGACCACCGGGGCGCGGTCCGCCGGCACCGCCGCCGGCTTGGCCGGGAACACGGTGCTGACCTCGCGGCCGATCATCATCTGCACGACCTCGGCATCGCTGCGCTCGCCGGCGGCGTAGGTCGCCACATTGCTGCCATTGCGAAATACCGTGCACTCGTCCGCAAGCTCGGCGATCTCCTTCATGCGGTGCGAGATGTAGAGCAGCGCCAGCCCGTCCGCGCGCAGCCGCTTGAGCACCGCGAACACCTTCTGGACGTCGGCCGCGGTCAGCGCCGAAGTGGCCTCGTCGAGGATCAGGATACGCGGGCGCCGCGCCAGGGCCTTGGCGATTTCCACCATCTGCCGGCGCGAGAGCGGCAGGTCCCGGACCAGGGCGGAGGGATGGACGTCGGCGGCGCCGGCGCGCGCCAGCGCCTCCTCGGCGATCGCCCGCTGGCGCCGCCGGTCGATCATGCCCCAGCGCTGTGGCGGGTCGGCGATGACGATGTTGTCCGCGACGCTGAGATCGGGGATCAGCGACAGCTCCTGAAAGATGCAGGCGATTCCCACCCCCTGGGCCTCCGCCGGCGAGCGAAAGCTCACCTCACGGCCGTCCAGCGTCATGCGGCCCTCGTCCGGTGCGATCACCCCCGCCATGACCTTGATCAGGGTGGACTTGCCGGCGCCGTTTTCGCCGAGGATGGCATGAATGCGCCCGGCGGTGACCGGAAGGTCGGCCTTCTCCAGCGCGCGAACGCCGCCGTAGCGCTTCGAGACGCCTTCCATGCGGAAGAGCGGGGCCGTGCCGCCGTCCATCGGTCCCTCCCCGGGCGCAAAGGCGTCGTGGTACAGCCGCCGGGTCGTTTCCCGGCGGCCATCTTGGCGAAGCTACTGGTTGGCTTCGGTCTGTCCCATGATTTCCTGGGCAGTGAAGTTGATGCCGCAGGTCGGGAAGGAGTTGCCGACGAAGAAGTTGTCGGACTGGTCGGGATAGTAGTCCTGGCCCTCGACGAAGTTCGGGTGCTCGACGATGGCGAGCGGCAGCTTGACCGACTGCGGAATGACCTTGCCCTCGAGCGCGTCGATGGCGGTCTTGATCGCCACCGCGACCTGCGCCGGGCCGGTGCCGGCGGAAGAGCATACCAGCCCCTCACCGGCGTGCTCGGCGCAGAACTTGCGGAAGCCGTTCTCCGTCTCGCCGCCGAACGGCACGAAGGCGTGGCCGGCGTCGATCATCGCCTGCACCACGCCGGTGTCGCCGCCCTGGGCGGTGATGCCGTCGAATGAGGTGTGTACCGCGATCGCGTCGGCGGTCGCCTTCTGCGCGGTCGGGTCGTCCCACTTGCCGATCACCTCGATGATTTCCCAGTCCTTGCCGCTGGCCGCGAGGGTCTCGTGGATGCCGTCGTGCCGGTCGGTGTCAACCGAAGTGCCGGCGACGCCGCGCACCTCGAGGATCTTGCCGCCCTCGGGCAGATGATCGTTCAGCCAGTTGCCCCAGAGCACGCCCAGGCCCTTCTGATCGACGTTGACGTTGATGGCGTCCTCGGTGTCGAGGATGTTGTCGAAGGCGACGAGGATCACCCCCGCCTCCTTGGCCCGCCGGATCACCGGCCCGAAGGCGGTGGGGTTCTGGGCGTTGACCACGATCGCGTCGTAGCCCGAGTCGATGAAGTTGTTGATCGCCGAGATCTGTGCGGGCACGTCCTCGCCGGTCGAGACCACCTTGAACTCGGCGAGCTTGGCGGCAACCTCGGGCTGCTCGGCGTAGGCCTTGGCGGTCTGGATCATCTGGATGCGCCAGGTGTTGGCGATGTAGCCGTTGGCGAGCGCGATGCGGAACGGGCCCTCCTTGGCCTCGTACTGGAAGAACTTGGTGTCCTCGGCCCAGGGCACATAGCAGTCGGGATCTTCCGCCGGACCGCTGACGATTGCGGGCTCGGCCATCGCGACCGTTCCGGCCAGTGCGTAGACCAGGGTCATGCCGGCGATCGCCGACCTCCCGAGCAGATGCGATGTCATTCCGTATCCTCCCCTTTTTTGTCTGCCGGGCGATGCGCCAACGTCCTGTCCGGGACTTTCGCCGTGCAGGTATGGGCAGGCCGTCAGCCGCCCGAGCTTCAGGTAAGCGGGCATTGACAGCGCTGTCAACACTTATGAGAATGTCCGGGAGACGGTGTTTTTGATTGCGCTTGCAATCGGCGGAAATCCTCGATCGGAGGCCGGCCGGCCGAAGGCCTCGCAGGATTAGAGAGCGGGACTGTCAGATGAAGGGCCAGCGCCGAAAGACCGGCAAACCCACCCTGAGCGACGTGGCGGAGGCGGGCGGCATCAGCGCGAGCACGGCGTCGCGCGCCCTCAGCAACCCCGACAGCGTCTCGGCCACCTTGCGCGAGCGGGTGCAGCGCGCCATCGAGGAGATCGGTTACGTCCCGAACTCCGCCGCCCGCGCACTGGCCTCGGCCCGGACCGACGTGATCGGCGTCATCGTGCCGTCCGTCACGAACACGGTGTTCAGCGAGGTGCTTCGCGGCGTCTTCGACGCGCTCGAGGGCTCGGCCTTCCAGGTGCAGTTCGGCAACGCCAATTACTCGCACCTCAAGGAGGAGCAGCTGATCAGGCTCTTCATCGGCCAGCATCCGGCCGCGCTGGTGATCACAGGCCACGACCAGACCCGCGCGGCGGAAAAGATGCTGCGCGCGGCCGAATGCCCGGTCGTGCAGATCATGGACCTGCCGCCGGACCCGATCGACATGGCGGTGGGCCTGTCTCATGCCGACGCGGCCGCTGCCGCCACGCGGCATCTGCTCGAGCGCTCCTACTGCACGATCGGATTCCTTGCCGCCCAGATGGACACGCGCACCCGCGCGCGGATGGATGGCTACGTCTCGACCATGCGCGCCGCCGGGCGCTTCGACGAGCGGTTGCTGATCACCACCCACCGGCCCTCCTCGGTGAGCCTCGGGGCACAGCTGTGCTCGGAATTCCTGTCGCGCGCGCCCGGGGCGGACGCGATCCTGGCCAACAACGACGACATCGCACTCGGGGCGCTCTTCGAATGCCAGCGGCGGCGGATCGACGTGCCCACCGACATCGGCATCTGCGGATTCAACGACTTCGAGTATGCGAACGTCGCGCATCCTTCGATGACGAGCGTGCAGACCTATCGATACGAGATGGGCCGGCGAGCCATCGGGATGGCGATCGACGCCGCGAGCGGAAACCGCCCGGCGGAACGGGCGCTGGACGTCGGATTCGAGCTGTCGATCCGCGAGAGCACGAACCGCCGGCTGGACCGGGCCGCCAGCTCGGCAGGCGCCGCCTCACAGGTTTGAGACCGGGACTTTAGTGACACGGTCCGGATCAAGCGTCACTGCTCATCCCTTGGGCCAGCACCGGACGGGACACGACATGCTGGGTTGTTGCATTTGATTGGCCTCGTCGCCATGAATGAATGGCCGAGCCGCAGACGCAGCTCGACGCGTGCAACCGGGACCGAGCAAGAAATGGATCCCGGATGATTGGAGTGACCGTACAAGAGATGGGCGCCGGAGGGCGGTGACCCCAATCGCGTAGACGGGGAGGGCGCCTTGGCAGACGTACAACTCAAGAAAATTGAGAAGTCCTTCGGCTCGGTAAAGGTCATCAAGGGGATCGACCTCTACATGACGCATGGCGAGTTCGTGGTATTCGTCGGGCCGTCCGGCTGCGGTAAGTCCACGCTCTTGCGGATGATCGCGGGCCTCGAGGACATCACCGGGGGCGAGCTCTACATCGACGGCCAGCTCTGCAACGATATCGCGCCGCGCGACCGCGGCATCGCGATGGTGTTCCAGTCCTACGCGCTCTACCCGCACATGACCGTCTACGAGAACGTCGGCTTCGCGCTGCGTTTCGGCAAGCTGCCCGCGGCCGAGCGGGATGCCAAGATCCGCGAGGTCGCGCGCATCCTCCAGATGGAGGAACTCCTCGAACGCAAGCCCGCGCAACTGTCGGGCGGTCAGCGCCAGCGCGTCGCGATCGGCCGCGCCATCGTGCGCCACCCAAAGGCCTTCCTGTTCGACGAGCCGCTGTCGAACCTCGACGCGTCGCTCCGCGTGGACATGCGCATGGAAATCGCCCGCCTCCACCAGGAGCTGGGCGCGACGATGGTCTACGTCACGCATGATCAGATCGAGGCCATGACGCTCGCCGACAAGATCGTCGTGCTCGACAAGGGTGAGGTTCAGCAGGTCGGTTCGCCGCTCGAGCTTTATCACCGTCCAGCGAATCTCTTCGTCGCCGGTTTCATCGGATCGCCCAAGATGAACCTGCTGCCGGTCGGCAGGCTGGGGGGACGCGACGGGCACATCGAGGTCGGCTCGAAGGATCTGCGGCCGACCTCATTTCGGGTCGATGGCGTCGGCGTTCCGGAGGCCGCGAAGCTTGTCCTCGGGATCCGCCCGCAGAGCCTGCGACTGGTCGATCCCGAGGTGGCGAAGCTGCCTTCGGTGGTCGATCTGGTCGAGCACCTCGGCGATGAGAGCGTCATCAGCGCCAGGCTTGCCAGTGGCGCGACAGTGCTGGCGAACGTGGACGGAGACGTGGACGTGCGGCCGGGGCAGCAGATCGGTCTGACCTTCGACGTGAACAAGGGGCATCTGTTCCTCGAGTTGGGAGCGCGGCTCGCGACGGCGGCGCCGGAGGCCGCCTGACGGTGACGTTCGGCGGACGGGCAGAAGAACCATAAGCCTCAACATTATCAGGGCGGGGACATGAAGATCACTTCGGTGAAGACGGCGGCGACGGTCGGGCACTGCATGCACGTCTGGGTCAGGGTGGAGACCGACGCCGGCGTGACCGGGCTGGGCGAGTGCGTCCACGGCGAGCATGAGGCGATCGCGATCATCCGAACGCTGGAAGTCCAGGCTCGTCGGACGCGATCCGTTCGCGATCGACGCACTCTTCGAGGACCTGCGGCGCGGGTTCGTGTTCCAGGGCGGGTTCGCCGGCGCGCTGATCACAGCACTCACCGGGATCGAGATCGCGCTCTGGGACCTCAAGGGCAAGGCGCTGGGCGTGCCGATCTACGAGCTCATGGGCGGCAAGTTCCGCGACAGGATCCGCGTCTATGCCGACTGCGAGGTCTCGCCGGGGCTGGACATGGCCGAGACGCGGCGGGTCATCGACGGCATTCTAGCGCGGGGCTTCACGGCGCTGAAGATCGACCTCGACATCTTCGCCTATGGCCACTCGGGAAGCGAGACCGAGCACTACGTCAAGGACCCCTTCAACATGACCCCGAACCGGTGGGAGCACGACCGCATGGTCCGGCTCGCCGAGATGGTGGTCGAGGCGGCGGGTCCGGAGGTCGAGGTGGCCTGCGACCTGCACACGAGGCTCGACAAGCACAGCGCCATCCGACTGGCGCGCGATCTGGAGCACCTGAAGCTGATGTGGCTGGAGGAGCCGATCCCGCCGGAGAACGTCGACACCATGCGCGAGATCACCGCGGCCACCTCGACCCCGATCTGTGCCGGCGAGAACCTCTACCTGCGCCACGGCTTCCGCGAGCTGATCGAGAAGCACGCGGTCGACATCATCATGCCGGACATCCCGAAGTGCGGCGGCCTGAGCGAATGCCGCAAGATCGCCAACATGGCCGAGATCTACTCGATGCCGTTCGCGCCGCACAACGTCTCCTCGCCGATCGGGACGATGGCCTCGGCGCATGTCTGCGCGACGATCCCGAACTTTCTCATCCTGGAGTTCCACTGGACCGAGCGGGACTACTGGCCGACGATCATCAAGGAGAAGCGCGACATCATCGTGGACGGCTTCATCGAGATCGGCGACGCCCCCGGCATCGGGGTCGAACTCGACGAGGTGGTCGCGAAGGCGCACCAGTATCCCGGCACGACATGGTTTGAATGAGGCCGGATCGGCCCGGACTGACAGAAAGGACGCCGGATGCTTCTCGGCACTCAGATCGCCGCGCGGGACGACGACGACTACCGGATGATGGCGCAGCTGGGCGTCACCCATGTGTGCGCCGACCCGCCGGGCAATCCGCACGGCTGGAGCGTCGACGACCTCGCCCGGCACCGCGACAAGCTTGCGAGGATCGGCCTCACCCTCGAGATGGTGCAACTGCCGCTGTCTTCGCACCCGATCGAAAAGAGCCAGAGCCCCGATATCCTGCTCGCCGGGCCGGAGCGCGACGCGCAGATCAGCTCGATCTGCCGCCTGATCGAACGGCTCGGCGAGGTCGGCCTGCCGAGCGCGAAATACAACCTCAACATCATCGGCATCCCGCGCTCCGAGCCGGAACCGGGGCGGGGCGGATCGCTCAATTCGACGTTCCGCTGGGAAAAGATGCAGCAGGACGCCCCGCCGGGTGCCGCGGGCGTGCTCGACGAGGAGGAGAACTGGGCGCGCATCGCCTATTTCCTCGACGCGGTGGTTCCCGTCGCGGAGAGCGCGAAGGTACGCCTCGCCTGCCACCCGCACGATCCCTACACGCCGCCGGGGTATCGTGGGGTGACGCGGGTCCTCGGCACGGTCGAAGGGCTCAAGCGCTTCGTGCAGATGCACGAGAACCCCTGGCACGGGCTGAATTTCTGCCAGGGCACCGTCGGCGAGATGCTCGACGATCCCGGCACGGAGATCTTCGAGGTGATCCGCTGGTTCGGCGAGCGCGGCAAGATCTTCAACGTCCACTTCCGCAACATCCGGGGCGGCAAGCTCAGCTTCATGGAGGTGTTCCCCGACGAGGGCGACATGGACATGGGCGCCTCGATGCGGCTCTACGCCGAGCTCGGCTACCGCTACATGCTGATGCCCGACCACGTGCCCAAAATCTCGGGGCCAGATCCGCGGGGGACCGCCTTCGCCTTCGTCTATGGATACATGGCGGCGCAACTCGAGTCGCTTCGGCGCGAAGGCGTGATCCGTGAGTGACGGCGCGCCTCGGTTCAGGACCGGGCTGAATCCGTATGGCCTCACCTATCACCTTGGACTTCAGGGCCACGGTACCGCGCGGGCCAATCCCGACGGGCATGGCCTCGAGGGGTTCATTTCGCTCGGCCGCGACCTCGGCGCGAAGGTCCTCGAAATCTTCGATCCGTGGCTGGCGGCGCTCTCCGACGACGGCCTGCGCGCCCTGAAGGACCGACTGGCCGGGCTCGGCATCGAACCCGTGGTCTCCGGTGGGCTCATCACCGCGGACGCCGACAGCACGTTTCGCTCGGCCCGCCTGCTGGGCGCCGGCACAATCCGTTTCGTGCTGACGAACGTTCTGTGCGGCGACCGGGCCGCGCGCGAGGACTGGGCCGATCTGCGCGCCGCCGCCGCGCGCGCGGTGACGACACTCGGGCGGCGCGCGGCCGATCAGGGCATCATCATCGCGATCGAGAACCACCAGGACTTCACCTCGACCGAGATGGTCGAGTTCTGCGGACTTGGCCCGGGCGTCGGTCTGATCTACGACACCGGCAACTCCTTCCCGGTCGCCGAGGCGCCGCTCGACTTCACCCGCACGGTGGCGCCGCATGTCCGGCACCTGCATCTCAAGGACTACCGGGTGCAATTCACGCGAGAAGGAATCCGCCTTGTCCGCTGCGCCATCGGCGACGGAGCCGTTCCCTTCGCCGAGATCTTCGCCATCCTGGGCGAACACCACGACAGCATGACCGCCGTCCTTGAGCCGGGCGCGCTGGAGGCGCGGCACGTGCGCCTCTTCACCCCCGGATGGTGGCGGGGCTACCCTGAGCGACGCGCTCCCGATCTGGCCGCCTGCCTTCTGGCGGCGCAGAGGAACCGGCTGGGCGAGGACGACGATTTCCGAACCCCGTGGGAGCGGGAAGCGGACGGCGAGGTCGCCGATTACGAACTGGCGATGATCCGGCGGAGTGCGGCCAACATGCGAACCCTCGGAGTGATGTAGGAGACCTTTCATGGCGAAGCCTCTCAGGGGCAAGACCGCGCTCGTCACCGGCTCCGGCCGCGGCCTCGGACGGCTCATGGCCGAGCGGCTGGCGGATCGCGGCGCGGACGTGGTGCTTCACGACCGCGCATGGAACGCGCCGTCCCAGTATGGCGAGTCGCCCGATCTCGGCGCGGTGGTGACGGCGTTCGAACGCTTCGGCGTCCGGGTCCTCGCCGTCACCGGCGACATCGGCGACGCGGACGCGGTTGCGGCGATGAAGGCGAAGATCGACGCCGAGTTCGGGCGCATCGACATCCTGGTGAACTGTGCGGGGGGCGACATCGGCGCGGCTGGTGGAAAACCGGTCCCGAACAATGCGCTCGATATCCCGCTGGAGGACGTGCGGGCGCTGACCAACAACAACCTCATCGGCACGATCACCGTCTGCAAGGCCTTCATCCCGCCGATGCGCGAGCGCAAGCAGGGCGTCGTCGTCAACATCGGCTCGGTCGCCGGCCAGTTCGGCGTTTCCGAAGGTGCGATCTACGCCGTCCTCAAGGCGGCCATCGCGCACTACACCCGTTGCCTCGCCAAGGAACTGCACGAGCATGGCGTCCGCGTGAACTGTGTGGCGCCTGGGCCTACCAAGACAGCGCGGTTCCAGGCGACCCGGACCGTCGACGCCGACATGATGCAATCGGACAAGCCGTCATTCGCCCGCTATGCCGAGCCGGGCGAGATCGCCGACGCCGTGGCCTTCCTGACCTCGGAGGAGGCGAGGTTCATCAACGGGCAGGTCCTCTGCGTGGACGGCGGGCTGGTGATCTTCCCCAGCTAGACCGCCTGCAGGCCGTTGCCTACACATTGTGTAGACGCCATTATTATCTAATTTTTTCAGATACATGACCACCGTATCACAGTGTTACGGGCTCCGGGCGAGGGCGTCGCGCCCGGCCTTGCGCTCATTTCACGTCGAGGCGCCTCCATGATCGGGAGCCACGAAACGATTGAATTGCGAGAGTAGCTGACTTACGCTTTCAGCCTCTGATCGGCTGAAGTGCGGGCGCAACAACCGCATGTTGTGAACATCAACGGGAGGAAGACGAATGACTGACAAGATCACGCGCCGGCGCCTGCTGGCGACGACGGCGGCCTCAGGGGCCGGCGTGCTCGCCGGCGGGGTGTTTCCCGGCTTCGCTCAGGAGACCAAAGAGGCGGACCTCCCGGTCGGCGGCTCCGGCAAGCTGACCGTCATCCAGCGCCAGGAGTACTTCGAGCAGGCCGGCCTCCTCTTCCGCGAGATCTGCCAGAATTTTGCCGACACGAACGGCGTGGAACTCGACATCTCGACGACCAATGCAGAGGCTTTCGGCGATTTCCTCGGCAAGATGTCGGCAGCCGTCAGGGCAGGCAACCCGCCCGACATCGCCTATACGTCGAACGTCTCCATCTCTCAGATGGCCCTGCTGGGCCTGGTCGAGGACGTCACCGACGTCGTCGAGGAGGCGATCTCGCTCTACGGCAACATCATGCCCGGCCTGAATGCCGAGAAGTTCGGCAAGATCGACGGCAAGTGGATGGCCGTTCCCTTCCTCGGGGCGGTCAGCGCCGGCACGTTCATCCGTGGCGACAAGCTGGCTGAAGCCGGCATCGATCCGGCCACTCTGACGACCTTCGATGCGCGGCGTGAAGCGGCGCTCGCCATTTCCGACCCGGACAACGAGTTCTGGGGCTGGGGCGTCACGCCCAACCAGTCCGGCGACGGCTACGGGTTCCTCGTGCTGCTGATCCAGGCCTTCGGCGGCAGCTTCACTGACGAGAGCGGCATGAAGGTCATCTTCAACTCGCCCGAGACGGTCGCCGCCTTCGAATGGCTCGCCGAAACCTACGACCGCAACGGCAAGTACGCCGCCATGCTGCCGCCGGGAATCGAGAGCTGGGGCGACATCTCGAACAACGAGGCGTATCTCGCCGGCAAGATCGGCTACACCCACAACGCGCTGTCGGTCTATGCGCAGGCGAAGCGGGACCAGAATCCGGTCTTCCCCAACACCATCCTCATGACCCTGCCGACCGCCAACAACGGCGACAGCCGCGATGGCGGCACGGTCGGCGGATGGCTGACGATCTTCAAGGGCGCGGCCAACGTCGACCTGGCCAAGAAACTGGCGCTCGACATCCTCGACCCGGCGAACTTCAACCGGATGTCGGCGGAGGGCGGTGGCCTGTTCATGCCGGCCTTCGAGAACATGTGGACGCCGGAACTGCTCGCGGCCGACCCGAACTTCGCGATCATCAAGGAGCAGGTGAGCGTGCCCGAGCCGTTCCTCGGCCTCTCGTGGCCGGCAAACCCGAACGCCGCGATCGACGCGATCCGGCCGCCGGGGATCGCTGGAGCAGGCCGTGGGCAACGTGATCGCGGGCCGGATGACCGCGGCGGAAGCCGTGGCGGACGCGCACCAGAAGATCGTCGACATCTTCGAGGAAGGCGGGATTCCGCAGAACTGATGACGCGAGACGGGCAGCCGGCTCCCGGCTGCCCGACTTTCGGTAGCGCGGCGGCGCGGCGCGAACGGCTCGTGTGCTTCGAGGTCGCAAGTGCTCGCGTGCGCCGAATCGTGGAGCGTGGTCGCGATGGCTGACCAGACGTTGGCGAGCATTCGATCGGGCCGACGCGCAAGGCCGCAGAACAGACGGCTGAAGTCGATCTTCGGGCGCGACTGGGCCGTGGCCTATCCGTTCGTGCTGCCGATGGTCCTCCTGATGATCGGCCTGATCGCCTGGCCGTTCCTCGACGCGATCCGACTGAGCGGCACCTCGCTGAACTATCTGACCGGCGAGACGAGTTGGGTCGGATTCCGCAACTACGCGAAGCTGATGACCAGCTCGGACTATCATCAGGCGATAGGCAACACCTTCACCTTCACGTTCTGGTCGCTGCTCATCAAGTTCGTCACCGGCATGACGATCGCGCTGATCCTCAACAGCCGTCTGCCCTACCGCAACGTCCTGTCCGGCATCATGCTGTTGCCGTGGATCGTGCCGGAGATCGTGACCGCGCTGACGTGGAAGAGCATCTACGATCCGCTGTTCGGAAGCCTGAACCCGATCCTGCTTGGCGCCGGCGTCATAGACACGCCGCAGGGGTGGCTCTCCGATCCGAACCTCGCCATGCCCTCGATCATCGCGGTGAACGTCTGGAAGGGAATTCCCTTCTTCGTTCTGCTGTTTCTCGCCGGGCTGAAGGCGGTCGATCGCGAACAGCTCGAAGCGGCCGAGATCGACGGCGCCAGCGTCGTGCAGCGTTTCCGCCACGTGACGCTGCCGTCGATGCGGTACGTCATCGTGGTGACGCTGCTCCTGTCGTTCATCTCGACCTTCAACCAGTTCGGGCTGCCGTTCCTCATGACCGGGGGCGGCCCCTCGGGTGCGACCAAGCTATACTCGATCCTCGCCTACGAGAAAGCCATCGGCTCGCTGCAATACGGCCCGGGTGCTGCCATCGCGATAAGTGTGGCGCCGCTGATGGCGGTGCTGATCTGGCTGCTGGCAAAGTTCATGCGCCAGGATGACCGCCAGCGGCCGACCAAGGGACAGGGCATGGGCGACCGGGCCGGGCGGTGGATCGCCCGGATCTTCTCGCGGCTGCTCGACGCCGTGTTCTGGCCGCTCGAGATGGCACTGCGCGCCCTGACCTTTGCCTCGGCCAGCATCTCCCGGGCCCTGGGCCGGGCGGACGGTCAGCCGGCGCTGAAGCGGGAGGGGCAGCGCAGGGCGGGCATGGGCCTGCGGCTGGTCATCCTGCTGCCGTTCGTGGTCTTCGTGATGTTCCCGTTCTACTGGGTGCTGAACACCTCGCTGAAGACCACGCCGCAGATCTCCGAACGCCGGTCGATCTTCTGGCCGGATCCGTTCACCACCGAACAGTACCGCTCGCTGGTCTTCGACACGCCGTTCGTGACCTGGCTCTGGAACTCGGTGCTCGTGGCGCTGGTCTCGACGCTGATCTCGGTCGCTTTCGCAGCACTCGCGGCCTATGCGCTGTCGCGCCTGAAGTTCCTCGGGGCGGGCCTGCTGACCACGTTCCTGCTGATCACCTACCTGCTGCCGGCCACGCTGATCTTCATCCCGCTCTATCAGATCCTCGCCACGCTGGGACTGATCAACACCCACTCGGCGCTGATGCTGACCTACCCGACCTTCCTACTGCCCTTCGCGACCTGGGTCCTGATCGGCTATTTCCGCTCCATCCCGGTCGAGCTCGAGGAGGCCGCGATGATCGACGGCGCCAGCAGGCTCTACACCTTCGCGGTGATCACCCTGCCGCTCGCCGCTCCGGCGATCCTGTCGGTCACGCTCGTCGCCTTCACCACGGCCTGGAACGAGTTCCTGTTCGCCTTCGTGTTCATCACCAGCGAATCGCTCAGGACCCTGCCGATCGGCCTGCAGTCGATGGTGGTGGGCGACATCCTGCCATGGGGCAAGTTGATGGCCGCGTCGCTGCTCACGGCGATCCCGGTGGCGGTGCTCTACGTCTACGCGCAGCGCTACCTGACCGAGGGTCTTACCGTCGGCGGCGTGAAGGGCTAGTCATAGGTTCACAGACAATGGCGGCGCGCTGGCGGCTTCGCGGCGCGCCGCCTATCATGTTCACCGTAGGCCAGACGCGCCAGCAAGGAGACGCCCCCAGATGGATATCCCGAAGATCACCCGGCCGCCGAAGGATCTGGTCGAACGGGTGCGGCAGGTGGGGGCCGCGACCGCCAGCGCCACCCTGGCGCACATGGGACTGCGGAACTGCTTCATCTCCGGTCCGGTCAGCTACAACCGCGGAAAGCGCGTCGCGGGCCCGGCGGTGACGCTGCAGATGATGCCCAAACGCGAGGATCTGATCGACGAAAGCGAATACGCCGACGTCGAGACCCAGCTGCACCGCCACGTTCTCTACCAGGTGGAGCAGGGCGACATGGTTGTCGTCGATGCGCGCGGCGACATGGATTCGGGCATCTTCGGCGACATGATGATGACCTACTTCAAGGGCCTGAAGGGCGCCGGCGTGGTCATCGACGGTTGCATGCGCGACCGGGCGGCGGTGGAGGCGCTCGACATCCCCTTGTGGCTGCGCGGCTTCACCCCGAACTACCACACCCAGACCTCGCTCATGCCCTCCGCCGTGAACGTCCGGATCGCCTGCGGGAACACCACGGTGGTCCCCGGCGACATCATCATCGCCGACGACGACGGCGCGGTCTGCGTCCCGGTGGCGCTGGCCGAGCAGATGGTCGAGAAGGCGCATCGCGATCACGGCTGGGAGGAATTCTGCCGCGAGAAGCTGCTGGCGGGCGAGCCGATGCAGCGCTACTACCCGCTGCACAAGGACGCCTGGGGCGAGTACGAGGCCTGGCTGGCCGCGCGGTCCGGTTCGACCTGAACCCTCCGGACGCGGCGACTGATGGTGCTTCCGGCTGGACCGAGCGAGCGCGGGCGGCCTGTGGATAACTATCCCGTTAACACTTTATCCTTGTAATATCAAATACATGTACCCGGTCCTACTGTGCGACGGGTGCCGTCGCGCACCGGCCGGGTCATTGCTGGTCCCGATAGGCGAGCCAGGGCATCTGGGTGGCGTATTTGCCTCCGGAGACGTCGATCATCGCGCCGGTGATATACCCCGCCAGATCGGAGGCGAGAAAGCACACCAGGTTGGCGACGTCGGCGGGATCCCCCCACCGGCGCAGCGACAACGTGTCGAGCAGGGCCTGCTTCCGCGCCTCGTCCGCCTCCGCGAAACGGTTCATCTCGGTCGGCACCATGCCCGGCGCGATGCAGTTCGCGGTGACGTCGAACGGGCCGAGCTCGCCCGCGAGCACCCGAGTGAGCGAGTGAACGCCCGCCTTGCTCGTGGCGTAGGCGGCGCCGCCCAGGGCCGGAATGATCGCCGCGAAGGAGGACGAATTGATGATCCGTCCCGATCGCTGGCGCTTCATCTGCGGCACGACGGCCTGGCACATGAGAAACATGCCCTTGAGATTCACCGCGATATTGCTGTCCCAGATCTCCTCGGGAAGCGTCTCGAACGGACCCCCGCCAGCTACCCCGGCGTTGTTGACCAGGATGTCGATCCGGCCGAACCGATCCATGACCCTGCGTGCGACATCCTCGCACCGGGCCTTTTGCCGGACATCGCAGGCAAGCTGCGCGCCCCTCCACCCGTTCTGACGCCAGGCATCCGAGGTCGCGTCAAGAAGGTCCTGCCGCAGATCGACTGCCACGGTAATGGCACCTTCCGCGGCGAGCGTCTCGGCAATGACCCTGCCGATGCCGCGACCTGCACCGGTCACGATGGCGACCCTGTCCTCGAGGTTGATCTGCATTCCCGCAATCCGTTCCTGTACCCACACACCCAGCTATCTGGGTACGCTGATATAGCCAGCGATTCCCCTCCACGTCAGCCCGGTGGAAACTTCAGCCGACTTGCCGCGTCGCGGCTTCACTTTGCCCGAGGACTGCTCCAAGGTCTGCCGATTGCGCAACGTCGCGGGCACGCTAACGGAAGAGGGACGAGATGACGACCACCACCGCCGCCGAGGTGATCGCCGGCAATGTCCGCACGGCCTCGGGCCCCAGCGCGCTGCGCATCACCGACCTGAGGATTGCGACGATCCGCGGTCACGGCTACTACCCGATCCTCCGCATCGACACCAACCAGGGCGTCTACGGCCTCGGCGAGGTCCGCGACGGCGCGAGCCCCGACACCGCCCTTCGGCTGAAGCACCTGCTGCTTGGCCAGAACCCGTGCAACGTCGACTACCTGTTCAAGATGATCGCGAACTATGGCGGCGACAGCCGCGAGGCCGGCGGTGTCTGCGGCATCGAGATCGCGCTGATGGACCTCGTCGGCAAGGTCTACGGCATTCCCTGCTACCAGCTCCTCGGCGGCAAGTACCGCGACAAGGTCCGCCTCTATGGCGACACCCCGGCCCCCGCGACCCTGACGCCCGACGGCTTCGTCGAGGTGGTGATGCAGCGCAAGGCCCTCGGGCTGACCTTCATCAAGTTCGACCTCCCGCCTCGGCTCTTCGAGAAAACGCCGGGTGCGATGATCGGGCAGGCGACCGAGCACGAATACTGGCAATACAAGCAGTGGTTTGCCCCCGGGCGCGGGGCGGGAGCCCGCATCAGCCAGGCCGGTGTCGAGCTTTGCGTCGAGATTACCCGGGCGATCCGCGAGGCGGTGGGCGATGGGATCTCGCTCTGCACCGATCACTTCGGCGAGGGGTTCTGCACGGCAGACGAAGCGATCAAGATCGGCCAGGCGCTCGAGCCGTTCAACCTCGCGTGGATCGAGGATCCGTTACCCTGGACCGATATCCCCGGCCACAAGAAGGTGGCCGACGCACTCCTGACCCCCGTCGCTGCCGGTGAGGACTGGTACGCCTGGGACGGCTTCCGCGAAGCCATCGAGACCCGCGCCGTCGACATCATCCACCCCGACATGCTGTCCTCGGGCGGCCTCATCGAGACCAAGCGGATTGCCGACCACGCCGAGCGGTTCAACATCCCGACCGCACTCCACGCCTGCTGTTCGCCGGTGGGCTTCATGGCCAACGTCCATCTCGGGGCCGCGATTTCCAGCCTCGTCGCGGTAGAGCATCACGGTCTCGATCTGCCGTTCTTCCGCGACCTCGTGACCGGCCTCGACGCCGACTACATGAAGGACGGATACGTCACCGTGCCGGACGCGCCCGGACTGGGGGTCGACATCAACGAGGAGGTCATCCGGCAGCACCTGCGCGACGGTGCGTCCTATTTCGCAGACACCAGCGAGTGGAACCGCAACCGCGTCGGGCCAGAATGGGCGCCACATGACGACTGATACTCCTTCGGGCTGATCGCCTGGCGGCTCAATGCCTGGCCGGACGGGTAGGATATCCAGTGCGGAGATTTTTCAAGTATTTGAAATTGAAAGGTAATCGTGGTTAATCCGGGATTAACGGCGCTTTCCGCGCGGCGCTTTCGGTTCGCTCCGGAGGCTCACCACCGTCCGCTGAACGCCCGCCAGAGCAGCTCCGCCCGCGCGGCGATCTCTGGCTGCTCCAGTCCGCCCGGCCGAACCGCGGCGGGCTCGGCGGCCGCACGGCGGAGCACGTGCCCGGCCCGCCAGCCCGCGAGAAGGGCCGGCGCAACCGCACCCGCCACCAGGCCGCGCCCAGCCCTCGCTCGGGCCATGGCGGCGAGCCCGTCCCGCGCCAGCGTGTCCACGGCCACCCCCGGCGGCAACGGATCGCGCCCGCGGGCCCGCAACTCGGGAAGTGCTCGCAGCAGCGCGGCGATGCCGGACCCCCGCGCGAACTCCCGCACCACGGCCAGCGCCGCGCCTTCGGCCCCTAGGTGCCGGGCCGCAAGCTCCATCAGGTGCCCGGCCGTCCGGTCGATGTAGGTATCGAGCGCCGCGCGGTCAGGATGGGGCGCCGCCGCCGTGTCGGCCTGCCGCGCATCGACCATCTCCACAAAGAGCTGCTGCGGCAGGCCGCCCGTGTCGATGGCTTTGGCGAGCGTCTCCACCACCGGATGCCGGCGCGCCGGCTTGCCTTCGTAGATCTCGTTGAGCGCGTCCAGCCACCATTGCAGCCGGATCTGCACAAGCATCGGCTCGGTTGCCACCCAGGGGGCGCGGGCGATCTCGAGGTTGAAGGCGTAGAGGGCGAGGAGGCCGGTGCGCGCCGGCGGCGGCGCGATCATCGCCGCACGCCAGCGGTCGGGGTCGCCGCGCTCGACGAGGGCGGCGAGCGCCTCGGTCATGCCGCGATGAAGAAGCCGTAGCCGTAGTCGGCGGCGTGGTCGCGGCGGACGGCGATCTCCTCGGCCGCCTCGGCGAGGACCGGGTGCTCCGCGCCATGGATGGCCGCGAGGCGCTCGAGGCGCTCGGCGAGCGGGCCGTAGTAGTTGGCCCAGGCCCGGTCCGCGACCAGGAAATCGGCGATCGGCCGCAGGCCGGCGTCGGCGATCCAGGCGCGCAGGCCAGCCATGTCCGTCATCGCGGCGTAGTCGGCGAACAGGGCCCGGGCGCGGGGATGCGGGTCGGGCGCGGTCCAGACCGCATCCGTGAAGGCGATGTGCCCGCCTGAGGCGAGCAGGGGTTTCCAGGCGGCGAGTGCGCTGGGGGACTCCGATCGAGTAGGCGGCGCCCTCGGACCAGATCAGGTCGAGGCTGGCGGGGGCGAAGGGCGGAGTTGCCATGTCGCCGGCATGGGTGCTCAGACGGGCGCCGAGGCCGGCGGCGCCGGCGCGGTCCTGGGCGTCGGCCAGGAAGGGCGCGTGCAGATCGAGCGCGGTGACCTCGGCCTCGGGCAGCGCCTCGAGCAGCACGAGGCTCGCCGCCCCCGGTCCGCTGCCGGCGTCGAGGACGCGCAGGGGTCCGGATAGGCCGGTCAGCGCCAGCGCGCGCAGAGTGTCGGCGCGGCTGCCGGGCGCCTCGTGGGCGAGGCCGGAGTGCAGCTCCCAGAAGAGCGGGTCCATCAGGCGGCACCGGCCACCGGCGCGCCGTCGCGCAGGAGCTTCCAGACGATGGCGTCCTGCAGCGCCTGGAAGCTCGCGTCGACGATGTTGGCAGAGACGCCGACCGTCGACCAGCGGCGGCCCTGGCCGTCCTCGCTGTCGATCAGCACGCGGGTCACCGCCTCGGTGCCGCCGGAGGTGATGCGCACCCGGAAGTCCACGAGCTTCATGTCGTCGATGACAGGCCTGGTAGGGGCCGAGGTCCTTGGCCAGCGCGCGGGAGAGGGCGTTCACCGGGCCCTGGTCGGCGTGGCTGTCGGGGTCCTGGCTGTCGGAGACGCTCATCACCCGCTGGTCGCCGAAGCGGGCGACGACCACGGCCTCGGAGACGGTGACCATGGCGCCGCGCGCGTTCATCCGCCGCTCGACGGTGACGCGGTAACGCTCGACCTCGAAAAACTGCGGCAGCTGGCCAAGGAGGTCGCGGGCCAGCAGCTCGAAGCTTGCCGCGGCGCTGTCGTAGGCGAAGCCGCGGTCCTCGCGGGCCTTCACCTCGGCGAGGATGGCGGCGAGGCGCGGATCGCCGGGCGCCACCTCGATGCCGGCGGCGGCGAGCCGCTCGCGCAGGTTGGACTGGCCGGCCTGGTTGGACATCGGCACGAAGCGAGCGTTGCCGACGACCTGTGGGGGGACGTGCTCGTAGGTGGCGGGGTCCTTGACGATGGCCGAGGCGTGCAGCCCGGCCTTGTGGGTGAAAGCGGAGGCGCCGACGTAGGGCGCGGCCGGGTCAGGGTTGCGGTTGAGGATGTCGTCGAGGAGGCGGCTGACTTTCGTCAGGCCCGCGAGGCCGTCGGCGGTGACGCCGATCTGCAAGCTGGCTGGCGTAGGGCTCCTTGAGCATCAGCGTGGGGATCAGGCTGACGAGGTCGGCATTGCCGCAGCGCTCGCCGAGGCCGTTGAGCGTGCCCTGCACCTGGCGCGCACCGGCGTCGATGGCGGCCAGCGCGCAGGCCACCGCGTTGCCGGTGTCGTTGTGGGTGTGGATGCCGAGCCGGTCGCCGGGGATGCCGGCGGCGATCACCTCGGCGGTGACGCGGTGGACCTCGGATGGAAGCGTGCCGCCGTTGGTGTCGCAGAGCACGATCCAGCGGGCGCCAGCATCGCGGGCGGCCTTGAGGCAGTCGAGGGCGTAGGCGGGGTTGGCGCGGTAGCCGTCGAAGAAGTGCTCGGCGTCGAAGAGGGCCTCGCGGCCCTGCGCCACCGCATGGGCGACGCTGGCGGTGATGTTGGCGAGGTTGTCATCGAGCGGGATGCCCAGCGCGGTGCGCACGTGGAAGTCGTGGGACTTGCCGACGAGACAGACGGCGGGTGTGCCGGCGTTCATCACAGCGGCCAGCACGTCGTCGTTCTCGGCGGAGCGGCCGTTGCGCTTGGTCATGCCGAAGGCGGTCATGGTGGCGTGGCCGAGGGCGGGGGCGTCGTCGAAGAACGCGCTGTCGGTGGGGTTGGCGCCGGGCCAGCCGCCCTCGACGTAGTCGATGCCGAGCCCGTCCAGCGCCCGGGCGATGCGGGTCTTGTCCTCGGCGGAGAAGTCGACGCCCTGGGTCTGCTGGCCGTCGCGCAGGGTGGTGTCGTAGAGGTAGAGGCGGGAGGGGGTCATGGCGCGATCTCTGCCAGCTTGGAGGCATCGAAGTCTGAAAGCTTCTTAACCTTCGGCCCCTCCGGCCCGTCCTCAATCTCGACTCCGGCCGCCGATAGTTGGTCGCGTAGTCTGTCGGCTGTTGCGAAGTCCCTTCTCGCGCGCGCCTCTTCCCGTAGCCGGATGAACTCGCGCAAGTTCTTCATTGCTGGAGCCGGCCTCGACGGTCGGAGGATACGCAGTCATCGGCATGTGCAAGGTTGGCACGTTGATCGTGACCGCTCGCGGCCACTTCCAGTCAGAGAGTTCTGGGGTAAGGAGACCGAGCAACCGCGCTGACGCTACAAGGGCGGGTAGATCGTCGGCTAGTTGGTGCAAGGCACCGATTGCACGAGGCGTGTTCAAGTCATCGGCCAGCGCCGAATTTACGGCGCCTGCCGGGAAGGCAGCGGACTCCGAACCTTCCGTTCTCGAGCGCCAGCGCCACTGAATTCTCCTCGCCTCCTCGACCTTGTCCTCGGTGAAATCCATCGGCTGGCGGTAATGGGTCGAGAGCAGCACGAAGCGGATGACCTCGCCGGGGATGCCGCGGTCGAGAAGGTCGCGGACGGTGAAGAAGTTGCCGAGGGACTTCGACATCTTCTCGCCTTCCACGTTCAGGAAGCCGTTGTGCATCCAGATCGCGCGAAGCTGCCCTCGGGGTGGGCGCAGCGGGACTGCGCCAGCTCGTTCTCGTGGTGGGGGAAGGCGAGGTCGATGCCGCCGCCGTGGATGTCGAAGGAGGGGCCGAGCAGCTCGTAGGCCATGGCGGAGCACTCGATGTGCCAGCCGGGGCGGCCGCGGCCCCAGGGGCTGGCCCAGCCGGGCTGGCCCTCGGTGGAGGGCTTCCAGAGGACGAAGTCCATGGGGTCGCGCTTGTAGGGGGCAACCTCGACGCGGGCGCCGGCGCGCATCTCGTCGAGCGAGCGGCGGGCGAGGTGGCCGTAGGCGGGGTAGCTCGCGACCGCGAAGAGGACGTGGCCCTCGGCCTCGTAGGCGTGGCCGCGGGCGATGAGGGTTTCGATCATCGCGACCATGGGGGCGATGTATTCGGTGGCGCGCGGCTCGTGGGTGGGGGGCAGCGTGCCTAGGGCGGCCATGTCGGCGTGGTACCAAGCGAGCGTCTCGTCGGTGATCGCGCGGATCGGGCGGCCGGTCTCGGCGGCGCGAGCGTTGATCTTGTCGTCGACGTCGGTGACGTTTCGGACGTAGGTGACGTTCTCCGCGCCGTAGACGTGGCGGAGCACGCGGAACAGGACGTCGAAGACCACAACGGGCCGGGCGTTGCCGATATGCGCGCGGTCGTAGACCGTGGGGCCGCAGACGTACATGCCGACCCGGCCGGGCGTGACCGGGATCAGCGCGTCCTTGCGGCGCGTCGCGGTGTTGTAGAGGCGGATCTCGGTCATGGCCCTGGGTCTCGCGGCGAGTGCCGCGGCGCCTATCACGTTGGACCGGGTGAGGGAACGGGACGCGCGCCGCGGACGAATGTCAGCGGGTAATGCAGATCGCAATGATGCGGCACGTCGTCATGGGCGGCCTTATGCGCCAAAGCCGCGCGCCGATCAAGTCCGCAGGCCGCAGCCGTGGCTGCCTGTCGCTTTCGCGTGCCGCGACGCTCGATGCTGCCGCGCCAGGGCGCAGTCAGAATCGTGTGGGCGCTTCGCCCAACATCCTCGCTCAGAACAGCTTCGGCAGCGGCATCTTTCCCTGCTTCCAGGGCAGGGTCTGGGTCGGCGACCAGAAGCCGGTCGGCATCTTGATCTGGAACTGCAGGGTCAATCCGGGGTAGGGCACCGGGATCGAGGCCGGGGGTGCGGGCACCATCACCACCTTGGGAAACCCCGACGCGTTGGCGATCAGCCTGACCTGAAGCGGGAAGGGAACAGGGCTCGAAAGCTGGAAGGTCTTCGTCTGGCTCATCGCCGCCCATCCGCCGCAACGTCATGCAATTCCCGCAACATTCCCGCCTCCCTCGTTCCCCGTCGGAAGAATACCCGATCCCGCGCGCGATGTCGCGCCCCGGGGATCTCACGGGAGCGGGGTGGGTGCATGCCCCCGGCAGTCACGCAGGACGACCGGGCTGTCGCCGTCGTGTCACGGTGCAATGACGGCGGTGCTGCTAACGTCATTTCACTTCCCAGTTTTCAGGATGGAGCGATTCAATGAGCAGAATTCTGTCTGGCGCCCGCAGCAATTCTTGCTGCGAGCCTGTTTGGCACGCTCGTGCCCGAGCCGGCATCGGCCTATGTTCTCAACAAGGAGGCGAGTTGCGGAGGACAGAGGTGGGACCCTTCCCGCCCGGTGGAGGTGCGCTTCCTCGGGCCCACCTTCCAGGACTACGGCGAGCAGCAGGGCTGGTCGGACTGGCCGGCGCGCCTGCTCGACGCCATCGACGACGTGAAAGCAGTAGTTCGAGCCTCTACAATGCCGTCCCCGGAAGCGGCCTGCGGCTCGAATACGCCGGCGGCTATCTCTCGGGCGACGACATCGGCGAACCGGAGGACCAGGTCTGGGACGAGCAGACGATCGTCATCGGCTTTACCAACGCCACCAATGCCAACAGCCCCACCGCCGAGGCCTGGGCGCCCGGCGACCCGGACGACGGCTGCACCCGGACCCGCGCGCACATCCTGTTCAACAAGGGGCAGGACTGGGTGTTCGGACCGCCCGAGCCGGACGTGGTCGATGCGCGCCACTTCGGCGCCGGCAACAATCCGATCACCTTTCTCGGCATCCTGACCCACGAGATGGGCCATGCGGTCGGTCTGAGCCATGCCAAAGACGACTACGCAATCATGGACCAGGCGTTCAAGACCTGGTTCCGCGGGCCGCAGCACGTCATGCGGACGCAGCTGCTCCCCGACGACATGGCCGGCATCCTCGCGCTCTACGGCACCAGCGAGGCGCGCGACCATCTCGATATCTCGGTGACCCGGACCTGGTTCAAAATCTCCGCCGAGCAGGCGGACTGCACCGCGGAGCGCGGCGCGCTTCTGGCGGCGGAACGCGACCGCGACCAGTGGCAGGTCGTGGTGGCCGGGCTGCCGACCGGGCGGGGCGACGTGGCCCAGGCCGCGTATCAGGCGGCGCTCGATGCGGTCGCCCTGGCCCGTTCGGCGCTGGAAAGCTGCGAGAACGCCTTCAGCGCGAAGCAGCGCTACAACTGCGAGGTCTCCAGCCGCGCTGACCTCTGGGCCGATCGCGCCGACGGGGGCGTGCTCTGCGGGGTCAACAGCACTCGGGGCTCCGCCTACGCGCCGGCGAGCACGCAGGTCTGCCCGAGCGGCCAGGTGCAGCTCCGCTACACGCTGAACAACCACGGCGCGTTCCGCGATGCCGACGTGCGGGCCGAGGTGTGGTTCTCTACCGACAAGGAGCTCGACGTGCGCCGACGCCGCGAGGAGCTGCAGTCGCTCGACGTGCGCGAGACGTTCGTCGCCGCCGGGACGAGCAAGACCATCGGGCAGGTGTTCCGCGTGCCATCCAACTCGGTTCAGGGCAAAGACTATTGGGTCTTCGTGCGCGCCATCCCGCACGACCCGGAGACCGGCGCCCGGCTCTTTGACGCCGATGCGGACATCTGGAATAACGTCATCCTGATCCGCGACAAAGTGACGGTGAGCGCCGGCGCCTGCTGAAAGTAGCGGGGAGCGTCCCCCCCGGGGACACTCCCCGATTGCCGTGGGCTGCCCGGCGGCGCTGCGCTCGCCCCGCGTCCGCAGGCGCTCAGCGCCGGTTGCGGAAGTCGCCGCAGCCGTCGTCGAACTGCGTGCTGGGATCGACCGGCACGCGGGTGCGGAAGGCGGCGCGGCCGATGAGATGCGCGCCGACCGGGGCGGTGGCGATCATGAAAACGAACACGAAGAGCGCCTCGGCGACCTGGGTCCAGGTCTCGGCTTCGACCATCACGCCGAGGCAGACGAGGGCGAGGCCGAGGGTCCCGGCCTTAGTGGCGGCGTGCATCCGCCCGAACACGTCGCGCAGCCGCAGGATGCCGATGCCCGCCACCAGGCAGAAAAAGCCGCCGGAGACGAAGAGGATGCTGGCGAGGATCTCACTCATCGGAGTCCCCCTGTGCCCGCTCGATGTAATGGGCGAATGCGACGGTGGCGAGAAAGCTGATCAGCGCCAGGCCGATGGCGACGTAGACATAGGCATTGGCCCCGCTCACCATGCGGAACACCACCAGGAACACGACGAGCAGCACCGACAGGAGATCGAGCGCCACCACCCGGTCCGCCAGGGTCGGTCCGGCGAAGAGCCGCCAGGCGGCGGCGAGGAAGGAGACGACAAGCAGCAACACGGTCACCGACAGCGCGGTGCCGAGTAGGCCGCCGACGGTGCTCTCGATGATCATCGCTGGGTCACCCGGGTCACCCGCGGTTCGATGCCGTCCCGCACGTCCGCCCGCACATCCTCGCCGCTGTCGCCCGCGAGCAGGCTGTGGATGAGGAGCTTGCGGCGGTTGGCGCTCACGTCCACGGTCAGGGTGCCCGGCGTCAAGGTGATGTAGTTGGCCACCATTGTGATCTCCAAGTCGGAGCGCGCCCTGTCGAGCGGCACGGTCACGAAGCGCGGCTGCGCACTGCCGGGTCCGAGCACGGTGCGCGCCACCTGCACGCTGGACAGCACCAGATCGCGGGAGAAGCCGAGGATGAGGGCGACGAGGGCGACGGGCCGCAGGAACAGGTTCATGGCACATCTCCCAGTACGGCGGCGACGTAGGCCTGCGGGTCGATGAGGCCCGCCGCCATCGCCTCGACCGCCGCGATCAGCGGCCCGGCGTCGATGCCGGCATAAACGATCAGCGCCACGAGCACCACGATCGGCGCCAGCATGGCCGCCGGCAGCCGCGCCGTGATCGCGTCGGCGCCGCCGGGGTGCGCCGCCCAGAAGACCGCGCTCCAGATGCGGGCCATGGCGAAGAGGATCAGCAGTCCCGTCGCCAGCACCGCGAAGGCGAGGCCCCAGCGTCCGTCCTCCAGCGCCGCGAGCAGCAGGAGGAGCTTGCCCCAGAAGCCCGAGAGCGGCGGCACGCCGGCCAGTGACAGGGCCGGGATGAGGAACAGCAGCGCGAACCCGGGGCGGGCACGCCAGATGCCCCCGGAGGCCTTGAACTGCTCGGAGCCGGTCAGGCGGGTCGCAGCACCCGCGCCGAGGAACAGCGCCGCCTTCACCAGCACGTCCTGGAAGAGGTAGAAGAGCGCGCCGAGGATCGCCGCGCCGGTGCCGATGGCGAGGCCGAGGATCATGTAGCCCACCGAGGCGATGATCCCGAAGCCGAGCACCTGGCGGATCGTGCTGCGGGAGAGCCCCCCGAGCGCGCCGAGCGCCATGGAGAAGAGCGCCGCCGCCAGCAGCAGGGTCTCGATCGGTGTCCCGTCCACGTCGTAGACCAGCGTGAACACCCGGATCAGCGCATAGACGCCGACCTTGGTGAGCAGGGCCGCGAAGAGCGCCGAGACCGGCGACGGTCGGCGTGTGGTAGGAGGCCGGCAGCCAGAAGAACAGCGGGAACACGGCGGCCTTGACGCCGAACGCGACAGAACAGCATCGCCGACGAGGCGAGGACCGTGGGTCTCGTCCCGCGGCCGACAGCTTGCGTGCAGGTCGGCCATGTTGAGCGTGCCGGTGGCGCCGTAAAGCAGGCCGACGGCCGTGAGGAAGAGCCGACGGTCGCGACCAGGTTGAGCGTCGACGTACTTGACGGCGCCGTCGAGCTGCGCGCGTCCGCCGCCGAGCGACGAGCAGGCCGAAGGAGGCGATCAGCATCACCTCGAACCAGACGTACAGGTTGAACAGGTCGCCGGTGAGGAAGGCGCCGCAGAGGCCGGCGAGCAGCCCGTTGGTACAGCGGGTGGTAGCCTTGCGTCTCTTCGCCCGGCGTGAGGTCGGCGAGGCTGTAGAGGGCCACCGCCACCGCCACCAGTCCGGTCAGGAGCAGCAAGGTCGCAGAGAGACCGTCAGCCACCATGCGTGATGCCGAAGGGTGCTGGCCAGCCGCCGACCTGTTCGGCGAAGGTGCCGTCTCGGCAACCCGCCTGGCGAGCGGCCCCCTACCGGCGAGGAAAGCAAGCGCACCCGCCAGCGAGATCAGTCGCTGAAGGGCGGGCCAACGCCAGGCGAGCAGCGTCAGCACCGCCGTGCCGAAGGGGATGACGAGCGGCAGAACAGGAGCACTAGTGGTCGCCCTCCGGCTTCGGCTCGGCTACGCGCATGGCGTCCATCTCGACGGTTCCCAGTTCGTAGTAGGAGCGGAAGGCGAGGACGAGCGCGAAGACCAGCAGTCCGAAGCCGATGACGATCGCCGTCAGGATCAGCGCCTGGGGCAGGGCATTGGCAGCACCGGTGACGGTATAGGCGCCGTCGGGCACCAGCGGCGGGCTGGCGTAGGTCAGGCGGCCGGAGGTGAAGATGATGACGTTGGCCGCGTTGGAGATCATGGTCAGCCCGAAGAGGTAGGGCAGGGTACGGCCGCTCATCATCAGGTAGGCGCCCGCGGCGACCAGCGATCCGGCGAGGATGGCGAGAAGGAACTCCATGTCAGCCTCGCTTGTGGTCCGTCTCGGAGGCAACCGCCTCCTCGAGGGCGAAGAGGATGCCGCAGACCGCCCCGAGCACCACGAGGAAGACGCCGAGGTCGAAGAGGAATATCGAGCCGAACGGTAGGCCGCCCTTGGAGCCGTCGGGCTGGATGGTCAGGAGCGGCCAGACGCCCTTGAGGAAGTGCCCGTAAGTAATCCCGCCCCAGACGCCAGAGACCAGCGCGCCAGCCGAGGCCGGTGGCCGCCAGCGACTGCGGGCGAAAGCGCAGGGCGTTGCGCGCCGCCTTCAGGCCTTCGGCCTTTTCCAGCAGCGCGAAGGCGGTCGCGGCCAGGAGGCCGCCGACGAAACCTCCGCCGGGCTCGTTATGGCCGCGCCAGAAGACGAAGACGGCGAGGAGCAGGATCACCGGCATCAGGAACCGGGTGGCGGTCGAGAGGATCAGCGAGCGCATCATGTCGCGCGTTTCCCTGCGCGGAGTGCCGCGATGGCGGCGACGGCGGCCAGAACCACCACGGCGATCTCGCCCATAGTGTCGAAGCCGCGGAAGTCCACCAGGATCACGTTGACGATGTTGCGCCCGAAGGCCTCGGGATAGCTCTTCGCCTCGAAATAGGCGGTCATGAAGCGGTCGAGGTCGGTCCCCAGCACCGAGAGCTGCACCAGCGTTACGCCGACGCCCGCAACAGCACCGCCACTGTGGCGTTGCCGGCGCGAAAGGAAATCGTGCCTTCGGCGGGCAGGCGGGCCATGGCGATGGCAAGGAAGATAACCACGAGGATCTCGACGAAGAGCTGGGTCATGGCCACATCGATGGCGCCGTAGAGCACGAAGACCAGCGCGATCCCGGCGCCGATGCCGCCCAGCGCGGTGATCGCCACCAGCCGCGAGTGGGTGCGCAGCACGGCGATGATCGCCGCCGTCACGATCGTGAAGATCGCCATATCGACGAGATCGAAGCGCGTTAGCAAGGCGGGCCAGTTCGCGCGCCCGAGGACAAGGGCGATCCAGATCAGCAGCGCCAGCGTCATGAAGCTGCGGCGAAGATAGCGGGTCATCTCGCCGTCCTGTACCGCGCCGGTTATCCGGGTAGCCCCGCCGGTGACGGCGGCGAGGCCCGCATCATACCACCCTTCGGTCCGCGGCAGGCGGGGTGCTGCGGCATCGAGGATGTCGCGGATATGGTCGAGGCCGAGGTAGAGCAGAACGCCGAGCCCCAGGGTGATCAGGCTGAGACCCAGGGCCGGGTTCAGTCCGTGCCAAAGGACGAGGTGGATCGGATTGGGCACGCCGGCCACCGCCTGCACCATGGGTGCGATCAGCTCGTGCTCGATGGTGCCGGGGAACAGCCCGCAGGCGAGGCCGAGCGCCGCCAGCACAGCGGGTGCGGTCCAGAGGCCCCAGCCCGGGTCGGCGGGGCGTTCCCGGGGCGCGCGCCGGGCATGGCCGTAGAACGGGCGGATCGCCACCATCCCGGCACAGCCCACCATCAGCGCGTTGGCGACGAGGGCTGCGCAGACCACGACCAGGGGGATGATCGGCGAGAGTGGCGCAGCGCCATAGATCGCTTCCTTGCCGATGAAGCCGAAGAATGGGGGCACGCCGGCCATGGAGAGGGCGGCGACGCGCGATCACCGTCGCGGTCAGAGGCAGGGCGCGGGCGAGGCCAGCTACATCCGGGTAGTTGCGCGAGCCGGCGCCGCGCTCGATCATGCCCACGGCGAGGAAGAGGGATGCCTTGTAGAAGGCGTGGACCAGCAGGAAGGTCATGGCCGCCGCGACTGCCTCGGGGGAGCCGATGCCGAGGAGCATGGTGAGCAGGCCGAGTGCCATGACGGTGGTATGGGCGAGCATCAGCTTGAGGTCGGTCTGCCGCATCGCCCAGATGGCGCCGAGCAGCATGGTGATGCCGCCGACGATGGTCAGCGTCCAGAGCCAGAGCGGCGTGCCGCCCATGGCCGGCAGCAGCCGCGCCATCAGGTAAACGCCGGCCTTCACCATGGTCGCCGAATGCAGGTAGGCCGAGACCGGCGTGGGGGCGGCCATGGCGTTCGGCAACCAGAAGTGGAACGGGAACTGCGCCGACTTGGCGAAGGCGCCGAGCATCACCAGCACGAAGATCGCCGGATAGGCGGCGCTGGCCTGGATGAGGGGGCCCATGGTGTTCATTTCCGACAGGCGCCAGGTGCCGGTGACAGAGGCCAGCACGCAGAGCCCCGCGAGCAGCGCCAGCCCGCCCATGGCAGTGACCAAGAGCGCCTGTAGGGCCGCAGCCCGGGCGCTGGCCCGTTCGTGGTCGAAGCCGACCAGCAGCCAGGAGGTTATCGTCGTGCCCTCCCAGAACACGAAGAGGGTGATGGCGTCGTCGGCGGTGACCAGCCCCAGCATCGAGATGGCGAAGGCCATCAGGGTCGCGAGCAGGGTCGGCAGTCGCCGGTCGGCGCGGAAATAGGTGGCGGCGTAGAGCAGCACGCCGGCGCCTATGCCGCAGATCAGCAGCGCGAAGGCCAGCGCCAGTCCGTCCAGCCGGAAGGCGAAATCGATGTCGAACGCGGGCACCCAGGGCAGCACCAGCTCGGGGATCTCGTCGTGGGAGACCGGGCCGAGGAAGCGCGCGAACCACAGCGTTGCCGCCACCGCGACCAGCGCCGGTACGAGGCGCCACGGGCCGGCTTCGGGGGCGGTGGGGGCGTCGGCCAAGGGCGCTCCTTCGGTGCTGGCTGGCGGCGGTGCCCACGGGCCGGGCGGCGGAGTCGTTAACTCCCTCTTAAGGCCTTGGCTGGTCGTTTCAACCCCACGGGCGCCCTTGCGCGTTCAAAGGTGCCACGCCAGATTGGGACATGGATCGCCACCGCTTCAACCTCACCCGGATCCAGCGCGCACTGGACGCCCCTGCCGGGGCCTCGTCGGACTTCGACCTGAACCCCGGCGCGCGCCCGCCCGCGGTCCGAATGCACCCGGCCTCGGTGCTGGTGCCGCTGGTCGAGCGCGGGGCGGAGCTGCGCGTCATCCTCACCCGCCGCGCCTCGCAGCTGAAGCACCACCCCGGCCAGGTCGCCTTTCCGGGCGGCAAGCAGGAGCCGCAGGACGCCACAGCACTCGACGCCGCCCTGCGCGAGGCGCGCGAGGAGATCGGGCTGATGCCCGCGCAGGTCAGCGTGATGGGCGCCATCGACCGCCACGAGACGGTGACGCATTTCACGGTCACGCCGTTCGTCGGGCTGGTGGCCGAGGGCTTCGTCGCCGTGCCCGACCGCGCCGAGGTGGACGAGGTGTTCGAAGTTCCGCTGGGCTTCGTGCTCGACCCGGCCAATTTCCAGGTGCATGGCCGGATGTGGCAGGGAGCATGGCGGCGCTATCTGGTGATCCCCTATGGCCCGCACTACATCTGGGGGGCGACCGCGCGGATGCTGAAGACCCTCGCCGATCGCATGCGCGATCCGTGATCCGGCTGACCGACGCCTGGCTGACCGCGCCGCGGGCCCAGGCGATTTGTGGTGTGCTGACCACCGCGGGGCACCAGGCGCTGTTCGTGGGGGGCTGTGTGCGCAACGCGATGCTTGGCGCGCCGGTGGCCGACATCGACCTCGCCACCGACGCGCCGCCAAAACGGGTGATGGCGCTGGCCGCGGCCGCCGGGATCAGGGCGGTGCCCACGGGGATCGCGCACGGCACGGTGACGCTGGTGGCCGGGGGCGAGCCCTTCGAGGTGACCACCTTCCGCCGCGACGTCGAGACCTTCGGGCGCAACGCGACGGTGGCCTTCTCCACCGACATCGCCGAGGACGCCGCGCGCCGCGACTTCACCATGAACGCGCTCTATGCCCGGCCCGACGGCACGGTGGTCGACCCGCTCGGCGGCCTGCCCGACCTGCGGGCGCGGCGCGTGCGCTTCGTCGGCGACGCGAACCGGCGGATTGCCGAGGACTACCTGCGCATCCTGCGCTTCTTCCGCTTCCACGCCTGGTACGGAGACCCGGTCGCCGGGCTCGACGCCGAGGGGCTCAAGGCTTGCGCCGCCGGCCGCGAGCGGTCTGGCGCGGCTCTCGCGCGAGCGGGTGGGTGCGGAGATCACGCGCCTGCTCGCGGCGCCCGACCCTGCCCCCGCGCTCGCCGCCATGGAGGCGGCAGGCATCCTGACGCTGGTGCTGCCCGGCGCCGCTGGCGGGGCCATTGCGCCGCTGGTGTGGGCCGAGGCGGCGGCGGGCGTGGCGCCGCGCTGGCAGCGCCGGCTGGCGGCGCTCGGGGCCGGGTCAGACTGGCACGTGCGTCTGCGCCTGTCGCGGGCCGAGGCGGCGGCGCTCACCGCCATTGCCAAGGCGCTGGCGGCGGCCGCGCCGCCGGCCGAGGCGGCCTACCGCTTCGGCGCCGAGGCGGCGCGGGATGCCGCCCTGATCGCCGCCGCCCGGGCGGACGCAGACCCGCTGCCCGGGCTCGCGGCCGAGATCGCCCGGGGTGCCGGGGCGGTGATGCCAGTTCGCGCCGCCGATCTGCCGCTGGCCGGCCGCGCGCTCGGGGCGGAACTGCGGCGGCTGGAGGCGCTGTGGATTGCCTCGGACTTCCGCCTCGACGCGGATGCGCTGATGGCAACGTCGCAGGCGGGGTGACAAAATTATTCACCCAAACGGTTGACCATCTTCGTGAACTCCTATATTCACCCAAATGGGTGAATGAATGGACGACGAATTGCTCTCGCTGATCCTGAAGGCCGCGGGAGACACCTCGCGGCGGCGGATCCTGACCCTGCTGGTGCAGGAGGGACCGCTCAGGGTAACCGCGCTCGCCGCCCATTTTGCGATCTCGCTGAACTCCGTGTCGAAGCACATCAAGGTGCTGGAGGAGGCGGGGCTCGTCACCCGCCGGACCCTCGGCCGCGAGCACATCATCGCGGCCGAGCTCGAGCCCCTGCGTGTGGTCGAGGGCTGGTTCGGCGAGTTGAAGTCGATCTGGGACCTGCGCCTCGCGGCGCTTCAGGAGATGATGGAGCAAGGACATGACGACGATGAACGAACTTGAGCTGACCCTTACCCGCCGCATCGCAGCCCCGCGCGAGCGGGTGTTCAACGCCTGGCTCTCGCCGGAGCTGATGGCGAAGTTCATGCAGCCGCTGCGCAATCCCGTCGGCGATGCCCGTGTGCGGACCGACGCGGTGGAGGGGGGGAGCTTCCGCATCGACATGATGACGCCCGAGCGCGAGATCCCGCACACCGGCACCTACCTGGAGATCCGCCCGCACGAGCGGCTCGCCTTCACCTGGGCCTCGCCGCATTCGCTCGACGACAGCGTCGTCACCATCGACTTCACCGAGGCGGGTCCGGGCATGACCGACCTCACGCTGCGGCAGGTGAAGTTCCGCAGCGAAGAGGCGCGCGACGGCCATCTGCAGGGATGGGGCCTGATCCTCGGGCAGCTCGACGCCTGCCTGAGCTGACGGCCAGGGCATAGGGCGGGCGCTCACCGTGATCTGACCTCCGAAGGGTCGGATGCGTTTTGACTTGGGCGTCCGCTTGCCCTATCCCTGTGCGCAGCGGCGAGGGGTGCTCCGTCAGGGAGATTGCGCATGGCATTGATATCCCGCGTCCTCAGCCTCGTGACCGGCCTGCTGCTGCTTGCGACCGTCGCGCAGGCCTTCGAGACGCCCGCCCGTTCGGCGATCATCGTCGACCACGCCACCGGCATGGTGCTGTTTTCCAAGAACGCCGACGAGCCGCTGCCGCCGGCCTCGATGTCGAAGCTGATGACGCTCTACATGCTGTTCGAGGCGATCCGCGACGGGCGGGTGACGAAGGAGACCGAGTTCAACGTCTCGGCCCGCGCCCAGGCGATCGGCGGCTCGCGGATGTTCGTCGAGGCGGGCAAGACGGTGCCGGTGGACGCGCTGATCCACGGCATCATCGTGCAGTCGGGCAACGACGCCTGCATCGTGGTGGCCGAGAACCTTGGCGGCACCGAGGAGGCCTTCGCCACGCAGATGACGCGCCGCGCCGCCGAGATCGGGCTGACCAACACGGTGACTGAAGAACGCCTCCGGCTGGCCCGAGGAGGGCCATGTGATGAGCACCGCAGACATCGCGGTGCTGTCGCGGCGGATCATCGCCGAGTTCCCCGAATACTACGCCTATTTCGCCGAGACCGAGTTCACCTGGAACGACATCACCCAGCAGAACCGCAATCCACTCTTGACGGCGGGGCTCGGCGCCGACGGGCTGAAGACCGGCCACACCAACGAGGCGGGCTACGGCCTGGCGGGATCGGCGGTGCAGGACGGCCAGCGGATCGTGTTCGTGGCCACGGGCTTCGACAGCGCCGGGGCGCGGGCGGCGGGCACCGAGGCGATGGTGAACTGGGCCTTCGGCGCCTTCGACAAGGTGAAGTTCTACGACGCCGGCGCGGTGGCGGCCGAGGCCGACGTCTGGCTCGGCGACGCGCCGACGGTGCCGCTGGTGTCGCCCGGCCTCGCGCAGATGCTGGTGCTGCGCGAGGAGCGCGCGGGCGTAACCGCCCACGTGGTCTACGACGCGCCGATCGAGGCGCCGATCGCCGCCGGCCAGCCGCTCGGGGCGCTGGTGGTCGAGGTACCGGGGCAGGACCCGGCGCGCTTCGAGCTGGTCGCCGGGCGCGACGTGGCCCGCGGCGGGCTGGCGACCCGGATCGGGGCGGCGGCGCGGCTGACCCGCGACCGCGCGGTCGGGCTGCTGCCGGGTCGCGACTAGGCAGGCATGGGGGCGGGCCGCTTCATCACCTTTGAGGGCATCGACGGCGTGGGCAAGTCCACACAGCTGCGGCTTCTGGCGGCGCGGCTGCGGTCGGGGGGTGCCGAGGTGGTCGAGACCCGCGAGCCCGGCGGCGCGCCAGGGGCTGAGGCGATTCGCGAGCTGCTGGTGGAGGGCGAACCCGGCCGCTGGTCGCCGGAGGCGGAGGCGCTGCTGTTCACCGCTGCCCGCCGCGACCATCTGGAGCGGACCATCCGCCCCGCCCTGGCCCGCGGCGCCACGGTGGTCTGCGACCGCTTCGCCGATTCGACGAGGGTCTACCAGGGCGCCGTGCGGGCCGACCTGCGCGGCATGGTGGACGCGTTGCACGCGCTCGCCATCGGCATCGAGCCGGACCTGACCATCATCCTCGACCTTGACCCCGCGCTGGCGCTGGGGCGCGGGCTGGCCCGCGGGGGGCGGGAGGACCGGTTCGAGCGCTTCGGAGAGGGGTTCCAGTTACGGCTGCGCGAGGGCTTTCTGGCGCTGGCCGCCGAGTTCCCCGACCGCTGCCGGGTGGTGCCGGCTACCGGCGATGCCGAGGAGGTCGCCGCCCGGGTCGCGGCGGTTGCGCCATGAGCGGGCCGGCCGCGGGCGCGGCCGGCGGTGGCGGCGCGTCGGCGCCCCGCGCGTGTCAGCGGTGTACGCGCGCCGCGGCCCAGTCGTCCGGGCTTGTGGTGAGATGGGAAGATTTGCTGGGGAGGCGCTTGATGAAGCGGCTGCTTCATCAAGGCGCCTCATCCATGGTGGGGTTGCGATTCGTGCCGGCGTCAAGGCCGAGCCGCGCAAGCGCGGTCGCTTCGCGAGCCTTGACCCCGACCCGAATCGCGAAACAGGCAAGCAGAAGGGAACAGGGGTGAGCGGGGGGGATGTGCCGGAGCCGGACCGGCGGGCAGGGGCGCCGCATCCGCGGGAGACGGCAGTGCTTTTCGGTCAGGAGGCGGCTGAGGCGCGGTTTCTGGCTGCGTTGGCGGCGGGGCGGCTGCATCACGCCTGGCTGATTACCGGTTCGCCGGGGATCGGCAAGGCGACGCTGGCCTGGCGTGTCGCACGGCATCTGGTGGGCGGGGGAGGCGGGGACACGCTCGACATGGATCCGGCGGATCCGGTGTTCCGCCGGGTGGCGGCGCTCGCAGAACCCGGGGTCTTCCTGTGCCGGCGGCCCTGGGATGACAAGGCCGAGCGGCTGCGTACGGCGATCACCGTGGACGAGATGCGGGCGCTGAAGGGCTTCTTCCAGCTGACCGCCACCGAGGGCGGGTGGCGGGTGGCGATCGTGGATGCTGCCGACGAGATGACACCGCAGGCGGCCAATGCGCTCCTGAAGATCCTGGAGGAGCCGCCTGAACGTGCGGCGCTGCTGCTGGTTTGCCACCAGTCGGCGCGTTTGCTGCCCACCATCCGATCGCGCTGCCGCGAGCTGGTCTGCCGGCCGCTGGCGCCACCGAACCTCGCGCGGGCGCTGGCCGTGGCGGGGGCGGAGCCGGAGCCGGAGGATGGGGAGATGCTGGCCGCGCTGGCCGGTGGCTCGGTCGGAGGAGCGCTGGAACTGACGACAAACGACGGGCTGGCGCTCTATCGCGAGATCGTCGATCTGTTTCGGCCCGCACCCCCGATCGACCGTCCGCGACTGCTGAAGCTGGCTGACGGCTTCGCCGGGCGCGATGGAGCGGGGCGGCTCGGGCTGGCGCTCGGCCTGCTGCGCACGGCACTCGCGCGGCTGGCGCTGGCGGCGGCCGGTGGCGGGCCGGAGCCGGTTTCGGAGGCCGAGGCGGCACTGATGGCGCGGCTGGCGGCGCACTCGGTGCAGGCGCGCATCTGGGCGGAGGCGGCGACCGACCTGGTCGGGCGGGCGGAGCGGGCGCGCGCGCTCAACCTTGACCCCGGTCAGGTGATCCTCGATACGTTCGTACGGATCGACGCGGCCGCCGCCAGGGCGCGCGACCTCGCCGCCTGAACCGCATTCCGCACCCATGCCCCTGCCCGCCCTCGTCGACAGCCATTGCCACCTCGACTTTCCCGACTTCACGGGCGAGATCGGCGCCGTGGTGGAGCGCGCGTCCGAAGCCGGTGTCACCCGCATGGTGACGATCTGCACCCGGCTGCGCCAGGAGCCGGACGTTCGCGCCATCGCCGAGGCGCACGACAGGGTGTTCTACGCCGCGGGCACCCATCCGATGCACGCGGCCGAGGAGCCGATGGCGCGGGTTGAGGAGCTGGTGTCGATCGCGGCACACCCCAAGATGGTCGGGATCGGCGAGACCGGGCTCGACTATCACTACACCGCCGACAGCGCAGCGGTGCAGGCGGAGAGCCTGCGGCTCCATTGCGAGGCGGCGCGGCGCACCGGCCTGCCGCTCATCATCCACGCCCGCGACGCGGACGCGGACATGGCGCGCATCCTCGCCGAGGAGCACGGGGCGGAGTCTTTCTCCTGCGTGATGCATTGCTTTACCTCCGGGCGGGCGCTGGCCGAGACGGCGCTGGGGCTGGGGTTCTACCTCTCGGTCTCCGGCATCGCGACCTTCCGCAGCGCGCGGGACCTGCGCGAGATCTTCGCGGCGGCGCCGGTGGAGCGCATTCTGGTGGAGACCGACAGCCCGTATCTCGCGCCGCAGCCGCATCGCGGGCGGCGCAACGAGCCGGCCTACGTGGCCGACACCGCCCGCGCCACGGCGGCGATCTGGGGCATGGACTATCCTGAGTTCGCCGCACAGACTTCGACGAATTTCGACCGTCTCTTTGCCAAAGCCGCGGCCTGGAGGCCGGCCTGATGGCGCGGCTGCGGGCGACGATCCTCGGCTGCGGCTCCTCGGGCGGCGTGCCGCGCATCGGCAACGCCTGGGGTGCCTGCGACCCTACGGAGCCGCGCAACGTTCGCCGCCGCTGCTCGCTGCTTGTCGAGCGGCTGAAGGGCGACGCGGTGACGCGGGTGCTGATCGACACCTCGCCGGACCTGCGGGTGCAACTGCTGGACGCAGGCATCGGGGAGCTGGACGCCGTGGTCTACACCCACGCCCATGCCGACCATGTGCACGGGATCGACGACCTTCGGGTGGTCGCGCAGAACCGCGGCAGCCGGTTGCCTGTCTGGGCGGATGCCGAGACGGCGGACATGCTGGTCACCCGGTTCGGCTATGTCTTCGTTCAGCCGACGGGGAGTGCGTATCCGCCGATACTCGACCTGCGGGGCATCGAGGATGGTCCATTCGAAGTCGAAGGGCCCGGCGGGCCGGTGGTGCTCCAGCCGATCCGGGTGCAGCACGGGCGGATCGAGGCGCTGGGGTTCCGCATCGGGGGCTTCGCCTATCTGCCGGATGTCTCCGATGTGCCGGAGGCGGCCTGGCCGCTGCTGGCGGGGCTCGATGTCTGGATCCTCGACGCCCTGCGGTATCGGCCGCATCCAACCCACGTGCATCTGGCGCGCAGCCTCGAATGGATCGCCCGTGCAGCCCCGCAACGGGCGGTCCTGACCAACCTGCACAATGACCTCGACTATGCGACCCTTGCCGCCGAGGTGCCGGCGAACGTCGTCCCGGCCCATGACGGGCTGGTTCTGGACTTCGGGTCTTGATCGTCTCCATCCTCGTCGTCGTCCTGCCGGTCTTCCTGATCACCGGTGCTGGCTACGCGGCGGCGCGCGCGAAGATCTTTGCGCCATCGGCGGTGGACGGGCTGATGGTCTTCGCCCAGCGCTTCGGGATACCCTGCGTGCTCTTCCGCGGAATCGCCGGGCTGGACCTCGGGCGGGTCTTCGATCCGGGCCTGCTCGTCTCCTTCTACGGCGGGGTGATCACGGTTTTCCTGCTCGGGATTCTCGGAGCGCGCTGGCTGTTCGGGCGCCGGCCGGGGGAGGCGGTGGCGATCGGCTTCGGGGGGATGTTTTCGAACCTGGTGCTGATGGGCCTGCCGATCACCGGGCGCGCCTATGGGTCCGACGCGATGGCGGCACTCTTTGCCATCGCCTCGGTGCATGCGCCCTTCTGCTACCTGGTCGGCATCACCGTGATGGAGTTCTCGCGCGCCGATGGCCGCGGGCCGGGCGACACGCTTCGAGCGGTGGCCCGGGCGATGTTTTCGAACGCCATGATGATCGGCATTGCGCTTGGCTTCGCGTTCAACCTCGGCGGCGTTCCCCTGCCCGAGACGCTGCGCGTGGCGGTGGACATGCTGGCGGATGCGGCCCTGCCGGCGGCGCTGTTCGGCTTGGGGGGCGTGCTTTGCCGTTATGCGATCCGCGCCTCGCTGGGGGAGGCGGGGATGATCATCACGCTCTCGCTGGCCGTGCATCCGATGATCGTATTCGGGCTCGGCAGTCTGGTCTTCGACCTCTCGGGGCCTTTTCTGCGCGGGGCGGTGCTGGGTGCTGCGATGGCACCGGGGGTGAACAGTTTCCTGTTCGCCACCATGTACGGACGCGGCCAGGCGCAGGTGGCAAGTGCCGTGCTGATTGGTACCATCGCGTCGGTGGGGACGGTCTCGCTGTGGCTGGCGCTGCTGGGCGGCGTCGGGTGAAGCCTTGTACCAACGGCCTGGCGAGCCGCCCGGGGCTCTCTTCCGGGGTGAAAAGGCGAGAAAATCGCCGCATGCGGCGTATGCGGTGCAATGCCCTGAAAAGGCTTTGTTTTTTGAGGCTGGAATCAGGCTGGAATGCGGCTGGAATCAGGCTTGCCACTTTTTCAGGGTTTGTAAGGCTTTCTGGCACGAGTCGGGCGTCGGGGCCGTTGGAATGATTCCGGATCCGGGGGCGAGGACGATGGTCTCCGCGCCGAGAGGACGCGTCATCCGGCCCGCCGTGCGGCGCAGGCGGCGAGCGGGAGGCTCAGGCAGGGCTCGCCGGTGAGGATCGCGGTGGCGTCGGGTCCGAACAGCGCCGCCACCGCCGGATGCCCCGCACCGAGCCCGCCCGTATAGGCGCCGAAGGCGGGCAGCACCAACCGCCGGGCGTCGCGCAGGAAGCAGGCCCGCGTCAGGCTCGCGCCCCGCAGCGCCAGCCGCACCTTGGGGTGGACGTGGCCCGAGACCTCGCCGGGGGCGGCATCCGCCGCCGCCTCGTGCCGGAAGGTGAGCGGGGCCAGATGGAGCGCGGCGAGGTGACGCCCGCCCAGTGACAGCGGGCCCGGATCGTGGTTGCCCGCGATCCAGACCCAGTCGCGCCCGGCCATCAACGCCGTCAGCCGGGCCGTGTCGGCGGGGTCCAGCGCGTCGGCCGCCGCACCGTCGTCGAAACTGTCGCCGAGGCAGACCACGCGGGTGGGCGCCAGCCGGCCGATCTCGGTGGCCAGCCGGTCGAGGGTCTCCGCAGTCTCGTAGGGCGGCAGCAGGGTGCCGCCGCGCCGGGCCAGCCGCTCCGAGCGGCCGAGGTGCAGGTCGGCGACACACAGCAGCCGCACGCGCTCCCACCAGAGCGCCCCCGAGGCCTGCGCGCTCAGCGCCGCCCCCGCCAGGTCGAAGTCCTGCGCCGTCATCGCGCTGGAATGCCCGAGCCGCCCGACCGCCGCAAGGCCCCCGCGCAGGCGTCGCACCGTGGTACCTGCGCCATGCTATTGAAAACAAACGATAATTAAAGTGCCTACACAACGTGTAGACACCCCGTCGGGCGCCGGCCGCGCGGGAGGCTCGCCTCCTCGAGGGCCGGCGCCTCCCGGCTAGCGGATGCCGGCGTCGATCAGTTCGACGAGGCCGCCGATCGTGTCGGGCGTGACCGTGCCGGCACCGGTGTTGAGCGCGAGGCCCGGCATCTTGTACTTCTTGGTCAGCACGCATTGCAGGACCGGAACGAAGCCCTGCAGGTAGAGGAGCTGGTCGAGCGTCGCCGAGATGTAGCCCGACTGCAGCCCGTCGATGGTGGCCGGGCCGAGGTCGATGCCGCCGACGATGATCTCGCCCGGCTGCTTGCCCGCCTGCTGCAGCACCTGGGCGAGCACGCCGGTGATGCTGCCGTGCTGGGTGCCGATCGCCTTCAGGTCGGGGTTGGCCTGGACGTAGGCGGTCAGGATCGGCACCGCGAGCGAGGCGTCGCTGTTGGCCTCCTGGGTGATCTCCAGCCGGTCAACGGTCAGGCCTGCCGCCTCGAGCGTGTCGGCGAGACCCTTCTCGGACTGGCCGCGCTCCGCCTGGCTGAAGACCCCGTAGACCATGGCCTTGTCGCCGGCAGCGAGCCCCTGGGCGAGCATGTGCTCGGCCGTCAGCTTGCCGCCCGCGTAGAGGTCGACGCCGGCATAGCCCATGCCGGCCGCCCCGTGGGTCGCCTGCAGGTCGGTCATCGGCGAGTTGCCGACGGTGACCACGATCCCCTGCGCGAAGGCGTCGCGCACCAGATCCTCGAAGGCGGCGCTGCCGGGATGGCCCATGATCTCGATGCAGTCCGGACCGGCGGCCACCGCCTCGCGGAACTGGTTGATCATGGTCTCGGGCGCCCAGGCCGAGAACTGCTCCTTGAGGTCGACGCCGAAGGCGGCCGCTGCCTCGGCGGCGCCGGTCTGCCGGGCGAGGGTAGCGCCGTCGCCCGGGTTGCCGCCCATCTGCATGTACATCACGAGGCCCTCGCCGATCGGCTGGGCCTGGACGGGCATGGATGCGGCGGCGACGGCGAGCGCCGCGACACCGGCTAGGAACTTACTTGTCTTATGCATTTCGGTCCTCCCCTGTTATCAGCGCGCCGGTTCGCGGCGCGCGCTAGTCGGCCGCGTGGCTGCGGCCGAAACCCCTGAAGCGCGCGGTGCGCGCGAACAACGCGCTGCGCCGCTGCGGCTCGTCGACGTAGAGGTAGAAGATGATGGCGATCAGGAAGACGAGCCCCTGCACCGTGCGCACCCAGGCCCCGGTGAGCCCGGAAGCGACGAGCGCCGGCTCGATCATCAGGATGATCGCCGCGCCGAAGACGGTGCCGATGATCGTCGCGCGCCCGCCGAAGATCGAGGTGCCGCCGATCAGCACCGAGGCGATGGCGGTCAAGAGGTAGCCCTGGCCCTGGTTGCCGAAGAAGTTCTTGTTCTCCAGCGTCAGCATGATCGCGGCGATCGACGCCAGCAGGCCCATCAGCGTGAAGACCTTGATCTTCTCGCGCTCGACGTTGACCCCGAGCACGCGCGCGACCTGGTTCGAATCGCCGATGAAGAGCGCGTGCTCGCCGAAGCGATGGCGGTTGAGCACGAACCAGAGGAAGGTGACCACGATCGCCGTCCAGAAGGCCTGCATCGGCACCTGCCCGACCCAGATCGGCCCGCCGAGCCCGGCGAAGGGCCTGCCGACGATCACCTGCCAGACCGAGGAGGCCTCGACCCCTCGCAGCGCGTAGGAGAGCCCGCCCGAGAGCACCGTCGCCATGCCGAACCAGAAGAACTGGGTGCCGAGGGTGGCGATGAACGACGGCAGACCGATCACCGCAATCAGGATGCCGTTGAGAAAGCCCACCAGCATGCCGGCGGCGAGTGCGGCCACCACCGCGATCCAGCCGAGCTCGTATTCCTTGAACAGCAGCGCGAAGACGAAGCCGGAAAACGAGATGATCGCCGGGAAGGAGAGGTCGATCTCGCCTGCGGCGATCACGAAGGTGAGCCCGACCGCGAGCAGCATCAGGGGCGGCAGGGTCGCCATGAAGGTCGTGTAGATGAAGGGCTGCAGGAAGACCTGCGGCGCGGTGTACATGAAGAGCGCGAGCAGGATCGCGAAGACCAGAATGATCGGCAGCGCCTCGACGCGCTGCAGGAGGGAGGGGCGGCGGGGCTCGGCCATCGCATCAGGCCTTGTGCTGGATGTCGATCAGGTACTCGGTCAGCTCGAGCACCGTCATGTCCTTCGGCGCGATCTCCGCCACGATCGCCCCTCGGTCGAGGATGACCAGCCGGTCGGCGACCTCGTGCACATGCGCGAGGTTGTGCTCGATGTATATGCAGGCGCGGCCCGAGGTCTTGATGCGGCGCACGAAGTCAATGACCTTGCGCACCTCGGCCACGGCCAGCGCGACGGTCGGCTCGTCGAGGATGATCAGGTCGGCATTCCAGTGCATCGCCCGGCCGATGGCGATGCCCTGGCGCTCGCCGCCGGAGAGGTTGGCGACAGTCGAGTCGACGGTGATCCCCGCGCTGCGGAAGCCGATGGCGCCCTTGAGGATCTGCTCGGCGATCGACTTCTCGCGGGCGATGTCGATGAAGCCCCAGCGGTTGGTGATCTGGCGGCCGACGAAGAAGTTGCGCCAGAGCGGCTGCTTCTCGGCCAGCGACTTGTCCTGGTAGACGGTCTCGATCGAGAGGTCGTGGGCCATGCGCACCGAGTAGTCGGCGAGGTCGATCTCGCGGTCGCGCACGAAGATGCTGCCTGCAGTGGGGGCGAGCACGCCGGTCAGCACCTTGATCAGCGTCGACTTGCCCGCACCGTTGTCGCCGATCAGCCCGACGATCTCGTTGCGGCCGATGGCAAGGTCGATGTCGCGCAGCGCCTGGATGGCGCCGAAGAACTTCTGCACCCCTTCCATGCGGACGATGGCGGCGAAGTCTGCCGGCCGTGGCCGATCGGCAGGTGCTGCGGCCGACAAGCGCTCCTCCCCATCCTCGCACCCGCGGCTTGCCCGCGGTTCGGAGCAAGTAAGTCAGGGGAGAGGGGTGGCTGTCAACGCGGTTCGCCTTTGGCGAGATCGCCGTTCAGCGCCAGCATCGTGTCGACCATCTCGGGTACGAAGCGGGCGCCGAAGCCCATCGAGGCCGCGAGCTTGAAGAGCTGCAGCGCGGCATCCGATGCCAGCGTGGCGCTGCCGTGCCGGTTGGCGAGGCGGTTGTAGTAGGTCAGGTCCTTCAATGCGTTGGCGACGGAGAAGCGGTGGGCGTTCGGGTCGCCGTCCAGCACGTACTTCGAGTAGTTCTGGAAGTTGCCGCAGTTCATCCCCGAGTTCGACACCACCTCGTGGAAGACCGCCGGGTCGGCGCCGAGGCGCTTGACCATCGCGTAGCACTCGGACCACACCGCGACATAGCCGAGCGAGACGAGGTTGTTCACGAGCTTGATTGCATGCGCCGTGCCAACCGGCCCATTTACCGGGATGATGACGTTGGCCCAGGTGGCCAGCAGCGGGCGGACGCGCTCGATCTCCTCTGCCGGGCCGCCGACATAGGTGGTGAGTTCGCCCTCCCAGGCATGGTGCGGCGTACGCGAGAGGGGCGCGTCGAGGAGGGTGATGCCTTTGGCCGCCAGTTCCGCCGCGAGGCGCGTGGTGACCTCGGGGTCGGAAGTGGAGGCGTCGAGGATGGTCAGGCCCGGCCGCGCGGTCGTCACGATCTCGGCGACCCGCGCCTCGACCTCGGGCGACCCGGTGACGCAGATCACGATGATATCGCACTGGTCGGCCATCTCGGCTGCGCTCGCGCATTCGACGGCGCCGCGGGTGACGAGGTCGTCGACGGCCTCGCGGCTGCGGTGAGCGATCACACGCAGGGGATAGCCCTTCTCGACGACGTTCTTCGCCATTCCCCAACCCATCATGCCTACCCCGATGAACCCCACGACTGGCTTTTCCGACATGCTCCGCCCTCCCTGTGCGCGTTCTTGCTGCGGCAATCTGACCCGGATCGGGCGGCAAGGACAACGGGATTGTCGCGCAGGTATTGTCCGGTGCGGCGGTGGCGGTTCATACTCCGGCACAGACATTCCGGGAGGAGCCTGCCCATGAAGCCCTGCATCGTCCAGATCGCCCCGATGCTCGCCTCGGTGGAGGCGTCCCTTGCGGCGGCCTACGAGGTGCACCGGCTCTGGGAGGCGCCGGACCGGGCGGCGCTGCTGGCCGAGATCGGCCCGCGCCTGCGGGCGGTGGCGACCGATGGGCATCACGGGGTGCCGGCCGATGTCATGGCGGCCGCGCCCGGGCTGGAGATGGCAGCGAGCTACGGGGTCGGCTACGACGGCATCGACATCGGCGCCTGCAAGGCCCGCGGCATCAGGGTCAGCAACACGCCGGACGTACTGAACGATGCCATGGCCGAGATCACGTTGGGGCTGATGATTGCCCTCTGCCGGCGGTTGCCGCAGGCGGATTCCTACGTGCGGGCAGGGCGGTGGCGCGAGCGCAACTTCGGGCTGACGGGTGAGCTGACCGGGGCGCATGCGGGCATTCTGGGGCTGGGGCGCATTGGCAAGGAGATCTCCCGGCGGCTGCAGGCGATGAAGATGAAGGTCTCCTACCATGGCCGTAATGAACAGCCCTACGAGCCCTACGACTACTACCCCGACCTGGTGGCGATGGCGCGCGAGGTGGATTGGCTAGTGGTGGTGGCGCCCGGCACGGCGGAGACCCGCGGGATCGTGTCGCGGGCGGTGCTGGAGGCGTTGGGTCCCGAGGGGGCGCTGGTCAACATGGCGCGGGGCTCGCTGGTGGACGAGGCGGCGATGGTGGAGATGCTGGCCGACGGGCGCCTGGGGGGGGCTGCGCTTGACGTCTTCGCCGACGAGCCGCGGGTGCCGGAGGCGCTGTGGGGCATGGAGAACGTGGTCCTCTCGCCCCACCAGGGCTCGGCCACCAACAAGACCCGCGGGGCCATGGGGGATCTGGTGATCAGGAACCTCGCCGCGCATTTCGCCGGGGATCCGCTGATCACGCCGGTGGCTTGAGCAGGTACGCGTGGGGCGGATTTCCAGCGCGGAGATTTTTCAAGCCTTTGGTTTCAAAGGATAATCGTGGTTAACATGGAATGAATCGATGCTGCTTGGCAGAGCCGGGCAGGGTTGGCTGCGCCGCCGTCAGCCGAGGGCGTCGGGCAGGAAGAGGACCAGGGCGGGGACCGCCACGATCAGCAGAACGATCGCGAAATCGGCAATCAGGAAGGGGATCACGCCCCGGAAGATCTCGACCACGGTGGCATACCTGGCGGCGACGTTGCGGATGACGAAGACGTTGAGGCCGACCGGCGGGGTGATCATGCCGATCTCGAGGAGCTTGACCACCAGCACGCCGAACCACACGAGGCTGATGCCCTCGGCCCGCAGCACCGGCAGCAGCACCGGCAGCGTCACCAGCAGCGAGCCGAAGGGCTCCATGATCATGCCGAGGGCGAGGTAGATCAGCACGATGATCAGCATCAGGTGCAGGTAGCTGAGGTCGGCGCCGCTGACCGCGGCGGCGATGTAGCTCGACAGGCCCGTCACCCCGAGAAAGCGCGTGAACATCGACGCGCCGACGCCGATGATGAACAGCGAGGCCGAGGTCATCAGCGTCTCGAGCAGTGCGCGGCGCAGCACCTCGCGGGTGAGACGCCGGGCGGCGAGCGAGATGAGGATGGCGCCGAGCGCGCCGATGGCGCCGGCCTCGGTGGCGGTGAAGAGGCCGCCGAACAGCCCGCCGAAGACCAGCAGCACCAGGAGCACGATCGGCCAGACCCGTGGCGCTTCCTCGGCGTCGTCGGAGGCCGCGATCACCGGCCGGCGCGGCACGATGTCGGGGCGCAGCCAGGCGTAGAGCAGCACCACGACGACATAGGAGAGCGCGGTCAGGATGCCGACCGAGACGCCGCCGAGGAACACCCCGGTGATCGAGGTCTCGGCGAAGATGCCGTAGATGATCATCAGGATCGAGGGCGGGATCAACGCTCCGATGGTGCCGCCGGCGGCGATCGAGCCGGTGGCGAAGCTCGGCCGGTAGCCGGCGCGCACCATTTCGGGGATGGCGATGCGCCCCATGGCCGCGGCGCAGGCGAGGCTGGAGCCGCAGACTGCGGCGAAGCCGGTGCAGGCGAAGATCGAGGCGATGGCGAGCCCTCCGGGGATGCGCCCGAGCACTGCCTTGGCCGCCGAGAACAGCCCCCCTGTAAGGCCGGCGTGGTAGGCGACGTAGCCCATGAGAAGGAACATCGGCACCGCGCTCAGCGTCCAGCTGGCGACGAAGCTGTAGGGCGTGTTCATCAGGATGCCGAGGGCGGGCGTCAGGCCAAGGAGCCAGCCGATCCCGCCGAAGGAGACCGCCATCAGCGCCAGCGCCACCGGCACGCGCAGGAGCAAGAAGGACGAGCAGGACGCCGATGCCCCAGAGGCCGACCTCGGCGCTCATGCCCCGGCGGTCCCGCGCATGAGTTCGCGGGCGCTCTGCAAGGCCCGCAGCAGCGTCATCATCGCCGCGAGCAGGAAGCCCGCTGGCGGCAGGAAATACGTGGGCCAGATCGGCAGCCGGTAGCCGAGCACGTCGACGAAGGCACCGATGTTCCAGCGCGACATGGCCGCCTGCCAGCCGACCCAGGCGATCACCAGGTAGAGCGCGGTGGCGAGCAGCGCCACGAAGAGGTCCGAGGCGCGGCGGGCCTGCGGCGACATCACCGCCTCGAGCAGGTCCACCGAGACCATGCCGCGGTTGCGCTCGACCCAGGCGAGCGGCAGGAAGGCGATCAGCACCATGTAATAGCCCGCGACGATCTCGTTGGTCGCGGGGATAGGCCGTCCGAGCAGGTTCCGGGTCAGCACGTCCGCGCCGATGTGGACGAGCATCGCCGCGATGCCGACCGCGCCGACGAGGGCGAGCCCCTGGGCCAGCCGGTCGGCCGCGCGTTCGAGGATTTGCATCGCCGTCGTCTCCGAGTGGCGAGGGGGGGCGGCGCCCGCGGGCGCCGGCCCGCAGGCGTCAGCCGCCGTAGGTGGCGAGGTCCACCTTGCTCCAGACTTCGTCGTACACCCGCTCGGCCATGGCGACCGGGTCGTGGTTCACCTCGTTGGAGATCGCCGTCCACTTCTCCACCAGCGCGATGAACTCGGCGATTCGATCGGCCGCGTCGGTCATACCGAAGCGCTCGGCCGATATGGCCGCCGCCGTCTCGCGGTCGGCGATGGCGAAGGCCGCGGAGGCTTCGGCGAAGGCCGCGTCGGCCTCGCCGAACTCGATCCCGGCTTCCTCGGCCGCCGCCCGTGCGATCCCGGGGAACTCGTAGCCCCAGCGGTTGGTGAAGCTGGCGTTGGCACGGTTGGCGGCGCGCAGCAGGGCGCCGCGTTCCTCGACCGAGAGGCTGTCCCAGGTGCCCTTGGCGGTGGCGAAGTTGGAGGTGGAGAAATAGCCGCCGAGCGGCACCGCGGTCACGTTTTTGATCAACTCGACCAGCCGGAACGACAGCAGGTCGCCGATCGAGGCCATCGAGCCGTCGATGGTGCCCTGCGAGATCGCCTCGAAGGTGTCGCCGACGCCGATCGCGGCGGGCACCGCGCCGAAGTTCTCGGCCCAGCGCGCGAAGGGTGCGCCGCCGGAGCGCAGGCGGACCCCGGCGAGATCCGCCGCCGAGCTGATCGGCTTGGTGGTCAGGAGCACGTAAGGATCGGACGAGCCGGAGCCGAGGTAGACGAAGCCGAGCGCCGACATCTCGGTCTGGCAGCTTGCGCAGTTGACCGTGTACTCGGTCAGCGCCGCGCCCATGGCGTGGGGGTCGGTGGCCGAGAGCGACAGCTCGCCCGCCAGCGCGAAGTTCGGCAGCTCCGCCGGGAAGTAGAGCGGCAGGAGGTTGCCGACGTCCACCAACCCGGTCTGCAGCGCGTCGCGCATCTGGGTGAGGCTGACCACCTCGGGGCCGAGGATGGTGGCGGTCATCGTGCCGCCGGATTCCTCGGGCAGGAACTCGACGAGCCCGGTGTAGAGGTGGCTGTAGGCCGGGTGCGCCGGCGGGGCGCCGGGGGCGACGCGCAGCTCGCGCCCCTGCGCCGAGGCCATGCCGGCTGCAAGCGCGAGCGCGGCGGTAAGTCCTAGAATTGCCTTCATGGTCTTCCTCCCTTTGCGGCCCGGTCTCACAAGTTGAGGAGCTGCCGGGCATTCTCCTTCAGGATCAGCGGACGCACCTCGTCCCTGATGTCGATGGTGGCGAAGTCCTCGAGCCAGCGGTCCGGCGTGATCGCCGGCCAGTCCGAGCCGAACAGCATCTTCCGCTTCAGGAGCGTGTTGGCGTAACGCACCAGGATCTGCGGGAAATACTTCGGCGACCAGCCGGAGAGGTCGATCCAGACGTTGGGCTTGTGGGTGGCGACCGCGAGCGCCTCCTCCTGCCAGGGGAAGGAGGGGTGGGCGAGGATGATCGGCATGTCGGGGAAGTCGGCGGCCACGTCGTCGACGTGCATCGGGTTGGAGTACTTCAGCCGCATCCCCATGCCGCCGCGCATCCCCGCGCCCACGCCGGTCTGCCCGGTGTGGAAAAGCGCCACCGCCCCGGTCTCGGCCACCGCCTCGTAGAGCGGGTAGGCCGTGCGGTCGTCGGGGTAGAAGCCCTGCATCGTAGGGTGGAACTTGAAGCCGCGCACGCCGAAGTCGCGGACGAGCCTGCGGGCCTCGCGGGCGCCGGCGCGGCCCTTGGCCGGGTCGATGGAGGCGAAGGCAATCATCACGTCGGCGTTGTCGGCGGCGATCTCGGCCACCTCCTCGTTGGAGTAGCGCCGGAATCCGGTCTCGCGCTCGGCGTCCACCGGGAAGATGGCGCAGCCGATCCGCCGCTCGCGGTAGTAGGCCGCCGTCTCGGGGACGGTGGGCAGGTGGTCGTGGCCGGTGCGGAAGTACTTCGCCATGCCGGCCTGGAACTCGTCGTAGCCGTCGTCGCGGGGGCCGGCGCAGGGTTCCTCGGCGTGGGTGTGGACGTCGAAGGCGACGAGGTCGTCGAGGTTCATGGCGCCAGCCCCGCGAAGCGCTGGAGCAGGCGGACCAGCTCGCGGCGCTCGCCCTCGCTGAGCGCACCGGGCAGGTCGCGCTCGTAGGCGGCGAGCGGGGTGGCGCGCTCGGCGACGAAGGCCTGGCCGGCGTCGGTCAGGGTCAGCTCCACGGCGCGGCGGTCGTGCTCGGGGATGCGGCGGGCGACGAGGCCGCGGTCCTCGAAGCTGCGCACCAGCTTGGTCATGTGCGCGCGCTTGATCATCAGACGGCGCGCCAGCAAGCCCTGGCGGATGCCAGGGTTGCGGCCAATGATCATCAGCACCGAGAACTCGCCCGGCTTCAGCCCCAGGCCCGCCAGTCGCTCGTGGAACAGCGCGAAGGTGCGCAGCTGCGCCATGCGCAGGAGGAAGCCGATCGAGGTTCCGAGCTGGCCAATGTCGATCTCGTCGCCGCGCCGGGGCTCGACCATCTGGTCCATGCTCACCCCTTAGGCGGCCGCAGCCGCGCCGCGCGCTTCTCGAGGAAGGCGCGCAGCCCCTCGGTGGCTTCGGGGCTGGTGGCGGTGATCGAGGAGACGAAGCTCTCGACGAAGAGCCCGTCGTCGCGGCCCATGTCCTGGATGCGGGGCAGGGCATTGATGATGGCGTAGTTCGAGAGCGGCGCATTGCTGGCGGCGATGCGCGCAAGTTCGACCGCCTTGCCGCGGGCCTCGCCGGCGGGCACGACGTATTGCACCACGTTCCAGCGCTCGGCCTCCTCTGCGGAGGCGACGCGCCCCGTCAGCATAAGGTCGGTCATCCGCGCCACGCCCATCAGGCGGGCCACCCGCACCGATCCGCCGCCACCGACGAAGATGCCGCGCTTGCCCTCGGGCAGCGCGAAGAAGGCGGTGGCGTCGGCCACGCGCAGATGCGCCGAGGCCGCCAGCTCCAGCCCGCCGCCGACCACCGCGCCGTGCAGGGCGGCGACCCAGGGGATGGCGCCGAGCTGGATCTGGCCGAAGACGGCGTGCCAGCGCCGCGAGTTGTGCACGCCCTGGATCGGGGTCTTTTCCACATGCTCGGCGAGGTCTAGCCCGGCGCAGAAGTGATCGCCGTGGCCGAAGATCACCGCGGCCTTGGCCTCGGCTTCGGCGCGCGAGATCGCCTCGGCGATGGTCTCGATGAAGCGGTCGCTGATGGCGTTGCGCTTGTCGGGACGGTTCAGGCCGACGAGGGCGATGTCGCCCTCGAGCGCGTAGCTGACCAGCGCCGCATTTGCCTTCACGGTCGAGCCGCCTCCCATGTAAGCCGCGGAATTGGCTTCCGCTTGATTGTTCGCGAATAGAGTGTTTCCATGTAGACAAACTCCGGCACGCGCGTCAAGCGCGGCCGGATTGGAGGGAGGCGCATGACGTCGCGACCACGATGGTCTATCCTGAGGAGCAAGCAGCGGGGTTCGCGATGAACGAGCAATCCAGGCCGCAACGTCGGCCCGCAACCTATCAGGACGTCCTCGACGCCCCGCCCCACATGGTGGCGGAAATCGTGCACGGCGCGCTGCACCTGCATCCGCGCCCCCACCCGCGCCATGCGCAGGCGATCAGCTCGCTGGGATACGAGGTCGTGGGCCCCTTCGACAGGGGGCGCGGCGGACCCGGGGGCTGGCGGATCCTGATCGAGCCAGAGCTGCACCTCGGCGAGGACGTGCTGGTGCCCGACCTCGCCGGCTGGCGGCGCGAACGGCTGCCGTCGCTGGCGGGCGACGCGCATATCGCGGTCGCGCCCGACTGGGTCTGCGAAGTGATCTCGCCGGGCACGCGCAGCTACGACCTGACCGAGAAGCGCGACGCCTACGCCGAGCACGGCATCGGGCACCTGTGGCTGGTCGATCCCATCGCCCGGACGCTGGAGGCCTTTCACCTCGCGAACGGCGCCTGGACGCTGGTGGCCGCTCTGCACGACGACGCCGAGGTCCGGCTGCCGCCCTTCGATGCGGTCGCCTTCGCGCTGTCCGATCTCTGGACGGACTGAGAGGGTCGCATGGCCGGCTTGATCGACGTCCGCTTCTGGGATTCGCAGGTCCGCTCGCAGACCCGCCCCGACGGCACCATCCTGGTCTGGCGCGCCGACCCGCTCGGCCCCTATCCGCGCAACATGAGCGAGCGGCTTGCGCTTTGGGCAGCGACGACACCCGACCGCCCGTGGATCGCCCAGCGCGACGAGGTCGGCGGCTGGCGGCAGGTGACCTACGCCGAAGCGCTCAACGGCGTGCGGCGCATCGGCCAGGCGCTGCTGGACCGAGGCCTCGGCCCCGACCGGCCGCTGGTCATCCTCTCGGGCAACGACATCGAGCACGCGCTGATGGCGCTGGGCGCCCACCACGTCGGCGTGCCCTCGGCGGCGATCTCCACCGCCTATTCATTGGTCTCCACCGACTACGGGCGGCTGCGCGACATCGCCGGCCAGCTCGACCCGGGGCTGGTCTTCGCCGCGGACGGGGCACTCTATGGCGACGCGATCGCGGCGGCCTTCCCGGGCCTGCCGGTGGTGACGGCCGCGACCCTCGCCGAGATCGCCGCGACCGAGCCGACGGCCGCGGTCGACACGGCGGCTGCGGCAGTCGGGCCGGACACGGTAGCGAAGTACCTCTTCACTTCCGGCACCACCGGCTCGCCCAAGGCGGTGATCCAGACCCAGCGGATGCTCTGCGCCAACCAGGAGATGATCGCCGACTGCTACGCATTTGTGCGCGACGAGCCGCCGGTGCTGGTGGACTGGGCGCCCTGGAGCCACACCGCCAGCGGCAACAAGGTCTTCTACCTCGCGATCTACAACGGCGGCACCTACTTCATCGACGAGGGCAAGCCGAACCCGCAGGGCATGGCCGAGACCATCCGCAACCTTCGCGACGTCTCGCCGTCCTGGTATTTCAACGTCCCGGCCGGCTACGAGATGCTGGTCGAGGCGATGGAACGCGACGACGACCTGCGCGAGAGCTTCTTCGCCCGCCTCAGGCTGATGATGTACGCCGGCGCCGGTATGGGCCGCCACACCTGGGACCGGCTGAACGCGCTGGCCGAGCGCACGCTGGGCGCCCGCGTGCCACTTGGGACCGGGCTCGGCTCGACCGAGACCGGCCCCTTCGCGCTGCACAGCACCGTGGACGTCACCGAGCCCGGCAACGTCGGCATCCCCGCGCAGGGGGTCACGCTGAAGCTGGTGCCGGCGGGCGACAAGCTGGAGGCGCGGCTGAAGGGCCCAAACATCACCCCCGGCTACCACCGCAGCCCGGAGCTGACGGCGGCCGCCTTCGACGAGGAGGGCTTCTACCGGATCGGCGACGCCCTGCGCTTCGCGGTGCCGGGCGCGCCCGAGCGCGGCTTCCTGTTCGACGGGCGGATCGCCGAGAACTTCAAGCTCGCCACCGGCACCTGGGTCGGCGTCGGCGCACTCCGGACGGCGCTGGTCGACGGCTTCGCCGGGCTGGTGCGCGACGCCGCCATCGCCGGCGAGAACCGCATGGAACTGGGCGCCCTGCTGGTGCCGTTCTACCCGGCGCTGCGGGCGCTGCCCGGGGTCGATCCCGCGCTGGAGGATGGCGAGGTGCTGGCGCATCCCGTGGTGCACGTGCATCTGGCGGAACTGCTGTCCCGGCACGCGGCGACCGCGACCGGCTCGGCCAGCCGGGTGGCGCGGGCGATGCTTCTGGAGGAGCCGCCCTCGCTCGACCGCGGCGAGGTGACCGACAAGGGCTCGATCAACCAGCGCGCCGTGCTGCGCCACCGCGCCGACCTGGTGGCCGCCCTCTACGACGACGCCGACGCGCGCGTGATCCGCGCCGATCCGGTGCGGGCGACGGCATGAAGATCGAGGGCAAGGCCGCCATCGTCACCGGCGGTGGCTCCGGCCTCGGCGAGGCGGCTGCGCGGATGCTGGCGGCGCGCGGCGCGCAGGTGGGCGTGCTCGACATCGACGCCGCCGCCGCGGGCCGGGTCGCGGCGGAGATCGGCGGCCGCGCCCTCGCCTGCGACGTCACGAGCCCCGAGGCCGCCGAGGCGGCGCTGGCGCAGGCCGCGGCGGCGCATGGCGCCGCGCGCATCCTCGTCAACTGCGCCGGCATCGGCACCGCGGCGCGGATCGTCGGCCGCGACGGCCCCATGCCGCTGGGGGCCTTCCGGCGGGTGATCGCGGTCAACCTGGTCGGCACCTTCAACATGCTGCGCCTCGCCGCCGCGGCCATGGCCGCCGCCGAGCCGCTGGCGGACGGGGCGCGCGGGGCCATCGTCAACACCGCCTCGGTCGCGGCCACCGACGGGCAGATAGGGCAGGCAGCCTATGCGGCGTCGAAAGCCGGGATCGTCGCGCTGGCGCTGCCGGCGGCGCGCGAGTTCGCCCGCATGGGCATCCGCGTGAACACCATCGCGCCGGGCATCTTCGCGACCCCGCTGCTCGGCACCCTGCCCGAGGAAGCGCAGGCGAGCCTCGCCGCCAGCATCCCCTTTCCGACCCGGCTGGGCACGCCGGAGGAGTTCGCCGATGCGGTGCGTTTCGCCGTGGAGAACGACTATCTCAACGCCGAGGTGATCCGCCTCGACGGCGCTGTGCGGCTGGCACCGCGTTAACGCCGCGATTGCGCGCGCGCGGCTTCACCGCTCAGCGCCCCTGGTTCGGAGTTCCCGAGCCGCTTCATCCTTCGAGCCGCACGACGACGATGCCCCGTGCGGGGAGGGTGACGGTCTGGCCAGCCAGTTCGGCGCCCGCATCGGCCCAGTGGATCGTGCCGAATGCGGGTCGGGCGCCGCTGCCCAGCGCGACTTCGACCGTCTGGACCTCGCGCGTCGGGTTGACGATCCAGAGGTAGTCGCCGGTGTCGCCGCGGTGCAGCCGGGCCTGGACGGCATTGTTGTCCAGCAGGATCTGCTGCCGCTTTCCGGTCCAGGCGAGCACGTCGGCGAAGTAGCGGCGGCTGGCCTCCGCGGAGGTGCGGAAATAGCCGACCGAAGGGTGAGAGCCAACGAGGAGCGTGCGCCCCGCGCTTGCCGCGTGCGCCACGACCGCCAGCCGCCCGTCCTCGAACCGGCCCCGCTCGGTCCCGCCTTCCAGCGCATAGGACTGCAGGAAGCCGCCTCCGCCGACGGTACCACCCGCAAAGCCGAAAGACACGCGATCGCCGATGTCGGGCATGAACTCGACCTCGGTCTCGCGGGCGCCGAAGAGGCCGACAAGCCCGTTGTTCGGCTGTTGCGGGCCGACGTGGCCGTGGTCGCCGAAATAGCCGGGGCAGGCTTCGGAGATCAGCCGCGCCGCCGGCCGCGACCCAGTCCGCGAGGCGGCGGGCGTTCGCGGCGGTCAGCGAGATCGGGTAGGGGGCGTAGAGCGGCGCATCCCAGCCGTCGAGATCGTCGATGTGCACCCAGTCGGCCTGGATACCGTTGTCGAAGAAGCCGCGGTACGCACCCCACATCGCCGCGGCATAGGTGTCGGGCTGGTGGCGGTGGTTGAGCAGGTGGTCCCAGGCCTGCGCCTCGGGGATCACCAGGATGCCGATGTCGCCGCGCACCGGGCGGGCGGCGAAGAGCGGCGCCTGTTCCGGGGCATTGGCCCAGCGGGCGATCGAGGCGGCCATGTCGGAGCGCGGGGTGCGCGTGCCGTCCATGGCGTAGGAGCCGAAGGCGCCGAAGAGCGGGCCGTCGAGCAGCGGGCGCCAGCGCAGGTTCAAGACGCCGGTGGCGCCGGCGGCGAAGGAGGTCATGGTCCAGACGCGGATGTCGGCAGGCTCGGCGACGCGGCCGTCCTCCTTGTCGCGGCCGAGCACCTGCGGCTGCATCCAGAGCGGGCCGCCCTGGCGTTCGGCGTGCCAGAACGGCTTGCCGCGGGCGGCGGCGCGGGTGAGGTCGGCGGCGTAGAAGTTGCGCCAGGGCTGGTTGCCCTTGCGCGCCGGGATCCAGGTCATGCCGTAGAGCTGCACCTTGGACGCCGCCAGCCAGTCGTCGCAGCCGTTCGAGGCCATGTTGGGGATTGCCCCGGCGATGCCGTGGGCGGCGATCAGGCAGTCGGGATCGACGCGCGCGGATCGTGTCGATGCGCCACTGCATCTGGCCGTAGAAATTGTCGCGCTTGAAGGCCAGCCAGTCGAGGCCCTCGGGATAGGGGGCGATCTCCACCGGCGGCTCGACGTCGTCCCACTCGGAATACGAGTAGCGATGCCAGATGCGGGCCAGCGTGTCGAGGTCGCCGTATTTCGCCCGCAGCCAGACGCGGAACGGCGGCCTTGGCCTGCGGGCTGTAGTCCACGTCGGCGGCGTAGTTGCACTCGTTCCAGACGTCGTAGCCGATCAGCGCCGGGTGGCCCTTGTAGCGGGTGGCGAGCGCGGTGCAGGAAGGCTCCCGCCGCCTCGGCCACTTCGGGGTCGTTGAGGGTCAGCGCGCCGGCGCCGCCGCCGTTGTTGGCGAAGCCTCCCGTGGCGGCGGAGACGCCCATGCACCGAGGCGAGCGGCCTTCCGTCGGCGCGGACCTGGCGGGCGTGGGCGAACTTGCGCACGGCCCAGTCGGGGACACAGTGGATCAGCTCGGCGATGATGGTGCCGATGCCATTCTGAGCGGCGAGGTCGAGCTGGCGGTCGTAGTCCGCCCAGTCGTATACGCCGGGGCGGCGCTCGATCGCGCCCCACATGAACCAGTGGCGGAAGATGTTCAGCCCGTCCTCGCCGGCGGTAGCGTAGTCACGCTCCCAATCCTCGCGCGGCGGGTTGGACTTGCGGAAGTAGACGGCCCCGAAGGGAATTTTGGGAAGCATGCGGGGGGTATCCTCAGGCGGTGAAACGGGTGCGGTGCATCATGCGCTTGTGGCGCGGGTCGGGGTTGGGCACGGCCGAGATCAGGCTGCGGGTATAGGGCTCGCGCGGGTCGGTGCAGACCTGCTCGGCGCTGCCGATCTCCACCACCCGGCCGCGATGCATCACCGCCACCCGGTCGCAGAAATAGCGCACCACGGAAATGTCGTGGGAGATGAAGAGGAAGCTGAGGCTCAGCCGCTTCTGCAGCTCGAGCAAGAGGTCGAGGATCTGGCGCGCGGATCGAGACGTCGAGCGCCGCCGTCGCCTCGTCGGCGATGATGACCCGCGGGTCGAGCGCCAGTGCCCGGGCGATGCCGATGCGCTGGCGCTGCCCGCCGGAGAAGGCGTGCGGATAACGCTCCATCGACAGCGGATCGAGCCCGACCAGCGTCATCAGCTCGGCCACCCGCGCCTCGAGCGCCGCGCCGTGAGCGGCGCCGCTGACCACCAGGGGGTCGGCGATGATCTGCCGGACGGTCATCCGCGGGTTGAGCGAGGCGAAGGGGTCCTGGAACACCAGCCGCACGTCGCGGTGGAAGTCGCGCAGCGCGCGCTTGCCGAGGCCCGTCACCTCCACCGGATCGGCACCGGCCCGGTAGACCACCGACCCGGCCGTCGGCTCGACGATGCGCAGCACGAGGCGGCCCAGCGTGGTCTTGCCCGACCCGCTCTCGCCGACGATCCCGAGGTTCTCGCCGGGGTAGAGGTCGAGGCTGACGTCGTCCACCGCCGTCAGCGCATGGCCGGCCCCGCCCCGCCAGCGCCGCGCCTCGCCGTAGACCTTGGTCAGGTTGCGCAGGCTGAGGACCGGCTCGCCGGCGGCGGGTGGCGCCCTGTGCCGGCTCTGCTCCAGCCGAACGGTGGAGGCAAGCAGGCGCTGCGTGTAGGGGTGGCGGGCGGCGTGGAAGATGTCATCGACGCTGCCCTGCTCGACGATGCGGCCGTAGTGCATGACCGCGACCTCGTCGGCGACCTCGGCCACCACGCCCATGTCGTGGGTGATGAGCAGCATCGCCATGCCGCGGCTGACCTGCAGCCGCTTGATGAGGTCGAGGATCTCGGCCTGGGTGGTGACGTCGAGCGCGGTGGTCGGCTCGTCGGCGATCAGGATCTCGGGGTCGGCGGCCAGCGCCATGGCGATCATCGCCCGCTGGCGCATGCCGCCGGAGAACTCGAAGGTGTAGCGGTCGATCATCCGTTCGGGGTCGGGGATCTCGACCTGGCGCAACAGCTCGATCGTCTCGGCGCGGGCGGCGCGCTTGTCCATGCGCCGGTGCAGGCAGCAGCGCCTCGATGATCTGCGAGCCGATCGTATGGACCGGCGAGAGCGAGCTCATCGGTTCCTGGAAGACCAGCCCGATCCGCCCGCCGCGGATGTTGAGAAGTTCGCGGCTGCGTTCGGTCAGCGCCGCGATGTCGGTCACCGGACCGTCGCCGCGCAGGAGGATGCGGCCTCCGGTGAGCGCGCCGTTGCGGTCGATGATGCGCATGAGCGCACGCGCCGTGACGCTCTTGCCCGAGCCGCTCTCGCCGACGAGGCAGAGCGTGCGGCCGCGCTTCAGCATGAAGCTCACGTCGCGGACGGCATGCAGTGTGCCGGTGCGCAGGCGGAAGTCGAGGCTCAGGTTCTCGACGGCCAGCACGACCTCGGGTTCGGGGGTGGCCGCCGGCGTGGTCGCGGGTCTGGCTTGGGCGTGCGCATGGCCACGACCCTCCTTGTAACATCTCCACTCATCGGTGCGGGCCTCGGCTAAGGTGACGCATCGGTTGCTGGGAGAGGGTCGCCGTAACTTCGTTGAGGGATGGTCCTCGTGCATGAGATTGGCGCCCTCGACCGGCGCTCCCGGCTCGGACGGTATCCTGGGGCCAGGCCTTGCCCGCTTGCGTCCTCGCTTGGACAAGGGTGAGCAAGGGCGTCGGCTCCGAGGCTCCCCGGCCGCCCGACAGCCAAGGAGGGACCATGTTTGCAGGCATCGACATCGCATCCGAGCGCCACGTGCTGGCGCGCCTCGACGCGGCCGGCACCCCGATCGGACGCCCGATCGCGATCACCGAAGATCAGGCGGGCTATGCGAAGCTCATCGAGGCGCTCGGGCCGCCGCCGGTGCTGGTCGCCATGGAGGCGACCGGGCACTACTGGAAGAATTTCTTCGCCGTGCTCACCGCGGCCGGGCACGACGTGGCGCTGCTTGAACCCGTTCACCACCCGCCGCTTCCAGGATGCGAGCCTCGAGCGCACCAAGACCGACACGATCGACGCCGAGGGCCTCGCCCGCTTCGCCTTCGAGAAGCGCCCCGTCCCCACCCGGCTGCACGACGAAGCCGCCGAGAGCTTGCGCGAGCTCGTCCGCCACCGCGACCGGCTGCGCCAGGACTTCGACGACCGGGTGCGCCAGCTCCACCGGCTGGTCGACCTCGGCTTCCCCGAGTTCACCCGCTACGTCCGCAGCCTCGACAGCATGCTCGCCACCGCGCTCATCGCCGAATATCCCACCGCGCAGGCCTTCGCCCGCGCCAACCCCAGGCGTCTCGCCAAGCTGCGCTACGACGGCCGCCACTTCGTCGGCCCCGAGCTCGCCGATCAGCTCGTGGCCGCGGCGAAGCGCTCCGTCGGCCAGCATCACGGGCCCGTCTACGCGCTGCAGGCCCGCCACCTCTGCCAGGACCTCGACCTCTGGCGCCGCCGCTTGGCGGAGATCGAGCGTGACATCGAGGGACTGCTCGACGCCCACGAGGTCGGCAAGCTCCTGCTCAGCATCGACGGCCTCGGTCCGCATTCGGCCGCCCGCATCATCGCCGCCGTCGGCGACCCGGCCCGCTTCCGAAGCGCTGGCGCCTTCGCCGCCTACGTCGGCGTCGTCCCGGGCCTCAGGCAGTCCGGCAAGCAGTCGGGCCGCACCCGCGCGCCGATCTCGCCCATGGGCAACGCGCGGCTGCGCAGGGCGCTGTGGATGCCAGTGCTCAGTGCCGTTCGCCGCAATCCCTGGCTGCGCGCCTTCTACGACCGCCTGCGCGCCGCCGGAAAGCCACCCAAGCTCGCGCTCGTCGCCGCCCTGCGCAAGCTGCTCCACGCCGTCTACAGCGTCGCCAAGAACCGCAGGCCGTTCGTCGTCGAGACCGAGCGGGCGCGAGCGGCGTAGGTCCATTCGATCGAAGCCGATCGTTTTCCCGCCGTGAAGTTGGGACGGGGTCAAGGGTCGCGCAAGCGACCGCGCGCATGCGCGGCTTGCCCTTGAGGCCGGCCCGACTCACAAGTCCACAATCGGACCGGCGGCCCGAAGAAGCAGCCGCTTCTTCGGGCGCCTCGGGCAGACTCCGCCTCCGAAGTCCATCACGTCGGTGGAGCCGCGCGCGCCCGCTCGCCACACAGAAAGCACTTGCTGAGTGTGACGGTATCTCATGCCTCGTAGGGGTCGGCGGCGTCGCGCAACCCGTCGCCGAGGAAGTTGTAGGCGAGCACGACGACGATCACCGCGCCGCGCCGGCCAGAACAGCAGCCAGGGGGCCGTGCGCCATGGTGCGGATGTTCTGCGCGTCCTGCAGCAGCACGCCCCAGGAGACCACCGGCGCCTTCAGCCCGACGCCGAGGAAGGAGAGCGCGGTCTCGGCGACGATCATGGTCGGTACGGCGAGGGTGACGACGGCGAGGATGTGGCTGGTGAGCGAGGGCAGGATCTGGCGGAAGATGAGCCGCCGCTCGCTCGACCCGTCGAGCCGCGCGGCGATGACGAAGTCCTCGCCGCGCAGCGCGTAGAAAGCGGCCGCGCACCTCGCGCGCCAGCCCGGTCCAGCCGAAGAGCGACACGATCAGCGTGATGACGAAATAGACCTGCAGCGGCGACCAGGCGAGCGGGATCGCCGCCGCCAGCCCCAGCCAGAGCGGGATGGTCGGCATGCGAGCTGACCACCTCGATGATGCGCTGGATCGCGGTATCCACCCAGCCGCCGTAGAAGCCGGCGAGGCTGCCCAGCATCACGCCGAGGCAGCAGGCTGAGGAACACGCCGACCAGCCCGATCGACATCGAGACCCGGGTTCCGTAGATCAGCCGGGTCAAGCAGGTCGCGCCCGAGCCGGTCGGTGCCGAGCAGGTACATGGGATCGGTCGGGTCCAGCGGGCCGACGAGGTGGCGGTCCATCTCGCCAGAGGCCCCACATCCGGTAGGGCGCGCCCGCGCACGAAGAAGCCGATGGGCACGATCGCCTCGTCGTCCACGACGAAGGTACGTCGCAGCGCCACGGGATCGATCTCGATCGCGTAGCCCTTCACATGCGGCTGGAAGGCCGCCCGCCATCCTCGGTGCGGACGAAGAACCCGATGCTCTGCGGCGGCGCGTAGGTGTACTGCGGCCGGGACACCTCCGGGCGGCCGGGTGCCAGGAACTCGGCGAAGAGCGCCGATCAGATAGAAGAAGAACAGGATCACCCAGCCCGCGAACACCGCCACCTTGTTGCGGGTGAACTTGTGCCGGATCAGCGTCCACTGGCCGGCGGCCTCGATCGGCTTCGGCGTCGCCGTGCCCGGATGGAGCGGGGTGAAGGCCGGGCTGTCCTCGAGTCAGGACGTCGTGATTGACGATCGTGGCCATCAGCGGAACCGGATGCGGGGGTCGAGCAGCGCGAGCAGGATGTCGGAGATCAGCATGCCGACCAGCGTCAGCACGCCCATGCAGGAGGATGAAGCTGCCGGCGAGGTACATGTCCTGCGAGATCAGCGCCCGCAGCAGCAGCGGGCCGGCCGTCGGCAGGTTGAGCACGATGGCGGTGATGGTGACGCCGGAGATCAGCTCGGGCAGCACCCAGCCGATCGTCGAGACGAAGGGGTTGAGCGCGATGCGCACCGGGTACTTCAGGACCAGCCTGGTACTCCGGCAGGCCCTTGGCCCGGGCGGTGACCACGTAGGGCTTGTTCAGCTCGTCGAGCAGGTTGGCGCGCATGATGCGGATCAGCGCCGCGGTGCCGGAGGTGCCGATCACGACGACCGGGATCCAGAGATGCGCCAGCAGGTCGACGAACTTGCCCCAGGACCAGGGCGCCTCGATGTACTCCGGCGAGAACAGCCCGCCGACGCTCTGCCCGAAGTAGCGGTAGGACGATGTACATCAGCACCAGCGCCAGGATGAAGTTGGGGATGGCGAGGCCGATGAAGCCCAGGAAGCGTGAAGACATAGTCGCCGAGCGAATGCCGCCGCATCGCCGAATAGATGCCGATCGGGCAGCGACACGGCCCAGACGAACAGCAGCGCCGCCAGCGACAGCGCCAGCGTCGAGCCCATGCGCTCCCAGATCAGCTCGGTCACCGGCCGGTTCCACTCGAACGAGTGGCCGAAGTCGCCGCGGAGCAGGATCCCGGAGATCCACTTCCAGTACTGCAGCCAGAACGGGTCGTCGAAGCCGTAGATCTCGCGCAGCCGCTCGATCTCGCCGGGATCGACGTTGCGCCCGCTGTCGGTCATCGACGCGACCATCGAGGTGACGAAGTCACCCGGTGGCAGCTGGATGATCAGAAAGGCGATCAGCGAGATGCCGATCAGCGTCGGCACCATGTAGATCAGCCGCTTGACGATGTAGCGTCCCATGCGGTGCCCCTCCGCGCCCCGGTCAGGCCCAATGGACGTGCAGGACCTCGATCAGCTCGATGCCCGGCACGGTGATGCGCGCGCCCTCCGGTCCCGTCTCGAACGCCGCGTCGCGCCCGGACACCAGAGCCGCGCGCCCGCGACGCGCCGGCCCTCGGGCACCGCGACGGTCACGACCTGCTCGCCCACGGGGAAGAACTCGCGCGTCGGGCCCTTCATCATCATCGGGTTGGTCAGGTTGACCATGGCCAGCGCCACCCCGTCCGCGTCCTCGCGCAGCGCGAGGTCGAGCACGCCGCGGCCCTCGATCTCGACCCGCGGCCGCTTGCCCAGCGTCCAGCGCACCGCATTGGCGATCAGCCGGCCGTGGTCCTCTGCCAGCACCTCCCAGAAGATCGCGCCGATGTTCCAGGGGATGTAGACCGTGCGCCCGCCGGCGGCGTTCTCGCGGGTAACGACGGCCGCACCGCGCGGCGCCTCGCGGGGGTAGACCTCCTCCATCGGCAGGTCCGGAAAGTCCGGCACGTAGAGGAACGGCGCCTGCGCATCCGCCGCCGCCTCGACCGCGATCAGCCGCGTGCCGCCGATGATCCGCTCCGCAGCACCAAAGCCCTGCGCCACCGGATGGGTGCCGTCGAGCGCCACGTAAGTGTTCTTGATCGGCCCGCGAACCGGCGTGGTCATGTGCGCGCCCAGCGCCTCGGCCAGCCCGATCTCGGCGCGTGGCTGCCCGTCCTCGTCGCGCGCCGAGGTCTCGTGCGCCGCGACCAGCGATCCGCCGCGGGCGACATAGGCGGTGAGGGCCGCGCATTGCGCGTCCGACAGGCAGGCGGCGTTGGCGAGCACCACGACCTTGAAGCGGTCGAGCCGCTCGGGGGTCAGCACCTGGTCGGAGATGCACTCGAAGGGCAGTCGCGCCTCGACAAGTGCGTGGTAGAAGCCGCGGTCATCCGCCTCGGCGACGTGGCGCGCTTCGGGCGCCCAGTGCCGCAGGGTGGTGGCGGGATCGACGAGGGCGATCTCCGCGGTGGCCTCCATCCGCGACAGCACCGGCTCCATGGTCGCCTGCAAGCCGAAGGCCGCGGCCACCGGCTCGACCCAGCGGCTGTCGGGAACAACGCCGTTGAACTTGGTGAACCAGGGCAGCATGCCCTGCGCCGCTCCGTCCACGATCCAGGACTGGATCTCTGGTCCGGTGGTGACGGAGTCCTTCCAGCGGTGCTCCTCCTCCGGCCCGACCGAGGTGATCAGGATCACCGGCCGCTCGGGGAAGGTGGCGCGCATCCGCTTGCCGTTGCGCCCGGCCATCCAGATCGGCTCGGTGCCGCGGCGGCCCTGATCGTCCACCACCAGGAACGGGCAGTGGCGCTCGATCAGCGACAGGTCGAACTCGGCCAGCGAGGTGGCGCCCATGTTGGGGATGAAGCTCGCATGCGGGCGGATCGCCTTGACGGCGCGGTCCCAGTCCACCACCAGCCGGGTCAGCACCGAGCGGCGCCATGCGGTCCACGCCCGCCAGACCGGGTCGGCGGCGTCGGCGACCACCGGCAATTCGTGCCCCGACGCCTCGGCGAAGCTCTTCCGGCAGCTCGCGCAGTAGCACACGCCGTGCCCCTGCCAGCGGTTGCCGAACACCGCGTCCACATCGTAGTCGCGCACGATCTCGCGCAGCACCTCGGGCATGAAGCCCGCGTTGTAGTCGCCATAGGCGCAGGTCACCCAGACCTCCGGATAGGCCCAGTGCCGGCGCGGGTTGCCGTCCTTGTCGACGGCGATCCACTCGGGATGCGCGTCGGCCGCGTCCTGGTGGATGGCATGGGGGTCCACCCGCGCCATGACGTGCATGCCGAGGCCCCGCGCCCCCTCGACCAGCGCCCCGAACGGGTCGCTGTCGCCGATGGAAGCGGCTGACGTGGTGCAGCGGCACCTTGCTCGGGTAATATGCGACGTAGCCGCCGGCACTCAGGCAGGTGGCGTTGGACTGCGTGCGGCGGAAGACATCGATCCAGAATGCCGGATCGAAGCGGATCGGGTCGTCCTCGGCCAGCGTCAGCTGCGTCCAGCGGGTGGCCGAGCGGTACCAGTCCGCCGTCCTGAGCGTTCCAGCGGTGCCGGCCACGACGTCGAGCATCGCCTCGTCTCCAGATTGCAGTGCCAGCCCTCCCGGCCCCGTGGACGGGGCCGGGACCGGACCGGCGCGCGAAGCCAGTCAGCCCTTGAAGAACTGCTCCGGCCGCGCGGGTCCGGGGTCGGCCAGCCGAAGGAGTTGGGCATCACGTCGGGCACGTTGACCATGTCGTTGCGCACGATCCCGAACCCGTCCAGACGGCAGGGTGACGCCGAAGACCAGGAACTGGTCGGCGGCGTTCTCGAGCACCTCGGCCATCACCACCAGCTGCAGCTCCGGATCGCCGGTGCCGAGCAGCTTGCGGTAGAGCTCCTGCTGGGCCTTGATCTCCGCCGGCGGCTCGATGGCGTTGGGGTTGTCGGGGTTGGTGAAGTAGAGTTGCCAGCCCGGCGCGTAGAGCGAGTTGGAGTTGAGCGGCACGAAGTAGCGGGCGTCGAGCATGGCGGCGATGCCGCTGTTGGCGCCGAACTGGTGCACCGTCGCGTCGAACTCGCGGCCGTTGCGCACCCGCTCCTCCCAGAGCGAGCGGTCCATCGTGCGCATCTGCACGTCGACGACCCACGGCCTGGAACATCGGGATGGCCAGTTCCATCATGTCGAGGAAGGTGGTACGCGACTGGTCCACCTCGAAGATGATAGTCAGCCGCCGCCCCTCGGAATCGAGCCGGTAGCCCTCGGCGTCCTTCTCCGGCACCAGTGTGTCGAGGAGCGCGTTGGCCGCGTCCGGGTCGTACTCGGTGTGCTGCCTGGCCAGCCGCTCGTTGTAGAGCGGGTCGCCCTCGATAATCGAGGCCTGGGCCGGCGTGCCCTGGCCGATGAACACCGTGTCGATCAGTGCCTGCCGGTCAACGGCGTGCGACATCGCCTCGCGGAAGGCTCGGGTGTTGAAGAGCGCGTTGCGCACCGGGTCGAGGTGGTTGAGGTTGAGCTGGAAGACCATGACATTCGCCGCGGTCTCCTTGAGCGTGTAGAACTTGTAGCCGCCCGCCTCCTGGCCGTCGAACAGCACCGGGCGGTTGGCCGGGGTGCCGATGTACTGGTCCATCATGTCGATCTCGCCCTGCAGCGTCTTCAGCAGCAGCACCTCGGGATCGGCGACCATCTGGTAGACCACACGGTCGAAATAGGGCAGCTGCGTGCCCTCGGTATCGACCTTGAAGTAGTAGGGGTTGCGCACGGCGAGCGCGCGCTCGGTGTCCGCACCGGGCGGGATGGTGAACATCCAGGCCATGAGCGTCGGCCGGTTGCCGTTCTGGAAGAACACGTTGTCCTGGTGCGCACCGAACTCGAACTGGAAGAGCGGCACCCAGTTTGCCATCCCGCGTTCGGTGGCGAGGGCATCGGCGTCGGGATTGTACTTGATGTGGAACTGCTTGAGGTAGTGGGCCGGCGTCTTGGTCAGGTGGTCCTGGTTCGACCATGCGAGTTGCTGCACGAAGAAGCCGTTCGGCGCCGCGAAATGCACCCGGAACACCTGCTCGTCCACGATCTCCAGCCGCGCCCGCTCGCCGCCGGCGGACCACCAGGCATGGCCGGGGATCTCCAGATCCGGGTTCTGCATGATGTCCTCGTACCAGAACCGGATGTCCTCGGTGGTATAGGGATGACCGTCGGACCACTTCATCCCCTTGCGGAGCGTGAAGGTGTAGACGGTGGCCTCGTCATTCACCTCGTAGCCTTCGGCCACGTTGGGGATGACCTCCGACCAGTCGGGGCTGAAGCGCATCAGCGGCTCGTAACCCTGATAGCGCACCAGCATCGACAGCGACCCGCCGCCGACCAGCGCATGGTTCCAGTCCCCGCCCTGCTGGCCGGGACGATGCAAGGGCGTGATGACCAGCGGGTTCTCCGGCAGGCGATCGGCCACCGGGGGCAGGGTGCCGGCGTCCACCTGTGCCTGAAGCGAGGGAGACTCGGCGATGTCCTGGGCGCGCAACAGGCCGGGCATGGTCAGCGCGACCGTGAAGGTCGAGGTCGCGGCGACGAAGGCCCGGCGGCTGATTTCGGTTCATTCGGTATCCTCCTCTGGACTGCGGCATTGGCCGTCTGTTTTCTGGCCGGAAGCTGACATGCGGAATACCGTTAGGTAAAGCGTTATGTTGTGTTCCTTTGCTTTGGACGCTTCAGATGGCAAGTTCGCGTCAGATTGTTTCGCTTGCGGCGGCCGCGCCCGTCCAGCTCCAAGACAGCCTGCATCCAGCTCCAAGACAGCCTGCATTGGATATCGACAGTTGAACAAACACGTTATGCTGTGTTATGCACCTTGGCAGCATCCGCCGCGGCGGGCGGAAACCCGGAGGAGGCCGCATGGCCCGCGTTACGCTCACCACGATTGCCGCCCGCACCGGCCTGTCGAAATTCGCAATCTCGCGCGCGCTTTCCGGCAAGAGCGGCGTCAGCGAGGCGACTCGCCGGCGAGTTCGAGGCAGTGGCGGACGAGCTCGGCTACGTGCGGCCCGCGCAACCGCAAGAGCCGGTGCCAACTTTCGGAGTCATCTTCCACGACACCGACCTCATCAACAGCGAATTGCACATGCTCATGCAGAGCGGCGTGCAGGCCGAGGCGCACCGGCTCGGCTACGCAATCGGCATGCGTTGGACGCATTCGCTCCAGGAGATGGAGCCGCTGGTTCGCAATTGCAGCGGGGTGGTGCTGGTCGGGCCCCACGATCGCGCCACACTTGACCGGCTGCATGCCCTGGGCAAGCCGGTGGTGCGCCTGGGGTGGCTCGATCCGCTGGAGGCTGCCGACCAGGTCTCGGGCACCGACCACGAGGCCGGCGCGGCGGTGGCCGAATATCTGCTCGGCCTCGGCCATCGCAACATCGCCTTCGTCCATGGCGCGCCGGGCTACCGCGGACGGATGGAGCGGTTCTACGGCATGCGCGAGGTGCTGGAAAAGCGCGACGACGTGGAGTTCGAGGACATGCGCTTCCAGGCTGATCTGCGCTTCGGCGAAGCGCTGCGCGTGCTGCAGGCGCGGGCCGTTCAGCCGACGGCATTCTTCTGCGCCCATGACGGGCTTGCGGTGACCGTGGTCTCCGAACTGCTGCGGATCGGCTGCCGCATTCCCGAGGACGTGTCGGTAATCGGCTTCGGCGACTTCTCCAGCGCGACCCAGATCGCGCCGCAGCTCACCACCGTGCGGATGCATGGCGCCGAGATCGGCGCGGCTGCCGTGCGGCTTCTCGACAACCGCGTCCACGCCCGCATCCCGCCCGAGGTTCCGATCCGCGTTCAGATCGCCTGCAGGATCGTCGAGCGCAGCTCCTGTGGCCCGGCCATGCGGCAGATTCCCTCAAACAGGGCGGGCGCGGCTTCGCGCGCATGAACTGCAGGCGCCGGCCTCCGCATATTTTCAAAGCTCGTTCTATGATTTAAGGTTTATATTATTAAATACCTTGTCAGCTGTATTAAAGAATAGCCTCAATGCTGGACTTACTCCAGAAGATGCGGAAATTATGAGTTCGATTTTGTAGTCACCCAACGTTTGAACTGCCAGCGGCACGAACTTCAGTTCGCCGGCTTCGATCTCCTTCAGGAATCCGATCTTCGTGTAGATGCCTATGACCCTCTTCGACTGGATTGCGCGCTTTGCGACGGCGAGGGAGTTTGTGAAAAAAATGGTTCTGAGAGCCCGCGCTGCGGCGTCAAGCTCTTGATCTATAATCGAATTGCGGCCGCGCGCGTCCGTGGTCCGAACCAGGGCATAGTCCCTCAGATCGTCGATGCCAACGCGGCTCCGTTCCGCCAGCGGATGGTCCGAACAGACGATGATCCCAAAGGGTGTGGCTTTCTCGGAGAAGACGCGCACGCCGGGATGCAGCACCTTGGTGAAGGTGATCCCGATATCCGCGTCGCCCGCGACCACGGCTGGGGCGATCTCGTCGGGCACGGCCACATTGACCGACAGTGAAATACCCGGATACCCGTCACTGAACTGATCGATTATCTGCGGCAGAACGCCAAAGGTCATGGAATTGATTGTCTGGATATTCAAATGCCCGGTTCGAAGATCTCGGATGTCGTCGATCATCGTCTGCATGGTCACGAAGTCGTAGAGCGTCTTGCGGCAATGCTCGAGTACGATCTTCCCGGCCGCCGTCAGCTCCACGCCTTCCGGGGTCCGATCGAGGAGTTGAACGCCAAGCTTCTGTTCGGTATTGATGATATTTCGGTTTACCGAAGTTGATGAGACATTGAGAAGGCTTGCCGCCTTGCGGATCGAGCCCTGCCGCGCGACCTCGTCGAGATACCGCAAAAAGGGTTCATGCATGCAAGCCTCCGCTCAGGTGGTGCAGAAAGCGCACCACTGTTGGCTAAACTTGATCCTTCCTGATGCGCCTCAATTGCCCCTAGAGTCAATTTAGTCGGCTCAAACGCCAAGCCGAAATCCTGGTCGAATGGCGAGAAGCGAAGGGCGGTCAGCCAGCGGGCGCCCGACAGAGGAGAGAAAATCATGTCCTATCGCACTGACTACCGGATGGACCGCCGCGCGGTGCTTCGCGGGATGGGCGCAGCGGCGGGTGGAAGCCTGCTGAGCTTCCGGCCTGCATTGGCCGCCGATGAATTCGCGGTAACCCTTCAGCTCGGTTGGCTCGCGTCGAACGGCATCCTTGGCGAAGTCGCCGCCGACAAGCTTGGCTACTATAAGGACGCCGGGCTCACCCTCGAGGTTATCGCGGGCGGCCCGAACATTGATGGCATCGCCTCGGTCGCGTCGGGACGCGCCAATCTCGGCTCGATCTCGTCCAGCCCGTCGCTGATGCTTGCCCGCGCCGCCGGCATCCCGATTAAGTGCATCGCGGCCGGATACCAGCAGCACCCGTTCACCTATTTCTCGCTCAAGAGCAATCCGGTCAACAAGCCGGAGGATCTGATCGGCAAGCGCGTCGCGACCAACGGGACGGCCCGGATTCTCCTGCAAGCGCTGCTGGCGCACAACGGCATCTCTGAGGACGATGTCGAGGTCATCGTCGGCGGCGCCGAAATGACCGTGCTGATGACCGGCCAGGCCGATGTCGTCACCGGCTGGAGCACCAACACGAGCGCCCTTTCTGTGCTCGGCGATCAGCGGGTCGACCTCTCGCTCTGGGACTCCGGAATACAGCTCTACGCGAACCCGTACTACGTCACCGACGATACTCTCGAGAACCATCGCGACCGGGTCGAGGACATGCTCCGCGTCAGCGCGAAAGGCTGGGGCTGGGTCCGCGAGAACCCCGAGCAGGCCGTCGACTTCCTGGTCGAGCGTTTCCCGAACCTCGACAAGCAGGCCGAGCTGGATGCCGTCCCACTGGTGATCGCCTTCTCGTTCGACGAGAAGACCGCCGCCAACGGCTGGGGCCAGATGACGAGGGAGAACTGGCAGAGGCAGATCGATGCCTACGAGGCGCTCGGGCAGTTCGAGGGCACGGTGCCGACGGTCGACGAGATGATGACTCTTTCGATCCTGGAAGCAACGGCCGCCGACCGTCCGCACGTCGGGTGACGACATGGGGGTGATCGACACGCGCAATCGCGATGCGGCTGGCGGCACTCCCGTCGCCGCATCCCTCAACAGGGCCTACGTCAAGTTCGGCTCGCTGACCGCAATCGAGGATCTGACGCTCGATATCGAGGCGGGCGCGTTCTACACGATCCTCGGACCTTCGGGCTGTGGAAAGTCGACGATGCTGCGGCTGGTGTCCGACCTCGTTCCGGCGGCGGCCGGGGACGTGAGCATCTTCGGACACTCGACGGAAGCCGCCCGCCTCGCACGGGAGTTCGCCTTCGTCTTTCAGGACGCCGCGCTGCTGCCATGGCGCACTGCGATCCAGAACGTCCGGCTTCCCCTGGAGATCGGCCGCAAGCGCGGGGTGAAGATCCCGGTGAGCGACAAGACCCCTTCGGAACTCCTGGAACTGGTCGGGTTGAAAGGGCGCGAGAATGCGCTGCCGCATGAGCTTTCGGGGGGAATGCGTCAGCGCGTCTCGATTGCACGCGCCCTGGTATGCAAGCCCAGGCTCCTCTTGATGGATGAGCCGTTCGGGGCGCTGGACGAGATGACCCGCGACCATCTCAACCTGCAGCTGCTCGATATCTGGCGGGAAACCGGCGTCACGATCCTGTTCGTTACCCATTCCATTCCTGAAGCGGTCTTTCTTGGTCAGAAGGTCCTGATGCTCAAGTCGCATCCGGGCAGGATGAAGGCGGTCGTGGATATCGACCTTCCGTATCCCCGCGAAATCAAACTCCGCGAGACGGCCGCATTCACTTCCTACGCGGCGCGTCTACGCGAGCTTCTGGAGACATGCTGATGACTGCCGTTGCCCATGAGATCGACACCGGCCCCATCGTTGATACCGAAGCGCTGGCGGCCCGCCGGGACCGGATCGAGTCCGTAGTGCTCCCCATCGCGACGGTGGCCGGCCTGCTTCTTGTCTGGGAGCTTGGCGTGCGCGTGTTCGGGGTTCCGGCGTATATCGCGCCGTCGCCCAGCCAGGTGGCAGTCGAGTTCGTGACGAAGATCGACCTCCTCTGGGCGAACTTCATCCCGACCTTCTATGAAGCTGTCCTGGGGTTCATCGCCGGCAACCTGACAGCGGTCCTGATCGCCATTGCGTTCGTTCACAACCGCAAGGTCGAGAAGGCCTTCTTCCCGCTGGCGGTTTTCATCAACACCATCCCGATCCTGGCGATTGCTCCGATTTTGGTCTTGATCTTCGGCTCGGGCCTGACGGCCAAGGTCGTCATCGCGGGGCTGATCTGCTTTTTCCCGACGCTGGTGAACATGGTCCGCGGTCTGAACGCCGTCAGCCCGCAGTCGCTGGAGCTCGCGCGGATCCTTTCGGCAAGCAAGTCCGAGGTCTTCTGGAAAATCCGCCTGCCGTCGTCGCTGCCGTTCCTGTTCTCGGCGCTGCGCATCGCGGCCACGACCTGCGTCATCGGCGCGATCGTCGGCGAATGGGTCGGTGCGGATCGCGGGCTCGGCGCGCTGATAATCGACTCGACCTTCAACTTCCGGTCGGCGCTGCTCTACGCGACGGTCTTCATGGCCTCGGGCCTGTCGGTTCTGCTCTTCGCGCTCGTCGCACTGGCCGAACGGTTCGTGGTGCGCTGGTAGCCGCTCGCCGGCCACCAGATTGCCAATTTCGCCCGGAGCATCTTCGGGCAACCCCTGAAAGGAGAACTCTCGTGACCGAGAATCATGCAGATTTTGTCATGTCGCAGAGCCAGCAGATCCCCGTCGTCGCAAAGTCGGACGTGGTGGTTGTCGGCGGAGGCCCGGCCGGGCTCTCGGCGGCGATCTCGGCGGCGCGCAACGGCTGCTCCGTCACCCTGCTCGAGCGCTACCACCATCTCGGCGGCATGGCTTCCGGCGGCATGGTCCTTGTCCTCGACGACATGGTCAACAACGGCAACGAGATCGTCACGACGGCATGGTCAGCGAGTTCGTCGACCGCATGGCCCGGCAAGACGGCGCGGTGTTTCCGCCGCCCGAGGACTGCCAGCGTAACTGGGACATGTGGAAGAAGTGGTCCCGCTGGGGCTGCATCAACTTTCACGAGGCCGGCATGCCGCAGCCGATCGTGTACGCCGTCGCCTTCGATCCCGACGCCTGGAAGCGGGTGAGCCTCGATCTGGTCCGCGAGGCCGGCGTCAACCTGCGGCTGCACAGCTGGTTCTCCGAAGCCATCGTCGAGGGGAACCGCGTCACCGGCGTGATCTGCCAGACCAAGGTGGGACGCCAGGCGATCATGGCCGACATGGTGATCGACGCGACGGGCGATCTCGATGTCGCTTCGTCGGCGGGCGCCGAATTCACGCTCGGCCAGTACATCGTCACCACCGTGTTCCGCCTGGTGGACGTCGATACCGACGCGGCCGAGGCCTATGAGTACGCCAATCCCGAAGAGTTCAAGGCGCTCGACCGCCGGGCACGCCGCGTAATCGGCGGGGCCTGGGGCATGTGGTGGCTGAAGACGCCGCTGCCGGGGATCGTCTGGTGCAACTGCCCGCACATGACCGGCTACGACGGCCTCTCGCCCGAAGACCTGACCGCCGCCGAGTACGAGGGCCGCGAGCGCATGATGAAGCTGCTGGCCTTCGTGCGCGAGAACATTCCGGGATTCGAGAACGCCAAGATGCTGGGCGCCGCTGAGCAGATCGGCGTCCGCCAGACGCGCCTGCTGGAGGGCGAGTACGTCGTGACCAAGAACGATGTCACGAGCCGGCGGCACTTCGACGACAGCGTGTGCCGCGGCCGCGACTACTACACGCCCTATCGCGCGCTTCTGCCCAGGGGCATCGACAACCTCATCGTCGCGGGGCGCCACTACTCGGTCGAGCGCGACGCGCAGAAGATGTCGCGCGAGATCCCGCCGTGCATGGCCCTGGGCGAAGCCGCCGGCGTGGCCGTCGCCCTTGCCCTGAGCGGAAACTCCGCGCTGCGCGACGTCGACGTCAAGGCCATCCAGAAACAGATGCGCGCGCAGGGCGCCGATCCGGGCGACGTGCCCTCGGCCAATGCCCTGCTCGAGCCGGCGATGGCGTCATGAGGAGCGAACCGATGGACAGTCAGCAAACCTGCCGCTCGACGGCATCCGGGTTCTCGACTTCACGCAAGTCATGATGGGCCCCTGCGCGACGCAGATGCTCGCCGACTTCGGCGCCGACGTCATCAAGATCGAGCGCCCCGTCGAGGGCGATCTGTCGCGCAGCTTCTTCGGTGACAAGTCCGAGGAGGCGATGAACAACCCGGTGTTCTGCGCCTCAACCGCAACAAGCGCTCGATCGCGATCGATACCAAGTCCGAGCGCGGCAAGCGGATCGTTCTGGATCTGGTCCGCCTTTCGGACGTGGTCGTGAACAACTTCCGCGCCGGGGTCATGGAGCGGCTGGGCTTTGGCTACGAAGCTCTCAAGGCGATCAATCCGCGGATCATCTGCGCCTTCGGCACCGGCTTCGGAGAAAAGGGCCCCTACGCGCACAAGGGCGGCCAGGACGTGCTCGCGCAGGCGATGAGCGGGGTCATGGAAAAGACCTCGGATCCCTCGATCCCAAGTCGATCTATCCGACGGCGCTCTGCGACTACACCGCCGGCATGCACCTCGTCCAGGGTATCCTCGCGGCGCTCCTCGCGCGCGCGAGGACGGGCGTCGGCCAGAAGGTCTCGGTCTCGCTCTACGATTCGATGATCGCCATGCAGATGCAGGAAGCGGCGCAATGGAGCATGCACCGCGAGGTGCTGAACTGGGCGGCCATGCCCCTGACCGGCGTGTTCGACACCACCGACGGAGCGGTCGTCCTGGTCGGCGCCTTCAAGGCCAACCCGCTGCGCGACATCTGCGCGGCGCTCGGGATCGAGGACATGTCGGCCGAGTATCCCGACCTCGCCACGCAGCGGAAGCACAAGCCGTTCCTGCAGGAGCTGTTTCGCGACAACTTCGCGACGAACACGACGCGCACTGGATCGACCGGCTCGAGGCGCAGGATCTGCTCTGCGCGCCGGTCCGCTCGCTCGGCGATGCGCTGGACGACCCGCAGACGGCGATCAACGGCATGCTCGTGGAGCTCGATCACCCGGTGATCGGCAATCTGACCCTCGTCGGATCCCCGGTGCACCTCAGCGGCGCGCCGCTGACCATCCGCCACGCCCCGCCGCGGCTCGGCCAGCATACCGACGAGATCCTGCGCGAGTTCAGCCTGCTGGAGACCGAAGGCGGCAAGGTCGCGATATGAGCGTCCGCCTCGAGACCGAAGGCGGCGTGGCGACGGTCACCATCGATCGGCCCGAGCGGATGAACGCGGTAGACGACGCGACCGAATCCGCGCTGGAGAGCATCTGGCGCGAGATCGAGGCAACCGCGGCGATCCGCTGTGTGGTGCTGACCGGTGCCGGGGAAAAGGCGTTCTGCGCCGGCGCCGACCTGAAGTCGGGCGCGGGCAAGTCCGGGCTGGAGTACTGGGCCTCGCTCAACCCGAACGGCTTTGGCGGCATCGCGATGCGCCGGAGCCTCTCGGTCCCGATCATCGCCCGGGTCAACGGGCTGGCCTATGGCGGCGGCATGGAGATGGTTCTGGGCTGCGACATCGTGATCGCGGCGGAACATGCCAGTTTCGCGCTGCCCGAGGCCAAGGTCGGCCGGCTGCCGTTGGATGGCGGCATGGTCACGCTGCAACGCCTGATTCCCGAGAAGATCGCCGCGGGGCTGATGATGACCGGCCGAACGATGTCCAGCGCCGAAGCCGCGCACTACGGGCTCGTCAACGCCGTGGTTGCGCAGGGTGATCTCGACCGCGAGGTCGCCGGCTGGGTGCAGGGAATCCTCGCCTGCGCGCCCCTTTCCGTTGCCGCCGTCAAGGCGACCATTCGCCAGACCGGCCACCTGACCCCGCATGAGGCGCGTTCATTGCGCCTGCCGGAGTTGATCGCGGCCCTGACGTCGGAGGATTCAAATGAGGGCGTCGCGGCTTTCCGCGAGAAGCGCGCGCCGGTCTGGCGCGGAAAGTAGCGAGGAAGCGGCTCGTGGCGTTGATCATCAAGAGCGAGTGCATCGACGTCAAAGACGGACAATGCACCAAAGTCTGCCCGGTCGACTGCATCTATGAGGGCGGGCGGATGTTCTACATCCACCCCGTGGAATGCGTGGAGTGTGGTCTGTGCGAGTCCGTCTGCCCAGTGGACGCGATCAGGTACGATGACGAGGTAGACGCGGCGGACATCGCGTTCATCGCCATCAATCGCGAGTACTTCAGCGAGGCCGTTACCGGTCTGGGCGATCCGGGCGGATGGGACAAGACCACAACAACCGACAAGGACCACCCGCTGGTGGCGAGCCGCCCGATGAATACGGCGGTGGTGGAAAGTTATAACTCAATGAAGGCGAAACTGTGATGCAGGGCGTGATCGCGGCGGTACCGACACCCATCGACGGCGACGGCAACCCGGACAGGGCCATGTTTCTGGAACACTGTTCCTGGGCGCTGGCGAACGACTGCGACGGTCTCAACGTTCTGGGTTCCACCGGCGAAGCCAACTCGTTCGACACCGCAACCCGCAAGTCGATCATGCGATGGGCGGCGGAGGGCCTCAATGTGTCTCGCCTGATGGTTGGAACGGGCACACCCTCGATTGCCGAGACGATCGACATGACCATTGCGGCCGATGAGATGGGCTATGCCGTTGCCCTCGTGCTGCCGCCCTATTACTACAAGCCGGTGTCGGAGCAGGGGCTGTTCGACTGGTACACGCGTCTTCACGACGCATTGGGCGACCGCCGGATATCCCTCTACTTCTACAACTTCCCGCAGCTGACCGGGGTTCCGATTCCGGTCCCGCTGATCGAGCGCCTGTACCGCACCTGGCCCGAACGATTCGCCGGCATCAAGGATTCCTCCGGAGACCTTGAGTTCTGCCGCGACCTGGCGGCGCGTCTGCCTGGCCTTGCGGTCTTTCCCAGCTCGGAAGTTTCGCTTGGAGAGGCCGACCGGTCCGGGTTCGCCGGCTGCATCTCGGCCACGGCAAATCAGACCGCGGCACTCTGCGGCAGGGTATGGGCGGACCGGGCGTCCCCGGACCACGGAACTCTGGACCGGATCAAGGCCCTTCGCGATCTGATCACCGCCCAGCCGCTCGTCCCGGCGGTGAAGTATCTCGTGGCCCGGCGGACAGGCGATTCGCAATGGGCGCAAGTTCTTCCTCCCTTCACCGAACTGAGCGCGGACGCGAAGGCGGGGCTTTCGTTGGCGCTCACTGAGCCGAACTAAAGGTCCCTTGACCGGCCTTTGCCGCCGCCATATCCACGAGGCATGCGACTGTAGCTCAATGTTAGAGCTTCTGGTTCCCAAGCTGGGGTTATTTGTTTCACGAAGTTTCTTTGTATTGATATACGCTTCATTTTAATAGACCGCGTGTTTCACGATAGCGAAGTCTGATGGACTGCATTTCATTCTGATACCGGCAAAATACAGACAATACCAAAGCTGACAGAGACATTGGCCCGCACCGTCACCCACGCCTCCGAGGGGACCGACAAGCACTTCGATACAGAGAGGAAAGGGTTCATACTTTTCGTCGGCAAGAGGTCGAAGACCTGGTATTACCAGCGCGACGTCGTCGGACAGTTCGCAAGAACATCAGCAGATACCCTATTATCTCGGCTGCCTCGGCCCGGCAAGCGGCGCAGGCACACGCGCTCGATATGTCGCGGGGCTCGGGCAAGACATACCAGACCGGCGCACCCTCTCTGGAGGAGGCGCTGGAGACCTACCTGGCGCGCCCGAAGCTCCGATCCCAAACCAACATCGAGGGAGTTCGTGCTCAGATGCGTCCTCATCTGCGGGACTGGATGAAGCTTCCGATCGGCCAGGTCTCGCGTGCCATGGTCGTGCGCCGGCATTCCGAGTTGGCAAAGACCCCGGCGACTGCCAACCATCTGCTCGGCAGCTTCCGAACTGTGTGGAACCACGACCGACGCGTCCACAATCTTCCAGAGAGCCCGACCAATGCCCAGTGCATACGAAGGGGCAAACCGCGCTACACCTACCTGACGGGCACCGGGGCGAACGGCGTGGTCGTCTATGACGGCGGGCGGTTCATCTACAGCCACCATGGCTCGGACCCGTGCGGCGACCGGTTCTGCAATGCATTTACATGGTGCGGCTGCACAAACTCGGGCACCTCGACGAGCCTGTCCGCGACCGAGGAGACCGCGCAGCACGCCTTGCCGGTCGAGCTCTGGGCCACCGACGAGCACCGGCTCGGCCTGAAGCCGGTGCAGCGCCGGGTGTGGGCGCCAATCGGCGCGCGCCCGATCGCGCTCGGCCACCACCGGTTCGAGTGGCTCTACGCCACCGCCTTCGTCGCGCCGCAGAGCGGCGAGACGGTGTGGTATCTCTCCAACGGCATCGACAAGCGGTGCTTCGAGATGATGCTCGCCGCCTTCGCGCGCGAGGTCGGTGCCGGGCGCGACCGCATCATCCTCCTCTTGCTCGACGGCGCCGGCTGGCACACCGAGCCGGGGCTGGCCGTGCCCGAAGGCATAAGGCTCATCTATCGTTCTCGGGGAAAACCGTCCACTGGACGGTTTTCTTGTCCCTCGAACCCCTACACCCCCGAGCTGCAGCCGGCCGAGCACCTCTGGCCGCTCGTGGACGAGCCCGTCGCCAACCGCCACTTCGAGACCCTCGACGCGCTCGATTCCGTCCTCGACGACCGCTGCCGGACCCTGGCACAAGACCGCGATCTCATCGCCGCCAACACCACCTTCCACTGGTGGCCAAACTCATGCGTAGTGAACTGAACCAGCCGAATCCGGTATGATACGTCGCCTGCTCTTGGGGGGCGCCGCGCGGCCGTGGCGCGGCCGCACCGTTTACTCAATCGCCTGCGGCGCCTCCCAGCCGCGACGCTCGGCGACGCGGACGAGCCCGAACTCGGCCGCCATGAAGGCCGCCACGTTCATTGCGATCAACATCCCGCCGTCGGCGGGCGGGCACCTCACCCGCTCGAGCAGCTTGCCGAGCATCTCCGGCATCAGAAGCCTCGGCCCGGCGCCGGTACCGCGTCGCCGGCTGCCTAGGCTCGCCGGCCCGAAGGCGTTGTAGCGCACGAGCAGCTGCTCCATCCAGCGCCGCGCGAAGCCGGTGAGCGCCGCGGTCTCCGCGCAGCGATGACGCGCCGTTCGGACCGGGCTGCTGGTCCGATCGTCCGTCGCCTCTACCACTCAACCATGACCCGCAATGGGCTTGGGACGGTAGGCGGATTCCATCCGCTCCACCTCCTCTGCGGACAGGGAGAGGCCGAGGGCGGCCACGGCGTCGTCGAGCTGCCCGCGGCGGGTCACGCCTATGAGAGGCGCAGTGATGCCTGGGCGGCTCGCAACCCAGGCGTAAGCGATCCGCGCCATGGGCACGCCGCGCTCCGCGGCGATCTCAGCAACGGTGGCGGCAATCGACTCATCCTGGATCCCGCTCGCGCCGTAGAGTGATCGCGCGGTTGCATCGGTATCCGACCGCGTGGTGACGCGCTTTCCCGCGAGGACGCCGCGGGCAAGCGGGCTCCACGGCAGGACGCCGATCCCCTCGGCACGGCAGAGCGGAAGCATCTCGCGCTCCTCCTCGCGGTAGATCAGGTTGTAGTGCGGTTGCATCGAGACGAAAGGCGCCCATCCGTTGGCGCGCTGCAGGCCCAATGCCTTCATGAACTGCCAGGCGAACATCGACGATGCACCGAGGTAGCGCACCTTGCCGGCGCGGACGACGCAGTCGAGCGCCTCGAGCGTCTCTTCGAGGGGCGTGTCGTAGTCGAAGCGGTGGATCTGCCAGAGATCGATATGGTCGGTACGGAGGCGGCGAAGGCTCGCGTCGATAGCGTGCAGGACGTGCTTGCGCGACAGTCCGCGGTCGTTCGGATCGTCGCTCATGGAATTGTAGAGCTTGCTGGCGAGGACGAGACGGTGGCGAGGAAGCAGCGGAAGCAGGATCTCGCCCACTATCTCCTCGCTCGCGCCCCGCGAGTACACGTCGGCAGTGTCGAAAAGAGTGAAGCCGCGGTCGACGGCCTCTTCCAGGATAGGAGCGGAAGCGCTGGCGTCGAGGACCCACGAGGCCCAAGAGGGCGAGCCGAAGGACATGCACCCAAGGCCGAGGCGTGACACTTTCAGCCCTGTGCTGCCGAGATTGACATAGTCCATTGAGACGCCTCCGTGATGTCGACGCCGTCCTTTTAACGGCGACAGGGTCCATGTCAAAGGTCACCGGGCGAGACTTTCCTGCCTCCCAGGAAGCACGGAAGGCCGCCGGGTACAAAAGTTCCGGCAGTCGGCGGGGGTTCGCGCCGCTGGGGGTTGCCATTGCCGGACGCGCGGGGCTAGACAGGAAACTGTACCAATCGGGTAGAACGCTTGAGTCTCCAGATAGACCGCAGCTTCATCGACAAGTCGCTGCCCGTGCCCGTGGGCCGGCAGCTGTACGGGCTGCTGAGCTACCTGCTGTCGCACGGGGATCTGGAGCAGGGGACACGGCTGCCGTCGGTGCGGCGGATGGCGGTGACGCTGGGGCTCGCCCAAGGAACGGTGGCGCAGGTTTACCAGAATCTGCGCGACGACGGGCTGATCGAAATGCGGCAGGGCAGCGGTGCCTACACCCGACCGGCGCTCCCCCACGCGCCGGCGCACGATTCCAATGCGCTCAGGACGGACATCGAAATGCTGATTGGCAAGGCCGAGCGGCTAGGCGTTTCGACGATGGCGCTGGTGTCGATGTTGAACGCGCAGGCGCGACTGCGGGAGGGGCGGTCGGCACTCGAGATCCTGTTCATCGGCATCTTCGAGATCCCGGCGCTGGACTATGTCGGTAAGATCCGGCCGCTGCTCTCGCCAGACGACCGCATCGCCATGCTGACGTTGGAGCGGCTGACCGCTGATCCGGACGCCCGGGCGGCCTGCATCGCCGCTGACCTGGTGCTTACATTCGTCCATCGCGAGACCGAAGTGCTGCGGCTGGTGCCCGAGGCGAACGTGCGCGGGCTCCGATTCATTCCCTCCGAGCGGACGCGGCAGGCGTTGGCTCTGCTTGATTCCCGGGCCAGGGTGGCGGCCGTGACCGAGCTGCAGGATTATATCGCCATCATGCGACCGAGCGTTCAGCGCTATGCGCCCCATGTCTCGGACATCCGTGTCTCATGGTCCCACGCGCCCGATCTTCAGCAGCTGCTTGCCGGCGTCGACGCGGTGATCTTCGCATCCGGCGCGGACCACGTGGCCCAGATGGTGCGGCCCGGTGTGCCCTGCTTCGAGTACCGCCACATGCCGGACCCAGCCGCCCTGGAGACTGAACTGGTCCCCTATCTCGCAGGCCTGCGCGCCGCCCGGGCAACACCGCCCGCGCGATACGCAGCCGGTTGACGAACGAAGAAGACAGCCCGGCCCTTCGGCCGGCCAACAGAGAGGTTGAGACGACCATGACCAGACTTCGCCTTGCCGGCTCCGCCGCCCTGCTTGCGCTGCTCACCGCCGGCGCCGGGCAGGCGCAGGAGACGCTCACGATCGGCACCGACGTGGACGCCGGCACGCTGGATTCGCGGCTGGCTCGGGACACCACCGCCTACCGGGTGGCGAACCTGATCTATTCGGGCCTCGTGCACCTGACCCCCTCGCTCGAGCCGGTGCCGGATCTGGCCGAACGCTGGGAGAGCCCCGATCCCACGACGCTGCTCGTCCACCTGCGGCCGGACCTCGTGTTCTCGGACGGCTCCCCGCTGACCGCGGAGGACGTGGTCTACACTTACAGCAAGCTCATCGACCCCGACTTCAACGCACCGCAGCGCACGCTCTATTCGCCGATTGCGGCGATCGAGGCGGTGGACGAGCTGACGGTCAAGTTCACTCTGTCGGCCCCATATGCCCCGCTTCTGAGCTACCTCGACATGGGCATCGTGCCTTCGGACTATGCCGAAAGCGGGGCCGACGTCGCGTCCGCACCGATCGGAGCCGGGCCGATGAAGCTCGACAGCTGGGCGCGCGGCAGCGAAATCGTGCTGTCCGCCAGCGACACCTACTGGGCCGGGGCGCCCGAAGTCGAGACGGTGGTGGTCAGGATCGTCGGCGACAACTCGGCCCGGGCGCAGGCGTTCGAGGCGGGAGACCTCGACGTTATCCAGTCGCCGCTGTCGCCGCAGGATATCGCCCGGCTGGCGGCGGACGACCGCTTCGGCAACGCCATCACGGCCGGCCTCGGGGTGACCTACATCAACTTCAACACCCAGGAGCCGCTGCTGTCCGACCCGGGCATGCGGCAGGCGTTCTCGATGCTGATCGATCAGGCAACCATCGTGAACGACATCTACCAAGGCGTCGACCAGGTCGCCCACAACATCATCCTGCCTTCGTCCTGGGCCTATGACGAGACAATACAGCAGCCCGGCTTCGACGTCGAAGGCGCGGTGGCCAAGTTCGCCGAACTTGGCTGGACCGACAGCAACGGCGACGGGGTTCTGGACAAGGACGGGGACAAGCTGACGGTAATACTGGCCACCCACAGCGAGGATCCGAACCGGGTGCAGTCGGTCGAGTACCTGCAGGCGGTCATGCAGTCGGCTGGCGTCGATGCGCAAGTGCAGATCTCCGACTGGCCGTCATTCTCGACCAACTACGTGCAGAAGGGGATGCACCAGATCGCCCTGCTCGGCTGGCTGAACATCGTCGATCCCGACCGGCTGCTCTATGCGCAGCTGTCGACCGGCGGCTCGCAGAACTGGGGCGGCTATTCCAACCCGGAGGTCGATGCGCTGCTGAAGGCCGGGCGCGAGTTCGCTCGACCAGGCCGAGCGCGCGGCGGCCTACCAGGACGCGGCGCGGATCCTGGCGTCGGACCTGCCCTACTTCATCATCTCGGACCAGGGCTATCAGCTGTTCTACAGCAAGGACCTGCCGATCACTGTCGAGGCCAACCCGCGCGGCAACTTCCGCGGCCTGATCGGGATGCCGCAGGCCAACTGACCGCCTCTGCCCGGACCGGTTGCGGCCGGTCCGGGCCTTCTTCGGAGGTCTTTCATGCCAGAAGATGCGAACCGCCTCCGCCAGCGGCTGAGCGGCCGGGCCATGCGGAGGTGACGTCCGCATGACCGCCTACGTTGTCCGGCGGCTGCTGCTGTTCCTGCCGATGGCGGTGGGTATGGTGGTGGTGACCTTCGGCCTTCTGCTGCTGATCCCCGGGGATCCGGCGGCGGTTCTGCTCGGCCAGGATGCGTCGCCCGAGGGGATCGCGAGCCTGCGCCGCGCGCTCGGGCTCGACGATCCGTGGTACGTGCGGCTCGGCAGCTATTTCGGGCGCTGCTCCACGGCGACATGGGGCGGTCGATCTTCCAGAACGAGCCAGTGGCCCAGCGATCCTCGGCCGCCTAGGCGCGACCGTCGAACTCGCGGTGGTGGCGCTGCTGCTGGCCACGCTCGTCGGCGTGACGCTCGGCGTGGTCGCCGCGATCCGGCAGGGCGGCATCATCGACACGATCGCGATGCTGTTCGCCCAGCTCGGCGTCTCGATCCCGGTCTACTGGCTGGCGCTGCTCCTGATGCTCTCTTTCTGCCGTGCTTCTCGGCTGGCTGCCCGCGATCGGTCGCGGCGAGCCGCTGCTGGCGGCGCTGGGCGCGGTGCTGACCGGCAACCCGGCGCCGATCCTCGACTCGCTTGGCACATCGCGCTGCCGGCGCTGGCGCTCGGCGCGAACTCGGCCGCCATCATCTCGCGGCTCGGTGCGCACCTCGATGCTCGAGGTGCTGCGCGAGGACTTCGTCCGCACCGCCCGCGCCAAGGGCCTGCGCCGGCTCGAGCGTGGTCTTGAAGCATGCGCTGCGCAACGCGCTGCTGCCGGTCCTGACGGTGATCGGCCTGCGCTTCGGCGCGCTGCTCGGCGGCGCGGTCCTGACCGAGACGATCTTCGCCTGGCCGGGCCTCGGCCAGCTCACGATCACCGCGATCTCGCAGCGCGACCTGCCGCTCATCCAGGGCATCGTCCTGACCTTCGCGATGATGTACGCGCTGGTGACCTTGCTGGTCGACCTGCTCTACGCCGCCGTCGATCCGCGGATCGGGCTGGGATAGCGTATGACCGACACCGCCCTTGCCACCACGCGCCGCCGGCTGCCGAAGGCGTTGCGGAACGTCTCTCCGCTGATCGGCGCGGCGCTGGTGCTGACGATCGTCCTGCTCGCGATCTTCGCGCCGCTGGTCGCGACCCATCCGCTCGACCAGATGGACATGCGCAACCGCTTCGCCGGGCCGTCCTGGGAGCACTGCTCGGCACCGACAATTTCGGCCGGGACATCTGGAGCCGCATCGTCTTCGGCGCCCGGCATCTCGCTCTCCATCGCGGTGATCGCGGTCACGGCCTCGGCGCTGATCGGCACCGTCGTCGGCCTCGTCTCCGGCTATTTCGGCGGCTGGATCGACCTGCTGCTGATGCGCATCACCGACGTCTTCCTCGGCTTTCCGGCGATCGATCCTGGCGCTCGCCATCGTCGCGGTCCTGGGGCCGGGCCTGCTCAACGTCGCGCTGGCGCTGATCGTGGTCAGCTGGACCGAGTATGCCCGCGTCGTGCGCGCCACCACGCTCTCCCTGCGCGAGCAGAACTACGTGCTGGCGGCCCGCGCGATCGGCGCTTCCGCCCCGCGCATCCTGTTCCGCGAGATCCTGCCCAATGCACTCGGGCCGATCATCGTGCTGGCCTCGCTCGGCCTCGGCACCGCGATCATCGCGGAGTCCGCGCTGAGCTTTCTCGGCTTCGGGCTGCCGCCACCGGCGCCGACCTGGGGCTGGTCCCTCAGCTACGGCACCAGGTTCATGCGCGACGATCCGTGGATGGCCATCGTCTCGGGTGCCGCGATCATGGTGACCGTGCTCGGCTTCAACCTGCTCGGCGACGGGCTGCGCGATGTGCTCGACCCGAAGCAACAGCCCGCGGCAAGGGCTGAGCCCCGCCGCTCCAGATAAGGGAACCGTCATGGTCAAGGAAATCCGCCGCGTCACCCCCAGTTTCACCACGCTCGCCGACGGCAGCGAGGGCGTCCTGCACATGACCGACCTGGTGGGCGAGGCGGACGGCCCGCTGGTCGGCATCTCGGGCGGCATCCACGGCGACGAGAATACCGGCAGCCAGACCGTGCTGGAGCTGTTCCGCATCCTCAGGGACAGGAAGCTGCGCGGCACGATCCGCCTGCTGCCCATCGCAAATCCCTCGGCCATGACCGCGCGGTCCCGCTTCTCGCCGCTCGACAGCCGCGATCTCAACCGCGAGTTTCCCGGCGACCGCAACGGCACCTACTCGCAACAGCTGGCGGCGGCGCTGTCCGAGCATTTCCTGGGGGCGATCGACGCCCACATCGACTTCCACTCCGGGACGGACCGGCCCACGGTCGACTACGTCTACCTGCTGAACGACGAGGGGCTGAGCCGGGCCTTCGGGTCGAAGGTCCTTTACCGCCCCGACGAGACCAAGCAGGGCACGCGCTTTAACGGCACGACGAAGGACGTGACCATGCCGCGCGGGGTGAAGGCCGCGGTGATCGAGCTCGGCGGCGGAATCGTCGACCAGGGCCCCTACATCGAGCGGATCATCCGCGGCACGCTGAACCAGCTGCGCTATCTGGGCGCCATCGAAGGTGAGCCGACGCCGAACCCCGAGCAGGTCGTGGTCAACGAGATCGCGGGCCTGCGCCCCCGTCTGGGCGGCTGGGTCGAGCCCCTCTGCCCCCCCTTGGGCGAGGAGATCGCCGGGGGTGCGCCGCTCTTCCGCATCGTCAGCCCCTACACGTTCGAGGTACTCGACGAGGTCGTCTCGCCCTTCCCGCGCGGGATCATGATCATGGGGCACCTTACGCGGAACCTGGTGCAGGCCGGCGACTACGGCTGGATGGTCGGCAACCTGGAGGGAGCCACCGCGTGAGCGATGCCGCCGCCCTCGAGGTGCGCGATCTCGACGTCCGCATCGCCTCGGCCGATCCGCCGTTCACGGTGGTGGCCGATATGGCGACTGTCGGTGCGGCGCGGCGAGACCCTCTGCCTCGTAGGCGAGTCGGGCTGCGGCAAGTCGATGACCGCGCTGGCGCTGCTGCGGCTGCTGCCCGAGGGGGCGGAGGTGGCGCGGGGCGCGATCCGGCTGGACGGGACAGACCTCCTGGCGCTGCCCGAGCGGCGCGCCGAAGACCTGCGCGGTAACCGCATTGCCATGATCTTTCAGGAGCCGCTGACGGCGCTGAACCCGGTGATGACGGTGGGCGACCAGGTCGCCGAGGTCCTGCGGCGCCACCGCGGCCTCCGCCGGCGCGCGGCCGCCGCGGGCGCGGTCGCTGCGCTCCGAAGTGTGCAGATGCCGGACCCCGAGCGGCGGGCGCGGCAATACCCGCACGAGCTGTCGGGCGGCATGCGCCAGCGGGCGATGATCGCGCTGGCGCTCGCCTGCGAGCCTGCGGTCGTGATCGCCGACGAGCCGACGACGGCGCTCGACGTGACCGTGCAGGCGCAGATCCTCGGGCTGCTGAAGGGTCTGCAGCAGCGCCTTGGAACGGCGGTGGTGCTCATCACCCACGACCTCGCGGTGGTGGCCGAGACGGCGGACCACGTCATCGTCATGTATGCCGGTCGCCGAGTCGAGGAGGCGTCCGTCACCGCTCTCTTCGACGAGCCGCTTCACCCCTACACGCGAGGCCTGATGGGGGCGATCCCCGGAACCGCTGCCGAGGGAAGCCGCCTGACCGACATTCCCGGCACCGTTCCGGCGCCCTGGGCGCTGCCGGCGGGCTGTGCCTTCGCGCCGCGCTGCCTGCTCGCCACCGAACGCTGCCGCGCCGAGCGGCCGCCGCTCGAGGAGCATCGCCCCGACCACCTCGCCGCCTGCTGGGAGGTACCCGATGCCGCTTGACGCGGGCTTCGCGCCGCTCCTGTCGGTCCGCGACCTCAAGGTGCACTTCCCGCTCCGGCAAGGCGTGCTGCAGCGTACCGGCGGCCATGTCCGCGCGGTGGACGGCGTCAGCTTCGACCTCGGCCAGGGCGAGACGCTGGGCCTCGTCGGCGAATCGGGCTGTGGCAAGTCGACGACGGGCCTCGCACTGACCGGGCTGATCCCGCTGACCGGCGGCGAGGTGCGCTTCGACGGGGCCCGGATCGATGGGGCACGCGGCCGCGAACTTTCCCGCTATCGCCAGCGGATGCAGATCGTCTTCCAGGACCCGTTTTCGTCGCTGAACCCTCGCCAGCGGGTGCGCGACATCCTGCGCGCGCCCCTCGACATCCACGGCATCGGAGCGGCGTCGGAACGACCCCAGCGCGTGCTCGAGATGATGGCGCGGGTCGGGCTCCGGCCCGACCAGGCGGCGAACTTCCCACACCAGTTCTCGGGCGGGCAGCGCCAGCGCATCGGCATAGCCCGCGCTCTGATGCTCAGGCCCGACATCATTGTCTGCGACGAGCCCGTCTCCGCGCTCGACGTCTCAGTGCAGGCCCAGATCCTGAACCTGCTGGCGGACCTCCAGGCCGAGCTCGGCGTCGCGCTCCTCTTCATCAGCCACGACCTCGGAGTCGTCGAGCATATCAGCCACCGCGTCGCGGTGATGTACCTCGGCAAGATTGTCGAGGCCGCGCCCAAGTCCGCGCTGTTCGCGCGGCCGCGGCACCCGTACACTGAGCTCCTGTTGCGCTCGACGCCCTCGCTCGACCCGCGACGACGCCACGCGTTCGCCGCCCGCAGTGAGGAGGTGCCCTCCGCCACCACTAAGCCCTCGGGCTGTGCCTTCCGCACGCGCTGCCCGCTCGCCAACGAGAAGTGCGCCACGACGGAGCCGCCGCTCACCCCGCGCGAAGACGGCCGCCTGCTGGCCTGCCACCACCGCTGAGGATCTTCGATGCACAACCGCCTCGCCCTGACCGGCGCCCGCCTCCTGGACCCCGAAGCCGGCACGCTGCTTCCCAACCGCTCGATCCTGATCGAGGACGGCCGCATCGCCGCCGTCGAAGAAGGGCTTGCCGCGCCCGAGGGGACCGAGACGATCGCGCTCGAAGCCAAGGTGGTGATGCCGGGCATGATCGACTGCCACATGCACGTCGTCGCCGAGACGCTGAACCTCTGGGACAACGTGCTGGCGCCGACGTCGCTCTCCGCGCTGCGCTCGGCCCGCGTGCTGGAGGAGACGCTGCGCCGCGGCTTCACCACCGTGCGCGACCTCGGCGGCGCCGACATCGGCCTTGTCCGCGGCGTCGAGGAGGGGCTGATCGACGGGCCGCGGCTGGTGATCTGCGGCAAGGGCCTGACAACGACCGGTGGCCATGCCGACCTGCGCGGCCGGACGGACGACCGGGCGACGATGATGCATTACCGGCTGGGCAGCATGGGGTACGTCGTCGCGTTGGAGCGCGTCTCGCCGCGGAAGTCGCGTTCGGCGTTGCGCCCGCCCCCGCCGGCCTCCCCGCCGCCCCGCCTCCCCGCCGGCCTCCCCGCCGCCTTCGTCGTTGCGGTCCTCATCCTTCGGCCGGAAGCTCTTCATGCTCGCCCAGGCGTCGATCAGCGTGCCGTCCACCGAGAAATGGTCGCGGCTCATCTGGCGACGGACCTCCGGATGCGCGACGACCCCGGCAAGGAACCGCGTCGCCGCCTCCATCGCCAGGAACCGCTCGCGGTTCTTTGCAAACGACGATGCGTCCCATACCGGTTCGTCGACCCCGAGGCCGACGAACCAGCGGAACAGCAGGTCGAAGTCGAGCCGCTCTACCAGTTGGCGCTCGGACCGGATCGTGTAGAACGCCTGAAGCAAGAGGGCGCGCAACAGCCGCTCGGGCGGGATCGAAGGCGGGCCCCGCGGGGCATAGGCCGTATCGAACGCGCCGGACATACCGACCAGAACCTCGTCCGCGATCCGACGGATCACCCGCAAAGGGTGGCTCGCCGGGACCCGGCTCTCGATATCAACATACGAAAACAGGCTGCCTGAGCGCTCGTCCGATCCGCGCATCGTACTCCTCCGTCGTTCAGGAGCGTGAATCACGCCAAACCTCTCAATGCGAGGACTTTTTCAGCATCCTGTTAAGGAGCAAGGTGATGATGAATGGCTTTGGGATGGGGTTCGGCGGTCTTTGGATGCTGCTGCTCCTGGTGCTCGCCGGCCTCGCGATCGCGGCACTGATCAAGTACCTGTGGAAATGATCCGAGAGGTTCGGCCGTGAGCTACACTTTCAATCGTTTCATCGCTGGCGCGACCATCGACGAGGTCGACGCCCGAATACGAGCGGCCCTGAGCGCGAAGGGCTTCGGTGTCCTGACCGAGATCGACGTGCAGGCGACGATGAAAAAGAAGCTCGATGTGGATATGCCGCCTTATTTATCGCATCCTTGGCGCCTGCAATCCGCGGATGGCCTACAGGGCGATCGGGATCGAGCCGCGTGTGGGCGCCATGCTTCCCTGCAACGTAAACCTGCGGGCGATGGACGGTGGCGTAGAGGTCAGCGCGATCGATCCGGTGGCGTCGATGGTCGCCATCGATAATGCCGATCTGAAAGCCGTCGCCGGTCAGGTTCGGGAGCTGCTGGTCGCAGCAGTCCAAGACCTTTGAACCGCCCCCGGGGATCTCGGGCGTGGTGTCGGCAAAGCTGACAAAATGTCTCGCGCCTCGCAGACGCAAACACCTTTTCGACCGCGCGGGCCTAGGGAGCGAGCACATCCATCAAGTCTACTTCCGCGCGCGGCTACTGAAGATGTGCGCTGAGCTACTCGCGCACGAGCTATAGCCGAACATGGGTGATGCGGCTTGAGAGGGCGGCGTATCGTGGCGGGTGTCGAGCCTGCCAGCATCTCCAAGAGGAGCGATACGCCATGAAGGACGATACCAGCATCATTCCGTTGCGCCAGCCGGGTTCAGTGACCTTTGCCCGGCGTTCAGGGCCGCGTTGAACTGGAATCCTCTGGTTTGAACTTGGCGATGAGCGGCAGCGCCGAGCCCGCAAGAGGGTCAAGCGCTGCTGCGGCGTTGGTGGTGAGGACCTCCATGGGCGTTCGATAGCCGAGCGCCGAGCGCGGGCGTTCGGTGTTGTAGTGAAGGCGCCATCGTTCGACCTCCTCGCGGGCATGCCTCAGCGAGCGGAACCGGTGCAGGTTGAGGCATTCGTCGCGGAGCTTGCCGTTCAGGCTCTCGACGTAGGCGTTCTGCACCGGTTTGCCCGGCTCGATGAAGCGCAGACGGACGCCGGTGCGCTCCGACCACTCGAACATGGCGCGGCTGGTGCCTTCGGGGCCGTTGTCGAGGACGATATCCTCGGGCAGGCCGTGCAGCAGCGCCAGGTCGTCGAGATAGCGCGCCATCCGCGTGCCGGAGATGGAGACGTCGACGATCCCGCCGCGGCAGCTTGCGCCGCTTCTTCGTCCGCACCTGCAGACCTTGCTCGGTGTAGAGCCGGTAGGTCCGCTTGCGGTTGGCGACCAGCCCCTCCCGCCGCAGCAGCGCGTGCAGCCGGAGATAGCCGTAGCGGCGGTTCTCCGGGGCCAGCTCCTTCAGGCGGCCGACGACCGCCTCGTCGTTCTTCGGCGCCGGACGGTCCTGCTGCACCGACCGCGACAGGCCGACAATCCGGCAGCTGCGCCGCTCGCTGAGACCCAGCGCGTTCATCAGGAAGCCCACGGCTCGTCTCCCGGCCATGGGCTCACCAATGTTTTCCGAGAGGGTCCTTCATCGCCGACGATCCGCTTCAGCTTGGCGTTCTCCGTCTCGAGCTCGCGCAGCCGCTTCGCGTCGCTCGCCTCCATGCCCCCGTACTTCTTCCGCCAAGTGTATTACCGGATTCGGCTGGTTCAGTTCACTACGCATGAGTTTGGCCACCAGTGGAAGGTGGTGTTGGCGGCGATGAGATCGCGGTCTTGTGCCAGGGTCCGGCAGCGGTCGTCGAGGACGGAATCGAGCGCGTCGAGGGTCTCGAAGTGGCGGTTGGCGACGGGCTCGTCCACGAGCGGCCAGAGGTGCTCGGCCGGCTGCAACTCGGGGGTGTAGGGGTTCGAGGGACAAGAAAGCCGTCCAGTGGACGGTTTTCCCCGAGAACGATAGATGAGCCTTATGCCTTCGGGCACGGCCAGCCCCGGCTCGGTGTGCCAGCCGGCGCCGTCGAGCAAGAGGAGGATGATGCGGTCGCGCCCGGCACCGACCTCGCGCGCGAAGGCGGCGAGCATCATCTCGAAGCACCGCTTGTCGATGCCGTTGGAGAGATACCACACCGTCTCGCCGCTCTGCGGCGCGACGAAGGCGGTGACGTAGAGCCACTCGAACCGGTGGTGGCCGAGCGCGATCGGGCGCGCGCCGATTGGCGCCCACACCCGGCGCTGCACCGGCTTCAGGCCGAGCCGGTGCTCGTCGGTGGCCCAGAGCTCGACCGGCAAGGCGTGCTGCGCGGTCTCCTCGGCGAGGGTCTCGGCGAGCTTTTTTTAAACGCCGCCTGGTCTTCGGGCGCCGCCGCCCTGGGGTTTCGCGGACGCGGCACCTGGATCGACCAGCCGATCCGCTTCAGCGCCTCCCAGCCGCGCGGCGCATGCACCTGCACCAGCCCAAGCCGCACCGCAATCCACCGCGCGACCTTCGGCCCGGTCCAGACCCCGCCGTCGTCGGGCGGGGTCCTCAGCCGCTCTCGCAGCGCCTCCAGGTCGGCCTCGTCGAGCAGCGGCCTGGCGCCGCGGTTGCCGCGCCGCCGATCGCCGAGCGCGTCCGCCCCGTCGGTCTCGTAGCGGCGCGCCAGCTTGTTCACCCAGCGCGGCGTGAGCGCAACTATCTCCGCCACATCCGCCGTCGAGTGACCCTTCGCCAGCAGCCAGACCGCCTGGCAGTGGCTGCGCTCGACCACGTCCTTCGCCGCGCGAAACCGCTCCTCCAACTCCTCGACCGTCAACCGCTGTGCGCCGTCTGCCATGCCCCTGCCTCAAGACTTTGCACAGCAGCCTAACCGCTTCGATTCCCGTAAGGAATCCCTCTCAAGCGGAATCAATCAGCCGTATTCGGTACAAAAGGTCGCGCTGCTGATGGCGTGCCGCCGGCAGAGGTCGTCCACCCTTGCCCCGGCCTCGTGCTCCTTCAGCACGCCGATGACCTGCACGTCACTGAAACGCTTGTGCTTCATGGGTCTTCCTCCTTCGTCGATCTAAGGTCGGAATATTGCAGCTCGCAATGGTCCGGATACCGGGGGAAAGGTCAATTAACTTTCCGTGACCCGCATGCTTGCCATGGTGCTTGCCTCCGGTAGTCGACGTGGTCACTCTGCGAGCTTCAGAAAGTCCGAATTGAAAGGCAAGCGGCGTTTCGCCCCCGCCTCCCCCGTGATGTCCAGCGTCTGGTCGCCGGTGCGGGCGTCGGCCACCGGCTGCCCCGACGGCCAGAGAACAGCTCCGATGGCGTGGCGGACCTCGATGATGCCGTCAGGAGCCAGCGCAATCGCGCCGGGGGCCGAAAGTTCGGCCTCGGCCGATGGGCCGAGCATGTCCCCGGCGGCGCCTTCTTCCACCCCGAGGCAGCCGAAGTGGCGGCCCGACCAGGGCGGGTAGTCGCGGCCGCCGTTCGAGTGCCAGAGCATGGTCATCGGCAATTGCCGGGCGTTCCGCAGGGAAAGATAGAGGTCGCCTTCCGCAGGCCGCGTCACCGCAGTCCAGCCCAACGCGTGGCCCGGGGCCTCGATCCCCATGACGAAATCCTCGTGACGCGGATTCCATGGGTATCGCGTGAGGTCGACGGGTCCGCTCCTCCCGGGAAACCGTGTCGGGTCCTCGGATCGGGCGGGATAGACCAGCGCCGACCGGCCGCGGGAAGGATCGCTTTCCTGCGGCGTGGCGGGCGTCTCCCAGCTCCGCTTGGGAGACGTCCGGATGGTGCCGCCGTTCGGCAGCGAGACGTTGGCGTGGTTCGCCACAGTTACGCGACCCTTCCCGCCGATGAAGATGTGCCGCTGATAGACGAACGGATGACCGTCCCTGACCGAGAGTTCCTTGACGAGCGAGGCGCCGAACACCGGGCGCTCGAGCACGGCTCGGAGCGTGCCGCCGGTGCGGGCCACCACGATCCAGGGGGAGTTCGGCGGCCAGCCGTGGAGCGGCGAGCCATCCTCGCTGCCGGAGAAGGGGGCGCAGAAGAAGTCGCCGCCGAGCGTCGTCATCAGCGGCGCGGCGTCGGCGGGCATCGTCTCGTCCGTTCCGACCCAGGGGGCGCGGTGGAGGGGGGCCACCTCGATGCCGCCGTCGGTCACGGTGAACCCGTCTAGCAGCCCGGTGCGGGCGTCGAAGCCGAAGCGGATGCCGTCAGCGGAAGCCCCGGTCACGCGGCAAGGTGCTCGCCCGTGATGACGTTCTCGACGTCCTGGATGCTGGAGGTCCTCGGGCTGAGGTCGTCGGCGACGATTTCGCCGCGGCGCATGACGATCATGCGGTCCACCACTTGAAAGACGTGGTGGATGTTGTGGGCAATGAAGATGCAGGAATGCCCGGTGTCGCGCGCCGAGCGGACGAAGCGCAGCACGCCCTGGGTCTCGGCGACGCCGAGGTTGTTGGTCGGTTCGTCGAGGATGATGAGGTCGCTGTCGAAATACATCGCGCGCGCGATCGCGACCGCCTGGCGCTCGCCGCCGGAGAGCGAGCCTATCGGCGTCGTAGGCGGGATGTTCTTGGAGATGCCAACGCGCTTCAAGAGCTCGCCGGCTACCTCGTTCATCCGGTCCTGATCCATGCGGTCGAGGAACTTTGGCCCAGTGCGGAGCTCACGGCCGAGGAAGAGGTTTCGCGCAACCGAGAGCTGCGTGACGAGCGCCGAATCCTGATAAATCGTCTCGATGCCGGCGGCGATGGCGTCGTTCGTCGAGCGGAGCTTCACCGCGTTGCCCTTGATGAAGATCTCGCCCGACGTATAGGGCACCGCGCCGGACAGCACCTTGATCAGCGTCGACTTGCCGGCGCCGTTGTCGCCGAGCAAGCCGACGATCTCGCCCCGGCGGATTGTCAGGTTGACATTGCGGAGCGCATGAATCCGACCGTAGTACTTCTCGATATGCCGCATCTCGACGAGCGGCTGCTCCGAGCTCGTCGTCACGTCAGACCCCCTCGTTGTGCCGGCGTTCGAGCCCGGCGTGGAGCGCCATCATGCCGAGGATGATCCCTCCGATGAAGATATTGTAGGCGAGGCCCGGCACGCCGATCAGCACGATGCCGTTGCGCATAAGGCGCAGGATCAGCACCCCGAGCACGGTGCCGATGATCGTGCCGCGGCCGCCGGTCAGCACGGTGCCGCCGATCACCACCATGGCGATCACTTCCAGCTCGTAGCCGGTGCCGGAATTGGGGTTGGCGGCCGAGACGCGGATCGACGAGATGATGCCGGCGAGCGCGGCCATCGCCGAGGACAGCATGAAGAGGATCAGTTTGACGCGGCGGGTCGGCACGCCGCGGTTGCGCGCCGCGCTGCCGTTTCCCCCGGTCGCCTGGATCCAGTTGCCGAAGCGCGTGCGGGTCAGGACGTAGTGGAAGGCGAGCGCGATGAGGATGAACCAGATCAGGCTCATGTAGACCCGCAGTCCGCCGATGTAGAAGTCGCCGACCAGGATCTGCGCCAGCCATTCCTCGCCCGCGTCCCAGGTGCGCTGCGGGAAGCCGCTGGTAACCCAGAGCGCCGTGCCGCGCACGACGAGCAGCATGCCGAGCGTCACCAGGAACGACGGGATGCCCAGGCGGGTCACGAAGACCCCGTTCACGAAACCGATGAACACCGCAACGGCGATCGCCACCAGGAACGCCGGGAACAGCGGCATGAAGTCCCGCATTGAACAGCGCCCACATCACCACCGGGGCGAAGCCGAAGACCGAGCCGACCGAAAGGTCGAACTCGCCCGAGGTCATCAGGAGCGTCATGGCCAGCGCCATCAGCCCGAGCTCGACCGTGAATGTCAGCGCGTTGCCGATGTTGGTGAGCGACAGGAACGTGGGATTGATTGACGTGAAGACGATGAGCATCAGGATCAGAAGCACGAGCGGGCCGAACTCGGGCATCGCCACAAGCAAGCGGCCGAGACCCGGGCTTTCGGGCGGCGCAACCGCCGGCGCGGCGCTGTCGTGATCGCTCATCCAGACGTCCCTCCGGTCTGGCATCGAAAGAGCCGCCCGCACGGATGCGGGCGGCGCGAGGCGGGCGTCAGTTGCCGCCCATGATCCCGTGATAGAGCGGAGCCTGCTCGGCTTCGTAGAGCGCGCCGGTGATGATGTTGAAGCCGATGGGGATGTCGCTCGTCTCCATCAGCAGCGCCGACAGGCACATGTAGGAAGTCGCCTGCGGGTCCTGCCACATGGCGGCGGCGACGTAGCCGTCCATCACCTCCTGGGTCGTGTCGAGCGAGTTGCCCCAGCCGACGACCGGGATCGCGCCTGGCTCGACGCCGGCCTGTTCCCAGACCCGCCTGACCGAGCCGGTCACCATGTCGCCGAGCCCGATCATCGCGCTGATCCGGTCGCGGTTGGCGGTGACGTAGTCGGTCATCCGGGTGATCACTTCGGCCTGGTCGAGGGTGGCGTCTGTGACCTCCCAGGTGATGCCGAGCGGCGTGAAGACCTCGGAGATGCCCTTTTCCTCCTCGACGCCGTAGGAGGCGCCGGGCACCTCGACCGGCATCCAGACGAAGTCGCCCGCTTCCACGTGGCCCTTGTCGACGAGGTACTGCGCCCAGCTGCGGCCGACGTAGAGCAGGTCGCCGCCGACATAGGCGTTCCAGTCGGGGGCCGCGTCCGGCGTGTTGAAGTTGACGATCGGTATGCCGGCTGCGCGCGCCTCGGCTACGACCTCGACCATCGAGCCCGGGTCCGGACTGGTCGAGCAGATGCCGTCGGCGCCCACCGCGATCGCCGCCCGTACCGCCTCCTGCTGGCTCGGCACGTCGCCTGAATGGAAGGAGGTGTTGACGGTGTGGCCGGTGTCGGCGGCCCAGCTCTCGGCGCCCTGCAGGAAGTAGGTCCAGACCGGGTCGGCCGGGCCGCCATGCGAGATCCAGAAGAAGGTCTTCGCGTCCTGGGCGATCGACGTGCCCGCCGTCACGGCGAGCGTCGCGGCAGCCCCCAAGAGTATCCGTCGCAGCATGGTGTCTCCTCCTCCGTTGGCGCCCCACCCGCCAGGCGGTCGGGGCAATGACTGTCGTTGCTCTTCGCCGGCTTGTCGTCGGTTCCCGCGTACTATTCCAGCCCCTCGCGGAACGCATCTAGTTCCTCGGGAGCCATCCTAACGAGGTGGCACACTTCCGGATAGCCGCCCGAAGCCACATCGGAGACGAATTCGCGAAACGCCGCGATCCGTTCGGCCTGAAGCCGCGCGTGCTCGGCGCGGAAGTCGCGGTAAACCTTGGCGTGGCGGGGAACGTGCCCGTCGGTGTAGCCGAGGATGTCGTTGGCGAAGAGGTACTGGGCGTCGCAACCTGCACCCGCTCCCATCGACCAGAGCAGGACCCTCGTGCGCCTGCTGATCTCGGTGGCGACCTCTTCGGGTACCACCTCGATCTCGACCGCGAAGGCACCGGCGCTCTCGTAGGCCTTGACCTCCCGATAGAGGCGCAGCGCATCCTCGCCGGTCTTGCCGACCGCGCGGAAGCCTCCGGTCCAGGTGGCCCGGGACGGCACGAGGCCTACATGGCCGACCACCGGGATGAACTCGCGCGCGAGGTACTCGACGGTGCGCAGCGACCCCGAACAGTAGACCGCGTCCGCGCCGCGAGCGAGCGCGTCGCCCGACCAGCGCAGGTAGGTCTCGGGCGTTCCCGCCTCGAGATGCGTCAGGCCAGTCATCGAGAAGATCGAGGGCGCGACTTCTCGGTAGCGGGGGTGCGTCACGAGATCGTGGGGGACGGAGGCGATGTCGACACCGGCCGCCTCGGCGGCCGCGGCCTCGTCGAGGGAGAAATACCGCAGCATGGTGAGCTGTCGCCGGCCCTTCAGCGCCCGCAGGTCAGCGACGGTGGGAAGGCTGCGCCGCGCTGCCCCGCCTGAGGCTTCGGGGGCCGTCATTCGATCAGGACCAGAACGCGGCCGGCCTCGGACCTGACGGGATACGTCCGCAGGTCGATGCAGGCGGGAGCCCGCTTGGCGACGCCCGTGCGGTAGTCGAACAGGCCGTTGTGCTTCGGACACTCGATCTCAAAGTCCATCACCAGACCATCCGCCAGATGGGCGCGCTCATGCGTGCAGAACCCGTCGGTGCAGTAGTAGGCGCCGTCCGCCCCGTGATAAATTGCTAAGCTTCGGTCGGCATGGTCCCACCGGAGCACGTCCTCCTCTTCAATGTCGTCCTCGGCGCAAGCGTCGATCCATGGCATCGGTCAGGTCCGCCTCATGCCGTGGCCCGATCCGGAACCGCGACATGCAGTCCCTCCCGGTACGGCCGGGCTGTCGGGGGCAGCTCGCGCTTGAGGTAGTAGCCCGGCTCGCGCCGCTGGCGCATGACGGCGGTCCAGAGCTCCTTGTAGGCGTCCCAGATCGACGTGTTGGGGGCCGGGAGATCATGCTTGACGAGCTCGTGCAGCGCCGGGAGCGAGTAGTAGGGGACCATCGGGAACATGTGGTGCTCCACGTGGTAGTTCATGTTCCAGTAGATCCAGCGGCTGACCGGGTTTATGTAGACCGTCCGGGAGTTCAGCCGGTGGTCGAGCACGTCCTCGGCGAGCCCGCCGTGCTGCAGCAGCCCCATCATGATCATGTGCCAGCAGCCATAGACCCGGGGCCCGCCGATCAGCAGGAACGGGATCGCGGCCTTCCAGCCGAACCCGGCGATGAGCATCCAGATCGTGGCGAGCGCGGTCGCGGCGTAGATCGCCATGTGCACCCGCGCCCAGAAGACGGCCTTCGGCCACTCAGCCTCGGGAATGTAGTCCCTCTCATCTGGCGACAGCACCCCGGCGGCGTTGCGCGCGAGGCCCTTGAGCGAGAGCCATGTGTCGTAGATGCCGACCCAGGCAAGCGCCTTCAGGAACATGTTGATCGGGTGCATCCAGGCGATCTCGGCGTCGCGGCCGACGATGATGGTGTCGGTATGGTGGCGGGCATGGCTCCAGCGCCAGTTTACCGGGTTCCGAATCACCTGAAACGAGGCGATGTGGTAGACGACGTCGTTCATCCAGCGCGTTCGGAAGGCTGTCCCGTGCCCGCATTCGTGCCAGCGAGAGTCGCAGGCCGAGCCGTAGATTACGCCGTAGGCGAGCCACAAGGGAACGGCCAGCCACGAGCCCCAGAAGTAGATGCCACCGGCCGCGAAGACGACATGAAGCGACGATCCAAACGACCGTGTCTCGGATCGCCGGGGCGTCGCGCCGCTGCATAAGCTCCTTCATGGTCTTGCGCGGGACGTCCGTGTGATACCAATCGGCCGCGGCAAGCCCGACCTCGACGGCGTGGCGGGCCGAGTCACCCGTCAGGGAGTAGTCGCGGGGGCCAACGCCCGCCTGCCCGTCCCCGACCGAAACCGATGCGTTCATGCCCATAACGGCACCCGCAGGCGCCGTTCCCCACTCGCTGGCCGGACGATCCGCCGGCGCGTTCCGGCGAGATCATTTCGTCTCGGGGGATTGTGCTCAACCGGAATTCACATCAGATCACATCAACAATGGAGGCGCGAAGGAGCGGCCGATGGGAAGGACGACGATCCCGGACATCGCGCGGAAGGCGGGCGTGTCGTCGGCCACGGTCGACCGGGCCTTGAACGGTCGGCCTGGGGTCAGCCCGGCGAACCGGCAGCGGGTGCTCTCGGCGGCGAAGCAACTCGGCTACCTTCCCTCGGAAGGGATGCTTGTCCTGCCCTCGCGGCCGGTGCAGCTCGAGTTCCTCATCCCGTTCGGCCACAACGCCTTCATGCGCGACGTGACCAGCAGCGTCACCGAGTTCGCCGCGACGCTGCCACTGGTGGCAGCCTGCCGCATCACGCACCTAGACGGGATCGGTCCCGACGCGCTTATCCCGGCCCTCGAGGGCCTCTCGCTGCGGACGCAGGGCGTGGGTGTCATCACGACCGACCATCCGACGTCCCGGCTCGCCATCCGGCACCTCTGCGAGGCCGGGGTTCGCGTCGTCACGATCGCCTCGGACCTGCCGTTCGACTCCGCGCGCGGCCTATGTCGGGGTCGACAACCGCGTCGCCGGGCGGACAGCAGCCCGACTGATGGGCATGATGAGCGGCGGCGCCGAGGGATCGGTCGCGCTCTTTCTCGGCTCGCGCGCCTTCCATGGACATGAGGAGCGGGTGCTGGGTTTCAAAGAGCTGCTCGGGGCGCAGTATCCGCGGCTCGAGATCCTTCCGCCGATCGAGACGGGAGAAGACAGCGGGCGATCGCGCCGGGCGCTGACGGAACTGATGCGGGCGACCAGGCTCGTTGGCGTCTACTGCGTCGGCGCCGGACGGCGCGGGATCGTCGAGGCGATCGGCGCGGCGGCGGGATCGCGTCCGTTCGTGATCTTGCACGACTTGACGGACACCTCGCGGTCATGGCTCGCTGACGGTCTGGTCGATGCGATCATCGACCAGAATGCGCGCCTCGTGGGGGAGCAGGCGGTGATCCGTCTGCTCGGGGCGATCGCCGCCAGCACACCGCTGCTGCCGGTCAAGGACATCGAGCCCAGGATCATCCTGCGGGAGAACCTGCCGAATGGGCGCCTGTGGGCGTGAGCTTGACCCGGAGACCTCGCCGCCGACTAGCTTCGGTGGGGTGCAGCGAGGGGGAAGCCGCGATGGGCGCGATCCGGGCGGGTAGATGAGGGTCGGCCTCGACGGCAGGGCGGCGCCACGCCGGGCGACTGGGAGCGGCTGTTCGCGGTCAACGCCCGGGCGCCGTTCTTTCTGATGCAGCGGGCGGTGGCGGACATGCTCCTGCGCCGGGCGGCGGGGTCGATCGTTAACATCCTGTCGATCAACGCGCATTGCGGGCTGCCGGAGCTCGCCGTCTATTCCGGATCGAAGGGAGCGCTGCTGACCCTGACCAGGAACGTGGCGATCGCGCATCTCGCCGACCGGATCCGGGTGAACGGGATCAACCTCGGCTGGGTGGCGACCGAGGGGGAGCGGCGGATGCAGGCGGAGACCCTCGGCAAAGGGCCGGGATGGGAGGCGGCGGCGGCAGCGACGCGGCCGCTGGGGCGGCTGGTGGAGGCCGGGGAGGCGGCGCGGCTGGCGGTGTTCGTGCTGAGCGATGCGTCGGCGCCGATGACCGGGGTGGCACTCGACCTGGAGCAATGGGTGCTGGGTGCCCCGTGATTCTGCTATTGCACGTTGCAAGCGTGACTAAAATACTGATATTAAATGCAAATCTGATTGAACGCGTTGAGGCGATGTAGTCGCATGAGAATCCTGTTGCGCGACCTTCCCGGTCCGGAACAGGATTGCGCCGGGGGAACCATGGGATTTACAGCCGGTTTCACGTTTTCAGGCGCCGTTGTCGTCGTAATTGGTGCGAGCCGGGCCGGGATCGGCGCGGCCATCGCGCGGGCGTTCCAGGAGGCGGGCGCGGACGTCAGCATCACCGGCGCCGAGCCGGAGCCGGTCGAAGAGGACCGGGGGCGGTTCGTCTACCGCCAGCTCGACGTGCGGGACGACACGGCGGTGCGGGCCTTTGCTGGGCAGTTCGACGTCGTCGATGTGCTGGTCAACTGCGCCGCCATCACCGCGCGAGGCGAGGAGATGGCGCCGGAGTTCTTCGCCAACGTCGTCGACATCAACCTGCAGGGCACGTTCCGGACGGCGCTGGCGTTCCGCGCGCATCTCGCAGCGCGGCGGGGCGTGGTGATCAACATCGCCTCCATGTACGCGCGCTTCGGCAGTCCGCGGAATCCGGCCTACGGGGCCAGCAAGGCGGCGGTCGAGCAGCTGACGAAGTCGCTGGCAATCGCCTGGGCGGCGGACGGCATCCGCGTCAATGCGGTGGCGCCGGGCTTCATCGTGACCGAGCAGTCGGAGCGGAGCCGGACCGACCCGACGCATGTCGCCAATGTCAGCGCCCGCACCCCTCTCGGCCGGTGGGGAGAGCCGGAGGATATCGCGGGAACGGTCCTGTTCCTGGCGTCCTCGGCGGCGGGCTTCATCACTGGCGCATGCCTGCCGGTTGACGGAGGGTACTCGGTTGTGTGACGCCTCGGGCAACGGGCCGCCGGCAAGGGCGGCGACAGAGGACGCATGACGGATTTCACCAGCATCGGCGCTGCGGTGATCGGCACGGGGTTCGTCGGCACCGTTCACGTCGGCGCGCTGCGGCGGCTGGGCGTACGCGTCGAGGGCGTGCTGGGCAGCAGCCCGGAGCGGGGAGCCGAGCGCGCCCGCGCGCTGGGCGTCGGCCGGTCCTGGGGGACGCTGGAGGAGCTTTGCGACGATCCGAAGGTCGACGTGGTGCACGTCGCCTCGCCGAACCACGCGCACTTTGTGCAGGTCAGGGCGCTGCTCGCCGCCGGCAAGCACGTGATCTGCGAGAAGCCGCTGGCGATGACGCTGGAAGAGTCGGCCGAGATGGTCCGGCTGGCGAAGGCGAGCGGCAAGCTGGCGGCGGTCTGCTTCAATACGCGATTCTACGCGCTGAACCAGCAGGCACGGGGCATGGTGCAGGGCGGCGAGCTTGGCGAAGTCCGGCTGGTCACCGGCCACTACCAACAGGACTGGCTGGCGCGGCAGACCGACTGGAACTGGCGGCTGGAGCCCGAGCGGGGCGGCGCGCTGCGCTCGGTCGGCGACATCGGGACGCACTGGATCGACCTGACAAGCTTCATCACCGGGCAGCGGCCGACCGAGTTGCTGGCGGAGTTGACCACGTTCATTCCCGAGCGGAGGAAGCCGGTGGGGCCGGTGGAAACCTTCGCCGCGTCGGCCGGCGAGACGCAGGCGCGCCGGATCGAGACCGACGACGCGGCGCAGGTGCTGTTGCGTTACCCGAACGGCGCCAGGGGGGCGGTGACGCTCAGCCAGGTCAGCATGGGGCACAAGAACTCAGTCCTGTGGGACATCGCGGGGTCGAAGGCTTCGGCGGCGTGGTCGGCCGAGACGCTGGAGCAGCTGTGGATCGGTCACCGGGACGTCCCGAACCAGGTGCTGCTGCGCGACCCGGGGCTGATGAACGCTTGGGGGGCCGGGGCGTCGAGCCTGCCGGGCGGGCACGTCGAGGGCTACGCCGACACGTTCTTCGCCATGTTCCGGCAGGTCTACGGCGACGTTGCCGCGGGCGGACGGCAGGGGGGATCGACGTGGGCGACGTTCGAGGACGGGCACTTCGGGACGCAGTTCTGCGACGCTGTGCTGCGGAGCGCGGCTGCGGGGGCATGGGTTTCGGTGGAGGGGCGCGCATGAAGCTCGGGATCCTGACGGCGCCGTTTCCCGACACCGACCTGATAGAGGTCGCGGACTGGACCGCCGCCGCGGGCATGTCGATGCTGGAGGTCGCCTGCTGGCCGGCGGGCGGCGGCGAGACGCGGCGCTATGCAGGGACCTCGCACATCGACGTTGACGGGCTGTCGGAGGCACGCGCGAGCGAAATCGTCGCAGCGCTTGCGGAGAAGGGCATCGGCGTGTCCGGCCTCGGATACTACCCGAACCCGCTGCACCCGGACGCTGGCCACCGGGACGCGGTGATCGGACACCTGAAGCGGGTGATCACCGCGGCGGCGAAGATGCGGGTGCCGGTGGTCAACACCTTCATGGGCGGGGACCGCACACTCGCGGTGGACGAGAACTGGGCGCGGGCGGAGACGATCTTTCCCGACATCGTCGCCCATGCACGCGACGCCGGCGTGACGCTCGCACTCGAAAACTGCCCGATGATCTTCTCCCGCGACGAGTGGCCCGGCGGGCACAACATCGCCTTTTCGCCGCGGATTTTCCGGCGGATCTTCGAGATTTGGGGTGATGCGGTGGGGATGAACTACGATCCGTCGCATCTTGTATGGCAGATGATCGATCAAGGCCGGTTCATAAGGGAATTCGGCGGGCGGATTGTGCATGTCCACGCCAAGGACGTCATGATCGACCGCGACGGGCTCTACGAGAACGGCGTGATGTCGGTCGGCATGGGCTGGCAGGTGCCGCGGATGCCGGGGCTCGGCGACGTCGACTGGCCGGTGATCTTCTCGGGGCTCTATAGGGCGGGATATGACGGCGCAGTCATCATCGAGCACGAGGACCGGAACTTCGAAGGAACGGACGATAAGGTGAAACGAGGCTTCTTGCTCGCCCGTGACGTACTCGCGCCTTTCGTACACTAACACCCAGGGAGGACATCGTATGAAAAGACTGCTGACAACCGCGGCGATCGCCGCGATCGGCACGGGCTGGGGGGCGCTCGCGACGGCGCAGGAATTTACGCTCGGCGTATCGAACACCGTGCAGGGCAATGGCTGGCGGGAGGAGATGATCTGCGCGATGAAGGCGCAGGCACTCGATTCCGGGCTGGTCGCGAGCCTGAACATCGCGCACCGCAACACCGACGCGTCCGGGCAGCTCGAGGACATCCGCAACCTGATCGAGGCCGGGGTCGATGCCATCGTGGTGAACCCGGCCAACCCGGAGGGCATCAACTCGGCGATCAAGGAGGCAACCGACCGCGGCATCGTCGTGGTGGCGGTCGACCAGGCGGTGACCGAGCCTTCGGCCTACGTGCTGTCGAACAACCAGGAAGAATACGCCTATCTCGGCGCGAAGTGGCTCTTCGAGCAGATCGGCAGCGAGGGCGCAGTCGTCTACATGCGCGGGGCGGCGGGTGCCGCGGCCGACGACGACCGTGACAAGGGCTTCAAGCGGGCGCTGGCGGAGCATCCTGGGGTCAGCGTCGCGCACGAGGTCTTCACCGGCTGGCAGCAGGATCAGGGCAAGCAGCAGATCCTCGACTTCATCGCCACCGGCATCCCCTTCGACGGGGTCTGGACCAGCGGCATCGACAACGTGATCGTCGACGCCTTCGTCGAGTCCGATGCCGAGCTGGTGCCGATCGTCGGCGCGGACAATGCGGGTTTCGTTCAGCAGCTCGCTACCGTCGAGGGTCTGGAGGGGGCGGCGGTGACGAACCCCGGCTCAGTCGGCGGCGCGGGCGTGGCGCTCGCGCTGAGGATCCTCGGCGGCGAGGTGCCCGCGGAGCGGATCGTGCTCGTCGATCCCGAGCTCTGGGCGAACACCACCGACGAGGGCAAGGCCAAGATTGCGGCGGCGCAGAACCCGAACCTCGACCCGGAGTGGCCGGTCAGCGTCTCGATCCCGGACTGGACGACCTATTCGATGGAAGAGATCATCGCCTGCAAGGGCCCGGGCGAATGAAGCTCGACGGCCCGCGGCCTCCCGCCGCGGGCCACCTCCCGGAGGCCTAGGCGGGAGCCGGCCGGATGGACGAGAGCGTGCCACTGGAAGCGAAGGGGGTCTCCAAGCGCTTTGGCGCGGTGACGGCGCTGCGCGACGCCGGGCTGACCGTGCGGCGCGGTGAGGTGGTCGCCCTGATGGGCGCGAACGGAGCTGGCAAGTCGACCTTCGTGAAGATCCTGACCGGGGCGCTGCGGCGAGATGGCGGAGAGGTGCGCGTCCACGGGACACCGCGGGCCTTCGCCTCGCCCGCCGGCGCGCGTGCGTCCGGAATCGTGTCGGTCTACCAGGAGCCTGCGCTGATCCCCGACCTCGACGTGGCCGACAACCTGCGTCTCGGCGACACGCCCGAGGAGGCGTTCCTGCACTGGGTACGGGAGCTCGGGATACCCGGGCTGCGCCTCGACGACGCCGTGCGGCGGCTGCCGCTGGCGACGCTCAGGATCGTGGATCTCGCCCGCGCCCTGGCAGGCGAGCCCGAGGTGCTGATGCTCGACGAGATGACGGCGGCGCTGCCGACCGACTTCGTGGAGCGGGTCCTGCGCGTCGTGCGCGCGCAGGCCGACGGCGGCCGCGCGGTGGTCTACATCTCGCATCGCTTCGCCGAGATCGCCGAGCTTTGCGACCGGGCGACGGTGCTGCGCGACGGCGCGACGGTCGGCGATCTGCCGATCGTGCCTGGCGTCGAGGATCGGGTCGTCGAGCTGATGCTCGGCGCGGCACTCGCGCGCGACGAGGCGGCGGCGCGGCCGCGGACAGTTGAACGGGGCACAGGCACGCCGCGGCTGCGGCTGCGCAATCTCGCTTCGGGGACCAAGCTCGAGGACGTCTCGTTCGACCTGCACGTCGGCGAAGTGCTCGGTGTCGTCGCGCTGGAAGGTCAGGGCCAGGACGAGCTTTTTCGAGGTGCTCGCCGGGTTCCGCCGCCCGACCGGCGGCACCATCGAGGTCGATGGGCGCGGGGTCGCCTTCCACCACCCGGCCGACGCGATCGCCCAAGGGCTGACCTTCGTGCCCGGCAACCGCGCCGACGCCCTGCTGGCCGCGCGTTCGGTTCGCGAGAACATCGCCCTGCCGCTGAACGCCGCGCCGCGAAACTGGGGGCCGATCGCCATGGGGCGCGAGGCGGAGCGGGTGAACGCCGCCATCGAGCGGCTGCAGATCGACACGCGCGCCCAGGGCGAGGTGGGGCGGCTTTCCGGCGGCAACCAGCAGAAGGTGACGATCGGGCGCTGGATCGCCACCGGCGTTCGGACGCTGCTGCTGTTCGACCCGACGCGTGGCATCGATGTGCGCACAAAGGCGCAGATCTACGCGCTCGTGCGCGACCTCGCCGCGCAGGGCGCGGCCGTACTGTTCTACACCTCCGAGCTCGACGAGGTGCGGCTGGCCTGCGACCGGGCGGTGATCATCTTCAAGGGCCGGCTGGTCGATATCGTCGATCACGCGGACGCGAACGAGGAGCGCCTAATGCGTTCGGCCTACGGGTTGACGGCCGCAGGGATAGAGGCATGACCCCGCGCCTCGCGCGCCACGGCTGGGTGCTCGGCCTGGTGGGCCTCTTGATCCTGCTCGCTATCGTCACCAAGGCGGTTCAGCCCGGGTTCGGCGCGTCTGGCTTCGAGACGCTTGCCCGGGCAGCACTCCCCTTCGCCTTCGCCACCGCCGCGATGACCGTGGTGGTGCTGGTCGGTGGAATCGACCTCTCGGTGGGCTCGATGATGGCGGTGGCAAGCGTCACGGCCGCGGTGCTCATGCAGGGCGCGGGCGACTGGGTCACCGTGCTGGTGGTGCTGGTGATCCTGGCGCTCGGGCTAGCCATGGGCGCGATCAACGGCGCGCTGATCGTCTGGACCCGGGTGCCGGATATCGTCGCAACCCTGGCCATGCTCTTCGTCTGGGAAGGCGTGGCGCTGCTGATCCTGCAGGCGCCGGGCGGGGCGGCGACGCCCTGGCTGCGCAGCCTGATCGTCGGCAGCATCATTCCATGGGTCCCGAAGGCGCTGGTGTTCCTCGTGGTCTGCCTGCTCGTCGTCTGGCTGCCGCTGCGCCGGTCAAAGCTGGGCTTGTCGATCTACGCGGTCGGCTCGGACCCGCTCGCCGCCTATCGGTCGGGCGTGGCGATAGGGAGGACGAGGATCGCGGCCTATGCGATCTGCGGGCTCTTCGCCGCCATGGGCGGGCTGACCCTGACGATGGCCACCGGCATCGGCGAGCCGATCCCCGGCCCCTACCTCCTTGCCAGCGTGGCGGCGGTGGTGCTCGGCGGCGTCGTCCTCGGCGGCGGCGTCGGCGGGCTGCTCGGGCCGATCCTGGCGGTGTTCATCCTGCGCCTGGTGCGCATGGACCTGACGCTCGCCGCGGTCGATCCGAACGTGACCACCATCGTCGAGGGCACTATCATGGTCGTCGTCGTAATGCTTGGCGGCGTGCTGGCGTTCAGGGGGCGAAGTACATGACGCAGGGCGACGAGAGGCCGACGGTGCTGGTGCGCGTCGGGCGGGTGATGGGCAGCAACCCGGTCATCCCGCTCTTGATCCTGTTGGCGGCGCTGATGGCGGTTCTCGAGGTGATGCGGCCCGGCATCGTCAACGAGCGATGGATCGCCAACACCATCAAGTTCGCCATCCCGCTGGCGATGCTGGCGGCGTGCCAGACGCTGACGATGTTCACCGGCGGCATCGACATGTCGGCCGGCATCGTCGCCACCATCACCGCCTTCGTCATGGCGACGCAGGTGCCGATCCTCGGGGTTCCGCTGGGGATCGCGGTCAGCCTCGTGCCGGCGCTGCTGATCGGGCTCGCCAACGGCTTCGGGGTCGCCTTCGCGCATGTGCATCCGCTGATCATGACGCTGGGCACCGGGCTGATCGGCACCGGCTGCCTACAGGTCTACCAGCGCTCGGTGATCGCCACCGGCTCGGTGGTGCCCGACAGCCTCGCCTGGCTCGGCACCGGACGCTGGTGGATCCTGCCGAACGCGCTCCTGGTCTTCGTGCCGCTGGCGCTGCTCCTGCTCGCGGGCGAGCGGCGCAGCGGCTTCGGCCGGCTGCTCTACGCGCTCGGCTCGAACGCCCACGCGGCGCGGCTGTCGGGGGCGCGCGCCTGGCAGGTCTATCTGGCGCTCTACGCGCTCTCCGGCCTGATCGCCGGGGTAGCCGGGCTGCTCTACGTCGGCCTCATCAAGGCGCCGTCGCTCTCGCTCGCCAACCCGCTGCTCCTGCCGGCCGTGGCGGCGGCGGTGGTGGGCGGCACCTCGATCTTCGGCGGTCGCGGCAGCTATGCGGGGACCATCGTCGGCGCGCTGATCCTGACGGTGCTCGGCACGCTGCTGACGCTCCTGCAGATGCCCGAAGGCGCGCGTCGCATCCTGTTCGGGGCGATCATCCTCGCCGTCACCGCGATCTACGTCCGTCTCAGCGACCAGAGCTGAAGGGAGCCAGATGTTCCGCGTCATAGGCATCAGCTTCGACCACATGCACATGGGCGACCTGCTGCGCCAGGTGCACGAGCACCCGGAGGCGGAGATCGCCGGCATCTTCGACCCCGACCGCGGCAGGATGCAGGCCGCGGTCGAGACCTTCGGCATCCCGGAGGAGCGCGTCTTCACCGATCTCGACGCCTGCCTGGCGGTCGCGGGCCGGACCTCGTGATCCTCTGCTCGGCCACCGCCGAGCACGCGGCGATGGCCGAGCGGATCGCGCCGTTCGGCGTGCATCGTCTTCGTGGAGAAGCCCTTCGCCGCCTCGCTCGCCGATGCGCGCCGCGATGATCGCGGCGATGGCGGCGACCGGCAAGACGCATGGCCATCAACTGGCCGCTGCGCTGGGTGCGCATCGCATGTCACCGCCAAGCGGCTGATCGACGAAGGCGATGATCGGCGACGTGACCGAGGTGCATTACTACGATGGCAACCGCGGGCCGCTCTATCACCTCGCCGACAAGGTCGAGGTGTCGCCCGAGGAGGTCGAGCGGCAGAAGCCGAGCTCCTGGTGGTACAGGCGGGCGGCGGGCGGCGGCAGCCTGCTCGACTACCTCGGCTACGGCGCGACGCTCGGCACCTGGTTCATGGGCGGCGAGGCGCCGCTCGAGGTCACCTGCACGGTCGACGAGACCCCGGGCATCGAGGTGGACGAGCACTCGATCACCGTCTGCCGCTACGCGCGCGGGCTTTCGAAGTTGGAGACCCGCTGGGGCACCTTCACCGACCCCTGGATGCACCAGCCGCAGCCGAAGTGCGGCTTCGTCATCGTCGGCACCGAGGGCACGATCACGAGCTACGACTACGAGCGATCACGTGACGCATGCAGACCCGCGCCCGGCCGGAGCCGACGCCGGTGCCGGCCGACCCGCTGCCGGTGGGCGCGCGCAACGGCATCGAGTACGTGCTGGGGCGGATCGCCGCGGGCGCGCCGGTCGAGGGGCCGCTCGATCCCGGCCTCTGCCTGACCGCGCAGCGCATCGTCGACACCGCGGCCCGCTCGGCCCGGGAGAAGCGCACCCTCGAGCTGCTGCCATGAGCGAGGTCGACACCGACACCTACGCCCTGCGGGGCGCCGACGGTCCGCGAGGTGCCGGCGCCGGAGCTCGACCTACCGTCCGCCGGCGCCCCGCCGGCTATCGGCCGCGCATCGGCCTGATCGGCGCCGGCGGCATCGCGGCCAGCCATCTCGACGCCTACCGGACCGCTGGCTGGGAGGTGGTGGCGATCAGCAACCGGACCCGCGCGAAGGCCGAGGAGCAAGGCCGGCGCGCTTTGCGCCCGGCGCCCGGGTCACCGACCACTGGGAGGAGGTGCTGGCCGACCCGGAGATCGACGTGGTCGACATCACCCCGCATCCCGGCGGCGCGCCTGCCGATGATCGAGGCGGCGCTCGAAGCCGGCAAGCACGTGCTGTCGCAGAAGCCCTTCGTCACCGACCTCGACGACGGCGAGCGGCTGGTGCGGCTCGCCGAGGCGCAGGGCGTCAGGCTCGCGGTCAACCAGAACGGCCGCTGGGCGCCGCACCACGCCTGGATGCGCGCGGCGGTGCGCGGCGGGCTGATCGGCGAGCTGCAGCAGCTGCCACGTGGCGATCCGCTGGGACCACTCGCTGGATCACCGGCACGCCGTTCGAGGCGATCGGCGACCTCGTGCTCTACGATTTCGCCATCCACTGGTTCGACTTCCTCGGCCTCCCTCGCCGGGCCGCGGCTCGAGAGCGTCTTCGCCACCGCCACGCGCGCCCGCGGCCAGACCGCCCGGGTGCCGCTGCTGGCGCAGGCGCTGGTGCGGATCGACGGCGGCCAGGCCACCGCTCGCCTTCGACGGGGCGACGGCGCAGGGACCGCGCGACACCACCTCGGTGACCGGAACGCTGGGGAGCCTGACCAGCGCGGGCCCGAACCTCGGCGAGCAGACGGTGACGCTGACGACGGCCGAGGGCGCCGCCAGTCCGGTGCTGGAGGGGACGTGGTTCAACGACGGCTTTCGCGGGGCGATGGGCGAGCTACTCTGCGCGATCGAGGAGGATCGTGAGCCGGAGAACAGCGCCCGCGGCAACCTCCGGAGCCTCGCCCTCTGCTTCGCGGCGATCGCGAGCGCCCGCGAAGGGCGCGAGGTTCGGCTCGGCGAGGCACGGCGCCTGCCCGCGGCATGAGCGGAATGGTGATCGTGGGCGCCGGGGAGTGCGGGACGCGCGCCGCCCTGGCGCTGCGGGAAGCGGGCTACGACGGTCCGGTCACGCTGATCGGCGCCGAGCCGCACGTCCCCTACGAGCGCCCCCCGCTCTCCAAGGACGCCATCGTGGCCGCGGCGCCGGAGCCGAAGCCGATTGCCGGCGCCGGCGGCCTCGCCGCCGCGGGGATCGACTTCCGCCCCGGGACCACCGCTGCGGCGATCGACCGCGGGCGCCTGGTCGTCTCCCTCACCGACGGGACCGAGCTGCGGTATCGGCGGTTGCTGCTGCGCCACCGGCGCCCGGCCGAGGCGCCTCGCGCTGCCCGGAGCCGACGGCCCGAACGCCGTGACGCTCAGGACGCTGGACGACGCCGCGCGCATTCGCGGCGCTCTCGGACCGGGTCGGCGGCTGGCGGTGATCGGCGGCGGTTTCATCGGCCTCGAGCTTGCCGCCTCGGCACGCGGGCTCGGTACCGAGGTCACCGTCATCGAGGCCCTGCCGAGGCTGCTGACCCGCGGCGTGCCGGCCGAGATCGCCGCGGTGATCGAGGCGCGGCACCAGGCCGAAGGCGTCGCCTTCGTGTTCGACGCCCGCATGGCGGCGATCACCCCCGCCGGCGTCCTTCTCCGGGACGGCACGGACATTCCGGCCGATCTTGTCGTCGTCGCGCGTCGGCGTGCTGCCCGACACCGCGCTCGCGGCCGGATGCGGCCTGGCGGTCGACAACGGCATCGCCGTCGATGCGACGCTCGCCACCTCCGACCCCGCGATCTTCGCCGGCGGGGACTGCTGCGCGGTCGAGCACCCGCACTACGGCCACCGCCGGGTGCGGCTCGAAAGCTGGCGCAGCGCCCAGGAGCACGGCAGCCTCGCCGCCCGGAACATGCTCGGCCAGGTCGAGGTGCTGGCCGCGGTGCCCTGGTTCTGGTCCGACCAGTACGAGCTGACGTTGCAGATCGCCGGTCTGGCCGAGGGTGCGACGAGACAGGTCCGTCGCGAAATGGACGACGGCGCCTTCGTGCTCTTCCACCTCGCGGCCGACGGCGAGCTACTGGCCGCCTCCGGCATTGGCACCGGCAACACTGTGGCCAGGGACATTCGGCTCGCGGAGAAGCTGATCGCACGCGGACGGCACGTCGAGCCGGACGCCCTCGTAAACGCCAGCATCAGCCTTAAGAAGTTTCTTTAAAATAAGGCATAAATCCCTCCGTCTGCATGACACAGAAGGAGGATAACGACTTGCTGGTATCGCTCGACTTATTATCTGGCAGGCTCTTATACCAACGGCCCTAAAGATTGACCTTTACCCAGTTGCGGGAGGTTATGGAGGCGACAGTGTCGGGATCGTCTGCGAAGAAGTTCCAGGCGTCGCAACACCGGGAGACGATGTCGTCCCAGGTGTCCATGATGGAGATGGCGAGGCGGTTGGCGCGCAGGTAGGCCCAGACGTTCTCGATGGGGTTCAGCTCCGGGGCGTAGGGCGGCAGCGGCACGAGGGTGAGGTTGGGCGGCACGACGAGCGCGTTGGAGGCGTGCCAGCCGGCGCCATCCAGGACGACGACGGCGTGGGCTCCGGGGGCGACGGCGCGGGCGATCTCTTCAAGGTGGGCGGACATGGCGTGCGTGTCGGCCCGTGGCATGACCAGCGCGGCAGTGGCGGCGCGGGCGGGACAGACGGCACCAAAGAGGTAGGCCCATTGATAGCGGGTATCGCGGGGCGCGGGCGGGCGCGAACCCTTCGGCGCCCAGACGCGGGTCAGCGTGCCCTGCTGGCCTATCCGCGCCTCGTCTTGGAACCAGACCTCCAGGGGCTTGCCCTTGGCCTCCCGCGGAAGGGCTTCGGCTACGGTGTCGGCGAAGTTTTTTTGAACGCCTCCTGCGCCTCCACATCCCGCTTGGGATGGTGCGGCCGCACCGACAGCCGCCGGAAGCCCATCGCCGCGAGCTGCTTGCCCACGGTGCGCTCGTGCATCTCCACCCCGAAGCGTTCGCGGAGCACCCGCTGGAGGTCCACCCGTCGCCAGCGCACCACGCCGTCCACCGCCAGATCGGGTCCCGCCTCGACGATCGCCGCGAGCTCCGCCCTCTGCTCGGCGCTCAACCGAGGGGAGGGGCCGGGCGCGCGCCGGTCCGACAAGCCTGCCAGCCCTTCGGCATTGTAGCGGTGGACCCAGTCCCGGAGCGTCTGCCGGTCCATCCCGCAAGCCTCGGCGGCTGTCTTGCGATCCGTCCCCTCCAGCACCATCGCCAAGGCCAACATCCGCCGCGCCGCCCGGGCATGCCGTCTTGCCCGCCGCCGTCCGCAGCTCCGTCCCGCCGTCATCTCCTGGCGAGTGACCACGATCGCTCCCGACATCCCTGCCTCCCTCGCCAATCAAGACAGTAATTCAGACTTCCGCCGACTTGGGAATCCCCAAAAAGTCAGAGGCCGGGGCCGTTGGTATTAGCCCGCATTTCTCACCAAGGGTAGGTGCATCGGGGTGCTGAACGTGGGAAAGTGCTTCTGCAACAAAGACTCGGTCCCTGCAGGAGAGCTCCCCGATGCCGACAGAGTGTACCGCCCCTGATTCTGAGACACCTGATTGCGATTATGCGGCCACTGCAGATGATCCACCGGCACGTGGTGATCAATCGAGAACTCGTGAAAACAGCGAACCCTGCGCCACCTGCTGCGGACCCATCATCGCACGACCCTCCACCGTCTCGGAACAGTAAATCAGCGCGGCGCAGCTACTTCAATAGACCGTTTTTCAACAGTATCAGCGCGACGCGGTCGTGTAAGTTTCTTTCAGATGACCGCCAATTCGGCAAAGCGGTCGGGAACTTCGCGAATGAGGAACGGCTGGAACGGGCTCGAACCGGTCCATTCGCCGCAGAACGGACGCCCGCTTTCGTGGAATTCTGAATGTCCGCTGCCGCAACACGTGCACGTCAGGTCCGCGACCGTGGTCCGGAACCCGCCCTTCCTCACCATCGGCTCCGCACATGCCTGCGTCCCATTGCGCACAATTATCCCAACGGCCCTAAAGATTGACCTTTACCCAGTTTCGGGAGGTTATGGCTCAATTAGTGTGTGGATGCCCCCGGTGATGCAAGTTGGTTTTGAACAGCTCTGAGCCTGTGATCGGGTGCGTTCATGTGTCAGGCCTTGAAGTGCGGCGCGTCACATGCCGCGGGCCGGTATGGGAATGCGCGGATCGGGTCCAGATCACATTTGCGAGCTCGCGGCTCTTTAAATCCAAGTGGTTGTCCCGATCCCGAGGTAGCGTCCAGAACTCTTTCGCACTTTCGCTCACGCGACGACGGCTCCGTAGGCTTCGTTCTTCGCCGCGTGGAGCCGCTCCATGTTCATGTACTTTCGGGTCGACCAGCGTGTGCCAGCAATGTGCCTGAGCCTGGCGGCCGCGAGATTTAGGCCGGAGTGGCCGTCGGGGAAAGCACCGACCACGCGGGTGCGCCGTCGGATCTCCCGCATGATCCGCTCGAGCGGATTGTTGGTCCTGATGCGGCGCCAGTGCTCCTCGGGAAACGCGTAGTAGGCCAGGGTCTCTGCACGGCCGTCTCGACCAACTGGCCGCCTTGCCGAGCCTCATGCCTTTCAGCCGAGCTTCACGACCGCCTGCCTTGCGCTGGGCCGCCGCGGGTCTTCCTGGGCGTGGATCGCCTTGAGCATCGCGGCGACTTCCCGCACCTTCGTCGGCCGGTACGTGGCTGAAGACGTTGCGGTAAAAATGGACCACGCAGCGTTGCCAGCGCGCGTCCGGGAAGAACTCGGCAGCGCTCTCGACCAGGCCCATGCACTTGTCGGAGATGATCAGCTCGACGCCTTTCAGCCCGCGGTCCTTCAGATGCGCAGGAAGGCGCTCCAGCCGGCCTTGTCCTCCTTGGCGCCCTCGCACGACGCCGAGGATCTCCCGGTAGCCGTCGGCGTTCACCCCGATCGCCACCAGTAACGAGACGTTGCGCACTTCGCCACCCCAGCTTCGCTTGAGGACGATGCCGTCGAGGTAGACGTAGGGGTGCTCGCCCTCGATCGGCCGGTTCCGCCAGGCCTCGATCTGGCGTAGATCTTCTTGTTGAGCTTGCTGACCGTGCTCGGGCTGACCCGCGTGCCCCACAGTGCCTCGGTGATGTCCTCGACCCGGCGCACCGACACGCCGGCCAGGTACATCTCGATCAGCGCTTCCTCCACCGAGCTCTCCCGCCGCCGGTAGCGTTCGATGATCGCCGTCTCGAAGGTCTGCATCCGCAGCTTCGGCACCTTCAGTGTCACCTCGCCGGCCTTGGTCTGCAGCTTGCGCTCGTAGTGGCCCGCCCGCGTGTCGCGCGCCTCGCTGCGCTCGTAGCGACCGGCGTTGCACAGACGATCCGCCTCCGCGTCCAGCATGGCGTTCAGCGTCTCCTCGACCGTCCCCCGCACCATCTCGCCCAGGTGGTCCCGGATCTGCGCTTCGTCGATCTGAATGACCCGGCCCATCGACTTCGTCTCTGTCTTCTCGTCCATTCTCAGCTCCTCTCAGCTTTCCTGATAAGAGCCGCCTCGCTCGGCAAATGTGCGAAAGATCCTGTACGTTATCGATCCCCGATCTGTCCGA
>CAVOGP010000003.1:0-38629 GCA_963695425.1 uncultured Alphaproteobacteria bacterium | reverse complement strand
GCTCCGAGTGCGGATATAGGGTATCGTCGCGAAGGGCTGGATGCCGAGCGTGCGGCTCAGCTCCACCGGCCGGCGGATGCTACGGTTGAGGAGTTCGAGAAGGACGATGAAACCGAAGCCCGCGCCAAGGCCCCCTGCCACACCCGCACCGGCGACCAACACTCGATTCGGCTTGTCAGGTTTGTCCGGTAGAGTGGCCGGCTCGATCAGCGCGAAGCGCTCCCCCTTCGACATGATTTCGATCCGCTCCCCCAGCGCCGCTTGGGAGCGGCGCTCGACGGCGGAGTTGTATTGGGCTTGGACGTTGCGGTAGTTCCGTTCGAGCCCCTCGAGGACTAGTGTGTTCGCCGGAGTTGCCTGGATCGACGTATCAAGCGCGGCAAGTTCGGTCTCCAGCCGCGCCTTCTCCTCAGCGACGAACTCAAGTCGCCCGTCGATCTCAAGGAGCTGGATGTCCAGCTCAGAGAGGCCTTCGAGCCCCTCGTCGACGGTGCCGCGCTGCGCGTCAACCTCCTCCTGGAGAAAGGCGATCCGGGTCTCCAGCAACCGGACGTTGGGATTGCTTGGTGAGTAGATTGCCCGCGCGCGCGCGAGTTCGCGGCGCAATGCGTCCAACTCAGCCTCCTCGGTCGTGCGGGGTCCGCTGTCGGCCGTCACCCGGCCGCTGCGTTCGTAGACGCGCACCGTGCGCTCGCGATTGTCCCGCAGGGAAGACGCTTCACGCTCAAGCTGAAGCAGGCGCTCCTGGAGCAGGCCCTGCTGGTTGCGCCGGAAGTCGAGACTGTCGGGCAGCGCGTTCTGGTTCTCGGACTGAAAAGCCATGATGCGCCCGGTCAGCTGCTCTAGCTCTCCCGAGAGACGGTCGACCTCGAACTCGAAGAAATCGAGCGTGTCGGTGGCGCGCCCGGTCCTCAGGCTGACGTTTTCCTGCAGGATCAGCGTGACGAACTCGTTGGCGACTTCGGCCGCCCGCTCGGGCGTGTTCGCTTCGAACGAGATGTCTATTGTTGTCGCGCCCGGAGCGTTGCGGGTGCCGCGAGCCAGCATGAAAGCGGTGCGAGAGCGCATGTCGCTGACAATCGCATCCGTGGAGAGGCCCGGCTGATCGCCGTAAAGGTCGAACCGGCTCGCAAGCGACAGGATATTCGCCCGGGTCATCAACCGCTGCTCGATGATCTGGATTTGCTCGATCGCGTCAACCGGTACGGTCGAACGGGCAAGTTCACTCGGAATCTGCTGGCTCTCGACGAGGATCGTGGCCGAGGAACGGTAGACCGGAGGCAGGAGGTACGCAACCGCGAGGCCGAGCGCGGAGAGAGAGACGACGATAACCGCGAAATACGGCAGCCGGCGCATGAAAATGGCTAGGTAAAACTTAAGATCGATGTTGCCTTGCATCCGAAATATCCCCCGACCCGACCGCTCAGGCCGTCGCCTGCAAACTACTATAAATGTGCCGATCAGTGACCACCTGTTCTATCACGCTTGCGTCAACCTCCGTCAGGCCATCAGTGAAGGCATAGACCAGGGCATAGTCGCAGACCTGGTTGATCAGCCGCGGGATCCCGCGCGTGGCGAGATGCACGCACGCACAGGCTGCCGGCGTGAAAATCGCCCGCTTCGCCCCAGCCACGGCGAGCCGGTGCTCGATATATGCACGCACAGCCTCGGGCGACATTCCCGTCAGGTGGAACTCGGCTGCCACTCGCTGCGCGAACTGCGCCAGCCGGGGCTGGGAGATTTGGTTCCGAAGCTCTGGCTGGCCTACGAGCACGAGCTGGATCAACTCGTCCTTGTCGGCATTGATATTGGAGAACATGCGCAGTTCTTCAAGTGTCTCCGGCGAGAGGTTTTGCGCCTCGTCGAAGATCAGCATAGTGCGCCGCCCGTTCCCGTATTCCTCGATCAAGAAATCCTGGAACTGAGCGAAGAGCTGCACGTAGCTCGCGTTCATGTCGGTGTCCACGCCGAGCGCCATCAGCACCCAGTGCAGCAGTTCACCACGGTTGCCTTGAGCGTTCGAGATCAGCGCAACGGTAAACTCTTCTGGAAGGCTCCGGAGAAGTTGGCGTAGCAGAGTGGTCTTGCCCGCGCCGATTTCTCCGGTAATCATCGTGATCGGCGCATGGGTCAGCATGCCATACTCTAGCATGGCATAGGCGCGCGCATGGGACTCGGACCAATAGAGGAAGTCAGGGTCGGGAAGGAGCGTGAAGGGGCGCTCGGTCAGACCGAAATAGTCGGTGTAAATCGTCAAGGTACTCGACATGCCCATCTCGAAAACGTATCTTCCCAGCCATGCCGGCGACCGAATTCCTCGGCCTCCCGCTCCGCTCTGTCCGCGTCCGAGCCCAAGTATACAGCGTTGCCCTCCCCGAATCACGACTTTACGTGGTAAATCGGCCCATTCAGTGCAAGTCTTGATCAGTTTGCGACGTTGTGGCACGCGTCTTTCGGGGACGCAAGGGCGCGCGGGCAGCGAGCTCGGGTGACGGCTGATTGTCCGGGCGGAGCGATGGAGAGCCGAGTGTCCGGCGTACCCAGAATCAGTGTCATCATCCCGCACTACAATGATGTCGAGGCCCTCGAGACCTGTCTGGCCGCGCTTGCGGTGCAGCGTGCGGAGGGGGTTTCGTTCGAAATAATTGTCGTCGACAACGGCTCGCGGGAGATCCCGCGGTCGATCTGCGCGGCCTTCCCTGGCACGCGCCTTCTGCTCGAGCCGGCCCCTGGTCCCGGTCCCGCCCGGAACCGCGGCGCCGCTGAGGCGCGCGGCGCGATCTTGGCCTTCATCGATTTCGGACTGCTGGGCCGGCCCGGGCTGGATCGCCGCGATAGAGGCGGCCTTCGCCGACCCCGCGACCCGGATCGTAGGCGGCGACGTGCGCATCGCGCCCGCCGACGCGGCGCGCATGACCATTATCGAAGCATACGAGAGCGTGTTCGGCTATCGCTTCCAGCTCTACATCGAGCGGGACCGCTACACCGGGACGGGCAACATGGCGGTGCGGCGCAAGATCTTCGAGGCAGTCGGACCTTTTGCCGGCATCGCTGTGGCCGAGGACATGGACTGGGGCCGCCGCGCAGCCGCCCTCGGCTACCTGCCCGCCTACGTCCCCGCAATGCAGGTCCTGACCCCCGCCCGGCGCGACTTCGCCGAGCTCGCCCGCAAGTGGGACCGTCATGTAGCACATTTCTACGAGCAAAGCCGCACCAGCCGCGGCGCGCGCCTGCGCTGGCTCGCCCATGCCGCCGCTATCGCGGCCTCCCCGCTTGGGGAGATACCGCGCATACTCGCTACCGACCGGCTCGCACGTCCCGCCGATCGCTGGCGGGCCCTGCTCGGTGTGACGCGGTTGCGCCTCTACCGTGCCCGCCAGATGCTGCGGCTATCACTCGGCGCCGACCCCGCCCAGCTAGCCGGAACCTGGCGCAAGCCCTAGGTTGGGAACTCATACAACATATTGATATATGCTACCATGACCCAGGATTAGGTTTGGAGGGTCCGTTATGGCGCATCTGTTCTGGTTGTCGGACGAAGATGGGCCGCGGTTGAACCGCATCTGCCCAAGGGTCAGCCCGGCAAGCCGCGCGTGGACGACCGCGCGGTGATCTCGGGCATCCTGCACGTGCTCAAGACCGGTTGCCGCTGGCACGATGCACGATGTTCCGGCCGACTACGGTCCGCCCACGACGATCTACAATCGCTACCATCGCTGGGCGCAGCGTCGCATCTCCGAAGTCGCCTGACCACCGCGCTCAGTCGCAGCCTTCCGCAATGTCCATGCTGCTGCACCAGGACAGTGTCCTCGGTCGTGTCCCATTGCGAGGTGGAGCTGACGTAGGCCAGCGTGGGCTCCGGCGGGGCCGGGTCGATCCCATTCATCGTTCTGCTCGAGCAGGTTCGCCCCGACCAGGCGGGTGATGGCGGCCTCGTTGGGGAAGATGCCGACGACGTCGGTGCGGCGCTTGATCTCGCCGTTCAACCGATCGAGCGGATTGGTCGAATGCAGCTTTGCCCGGTGCTGCCGGGGAAAGGTCATGTAGCGAGCACGTCCGCCTCCGCTTCGTCCGATAACGTACAGGATCTTTCGCACATTTGCCGAGCGAGGCGGCTCTTATCAGGAAAGCTGAGAGGAGCTGAGAATGGACGAGAAGACAGAGACGAAGTCGATGGGCCGGGTCATTCAGATCGACGAAGCGCGGATCCGGGACCACCTTGGCGAGATGGTGCGGGGGACGGTCGCGGAAGCGCTGAACGCAATGCTCGATGCCGAGGCGGACCGGCTGTGCGGCGCCGGGCGCTACGAGCGCAGCGAGGCGCGCAAGGACACGCGGGCGGGCCACTACGAGCGCGGGCTGGAGACCCGGGCGGGCCAGGTGAGTCTGAAGGTTCCGAAGCTGCGGCGGCAGACGTTCGAGACGGCAATCATCGAGCGTTACCGGCGGCGGGAGAGCTCGGTCGAGGAGGCGCTGATCGAGATGTACCTCGCCGGCGTCTCGGTGCGGCGGGTCGAGGACATCACCGAGGCGCTGTGGGGCACGCGGGTGAGCCCGAGCACGGTCTCCAACCTCAACAAGAAGATCTACGCGAAGATCGAAGCCTGGCGGAACCGACCGATCGAGGGCGAGCACCCGTACGTCTTCCTCGACGGTATCGTCCATGAAGCGGACCTGGGCCGGCGAGGTGCGCAACGTCTCGCTCCTGGTGGCGATCGGCGTGAATGCTCGAGGGTTTCCGCGAGATCCTCGGCATCTGCGAGGGCGGCCAAGGAGGACAAGTCCGGCTGGTCGGCCTTCCTGCGTCACCTCGTGGACCGTGGGCTGGAAGGCGTCGAGCTGATCATCTCGGACGCCTGCCGCGGCCTCGTCGAGAGCACTGCCGAGTTCCTGCCGGACGCCCGCTGGCAGCGCTGCGTGGTGCATTTCTACCGCAACGTCTTCAGCCACGTGCCGGCGACGAAGGTCCGGGAGGTAAGCCACATGCTCAAGGCGATCCACGCCCAGGAAACCCGGGCAACCGCCGAGGCCAAGGCCTCGGCGGTCGTCGACGAGCTCCGCCGCCAGCGTATGGGGCGCGCGGCGGAGCTCGTCGACGCCCACGTCGCGGAGACCCTGACCTGCTACGCCTTCCCGGACTGCCACTGGATCAAGATCCGAACCAACAACCCGCTCGAGCGCATCATGCGCGAGATCCGGCGACGAACCCGCGTGGTCGGGGCGTTCCCCGACGGTCAGTCCTGCCTGAACCTCGCCGCGGCCAGGCTCCGGCACATCGCCGGCACCCAGTGGTCGACCCGAAAGTACATGAACATGGCGCCGCTCCACGCGGCGAAGAACGAAGCCTACGGAGCCGTCGTCGCGTGAGCGAAAGTGCGAAAGATTCTGGACGCTACCCTTCGTCCATCAGCGTGGCGAGCTTCGGCACCTTGGGGCGGAGCTGGTCGGCGACGCGGCGCCATTGCTGCCTTGGCCGCCCCGGCGTCGTCCTGGGCGAAGGCGGTGGCGACGAAGGCGGAGACGACGCGGCGGCCGCTCTTTCCGGCATGGGCGAGCGCGTTGCGCATGAAGTGGACGCGGCAGCGCTGCCAGGTGGCGCTGAGGACCTTCGGATGGCGGCCCTCGTGCGCAGTCGGAGATGGTGAATTCCTGTGCCCTCGATGCCCCCGGTGATGCAAGACGGTTTTGAACAGCTCTGAGCCTGGTGATCGGGTGCGGTCATGTGTCAGGCCTCTGAAGTGCGGCGCGTCGACATGCCGCGGGCCGGTATGGAGATGCGCGGATCAGGTCCAAATCACATTTGCGAGCTCGCGGCTCTCTGAGTCTCAAGTGGTTTTCCCGATCCCGATCTGTCCGATCGTTTGCCCTTACTGTTCGCTGACCTCCTCACATCCCCGACGCACCGATGGCGGCTGGCCGATCAGGCCGCTGCCGCCATCGGATCCCGGTAGTCCTCCTGTTTCACCAGCATGGCCCAGACGGACCGCGCCATCTTGTTCGCGAGGGCGATGGCCACCAGCATGCGCGGCTTGCGCGCCAGCATGCGGGCCAGCCACGATCCCTCGGGGGCGCCGTTGCGGACCGCCCAGCGGACCACGGACATGGCGCCGATGATGAGCAGCCGGCGGATGTCGCGCTGGCCCATCTTCGATGTCTTGCCGAGGATCTGCTTGCCTCCCGTCGACTTCTGCCGCGGAACGAGGCCGAGCCAGGCGGCGAAGTCGCGTCCGCGGCGGAAGCTCGCCATCGGCGGTGCGAAGGCTTCGATCGCCATGGCCCCGATCGGCCCGATCCCCGGCATGGTCTGCAGCCGCACCGCCGTCGCGGCTTCAGCCGCCTCGGCGCGGAGCGTCCTCTCCATCTCCGCGATCTTCTCCGAGCAGGCTGCGATCTGGTCGAGGCAGGTCCGCCCGATGTCGCGCACCACCGCAGGCAGTCTTGTCTGCGGGTCTTCGATCGCCTCCCGCAGGCGCCCGACATGAACAATGCCCTGGGCCGCCACGACCCCGTACTCCGCCAGATGGCCTCGCAGGGCGTTGATCAGCTGCGTGCGCTGGCGCACCAGCAGGTCGCGCGTACGGAAGATCATCCCCCGGGCCTGCTGGTCCTCGGTCTTCAGCGCCACGAAGCGCATGGTCGGCCGCGCGGCCGCTTCGGCGATCGCCTCGGCGTCGGCCGCGTCGTTCTTCTGCCGCTTCACGAACGGCTTCACGTAGATCGGCGGGATCGCCTTGACGACGTGGCCCAGCTTCGCGATCTCCCGGCCCCAGTGGTGCGACGTCGCACAGGCTTCCATGGCAACCGTGCAGGCCGGCTGTCGCTCCAGAAATGGCAGAAGCCGGGCGCGCGACAGCTTCCTGCGGAACACGACCGAACCGTCGGCCGCAGCGCCGTGCACCTGGAAGACCCGCTTTGCCAGGTCGACGCCGATGATGATAACTTCCTTCATGGATGCCCTCTCCTTCCTGGGTGATCTGAACGTCACCAACTGTGGCACATTGCGATGCCGTCGGGGTGGGGGCATCCACTCCATCACATTTCAAGTGCGACAGCCGAGGTTGGCGGCGAATGCCTCGATGGGTGTGCGGTAGCCGAGGCACTTCCGAGGCGTGGCGTTGAGGTTCCAGATCACGTCGTCGATGTCGGCATCGGTGTAGTCTGCGAGGGTGGTCTTGCGGGGAAGGTCGCGGCGAAGCCGGCCGTTGGCGTTCTCGATCGAGCCCGCGCTGCCACGGGCTGTGCGGGTCGCAGAAGTAGGCAGCGAGGCCGATGGCGTCGGTGACCGCCTCGTGCCGGGCGAACTCGCCGCCGTTGTCATGGGTGATCGTGCGGCGGGCCCTGGCCGGCAGCCCGCCCAACTCCCCGGCGATGGCTTCGGCGGCCACCTCGGCATCTTTGCTATGAAGGCGCCGGGCGAGCGTCAGCCGACTGCGCCTCTCTTGCAGCGTCAGGAGGATGTCGCGCTGGCGGCGGAAGTGCATCAGGTCGCCCTCCCAGTGGCCGAACTGGCTGCGCAGATGGGCTTTTGTCGGGCGTTGCTGGATCGGCGTGCGGTTGGGGATGGCGGGCTCGCGCCGGCCGTTGCGCCGCCGCCGGCCGCGCTTCGGCTTGCGCTGCGCCAGAGCCGGGGCAGGCCCGCCTGTCGGCCGGCCGGGCTGTAGGCGTGGCGGTAGATGGACTCCGCGCTGACCCTGTGCTCCGATCCGTCGAGCTCCATCCGCCCCGCGATCTGCTCGGGGGACCATCCCATGGCAAGGCGGTCCTCGACGTGGGCCCGCAGGCGGGTGGAGCGCGCGATCTTTGATCCCCGCAGCTTGCGCGCCCAGGCACGGCGCGCGGCGCTGTCCGGCCGGTAGCCGTCGGCGCACCGGTTGCGCTCGAGCTCGCGTTGGATCGTGCTCCGGTGGCGGCCGAGCCGACTGGCGATCTCGCTGAAGCTCACGCCCATCTCCATCAGGCCGCGCAGGCGGCATCTCTCCTCAAGGCTGAGGTGGCTGTATCTCTATCCCATGGCGGCCCCGGACATAGCCGGTGGCGCACTTCAAGGAGTTTGCTCTGACAGTGCCTCCCGAGCATATGAGGCCGATTCCACTGCGAAGCCAAAGCGGAACTGGGCCCCTCCGTGCCACCACATCGGGAAGTTGGTTCCCCACTTGTTGTTGTAGAGATTGATGCGCAGCCCATGCGCCCAATCGGGCGCGTCTGGGACGTAGGGCATGAAGCCGCCGGCGATCGGCGCGACGAGCGCGGCGTCGATCAGGTCGAGCTTGATGGTCACGCCGTCACCCGCCGACCGCACGGCCTCCGCCGCCTGAAGCCGCGCGCCGCCGTGCCGGACGTAGCTGTGGTGCCAGAGACCCATCTTGCGCAACTGCCAGCCCTGCGCCGCAGCGGGGTTGACGTGCAGGAACCCCGCCTCGGGCATCCGATTGGCGGGCTTGCCGCGCAGGATCAGCGTCAGGATCGCGGCATCAGGCCCGTCGGCACGTAGGTGCCAGGCGACCGTGGCGGGCGCCCCGAGGTCGCGGCGCGCGCGGGCAGGCAGGGTGAAGCCGCCTTCGCCCGGCTCGGGCGCCCAGACGGCGCTGATGGCCGTCCGCGCGTGCGTCAGCCCAGGCTTGGAGTGGTCGAGGATTGCCCAGTCCTCGCGATGCATCAGATAGCTGTCCATGTGGCGCTGGACGTCGCCGGCGTCATAGCTCTCGTGCCGGAAGCCGAAGAGCGACCCGTGCTCTCCCGCCAGATACACCCCCGAGGGAGTGGAGACGGCGGCGATGTCGCCCGTCGCGGGATCAAGCGTCGCCGTCCAGCCGCCATCGCCGAGGGTGCCGTCCCCGGCGGCGGGAGGGTCGGTCTCGGCCAGCGCGGCGTCGGCAAGAGCCCGGTCGGCGGGCGCAAGACGACCGACCGCGCTGTCGAGGTAGGCGCGCTGTTCCTCCCATGACCGCTCCACGAAGTGGACGCGGAAGTCGCTTCGGCGCAGCGCCTCAAAGTCGGGGCGGTCCCAGGCGGTGGTATCGCGCAGGTAGCTCTTGATGTCGACGCCCCAGGTGTGTTCGGCGACGAGCGTTAGGTCCCGCCCGAAGGCCAGTCTTTCCGGCGTCAGCTCCGCGGCGAAGCGGTCGTAGAGCCGTTGCAGTGCGCGGAATCGGGCGAGCTTGACGGGGTCGCTCGCGGCGCCGTGGATCCAGCTGTCGCCGATCTCGTCTGTGACCACGGGAAACGCCTCCCGCCTCTCCCACAGCACGTCGCCAAAGGCGTCGAGCGTCGAGGCGCGGATGTCGGCGCCCGGCAACTCGCGGCGGAGGTCGCGCCAGACTTCGGCCACCCGCGGAACGGTCTGGGGACCCATGTTGTCGTTGGTGTGGGCGAAGGTGAGGCCGACGCCCGCGCCCGCGGGGAAGTCCGTGGAGCCGTAGGAGGCCTGGTACATCACCACCACCTCCGACCCATCGGGCGCGCGCCAGCGGAAGACCGGGGGCACGTCGGGCACCGGGCTCGCCGTGTTCACGCCAAGGTGCAGGAACCGGACGCCCGCGGCGGCGAGGAGCGGCACCATCCCGAGCGTATGCCCCGGGACGTCCGTCATCTTGGCGGCGGTCGTGCGGCGGCCAAAGCGGGCATCGAGCTCTTGCGATAAGGACATGCCCGCGCGGAAAAGGGCGGGCGACATGAGTTCGGTGTGGGTGGTGAAGGGCAGGGCGTGCCAGGCGATGAGCCCGCGCCCGATGGCGCGTTCGAGCGCGCGGACCTGGTCGGGCGTGCCGCACTGGAGGTGGTCCCAGATCAGCCAGGCGCCCGTGGTCCATACGAAGGCGGGCGCGTCCGGGTTCTCGGCGTGGAAGTGCTCGCCCGTGGCGATGGCCTGCGGGATGAACTGCGCGTGGTACTGGGCGCGCACCCGCGCGGCGAGGTCGGTGAAGCCGATGTCGAGGTGGGTCTTGAAGATCAGGTGGACGCGGGGCGCGGGCATGGCGGAGGTCCGGATGTCGGGCGCCCGACCATAGGGGAACTGGGACGCCGCTGTCCAATGCCCCGCCGATCGGGACTTGCCGAAACCGGTCCGACGGACCAGTGTCTGCCTCGCGTCCGGCTCACACGACGGCGGAGGCCCATGCTCATCGGAAATGCGCCCTGTTCCTGGGGCATCACCTACCCGGACGGCAACGCGACGTCATGGCGGCAGTACCTCGACGAGGTCGCGGACGCGGGCTACCGCGGGACCGAGCTCGGGCCGTTCGGCTACCTGCCGAAGGACGCGGGCCTCCTGCGGGAGGAGCTCGCGCGGCGCGACCTCACGCTGATCGGCATCACCCATGTCCACAGCTTCTCCGACCCCGGAAGCGGGCCGCAGCTCCTGGCGACCCTGGTCGACCTCGCGCGGCTCCTCTCCGATCTCGGCGCCCGGCATCTCGTCATCATGGACGAGAGCAACGACTACCCTCCGGGCCGAGAGGGCGTGCTGGACACGGGCGGCTGGGCAGCCATGATGGCAATGATCCGCGATGCGCAGGCGCTGGTGGAGAGGGAGCACGGGCTCAGGCTTAGCTTCCATCCCCATGTGCTGACGGCGGTGGAATACGAGCACCAGATCGACCGGATGCTGGCGGAGACGGAGGTCGACCTGTGCTTCGACACCGGGCACCATGCCTTCCGCGATCAGGATGCGCTGGCCTACATGGAGCGGGTCTTCGACCGGATCGCCTACGTGCACCTCAAGAACGTGAGCGGGGCCGTGCGCGCGCGCGTGCGCGACGGCTCTCTCGCGCCGGCGGAGGCCTATGACGCCGGGATCATGTGCCCGCTGCCGGACGGTGTGGTGGACATCCGCGCGGTGATGCGGCTGCTCTTGGCGCGCGGGTTCGACGGGCCTGTGGTGGTGGAACAGGACGTCGCCGCGCACGCGACGGAGACCCCGCTCGAGCTTGCCCGGCGCAATCTCGAGTATCTCAGGGTGATCGCGTGATGGCCGCCATTCGGGTCGGTCTCATTGGGCTAGGGGAGGTGGCGCAGCTGATGCACCTCCCGCTGCTCGCCGACGACGCGCGGTTCATCATTGCGGCGGTGACCGACGCTGCGCCATCGCTTTCCGCTGCGATTGCAAGACGCTACGGCGTGCCCCGCATCCACGGCAGCGCCGAGGCGCTGATCGCGGACGAGGGGCTGGACCTGATCTTCATCCTCACGCCCGACCATCTCCACGCGCCGCTCCTCGCCGCCGCGATCCGGAGCGGGCGGCACGTCTTCGTCGAGAAACCCGTGACCCTGACCAAGGCGGAGCTTGCCCCCATTCGGGCGCTGCCCCGCGCGCCCCGACAGGTGGTATTCGTGGGCTACATGCGCCGCTATTCGCGGCCCTACCTGGAACTCAAGCGCCGCCGGCCGGAGTTGTCCGCGATTCGCCACGTCCGCGTTCGAGACGTGATCCGCGAGGCGCCCTTCTTCGTGGCCCAGACGCGCCACATCCTCCGCCCCGACGATATCCCCGCTGCCCTCGTCGCCGAGGGCCGGGCGTTGACAGAGACCGCGCGGCGGAGCGTCATGGGCGACTGCAGCGCCGACGCGCTCCGGGCGCACGCCGTGCTGACGGGCCTGTCCTCGCACAGCTTCTCGGCCATGCGAGAGCTGCTGGGGCCGCCGCGCGGCTGTCCCTGGGCCGTCCAGCACGGGGGCGAAACGGTCCTGGCCGCCTTCGACTACGGACACTTCACTGCGCTCTACGAGGCGGTGATCGACGACGTGTCGCGTTTCGAGGCGGGGATCGAGATCACCACACAGACGCAGCACTTCCGGCTCGGCTACGACACGCCCTACGTCCGCAACCTGCCCACCCGGCTCGAGATCACGACCTCGACCGAGACCGACACGGGGACCGAGGTCTTCGGGCCAGTCTACGAGGATCCCTTCCGCGTCCAGTTGGACGCGCTTCACGACAGCATCGTCCACGGCGCTCCCGTCAAGACCTCCATCGAAGATGCCGCGGAAGACCTGAAGCTGTTTGCCGATGTCGCGCGGCATTTCGCGTAAGCGCCGCGCCTTCGTCCGAGACTCCGCGGAGACAGGCGTACTTCCGTTACATTGATCGCCCAGGACGAACGCTCGCGGTCCGTGAAATAGCCTTGTGCGAACGGAGGTTCGGTGTTTCCATGCCTTGAAACCGGCCCGGACGACAAGAAGGGCGGGCGAATTGGAGGACTACAACGAAAACCGGGAGACGGCGCGACGGATTCGCGCACAGAAGTCCGTGGACGTGTCCGCGGACGCGACTGACTATTTCGTCATGACCCGGAGGGGTCGCAAGTGGAGGGACTGAACATGGATCGTCGACGCTTCATGGGGACCGCGGCCGGCTTCGCCGCCGGCATGTTGATCGTGCCGCGCATGGCCACTGCCGCCGAGGGCGTGATCGACTGGTACACGGGGTCGGACAGCAACGTGCTCGACTTCTGGGCCAACACCGTGAAGCCGGCCTTCGAGGCGGCCAACCCCGGGATCACCATCAACCTCGTCGATGCGGGCGACAACGCGGGCCTTCAGGCCATTGGCGAACGCGCGATGGCCGCCATGCAGACCAGTACCGATCCGCAGGCGGACTATTTCGAGACCTTCGATCCCCGCCTGCCGGTGGGCGCAATCGAGGCCGGCATCTACGTCAACATGGCTGAGGCTGGCCTGTCGAACTACTCCAGGGTCAACCCGCTTGCCTTCGACGGCAACTACAGCCTGCCCTACCGCGGCAGCCAGGTACTTCTGGCCTTCGACTCCTCGAAGCTCGCCCAGGCGGACGCGCCCACGACCTACGACGAGCTTGTCGCGTGGATCAAGGCGAACCCCGGCCAGTTCATCTACAACCGCCCCGACAAGGGCGGCTCGGGCGGCAACTTCGTGCGCCGGACGATCCACCAGGCCAACGGGCTCGACCCCGCCGCCTTCACGGTCGACAACTACACCGACGCCTTCGCCGAGGAGGCGCTCGGCAAGGCCTGGGCGATCCTGTCGGACATCGCGCCCGCGCTCTACGACGGAGGGGCCTACACCTCGGGCAACACCCAGTCGATCCAGCTTCTGGCGCAGGGCGTCGTGACGATGGTCCCGGTCTGGTCCGACCAGGTGCTGCAGGCCGTTGACCAGGGCGTCCTTCCGCCCGAGACGGGCCTAGTCCAGCTGACCGATCTTGCGCTCGCCGGCGGGTTCAGCCGGTCGGTCGTGCTGGCCAACGGGGTCAACCGCGACGCGGCGCTGAAGCTTGCCGACTTCATCCTGACCGAAGAGATCCAGAGCGCGGTCCTGACCGAGCTCGGCGGCTTCCCTGGCGTGAGCTGGGACTACGTGAGCCCTGAGCTGCAGGAGCGCTTCGCGGCCATCGTGCCGAAGACGATACCGGTGTTCCCTGGCGGGCCGTGGGAAGCGGCAATCAACGACGGCTGGTACCGCAACGTCGCGCCGAACGTGGACCGCTCGCAGTGACGGACGCCGCCGGGCCAGCGGCGGGTCCGCTTCCGCCGTCCGGTCCAAGCCAGCGCAGGAGGCCCGAGGGCCTCCTGCTCGTCGCGCTTCCCGTGGGGCTGATGGCCTGGCTGGTGATCTGGCCGATCATCAGCGGGGTCATCCGCACCGTCTGGCGCCCCAACGAGAGCGGGGCCTTCGGCGTCGACGTCTCCACCTACGTCTTCTTCTTCTCTGATGGCTACAGCCGGGCCAACCTCGGCATCACGCTCTGGACGACGCTTACCTGCGCGGCGCTGCTCCTCGCGATCTGCCTTCCCATCGCGATCTACCTGCGCTTCACCACCGGACGGCTCGCGGGCTACGTGCAGGCGCTGGCGATCTTCCCGCTCTTCGTCCCTTCCATCATCCTCGCCTTCGCCTTCATCCGCGTTCTGGGGCCGAACGGGATGGTCGATATCCTGCTCAATTCGGTCGGGCTGCCGAAGATCGACACACCGTACCTGACGCCCTGGGGGCCTGTCATAGGTCTCGTCTGGGACAATATCCCGCTGACGGTGCTGATCCTCCTCGCCGGGCTGGGCGCGGTGCCCAACGCCGCGGTCGAGGCCGCGCGGGACGTGGGCGCGCGAAAGTGGCAGGTCTTCTGGTACATCATCCTGCCGCGCATCGGGAATTCCATCCTCGTCGCGCTGAGCTTCGCCGTCCTCGGCATCTTCTCGGCCTTCACGCTGCCCTACGTCCTGGGCCCGGCCTCTCCCGAGATGATGGGGCCGTTCATGCAGCGCACCTTCCGCGATCTCTACGATCCCCTGAGCGCGCTGACGCAGGCGGTCATCACCTTCGGCTTCTGCATCTTCTTCGGGCTGTTCTACGTACGCGCGGTGGCAAGGAACCAGGGCAAGTGACGGCGAGCGACCTCTCGACCCTCGGCTCCGCCCCGCCGCGCCTTCCGGCTGCGCGGCGCCGTATCGACGTGCCGGGCATCTTCTTCGCGGTGGTCCTGACGATCGCCATCGTCTTCCCGCTCGTCGTCGTCGCGACATGGGCCTTCACCGAGGTCTGGCGCTACCCGGCCGTGGTGCCCCAGCAGTTTGGCCTGCGGTTCTGGAACCAGACGCTCGCACGGGCCGACGTGTGGGCGGCCCTCACGCTCAGCCTGCGGCTGTCCTTCGTGGTGACGCTCGTCTCGGCAATCATCTGCCTGCCGGCGGCCTATGCCTTCGCCCGCATGGATTTCCCCGGACGCAACATCCTGTTCTTCTCGTTCCTCGCGGGGCACGCCTTCCCGAAGTTCGGCCTTCTCATCGCGATTGCCGCGATCTTCCTGCAGCTAGATCTGATCGGCACGTTCTTGGGCGTCGTCATCATCCAGCTCGTTGGCACGCTCATGTTCATGATCTGGATCCCGGTCGCGGCCTTCAGCGCCGTGGACCGCCGGATGGAGGAAGCGGCGCGCGACGTGGGAGCGGGGCCGCTCCGCGTCTTCTGGTCGATCACCCTGCCGCAGGCGGGGCCGACCATCGCGGCGGCGGTCCTCCTGACGTTCGTGGGCACATTCTACGAAGTCGAGGGGGCCTGGCTCATCGGCGCGCCGGGGATCCGGACGATGCCGGTCCTGATGATCTCTTTCATCAACAACCAGATCGTGGTGCAGTACGGCGCGGTGCTGTCGGTGCTCTTGTGGGTGCCGTCCTTTGTCGCGCTGATCTTCGCGCGCCGCGTGATCAACGGCGGCAGCTTCGCGCGCGGCTTCGGGGGCTAGGGCACACGAATGGCAGTCCTGTCGATTGCAGGCATCACCAAGGTCTTTCCGGGCGGAACGACCGCCGCGGTCAGCGACGTCTCGCTCGAGGTGGGGAACGGAGAACTCGTCTGTCTCCTTGGCCCGTCTGGGTCGGGGAAGTCCACGCTCCTGCGCATGGCGGGCGGGTTCGAGACGCCGACCGCCGGCACGATCTCCATCGATGGAGAGGACGTGACGCGCCTGCCGCCCGAACGACGGCCCACGGGAATGGTGTTCCAGAGCCACGCGCTCTGGACCCACATGAACGTGTCGCGCAACCTCGCCTTCGGTCTGAAGCTCCGCCGCCTTCCCGCGGCCGCAATCCGCGAGAGGGTCGAGGCCGTGCTCGACCTCGTGGGGCTGTCGGGCTACGGCGACCGCCATGTCACGCAATTGTCGGGTGGACAGCAGCAGCGCGTGGCTCTGGCCCGGAGCCTTGTTCTCGAACCCAAGATCCTGCTGCTCGACGAGCCCTTCGCGAGCCTCGACCAGCACCTGCGCGAGCGACTTCGGGAAGAGGTGCGCGACATCCAACAGCGGCTTGGCATCACGACGCTCTTCGTCACGCACGGGCAGGACGAGGCGCTGTCGATGGCCGACCGGATCGTGGTAATGCGGGACGGTCGGACCGAACAGGTAGGTGCGCCGGACGTGATCTACCGCGACCCGGCCACCCCTTTCGTGGCCGGCTTCATCGGCACGATGAACCTGATCGAAGGCACGGTCGCGGGCGACCGCTTCGTTCGGGCCGGCCTTGCCGTGGAGGCGCCGGTCCCAGACGGTCCTGCGACGCTCGCCATTCGGCCCGAGGCGCTCAAGCTTCGCGCGGCAGACCCCGGCCATGCCCGCGTGCACCGCGTGACCGACTACGGCTCGCACGGGATGGTGAACGTGGACCTCGCGGATGGCTTCCGGCTCAAGGCGATGGTGCCGGACCCGGACCACTTCCGGCCGGGGCAGGGCGTGGACCTCGCGCCCGAGCGGGTGACGGTCTATCGCGACGACCGCCGCGCCTGGCGGTCCTGAACGTGTCCGCACCCCTGTTCATCGAACGTGACGGTCACCGCACCTGGCTCAAGTGGCACCGGGCGCGGCGGCGCGTGACGGACGCGGTATTCTCGGGCGCGCGCATCCTCGAAGGGATGCGCCTCGGCGCGAGCCTCGAGGTCGACCTCGTGGCGCATGGCGACGGCGGCATGGCGGTCCTGCACAACCTTACCCTCGACGACGAGACGACCGGGACGGGCGCCGTGCGTGCGACCGGCGCCGCGACGCTCCGCGCGCTCCATCGCCGCGCCAACGACGGTCGCGTCCTGCCTGACCGGGTAATGCTGCTCGAGGACCTGTGCGCAACGCTCGGCCGCGACCCGCCGCACCCGGACGCGCTTCTCCAGCTCGACTTCAAGGAGGACATGGCCGCGCTCGACGCGGGCGTCGTCGCGGCGTTCGGTGCGGCGATCGGCGCGCTCGGACCGCACATGATCCTGTCGGGAGGCGATCTGGACGCCGTGACGGCCCTCGTCGGCGCCGCGCCGGTGCTACGAATGGGCTACGACCCCTGCCACGGCGGCTCGCTCGAAGCGCTGGTGGCGTCGGGCGACTTCGCCGGCTGGATCGAGGCCGCGCTCGCGGCCGCACCGGGGGCGGAGCTGATCTACCTCGAGCACAAGATCGTCACGGCTGCCGACAAGGCGGGCGTCGACCTGATCGACCTCGTCCACACCGCGGGGCGCCGCGTGGACGCCTACACCATCCAGCAGGTGACGCCCGCGAGCCTCGCCCTTGTCCGGCGGCTCGTCGCGCTCAGGGCCGACCAGATCACGACAGACGATGCAGAGAGACTGTACGCCGAGATGACCCCATGACCGAGCACTACGGCGCGATCCTGCGCGAGCTCGACGCCATCGCCCGCGCCGCGGCCGACGTGACTCAATCGCATTTCCACCGGTTCCGCGACCTCGAGATCGGGATAAAGGGACCCGGCGACTTCGTCTCCGAGGCCGATCGCGCCTCCGAGACGCTGATCCGCGCGCGGCTGTTCGCGCTTGCCCCCGACTGGAGCCTGACGGGCGAGGAGTTCCACCCCGTGGAGGGACGCGACCGCGAGTATCGCTGGCTCGTCGATCCCATCGACGGGACGACCAACTTCCTCAACGGCCAGCACTACACTATCACCATCGCGCTCCGCCGCGGTGCCGAGACGGTCTGCGGCGTGATCTACGATCCAGTGGCGGACGAGATGTTCACCGCGCTCAGGGGCGGCGGAGCCTTCCTGAATGGGGCGCCCATGCAGGTGAGCCGGAGCCGAGACGTCGCGCTCATGTGCATCGGCACCGGGTTGCCGACGCCGAACCTGTCGCTCCACCCCGGGGCCTATGCCCGGCTCGACGCCATCCGCGCGCCCATCGGCGCGGTCCGGGTGCAAGGCAGTGCTGCGCTCAACTGCGCCTGGGTCGCCTGCGGGCGGCTGACAGGCTATTTCGAGGAGACCGGCTTCGTCGACACCGCCGCAGGCATCCTCATGGTGGAGGAGTTCAGGCGGGATCGTGACCGATTGGTGGGGGCGGGGGCCCGAGATCTACGTGAAGACTGGAACGCTGATCGTCGGCAATCCCGCCTGCCATTCGTATCTTTTGGCCCACATGAGGGATGTGCCCCCGAAGGACCCGTAGTGGTCAATTCAGTTCCTCTCGATCGTGCACCGTGGGCTTGGGTTACCTGATGCAGAGGATGAAATCGCGTACGCCCGCACGTGCTGGGGGGTGGCCACCGGCAGATCGTTGTCTACGGCATTGGCCAGTTGGGTCGCACGGCGCTGGTCCGGGTGTGTCTATTAAGCGGGATGACGCGGCTGTCACCGGCTGGATCACGGTGAACTGGTCCGAGTGATGGTCTTCACGTCGCCGCGTGGGCGCGGGCCGTGGCTTCGGCTACAACGACATGATCGTCGTCGAGTTCGCCGAACTCCTGCGCGCGGCGGATGAAGGCGTGTCCTGCTGACCCGACTTCGGCGCTGCCGTGCATACCGCCGCGGTCGTCGACGCGGTTGTCGCCCCCCGCGACCAGCACGCTTGGGCCTCTGTCGCCGAAGCCGAGAACGAAGCCTGGTCGTGACGCCTCTGGCCGTCTTCGGCGCGGGCCGCATCGACGGCGTCCACGCGCGCAACGCCGCTGCCATCGACGGCGTCGAGAGCGCCCACCTCGTCGACCCTCTCGCCGACTGCGACGCGCTGGCTGCTGGGCTGGGCGCCCGCCGCTGGACCGCCGCCGAGGCGCTTTCCGAAGCCAACCTCAACGGCATCGTCATCACCTCCTCGACCGACACCCATGCCGAGCTTCTCCTAGTGGCCGCCGAGCGCCGCCTCGCCGTCTTCTGCGAGAAGCCGATCAGCCTCGACTTCCCCACTGTCGAGAGCGTCAGCTCTGCAGTGGAAGCCTCGGGCATTCCTTGCATGCTCGGCTTCCAGCGCCGGTACGCCCCAAATTTCCGCGTCGTGCGCGAGCGCATCGCCTCCGCCGCATCGGGCCGCCTTGAACAGCTCGTCATGCATACCCGCGACCCCGCGCCGCCGCCGGTCTCGTATGTCCAGCGCTCGGGCGGCATGCTGCGCGACAAGGCGATCCACGACTTCGAACCAGGCGCGCTACATGACCGGCGAGGAGATCGTCTCGGTCTACGCAGTGGGCAACTGCCAGATCGACCCCGGACATCGGCGCGGCGGGCGACATCGACACTCTGATGGTGACCATGCTCACCGGCTCCGGGCGTATGGTGCAGCTGTCGAACAGCCGCCGCGGGCCGCTCGGCTACGACCAGCGCCTCGAAGCCCACTGCGCCGGCGAGGTTCTCTTCTTCGACACCGGCCGCAGACCGACATCCGCATTGCCAGCGCATCGGGCGCGCATCGGCCCCACCGGTGGATTACTTCATAGCCCGGTTCGAGTGCCTACCGCGCCGAGATGGCTGCCTTCGTCGAGCTCCTGCGCGACGGCACCCCCGCCCCTCGCCGGCATCCGCGACGGCTACGAGGCCCAGCGTCTCGCCGAGGCGGCGGTCGTTTCGATCAGCACCGGCCAGCCGGTGCGGCTCGCGCCGGGCTAGAAGCCCTTATAGAGCGGGACGGGGCGGGCAGGGTCACCGAGGTACTCCCGTGGGGTGCGCAACCGCGGCGTTGCGCACGCGCAATTCCCAGTAATATTCTGATTTCAAAGGGATTAATCTTCAATAATTTTCCATGAACACTGGTTTGAGCCCGCACAATCGGCGAGAAGAATTGCGCCAGCTTTAGCCCAAGCCGCGCTAGGCGTTCTCCGGCATGTAGATGCGGATGTCGGTGACCGTGCTGCCCGGATCGCCCTCCATGCGCCCGAACAGCCGCGCGATCGTCTCTACCGCCACTTGCGCTTCCAGCGCCGGGTTCTGATCGATCACCGCATCGATCGCCCGCTGCCGCAGCAGCGCTCGGCGGCTTTCGGTCAGCTCGTGCACGATCAGGGCGATCTTCCCGTGCTTGCCCAGTCGCTGCAGCGACCGCACCAGCTCTTGCGCGCCGGTCGTGCACAAGTACATGCCGCGCACCTCAGGATCGGTCACCAGCGCCCGTTCGGCGATCAGGCCCGCGCGCTCCTGCACCTCCCGGCTTTCGATCACCGCGCTGATGGTCGTCTCGGGGTAGAACTCCGCCAGTACGCCACGAAACCCTGCCTCTCGTTCGCGGTGCCCGCGCAACCCGGAAAGGCCGATGATCATCACCACGTGCCCGCCCCGAGGGCGCAGCAGCCGGCCCATCAGGTCGCCAGCAATCCGCCCGGCGCGGACGTCGTCCGGCCCGACATGCGCGGCCCGGCCGCTGTCGGCGACGTCGTCGGCGAGCGTCACCACCGGGATGCGCGCGGATGCGTCGCGCAGCGCCGCGGTGATCAGCGGGTGGTCTGGGCTGGTCACGATGAGGGCGTCGCAGCTTGCCAGCTGCGCCCGGATCTGCGCGGCGATCCTGGCCGGGTTGTTGGGATCGACGTGATGCACCAGGAACTGCAGGCTCAGGTCAGCATAGAGCCGCGAGGCCACATCGATGCCCTGCCGCAAGGCCGCATGGAACGGGTTCGTTGGCGGTTGAAGGAGCACGGCCACGCGCAACACCCGGCTCGGACGCTGCGCCAGCGAGCGGTCGAGCTTCAGCCGCCGGGCGGCGGCGAAGATGCGCGCCGCCTTGTCCGGCGCCACTCCGCCGCGGCCATTCAGCGCCCGGTCCACGGTCGATAGCGACACACCCGCCTCGCGCGCCACATCGGTCATGCTTGGCTTGCGGGCTTCTCCCACAGCCACCTCCCCTTTCCGTTTCTCTTGAAGGGATCCCTTCAAAACCGCTCTGCCGCAAGGGAGAACATTGGGCTATCACCCGCTGCAGAAGATGACGCCTGGCAAGCCAGGGATGCGACCGGGGAGGACAAAGTGACCATCACCATCACGACGGCGCCCTGTTGCTGGGGCGTCGACGACGTCACCAATCCGGACCTCCCGTCCTGGGAGCGCGTGTTCGACGAGGTTGCCGCGGCGGGCTACGGGGGGCTCGAGCTCGGGCCCTACGGCTACGTGCCGCTGGACCTGCCGCTCGTCTCGGGCACCCTGAAGAAGCGCGGTCTCTTCATCGTGGCGGGCACGATCTTCGACGATCTGGTCTCGCCGGCGAACCGGGAGAACCTGTTGCGGCAGACTGACGAGATCTGTGAACTCGTCGCCAGGCTCCCGCAGCCGGAGAAGGGGCCGGCGCAGCGCTTCCCCACCCCCTACCTCACGGTCATGGACTGGGGCCACGAGGATCGCGACTACGCCGCCGGCCACTCGGACCGGGCCGAGCGCCTCTCCGAGGCGGCCTGGGACGGCATGGTCGCCAACGTTCGTGCCGTCGCGGCGCGGGCGAAACGGTACGGCGTCCGCGCCGTCATCCACCCGCACGCCGGCGGCTGCATCGAGTTCGCCGACGAGATTGAGCGCATCGCGCGCGACATCCCCGCCGAGGAGGCGGGCCTCTGCCTCGACACCGGCCACTGCTACTATGCCGGCATGGATCCGGTGGCCGTGCTTGAACAGTACGCCGACCGCCTCGACTACATCCACTTCAAGGACATAGACCGTCCGGTCTTCGATCGGGTGATGGGCGAGCGCATCCGTTTCTTCGAAGCCTGCGCGCAAGGCGTGATGTGTCCGATCGGCCGCGGCGTCATCGACTATCCGGCGATCCGGCAGCTGCTCGATCGCATCGGCTACGCCGGCTTCATCACCGTCGAGCAGGAGCGCGATCCGCGCAACGCCGGCGGCAGCCTCGCCGACGCAATGGCGAGCCGCGACTATCTCACGAGTGTCGGGTTCTGAGGGAAACGAGCATGATCACCGGCGCACGGCAGACCGAGGCACCGATCCGCTGGGCGATGGTGGGCGGCGGACGCGGCAGCCAGATCGGCTACGTCCACCGCTCCGCGGCGCTTCGCGACCGTTCCTTCGACCTGGTCGCGGGCGCCTTCGATCTCGATCCCGAGCGCGGCCGCGCCTTCGGCGCAGAGCTCGGGCTGGACCCGACCCGGTGTTATCCTGACTACCGTGCGCTCTTCGCCGGCGAGGCGGCCCGACCCGACGGCATCCGGGCGGTATCGGTGGCAACTCCGAACAACACCCACTACGAGATCACCAAGTCGGCGCTGGAGTACGGGCTGCACGTCGTTTGCGAAAAGCCGCTCTGTTTTACCACGGCCGAGGCGGAGGAATTGGCGGCGCTGGCCAAGACCAGGGGCAAGGTCGTGGGCGTGACATACGGTTACGCCGGCCACCAGCTGATCGAACAGGCCCGCGAAATGGTGGCGGCGGGAGAGCTGGGCGAGGTCCGCCTCGTCAACCTCCAGTTCGCGCACGGTTTCCACTCGGCGCCGGTCGAGGAGCAGAACCCGGCGGCCCGCTGGCGCGTGGACCCGCGCTTCGCCGGGCCCAGCTATGTGCTGGGTGACATCGGCACGCATCCGCTCTACATCTCCGAGGTCATCGTGCCGCAGCTGCGCATCAAGCGGCTGATGTGCGCGCGGCAGAGCTTCGTGAAGAGCCGGGCGCCGCTCGAGGACAATGCCGTGACGCTGATGGAGTACGACAGCGGCGCCTTCGGCACCGTCTGGTCGAGCGCGGTCAACGCCGGCGCCATGCATTCGCAGAAGGTGCGGATCGTCGGCTCGCTCGCCTCGATCGAATGGTGGGACGAGCACCCGAACCAGCTGCGCTTCGAGGTCCAGGACCAGCCGGTCCGCATCCTCGAGCGCGGCATGGGTTACCTGCATTCCCCCGCGCTCGCCGATGACCGCATCGGCGCGGGCCATCCCGAGGGCCTGTTCGAGGCTTGGGCCAATCTCTACAGTCGTTTTGCGGTCGCCATGGAAGCAACCGACATGGGCGATGCCGAGCGGCTTCGTGCGGTTCGCTATCCCGACATCGCTGCGGGCGTCGAAGGCGTCCGCTGGGTCGAGAACTGTGTCAGGTCCGCCGACCTCGGCGGCGTGTGGATTGACTATGCCTGAGCGACTGTTCCGATAGCCAGGCGCGACTACCCGGCGCGCCACAAGGACGCGCCGGCAATCACAAGTGGAGGAAAAGTGCATGAAACGAACGATCATCACCACGAGCGTCCTTTACGTTCTGGCGTCGACGGCCTCGGCGCAAAGCGTCGGCGTCTCCATGGCGCTCTTTGACGACAACTTCCTCACCGTCCTCAGGAACGGCCTGATCGAATATGCAGGCACGCTGGACGGCGTCGACATTCAGGTCGAGGACGCGCAGAACGACGTCGCCAAGCAGCTCGACCAGATCAACAACTTCGTCGCCTCCGGTGTTGACGCCATCATCGTCAACCCCGTCGACACCAGCGCCACGCAGGCGATGTCTAACGCCGCGGAAGCGGCCGGCGTGCCGCTCGTCTTTGTCAACCGAGAGCCGATCAACGTGGACACGCTTCCCGACAACCAGGCCTTCGTAGCCTCGGACGAGCGTGAGTCGGGCACCCTTGAGACGATCGAGGTCTGCCGCCTGCTCAAGGAGGCAGGCAAGACCGAGGCAAGCGTCTACGTGATCATGGGCGAGCTGTCGAACCAGGCCGCGCAGCAGCGGACCCAGGACATCCACGACGTGATCGACCAGGGCAAGTGCGAGGTGACGCTCAACATCATCGACAAGCAGACTTCGAACTGGGCACGCGATCAGGCGCAGAACCTGATGACCAACTGGCTCTCGACGGGCGCCGAGTTTGACGGCGTGATCGCCAACAATGACGAGAGCGCAATCGGGGCGATCCAGGCGATGAAGGCGTCGGGGATCGACATGAACGATGTCGTCGTCGGCGGCGTCGACGCGACCCAGGACGCGCTTCAGGCGATGCAGGCGGGCGATCTCGACGTGACCGTGTTCCAGGACGCGGCCGGCCAGGGCAAGGGTGCGCTCGACGCCGCGCTGATGCTGGCCAAGGGCGAGGCAGTGGACCAGAAGGTCTACATACCGTTCCAGCTCGTGACGCCCGCCAACATCGGCGACTTCCTCGCCAGGAACTGAGGCTCGCACCATCACTTGGGCCGGCGTCTCTTGCGCCGGCCCGTACCCCGCGACGCGACAAGCGCGGTCTGCGAGAGGATATCGCAAGGGAAATCGACAATGGCCCAGACAACACATGGCGTCGGCGGGTTGACCTTCGATGCATCGAGACGGCACCGGCCGCCCGAACTGAACATCCTGCTCGGGCTGGTGCTGATCGTGTCGGTCTTCGAGGCGCTCGGCTGGATACTGATGGGCGACTCGTTCCTGTTCAACACCCGTGAGAACGCCACATCGATCTTCAACACCGCGCGGCTTTCGATCATCATCCTGCAGGTTTCGATCATCGGCATCATCGCCATTGGCGTGACCCAGGTAATCATCACCGGCGGCATCGACCTCAGCTCGGGGTCGATCGTCGGGGTCACGGCGATGGTCGCCATGAGCTTCGCACAAGTCGCGGTCGTCAACGGCCAGCCGAACCCGAAGATGATGCTCCCGGAGGGATGGCAGGACCTGTGGGTCGTCATTCCTGTCCTGATCGGCCTCGCCTGCGGCGCCCTTGCGGGCTTCATCAACGGATGGCTGATTTCCTACACCAGGATTCCGCCGTTCATCGCCACCCTCGGCATGATGGTGACCGCCCGAGGCGCCGCCAAGTGGTGGTCGAAGGGCGAGCCGATCAGCTTTCCCACCGAGGCCTACACCGCCATCGGCAAGGGAATGATGCCGGTGTTCATCTTCGTGACGCTGGCGATCCTTTTCCACCTGATCCTGAGATACACCGTCTACGGAAAGCACACCTACGCGATCGGATCCAACGAGGCCGCGGCGCGGATGTCGGGCATCAAGGTCGACCGCCACAAGGTGATGATCTACATGATTGCCGGCATGCTCGCCTCGATCGCCGCCATCGTGCTCTCGTCCAAGAACCTGACCGCGCAGGCGGGCATGGGGGTGATGTACGAGCTCGACGCCATCGCCATGACCGTGATCGGCGGGGTCAGCCTGTCCGGCGGGCGGGGCTCGATCATCGGCACAGTTCTAGGCGCGCTGATCTTCGGGGTGATCATCTCCGGCTTCACCTTCCTGAAGCTCGACGCCTACTACCAGGAAATGGTGAAGGGCGTGATTATCGTCGGCGCCGTTGTGCTCGACCAGTGGCGGCAGCGCCGCGTTGCAGCCAGGGCCTGAAGGAGGACATCATGGCAAGCGACATCCAGACCAACATCTCGGGAGCGAACGCCCCGCATGCGGACACCAGGCTCGGCGAGGTCATCCTCAGGACGGAGGGCCTGACCAAGCACTACGGCGGGGTCCATGCCCTCGTCGACTGCAACTTCGAGATCCGCAAGGGCGAGCACGTCGCCATCATGGGCGACAACGGGGCCGGGAAATCGACCTTCGTGCGGCAGATCACCGCGGTGGAGCGGCGGACCTCCGGCAAGGTCTGGTTCGACGGCCAGGAGGTCGACTTCGAGGGGCCGCTGGCGGCGCGCGAGGCCGGCATCGAGACGGTGTTCCAGACCTTGGCGCTCGCCGACCATCTCGACGTGCCGGACAACCTTTTCCTCGGCCGAGAGAAGATCAAGTTCAACCTCGGGCCTTTCTCGATCCTCGACTACAAGGGCATGCGCGATGCGACGATCGCCGGGCTGAAGAAGACCGGCGTGAAGATTCCGAACATCAGCAACACGATCCAGAACATGTCCGGCGGCCAGCGTCAGTGCGTCGCGATCGCGCGCACCGCCACCTTCCATTCGAAGCTCACCATCATGGACGAGCCGACAGCGGCGCTCGGGGTGCAGGAGACCGCGCAGGTCGAGAACATCATCCGCACCCTGAAGGAGGCCGGGGAGCCGCTGATCCTGATCAGCCACAACATGCGCCAGGTGATGGATCTCTGCGACCGGATCGTCGTTTGGCGGCGCGGGCGGATCTGCGCCAACCTCAAGAAGGAAGAGACCGACGGCCAGGACGTGGTCGCCTACATCACCGGCGCCAAGACCCAGGCCCAATACGCCGAAGCGGTATGACCACCGGCCGCCCGGCTCTCCCGGGCGGCTGAGACCAACGAGACTGGCGCGCTTCCGCAAGGGCGCCGCGGGCAAGTCCCGCCTGCGGACCGAGATTGGAGAACAGGATGAAGATCGCCCTAGACCCCTTCATGCACCGCCACCTGTCGCTCGACGAGCTGCCGGGCAAGGTGGCCGAGCTCGGCTACGAGTGGATCGAGCTCAGCCCGCGCGCGGATTTCCTCGAGTGGTTCAAGGCCCCCCGCGTCTTCCCCGACCGGCTCCGCAAGTTCAGGAAGTCGCTGAAGTCCAACGGCGTCAGCATCGCCTCGCTGCTGCCAATGTACCGCTGGGCTTCGAACGACGAGCTCGAGCGGCAGGCGGCGGTCAAGCACTGGAAGCGCGCCATCGAGATCGCCGTCGAGCTCGGCGTCGATACGATGAACTCCGAATTCGGCCGCGGACCGCATCCCGACAAGGGCTCGTGCTATTGCTGCCACACCGGCTCGATGATCGAAGCCTGCGAGGACGCCTGGTGGCGCTCGATGGAGGAGTTGGTGCCGGTCTTCGAGAAGGAGGGGATCAACCTCCACGTCGAGCCGCACCCGGAGGACTGGTGCGAGACGCTGCAGCCGGCGGTCGACATTATCCGCACGGTCAACTCGAAGCGGGTCAAGTTCCTCTACTGCGCGCCGCACACCTATTACTTCGGCGACGACACCAAGGCGATGCTGCGTGAATGCGCCGACGTGCTGGCGCATGTCCATGTCGGCGACACCTTCAACCACAAGGCCTCGTCCGGCCTGCGCTACATCCTCAACCCGCCGGGTACGCAGGCGCGGGTGCACCAGCACCTGAACATCGGCCAGGGCGAGGTGCCGTGGGACGACTTCTTCGGCACGCTGGCCGAGATCAAGTTCGACGGGATCATGACCGCCTGCGTCTTCGCCTGGGAGGACCGCGCCGACGCTTCCGGTAAGTTCATGCGCAGCGAGATGCAGCGCTACATCGACAAGTTCTGGAAGTGAGGACGAAATGAGCCTGCGAATTGGCGTCATCGGCACGGGCGCGATCGGTCGCGACCACAGCCGCCGGATCAACCAGGTCCTGACCGGGGCCAGGATCACCGCGCTCTCCGACGTCAACCTGGACGGTGCCAAGGCCGTCAAGGCGGACATCGCTCCCGATGCCGAGATCTTCGCCAAAGGCGAGGACCTCGTCGCATCGGACAAAGTGGACGCGGTGCTGGTTACCTCCTGGGGCGCGACGCACGAACAGTACGTGCTGGCCGTCATCGCCGCCGGCAAGCCATGCTTCTGCGAGAAGCCGCTGGCGACCACCGCCGAGGGTGCCAGGCGCATCGTCGACGCCGAGACGGCCCACGGCAAGCGGCTGGTGCAAGTGGGCTTCATGCGCCGCTACGACGTCGGCTACCGGATGCTGAAGCAGGTGATCGACAGCGAGATCGGTCGACCGCTGATGGTGCATGCCGCGCATCGCAACCCGACGGTGCCCGACCAGTATGTCACCCCGATGGCGATCCACGACACGCTGATCCACGAAATCGACGTGTTCCGCTGGCTGCTCGACGACGACTATGTTTCGGCGCAGGTGGTCTTCCCCCGCGCCAGTTCGCACACGCACGCCAAGCTGAAGGATCCGCAGGTCGTCCTGCTGGAGACCGCCAAGGGCATCCGCATCGACGTCGAGATCTTCGTCAACTGCCGCTACGGCTACGACATCCAGTGTCAGGTCGTCGGCGAGGAGGGGCTCGCCTACCTGCCCGACCCAGCATCGATTGTGATGCGCAAGGACGCGAGGCTCCAGAACGCGATCCTGACCGACTGGAAGGACCGCTTCGTCGAGAGCTACGACGTGGAGCTCCAGGACTTCATTGGCGCGGCCGCCAAGGGGACCGCGTCGGGGCCGACGTCCTGGGACGGGTACGTCGCCGCCATCTCGTCGGACGCCTGCGTAGCCGCGCAGGAAGCGCCCGGAACCATCGTCCCCATCTCCCTGCCGGCCCGTCCGGCGCTCTACGACTGAGGCGCGGTCCATGCGTTTTGCGCTGAACCACATCGCCGCGCCCGGACTGTCGATCGAGGACTTCTTCGCCCTCGCGCGCACCCTCGGCGTCACCGAAGTCGAGGTGCGCAACGACGTCCCCGACGTGGTTGGCAGCGTCGCGCCCGAGAAGGTCAAGGCTGCGGCGACCACGGCCGGCGTGGAGATCATCTCGATCAACGCCCTCTATCCCTTCAACGTCTGGTCCGGCGACCTGCCCTCCCGCGCGGTCGCCCTCGCAGACTATGCGAAGGCCAGCGGCGCAAAGGCGCTCGTGATGTGCCCGCTCAACGACGGCACCCGGGTCGCCCACGCCGACCTCGTGGCGGCGCTGAGGGCCGTGGCGCCCCTGCTGCGCGAGCGGGGGCTCACCGGCCTGGTAGAGCCGCTGGGCTTTCCGAAATCGTCGTTGCGCACCAAGCGGCAGGCGGTCGCGGCCATCGACGAATCCGACGGCGCGGACGTCTTCAGGCTGGTGCACGACACCTTCCACCACCACCTCGCGGGCGAGACCGAACTCTTCCCCGAGCGGACCGGCATCGTCCACATCTCCGGGGTAGTCGACCCGGCCGTGGCCGTGGACGAGATGCTCGACCCGCACCGGGTACTGGTGGACCGGGCCGACCGGCTCGAAACGTCTCCCAGATTCGCGCCCTGCTGGCGCGAGGCTTCGAGGGCCCCTACAGCTTCGAGCCGTTCGCGCCCGAGGTGCACCAGCTTGCCGATCCCGGATCGGCGCTCCGCGCGAGCATGACCTACGTGGCCGCGCAGGTTTGAGGGCGAACTCATGGCGAAGACGCTGGACGTGATCACCATCGGCCGCTCGTCGGTCGACCTCTACGGCGACGCAGATCGGCGGGCGGCTGGAGGACATGGGCTCGTTCCAGAAGTACATCGGCGGCTCGCCGACCAACATCGCCTGCGGCACGGCGCGGCTGGGGCTCAAGTCGGCGGTCATCACCGGCGTCGGCGACGAGCACATGGGCCGCTTCATCCTCGAGCAGCTTGCGCGCGAGGGCGTCGACACCCGCGGCGTCAAGACCGACCCCGAGCGGCTGACCGCGCTCGTCCTTCTCGGCATCCGCGACGACGACGCAGTTCCCGCTGATCTTCTACCGCGAGAACTGCGCCGACATGGCGCCTGACCGAGGACGACATCGACGAGGGCTTCATCGCCGAGGCGCGCGCGGTGCGTCGCCACCGGCACGCATCTGTCAGCAACACCCGCACCGAGGCCGCCGTCCTGAAGGCGCTGAAGCTTGCCCGCAAGCACGGCGCGCGGACGGCGCTCGACATCGACTACCGCCCGAACCTCTGGGGCCTCGCCGGCCACGGCGAGGGCGAGAGCCGCTTCATCGAAAGCGCCGAGGTCACCGCGCAAGCTGCAATCGACGCTGCACCTCTTCGACCTCATCGTCGGCACCGAGGAGGAGTTCCACATCGCCGGCGGCACCACCGACACCATCGCCGCGCTCCGCGCCGTGCGCGCCGTCTCCGACGCCACCCTCGTCTGCAAGCGCGGCGCCGATGGGCGCCGCCGCCTTCGACGGCGCCGATCCCGACGAGCCTCGACGACGGCCAGACCGGCCCCGGCTTCCCGATCGAGGTCTTCAACGTGCTCGGCGCCGGCGACGGCTTCATGTCCGGCCTGCTCAAGGGCTGGCTCGACGGGCAGGATTGGCCGACCAGCGCTCAAGTACGCCAATGCCTGCGGCGCCTTCGCCGTCTCGCCGCCACGGCTGCACCCCGGCCTATCCCTGCTGGGACGAACTCGACTTCTTCCTCGCACCGCGGCGTCGTCCGCCCCGACCTGCGCAACGACGAGGCGCTCGAACAGATCCACTGGTCGACCAACCGCCACGCCTCGAACGCCGGCGACTGGTCCGCGATGCGCGTCTTCGCCTTCGACCACCGGATGCAGCTCGAAGAGATGCCGGGCGCCACCCCCGCCAGGATCGGCGCCTTCAAGCAGCTCTGCCTGCAGGCGGCGCTGCAGGTCGCAGGACGGCCGCCCCGGCTACGGCATCCTCTGCGACAACCGGCTCGGCCGCGACGCGCTGCACGCGCGCCGCCGGCACCGGCCTCTGGATCGGCCGGCCCGTGCGAATGGCCCGGCTCGCGCCCGCTGACGCTGGAGCCCGAGCTCGGCCGCGACTTCGGCGGCCTGAGCCGAATGGCCGCGGGAGCACGTGGTCAAGGTGCTCTGCTTCTGCCACCCGGACGACGACGCAGGACATGCGGAGCCAGCAGGAGGCCACTGTGAAACGCCTCTTCGACGCCTGCGCGCCGCAACCGGCTGGAGTTTCTGCTCGAGATCATTCCCTCCAAGGTCGGCGCGGTGAACGACGACACCACTGCGACGCTGATCCGCCAGTTCTACGACGTCGGCGTCTATCCCGACTGGTGGAAGCTCGAACCGATGACCTCGCGACGCCGCCTGGAGCGAACGCCATCGCGGCCATCGAGGAGCACGACCGCCACACCCGCGGCATCGTCGTCCTCGGCCTCGACGCGCCCGAGGCCGACCTCGCCGCATCCTTCGAGACCGCCGCCAGCTTCGACCTGGTCAAGGGCTTCGCCGTCGGCCGCACGATCTTCGGCGAGGTCGCCCGCGCCTGGATGACTGGCGGCATGGACGACGCCGAGGCGACGCCGAGATGGTTCGACGCTACACCCGGCTCTGCGCCATCTGGGACAAGGCGCGGGCGACCGCGCGGGAGGTAGTGGCGTGAAAGACGAAAGGGGGAAAGGCATGAGCGACGATCCGTCTGACCGCCGCGCAGGCGATGATGCGCTGGCTGACCGTGCAGACGACCGACGAGGGGAGCGTTTCATCGAGGGCGTCTGGGCGATCTTCGGCCACGGCAACGTCGCCGGCATCGGCGAGGCGCTGCACGGGATCGGCGACGCGCTGCCGACCTGGCGCGGCCAGAACGAACAGACCATGGCGCACGCCGCCATCGCCTACGCCAAGACGAAGCGTCGCCGCCGGCGCGCCATGGCCGTCACCTCCTCCATCGGCCCGGGCGCGACCAACATGGTGACCGCCGCCGCGCTCGCCCATGTCAACCGCCTGCCGGTCCTCTTCATCTGCGGCGACGTCTTCGCCAACCGCGCGCCCGGACCCGGTCCTGCAGCAGATCGAGGACTTCGACGACGGCACCGTCTCGGCCAACGACTGCTTCCGCCCGGTGACCCGCTACTTCGACCGCATCTCCCGCCCCGAGCACATCCTGACCGCGCTGCCCCGCGCGATGCGCATGATGACCGACCCGGCCGACTGCGGCCCGGTCTGCCTCGCCTTCTGCCAGGACGTGCAGGCCGAGGCCTACGACTACCCCGAGAGCTTCTTCGCCCCGCACGTCTGGCGCATCCGCCGCCCCGAGCCCGATCCGTCGAGCTTGCCGAAGCGGTTGCGGCGATCCGCGCCGGCGAAGAACGCCGGTGATCGTCGCCGGCGGCGGCGTGCTCTATTCCGGCGCCGAGGAGTCTGCTCGCGGACTTCGCCGCACGCCGCAACATCCCCGTCGTCGAGACCCAGGCCGGCAAGGGCGGGCATGGGCTGGGAGCACCCGCTGAACTTCGGCTCCCCCGGCGTCACCGGCTCCGCCTGCGGCGAACGCGCTCTGCGAGGCCGCCGACCTCGTCATCGGCGTCGGCACCCGCTTCCAGGACTTCACCACCGGCAGCTGGTCGCTGTTCCGCAACCCTGACCGCCGGATCGTCAGCATCAACCTCCACGGCTACGACGCGCTGAAGCATGGCGCCATTGGCGTCGTCGGCGACGCCAAGCTCGCGCTCGAGCGCATCGACTCAGCCCTGGGCGATGCTCGCTATACCAAGGCCAACGCCAGCTCGCGCACCGACTGGCACGCTGCCGTGGCTGAGGCCACCGCCGCGCCGCCTGCGGACACCAATGCGCTCCCCTCCGACGCGCAGGTGATCGGCGCCGTGCAACGGGTGGCGACGACGGACACCATCGCCATGTGCGCCGCCGGCACCATGCCCGGCGCGCTGCAGGTGCTCTGGCAGTCGGCCAAGGGCGGCTACCACATGGAGTACGGCTACTCCTGCATGGGCTACGAGATCGCCGGCGCCCTGGGCATCAAGCTCGCCGCCCCCGAGAAGGAAGTGATCTGCTTCGTCGGCGACGGCTGCTACATGATGGCCAACTCCGAACTCGCCACGGCCGTGATGCGCCGCGTGCCGTTCACCGTGGTGCTGACCGACAACCGCGGCTACGGCTGCATCAACCGCCTGCAGCAGGACTGCGGCGGCGCCGAGTTCAACAACATGTACAAGGATTCGAACGTCGAGGTGCAGCCCGAGATCGACTTCGTTGCGCATGCCGCCGCCATGGGCGCCCAGGCCGAGAAGGCCGCCGACATCGCCGATCTGGAGGCGCGCATCGTCGCCGCTCGCGGCCGCGCGATCCCGACCGTGATCGTCATCGACACCGACGCGGTCCCGGGAACCGGCGTCGGCGGCCACTGGTGGGACGTCGCCGTCCCGCAGGTCGGCGGTCCCGAGCGGCTGGAGAAAGCCCGCCAGCGCTACGACGCCAACACGGCGCGCCAGCGCGTCTTCAACTGAGGTACTCTCGATGATCCTCTACGGAACCAACCCCATCGCCTGGTCGAACGATGACGACTGGACCCTCGGCGACCACCTTTCGCTCGAGGACTGCCTCGACGGACTGCCGGCGGATCGGCTTCGACGGCATCGAGAAGGGCCACAAGATGCCCGACGAGGGCGCCGCGCTGAAGGCGAAGCTCGGCGAGTACGGCCTGCGCTTCGCCGCCGGCTGGCACTCGACCAACCTCCTCGCCAACGACATCGAGACGGAGAAGAAGGCCCTCCAGGCTTGGATCGACTTCACCCGCGCCGCTGGCGGCGATCATATCAACGCCTGCGAGTGCTCGAATACCGTGCACGGCGACGACAAGATACCGGTGAACCATCGGCCGATCATGACCGACGCCGAGTGGGAGCGTTTCTCCACCGGCTACGAGGCTCTGTCGAAGCACGCCGCCGAGCAGGGCATGAAGATGGGCTACCACCACCACATGGGCACGATCATCGAGTCCGCCGCCGACATCGACCGCTTCATGACGATGGCGGGCCCCTACACCCGGCTTCTCCTCGACACCGGTCATGCGTATCTTCGGTGGCGGCCAACCCAGCCGAGGTGGCGCGGAAGTACATGGGCCGCGTCACCCATATCCACGCCAAGAACATCCGCCCCGAGATCATGCGCGAGGTTCGCGCGCAGAACCTCTCCTTCCTCGAAGGCGTTCGCCGGGGAGCCTTCACCGTTCCGGGGGACCCCGAGGGTTGCGTCGCGTTTGAGCCGGTGCTGAAGATCGCCGCCGAGCATGGCTATTCCGGCTGGCTGGTGATCGAAGCGGAGCAGGACAGCGCGGTGCGCGAGCCCTTCCACTATCAAGACATGGGGCTCAGGGCGCTGCGCGCCATGGCAAGATCCGTCGGGCTTGACGTCGCGAGGACGCCGGCCTGATGAGCAGGCTTCTGCGCAAGCCGTTCGGCGCCCATGGCAAGGTGCATGAGATCACCCCCTGTTCAGCGGGGTGGCGCTACGTCGGCTTCTCGCTCTATCGCCTGCGCGCTGGGGAGACCGTCTCAGAGGCAACCGGCGCCAGCGAGGTGATCCTGGTCATGGTCGAGGGCAAGGCCGCGTTCAGTGCGGCCGCGCGCGACTGGGGCGTGCTCGGCGACCGGATGGACGTCTTCGAGAAGTCCCCGCCCCACTGCCTGTACCTGCCGAACGGCGCGGACTGGAAGGCGACCGCCGAGACCGACTGCACCATCGCTGTATGCTCCGCTCCCGGCAGCGGCGGCCACCCCGCCCGCCGCGTCGGCCCCGACGGGATCACCCTCACCCAGCGGGGCAAGGGCACGAATACCCGCCACATCAACAACATCGCCATGGAGAACGAGGATTACTGCGACAGCCTCCTCGTCACCGAGGTCTTCACCCCCGCAGGCCACTGGTCGTCATACCCCTCGCACCGCCACGACGAGGACGATTATCCGCGGATCACCTACCTCGAGGAGACCTACTACCACCGCCTGAACCCGCGCGACGGCTTCGGCATCCAGCGCGTCTATACCGACGACGGCTCGCTTGACGAGACCATGGCCGTCTCCGACGGCGACGTCACGCTCGTCCCTCGCGGCCACCATCCCTGCGGCGCGCCCTACGGGTTCGAGATGTACTACCTCAACGTGATGGCCGGCCCGCTGCGCAAGTGGCGCTTCGTGCCCGCCCCCGAAGTCGAATGGATCATGCAACGCGACGCCTGACCGCCACGGCCCGATTCATGCATATGCATTGTGCATGAGTTGTGCATGCGTTGTGCATCCGATTTCTCACCCATTCTCAGGGACTTGACCCCATATTCGGTAAGCCTCGCCGAAGGCGCAAAACGCCCCCGGCAAATGCTCCCCGCCGCCCCTGCGGCAACACCCCTCGCACCTCAAGAGCTGGGAGCCTCGTGTCCCCATCGTCGGCATGACGAACTCGGCCTCGGCGCGCGTGCCGGTTGGCCAGCGGATGGCGATCGTCTTCAACCGGGTGTAGAAGCTCACCCCCTCCGGCCCGTGAAAGTGATGATCGCCGAACAGCGAACAGCGACGCCTTCCACGCTCCGAACGAATGGAACGCCATCGGCACCGGGATCGGCACGTTGACCCCGACCATGCCGACTTCAACGTCGTGGGCGAAGGCGCGGGCGGCGTCGCCGTCGCGGGTGAAGGCCACCACGCCGGACAACCGAAAGTACCGGGCCGAAGATCTCCTCCTTCCAGACCATCATCTCCGGCGTGATCGCCTTGCCATTGCACGCGACCTTCTCTCGATGAGTACGATCTCCATCGGCGACCTCGCCCTCACGCTCGATTTCGCGAACCCCACCGGTTTCATCCGCGCCTTCCGGCGCTGGACGGGAGAAACGCCTGCGGTATGGCGAGCGAGGAACGGCAAGCGAGCGTCCGGAGCGGACGGTGAGTGAGATGCAGCGACCAGCCACGCGCGGGACGGGCGGCATCGTCGAACGCCGCCGTTGCGCCTCTGTGCGGCAACCGGCGCGAATGACCGGTTTCGCCGCCGAACTGCGGCGGGGCTGGACCGGACGTCTGGTTGAACGAAATAGCGCGGGTGCAGAAAGCGTCGCTTGGTCCTGTTTGTCCGAGGCCCGATGCCGCCTGTCGTTGCGGGTACCACGAATGACGGCACAGGGCTGAAATCGGCGATCGGGTTAGATGCGGGGGTCGCTCGGGACCCAACGAGTTGCGCCAAGTCGGCGCGAAACGGCGCGAAAAAGATGACGCAAATTGAGCGACTTGAACCTCTTCACCGTGAAGAGGTTCGGAGAGTGTGGCGTGGAGAGACCGCCTTCGTAGCTGTTCGGGGGCCGCGAGGTGAACAGCCCCAAAGCTACAGCCCTCAAAAACAACGAGAAATTCCGGCAGCCGGACGAGCGGAACTGCGTTGTGCGTGGGGGTTGGCGGAGGAACGGGACTGGGGTCGAACACTCTCTGGCGCGCAAAGTATTGATTTCGCTCACAAACCCAAACTACCAAGGGCCCGCATGCGATCCTCCGACCGGTGTACCCGCCAGGTATCAGGTCGCACTCATCGCGTGAAAGAGGCTTGTCCGCGGAGCAAGAAGGTAGGCGAAGCGCTACCATGCGCAGCCCATTCGCGGCAGGATGCGACCAAACTCACCCGCGGCCAACATCCGGCCATCCGCGGCGAGAACCACTTGTACGCAGCTTCCCAATTGCCGGGCATTGATCCGACAAGGGCGCGCATGAGCAAAGGGGGGGATGATTGCCACTTCATTCTAGCGAAGTTCCGCTGTTCTCGGACGAGGAGCGGCTGGATCACATCTTCGACGACCTCTTCGCCGCCGCTGGGGGCGTGACGCTGCCGAAGAACAAGTCTCCTGAGCAGCAGCACAACGCGCGTCGGGTCAAGGGGCTGGTGCAGGACGAGCTGATGCTCGACGGCAACTCGCGCCAGAACCTCGCGACCTTCTGCCAGACATGGGCCGAGGACGAGGTCTACGAGCTCATGCGCGTCTGCACCGACAAGAACATGATCGACAAGGACGAGTACCCGCAGACCGCCGAGATCGAACGCCGCTGCGTGCACATGCTCGGCGACCTCTGGAACGCCCCGGAGGCGAAAAAGGCCATCGGCTGCTCGACCACAGGATCCTCGGAAGCGGTGATGCTCGGCGGCCTGGCCGCCAAGTGGCGCTGGCGCAAGGCGCGGGCGGCCGCCGGCAAGCCAGCCGGCAAGCCCAACATGGTCTGCGGGCCGGTGCAGATCTGCTGGCACAAGTCGCCCGCTACTTCGACGTCGAGATCCGCGAGGTGCCGCTCGATGGGGACCGACTGATGATGGACCCCGAGACCACGCTGGAGCGGGTCGACGAGAACACCATCTTCGTCGTGCCGACCATGGGCGTCACCTTCACTTGCGTCTACGAGCCGGTGAAGGCGATCAGCGACGCGCTCGACAAGCTGCAGGCCGAGACCGGCCTCGACGTGCCGATGCACGTCGACGGCGCCTCGGGCGGCTTCTTGGCCCCGTTCTGCGCCGCCGAGATCGAATGGGACTTCCGCCTGCCCCGGGTCCGCTCGATCAACGCCTCGGGCCACAAGTTCGGCCTCTCGCCGCTCGGCGTCGGCTGGGTGCTCTGGCGCGACAAGGCGGACCTGCCCGAGGACCTCATCTTCGACGTCAACTACCTCGGCGGCAACATGCCGACCTTCGCACTGAACTTCTCCCGCCCCGCCGGGCAGATCGTCGCGCAGTACTACAACTTCCTCCGGCTAGGCCGCGAGGGCGACTTCCGGGTGCACAAGCCCTGCTACGACACCGCCCGCTACCTCGCCGACGAGATCGCCGACATGGGTCCGTTCCGGATCATCTTCGGCGGCGACATGCAGGCCGGGATCCCGGCGATCTCCTGGACCCTGAAGTCCGACCCCAAAAGCACCGGCTACACCCTCTACGACTACGCCGACCGGCTGCGCGCCCGCGGCTGGCAGGTGCCGGCCTACTCGATGCCGGCGAACCGGCAGGACCTGGTGGTCCAGCGCATCCTTGTGCGACACAGCGTCAGCCGCGACTTGGCCTCGCTGCTCGTGGACGACATGCGGAGCGCGCTGGCCCACTTCGGCGAGCACCCGGTCAGCCGCCCGATGACCGGTTCGAGGCCGGCGGCTTCCACCACTGACCGCGGTCCGCCATGCGCCGCACCGAGCACTGGGCCTGGGCCGTTCGTCACCTGGGTCGCCACCGCGGCGGGCGGCGTGCACCAGCTGACAGACCTCCCGCCGCCTGCGCAAGCGCCTGGCGCCGATTGCCGGCTCAGCCGCGCCGCTCGCCGCCGAGGCCCGCCTCGGCCACGACTGGCTGCGGCTCTGGGCGCCGGAGCGGCTCGGCTGGTGGACCGCCGTGCTCTTCATAATCGGCTCGGCGCTCTTCGCGGTCGGAGGCCTGCGCGCCGGCTGGCCGGGCTTCCCCGGCCTCGGCTGGATCGCCGCCGCATGGATCAACCCGGTCTTCTTCGCCGGCTCGATCTTCTTCACCGCCGCGGCCTACCTGCAGTTCTACGATGCGATCAACGGCGACATCAGCACCGCCGGCGTCCCCCGCCGCTTCTTCGCCTGGCGCCCTCGCAACCTCGGCTACCTCGCGGTCTTCGGTGCAACTCGTCGGCACCGTCCTCTTCAACCGCGACACCGGCGACGCGCTGCTCGCGGGGCTCGACTGGATCGAGCAGGACCTCTGGGTCTGGAAGCCCGACATCGTCGGCTGCGTCTGCTTCCTCGTCGCGAGCCAGCTCGCGATCATGGAATACGCCCAAGGATGGTTCGCCTTCCGCCCGGGCCAGCTCGCCTGGTGGATCGTGACGATCAACATGTTCGGTTCGATCCTGTTCATGATCTCAGGCGTCGCCAGCTTCGTCGACCCGAGCGGCAAACTGCTCGCGCCGCTCCCGGCCGACGCCGGCACCGCCGCCGGCGCGGTCTGCTTCCTCGTCGGCGCCTACCCGCTGATCCCCGAGCAGGCCGAGACACGGCCGCAAAGGCGCGCAGACCGCTGATCCGCAAGAACGGTGCGTCAACTCCGGCGCGTCCCGGGCCTGGACGACCCCGGAACGCTTCGCCCGGTGATGGATCGGTAGACGATCTCGATGACCACGGATGCGACGATCATCCCGACGAGGATCGACAAGTGGTTTCTCGACGCCGGGTTCTCGTCTACTGTCACGCACAGCACGACCAGGGCGCCGGCAGTGCAGAGCGCGGCCAGCCCGGAGATCCAGGCTCGGCTGCCGGTCTCGCGCGCGAGCCGGACGTTGGTGACGTTGACGGCCATGAAGATCAGCAGGAAGCCGGCGCTGCCCATCGTGGCGATCGCGTCGAGCGGCACGAAGTTGGCGATGCCGAGGGCGAGCACGGCGCAAACCAGCGTGCCCTCGGCGTGCTCGCCGCGGATCGTGCGCTCGAAGCGATGCGGCAGCTCGCCGGTCTTGGCGACGATGTAGGCCATCCGGCCGGTGCTGTAGAAGGTGGCGTTGATCGCCGACGTCGTCGCGAGCAGCGCCGCAACTGCGATCGCCACGTAGCCGGTCTCGCCCAAGATCGCCTGCCCCGCTGCCGAGAGCGCCGTGTTCGGGTTGCGGGACACCTCGGCGAAGTCGAGGTGTCCGATCACGA
>CAVOGP010000002.1:0-56647 GCA_963695425.1 uncultured Alphaproteobacteria bacterium | reverse complement strand
TTGATGGATTGTTCGCCGCGCGTCTGACGATCATGGAGAAACGCGAAGCGGCGGCCACCGGGGTGAACGAGGACCTCGTCGGCACGAGTGTGCGCCTGCCTGGATATGTGCTGCCCCTGCAATTCAAGGACCGCAAGGCCGTCGAGTTCCTTCTCGTGCCGACCGTCGGCGCCTGCGTCCACACCCCGCCGCCCCCCGCCAATCAGGTCGTCCATGTGGTCTATCCCGAGGGAATCGAGGTCAACGGACTCTTCACCCCCGTGTGGATCACCGGGACCATGCTCGCGCAGAGTTCGGTTCAGGACGTAGGGTACGTCGACGGACAGGCCCCGGTCTCCGTCAGCTATTCGATGCAGCCGGTCCTGGTCGAGAAGTATGGCGGGTGAACGCGAGCGCTCGGACCCAGATCCTCATTCAAGCATGGCGGGCTATACGTGGTGGCGAAAGCGTTACGTGCACGAGACCTCGGATCGAGATGGGTCGGATGCTGCCCTCCCAAGGAAGCATCGTGCGGTGCCAGGCCAGTGCGTCCGAAACACCCACTGCCTGAGAGGGTGTCGCTGGATTCACATTTCAAGTGCGACACCGAGGTTGGCGGCGAAGGCTTCGATTGGTGTGAGGTAGCCGAGGCACTTCCGAGGTGTGGCGTTGAGGTTCCAGATCACGTCGTCGATGTCGGCATCGGTGTAGTCTGCGAGGGTGGTCTTGCGGGGAAGGTCGCGGCGAAGCCGGCCGTTGGCGTTCTCGATCGAGCCTCGCTGCCACGGGCTGTGCGGGTCGCAGAAGTAGGCAGCGAGGCCGATGGCGTCGGTGACCGCCTCGTGCCGGGCGAACTCGCCGCCGTTGTCATGGGTGATCGTGCGGCGGGCCCTGGCCGGCAGCCCGCCTAACTCCCCGGCGATGGCTTCGGCGGCCACCTCGGCATCTTTGCTATGAAGGCGCCGGGCGAGCGTCAGCCGACTGCGCCTCTCTTGCAGCGTCAGGAGGATGTCGCGCTGGCGGCGGAAGTGCATCAGGTCGCCCTCCCAGTGGCCGAACTGGCTGCGCAGATGGGCTTTTGTCGGGCGTTGCTGGATCGGCGTGCGGTTGGGGATGGCGGGCTCGCGCCGGCCGTTGCGCCGCCGCCGGCCGCGCTTCGGCTTGCGCTGCGCCAGAGCCGGGGCAGGCCCGCCTGTCGGCCGGCCGGGCTGTAGGAGTGGCGGTAGATCGACTCCGCGCTGACCCTGTGCTCCGATCCGTCGAGCTCCATCCGCCCCGCGATCTGCTCGGGGGCCCCGACCGCGACCCCACCCTCGCCTGCCTCGGCGATCCCGCGACGGCGGTCGGCCGCGTGCTCGACGCGGCGGCCGGCCTCGGTCTGAGCGATCTCTTCTTCATGATCGGCGTGCTCGACGACCGTGAGGACCACGCGCTCCCCTGGCCCGACCAGCTCGCCGCCGTCGCCGGCTTCCTCGCGGACCTCCGCCCGCGCCTCCGCGACCTCGACCTGCGGCTGCTGCTGAAGACCCACGAGGAAATCTCCAGCTTCGAGGCCGCGCGACTGGTGGAGAAGGTTGGCCCCGATCGCCTCGGCATCGCCTTCGACCCGGTCAACGTCCTGGTCCGCCTCGAGGAGCCCACCGCCGCCGCCCGCCGCCTCGCGCCCTACGTCGCCCAGGTCCACCTCGACGATGCCACGCTCGCGATGGACGGCAGGCTCGTCCGCCGCCACCTCGCGCTCCTCGGCGACGGCGTGCTGGACTGGCCGGAGATGCTCGGCCTCCTGTCGCCCGTGCCGCGCCTCATCGACCTCCTCCGCGGCCAGTTCGCCCTGCCGGCGCTCGATCCCGCCTTCCAGCGCGCCCAGCCGGACCTGGCCGCGGGCGAGCTCGCCTGGATCATCGTGACGGCCCGGCGCGGGCCGGCCGTCCCGCCCCCGGGGCAAATGGCGACTTCCGAGCGCCTGTCGCGCGCGCTAGACTTCGCGCGGCACTCAGGAGGTCGCGCATGACCGAGGCGTTCCGCACCCATATCCGCGCCGAGATCGCGGCGCAGAAGGCAGCCGGCACCTACAAGTCCGAGCGCGTCATCACCTCGATGCAGTCGGCCGAGATCGAGGTGGGCGGCGCGAAGGTGCTGAACTTCTGCGCCAACAACTACCTCGGCTTCGCCGACGACCCCCGGCTGCGCGAGGCCGCGAAGGCCGCGCTCGACCGCTACGGCTACGGGATGGCCTCGGTGCGCTTCATCTGCGGCACGCAGGAGGAGCACAAGGCGCTGGAGGCGCGGATCGCGCGCTTCCTGGGGTTCGGGGACGCGATCCTCTATTCCTCCTGCTTCGACGCCAATGCCGGTCTCTTCGAGACCCTGCTCGGCGCCGAGGATGCGATCATCTCGGACGCGCTCAACCACGCCTCGATCATCGACGGGGTGCGGCTCTGCAAGGCGCGCCGGCTGCGCTATGCCAACAACGACATGGGCGAGCTGCGCGCCCGCCTGCAGGAGGCGCGCGACGCGCGCTTCCGGCTGATCGCCACCGACGGCGTCTTCTCGATGGACGGGGTGATCGCGAACCTCAGGGGCGTCTGCGACCTGGCCGAGGAATTCGACGCCATGGTCATGGTCGACGACAGCCACGCCACCGGCTTCGTAGGCCCCGGCGGGCGCGGCACGCCGGCGCACTGCGGGGTGGAGGGACGGGTCCACATCATGACGAGCACGCTCGGCAAGGCCCTGGGCGGGGCCTCCGGCGGCTTCACCGCCGCCTCGGCCGAGATCGTCGACTGGCTGCGCCAGCGCTCGCGGCCGTACCTGTTCTCGAACACGCTCGCCCCGCCGATCGCGGCCGCCTCGCTCAAGGTCTTCGACCTGATCGAGGCGGGCGACGCGCTGCGCGCCCGGCTCTTCGCCAATGCCGACCGGTTCCGGGCGGCCATGAGCGGGCTCGGCTTCCGGCTGGGCGGGGCGGGGCATCCGATCATCCCGGTGATGATCGGCGACGCGGCACTCGCGGCCGAGATGGCGGCGCGGATGCTCGGGCGGGGCATCTTCGTGATCGGCTTCTCCTTCCCGGTCGTCCCCCATGGACAGGCGCGCATCCGTACCCAGATGTCGGCGGCGCATTCGGCCGAGGACGTCGACCGGGCGGTCGAGGCCTTCGGCGCGGTCGGGCGCGAGCTCGGAGTGATCGGGTGAGGACGGAATGACCAATCTGATGAAGGCGCTGGTCAAGGCGCGTCCGGAGCCCGGGATCTGGATGGAGGAGGTGCCGGTCCCCGAGATCGGCCCCAACGACGTGCTGATCCGCGTGAAGAAGAGCGCGATCTGCGGCACGGACGTGCACATCTACAACTGGGATCAGTGGGCGGCCCGCACCGTTCCGGTGCCGATGGTCGTGGGCCACGAGTTCGTGGGCGAGATCGCGGACCTCGGGAGCGCGGTCAGCAGCCAGTACCGGCTCGGCCAGCGGGTCGCGGGCGAGGGCCATGTCGTCTGCGGCCACTGCCGCAACTGCCGCGCGGGGCGCGGGCATCTCTGCCGCAACACGCTGGGCGTCGGTGTGAACCGCCCCGGCTCCTTTGCCGAGTACGTGGCGATCCCGCAGCACAACGTGGTGGCGATCCCCGACGACGTGCCCGACGAGATCGCGGCGATCTTCGACCCGCTCGGCAATGCGGTGCACACGGCGCTGTCGTTCGACCTCGTAGGCGAGGACGTGCTGGTGACGGGCGCGGGCCCCATCGGGATCATGGGCGCGCTCGTCGCGCAGTGCGTGGGTGCGCGCAAGGTCGTCATCACCGACATCAACCCCGTGCGGCTGGAGCTCGCGCGGAAGATGGGGGTCCGCCACGTGGTCGATGCCTCGCGCGAGAAGCTCGCCGACGTGATGCAGGCCGAGGGGATGCGCGAGGGGTTCGACGTCGGCCTCGAGATGTCGGGCTCGGCGCATGCCTTCCGCGACATGATCGCGGCGATGAACAACGGCGGCAAGGTTGCGATCCTCGGGATCGCGCCCACCGCCTTCGAGATCGACTGGAACCAGGTCATCTTCAAGATGCTGACGCTGAAGGGCATCTACGGCCGCGAGATGTTCGAGACCTGGTACAAGATGATCGCGCTGGTGCAGGGGCCGCTCGACGTGTCCGGGCTGATCACCCACCGCATCGGCATCGACGACTTCCAGGCCGGCTTCGATGCCATGCGCAGCGGCAGCTCCGGCAAGGTGGTGATGGACTGGTAGCCGGGCGCGCGAGACCCGGCGAGATCGATTCCTTACCCAGGATCTGGCGGAAGCCGCCGCTCCGTTGGCGTCGGACCACCAGATCTGGCGTGGACTCGCGCGCAATTCCTAACCGAGGTTACCGGTCCGTAAACGCGCCGCTAATTTCTCATTAGAATCAATTGGTTGCCAAAGTGTCCGCGCTCGGACAGCCCTGCCCGGCATGCGGCAGGGCGGATCAGGCGCCCCCGTCCGCCAGCGGCGGATAGGTCGGCGGGAAGATCTCGCCGACCGGCGGATGCCCCCAGGTGCGCTCGGGGTACTTCGCCACCAGCCCGTCGAACTGCGCCTGGGCCCGCGCCCGCGCTGTGGCCATGTCGATCCCCGCGACCCGCCCGTCGCGCATGGAGAGGCGCCCGTCGACGAACACCGCCCGCGTGATCCGCCCCGTCGCGCCGAGGACCAGCGACTGGATCGGATCGATCGTCGGCGCGATCATCGGGTCTGCGAGGTCGAAGACCGCGATATCCGCCTTCGCCCCCGGCGCCAGCCGCCCGAGGTCGGGGCGGCCGAGCGCATCGGCCCCGCCCAGGGTGGCCGCGTCGAACATTTCGCCGGAGCAAATCGCCCCCGGGTTCCCCTCTGCGATCCGGCAGGCCATCGCCCCCACCGCCATGTTCAGCACCATGTCCGGCGAGGCGGTGTCGGTGCCCATGCCGATGCGGATGCCCATGTCCCGGCACTTTCGGAACGAATTCAGAACCACCCCCGTGCGCGCATAGACCAGCGGACAATGCGCGATCGTCACCCCGTGGTCGCGGTAGAGCGCGAGGTCGTCCTGCGTCGCATAGGTCGCGTGCGGCGCGATCAGCCGCGGCCCGAGTGCCCCGAGCGAGGCGAGCCACGCCGGGGACGTGCACCCGTGCAACGCGGCAACAATATCGCGCTCCATCTGACCCTGCGCGCAATGGAGCCGCACCGGGACGTCGAGCTCCTCCGCCGCCGCCATCGTCCGCTTGAGAAGTTCGGCGGTACAGGTCTCCACCCGGTCGGGCGCCAGCAGCCCGCGCACCAGCCCGCCATGCGTCCCGTCATGCTGTCGGATGAAGCCCGCCGCGGCGTCGAGCCCAGCAAGACCGCGCTCTTCGTCAAAGACGGGAACTAGCCGCCCCGGACCCTCCGCGACCATCCCCCCGGCCCGGTAGGCCGGCCCCAGGTACACGCGCAGGCCAAGTTCCGCCGCAGCCTCGGAGGCTGACTCGAATTCCCCTACGGTCTCGCCCCATTCGCGGTAGAACAGCGACGCGATCGGCAGTGCGGTCGTGATGCCGTTCATCAGCAGCTGGGCGAAGGCGAAGCGCTTCTGAAAGGCGAGTTCCTCGGGCGAATACATCTCGTAGGGGCCACGCTCGACATAGCTACGCGGCCAGACGCGGCCCTTCGCCCAGGCCGGCTGGTTGTCGACGCCGAGAAGTGTAGTGTCGAGGTCCGAGAGCGCGTCGAGATCGACGAAACCGGGCGCAATCAGCGCCTCGCCGAGGTCGATCCGTCGGGCGACCTCGCCGGGGAAGCGGGGGCCCACGTAGAGCACGGCGTCGCGCTCGATCACCACCTCGCCGCGCTCGACCAGCCGATGGCCGCCGTCGGCAAAGCCCACCACCCAGCGCGCCGCCAGCGCCGTGCGCCCCATCGGCCGGGCGCCGAGCGCGAGGGTCGCGAGCCCGATCACGGCAGCGGCACCACCGCAGCGCCGTCCCGCGCGATCACCCGCCCTCGCTTAACGACCAGTGGCCGCGGCGCGCCCGGAGAGACCACCGCCTCCGCCAGGGTCTCGCCGGCAAGGAGGGTCAGATCGGCGTGGCACCCGACGTCGAGTCCGTGGCCGTCCAGGTTCATGACCGCCGCCCCGCCCATCGAACAGACCTGGAGCACGAAGGCGAGGTCGTCGTCGCGGCGCAGGTTGTTCTTCATGGCGATTATGCGCGCCCGGTCGATCATGTCGGGCAGGTTGCCCGGCGCCCAGGTGTCGCGCACCCCATCGCAGCCGGCGCCGACTTTCACGCCGGCCGCCGCCAGCCTGGCGATCTCGGGCACCTCGCGCGAGGGGCTGCCGACGGTGAGGATGCGGATGTCGAGCTCGGCCAGCGTGCCGATCAGCGTCTGGGTCCGCCGCCAGTCGGGCATGCCCAGGCAGAAGGCGTGGCTGACGGCGACCTTGCCCTGCATGCCCAGCGCCCGGGCGCGTTCGAAGATCAGCTCCATCGAGAAGGCGCCGAGCTCTCCCGCCTCGTGGAGATGGATGTCGATCGGCTTCCCGTGGCGCTGGGCGAGGCCGAAGACCGTGTCGAGGTGCCCCTTGGGGTCACGATCGATGCCGCAGGGATCGAGCCCGCCAACCATGTCCGCCCCCGCACGCAGGCCGGCGTCGACCAACTCCAGCGTCCCCGGCCTGCAGAGCAGCCCCGACTGCGGGAAGGCGACGATCTCGATGTCGATGATGCCCTCGAGCGCCTCGCGGGTGGCGAGCACGCCCTCTAGCATGGCGAGCTCGTGATCGGTGTCGATGTCGACGTGGCTGCGGATATGGGTGGCCCCGTTGGCCGCGAGCAGGATCGCGTGGCGCATCGACTGCCGGTGCGGGTCGAGGCCCAGGCGGGTGCGGGCGGTCCGCTCGTTGTCGATCATTGCGCGGAGTTCGGCACCGGTCTCGTTTCGGTACCAGGGCATGCCCCAGAGCGTCTTGTCGAGATGGGTATGGGCGTCGACCAGCCCAGGGACGGCGATGGCGCCGCCGCCGTCCTCGACCGGAACGCCGGGTGGCACCCCGGGCGCACCGATCCCGGCGATACGGCCGTCGCGGATCAGGATGTCGGCGAGAGCCCCGCACATCGGACGGACGTTGCGCAGGTGCAGGTCGCTCACGATGCCACCACCGCCAGATCGCCGTCCTTGGTACGGGGCCAGGCATAGGCGCCGACCTTCGAGGTGCGGTAGCCGGCGCCGACCAACGCCTCGGCTAGCTTCACCGCCGCGGTAACCCCGTCGATGACGGGCACTCCGGTCTCGGCGGAGAGCCAGGCGCAGAGGTCGGACATGCCGGCGCAGCCGAGCACCACCGCCTCGGCGCGGTCCTCGGCGAGTGTGGCGCGGATCTCGGAGAGGAGCCGCGCCTGCGCCTCGCGCGGATTCGCCTCCAGCGCGAGCACCGGAAGGTCGACCGCCCGTACCCGCCGGCACCGCCGCCCGGCACCGTAGGATTCCACCAGGTCCTCGATGATCGGCACCGAGCGGGGCAGGGTGGTGACCACCGAGAAGCGCGCGGCGAGCGTGCTCGCCACCTGCACCGCCGCCTGGCAGATGCCGATGACAGGGCTGCGAGCAATCTCGCGCGCCGCGTCGAGGCCGGGGTCGTCGAAGCAGGCGATGACATGGGCGTGGATGCCGCGCGCCTCGCCGGCGCGGATCGCGTCGAGCATCGCGGGCACTGCCATGGCCTCGTCGTGGTAGCCCTCGATCGAGGCGGGGCCGTCCGCGGGATTCACCGCCTCGATGCGGGTGCCGGGTGCTGCGACGCGCTCGGCGCTGCGGCGCACGAGTGCCGTCATCGAGGCGGTGGAGTTCGGGTTGACGAGGAGGATGCGGGTCATCATGCGGTTGGCGCGGCGGCGGCGAGTTGCGCGGCCTCGAAGGGCGCAAGCTCAGAGGGTTTCTTAAGCTCGAACTGGCGGTCGCTGACCACGTAGTTGTCGGCGTGCAGCCGGGCGATCGGCTGGTAGACCTCGGGGTTAACGTAGCGGCCGGCGGTGTCGAGACAGTCGTCGCGGACGTGCATCTCAATCACCTCGCCCAGCACGATCGCCCGCCGCGGGAAGTCGATGATCCGCTCGACCCGGCATTCCATGGCGCAGGGGCTTTCGCCGATCCGGGTCGCGGCGATCTGCCGGCAGGGCGCGCCCGTGAGGCCCGCGAACTCCAGCTCGTCCACGTCGGGCGCGAAGTTGACGCCGCAGACGATCATCGCCTCGGCGATCGCCATGTCCACCATGTTCACCACGAACTCGCCCGAGCGGCGGATATTGCCCAGCGTGTCCTTCTCCTGGCCGCTCGGCCGGGTCTGGATGCCGAGGATGACGATCGGCGGGTCCTGGGAGAAGACGTTGAAGAAGCTCATGGGTGCTGCATTGTCATGGCCGGCGGCGGAACGGGTGGTCACCAGCGCGATGGGGCGCGGGCCGACGAAGTTCGTCAGTAGCCGGTAGCGGTCCTGCGGCGGCAGGCGCGTGAAGTCGAAGTCCATCAGACGGCCCTCAGTTGCGGCATGGCTCGGCCGGCCGGCGCGAGCCGACCCTCGGCGACCGCGTGGCAGGCGACCCGCGCAAGGCCCGCGGTGGTGGCAGCAGGCGCCTCGGACCGGCAGCGGTCGTTGGCGTAGGCGCAGCGCGGGTGGAAGTGGCAGCCCGGCGGCGGGGTGATAGGGTTCGGCACCTCGCCCGCCGGACGGTCGCGATCGCGGTTCGCCCCGGTGATGTCCGGCACCGTCTCCAGCAGCAGGCGCGTGTAGGGATGCTGCGGCCGGGCGAAGATCTCCTCGGCGGGGGCGACCTCGACGAGGCGGCCGAGATACATCACCCCGATCCAGTCGGAGACGTAGTTCACCACCGCGAGGTCGTGGCTGATGAAGAGGTAGGTGAGACCGAGCTCGCGCTGCATCGTGCGCATCAGGTTGAGGATCTGCGCCTGCACCGAGACGTCGAGCGCCGAGGTCGGCTCGTCGCAGACGAGGAACTCGGGCTTGGTGGAGATGGCGCGGGCGATCGAGATGCGCTGGCGCTGTCCGCCGGAGAACTCGTGCGGGAACTTGTCGCCGTCGGCGGCGGCGAGGCCGACGAATTCGAGCAGCCTGTCCACCTCGGCGCGGCGGGCACGCGCGTCCGGCATCAGCCCGTAGGTCAGCAGCGGCTCGGCGATGATGCGCGCCACCCGCCAGCGCGGGTTGAGGCTGGCGTAGGGGTCCTGGAAGATCATCTGCATCCGCCGGCGCAGCGCGGCCGGCTTGCCGGCCGGCAGCCGGGCGAGATCGGTGCCGTCGAAGCGGATCTCGCCGGCCGTGGGCGCCTGCAGGCCCATGATGAGCTTGGCGACGGTGGACTTACCGCAACCGGATTCACCGACGAGGCTCAGTGTCTGGCCCCGCGGGATCGTGAGATCCAGCCCATCGACCGCCCGCACCACCTGCCGCTGGCCGCCTTCGAGCAGGCGCGACAGGAACGGCCGCGCCAGGTCGAAGTGCTTCTTCAGCCCCCGGACTTCCAGGAGGCCGGCATTCGCATTCGCGATCATTGGACGACCTCCGTGTGGAGATGGCAGGCAACGGCGCCCGGGCCGCGCGACGCAAGCTCGGGCCGCACCGTGGCGCAGAGCGCGAGCCGCCGCGGGCAGCGGGGGCCGAAGGCGCAGCCGGCGGGCCGCGCGCTCAGCCGGGGCATGGCGCCCTCGATCTGCGGCAGGACCTCGGGGCGTGGCCCCAGGCGGGGGATCGAGCCCATGAGCCCGACCGTGTAGGGGTGCCTCGGACGGGCGAGCACCTCGGCGACCGGCCCGATCTCCACGATCCGGCCCGCGTACATCACCGCCACCCGGTCGGCGGTCTCGGCGATCACCCCCATGTCGTGGGTGACGAGGATCACCGAGGCGCCGGTTTCCTTGCAGAGCCGCCGCAGGAGCGCGATGATCTGCGCCTGCACCGATACGTCGAGCGCGGTGGTGGGCTCGTCGGCGATGATCAGCCGCGGCTCGGCGCAGAGCGCCAGCGCGATGACCACCCGCTGGCGCATGCCGCCCGAATACTGGTGCGGATAGGTGTCGATCCGCTTCTCGGGCGCGGGGATGCCGACCTTCTCGAGCCATTCGATGGCGCGGACGCGGGCGGCCGCACCGGAGAGCCCGAGATGGGTCTGGATGGTCTCGACCAGCTGCTCGCCCACGGTGAGCACCGGGTTGAGGCTGGTCAGCGGGTCCTGGAAGATCGCGCCGATCCGCCGGCCGCGGATGCGGCGCATCGCCGCCGGCCCGAGGTTGTCGATGCGATCGCCCTCGAGGTGGATGGCGCCGCCGGCGATGCGGCCCGGCGGTTCGAGCAGGCCGATGATCGCGGCGCCGGTCATCGACTTGCCGGCGCCGCTTTCGCCGACCACGCCGAGGATCTCGCCCGGCTCGACCTCGAAGGTCACGTCCTCGATGGCGGTTAGCACGCCGCGCCGGGTGGGGAACTCGACGGTCAGGTTCTCGACGGTCAGGAGCGTCATGGCGGTCACCGGAGCTTGGGGTTGAGCGCGTCGCGCAGCCAGTCGCCGAGAAGGTTGACCGACAGCACGAGCAGTACGAGCACCACCGACGGGAAGATCACCACCCACCAGATGCCCGAGAACAGGAACTCGTTGCCGATGCGGATCAGCGTGCCGAGCGACGGCTGGGTGGTCGGCATGCCGACCCCGAGGAAGGACAGCGTCGCCTCGGTCAGCACCGCCATGCCGAGGTTGATCGTCGCGATCACCAGCACCGGCCCCATCACGTTCGGCAGGATGTGGCTGAGCATGATGCGCGGCCCGGAGACGCCGATGACCCGGGCCGCCTGCACGTACTCCTTGCCCCGCTCGACCAGCGTCGAGCCGCGCACCGTCCGGGCGTACTGCACCCAGTTCGTTAGCCCGATGGCGAGGATCAGCACCTAGATCGCCGCCGCCTGGTGCTGGCTGGCCGGCAGGATGCCGCGGGCGATGCCGTTGACGAGCAGCGCGACAAGGATCGCCGGGAAGCTGAGCAGCACATCGGCGAAGCGCATGATCGCGCCGTCGACCACCCCGCCGGCATAGCCGCCGACAAGCCCGAGCGTGATGCCGATGGCCGCGGCGAGCAGCACGCTGGCGAAGCCCACGACGAGCGACAGGCGCAGGCCGTAGAGGATCGAGGAATAGACGTCGCGGGCCTGGGTGTCGGTGCCGAGGAAATAGGCGGAGGATCCCGCCCTCGGCCCACATCGGCGGCAGCTCGCTGTCGAAGAGGTTGAGCTCGGCGATGTTGTAGGGGTTCTGGGTGGCGAACCAGGGCGCGAAGACCGCGCCCAGGACGAGCAGGAGAAGCACGATGCTGGCGACCACCGCGATCCGCGAGCGGCGGAAGCTGTAGACGAGGTCGCTGTCGAGCATCCGGCGGAGGGCGGCGGTGGCCATAGCGCGTCCTTCCTCAGTGACCGGCGGCCTGGGGGCGGACGCTGTCCACCCGCAGACGGGGGTCGATGACGTTGTAGAGCAGGTCGACGGTGGTGTTGATCACGACGAAGATGAAGCTGACCACCACCAGGTAGGCCGCCATCACCGGCACGTCGCCGAAGCTGACCGCCTGGATGAACAGCGCGCCCATGCCGGGCCACTGGAACACCGTCTCGGTGACGATGGCGAAGGCGATCAGCCCGCCGAGCTGCAGCCCGAAGATGGTGATGACCGGGATCAGCGTGTTGCGCAGCGCATGGCGGAAGTTGATCGACCGATCGCGCAGGCCGCGGGCGCGGGCGAACTTGATGTAGTCCGAGCGCAGCACCTCGAGCATCTCGGCGCGCACCAGCCGCATGATCAGCGTCAGCTGGAAGAGGCAGAGCATGATCGAGGGCAGGATCAGCGCCTTGAGCCCGCTTAACGTCAGAAAGCCCGTGGTCCACCAGCCGAGGTCGACCACCTCGCCGCGGCCGAAGGACGGCAGCCAGCCGAGCCAGACCGAAAAGACGAGGATGAGCAGGATGCCGGTGACGAAGGTCGGCAGCGAGATGCCGATGAGCGAAAGCATCTGCAGGCTCTGGGCGCCGAGACTGTGCGGCCTGAGCGCGGTGTAGATCCCGAGCGGGATACCGAGCACCAGCGACAGGAGGGCCGCGACCAGCACGAGCTCGGCCGTCGCCGGGAAACGCTCGGCGAGGAGCGTGCTGACGGGCCGCGCGTTGCGCCAGGAGATGCCGAAGTCGCCCTGCACCGCACGGCCAACGAACTGTGCGTACTGCACGAGAATCGGCCGGTCGAGGCCGAGCCGCTCGCGCACCGCCTCGCGCTCGGCGGGGGTTGCGTCCTGGGCGACCATCGAGGTGACCGGATCGCCCATGAAGCGGAACATCAGGAAGGCGATCAGCGCGACCGCGAGCATCACGAAGACCGACTGCACGATCCGCCGGATCAGGAAGGTGAGCATGGGAACGAGCTCCCGCTGGCGCGGTGACTGGGAGGGCGCCGCTCCGCGGGGGGAGCGGCGCCCGGCGGCTCAGTTGGTGGGCGTGATCTGCACGTACCATAGGCGCACGAGATCATCCGCAGACTGCACGATCTCGATGCCGTCGCGCGCGCCCCAAGACAGCGGCTGCTGGTGCAGCGGCAGCCAGGCCACGTCCGCCTTGGCCAGTTCGAAGGCCTCGACCATCATCGCGCGGCGGGCCTCCTCGTCGAGCTCCACGTCCACCGCCTGGGTCAGAGCGTCCACCTCGGGGTTGTGGTAGCCGCCGGGGTTCCAGGTCCCGAACTTGTCTTGCGGCGAGTGCAGCATCGCCGAGAGCACGCTGAAGCCGTCTAGCATCGGCAGCGTCGCCCAGCCGAGCATGAACATGTCGGTCTCGCCCGCCTGCGCCCGCTGGAAGTGCATGGTGCGGGTCTCGGAGACCAGCCGCGCCTCGAGCCCGACCTGGGCGAGCATCGCCGCCATCGCCTGGCAGATCGCCTCGCCATTCACATAGGCGTCGTTCGGGCAGCTCATGTTGAAGGCGAAGCCCTCCGGATAGCCCGCCTCGGCGAGCAGTGCGCGCGCGGCGTCCTGGTCGAAGGCCGGCCGCTCGTTCAGCGCCTCGGCGAAGCCCGGCACTTCCGGGGCGATCAGCGCGCCGGAATTGCGCGACTTGCCGCGCATGATCCGGTCGCGGATCAGGTCCATGTTGACGGCCAGCTCGATCGCCTGGCGGACACGCACATCGGCCAGCGGATTGCCCTCGATATTGCCGTCGTTGAGCGTGTCCTTGACGTTGAAGCCCATGAGGATGGTGCGCAAGCCGGGGTTCTCCAGCACGTGCACGCCCGGCGCCGCATCGATGCGCGCGGCATCCTGAAGTGGCGAGGGTACGATCAGGTCGACCTCTCCCGACAGCAGCGCTGCGACCCGCGTCGCGTCGGAAGCGATCGGCGTGTGGACGATGCGGGTCAGGTTGTGCTGCGGCGTGTCCCACCAGGCATCGTTCTTGACGAGCACGGTCTGCGAGTCGGGCCGGCGGCTCTCGACGATGAAGGGGCCGGTGCCGTTGGCGTTGGAGGTGGTGTAGCCTTCCTCGCCCTTCTGCATGTCGACCGGCGCCACCGCGTTGTGCGCCTCGAGCCAGCCCGAATCGAAGATGTAGATGTTGGTGAGGTAGTTGTTCAGGAGCGGCGTCGGGCCGGTCAGGATCAGATCGACCGTCAGGTCGTCGACCTTCTCGACCGAGGCGAGCGCCGGCAGGTTGCCGCGCAGCGGCGAGTGGGGGTCGGTGGCGCGGGTCAGCGACATGACCACGTCGTCGGCGGAGAAGTCGGCGCCGTCGTGGAACTTCACCCCCTCGCGCAGGTGGAAGCGGATGCGGGTGGGGTCGATCACCTCCCAGTGGGTGGCGAGCGCCGGCTCGATGCCGAGCTCGGCGTTGTACCGCACCAGCGGCTCGTAGACATGATGCAGGAAGGCGATGGTGAAGCTGTCGGTCATTGCATGGGGGTCGAGCCCGTAGATGTCGCCGCCGGTGGCGTAGCGGATCTCGTTGGCGCTGGCGCCAGTGGCCCCGAAGCCGAGCAGCATCGTTGCCGCGGTCGTCATGAGCAGTTTCTTCAAGGTGGGATCTCCTGTTGGACGTGACGTAGAGCCGGAGCGGTTCACCGGCGCGTTTGGGCGCTTGCTGCCCGATGTTACTTTGCTGACACGTTCTGATCATATTGTCTACAATTTTTTTCGACTACGTCTACAAAAATGTTGACGGCGCCCCACCTATCGGAAACAAAGGGGAAATCCGACCTGAGGAAATGCCATGCTGGCCGCGGACACCACCGAAACCTCGCCCACGGCGGCGATCTACGAGCGAATCTGGACGGCGATCGCCGAGCGCAAGCTGCGTCCGGGCACCCGGCTGAAGGAGGAGGCGCTCTCCGAGATCTTCTCGGTCAGCCGCGCCCGCATCCGTCAGGCGCTGAGCGCGCTGGAGCACGACGGTCTGGTCACCCTGGTCCCGAATCGCGGCGCCTTCGTCGCCGAGCCGACGATCGAGGAGGCCCGCGACGTCTTCTTCGCGCGCGGCACGATCGAGGGCCGGCTGGTGGAGCGGCTGAGCGCCGGCGCGGGTCCGGGGGCGATCGATCGCCTGCGCGGCCATGTCGCCGAGGAGCGCGCCGCACGCCAGCGCGGCGACCTGGCCGAGGTCGTGCGCCTCTCCGGGGGGTTCCATCTGCTGATCGCCGAGCTCGCCGGTTCGCGGTATCTCTTCGAGGTGCTGCGCGACCTCGTCTCGCGGACCTCGCTCATCACCGCGATGTACCAGCCGCGTTCGGAAGAGGACTGCGGGCCCGACGAGCACGCCGGGATCGTAGAGATGATCGCCCGCGGCGACGCGGCGGCGGCCCGGCAGGCCATGGACCACCACATCCACCACGTCGAGGCGCGGTTGGACCTCGAATCGACCGACGACCGACCCACCGATCTGAAGGACATCCTCGCGTGACCGACAACACCCCCGATCTTGTCATCCGCGGCGTCACCGCCGTCACCCTAGACGCAGATCGGCGCATTCTCGACGACGCCTGGATCGCCGTGCGGGCCGACCGCATCGCCGCGATCGGCACCGGCCCCGCGCCCGAAGGCGTGCGGGTGATCGGCGGCCGCGACTTCGTCGCCATTCCGGGCCTGATCGACTCCCATTCCCACGCCGGCCACGGTCTCATCCGGGCCGCCGGCGAGGGCAACGGCGAACTGTGGTTCCAGATCTGCGAGGACATTTATTCCCGCGCCGCCACGCCCGACTTCTGGCGGGCCGAGGCGCGCCTGACCCAGCTGGAGCGTCTGCGCGCCGGCGTGACGACCGCGATCTCGCTGCTCGGCGGCGGGGCAGACGTGATGCGCACCGACACGCCCGAAGCCGGCGACGCCCATTGCGCCGCCACGGTCGAGTTGGGCCTGCGCACGATCATGGCCGTCGGGCCCGGCCGGGCCCCCTTTCCAAAGCGCTACGCCCGTATCGGCGCGGATGGCGCAGCGCAGGCGTTCGACCTCGACTTCGCCACCCAGATGGCGGTCTCGGAGGATCTGATCGACTGCTGGAACGACGTCCTCGGGCGACGCACCGGCGTCTGCCTGATCATGCCCGTCTACATGGACGCCCACCTCGCCGATCCCGCCGCCGCCCGCGAAATTCGCGAGATGAGCGCCGCCGTGGCCGACGCGCGGACGCGCAAGGGCGTGCTTTTCACCCAGGACGGCCACCGGCAGGGCTCGATCTCCACTGCGCGCGACCTCGGCCTTCTCGGCGACTTCGCGATCCTCTCGCACAGCGTCGATCTGACCGCGGCCGATTTCGACGCGCTCCGCGCCACGGGCGCGTCGATCGCCCACAACCCGAGCGCCATCATGTCGATCCTCGGCCGCTGCCCGGTGCCGGAGCTGATCGACGCCGGCGTCACCGTCTGCCTCGGCTCGGATGCCGCAGCACCCGACCGCGGATTCGACATGTTCCGGCACATGGCCCAGTGCATGCACTACCATCGCCGGCACTTCCGCGACCCGGCGGTGCTGCCGGAAGGCAAGGTGCTGGAGATGGCGACGATCGACGCGGCGCATGCGCTCGGCCTAGGCGCCGAGCTCGGCTCGCTCGAGCCGGGAAAGAAGGCCGACATCGTGCTGGTCGACATGCGCGCGCCGCATCTCTACCCGCCGGTGATGCCGGTGACCCGGCTCACCCACTTTGCCACCGCCGCCGACGTCCACACGGTCATCGTAGACGGCCGCGTCCTCATGGAGGCCAGGCGTATTGCGCATCTCGATGCCGACGACATCCTCGATGCCGCCGCCGCCGAGGCCGCCCGCGCCTTCGAGCGGGCCGGGCACGCCGAGCAGCGCACGGAGCCCGCCGACATCTGGGGTCGCGCTTGCCGCATCGCCGGCCGTTACGCCCCCGCCGGAGCGGTAGCGGACGGGGTCTAGTACCTAGGCTCAGGAACTCATAACCAGAAGATGACGGTTGCGGCGATGCGGATGGCGCTCATGAAGGTGTGGGCGCATCGGTCGTATCGTGTGGCGATGCGTCGCCAGTCCTTGAGCCGGCCGAACATGCGCTCGATGCAGTTGCGTTGTTTGTAGAGTTCTTCGTCGTAGGAGATCGGCGCCTTGCGGTTTGCCCGGCTCGGCAATGCAGGATCGCCAGACCAGCGGATCCCCACGAACGAGTCGCATTGGCATATTAGTATCCCAGATTTGCCATGTCAAGAAAATCGCGGGCGACAGGACACGGAACCGCCGCCGCGATGTCAGTAATTCCAGAGCGTCCCGTCCTCCAATCGCACGACGGGGTGGCTTCCGGGATTATAGCTGTACCGCGCGGCCTCCTTCTCGTCGAAGTCGACGCCCAGCCCGGGTGCGTCGCTGACATGGACCATTCCGTTCTCCATCTTATGCTCGGAGGGGAACAGGGCGTCGCAATCCGGCGTCCCGAGCACCAGGTATTCCTGGATGCCAAAATTCGGGGCCCAGGCGTTCAGATGCGCGTGGGCGGCCATGCAGAGCGGCGAGTGGCTCGGCGCGCCATGGAACCCGGTGCGCACGTGGTGCAGCGCGGCGAGGTCGACGATGCGCTTGGTGTGGGTGATGCCGCCGGCATAAGTGACGGCGACGCGGATGAAGTCGATCAGCTCGTTCTCGATCAGCTTGTTGCAGTCCCAGATCGAATTGAAGACCTCGCCGATGGCGATCGGCGCGGTGGTATGCTGGCGCAGCAGCTTCAGCGCGTCCTGATCGTCGGCTGGCGTCGGGTCCTCCAGCCAGAACAGGCGCGCCGGCTCGACCTCGCGGGCGAATTCGGCGGCTTCGCGCGGCAGGAGCCGGTGATGCACATCGTGGAGGATTTTGATGTCGGGGCCCACGCGGTCGCGGATCTCGGCCAGCGCCCCGGGCATGTAGCGCATGTAGCGGTCGGTGTCCCAGACCTCGATCTTGGGACGGATGCCGCTGTAGTCCGTGATGTAGTTCTTCACATCACCCTTCTTTTCCGGAACGGCGTAGCTCGCCGACGGCATGCCCGGGATGCCGCATTGCACGCGCACCGCCTTGTAGCCCTGCTCGACGTAGTGGGCGATGGAGTCCATCAGGTCCTCCAGATCGGCCCCGGTGGCATGGGCATAGACCATCGCGCCCTCGCGGCTCTTGCCGCCGAAGAGCTGGTAGAGCGGCATGTTCGCGAGCTTGCCCTTGATGTCCCAAAGCGCCATGTCGATGGCGCCGTAAGCGGCCATCGCTACGGGTCCGCGCCGGAAATAGGCGCCGCGATAGAAGAACTGCCAGATGTCCTCGCTGTTGCGCGGGTCCATCCCGATCAGGTTGGGTATCAGATAGTCCTGCAGGTAGGCGGCCGGCAGCGTCTCCCGGTTATTGAGAGTCGCATCGCCCAGACCGTAAACGCCCTGATCGGTCAGGATTTTCAGGGTGACGTAGTTCTTGGCGGGGCCGCCGACGAACACCTTTGCGTCGGTTATCTTCATGGGAAGAATCTCCGTGGGACGGGCGGCTGCCTGGGCTCAAGCCAGGCAGGACACATCCGTCCAGTTGTCATTCTTCCGGATCAGGTCGATGATCTGCTGATACTGGCTGCCTTCCCTGAACGTTGGGTAGGGCTCGACCGCTTCACCCCGGATGTCCCTGACGAATTCGCGCGCCAGGTAGTGCCAGCACTGCTCGGTCTCACCCTCGACATCTGGCGCATTGTCGGAAATGTCCTGCGGCAGCGGCAATTCTTTCCACTGCCGGTCCTTGCCGTACAGAGACAACTGGCCGCTGCCGTAGTGCCCCTTGATGTGGATCGCGCCTTGCTTGCCGTAGAACACGATGTGGTCGTCATGAAATCGAGGCAGCAACGCTGAATGCTTGAACAGCGCGGATACCGGCTTTTCAGCGAACGGGCTCTCGAGTTGCGCCAGAACGGTGTAGGACCATTCGACATCGCTTTCTCCCCACGTCAGCGACGGGTCATCGAGGTTCTTGGGGATGAATTTTCGTCGCGTCGCGAAATTGTGCACGCCCTCGACGATGGGCGCGCGGCCCAGGTCGTCGCGCACTTCTCCGATGATCGAGAGGATCTTCTCTCCGACGACGGACGACACGATGGAGAGCGTGTGGGTGAAGTTGTTGTTGAGACGACCGCCGCCGTCCGCCATGCGGTGTGACCAACCGAACGGGATTTCCTGCTCTAGGTTGAAATGAGACATGCACTCGACCTCGACGGGCTCGCCGATCGCGCCTTCCGCGACCAGTCGCCTGGCGTGCAGCACCGACGGAGCGTAGCGGAAGCTCGCGGCGTAGGCGGTCTTGACGCCCTTCTGCTGCGCGAGCCTGCAAAGCTCGACCGCGGTTTCACCGCTTTCGGTCATCGGCTTGTCGACGAAGACGTGGCACCCGAACTCGATGGCCTGCCTGATCGGCTCGTAGTGGGCGCCGCCCGGCGTCGCAATCGAGACGATGTCTGGCCGGCAGGCGTCCAGTGCTTCGTGCCAGTTGGTGCCCGCGAAAGGGATAGCCATCTTGCCGGCCACCTCCGAGACGACGCTCTCCGTTCGGCCGACGATTCCGACGACCTCGGCTCCGGCGCCGCGGAATGCATCGGCATGGCCCTGTCCGGCAAAACCGGTGCCGGAAATCAGGACCTTCAACTTGCGGCTCATGCGCTCCTCCATCCCATCATTCTTGCGTCTCGGCAGATCTCGGAAGCGGCCAATGCGGAAGTTGCGCGCGGTCGAGCGACACCAGCGCACCCTTGGCCGCAATGACCTGGCCTGCGACGGCCGAAGCCAGTGCAATTCGACTCTCCATCGGCAGGTCGGCGTCCAGAGCGGCGAGATAGCCCGCGTTGAAACTGTCGCCCGCCGATGTCGTGTCGACTGCTCGGCCGATGCGCGCCACAGGGACTACACCCATGGCGCCGTGATGGATGAAATGCACCGGCTCGGCACCGTTCTTGACGATCACGGTCGAGGCGCCAGCGCGCAAGTAGCGGTCTGCGGTGGCCTTCGGGTCGGCATCGCCGAAATGCGCGGCCTCGTCCTCGAAGGACGGCAGGGCGATGTCGCTGACCTCAGCGCCCTGGATGATCGCCGCGACCATCTGTCCCTGGTCCGGCCAAAGCCTCGGGCGCAGGTTCGGGTCGAAGGCGATGATCTTGCCCTGCGCGCGCGCCCACATTAGCGCCTGCAGGAACCGGCCACGCGCCGCGTCCGACAGGATCGCCAGCGTGATGCCCGAGAAATAGACGAACTCGGCGCTTCGCACCGCCCGCGCCAGAGCGGCCTCGTCACCGGCAAGCAGGCGCGCCGCGGACGAGTCTCGCCAATAGGAAAAGCTTCGCTCTCCGTCGTTGAGCGATATCAGATACATCCCGACGCTGCGTCCCGGACAGCGCGCAATATGCGCGGTGCCGATCCCGGCGCACGCCATGAAGTCCAGCATCCGGTCCGAGATGTCATCGCTCCCGAGGGCGGTGAAATACGCCACCTGCGCGTCGGAACGCAGCTGGCGCAGGTACCATGCGGTGTTGAAGGTGTCCCCAGCGAAGCCGAGCCGGAAATCGCCGGGCGTATCCAGCGGCGCAAGTTCGGCCATGCATTCGCCAATCGCAAGAAAACGCATTCTCGATCCACCGGGCGTTTGCATTCGAGGCCCCCACCTCAAGGTCAGGAGAACAGCATTCCGCCGTTGATATCGACGTTGGCCCCGGTGATGAACGCGGCGTCTTCGCAGGCGAGGAACAGGACTAGGTTGGCGACATCATCGGTGTGGCCCTGGCGTTTCAGCGGGGCCGTGGCCTCGAAACCGCGGCGCCCCGCGTCGGGCGTGTGGACGTTGTGGAAGTCCGTGTCGATCATGCCCGGGCAGAGGGCGTTGACGCGAATGTCCGGCCCGAGTTCCTTGGCAAGCCCGCGCGTCATGGTCATCACGGCGCCCTTGGAGGTCGCGTAGGCGACCGCGCCCGCGCCGCCGCCGTCGCGACCGGCCTGGCTGGCGATGTTGACGATGGCCCCGGACTTCAGGTGCGGCAGGCACGCCTTGACCATCAGGAATGTGCTGGTCAGGTTCAGGTCCATCACCGCCTGCCAGTGGTCCAGCGACATCTCCGCGATGGTCTTTCGCGCGATCAGACCGCCGGCGTTGTTCACCAGGATGTCGATGCCGCCGAACTCCGCGACCGTTCTGGAGACCAGCGCCTGGACGCCTTCGAGAGCGTTCAAACCTCCCTGCAATGCGAAAGCATTGCCGCCATTGGTTCGAATTTCTTCAACCGCGCTGTCGGCCCCGCTGCTGCTGGAGAAATAGTTGATGGCGACATTCGCGCCTTCCCTGGCAAGGCGCATCGCACAAGCGCGTCCGATGTCGCGCCCCCCGCCAGTAACGATCGCGGTCTTTCCCTGAAGTTTCATGTCGTATCCTTTTCTCGAGCATTGCAGAGCGGCGTCGGCATCGGCCGACTGCACTAGAGAAGTCTTGGCCCTGCTCACCACGAACCCGGCGACCGAGGCCACGTCCTTTGAGGACCCGTAGCGCGTGAGCGGTGCGGATCCGCAGCGTTGTCCTGACTACGTCTCGAGTTTGACGAAATAGTCGAAGATTTCCGGAACGTTGCCGTTCCCGATGCCGGCATCCACGGCGGCCTGGAGGTTGTGCGAGGTGCCTTCGGCGATCTCGGCCCGCGTACCCAGATCCTCGACCATCTTGAGGAAATAACCCAGATCCTTGTTGGCGTTGGCGATGGAGAAGCCCAGATCGCTGACGTCGTCCACAGCGTAGTTCTTGCAGAACCCCATGAACGGCGAATTCGACGGACCGGTCGACATGATGTCGAAAAGCAGCTGGCGGTCGACGCCGGCGCGGTCCGCCACGGCGAAGGCCTGGGTCATGGCGCAGACGGTGGTCATGCCCATGAAATTGTTGATCAGCTTGGTCGTGTGACCGGCGCCGAGCGCGTCGAGATAGAAGACATTCTCGCCCTGCACTTCGAGAACCGGCTTCACCTTGTCGAAGGTCTCCCGGTCGCCGGCCGCCATGATGTTGAGCAGCCCGTCCTTGGCATGCGCAGGCGTACGGCCGAGCGGGGCGTCGATCATGCCGGCGCCCTTCTTGGCAAGATCGGCGCCGATCTTGCGGGTGGAAGCCGGGATCGAGGTTCCGAAATCGATCAGCACGGCGCCTTCCTTGATGCCTGCCAGAATACCGTCGTCGCCATAGACAACTTTCTCGACCACGGCGGAGGTGGTGAGGGCGAGCATCACGATGTCGCTGGCCGAGGCCAGTTCCTTGCCGGTCGTGGCTTCGGTGGCGTTTCCGCGTTCGATGACAGTTGCGACCGCATCCTTGTTGAGGTCCATCACGACCAGCTGAAAGCCCCTCTTTTGAAGGTTTTCGACCATGTTGCCGCCCATGAGGCCGAGGCCGATGAAGCCGATGACGGGTTTGGACATGCTGTATGCTCCCTTGAATAGTTCTTGAGATCTCTGTTGGTCAGAGGAAGTCTTCGCGGTGCGGGGTGAAGACATCCAGCAGCATGCCTGCCTCAAGGCAAGTCGCCCCGTGTACAATGTCGGGCTGCTTGTACAACGAGTTCTCCTGCGGAAACGACATACGTCTCGTCGCCAACCTTGAATTCGAACTTCCCCGAGATGACGTAGGTAATCTGCTCGTGGGGATGGTTGTGGAGTGCCGCCACCGTGCCAGTCTCGAAATGAACCTCGACGCACATCAGGTTGTCGTTGTAGGCAGCGACCTTTCTTGTCAGCCCGCCTCCCGCGTCGAAGAGGTTATTTTCGCTACTTGGAAAGAAGTTTTGTAGTGCATCCATCACTCATCTCCATATTTTTAGTTCCGGCTTCCAACAGCCAGATTGCTGAGGTCCGGTTCTCCAGTATCGCTGGTAGCGACGGGTCAGGTGTTGGCCAGCTTCTTCATCACGACCTTGAACGTGTTGTCGTCGGCGTCGGCGAAGTAGAGGTTCGCGTCGTAGCCTTGGTCGTCCATGAAGTGAAAGATCCGCTTCGGCTCGTTGAGCTTGTAAGGCACCAGCAGGGTCGCGATCCGGTGCCGGGTGGCTGCGGGATACCTGGCGTGCAGGCAGTTGCTGACCGGCAGGCCCTCGAATTCCGACGGGTCCACGCCGGGAAAACCGGTCTCCTGCATCAGCTCCGGCTTGCCGGCCTCGGACCAGACGACCTGCCCGTAGAATCCAGCCTTCTCGCCGGAATAGCGGAACGAGGTCTGGCCGAGCTGGTAGGGCGCATTTGCGTGCAGGAGCCAGTCGATGGTGACCGGGGCATCCGCGTCGACCTTGTCGACGATCACGAAATAGCTGTTGCGCACGAAGTACACTTCGCGCTCGGCCAAAGTGACTTCCGGCGAGAGGCTTTGGTAGGCCGCCGTGGCGTCGCCCTTGATGTAGATGTGGTCCTCGCGCTCCTCGGCGGCGAGAATCCTTCCGGTCGCCGCCATCGCCTTGGCCTTGTCGTCGTCGGCGTACTGGCCCTTGCCGTTGATCAGGATCGCGTTCTTCGACCGAGTCTGCCGGCGCCACAGCCGGTGCATGGTCGAGTTGAAAGCCACGTAGTAACCCGACTGGATCGCCAGGTCCTCGCCGTAGGCCGCCATGCAGAACGCGTTCTGGTCGCCGTGGCTGTGGCTGATCGAGCCGAAGCGCGAGGACTTGAAGACGAACTGGATGTGGTTGTCCGGATCGGCCATGGCGTGCTGAACGCCCACCCAGCCGATGCCGCGGAAGTGGCGCAGGCCCCCTTCGGGCGGCGTCGCCTGGACGAGCGGATAGTCGGAGAGATAGGTCAGCTCGTCGAAATTGGTGTCCCACCAGCCCCAGTTGTAGAAGGCGCCTTCGGTGCCAGGGTTCAGCCGCGCCAGCTCCTCGTGATACCACTGGTATGCACCGTTGCCGGTCACGCCGGCATACTGGCGCAGGTTGATGCCGGTCTTGATGCAGGGCAGGTCGCCCTGGGTGCTGTCGTCGCCGAATGTCGCCCGGCGGGTGTCGGGCGCCTTGCAGAACAACGGAAAGTCACCGGTGTTGCGGAAGAACGGCCGCTTGTAGAGATCGATGCCTGCGTAGCTCTTCAGCCGGTTCGCGGCCTCGATGAGATAGGCCATGCCCATCATCCAGTAGTTCGTGCCCTCGGCCCAGCCGCCGTCGCGGTCACCCCAGGGCGAGTAGACCGTGGCCAGGAACTCGATGCAGTAGTTCAGCCAGGCGCGGGCCTCGTCGTTCTCCTCGTCGCCGAGCAATGCGATGCAAGCCGGCACCAGCGTCAGCGAGACCGAACGCACCGCGTGGCTGTCGTAGGGGAACAGGTGGATCTTGGCGTTGATGATCGCGTGTTCGGCGATGTCGCGGGTGCGCGCCAGCAGGGCGGCGCGGACCGTTGCGCGCTCGTCCTCGTCCATCTGGTCGTGGAGCCAGTCATAGCCCCAGGCGAGCGCGTTGGTGACCCGGTAGGCCCATTCGTCGGTATAGGCGCGAGATGTGACGCCCATCGGATCCCAGGACGCCGCTTCGAGAAGCCACGCCTTGGCGCGGGCCAGCATCGCCGCGTCGCCGGTCACCTGGCCGCCGATGGCGAGGTGACGGATCGCGTACATGACTTCCTGAAGGTCGATATAGGTCTGACGCCAGACCGGCGCCGTGCGCTGGTTATTTGGATAGCCGGCGGGTTCGCGCGTGATCTCGCGATCCATCCACGGCAGGACGGACTTCGCGTAGAAGTCGGACCAGGTGCAATGGTCGGGATCTTCCGTGACCGCCTTGCGGAAGTCCTTCAGCCGGTCCGGGGTCAGCCACAGCCGCGGGTGGGCGAGGGTCGCCTTGGCGTATCGTGTCTCGCGCGACGGCAGCGGGGTCTGGGGAAGGCCCTCGACGATCGAGAACTTTCGGGTCGTGCTCCAGGCGGTGACGGGCTTGCCGGTCGCCGGATCGCAGACAGCGTAAGACCAGTGGTACTCACCGGGCGCCAGCACCACGTCCGGGGTGAAGAAGTTCAGCGGAATGCCGGAAAAGACCTGCGTGGCCTTCGCGGCGAATTTCTGGTCGGTCGAGATGCGCAGCACGTAGCGCGCCTCGTCCTCGATCACCGGCAGCCAGGTGAACCGCGGCGGATTCTCGGCGATCTCTCCGCCCGCCTCGGGCGCGTACTGGATCGTCAGGCGGCCGGTCTTGGCTTCGTCGAGCATCGGGGCTGTGGGGCCGGACATCGGTCAGGTATTCCTGTCGCTTGCGAAAGAGGGTGGTGGTGCGGCCGGGACCGGCCGCACGCAATGTCAGGACCTGGCGCAGGTATCAGCTGTACTGGCGCGCGTAGGCTTCGTTCATGACTTCGATGACCTGGTCGTAACCCATCTTGTTGAGGGTCGCGATGTAGTCGTCCCATTCCGCCTTGATGTCGCCCGTGCCAAGGATCCAGGCCTGCTGGCGCTCCAGCATGTAGGTCCGGATCGACGGCCAGTACTTGTCGTAGACGGTCTGTTCGTCCTGGTTCAGCGAGACGCCCAGGAACTGGTCGATCAGCAGGTCGTTGGCCTCGTAGAGCTCGATGCCCTCGAGCGCCGCGTCCGAGGTCCACTGAATTTCGTAGCGGTAGTCCTGCGGATAGCCGCGATAGATCTGCGCGCCTTCGAGGTACATCTGGCTGTTGACGGGCGAGCTGCTGCTCAGCACCTCGGGCTTGTAGATCGGCTCGCCGTCGACCATGTCCCAGGTCTTTCCCTCGACGCCGAAGTTGGCGAGGTTGCTGCCCTCGGGGGTGAACCAGAAGTCGAAGTACTTGATCGTCTCGACCGGGTGCTCGTTGGTGTAGCTGATCGCCCAGCCATCCGGCTTGATCGGGATGCGGCGGTGTTCCTCCATCCGCACGCCGCCGGCCGAGGCAGGGGGCAGGAACGGGACGAAGTTGAAGCCCTCGATCTTATCGGCCAGCGGGGCGTTGTAGCCGGAGGTCGAGGCGAACCAGTCATGCGTCGCCCCGCCCAGGTTCTCGGACAGGAGGTAATCGCGCGAGGACGCACCGCGGGTGAAGATTTCCGCGTCGATCAGACCTTCCTTGTACCACTGGGCGATATTGGCGATGCCATCGCGATAGGCATCCTGCGCATAGGGGTGGACGACCTTGCCTTCGTCGCTGACGTAGAAGTCGTGGTAGGTGTCCGAGCCGGACGACCGCGCGTCCCACAGGTTGAGCAGGCGGAGCACTTCTTCCCATTGGCGGGCGAAATAGGGAACTTCGTCCTTCAGCCCGTTGCCGTTCGGATCCTGTTCGCGGAATGCCTTCAGAACAGCGTAATATTCATCGACGTTCTGCGGCTGCTCCAGCTCCAGCTTGTCGAGCCAGTCCTGGCGGATGTACCACGCCCGGCCGAACTTGCCGTCCGGGAGATAGGGGATGTAGTAGTAGTTGCCGTCATAGGACGAGATCGCTTCCTTCAGGCCCGGGTGATCTTCCCAGAACTTCTTGATATTGGGCGCATACTCGTCGACCAGCTCATTCAGCGGCACGAAGGCGCCTTCGGGCCCGTACTGGTTGACCGGCTGCTGGATCAGGTTACCGCCGACGATATCGGGCAAATCGCCCTGCGCCAGAAGCAGGTTCATCGCCTCGGCCGCGTCGGTGCTGTTCTTGCCTGCGGTCTTGTCGATCAGGTGGATGCCCGTCAACTCGCGGGCGGCCAGCTCGACCGGGTAGATTTCGCTCGCGTTACCGTCGACGCCATAGCCCTGGGCACGTGGCCAGTGCAGGTGGATGGTAAGCTCCAGCGGCTCGTCAACGATCCTCAGGCTATCGTCAGCAACCGCCGGGGCGGTGATGGCGGTCGTCGCGAGCATGGCAAGCGACAGTGACAGTTTTCGCATGGGAGTCCTCCTTTGATGCGAGTTCTGTTGCTTATTCCTTCACTCCGCCGAGCAGGATGCCCTTGCTGAAGTACTTCTGGAGGAAGGGGTAGATGAGCAGGATCGGGATGATCGAACAGACGATGATCGCCGCGCTTACGGTCTCGAACGAAAAGGTGGCGGTCATCAGCGTATTGGCGAACTCCTCGTCGTCCGACAGTTCGACGATGACCTTTCGCAGGTAGACCTGGAGCGGGATCTTGCTTTCGTCCTGCAGCAGGACCATGGCCCAGAAGAAGCCGTTCCAGCGCGAAACGATGCAGAACAGCGCGACGGTGGCGATGGCCGGCTTCGACAGTGGCACGTAGACCTTCCACAGCACCTGGAACTCGTTGGCCCCGTCCATGCGGGCCGCTTCCTCGAACGACTGCGGAATGCCCTCGAAGAAGTTGCGCAGCAGGATGATGTTGAAGCCGTTGACGGCGAAGCCGATGATGATGCCGAAGTAGCTGTCCAGAAGCCCCAAATCCCGCATGTTCAGGAAGAACGGGATGAGGCCCGCATTGAACCACATGGTGAAAGCCACCATCAGGTTCCAGAACCGGCGTCCGTAGAGCTGCGGCCGCGACAGGGCGTAGGCACCCGGAATGATGAACGCGAGGCTCATCAGTGTGCCACCGATCGTGTAGATGAACGTGTTCGCGTACGACGACCAGAACAGCGGCTCGGACAGAACCTGCTTGTACGCCTCCAGCGTGAAGCCCACCGGCGTCAGGATCACGTTGCCGGCGCGGGCCTCGAAGCCGGTGCTCATCGACATCGACGCGATGTAGATGAACGGATACAGCGTCGAGATCGTGAAGAGACCGATCAGCACCATGTTGACAATGACGAAGAGTCTTGTCGCCGCGCGAGTAGAGATTCATGTTGGTCATGGTCTTGTCCCCCTCACCACAGCGACGTGCGCGAATATCGCTTCGAGATCGTGTTGGCAGTCATCACCAGGACGAAGGCCACCACTGCGTTGAAGAGACCGGCTGCTGCGGCCAGATCGTACTGGCCACCCTGAATTCCCTGGCGGTAGATGAAGGTGTTCACCACGTCCGCCGTCTGGAAGGTTGCCGGCTGATAGAGCAGGATGATCATCTCGAAGCTGACTTCGAGCATGTTGCCGATGCGGATGATCAGCATGATGATGATCGTCGGCATGATCGACGGGATGGTGATCTTCCACATCATCTGCCAGCGGCTGGCGCCGTCGACCACGGCCGATTCATAGAGCGTCGGTGAGACGCCCGCGATGGCCGCGAGATAGACGATCGACTGGAATCCTGCCTCCTGCCAGATGCCGGTGCCGACGAAGATCGGTCGGAACCATTCTGGTTTGGTCAGGAAGTAGATCGGCTCGAGCCCGAACCAGCCCATGATCGTGTTCACGATGCCCGCCGAAGGCGAGAAGGCCGTGATGACGATGCCCGCGATGATCACCGACGAGATGAAGTGCGGAAGGTAGACGATGGTCTGCGCCGTCTTCTTGAAGGTCTGGCGCAGGATCTCGTTGAACATCAACGCCAGGATGATCGGCATCGGGAAACCGAAGATCAGGTTGTAGAAGCTGATGATGATCGTGTTCTTCACCGCGCGCAGGAACTGGTCGTTGCCGAAGAGCGTCTGGAAATGCTCCCAGCCGATCCAGGGGCTGCCCGCCACGCCGCGAAAGATCGAGTAGTCCTTGAATGCGATCTGGAGCCCGTACATCGGCTTGTAGAGAAAGATCAGCAGCCAGAGAATCGTCGGGATCAGCATCGCATAGAGCTGCCATTCCCGCTTCAGGTGGTCGCCCACGCGCTGGATGCGACTGCCGCGGCTGTCGCGTTGCGCTTCGCGCGCCTCAATGACCAGTTCTTCGGTCGTGGCGCCGGTGACATCATGCTCCATGCTCATTTTTTCATCACCTGTCCGGGCAGTGCCTGGCCGGTCTTGGCGTCGAACACGCGGATCAGATGCGGCTCAATGGTGAAGCCGGAAATGTCGTCGAGGATGTTCATCTGGCCGACCGTGTCGGTGCGGATGACAAACGGGGCGCCCATCAGGCTGGCGTGAACCAGCGCTTCCGAGCCCAGAGTTTCCACCAGGTCGACATCGATGGCGACGCGATCGGCTGCGCCCTCCGCCACAACCGTCACGAATTCTGGGCGGATGCCCAGCGTGACCTCTTGGCCGACAGCGTCTTGTAACGACGGCAGCGCCTGCAAGCTGAGACGCTGACCGTCGAACTCGGCCACGGGGCCCCGGTCTCCGGCTACGATCCGCGCATTGACCATGTTCATCGGCGGTGCGCCGAGGAAACTAGCGACGAAGGTGTTGGCGGGGTTCAGGAACAGATCCATCGGCGTGCCGATCTGCTCGATCCGCCCGTCGTGCATCACGACGATCCGGTCAGCCAGCGTCATCGCTTCGACCTGGTCATGGGTGACGTAGATCGATGTCGCGCCGAGGCGTTTGTGAAGCCGCTTGATCTCGGCCCGCATCTGGGTGCGCAGCTTGGCGTCAAGGTTCGAGAGCGGCTCATCGAAGAGGAAAACCTTGGGCCGGCGAACGATGGCTCGGCCCATGGCAACCCGCTGGCGTTGGCCGCCGGAGAGGTCCGCCGGGCGGCGTTCAAGGTAGGGCGTCAGGCCGAGAATTCCGCCGACTTCGGCCACCGAAGAGGCGATGTGCTCCTTGCTTTCCCTGCGGATGCGCAGGCCGAAAGCGATGTTGTCGGCGACGTTGAGGTGCGGATAGAGCGCATAGTTCTGGAACACCATCGCCACGTCGCGATCCTTCGGTGCGACCCGGTTAACCAGCCGCCCGTCAATCGTCAGATCCCCTTCGCTGATCTCTTCCAGTCCCGCGATCATGCGTAGGGTCGTGGACTTGCCGCAGCCGGACGGGCCGACCAGAACCACGAATTCCTTCTCCCGCACTTCAAGGTCGATGCCATGCACAACTCGAACCGAGCCGTAGGCCTTGACGATGCCTGTTAAGCGAACTCCCGACATGCCTCTCCTCCCCTGTAGATCCCAACGTCCGGCACGCGACCTTCGAGTGACGTGTCGTTTGCCGGCGAGTGTTGTCGGCCTGTTGACTCGTTGAGGTGATTTGCCGAAAACTTTCCGCTGGTATACTAGAATCAAATCTGGAATACTAGTCGAAAATAGGTTCGGGCACCGTAGCGCCCGCAAGGCATGAGGTGGAAAGTGGCAATGGATGACGTGGTGCTCGCCCTGACGCCTACAGGCTTTCAGGGTTCGCAGAAAAGAAGGCCATGCGTGCCTCGTGCCTCCAGCGTTCGGCGGCGAGCGCACTCCAACCGGTCTGCAGAAACCCGCCGCCGCTCGACCAAGCGGCGAGATGCAGAAAGATGTTCTTGATTACGTTGAGAGGTTCCGACATGGAAAACCCCCGCGACAACGCCCACAGTCCGGCCATGGGCGATTTCGAGCGACGAGACGACCGATCAAAAAGGCAAGGGGAAACCAGAAGGATGCAACAAGGTCTGCCCAACGACCGCAGAGCCGCGGTCGACAAGATCTTCGACCATCTTTTTCTCGAAATAGGCTCTTTGCGCCTGATGCCGGGCGACCGCATCTCCGAGGCCGAGATCGCCGCTCAGTTCGGCGTATCGCGTCAGCCTGTGCGTGACGCCTTCACCCGACTGGCCAACCTTGACCTGTTGGTGATCCGTCCGCAGCGCGCTACCGAGGTCAAGCGCTTCTCATCCCGAGAGATCGAGAAATCACGGTTCGTGCGGGCCTCCGTCGAGACCGAGGTCTTGCGACGGGCCGCGCGCAACATCGACGCCCAGGGCAAGGATCTCATCGAGAGTTGCCTGGATCGCCAACGCGCCGCGATCGCCAAGGCCGATCTTCAGGAGTTCGGCGCGCTCGACTACGAGTTCCACGGCTGCCTGTGTGATGTGGCGGGCGTCGATTTCGCTTTCGAAGTCATCTCGGCAGAGAAGGCCAAGGTCGACCGGCTGTGCATGCTGGGCCTCGCCAAGGAGAACCGGATGCCGCAACTGCTGGCGGATCACGAGGCCATTGCAGCGGCGATCTTCGCGGGAGACGCGCAGCGTGCGGTGGATGTGGGCATGCTGCACCTGACGCGTCTGGACGCCACCATTGATGGGATCAAGGCGACCAACGCAAAGTACTTCGAACCAGAAGACGGCTGACGTCCGGCCGCGCCATGCGGCCTCCGGATTGTCGCCTCGCGTCAACCGACCTGAAGGAAGTGGCAAGCCTGATTCCAGCCGCCTTCCGGCCGGGATTTTTCCAGCCGTTCCAAATGCTAACCGTCGCCGGAGCCGCGCGATCCGATAAACGTATGCTGCCTTGCGCCCGGCCCGACCGGTCGCGGAAAGACCAAGGACATGATCACTGCCATCTCAGACCGGAGAGTTCCATCGACACGCGCCGTCTTCGAACTGGCCTGGCCGCTGACCCTGAAGGCGATCATGTTGCACGGCATCGTCGTGATCGACGCCTACCTCGTCTCGTCGCTCGGCGAAGCGGCGGTTGCGGTGCTCGGACTTTCGGCTGCGATCGCAGGGCTCTTGCTCGGGCTCATCGTGGCCTTCTCGAACGCCACGCAGATTTCGCATCGCACAGGCGTTCGGCTCGGATGATCGGGTCTTTCTGAAATCGGCGCTTCTCGCCGGGCTGACGATCAACGTCGCCGTGGTCCTCGCCGGCCTTGCGGCCCTCGGACTGGCCGCCGGGTGGATCATCGACGGGCTGGCCCATGACGCCTGGATCGCAGCAGAGGCGCGGCGCTACCTCTCGGTCTTCGCTGTGGTCATCCTGGCCGAGGCGATCGGCCACTGCCTGACCAGCTTCTTCAACGGCTGCGGCGAAACCCGCTTGCCGGCCCTCAGCTACCTTCTGCCGGTGCCGGTCAACGTGGCGGCCAGCGTCGTTCTGATCTACGGCCTGTACGGCGCGCCCGAGATGGGCGTGGTCGGGGCCGCGCTAGGAAGCGCTCTCGCCTCCGTGCTGCAGGTCGGTTTCCTCGCCGCGGTTCTGCTCATCCGCCGCGCCGACCTCCTGCGCGCCGCCGGCTGGCGCAATGGAACCTTCGCCGCGACGCTGCGCCGGCACCTGGTCTTCGCCCTGCCGATCGCGGCCACCTTCGCAAGCGCTACCATCTCCATGAGCGTCTGCGGGCTGATCTACGCCACGCTGCCGGTCAACCAGTTCGCCGCGATGACGATCATCATGCCCTGGGTCGAGGTGGCCGGCACCGTCGGAATGTGCTGGGCCCAGGCGGCCGGGATCATCGTTGCGCAGCTGCTCGGGCGAAGAACGCCGGAGGCGGCGCTCGACACCTTCCTCTCCGGCGCGTGGCGGGGCGCTCTGGTCGCCGCCGCGACTGTCGCCGCGATCTACGCCTTCATCTGTCTCTCCGCCCCGTGGATCTACGCCGACCTGCACAGCGACACGCAGGCGACGTTGCGAAGCTTCCTGCCGATCCTCCTGTTGCTGCCCTTCCCGAAGGGCTCGAACGCGATCTGCGGCAACACGCTCCGGGCAAGCGGCGAGACGGTCTATGTCATGCATGTCTTCGTCTGGTCGCAATGGCTGTTCCGCGTGCCGGCCACGGCACTGATTGTGCTGTATCTCGACTCGTCTATTACTTGGGTGTTTTCGCTCTTGCTCGCCGAGGAACTGGTCAAGTTCGCTCCCTTCCACCTGCGCCTCTACGAAGGTGCATGGAAGAGAAGTGCCGTGCCGCAATAGGGAAGGGGGCGCCGCGGAGCCTTTTCGGCCCGGAATATTCGGGCGCGATAACCCGGACGAAAGCAGCCTCACTGGTCAAAGCGGATGCAAAATCGAAACGCAGGAAAAATTCCGCTTCCAACCGTTCTGCCCAATCTGCAGCGCGCCTGGTGATCGCGCATCGTTCACCCGACTTTGCTGCCCCTGCTGTGGTCGGCGGCGAAATAGCCGTCGGCGGCGCGGAGCTGACGCCAGAATTCGACAACATATAAATTTCAATAGCTTACGCCCCATCCCGGTAGGGACGCAGGTTTCACCCTGCGCCCCCCGGACAGAGTCGAGCGGGCGCTGCTAACGCACTCGGCTCCCACCTCGGGTGTTTGACGAGGAAGCGGTATTGCGGCCAGGGATGGCTGATCCTGGCGGGTGGGAGCCAACGTGCGGCGATCCGTCCTATCCGCGCCCACGTGACGCGGCCCTTCTGGCTTCGGCGCGAGCGCGCGCGTCGCCAGTGCCACGTGACGTGATGTTTGAAGGACGTGATCTTTCGCGAATTGGTCGGCACGGCGTGGTACGCGAGATAGCCGCGCACCACCTGCCCTAGCCAGCGCCCCTGCTCGGGCACCGGCACGTGACGCATCGGTTCAGCGCCTCCTTGATCTCGACGAGTTTGGCTCGCATCCGCTTGGCGATGGTGTGCCGCACCAGAGTGAACCATCCGCCTTCCTTCGCCTTCCCGCAGATGTGCGTGAAGCCGAGGAAGTCGAAGGTCTCCGGTTTCCCCAAGCCCCGCGCCGACCGCCGCTGAGCCGCGTAGCGGCCGAACTCGATCAGGCGGGTCTTGTCGGGGTGCAGCGCCAGGCCGAACTTCGCCAGCCGCTCCCGCAGATCGCGGAAACCGCTCGGCATCCGCCTGCCGCTCGAAGCCGACGATGGTGTCGTCGGCGTAGCGGACGACGATCACCTCGCCGGTCGCCTCGCGCTTGCGCCACTGGTCCGCCCAGAGGTCGTAGACGTAGAGCAGGTAGATGTTCGCCAGGAGCGGCGAGATCACCGCGCCCTGGGGCGTCCCTTCCATGCTCTCCGTCAACGTCCCCTCCTCCATGACCCCGGCCTTCAGCCACTTGGCTATCAGCCGGAGCACACGGAGGTCGCCGATCCGATGCTCTAGGAACCGCATCATCCACGTCGTGGCTGATGCTGTCGAAGAACGCCCGGATGTCGGCGTCAAGGACCCAGTTCACCGCCCCGCCGGGTGATCCCGAAGGCGAGCGCATCCAGCGCATCGTGCTGGGAGCGCCCCGGTCGGAACCCGTAGGAGAAGCCGAGGAAGTCCGTCTCGTAGATCGCGTTCAGCACCTCCACCAGCGCCCGCTGGACGATCTTGTCCTCGAGTGCTGCGATGCCGAGCGGCCGTTGCCGGCCGTCGGCCTTCGGGATGTACTGCCGCCGCGACGGCTTCGCCCGGTAGCCGCCGCGCATCACGCGGCGGTGCAGGTCGTCGATGTTGTCATCGAGCGCGCCCGCGTACTCCTCCCACGTCACCCCGTCGACACCGGGAGCCGCCCTTGCCTTGAGCTGATGAAAGGCCCAGGCCAGCAACTCCGGCGTCACGTGGTGCATCAGCGAGGTGAACCGTTCATTCCTTTTCCGCTTTGCTGCTTCTCGTACGCAGGCCAGCGCCTGACCCCGCATGCGGGGTGAAAAGCTCGGCCCGCACCGAGCGCCCGACATGACGGCCAGAGTCGCTTGCCGGCAGACGGCCAGAATGAGACCCGCCGCATGGCGGGCGCCGGGAGGGCATGACGGGCAACAGGGTGAAGCGCCAGGGTGTACGGCCCGGAGCGCCGATTGATGAGCGTCCCGCAGAACCTCCCGACCCTCGGTAGCGTAGCGCAACCAAGGAGGGACTGCCCATGCCATTTTTCGGAGGACTGGACTGGGGCGGCGCCGGCCATGCCGTCTGCGTCGTCGACGAAACCGGAACTGTCGTGTTGCGCGCCGAGATCACCCATGACGCCGTCGGACTTGCGGAGCTTGGCAGACGGCTCGCCCGCCTGGCGCCGGCTCCCGACATTCCCATCGCCATCGACCGACCGACCGGTCTGATCGTCGACGTGCTCGTGGAGGCCGGGCATCCGGTCGTTCCCATCCATCCCAACGTCGTCAAGGCGTGCCGGCCGCGCTATCGCGCCGCCGGGGCCAAGAGCGATCCGGGCGATGCCTTCCTGCTCGCCGACGTCCTGCGCACCGACGTCCTGCGCACCGACGGCCTGCGCACCGACGGCCTGCGCACCGACGGCCACCGCTTCCGTCCGATCGTTCCCTGCTCGGACGAGATCAAGGCGCTGCGGGCCCTGGTGCGCGGCCGCGATGACCTGGTCGCAGAGCGGGTCGCGCTCGCCAACCGTCTGCGCAGCCTGCTGGAAAGTTTCTGGCCCGGCGCCGCCGGCGTCTTCGCCGACATCGCCTCGCCGATCGCCTTGGCCTTTGTCCAGCGCTATCCGACGCCGGAGACGGCGGCGCGCCTCGGCGAGAAGCGCATGCAGGCCTTCCTGGCCGGCAACAGCTACTGCGGCCGCCGCGCCCCCGCCGAACTGCTCGCCCGCCTGCGCGCCGCCCCGGTCGGCCTGGCCGCCGAGGCGGAGGCCGAGGCCAAGGGCGAGATGGTTCGCGCGCTCGCCGCGGTCCTCGAGCGCCTCGTCGGCGAGATCGCCAAGCTTGCCGGCCGCATCGAGCAGGCCGGCGCCGATCTGCCCGATGGGCAGATCGTCATGTCCTTCCCCCGCGCCGGGCGCATCTGCGCCGCCGCGATCCTCGCCGAGCTCGGCGATGTGCGCGCGCGATTCCCCACCGCCGACCAGCTCGCCGCCGAGGCCGGCGCCAGTCCCGTCACCCACGCCTCGGGCAAGAGCCGGGGCGTCGTGTTCCGCTGGGCCTGCAACCACCGCCTCCGGCGCGCCATGACCTGCTTCGCCGACAACTCCAGGCACGCGTCCCCTTGGGCGGCCAACGTCTGCAAGCAGGCCAGAAGCCGCGGCTGCGACCATCCGCACGCCATCCGACTCCTCGCCCGCGCCTGGATACGCGTCCTCTGGCGAGCCTGGACCGACCGAGCCGCCTACGACCCAGCCCTGCACCGCGCAGCTCTCAACACCGGCTCCGCGCTCGCAGCTTGACACAGGGTGTCTCATTCGGCAGTCTTCAAGCTGCCTAACCTCCGCACAGTCTCGCCGCGCTCGCAGCAAGAGCGCTGCAGGCGTGGGCAGATTCTCGGTTCGTCTCGAGAAAGCGCTTCACCAGCCGTAGCGGAGTGTTATCGCAATGCGTTCGCTGAAGTCGATTCTGATCCGAACTAGTTCCTTTGTGTGGTCGAAGACGGAACGCGGATTGTTGGAACCCCACAACTGACCTTCATCCCAGGTCTCGCTCGCTTAGGTGCCAGGATTTCTGACTGGTGAGGTAGTTGATAGCGCTGCATCGTCAAACTTGTGCCTCTGAGGGCGGCGCTCCCCGAACGTGACAGATGCTATTCGGATCGAGAGGCCTCAGCCGCTCCGCCATCTTGTGCTTCAGCTCCTCCAGCCTCTCCTCCTCGGAAGCGGTCCTGTCACTCTTCGCGCCTAGCGCGACGAACTCGGGCCGCACGTGGCCCGGCAGGATCCTTGCCTTAACTGTCAGGGCCCCGTAACCGAACTGACCTTTCCCCTGGATCAGGGCCGGGCTGAACTGGCATTCTCCTGATTGGGTGGTAGATGAGCGTTGGCGCGCAGCCCGCAAGAGGCTCAAGCGACGACGCGGCGGTGATGCTGAGTAACTCCATGGGTGACAGATAGCCGAGCGCAGAGTGCGGACGCACGACGTTGTAGTGATGGCGCCACGCGCCGATCTCCCCGCGGGCGTGGCGGAGCGAGCGGAACCAGTGCAGGTTGAGGCATTCGTCCCTGAGTTTCCCGTTCAGGCTCTCGACGAAGGCATTCTGGACAGGCTTTCCTGGTTCGATAAAGCGCAGGCGCACGCCGGTCCGCTCGGACGATTCGGACGCTTCTAAATACCTCGCCAAATCAGCCCTTTGGTGATTTAATCCCGTCCATGTTTCGGGAATGGAGGGGTTGATGGCTGGGCAGCCGGGTTTGTTTGGGTACGCGGCAATGTCGAGGACCGGTGATCCGCTGGAGCGGCTCGCGGCGGTGGTGGATTCCGAGGTCTTTCGGGCCGATCTCAACCGGCTGAGCTTCTTGCGCTTCCCGGGTGTCAATCGGCACGGAATCTGCCCCCTGATTGGAGTGCGCCCCTGTCGTTGGACAGGATCATGCGGCGGTTTTGACAGGGGCGCGGGTATTGCAGTCCTCGAACTGGATGGGGCTGAGATAGCCCAGGGCGGAATGTAGTCTCTTCGCGTTGTAGACCTCGTCGATGAAGCGGGGAAGGTCGGCGGCGACATCCTCGTAGCTGTCATACTCGGCGAGATAGACGGCCTCGACCTTGAGGGTCTTCATGAAGCTCTCGGCTTTCGCGTTGTCGTACGGATTGCCGCGGCGGCTCATCGAGCCGACGAGGCCGTGGGCGGCGAGGAGCGCGCGATGCTTCTCCGAGGCGTATTGCGACCCGCGGTCGGTATGGACGATGCAGCCGGGCAGCGGGCGCCGCAGCGCCACCGCCCGCTCGAGCGCGGCGACGGCGTGCCGGGCGTCGAGGCTCCGGCCGATCGCGTAGCCGACTATGCGGCGCGACCAGGTGTCCAAGATGACCGCGACGTAGACGAAGCCGGTGGCGATAGCGACATAGGTCAGGTCCGCCACCCAGAGCTGGTCGGGCCCATGGACCTCGAAGTCGCGCGCGACGAACGGGAAGATCGGCCCGTCGTGATCGCTGTCGGTGGTGCGGGTGAAGCGCCGTCTTCTCCGTGGGGTGAGGTCGTGCACGCGCATCAGCCGGCGGACCTTCTTGGCATTCACGACAAGGCCGCGGTGGCGGAGTTCGGCGCCGACGCGGCGGTAGCCGTAGCACTCGAACTCGTCGGTGATGGCGCGGATTTCAGCGACGAGTTCCGCGGCGGACGGCTTCTCCGGCGACGCGGCGTAGAAGGTGGAGCGGGATAGTCCCATCAGCGCGCACCCCCGTTCGATGGAGAGGCCGCGGGGCCGCTGATCACGGATGTAGGCCCGCTTCTCGGCAATCGTGCGTTTTTCTGAGCCCCCTTTAGAAACTCGATCTCGAGCGCTTGGCGGCCGACCAGCCGCTCGAGCGCCGCGATCCGGGTCTCGTACTCTGTCAGCAGCTCGGCCGACGCCATGTCCTGGTCGAGCGAACCGGCCTCCGCCTTCTCGACCCAGATCCGGATCAGGTTGCGAGACAGGTCATGGCGTCGGCCGAGCGCGTGAAGCGTCTCCCCGGCGTGGTACTCGGCAACGACCTGACGCTTGAAGTCGATGCTGTGGCTGCGGTGTCTGGGCATAGGCCTTCTTCCTCAGAAAGACCGGCCACGGTCAATCGCAGCCGCTCAATCTGTCCAGTCCAAGGGGCGCACTCCAGATCGGCGTCGAATTTTGCCCCCCCGATTGGGCGAGGAGCGGGACCCGGCCCGGCGCAGCGGTGCGGGTGGCGGAGACGGGCCGGGTCCTGCTCCGGTAAGGGCGCTGAGGGATCAGGCGCGGTTTTTGAAGCGCCAGCTTTCGTTGCCTGTCTCGACGATGTCGCAGTGGTGGGTGAGGCGGTCGAGGAGCGCGGTGGTCATCTTTGGGTCGCCGAAGACGGCGGGCCATTCGCCGAAGGCGAGGTTGGTGGTGACGACGACCGAGGTCTGCTCGTAAAGCCGGCTGACGAGATGGAAGAGCAGCTGGCCGCCGGCTTGGGCGAAGGGCAGATAGCCGAGTTCATCGAGGACGACGAGGTCCATGCGGCAGAGTTGGTCGGCGAGGCGGCCCTGTCGGCCGGCGCGGGCCTCGGCCTCGAGCCTGTTGACGAGGTCGACGACGTTGAAGAAGCGGCCACGTGCGCCGCCGCGGATGCAGGCGCGGGCGATGCCGACGGCGAGATGGGTTTTGCCGGTGCCGGTGCCGCCGACCAGCACCAGATTACGCTGCAGCGCGAGGAAGCCGCCGCCGGCGAGGTCGCGGACCAGGGTGTCGTTGATCGGGGTGCCGTCGAAGGCGAACTCGTCGATCTCCTTGGCCATCGGCAGCTTGGCGATGGCGATCTGGTATTTGATCGAACGGGCCTGCTTCTCGGAGAGCTCCGCCGTCAGAAGATCGCTCACCACCCTCTGGGGTTCGTGCTGCCGCTTCACGGCGGTGGCGACGACCTCGTCGTAGGCCGCGCGCATGCCGAAGAGCTTCAGCCCGCCCATCGTCGTCATGATCTCGCTCCGCTCCATCATCCGCTCGCCCTCCTCAGGCTGTCGTAGCGGGCGCAGTCGGCAGCAGGCTCATGCCGCAGCCGCAGCGCCTCCGGGGTGGTGATCGTCGCCGGCGGTCCGGGATCGCGCCGCCGGGCGAGGATGTTGAGAATGACGTCGGCCGAGTAGACGCCTTCCCTCAGCGCCTCGGCGCAGGCGGCTTCCACCGCCGGCAGGCCGTCAGTCAGCACCGCGCCGAGCACCTCGACCATCTGCCGGTCGCCGTCGGACGCCGTCTTCAAGCTTGCGCCGCACCCGCTCGAGCGCTCCCGGCAGCACCCAGTCCTGGAAGGGCGCGCCGTTGCGAAGCGCACCCGGCTTGCGAGCCAGCACCGGGACATAATGCCAGGGGTCGTAGACGGTCTGGCCGCGGCCGAAGGCGCGCCGATGCCGCCCGACCACGCGGCCGTCCTGACGAAGCTCGATCCGGTCGGCATAGGCGCGGACCTCGACCGGCCGGCCGACCGCGCGCGCCATCACCGAGTACTTGTTGTTGTCGAAGCGCACGAGGCAGGTCTTCGACGGCGAGACCGGCGTCGAGCGGAAGCCGTCGAAAGGCCCGGTGTAGGGCACCAGGCTCGGCCGCTCGGCCTCGAACATCTGCCAGATCGTCCGGTCGCGGACGTCCGGATGCGGCTGGGCCTTCGCCCAGGATGCAGCGATCCAGGAGCCAGGCGTTCAGCTCGTCATAGCTCTTCACTCGGACCCGCGGCGAGAAGAACCGCTGCCGCACCGTCCCGACCTGGTTCTCGACCTGGCCTTTCTCCCACCCGGCCGCCGGCGTGCATGGCCGCCATTGTTGCGCCATTGGTCCGAGCGACAATGGCGGCGGCTCCACCAGGTAGTGCCCGCACATCTGCTGGAAGCGACGGTTGTAGTCCCGCTCCTTGCCCACGAGGATCGCGTCCACCGCGGTCTTCATGTTGTCGTAGATGCCCCGCGTGCAGGCCCCCTTGAAGAAGGCGAACGCCCGGTCGTGGGCGTCGAACACCATCTCCTGGCTCTCGCGCGGATACGCCCGCACGAACAGCATCCGGCTGTGGCAGAGCCGGACCTGCGCCACCTTCACCGTCACCGTCACCCCGGCGATCAGCACGATCTCGTGGCTCCAGTCGAACTGGTATGCCTCGCCCGGCGCGAAGCTCAGCGGCACGAAGGCCGCCGCCGTCGCCGCGGTGCGCTCTCGCTGCCACGCCGCCGCATACCGCCGGACCGCGTCGTGGCCGCCTTCGTAGCCAAGCCCGCGCAACTCCTCGAAGAGGCGGATCAGCGTCAGCCGCTCCCGGCTCGACCGGGCCGCGTTCACCGCCAGCAGACGGTCGAGTTCTCCCCGCCACGGCCCGATCTTCGGTTGCGGCTGCACGCTTCGCTCGTACTCGAACGCCGTCGCCCCGCTCCGCAGGATCCTCCGCACCGTGTTGCGCGAGACGTGGAGCTCCCGGCAGATCTCCTTGATCGACCGACCGCGCACGTAAAACTCGCGACGCACCCGCGCGATCGTGTCCACGCCCTTCATCCTCTGCCACCCGTCCATAACCACCGGACAGGCACTGCCGCATCACAGAGGACAGGGGGTCAATTTTGCGACGCCGATCCCGGACCTCACGGGGTCAACATTCCACGCCGATCCACAGCGAACGCGGCGTTCGCGTTCTTCGGCGGCGTGCCTCTGTCGATCCTGTATGACAATACGACGATCGCGGTGGCGAAGATCTGCGGGGACGGCAAGCGGGAACGAACCAGGACCTTCGCCGAGTTGCAGTCTCATTACCTGTTCGAGAAGGGTTCGGTCGGCCGGGAAAGGGGAACGACAAGGGCAACGTCGAAGGCGTGATCGGCTTCGGGCGAAGGAATTTCCTCGTGTCCGCCCCTCGGTGTTAACAGCTTCGATGAGTTGAACGCCCGGCTGGAAGATCGGTGCCTGAAGCGCCATGACGATATCCTGCGTGGTCACACGGAGCCGATCGGCGACCGCCTGATGCGCGACCTGGACGCGCTGATGGCGCTGCCGTCCACGCCCTGCGATGCCTGCGACAAGGTTAGCACGCGGGCGTCGTCGATCTCGATGGTCCGCTATCGCAACAACGATTACTCCGTGCCGGTCGCCTATGCCCACCACGAGATTCAGGTCCGCGGCCATGTCCACGAGGTCGTGATCGGCTGCGGCGCGGAGGCGATCGCCCGCCACCGTCGGTCCTACGAGAAGGCCGACATGGTCTTCGATCCGATGCACTACCTGCCTCTTCTGGAGCAAAAGGTCGGAGCACTGGATCAGGCGGCGCCGCTGCAGGGCTGGGACCTGCCCGCAGAGTTCGCCACCCTGCACCGGTTGCTGGAAGCGCGGATGGGAAAGAAGGGCAAGCGGGAGTACGTCCAGGTTCTACGCCTGCTGGAGACCTTCGAGATGGTCCACGTTTATGGCGCCATCAAACAGGCGCTCGATCTCGGCGCCCTCGGCTACGACGCGGTCAAGCATGGTCCTGTGCCGGATCGAGAAGCGGCCACCGCGGCTTGATCTGGACATCTATCCCTACCTGCCCAAGGCCCGGGTCCACACCACGAACCCGGCCAGCTACATGAGCCTGATGTCGGGAACGACGGCATGAGCGACACCCCGCAGGTCCTGCCGCGGCATCATCTCAAGAAGCTGCGCCTGCCGACCTTCCACGGCGAGTATGACAAGCTGGCCCGTCAGTGCGCGGCGGAGAACAAGGACCATGTGCACTACCTGCTGCGGCTCTGTGAACTGGAACTGATCGAACGCGAACGTCGGATGATCGAACGCCGGATCAAGGCCGCGAAGTGCCCGGCGACCAAGAGTAGCCTGGACAGCTTCGACTTCAAGGTCATCGCGTCACTGAACAAGGTCCTGACAATGGAGCTTGCCCGCTGCGCCTTCGTGGAGCGCCGCGAAAACGTCATCGCCCTCGGCCCCGAGTGGAACCGGCAAAACCCATGTCGCCCTGGGACTCGGCCTGGCGGCCTGTCAAAGGGGTCTGAAGGTCCGCTTCACGACCGCTGCAGCCCTTGTTCACGAACTGATCGAGGCTGCCGATGAACGGCGCCTGCAGCGCCTGCAAAAGCTGCTGGCCAGCCAGGACCTGCTGATCATCGACGAGCTTGGCTTCGTGCTGCTCTCGAAAACCGGCGCGGAGCTGCTCTTCGAGGTCATCTCCCAGCGATACGAGCGCGGCTCGATCATCATCACCTCGAACCCGCCGTTCGACGAATGGACCGAGGTCTTTGGCTCCGAGCGCCTCACCGGCGCCATCCTCGATCGCCTGACCCACCACGTTCATATCCTCGAAACGAACGGCGAGAGCTTCCGCCTGCGTCAGGGCCGAAAGGCCAAGACCTGATCACATGGCGACAGATGCAACCCGGGACTGGCCTTCGGCCAGTGCGCGCGGCAGCCATGTGGGAGCATACGCGCCAAGGCGCACGTCCGACCCGGACAACCGGCCCACCATTGCGCCGGTTCGTGGCCCCTTAACAGGATGCTGAAAAAGGTGCAGCTGCGTTCCGGAGTGACGGGGGGCCGGGAATTTGCGGGTCCGATGAGAGGCGGTTGGGCGGAGCCCGGGGTCGGTTCGGACCCGGCGTGCGCCTGTCAGGCGAGGAGCTTCGGCATTCTGGCGAGGTTGTATGCGGCGAGGGCGAGGTGCAAGCCGTGTTCGGTTCGGTCGAGGCCTCGGAACCGCGACTTCCGCCAGCCCGCCACGGTCTTGAGCCAGCCGAATATCTCTTCGATGCGCTTGCGGATGCGCTGGCTGACGGCGTAGCCGGGGTGGCGGGTCGTGCGCCCGTCGATGTTGGAGCGCCGCCGCGCCGTGCCGGTGTCGTAGGCGTTCTGCGCGACATGCGGCGTGATCCGGCGCTCGCGCAGCTCGGCCACGAAGTCGGCGGTGTCGAAGCCCTTGTCGCCGGCCAGCGTGCCGCCGGGCCGGACATGCTGGTCCGCCAGATCGATGCCTGCGAGACATTCCGAGACGCCCGAGGCCCGCGTCAGGCGCCCGTCCACAACCAGCCCGTTGCGGTTCTCCATCAGCGCCGTGCCGATGAAGCAGAGCCGGCTCGGCTGCCCGGCGGCCTTGCGGTAGAGCCGCGCGTCCGGGTCGGTGGTCGAGGCATGGTCGCGTTGGAGCGCGTCTCGCCGCGGAAGTCGCGTTCGGCGTTGCGCCCGCCCCCGCCGGCCTCCCCGCCGGCCTCCCCGCCGGCCTCCCCGCCGGCCTCCCCGCCGGCCTCCCCGCCGCCTTCGTCGTTGCGGTCCTCATCCTTCGGCCGGAAGCTCTTCATGCTCGCGTTCGCCATTGTACTTGAACCAATGGCGCACGAATGGCTCACCGTCGATCAGCGTGCCGTCCACTGAGAAATGGTCGCGGCTCATCTGGCGACGGACCTCCGGATGCGCGACGACCCCGGCAAGGAACCGCGTCGCCGCCTCCATCGCCAGGAACCGCTCGCGGTTCTTTGCAAACGACGATGCGTCCCATACCGGTTCGTCGACCCCGAGGCCGACGAACCAGCGGAACAGCAGGTCGAAGTCGAGCCGCTCTACCAGTTGGCGCTCGGACCGGATCGTGTAGAACGCCTGAAGCAAGAGGGCGCGCAACAGCCGCTCGGGCGGGATCGAAGGCCGGCCCAGCGGGGCATAGGCCGTATCGAACGCGCCGGACATACCGACCAGAACCTCGTCCGCGATCCGACGGATCACCCGCAAAGGGTGGCTCGCCGGGACCCGGCTCTCGATATCAACATACGAAAACAGGCTGCCTGAGCGCTCGTCCGATCCGCGCATCGTACCCCTCCGTCGTTCAGGAGGGTGACATCACGCCAAACCTCTCAATGCGAGGACTTTTTCAGCATCCTGTTAGTGCTCCGGGATTGACAGCAAGAGGACCTCCGCGCTGGCGGCACCCTTCCAGGGCCGCTGGCGCATTGCCGAGATGGACGTCTGGGACAACGACGCGCTCGATCTCGTCGAACCGGCCTTCCTCGAAATCAAGGGGCAAGAGGGCCAGATGCGCTTCATCGATTCGCTATGACGCGCGAGCGGGAGGGCCGATTGCCGAGTTCTACTGGGAGGGCGTCGACGAGGGCGATCAACGATCGGGCCGCGGCTGGGTCGCGACCGGAACCGGCGGGCGGCTCGTCGGACACCTCTATTTCCACATGGGCGAAGATTTAGGCTTCGTGTGCGAGCCTTGGTAGGTTCTTCAACAGCCTGCTAGTCTTACTGAGTCACAAACCGCAGGATGTTGGGGTTTCGCGGCTTCGACAGTCAGGATACGGTGTCTGTAGAGCATTGTGCGGCTGCAGGCGAGGGTTTCATGGCGAATTTGGGCGGCGAAGGGAGCGAGGCGCGCTTCGAGGCCTATGTCGAGGCACTGATCGAGGTCATCGGGCATGCCGACCGGGCGCGACCGCTGCGGGATTACTGCATCGGGCTGGCGGCCCCTTGGAGCGCAAGAGCGTCGAGCCGATGGCGGCGGTGACCGCGCCGGCTCGGACGTCGGCTCAGCATCAGTCGCTGTTGCATTTCGTCGGCGAGGCGCCTTGGTCGGACGAGCGGGTGCTGGCAATGGTGCGCGAGCTGGTGCTGCCGGCGATCGAGCGTCACGGACCGATCGAGGCGTGGATCATCGACGACACCGGGTTGCCGAAGAAGGGACGGCATTCGGTCGGCGTGGCGCGGCAGTATTGCGGTCAGCTCGGCAAGCAGGACAACTGTCAGGTCGCGGTGACCGCTGTCGATCGCCAACCGCGGCGCCAGCCTGCCGGTCGCCTATCGCCTTTACCTGCCGCAGGACTGGGCCGAGGATCCCGAGCGGCGCGCCAGGGCTGGCGTGCCGGCGGAGGTCGGCTTCGCGACCAAGCCCGAGATCGCGCTCGAGCAGATCCGCGCGCTCAAGGCGGCGGGCGTTCCGCGAGGCGTCGTGCTGATGGACGCCGGCTACGGCGTCGACACCGCCCTGCGCGACGGCGATCGCGGTGCTCGGCCTCGACTACGTCGCCGGCGTGCAGTCGCATATGACGGTCTGGCCGGCGGGCGAGGGGCCGCCGGCGCCCTGGTCCGGCCGCGGCCGTCCGCCGAGCCGCATGCGGCGCGACGCCGGGCATCGGCCGATCGCGGTCAAGGCCCTCGCCTTCGGCCTGCCGGCGGAGGCTTGGGAGACCGTCACCTGGCGCGAAGGCGCGGCCGAGAGGCTCGCCTCGCGCTTCGCCCGGCTGCGCGTGCGTGCCCGCGCATCGCGATGCGGGGCTTAAGGCGCCCAGGCCGGAGGAATGGCTGCTGATCGAGTGGCCCGAAGACGAGGATGAACCGACCAAATACTGGCTCGCCACCCTGCCCGAGGAGATCGCCTTCGACCGGCTGGTCGACCTCGCCAAGCTGCGCTGGCGGATCGAGCGGGACTACCAGGAGCTCAAGCAGGAGCTCGGGCTCGGCCATTACGAGGGACGAGGCTGGCGCGGCTTCCATCACCACGCCACGCTCTGCATCGCGGCCTACGGATTCCTGATCTCCGAGAGGGAGACGATTCCCCCCTCAGGGGCCGGCGCCGCTGCGAAGCGCGAAAAACCTACCCTTCCCCAAGGTTATCGACCCAGAGGCGCCGCCGATCCGGACCGAGCGGCACGTCGCCAACTCGATCGCAACAACGCGTCGGCGGCTCTCGGTCGCGATCGTCAGGGCGCTCGACCGATGTCCCTGCTGCAACGCGCCCCGCAGCCAAACCGCCGATCCGCCTAGCTTATGACGCAGTAAGACTAGACGGAGCTATTGGCCTGTGCCGCGCAGGACGACCGGGATGGTGGCGATCAGAACCAGCGCGTCCGTGAAGAAGGATAGACGGTAGTAGTACTGGCTATCGTAATGGGCCCGATCAACAAAGGTAACGCCGTTCCGCTCGCTGATCTGCCATAGCCCGGTTATGCCGGGACGGAGTCGGTAGTAGGCGTGGCTCGGGTTTGGATAGAGCGAGCGCTGCTCGGGCAGCATCGGCCGCGGGCCTACGAGACTCATGTCGCCTGTGAGCACGTTCCACAGCTGGGGCAACTCGTCCAAGGAGGTCTTGCGGAGAAACTGACCGATCGGCGTGATGCGCGGATCGGCCCTCAACTTCTGATAGATCGCCCATTCCTCTCGCGCCTCGGGATGTCGAGCGAAATGAGGCTCTAGCACCGCGTCGGCGTCGAGAACCATCGAGCGCAGCTTCCAGCACCGGAATAGGCGGCCGCCCCTACCGATCCGGTACTGGACGTAGAAGGCCGGCCCGCCGTCGCTCCGGATGATCACCGCAAGCAGTATGATGACTGGCAGGACGATCGGCACCGCCAGCAAAGTCAATATGATGTCAAAGAGCCGTTTGGCAAACCGCCGGTAGAGCCCGCCCGTCCGCAATTGATGCGATACCATGTCGCTGCCATCTGCAGCAAATGTCACGCTGGACGGCGCCCTCTCAGGAGAGCTTTCGGTAGTATACATAGTGACCCCTCATAGCGTACATAATTACTGTGCGCCGATGCACACCACCGATCCCGCGAACCCATGCTAGGCCCCGCTGAGAAGATCAGCCTGCCAGAATGGATTGAGCGTGCAAGCCCCCTCTCTCTACTAAAGGCACCATTTGAGGAAAATTGCAATTCAGTCTTATAAACATGGTTGCCTCCGGCAAGCGCCTGGACGGGCATGTCACGTTGATAGGCAACAGCCGAAGGCAGCTCCCCCACGTCGCGTCGGCCTCTGCCCGGGCTGCCGGCGGGTCGGTCGGCGGATCAGATAGCGCCGGACGTTGGAAGTGTTGTAGACGGCGGCATGGGTGGCGAGGAACCTCTGGGCTGAGCCGCTGGACTTGAACTCGTTCTGCTTTCGTTCCCATCGCCGGATCGGCAAGTGCAAGCTTTCTGCCCGATTGTTCTCCTGCAGGCGGCCTGGCCGGTCGCGATCGGCGCAGCCGAGTTCATTGGTGGCCGCGCAATAGGACGTCAGGCCGTCGGTGACGATAGACTCTGGGTGGATGCCCTGGTTCTTCAGCAGCTTCCAGAGAAGCTACAGGGCGGCACGCTTGTTGCGCCGCTTTTGGACAAGCATCTCTAGCTAGTCTTACTGCGTCACAAGCTAGGCGGATCGGCGGTTTGGCTGCGGGGCGCGTTGCAGCAGGGACATCGGTCGAGCGCCCTGACGATCGCGACCGAGAGCCGCCGACGCGTTGTTGCGATCGAGTTGGCGACGTGCCGCTCGGTCCGGATCGGCGGCGCCTCTGGGTCGATAACCTTGGGGAAGGGTAGGTTTTTCGCGCTTCGCAGCGGCGCCGGCCCCTGAGGGGGGAAATCGTCTCCCTCTCGGAGATCAGGAATCCTTAGGCCGCGATGCAGAGCGTGGCGTGGTGATGGAAGCCGCGCCATCCTCGTCCCTCGTAATGGCCGAGCCCGAGCTCCTGCTTCAGCTCCTGGTAGTCCCGCTCGATCCGCCAGCGCAGCTTAGCGAGGTCCACCAGCCGGTCGAAGGCGATCTCCTCGGGCAGGGTGGCGAGCCAGTATTTGGTCGGTTCATCCTGGTCTTCGGGCCACTCGATCAGCAGCCATTCCTCCGGCTTGGGCGCCTTGCCGACGAAATGCAACAGCGACTGATGCTGAGCGGAGGTCCGAGCCGGCGCGGTCACCGCCGCCATCGGCTCGACGCTAATGCGCTCCAAGGGTGCCGCCAGCCCGACGCAGTAATCCCGCAGAGGTCGCGCCCGGTCGGCATGGCCGATGACCCCGATCAGTGCCTCGACATAGGCCTCGAAGCGCGCCTCGCTCCCTTCGCCGCCCAGATTCGCCATGAAACCCTCGCCTGCAGCCGCACAATGCTCTACAGACACCGTATCCTGACTGTCGAAGCCGCGAAACCCCAACATCCTGCGGTTTGTGACTCAGAAAGACTAGGAGGCTGTTGAAGAAGCGGAGCGTTCGGCGCGCAGAATGGCATCATCGCTGATTGCGGTCGAACTCGATCACCATCGTGCCGTCTTCGAGGAGTTCGGCCGACCCGGAACCGCTGATCTCGTCCATCTCGTCGAACCCCATCCAGGTGGAGACGACGTTGGAGTGACCGTAGGCGAGATCGAGGCCGGCCTGCTAGGCGCCGAAGCGATCTCGCCGTGTCCGTCGGCGCCGATGACCATCATCGCCGGCTGGACCAGGTCGAGATAGTCGCGCTCCCAGATGTCGGCCTCGACGATCCGCCACCGGCCGATCACCCGACAGTCTATCGCGCGGTCACGGCGATGCCTCCGCCAGCAGCTTCAGCAACCGATCGCGGCACTGACCGCGCCGGCCCGTGTTTCGGCCAAGCATCAGTCATTGCTGCATTTCGTGGGGCAATCGCCGTGGTCGGACGAGTCGCTGCTTGCACGGGTTCGCGATTGGGTGCTGCCGCTGATTGAGCGCCATGGGCCAGACGAGGCCTGGATCGTGGACGACACCGGATTTCCGAAGAAGTGACGTGACCCCTTGTTTCTCCTCCACGGTTAGCTGGTATCCGGACCACAGGAGAGGGATCGGAGATGAAGCGAAGCAGGTTCACCGAAGAGCAGATCATCGGGGTGCTGCGGGAGCAGGAGGCCGGCGCGGTTGTCGCCGAACTCTGCCGCAGGCACGGGGTGTCGTCGGCGACGTTTTACGCCTGGAAGGCGGAGTTTGGGGGAATGGACGTGTCGGACGCCAAGCGGCTGAAGGCGCTCGAGGGCGAGAACGCGAAGCTGAAGCGGCTCTATGCCGCGCGATGCTCGACAGTGAGCCATGTCGCGCCATTGGTCCGAGCGACAATGGCGAACGGGCTGAAGGATCTGCTGGCAGAAATATGGTGACGCCCGCCGCCAGGCGGGAAGCCGTCACCCATCTGAGGACGAGCCTCGAGGTGAGCGAGCGGCGGGCGTGCACCATCGTCGCCGCGGACCGGAGCGTGGTCCGCTACCGGGCCATGCGTCCCGACGACGCGACCCTGCGTGCACGGCTGCGCGAGTTAGCGGACCAGCGCCGGCGCCGGCCGCGGCGCCGGATCGCGGTGGCGCGCACGCCGATCCCGCGGCCGGCGGGTCCCAACAGCCGCTTGTCGACGGATTTCGTTCACGACCAGCTGGCCAACGGCTACCGGTTCCGGCTGCTGACGGTCATCGACGACGTGACCAAGGAGTGCCTCGCCGCCGTCCCGGATACGTCTCTGTCCGGGAAGCGGGTCGTGCGCGAGATGACGGCGCTGATCGCGCGGCGCTGCCGACCAGGCGCGATCGTCAGCGACAACGTCCTATGTTGGGAACTGAGCGCAGCTTGAGGCATCAGGTCATTGGGCGTCCGAGTGCTCGGACACCTGGTGAAAGGTCGCCCAGGCGGGCTCCGCCGTCAAGAAGTGGTCTCTCCCATAGCGAACACAGGGTAGGTGGGTTCCACCGCGAAGCGCAACACGTCAAGCAAACCGGATTTCGACGTCCTTTCCAAGCTCCGACAGGAACGCCTCGACCGGGGATCGGTAGCCGAGACACCTGCGTGGGGTGAGGTTGATGGTCATGGCGATCTCCCGGATGTCCTGCTCGCTGATCTCGTCGAGGTCGGTGCCGCGGGGCAGCCATCGCCGGACGCGCCCGTTGGCGTTCTCGACGCCGCCCTTCTGCCAGGTCGCGTAGGCGTCGCAGAAGTAGATCGTCGCGCTCAGCTTTCCGCGAAGGAGCATGTGGCGTGCGAAACAGGTGTCGTTGTCGAAGGTGACCGAACCGCGCATCCTGGGGTCGAGGCGCCGGAAAGCGGCCGTCATCGCGGCGACGGTCTCGGCGGTCTTGCCGGCCAGGCGCGACATCCGCGTGATCCGGGTCTTGCGCTCGTGCAGCACCAGCACCGGGCGGGGCCGCTTGCAGATCACGAGGTCAGCTTCCCAATGGCCTGCCCCTGCGCGCGTGTCAGCGTCGTCGGGCCGCTGAGAAATATGGATTTTCTCGGTGAACGTGTCGCGCGACACCCGCCCATGGCGCTTTCTTCGACGGGCATGGTGGCGGGTCAGGAAACGCCAGAACCGCCCTGCCTTCTGGCCCGCGCGATAGATCCAACCGTAGATCGTCTCGGCGCAGACCGCACGCAGGCCGTTCTCGATCCCGAGCCGCAGCCGACCTGCGATCTGCTCCTGCGTCCAGCCTTCGGCCAGGCGATCCGCAACATAGGCGGCGAGCCTGGCATCCGTCTCGAGCGCCGCCGCGCGCTGGCGGCGCAGCATGTATGCGCCGTCGGCGACGTGCGGGCGATACGCCCCGCTGTCGAGCGCATTGCGCCGCAGCTCGCGCGAAATGGTCGACGCCGCCCGGCCGAGCACCTTGGCGATCGCCCGAGGCGACAGTCCGTCGACCTTCAGATCGGCGAGCCGATCACGCTCCTCGGCCGTGAGGTGGCTGTATCCTGACATGGCAACACCGTTCTCCGTTTCGAGACGGACGGATACATCATCCGCCCTCCGTGTTGCGCTTCACGATGGAACTCACCGTACGCACCGATGCGGCCCTCACCGTCCTTGAGACGAGATCCGAAATTCCAAGCGGAAAGCCCGAACATTATCTGCGAGGTCGGTTCACGCCTCCACGGCTCGATCGAGAGGGGTCCTTCCGCCTGGGCTCGCCCCTTCGAAGAAGGGGCGATAGGGTTCGCCGTGCTTGATCACGGCGTGTACGGTGCGCGCCATCTTGGCGGCGATGGCGGTATAGGCTTTGCGCCTCAGGTGCGGGTTGTGCCGGTCCCGGGCGATGTAGCGTTCGAACTTGTCGCGGAAGCTGTTGGCTGGCTTCAGCACGGCCGTCTGCCCCGCCATCCAGAGGGTGCGGCGCAGGCGGGCGTTGCCGTACTTCGAGATCTTGCTCTGGCCGCGGAACATGCCGGACTGGACCGTGGCGAGGTCCATGCCGCAGAACTTCAGGAACTGGCGATGATGGCGGAACCGGCGCACGTCACCGGCCTCGGCGAGGATGGTCATCGCGTTGATCGGCCCAATGCCGGGGATCGACGTCAGCGGCCGGTAGTCGGTCAGGCCGGAGAGCAGCTCGACCGACCGCACTTCGATCGCGTTGCGCTGCCGGGTCAGGCTGCGGCCTTCCGCCAGGACCATCCGGAACATGGCCATGGCGTCGGAATCGGGACCGACGGGAAGGCCGACGGAGGCCTTCGCGGTCTCGTAAATGTCTGACAGAAGTTCGGTTTTGGAGACGCGGCGCCCGACGATTGTCCATGCCGCGGCGATGAACGCCTCCTTGCCCATGGCGGCGATGAAGTGCGGCGAGGGAAAGGTCTCGAGGAAGGCCAGGTCTAAACTCACAAACCAAGTGCGCCACCGGCTATGTCCGGGGCCGCCATGGGACAGAGATACAGCCACCTCAGCCTTGAGGAGAGATGCCGCCTGCGCGGCCTGATGGAGATGGGCGTGAGCGTCAGCGAGATCGCCAGTCGGCTCGGCCGCCACCGGAGCACGATCCAACGCGAGCTCGAGCGCAACCGGTGCGCCGACAGCTACCGGCCGGACAGCGCCTGCCGCCGTGCCTGGGCGCGCAAGCTGCGGGGATCAAAGATCGCGCGCTCCACCCGCCTGCGGGCCCACGTCGAGGACCGCCTTGCCATGGGTTGGTCCCCCGAGCAGATCGCGGGGCGGATGGAGCTCGACGGATCGGAGCACAGGGTCAGCGCGGAGTCGATCTACCGCCACGCCTACAGCCCGGCCGGCCGACAGGCGGGCCTGCCCCGGCTCTGGCGCAGCGCAAGCCGAAGCGCGGCCGGCGGCGGCGCAACGGTCGCCGCGAGCCCGCCATCCCCAACCGCACGCCGATCCAGCAACGCCCGACAAAAGCCCATCTGCGCAGCCAGTTCGGCCACTGGGAGGGCGACCTGATGCACTTCCGCCGCCAGCGCGACATCCTCCTGACGCTGCAAGAGAGGCGCAGTCGGCTGACGCTCGCCCGGCGCCTTCATAGCAAAGATGCCGAGGTGGCCGCCGAAGCCATCGCCGGGGAGTTGGGCGGGCTGCCGGCCAGGGCCCGCCGCACGATCACCGTAAGCGTCCGGCGAGCGCGGCTCAGGCGGTTGCTGCGATGTTCCAGGGCAGCAGGTCTCTGATGCGGTTGATCGGGTGATCGGCGATGCGGCTGAGGACGTCGCGGAGGTAGCGCTCGGGGTCGAGGCCGTTGAGCTTGGCGGTCTCGACGAGGGAGAGGATGCCGGCGGCGCGGCCGCCGCCCTGGTCCGAGCCGGCGAAGAGCCAATTCTTGCGGCCGAGGGCGATGGGGCGGATGGCGCGCTCGGCGGCGTTGTTGTCGATCTCCACGCGCCCGTCGTCGAGGTAGCGGCACAGCGCCGTCCAGCGGGAGAGCGCGTAGCGGATGGCCTGCGCCGTGGCGCTCTTGGCCGGGACGCGGACGATCTGGGCCTCGAGCCAGGCCTGCAGCGCGTCGACCTTGGGCAAGGCGTGGCTGGCGCGAACGTGGCGGCGCTTTTCGGGCGGGGCGCCGCGGATGCGGGCCTCGACGGTGTAGAGCTCGGCTATACGCTCTGAGCGCCTCCTCGGCGATCGGCGCCGGCCCGGCGGCGGCGAGGTCGAAGAACTTGCGGCGGACATCGGCCCAGCAGGCGGCCTCGCGCACCCGCGCGGCGCCGTCCGTGACCTCGGGCGCGATAGATGTCGTTGAAGCCGGCGAAGCCGTCGGCGTGCAGCACGCCGGCGAAGTCCTTCAGATGCGCCTGCGGGTGCGCCCCCTTGCGGTCGGGGCTGTAGAGATAGCGGGCGGCGGGCGGCGTTTTCGCGTCGCCGGCGGGCCGGCCGTCGCGGACATGGGTCCGAAGGACGAGCCGGCCCTCCCGGGTGCGGCCGCGGCCGGGATCGAGCACCGGCACCGGCGTGTCGTCGCCGTGCAGCCGGTCGCCGGCGAAGACATGGGCGCGCAGCGCGTCGATCAGCGGCGCCATCAGCGCCGAGGCGCGGCCCACCCAGTCGGCCATGGTCGAGCGGGCGATCTCCACGCCTTCACGGGCGTAGATGTCGGACTGGCGGTAGAGTGGAAGGTGGTCGCAGTACTTGGCGCAGAGCACGTGGGCGACGAGTTCAGGCCCGGGCTTGCCACGCTCGATCGGCAGGCTCGGCGTTGGCGCCTGCACCGGGGCGTCGCAGTCGCAGCAGGCGTAGCGGGGCCGGACGTGGCGGATCACCCGGAACGAGGCGGGGACATATTCCAGCACCTCGGTGACGTTCTCGCCGCGTTTGCGCAGCTTGCGGCCGCCGCAGTCGGGGCAGATCGCTTCGGGCTCGTGGCGCACTTCCTCGCGCGGCAGGTGCGGCGGCAGCGCCTGGCGCGCGGGGCGCGCGGACGGCCCCACCGGCCATCCTCGAGCGCGAGCTCCAGCTGCTCGATCGCCCGGTCGAGTTTCTCGGACGAGGCACCGAAGCGGGCGCGCTTCAGCGCCGCGAGCTGCGCCCTGAGCCGGTCAATCAGCGTGTCTCGCGAGCGCAGCGCGGAGGCCTGGGCACGGATGATCGCCTGCAGGGCGGCGGGGTCGGAGGGCAGCGCGTCGAGGCGGATATCCATGGTCGAAGTCTATCCGTCCGCACGCGGCAGAGACAGCATTATCTCTTTGAATCAGTGAGATAGTCAGGCCACACGCTCGGGTGGCGCGCTCCACGCCGGGCGCCGCCAGTCGATCCCTTCCCAGAGCATGGCGAGCTGTGCCGCGGTCAGCCGCGCCGCCCCGTCCGCGGGCGAGGGCCTGGGAAAGCGTCCCTTCTCGAGCACCTTGTAGTAGAGGCAGAACCCCTGGCCGTCCCAGGTGAGAAGCTTCAGCCGGTCGCCCCTGCGGCCGCGGAAGGCGAAGACTGCCCCCGAGCAGGGGTCCTGGCGCAGCACCTCTTGCGCCTTCGCCGCCAAGCCGTCGATCCCCTTGCGCATGTCGGTCACGCCGCAGGCGAGATAGACGCGGACGCCGGTTCCCGGGCCGATCATGCCCGCTCCAGCGCCTGCACCAGACGGCGCAGCGCCTCGGGGTCGATGTCAGGATCGACCCGCAGGCGCCGGCCGCCGACCAGCGTCACCTCGACCGGCAGCGCGCGTCGCTTGCGCTTCGGCGCCGTCGGAGCCGCGGCAGCGTCGCTCACCTCGACCGGCAGAAAGGCGACCGAGTTCTCGGCCCGCGCCGCCTCGGCCGCCCGACGAAACAGCCGGCGCCAGGTATAGAGTTGCTGGGGGTGGAGATCGTGGCGACGCGCCACCACCGCGAGGCCGACGCCCTGCGTCCCAGCCTCGGCCAAGATCCGCATTCTGTCCTCGTCGCTCCAGACGTGTCGACGCTCCCTCCCCAGGATCTCCACTCGCCCCATTGGCCACGCTCGTTTCGGAACTGATTGCGAAATCAGTTTCAAAGCTTGGACCAGATCGGGAACATCAGGAACCCGGGTCGTGTCCCATTGCGAGGTGTAGCTGACGTAGGCCAGCGTGGGCTCCGGCGGGGCCGGGTCGATCAGTCGGCCATTGCTGGCAGGCCGATGATCGGATCATCGGGGATCGGGGCGATTGTCTCAAGGGTCATGTAGCGGGAGCGCTGGACGGCCCATTCATCGTTCTGCTCGAGCAGGTTCGCCCCGACCAGGCGGGTGATGGCGGCCTCGTTGGGGAAGATGCCGACGACGTCGGTGCGGCGCTTGATCTCGCCGTTCAACCGATCAAGCGGATTGGTCGAATGCAGCTTTGCCCGGTGCTGCTGGGGAAAGGTCATGTAGGCGAGCACGTCCGCCTCCGCTTCGTCCATCAGCGTGGCGAGCTTCGGCACCTTGGGGCGGAGCTGGTCGGCGACGCGGCGCCATTGCTGCCTGGCCGCCCCGGCGTCGTCCCGGGCGAAGGCGGTGGCGACGAAGGCGGAGACGACGCGGCGGCCGCTCTTTCCGGCATGGGCGAGCGCGTTGCGCATGAAGTGGACGCGGCAGCGCTGCCAGGTGGCGCTGAGGACCTTCGAGATCGCGGCCCTGATACCCTCGTGCGCGTCGGAGATCACCAGCTTCACCCCGCGCAGGCCGCGGCGGGCGCGCTTGCGCAGGAACTCGGTCCAGAACGGTTCGGCCTCCGAGGGGCCGATGTCCATGCCGAGCACCTCGCGCCGCCCGTCAGTGTTGACGCCGACGGCGACGATGACCGCCACCGAGACGGTGAGCCATCGAGCCGCCACCGGTTCGAGGCCGATGGCGAACGCCGTTCTGGCGGACCTTCAGGTAGGTCGCGTCGATCCAGAGGTAGGGCCAGTCCCCTTCCAGGGGTCGGGTCAGGAACGCCGTCACCCGCTCGTCGATCTCCGCGCAGAGCCGGCTGACCTGGCTCTTCGACACGCCGCTCATCCCGAGCGCCTTCACGAGGTCGTCGACCGAGCGCGTCGAGACGCCGTGGATGTAGGCCTCGTGAATGACGGCCGTCAGCGCCTTCTCGGCCATGCGTCGCGGTTCCAGAAAACCGGGGAAGTACGACCCGCGGCGCAGCCTCGGGATGCGCAGCTCGACCGGTCCGGCCGTTCGGCGGGAAAACGATCCACTGGATCGTTTTCTGCCCCGCCTCACCTCCCAGTCCCGGTCGCGGTAGCCGTTGCGGTTCACCAGCCGATCCGGGCTCTTCTCACCCCAGGCCGCGCCGGTCAGGCCGCCCACCTCCAGCTCCATCAGCCGTTCGGCGGCGAAGCCGATCATCTCGCGCAGCAGATCGGCGTCGGGGGCCTTCTCGACCAGGCCGCGCAGGGTCATCATCTCGTCGGTCATCGTGGTCTCCGGTTCAGGTTGGTGTCACCAACCCGACCCTACCGAAGAACTCGCGATGACCACCGCGCCGCCGCCCGCCCGCCAGCGCTTCAATCCGCGCGGGCGGGCGGCGGCGCTACCGTCGAGCTAAACCACCACCCGGGACACGACCGGCACCCGCGCTCACCGGACGCCTACGGTCGAAGTCCCCGTCCGGGACCTTGAGCTCGATATAGGCCCGCCCCCGCATACCTCGCGAAGAAACAGAACTCCGACAGCGCCGCCCCGCCAAAATCATCCGGACCCGGCTACCGAAACCAGCACCTTCTTAATTTGTCTCTCGAGCGCGGTGGTAATACTAGTGGTTTCCTTTATAGATAACTTTGCTTCCTGACTATGGACCTTCTGCGCCCACCCCCAGTCCGCGTCTTCGATTAAAGATAGACTTGACATGGGATTCGCCGCGTTCATCCGCATCCATCTGGCTATCAAATATTCCGGATTCCTCCAGCTTTTTTGCGCTCCACTCGGCGCACTGGGCATAAGTCCAAGTCATGCCGCCAAATAGAATGAAACCTTTGTCATGCAGCAGTTTATCGACCATAAAAAAACTGCCCCATCAATAGTCCAATTCTTTGCTCCATCTATGTAAAAAAATCGTATATCGGCTCGCAGTGATAGTTCTTTGTATGTTCTTCGATCACTTTCTTGAGAAGCCATGTGTAAGATAGTTGCTCCCTCACTACTTTGACATACTTTCCCAGGCCTGTCCTCTCCAACAACTCCTCGATTGAGGGCTTCTGCCATTCGTGCCCGCGCACTAAGTCGACGGCAGTAATGTGCCCTGCACCAATCTCGTCCAGAGCCGCAGCTGCATAGCACACGGAAACTCCGTGAGCGAATCCGAGCTCAAGACAGTTCCGAGGTCTGTTCTCAATAATAAAATCATATAGAGGCTTCCCCTTTTTTGGAGGTGTACGAGATTCCCTCCAACAATAAGTAGACTGCGTCAAATTTCATGCTTGCCTCCCTGTTTCTATATTTCTTCAACATACTACGACCGGCGGCCGCCGGCCATTGACGGGTTGGTCGGGATCGGCCTGCGCGGCTCAAACCAAGGTGTCGTCAATCCAAATGAAATCATCGCTAGCGAGTTGCAACCCGTAAACGTCGTTGACGACACCGATCAGTTCGTTTGGCCCACTTGCCTCGAGCGCGAAAATGCTCGTACCGCTCGGCAGGGAGCCGGAGGTCGTGCCAAGCACGTAATCGGCGGGGGAGCCGGCAAGCTGCATCTGGTCGGCGCCGCTTTGGAAATCCCAAACGAGTGCGTAGTCGTCGAGGCCGGCGGTGGTGCTGT
>CAVOGP010000001.1:0-24749 GCA_963695425.1 uncultured Alphaproteobacteria bacterium | reverse complement strand
GCCCGGCCGCTACAGGATGAAGTCGGCCGCCGTATAGGCGGACGCATCGATGGCTCCGTCAACGATCAGAATCTCGAATTCGAAGGCGGCAGTGTTGTCGATATTACCACGGACCAGCGTATTCCCGTCGATGTCGATCAGCGAAAGCCCGCCCTTGGCCGTGCTTCCGAATACGAAGGCCTGATTGCCGGAAAGGGTCGTGTTGGCGTCGATGCCCGAGACGTCGATCCGGTCGCCCCACGACTTGCCGGCGCCCTCGAATGCCACGGCGCCGTCGCCGGCCTTGATGACGTCGCCGTTCGCCGAGCCGGGCATCGATTCGGAGACCGAATTGTAGTCGAAACGGTCCGCCCCCTTGCCGCCGATCAGAAAATCGCGCCCGGCATGGCCGCGAAGGTAATCGTTGCCATCCTCGCCGTGCAGCGTGTCGTTGCCGCTGTTGCCGTAGAGCCTGTCGTCGCCGTTCCCGCCGAACAACTCATCCGCCTTCGAGGTGCCATAGAGCCTGTCGTTGCCAGAGGTGCCGGTGATCGGGTTCGCCGAAGTCTCGATGGGCTCGCCCACGGCTGAGCCGGTGTCGTCCGGATCGAAGACCACATCGACCCAGTAGTTGCTGGCTTTGTAGACAGAATCCGGGAAGCTCCCGCGGGCGCCGTAGGAATAGACCCCACCATCGCTCAACGCAGTGATCGACCCGACATCCAGCGGCTTCGAAAAATAGTCTTCGGTGACCGAATAGTGACCCCGGGGCGCATAGTACGAGGCGACAAACGTCTCGCCGGCGGAAACATCGACCGGGTTGCTGAACGTGACTTCCTGCCAGCCGGTTGACGTTTCCGACCCGAAGGTTGCCGTGGCAAGGACCCTTCCGCTCGCATCCCAAAGAGTGCCCGTATGCGTGCCGGTATTCTGGGTGCCCTTGTAGAACCGCAGCCCTTCGATCTCGCCATCGGTCTCGACCAGAAACTTCAGCCCCAATTCCACACCCTTGGAATCAGAATTGGACTGGATCGCCGGACGCGCGGTGTTGTCCCAGAAGCTGACGTTATCCACCGCCGGCGGCGGGACAACATCTGGCTGGGCTCCTATGCCAAGTGTGACCCTTGCAGTATCCGTGCCGCCCTTCCCGTCCGAGACCGTGTAGTCGAAGCTCGCCGGACCGGACACGTTCGATCCCGGCGTGAACACGACGCTGCCCCCGTTCAGGCGGACCGTGCCGCCGGAAGCGCCCGAGACGCTCGCTATCGTCAGCGCGTCGCCGTTGGAATCGGTGTCGTTGGCCAGCAGCGACTGCGCCTGGATCGTGAGCGCCGTTCCAAAAGCCGTAGTGTAGCCGCCATCGTCACGCGCAACCGGCGCCGCGTTGCTGATCGGCTGGGCGCCAATCGAAAGCGAGACTGTCGCTGTGTCCGTGCCGCCCTTCCCGTCAGAGACGGTGTAGTCGAAGCTCGCCGGACCGGACACGTTCGTTCCCGGTGTGAACACGACGTTGCCCCCGTTCAGGCGGACCGTGCCGCCGGAGGCGCCCGAGACGCTCGTTATCGTCAGCTCATCGTCGTTTGCGTCGGTATCGTTGGCCAGCAGGGATTGCGGCTGGATCGTGATCGCCGTTCCGAAAGCCGTAGCGTAGCCGCCATCGTCCCGCGCAACCGGCGCCGTATTCGGAGTCGGGGCAGGCGGCGTCCCCGAACCACCGCCCCCCCCACTTCCCGATCCGTATTCATCGGCGCCGATGTCAACCGTGCCGATCGAACGGGCACCGCCGTCGAGATCGACCACGCCGAGCCCGAAGCTGTTGGTGCCGGCGTTGATCGCCGGGGAGCCGGGCCGAAGATGGTAGTCGTCACCGGCCGGATTGACGAGCAACGGGTCGACGCCGAGCTTGTTGCCGTTGGCGGCAGTTGGCATGGCGTTGCCGCCGTCGGTCCGCACGGAGGCCTGCCCGGCGGTGCCGTTGAAAGTCAGATTGTTGGACCAGACAATGTTCTTATTGACGTATCCACCGGTAGATGTGTTGTCTATCGCGGTGTTATTCTTTTGTATAGAAGGGTCGGCAACAGCTATATTATTAACCCAAGTGTTATTGCTAGATGCCGAGTTGCTGAGTTCGCCGCGCCACGTGCCCGTGTTGAGAAGATCCTGGTTGTTGTGCATGGCAGTGTTGTTGCGCACAGTGACATAATCGCTCCAAGTGACTTGAATACCTTTGCCGCCGTTCTCGTAGACTAGATTGTTCTCGACGAGCGTAGGATATGTGTAATTGGGATGTCCACCGGTTTGAGTGCTCTGAAAATCGTCTATGATGATGCCATTGCCGTCAGTGTGCGCACCGGATTTGGTGACGTTGTCGTGAGATACGTTGTTCCGGACGATCGTCCGGAAACCCTGGGTCGTTGTATCTCCCGTGATATTTCGGTTCTGGTAGATCGAGATGCCGGAGAACCAGCCCGAGCTTCCATTGTCGTAGGTTTCGTTCCCATCGATGGTGATGAACTCGGCCCAGTTGAACTGGATGCCTACTCGCCGCTGCCGGAGACTGTGTTGTTCAGAACCTTGATGTGATGGACATTGTTGGCTTCGATGCCGTCGCCGCTGGCGCCCTTGATGTCAAAGCCATCGACCGTCACGTAGTTCGCGTTGACACTGATGCCATTCCAGGAGCTTGACGGCGGCCGGATCAACGCTTCGCCCGGCACTTCCGACTTCAGGGTGATTTCGCCCGCGGCCGAGCCGCCCTTGTTGATCGCGATTGCTTCATTGTAGGTTCCGGGCCGAACGACCACCTCGTCGCCTGGTTTCAAGTTGGATTGCATCGCGTAGCTGATCGTCTTCCAGGGCGACGAAGAACTGCCATTGCTCGAATTGCTTCCATTGGTCGCTACGTAGTACGTCGTCACTTTATATTGCTCCTCGTCCGTATGTATATGTTGTCCTCAGGACCTGACGGTCGACAGGCCAAATTGACATCCTTGCGTCCTAATGAACCGTTAAGGCGCTTGGGCACCTCGACAGAAAGACCCGCACGTATCCCTTTCAGCACCGCAAGCGGTGCCGGAGCGCATCCCCTCAAGGCAATTTCAAGCTACTTGGCGAATCGGGTTCGCATGTCCGGAGAGGCGACGGTATTCGCTCTGTTTAATCAACCGACAGTGGAACCTTCCGCGGATATCCGCGCAAGCGAGAGTTCAGCCGGACGCGTCAGAAATATACATTGTGAAGTTAAGCGAGAACGCAATAATAGTCATTGGTCATTATGCAAACACGCAGTACACGCATTGCGATAGGTTGATTTTTTGCTAGCTTATCAGGAATTAACCATTTAGACTGTTTACGTGTGGGGAAATGTCGACCCGCTCTGCTCGGCGGGGTAGTTGATTCCCTCCGATAAGCAGGTCGATGTGTCAGGGGTGCGCAGTGTTGAAAGCAGTCGAATCAGTTAGGCCGTCATCCGACGTGGATTGTGTTTCATTGGTACTGATTGATGAGCGTTGTCTGGAACGTGAGTGTTTTGTCCGCGGCATCGAGACGGTGCGGACCGGGGTGAATGTTCATGCGTTTGCCAAGATCGGCGACTGGATCGATCAGATAGGGAAGATGGAGCCGCCGGCAGCTGTTCTGTACAGCACATTGGGGCGGCGCATCGCTGAGCGGGATGTCGCCGATGAGATCGTGGTGCTGGAAAAGGCATCGCGCCCCGTTCCGGTCATCGTGCTGTCTCCGTTGGAAGATTTGTCCGAGATGATCGCGGCACTAGACTGCGGAGCGCGGGGCTACATTCCCGCCTCTCTCGGAATCGAAGCGATGCTGACCGCGGTGCGGCTGTCCACGGAAGGAGCCGTTTTCATGACGGCAGCCAATGTTTTGGCGATGCGGGACGCTGTCGAGACACAAAGAACGCCTAGCGGAAGCGCGGTTCAGAGAGAGTCGGGTTTCGACGAAGTGGAATTCACAACGCGGCAGGCGGCAGTGGCGGATCGGCTGCGCCGTGGCAAGCCGAACAAGCTGATCGCATACGAACTGAATATGTGCGAGAGTACTGTAAAGGTGCACATCCGCAACATCATGAAAAAGCTCCGCGCTACCAACCGTACCGAAGCGGGCTTCAAGCTCAGTTCAATGGTTTCGGATACGGATCGCGGTTCCGCGCGCGGAAGCTCCAGTGCGATTTCTGGAGGTTTTTCTCAAGGGCACCTCGATCAATGACGCTGTTGGGCGCTTCTCAGCAGTAGAGAGTAGCTTTGACCGCGTGACAGCCCCGATTGGGGGCCGCTCGACGGCGTTGAAGTTTCCTTTTTGGTTGCTCAGCCGCTCTCCGGACGCACGTGTCCTCCAAGCCTCGCGCTCATGTCGGGGCGCGGGCAGCGGCGAGAGCGTCCAGTTGGATCACCCGGCGCATGTTGTAGGCGAGGTTCTTGAGCCCGATCCGCGCCCTGGCGCGTGCGATGCCGATACAGCGCAGCAGCGTGCCGCCCATGTCGTTGGTCTGCGCGCCGAACACGTGCTCGACCCGGGCGCGGACCTTCGACCGCGTTCGATTGCCCTGCTGCTCGCGTTTGGTGAGCGGACGGTTGCGATGGGCCTTGCGGTGGATCCGGCTCTTGAGACCCCGCTCCTCCAGCTTCCCTTCGATCTCGGCCGACCGGTAGGCGCTGTCCGCCCAGACGTCGGAGGCGGTGTTGTCGTCGTCGAGCAGGTCGTCGAGAGCCTGGCTGTCGTGGACCGATGCGTCGGTCACCTTGTAGCGCCGGATCAGCTTGTGCCGCCGGTCCACGTTGACGTGGTTCTTGTAGCCGTAGTGCGACTTGCCGTGCTTCTTGGTCCAGCGGGCGTCGGTGTCCTTCTGGCGGGACCTGGCCGGGTTGTCGTCCCAGCCCTCGGGCGTCTCGCCCGCCTTGATCGCGGCGTTCTCATCGCGCGTGTTGCGCTGCCTGGGTGCCGGCACGATCGAGGCGTCGATCATCTGCCCGCCCATCGCCAGCCACCCCTGCGCCTTCAGGTGTGCGTCGAACGCGTCGAAAAGCTCATCGACCAACCCGGCCCGGACCAGCTGCTCGCGGTAGAGCCAGACCGTCGTGGCGTCGGGCGCGGGGTCCTCGAGGCCAAGGCCCAGGAAACGCATGAACGACAACCGATCGCGCAGCTGGTACTCGAACTGCTCATCCGAGAGGTTGTAAAGTTCGCACAACACGATCGCCTTGAACATCACCACCGTATCCCACGGCTTGCGCCCCGCCCTGGATTTCCGCTCCTCCGGCGGCCGCCGCCAAACAGCATCAAGCCGAGACCGGTAATCATCCCAAGGCACCATCGCGTTGAGCTTCACCAGCGGATCCGCCTTCGCGTCCAGGCCGGCGTAGCGGTTCGCCAGATCGTAAAAGCCCATCTGACCCATCAGAAAACCCCGATCACGCCGCCAACGCCCGCGATTCTACCGAAAGCCGAAAAGATCGCTACATTTTTCGAGGTGCCCTCAAGAAGAAAGCAAGGTCGAATCAGGTTGATTTTCGACGTAGAGGGCTCACAGGAGCTCAGCGACGTCCCCAGCGACCGGGAAGTTCACACGAAGAACGATTTCGGCAGCTTTCAGCCCGCCCGCTTGAAGGCGGATGATCGGTTCAGGTCCTACCGCGCTCAACAGGATGCCCATATGATGATTGGCGGGCTCGGCGGCCGGAACAATCGACGCAAAGCCGTGGCGGGCGGCGGCCGTGCGATCGATATCACCCCAAAACTGAGCGAGCCGCGCCCCGGCCGCGACTTTGGCGAGGTGGGCGAATTCGGCGTTTCCGAGTTGCGGATTGCGCCCGGGATTGAGCGCGACCACCACCACGTCCCAGTCGGCGGGCGGCATGGCCGCCACGCAGTCAAAGAGGTCAGCACGACATTTTGCAAAGATCAGGCCCTGGAGAATGAACGGGGCGAAAGCGTTGTCGCACAGTAGCGCGACCCGGCTGCACGCAAGCAGCACGTCTGCATCTGCCAGAAGGCGGACGCAAAGCGGGCCGAGGAATGGGAAGACGCCGACATCAGGGTGCCTTTCGTTGACCGCGGCGACTCGGATCCCACGTTCTCGACAAGCTGCAAGGTCAAGGTCGCTTTCCCTGAACTCCCAGGCCTCAAACATCAGGCCGATGACCGCCGTCGGCGGAAGCCGCATGATCATATCACGCGAGATTGGCCGGAGGTGTCCTGAGTTGGTTAAAATATCACAAACTGCCAGGACCTCGGGGGCGACGGAACGGCTGAAGGAGATGCGTTCCGAGATTCCCGCGCTATTCGCAAGTTGCAGCGTCGCGGATACGGCATGTTCAAACGAGCCGTGGTGGAGGGTATCTCTTCCGACGGCCAACACGCTCGAGGCGCCAGCCATCGCGGCGATCACCGCCGTGCAGGCATATGCGCCGGTCGCCGCTTCCGTCACCACGTTTAGGCCCGTCAGGTCAAGCTGGAGGCCCGCGATCCTGCGGCGGATGCCGTCGAGGACGGCCGTCTGGCCCTCGCTGTCGGAGTCACGTCCGGAAACGAGAGCCCCTGCGGTCATGCCAAGATCGCATCGGCCAAGGGGCGCCGCCTTGCGGCGCTGACATCCAGGGCGTCCCCAAGCGCCGCAACCACGCGATCCTGCTCGTCGGCGGTCATTTGGGGAAAAAGCGGGAGGAGAATCACGTGGTTGCGCGCCGCGCGGGATCGACTCAGGTCATGCCGCTGCTCGGCGTCGGCATAGGCCGGCTCCAGATGGGCGCACATGATGCCTCGCCGGGTCGCGACCCCCTGTTCAAGCATACGCGTCATCACTGCGAGTTGATCGATCGAGACATTGAGGCGAACGGGGTAGCTTTGCCAGTTCGACTGCGCCCAGTGGGGCTCGGCAGGCGGCGTTGTGTCCGGCATCGCCCGAAAGGACGCCGAATACCTATCGGCAAGCGTGCGCCGCCGAGCGACGATCTCGGGAAGCCGCTTGAGCTGCTCTCGCCCGATCGCAGCCTGGACATCCGTCATCCGGTAGTTGTATCCCATAACCGGATATTCTTCGAAGATCACCATCGCGCTGGCGTGGCGCACGGTGTCCGGCACCGACATCCCGTGCTGGCGCGGCGAGACGAAAGAACGCGTCAAGCTCCGGGTTCCGGGTGGTCAGCATTCCGCCGTCGCCTGTCGTCATGACTTTGCGTGGGATGGAACGAGAAGCAGACGACGTCACCGATCGGTTGCCCGATCTTTCGCCATTTCCCCTCCAGCCGGATCTCGCGAGCCGATGGCGCAGGCGGCGTCCTCGACCACCGGCAGGCCATGGTCGCGCGCCACCGCCATCACGGCGGCCATGTCGCAGGGCATGCCCATCTGATGAACGCACAGGATCGCGCTGGGTCCGGCGTGATCGCGCTCGCGATCCGGGACGGATCGATGTTGTAGCCCGTCGGCCTCGATGTCGACGAAGACCGGCTCCGCCCCGCACGTGACGGATGGAGTTGGGCCCCGGCGATGAACGAGTGGCTGACCGTGATCACCTCACCGCCGGGCTTCACGCCGACGGCCAGCAGGGAGAGGTGCAGCGCCGTGGTGCAGTTGGAGACCGCGCAGGCGTGCTCAGCCCCGACCTCGGCGGCGAACTCCGTCTCGAAGGCGCCACCTGGGAGCCCTGCGAGAGCCACCCGGAAAGGATCGCGGCATGCGGCCGCGTCGGCCTCCTCCCGGCCGATGAAAGGCCGCGCGATCGGGATCAAGACGCTTGCTCCTTCAGCGTCGAATTCCACCGCGTCGCTCGCCACCAGTCGACCAGATCCCTTATGCCCTCGTCGCGCGGCACCGTCGCCGCAAAGCCGAGCCCCTCCCTAGCCCGCCCGGCGGAGCCGAGACGGCGCGGCACCGGGTTGACCGCGCGCGCCTCCTGATGGATCGGCGCGAGGTCGTCCCGACCCATCGCGGAGGCCAGCTCCCGGGCGAAGTCGAGCAGGCTCGTCTCGGTCTCCGTCGCGACGTTGAACACTGTGTCGCTGGCGTCCGACTGCGCCGCGAGCATATTGGCGCGGGCGACGTCGGTGACGTGGATCATGTCCATGGTCTGCAGTCCGTCGCCGAAGATGATCGGCGGCTCGCCCGCCTCGATCCGCTCCATCCAGCGCACCATCACCTCGGTGTAGCGCCCGTGCAGGTCCATACGCGGGCCATAGACGTTGAAGTAGCGCAGCGCGACGTAGTCCAGCCCGTACATGTCGTTGAACGAGCGCAGCAGCCCTTCGCCGAAGGCCTTGGCCGCGCCATAGAGCGTGCGGTTGCCGTAGGGGTTCTGGTCCTCGTCGGTGGGAAAGCGCTGCGCCAGCCCGTAGACCGACGCCGAGGACGCGAACACCACCTTGCGCACGCCGAGCTCGACGCATAATCGCATCAGATCGTAGGTGGCGCCGACCATCACCTGCATAGCCTCGTCGGGCTCCGCGGCGCAGTGGGTGATGCGCAGCGCGGCCTGATGAAAGACGATATCGGCCCCGGCGACGAGCTTGCGCATAAGTGCGGTGTCGCGAATGTCGCCCCGGACAAGCTCCACCCGCCGGCTGGCGATCGCCGGCGCCAGGTTCGCGACCGTCCGCGAACCATGTTGTCGATGACGACGACCCGCTCGCAGCCGGCGTCGAGCAGCAAGTCGACGATGTGGGAACCGACAAACCCGGCCCCGCCCGTCACCAGGATACGTCTTCCGGTCAGATCGTACATGCTGGCTCCTTCAGGACGCGGTGAGAACGCCCGACGTGACGTGGCCGACCGCCTCGATCACCGCCGTCGACGTCGCGCGACAACAGTTCCGGATAGAGCGGCAGGGACAGTGTCTCGCTGGCGAGAGCTTCGGACTCGGGGAAGGCGCCCTTCCCATAGCCCAGGTCGGCGTAGGCCGGCTGCAGGTGAACCGGACGTCGGATAATGCACGTTCGTAGCGACCCCGGCGCGGTGGAGCCGCTCGCGCAGCGCATTCGCGGTCCGCGGACCGGATCGCGTAGACATGACAGGCATGGTCGGCGCCGATCGGCGCAGGCCGGGTCAGCCCGCCGGGTAGCCCCGCTTGGTACGCGGCCGCGACCCGGCGCCGGGCGTCGTTCCAGCCGTCCAGATGCGGCAGCTTGACCCCGAGCGCAGCGCCCTGGATCGCGTCCATGCGGAAATTGAACCCGTGCCGGACGTGGTTGTACTTGCCCTCCTGGCCCCAGTCGCGCAGCGACCGCAGGACCGCCGCGAGCGCCGGGTCGTCCGTCGTGACCGCGCCGCCCTCGCCGCAGGCGCCGAGGTTCTTGCCGGGGTAGAAGCTGAAGCAGCCCAGATCGCCGAAGGCCCCGGCCCGCACGGCGCCGCGTTCGGCGCCATGCGCCTGTGCCGCGTCCTCGACGACCACCAGCCCGTGCCGCCGCGCGATGTCCGCGATCCCGTCCATGTCGGCAAGCCGGCCGTGCAGGTGCACCGGCAGCAGGGCCCGCGTCCGCAGCGTGATCGCGGCCTCGATCGCGGCCGGGTCCATCGTCCAGGTCACCGGATCGATGTCGACGAAGACCGGGGTCGCCCCGGTGTAGACGATCGCGGCGACCGTGGCGACGAAGGTCATCGGCACGGTGATCACCTCGTCTCCCGGGCCGACCCCGGCCGCGAGCAGGGCGAGATGCAGCGCAGAGGTGCCCGAGTTCACCGCGACGGCGTGCCGGGTGCCACAATAGGCCGCGAAGCTTTCCTCGAAGCGCTCGACCGGACCGCCGAGCACATAGTTGCAGCTGCGCAGGGCGGCGAGCGACCTCGCGCTCGAGGTCTCGGCCGATTGACCGGTACTGCGCCGAGAGGTCGAGGAATGGGATCATGAGGCCAGCCGCTCCAGCCCGAGTTCGACCGGCTGGCCGCGCATCGCGCATCGACCGTGTCGCGGCGGCGAGCAGCTCGACCACGCGCAGGCCGCAAGCCCCGTCCGTGATCGGACGGGCGTTCCGTCTCGATGCATCGGGCGAATTCCTCGATCTCGGTGAGCAGCGCCTCCTTCGACGACAGTGCCGGGGAGAACATGTCGCCGATGCGGTAGGAGACGAGATGCTCGTAGGCCTGCTTCTGCGCCTCGTCGAGCGACACGCCGCGGTCGTAGACCTTGACCTTCTCGCTGGTCTGCATGTCGTCGTAGATCGACCATCTGGCGGCTGCCGCCGATCAGCGTCTGGCGGATCTTGACCGGCGCGAGCCAGTTGACGTTCAGATGCGCCATCGACCCGTCGTTGTAGAACACCGACAGATGCGCCATGTTCTCCGGGCTGTTGGGCACGAAGCCGGCGCCGCTGGCCGAGATCGCGACCGGATGCGCCTTCAGCAGGTAATCCATGATCGCGAAGTCGTGAACCGCGAGATCCCAGATCACGTTCACGTCGCGCTGGAAGAGGCCGAGGTTCACCCGCGTGGAGTCGTAGTAGTAGATGTCGCCGACCTCACCGGACGAGATCAGGTCGGCGATGGTCTGGATCGCGCCGGTGTAGACGAAGGTGTGGTCGACCATCAGCACGCGGTTCCGGCGCGCCGCCTCCTCGACGAGCAGCGCCGAGGTCGCCGGCGAGTCGGTCATCGGCTTTTCGACCAGCACGTGCTTGCCGGCGCGCAGCGCCGCGCGCGCGATCTCGAAATGGGTGTGCACCGGCGTCGCGACCATCACCGCGTCGATGGCGGGATCGGCGATGAGATCGCGCCAGTCCGCCACGACGCGCGTCCCCGGATGCCGCCGCGCCGCCCTGCCCTGGGCGGCCGGCGACATGTCCGCGACCATCTCGAGCGCGAGGGCGTCCTTCTCCGACACGGCCCGGGTAAGGTTCGGGCCCCAGTAGCCGTAGCCGACGACGCCGACGCGGATCAAAGCGCGCCCGCCGCACGGAGGCTGCCGGCGAGGCGGAGTTGGTCGGCCATGCGCTTGCGCACGTCGCCGATCATGCGCGCGGGATTTCCCGCCACGATCGCGAACTCGGGTACGTCGCGAGTCACCACTGCACCCGCCCCGACCAAGGCCTTTGCATCCGATGGTCGACCCCGCAGATGATCGTGGCGTTCGAGCCGATCGAGGCGCCGCGCTGCACGATCGTCGGGGTACACTCCCAGTCGCCGTCCCGCTGCAGCGTCCCGTCGTCATTCGTGGCGCTCGGCAGGAGCTCGTTGGTGAACATCACGCCGTGCCCGACGAATACCTCGTCCTCGATGAGTGACCCCTGCGCAGATGAAGGAGTGGGAGGATATCTTGCAGCGCGCGATCCGATCGTGCTTCCGCGTTGGATTTCGACGAAAGGCCCGATCCGCGTCTCCGCGCCGATCCGGCACCCGTATAGATTGACCAACTCGGGATGCGTGACAACCACTCCCTCTGCGACTACGCAGTCAGTGACAGGCATTAGGCAAACTCCGGCAGACGTACGGTTCGCAACAATTTATACATACTAGGGCGTTCTCGATTCAAAGAGACCACCTCAAAAATGATACTCCCCGAACGGACAAGAACCTTTTCGAGACGCGCGCGAATGCGAGGTCAGCAATGTAAAATGGGTCCTGGTTCACTCGGAAGGTCCAAGAACGACGGTATCACCTGTGCGGGACGGCCGCGGCGTACGCCTTTCAGGTGCGTCGGCCGAACGTTCGGCGCAAATGATATTCGAGGCGGTGACGCCGCGAGAGAACGATCTCCATTGCGAAGGATTGGACAATGAGGATCGGCGTTCTTGGTCAACCGACTGGCTGATTGGATCTGTTGAAAAGGTCGCGGCGGCCGGACGCGAGATCTCGTTTGTTCAGACCTGCTCTCCGGAAGCGCACTATCAGGCCGACACATCGGATTTCAAAAGGCTCGCGGTGCGACATCGGGCCGCATTTCTTTCCCAGCCGAGCATACTCAAGGGCCTGGAGTTCTGGAAATCAACCGGCACGCAAGCCTGCATATCGCTGAACTGGCCGACGCTCGTTCCGACGGACGCCTTAGGCGTCTTCGAGCACGGCATACTCAATGCGCATGCGGGCGACCTGCCGCGTTACCGCGGAAACGCCTGCCCGAATTGGGCGATCCTGAACTTCGAAACCCGCGTCGGGCTGACGATCCACCGGATGACGGAGGAGCTCGACTCGGCCCCTGCCTCTACAAGGCGCATCTTCCTTTGAACGAAGAGACCTACATCGGAGACATCTACGCGTGGTTTGGGACGGAGATTCCTTTGGCGTTCGTCGAGGCGATCGCTCGGCTTTCTGGCCATGGATTTCTCCAGCAGGATCTTGCCGTCCGCCCGCTTCGCACCTTCCCGCGCCGTCCGGAGGACGCGAGGATTGACTGGAGGGCCGGGACGCGGAACATCCTGGCGCTCGTGAGGGCGAGCTCGCATCCGTTCGAGGGAGCGGCCACCACCCTTGAGGGTCGCGAAATCGTCCGGGTATTTCGGGCGACGCACTTCCGCCCCGACTTCGACTTCCTCGCTGTGCCCGGTCAGGTGTGTCTCTCAAGGGGAGGGAATCCCGTCATCGCGACTGGCGACGGGATGGTTGAAATCGAGGAGTGCGCCTCGGCCTTGGGAGGGTCACACAAGACGAAACGCGCGATCCTCAGCTCGCTCCGAAACCGCCTCGCATGACGGGGCGATCGCTCCGGTCCCGATTGCCTAGGCGGTAAACCTATAGAATTGCTTGGCATGTGGCGACTTCATTGAATTAAGGCTTCTCGCACGAGGGAGCCTCCGATGACGCGTCGCCGGTGCGAACTCACGGACCATGAATGGTCGATCCTTGCGCCGTTGTTATCCAACAAGCGGCGCGGCGTGCCTCGGGTCGACGATCGCCGGGTTCTGAACGGGATTCTCTGGCGGTTCCGGACTGGATCTCCTTGGGTTGAGGTCCCGGATCGGTACGTTCCGCCCGCCACCTGATGCAACCGCTTCGTCCGCTGGCGGAAGGCGGGTGTCTGGGATCGACTTCTCCGGGCGGTCTCCGAGACTTACGACGGCGGCATCGTCATGATCAACTCGACCTGTGTCCGCGTCCACCAGCACGGAGCCACGGGAAAGAGGGGGAGCGGCGACGATGGCGGCATGGGACGTTCGCGTGGTGGGCTCACCAGCAAGATCCACGCGCTCGTCGAAGCCGAAGGCCGTCCCGTCGCCTTCCGCCTGATCGGTGGCCGGGTCGCCGACTGCGTGGAAGCCGAAGCCCTGACCGAGACGCTCGGCGAGGGCTACATCCTACTTGCCGACAAGGGCAACGACACCGACGCCATTCGCGCCAAGGCCAAGGCACGCAAGGCCTGGGCCAACATCCCGCCGGATTGCGGAGGTGACCGAGGCCTCGCCCGAGGGGGTGCGCGATTTTCTCGATTCCCGCCACGGCCGCCACTTCGCCGACGATGTCGCCAGCGAGCTCTGGAAGGGCGAGGCGCTGAAGGACGCCATCGACGCCGCGATCGCCCGCTGGATGGGCTGGCGCATCGACCGGAAGACCAACCGCGAGATCGGGATCCCGAAGGGGCTGCCCTACCCCACCGGCTTCGCCAACCACTTCGCGATCATGGCCGAGCTTCCCTGCTGATCGCGGCCTTTCCCGCCTCCGCCGCGCTGCCAAGGGCAAGCGCGGCTCGGGGTCGTAGCAGGCCGGGATGGTCCCGCGCCTCGCAACGAAGGACGACCCGATGACCAAGCTCTCCGATACTCAAGTGATCATCCTCTCCGCCGCGGCGCAGCGGTCCGACGGCAGCGTGCTGCCGCTGCCCGGCTCGCTGCGCGGCGGCGCCGCGACCAAGGTCGTGGGGGCGCTTCTCTCCCGCGGTCTCATCCGCGAGCAGATCACCGCCAGCCCGCGCAAGGCGGACGCGGCGCTCAACACCGTCTGGCGCAACGAGGACGACGGCCGAGGCGTCCTGCTCCTCATCACCCCCGCCGGACTGGAGGCGATCGGCGTCGAGCGGGAGGCCGATCGGGACGAGACGGTTGCCTATCGCTTCAGCGCGGACACGAACTCGGCGGGCGAGCCGGCCGCGGGCGCGCCCACGGACGCCGACACGGCGCCGGTCGAGGCTCCCGCAAAGCGTTGGGGCGGACGTAAGAAGACCGCACGCACCGCGCGTGACACGGCCGTTCCACGCAAGACCCGCGACGGCACCAAGCAGGCGCAGCTGATCGCGATGCTCCGACGCAAGCAGGGTGCCACCATCGCGCAGATCGTCGAGGCCACGGACTGGAGACCACATTATGCCGATGCCCGGATTATGCCGAGGTAGGATTGTAAGCTTCTGAATACCCTCAAGTCTGTTGCGTCGGGGTCGGCATAATCCTCGGGGCTGAGGCTGGTCATATCTCCTCTTTCACATCGAAACGAGGAGACTTCATGTTGATCGACTCCAACAAGACACCGGGTGGTGGTCCGCTCGTGGCCCTTTCGCAGGGCTTCGCGGAGGATTTGCGGCGGCAAGGATACGCGCCAGGCACGATTTCGAAGCATCGGAAGCTGCTCAGCGATCTTAGCGGCTGGTTGCAGGTTCGGCAACTCACTGTGGGCGACTTGTCCATGGCGCAGTTTGATCGTTTTCTGTCTGATCGTCGTTCCTCTGGTGCGCTCAAATTCAAGACACGAAAGGCACTGGGCCCCATTCTCGGTTATTTGCGCGGGCTGGGGCTGGCGCCTGCGGCCGAAATACGCGGGGAGGACAGCCCCGTCGGGGGAATTCTGAACCGGTACCGGCAGTTCCTGACCACGGAACGCGGGCTGGCCACGGTGACGACCCTTCGGTATGCCGATTGCCTGCGCCCGTTACTGGACCGCAGGCTGTCTGCCGATGGCCTTGAACTCGGAGACCTGACCCCGGCCGATGTCACCTCCTTCGTGGTCGCGTGGTGCCCGCGCCTGAACGGCGGGGTGGCGAAGCTGACGGTCTCGGCCTGCCAGCGTTCCACGGCCACATCGACATAGGCGGGGCTGATCTCCATCGCGAAGACGCGACGGCCATTGGCTTCGCCCGCTATGATCTGCGATCCGGAGCCCGAGAAAGGCTCGTAGCAGAGCGCGCCTCGCGCCACATGCTGGCGCATCGGGATCCCGAAAGCGTCGAGCGGCTTCGGCGTCGGGTGGTCGGGGCGCTCGTCCTTGGCGAAGGAAGGCATCTCCCATGTCGAGGGCAGCGTCTGCTCGGCCACCTTCGGCGGGCGGTTCGGGCGGCGCCAGCCCATGAAGCACGGCTCGTGCTGCCACAGGTACCACGACCGCGTCGGGATCGGCGCGGTCCTTCACCCAGATGATCTGCTGGTGCACGAACGCCCCGAACTCCTCCCACACCCCTCGACCATCGCCTGCCGGCGCGAGGCGTGCCAGCAGTACCACGCCGCGTCCTCGGTGATGGCGTCCTCGATGGCGGCCTTCACGAAGCCGCGGTACAGGTCCTCGCCCTGCGACGGGTCGTCCCACTGGTCGTCGTAGACCTCGGACCAGTCCTTGTTCGGGTCGGGTGGTTGGTGCCGTCGTACCCGACGAGGTACGGCGGATCCGTGGCGAAGAGGACCGCCCGCTCGCCGGTCATCAGCCGGCGCCATCGGTGGCGCTCGGTGCTGTCGCCGCAGATCAGGCGGTGCTCGCCGAGGATCCAGAGATCGCCCGTGCGCGACGCCGGGTTGCGCGGCGGCTCGGGGATGGTCACCGGCGGCACGGAGCCCCCGGCGCCACCTTCTTCACCGTCGTCTTCCGCCACGTAGACCAGCAGCTTGTCCAACTCGCCATCGGAGAAGCCGACCAGCGACAGGTCGAAGTCTTCGGCCAGCAGTTCGTTCAGTTCGGCCGACAGCAGCGCCTCGTCCCAGGTGCCGAGTTCGGTCAGCTTGTTGTCCGCGATCCGGTAGGCCCGGCGCTGCGCCTCGGTCAGGTGCCCCAGCACGATCACCGGCACCTCGGTCAGCCCGAGCTGCGTGGCGGCCAGCACGCGCCCGTGGCCCGCGATCAGCTCGCCGTCCTCGCCGACGAGGCACGGCACGGTCCAGCCGAACTCCGCCATGCTGGCGGCGATCTTCGCGACCTGGTCCGCGCCATGCGCCTTCGCGTTCTTCGCGTAGGGCTGGAGGCGCGACAGCGGCCAGGTCTCGATCGCGTCCGGGGCGAAGCTCAGCGTCATGGTGGGCAAGGTTCCTCGGTCGGGTGGATGCCGGTGGCTTCCGGACTCCGGATGCCGGGCTGGACTCCACACGGGGTCCAGCGGCCACCAGCGGTGTCCGGTCGGAAGGCCAGCGTTCATTGGTGTTTGCGCGGGGCGCGGGTGGGTCCGGCTTCCGGGTGGCTTCCCAAAAATCCGGCCCTGTCGCTGGCGATGTCCCGCGCTTCGCCCGCCAGCATACGAATGTCGCCCGGAAGGAACCAGAAACTCAATGGGTTAGCGAGTTTCGTCAGGCTGGACCCCGACTGGACCCTTCTGCGGACCCCGGAAGCCGGCGCGCGGCCATCCCGCGCTCACCTCTCCCGAGCATATCCCTTTTCTAGCGCCTGATCGAAATGTGTGAGCCTCTGCGATGTACACCCGAAAATCGCCTCAGCGGACGATTGTTCTTGACAGCCGGTTGGCGTTTTCGATCACGAACGCCCGCGATCGTCTGGCTCGATGACCGCGCCGTTGAGCCGCCAGGTGATCACCGCCAGCCCGTACCGCCAGCGTCTGGTGACGGCCGTGCGGCTCAGGCCGAGCTCCCAGCAGATCGGTCTTCCACGGCGTGCCATTGGCGCGCAGCCAGACGATCGCGGGCGTCCTCCACCTCGAGCCATCGCAGCCAGAGCAGCGTCTCCTCGGCCTGCGTGATCTGGCGCGGGCCCGGGAGGGGCCGGCGCATGCGGGGCTCCTGACCGACCTTGTCGGCGAAGCTGTGCACGTACTCGGGCCAGGCATTGAAATAGCCCTGCGGCTTCACCCCGGGCAGCGCGCGGAACACGTCGGCCGCGAGCTCAAGCCGGTCCTCGCACCAGCGCGGTCGTCCACTCAGTCATGGCGCGCGCCTCGCCGCGCTTGCCGTAGAGCTGCTCGCCGAGCTGGCGCACCAGTTCGCGCTCCGGCCAGGTCAGCCGGTCGTCGTCGATCGCGACCGCGAGCAGACCCTGCTCCTGCCAGCCGTCCCGCTTGACCTCGTCGGGGTTGCGGCGACAGCCGCCATAGCCCTTGGGCGTGAACCGCATGCCGCTCATGCAGCACCTCCGCGGGTCTCGATCGCCCAGAGCAGGATGCGCGATGGCGTCGGCCTCGTTGTCGTCGGCGGGGCTGAACCCACGGGCGCGGGCGGCGGCGATCATGGCGTCCTTGTCGGCGTTGCCCTTGCCGGTGGCGTGACGCTTGATCGTGCCGACCGGGACGCCCTCGATAGGGCACGCCGCGCAGCTCGGCCCATGCGGTCAGCGTGGCCATGAGCCCGCCATAGACATGCGCCGCGTCGGTGCCGGCGTGGCGGCGGACCTCCTCGAACCAGATCGCGGCGATCGGTCCTGCCAGCCGGTCCATCTCGGTCAGCCAGTTGGTGAAGCGCAGGTAGCGCATGCCGCCACCGTCGAAGCGGCCGGGCCGGAACGTCGCCGTGCCGCTGGTGATCAGGCCGTCCGGTGGCGCGCAGCGCCCAGCCGGTGGTGGTGCCGAGATCGAGCGCGAACAGTGTCGGTGTCTCGGGTATCTGGGAGGCAGGCGGCTGCGAAAGAAGGCGCTCCTGCGCCGAAGCGTGGGTCATGATGACCTCCTCGGTTCGAGCGGCCGGGGCGATGGCGGCGTCCGGTCAGGACCGCGGCGATCGCCCGAACCCGGGATGGGTCAGGTCAGGTCGAGAGCGACCCGGCGGCGTTCGCCGGGTGCGCGGATCCTTCAACGGGTTCACGATCCTTGCGGACGGCCGCGAGCGGCCTAACCCCATGTTCTTTATATATATATATACATATACTTCATATAATTCATTATTTCATTAGAGTGTGTCTCCCTTGGTGTTTGCGTGTGTGGTGTGTACACGCCCGCGTGAAAGATTGAAATCTTGAAGGATTCGGATTTCTCCAAGCGGATCAACTGCTTGGAGAACCATTGGCCTCGTGAAAGACTTTCCGCCGCTGAAGCAATTCATGCCGCTTCGCCCTCATCGCTACGAGCACGATGGTGTGCTTGGTCGCCGAGGGCCGCATCCGGCTCGTGAGGAAGCCGGCTTCGGTGAGCGTGAGGATCGCTTCATCGCGCGTGCGTCGATCCAGGAACTGCGACTTGCGCGTGAGCTCGGTCTTGGTGAGCCCTCGCCTGACCTGCCGTGCGAATGATCTCGAGCACCCTCTTGTGATTGCGCTCGATCTCGGTGTCGGCGACATGGCGCTCGACGGCGCGCATGGTGCGGCCGCGCGAAATGGCGCACGAAGTCGATCGCCCAGTCGCGTCCTCCGAGCCGGATCATCGGGCGACCGGATCGCGGCCCACCGCGACGATGAGCGCGAGCTTTGGGCGTTCTCGCCGATCGCGGGCGAGGATCGCCGTATGGCGCGTGCCCCGCGCCGCGCAGCGCCTTCGTGATCTCCGCGCCGAGCGCGCCGAAGCGCTCGCTCGCCTCCGGCGTCATCGGCACGGTCATCGGATCGACGGCGGTCGTCGGCGCCGGCGCCGGCCCGCGAGAGATTGCCGGCTGGTGCGTGGCCACCGCCGGCGGCGACGAGCTGCAGCCGCTCGATCAGCGCCGGCGGCGGCTGTCCGGATGCCCGGCCCGTCGCTTCCGTCCGGGTAGTCCTCCTCGCTCGGCAGGATGATGAAGCGGGCGAGCGAGCCGTCGACGACATTGGCGCCCTGCAGCGCGCCCCAGAAGTGCACCGGCGTCGTCGTGCCGTAGACGCAGAGGCAGGGCTGGACGATGTCGCGGCGCTCGTTCGTGCCGTCGCGGTTGGCGTACTCCGCGCCGAGGAAGATGCCGCCCGCCGCGGTGTAGAGCTCGGTCATGTTGTCGAGGATCTCGGTGATGTGCCGCGGGCTGCGCTTCCGGTCGGCCGCGGCCGACAGGAACATGCCGAACTCGTCGATCTGGAAGCAGGATCGCGGGCTGGCGGTGGAGCGCGGTCAGCAGCCCGGCGCCCGAGGCGATCTTGTTGCCGCCGAGATGATGCGCGAGCCCCGCCTCGAAGAACACCTCGTTGACGATCTCGCGGGCGTGGTTCTTGCCCGAGCCGCTGTCGGCGATGCCGACGACGTAGAGGTTCGAGCGCAGGTTGCTCTCGGTGCGGTAGTGCCGGCCCATCAGCGCGCCGAGGCGCAGAGGCTGGCGCCCAGCGACAGCAGCGGCTGCGGTCGGCGCGCGGTGGCGATCATGTAGCGCGGTCAGATCGCCCACCAGCCCGTCGGGGATGCGCAGGTCGAACGGCGGCGTGGCGCGGCGGATGCGCGCCGGACTTCGGGCTCCGGCTCCGCAAGCCGTCGCCAGCAGGCCCGCCGCCGGATGCACCGTCGCAGGCCTGCGGCTGCCGTCGAGCACGCAGGCCGGATCTCCGGCTGCCAGCCCCGCTCCATGGCGAGGTGGTAGATCGTGCCGGCGCCGATCCGCTCGGGCTTGAAGCTCGCCCACGTCTTCGTGCGTGGTCGCCGGGTCGTTCTTGGCCGCCTGCGCCGACCAGTCGGCGAAGAGCGCGCCACCCTCCTCGCCCAAGCGCGCCTTTCAGCGCCATGCCGATGCGCATCCAGCTGTCGTAGTCGAGTTCGGCGTTGGGCAGCCAGGCGAGCGCCGCGCGGATCGCGGCGAGCGTGCCGGCCTGCGCATGAGACGGGCCACGGCCGTGCCGCGGCCGGTCGCGCGCTGACAGGCTGTTCTGGCGCAGTCGCTCCGGCACCAGCGCCAGCGCCTCGTCGAGGAAAGCGCCGCCTGCTCGGCCGTCGATCACCGGCAGGCTGGCGATGTCGAGATCGGCCAGCCCCTCCTCGGGCCAGGCATAGGGCGCGGCCGGTGTCGGGATGCATGGCATAGGCGACGAACTGCTGGCCGAGGCACAGCACCTCCAGCGGCGCGCGCCGGATGCCGGCGAAGGGCTCCGCCGTGCGATAGACCAGCAGCCGCTTCGGGCGCCTTGCCGATGCGCAGCGCCGGCGTGTCGCCCAGCCGCTCGCGAGCCAGCCGCTCGATCTCCAGCGCCAGCTCGGCATCCTGGCGATGTCGATGTCGACCGCGGCAACCGCACCGCCGACGATCCCGACCCCGCAGTCCGGCCAGCTGCGACCAGGTCGTCGACCTCGATGCTCGGTGGTCGGCCGCGTCGGCATGGCGGGTCCACTCGGGATAGTCGGTGCCAGTCGCCGCGCGCCAACGGCCGGGCTTCTTGGTGCCGGGCATGATCGGCAGGATCGCGATAGCCGTTGGTGACGAGACGCGCGCCGAAGCGCGCCATGAAGCTCTGCTCCGCCATCAGAACGGCACCTCCGTCGGTCATGGCGTCGAGCCGGGTCGCGGTCCTTGGCCGCCAGGTCGCGCAGATGGTCGCAGTAGCCGGTGACGATCACCTCGACGAAGCGTGTCCCACTCCTCCGCGGTCGAGCAGGGCGAGATCGGTCTTGCCGAGGCTCTCGAGATAGTCGCCGCCGGCCTCGCCGCCATCGTCCATGGCGGCCTGTCTCGTTCGGGGTCGGATCGATCATGCCCGTCCTCCCGTGGCAGATGTCCTGGCAGAGGCGGCTGCAGAGCCGCTTGCCGGCTGGTGTCGCGGCGCGGGTCGCGACGCGGGAAGGCGCGTCGAACCAGCCGAAGCCGCGGGGCTCGCGGTGGCAGACGGCGCAGAGGCCGGGGAGGTGTGCATGCGGCGAACCTGTAAGCTGGTGATTTCGGTGAAGCGGCCGCTCGGCCGGACGGCGATGTCGACTGGGCGCTGGCAGGCCGTCCGACAGCGCAAGCGCCTCGGTCGACGGTCCGGCACCGGCAGTGCCGGGCGCGCGCCGCGCCACCAGCCGTCCGCCTTCTGGCGCGGATAGCCGGTGTGCTCGAAGCAGACCCATTCGCGTGTGCGAGTGAGGCCGCAGCGGTAGGTCGACGCTGAGCGAGGGCCGGCCTGCCGGGCTTCTCGTGGCGGCGGTAGGTGACGTCGGTCGACCGTCGACCCATTGCGGCTTGCCGGTGGAAGCATCGCCAGGGTCGACGCGGTCGGCGCGACTTCACGGTCGGCGGCGGGAACTCGTAACCGCAATCGGGGCATTCGCCGCGCGGCGATGGCGCAGGATGCTCTGGCATTCCGGGCAGACCTTGGTCGGCGCCTCGCCGTCGCCGGCTCGCCCGGCTTCTTCGGCCTCACCGCGTCGATCGGCCCGTGCCGGGCGACATTGCCGGCGAAGTCGAGCACCAGGCAGTCGTCCTTGCCCGGCGCGAGGCGCGTGCCGCGGCCGGCCATCTGGACGTAGAGCCCGGCCGACTTGGTCGGGCCGCAGCATGGCGATGAGATCGACGCCCGGCGCGTTGAAGCCGGTGGTCAGCACGCCCATCGAGGCCAGCGCCCGGATCTCGCCCCGCTTGAAGGCGGCGATGATGCGGTCGCGCTCGGCCTTCGGGCGTCTCGCCGAAGATCGTGTCGGCGGCGATGCCGCGCGTCGCGGATCGCGTCGCGCGACATGGCTGGCATGGGCGACCCCGGAGCAGAAGACGAGCCAGGACGCTGCGGTCCTCGCCATAGCGCGACGATCTCGTCGACCGCGGCGCGCGGTGATCGTCGTCGCTGGTCGACCGCGGCCTGCGAGCTCGCTGGCGATGAACTCGCCGCCGCGGCGTGCCGACACCGGCGACGTCGAGCTGCGTCGTCGGCTGCTTCGCTGACGAGCGGGCAGAGATAGCCCTGGTCGATCAGCTCGCGGACCGACACCTCGATAGGCGATGTCGGTGAACAGCGCGTCCTTGCCCTCGTGCAGCATGCCGCTGTCGAGGCGGTAGGGCGTCGCGGTGAAGCCGATCACCTTGAGCTGCGGGTTGATCCGGCCGAGCGTGTCGAGGAAGCGGCGATACATGGTGTCGGACGCGGCCGGGATCAGATGCGCCTCGTCGATCAGCACCAGGTCGCATTGCTGCACCTCGATAGGCCTGGCGGTGGATCGACTGGATGCCGGCGAAGAGGATGCGCGCGCCGATGTCGCGGCGGCCGAGCCCGGCCGAGTAGATGCCGGCCGGCGCCTCGGGCCAGAGCCCGAGCAGCTCGGCGTGGTTCTGCGGCGATCAGCTCCCGGACGTGGGTGACGATCAGGATGCGCTGGTCGGGCCAGGCCTCGAGCACGCCCTCGATGAAGGCGGCCATGCACGAGGCTCTTGCCGCCGGCGGTCGGGATCACGACCAGCGGATTGCCGGCGCTCTCGGCGAAGTAGTCGTAGATCGCCTCGATCGCGGCCTGCTGGTAGGGGCGGAGGGTCAGCATGGCGCAGTGCCTCCGCTGACGCGTCGCTCATCGTCGATCCAGGTGCGGCCGTCGCGCCATCCGGTAGACGACATGATCCTCGCCGGCGTCGATCACCTCGCCGGGCACCAGATCGGGGATGAACAGATGCGCGGGCGCAGCGCGGCGCTGCTGCGTCCTGCTCGCCGATCGGGCGGTTCATGGCGCGCGCAATGCCAGCCGCCGTCGACCGGCGGTCGCGTGCAGGCAGGAGCGGCAGGTGACCGCCGCCGTCGCCGCCGTGGCAGAGCGCATGGTGGTCGCAGAACCGGCACTCGCCACCAGGCGGGATCGTCGGAGATCCGCGCCGGCGGCCGGGCGGCGTGGATCACCCGCGCGGCCTTGGCGAGCAGGCGCTCGGCGGCGTCGGCGTCGGCGCGGACGCGCTCGATATGCAGAGCGTCGGTGTCCTTGCAGACCGCGACGTAGAGCGCCCGCGTGATGCCGGTCAGGTGCATGTAGACCTGCATCTGCGCCCAGTGCTGCGGCTTGGCGTCGGCGACGCCCTTGGCGACGAGCTCGCGGAAGCTCTTCGCGCTGTGCGTCTTGAACTCGACGCACGTGCCAGGTCTTCGGCGCCTCGAGAGGCCGATGCGCCACCGCGTCGAGCGAGCCGCCGAAATGGCCGCCATGGGCCTCGACGCGCCACTGCCGCCCGGTCTCGGGATCGACCTCGAGCACGGTGGCGCCGATGCGGCGGAGATTGCGCACGAGGCGCGCCTCCTCCAGCTGCCCGGTCTCGAACAGCCGCAGGATGCGGCCCGGGAGCCGGCTCGCGTCGCCCAGCGGAAGTCGTACCAGAGCGCGCGCGCGCAGGACTTGCCGATCAGCGAGGCGCCGAGATGCGCGCGGAAGCCGTCGTCGCGATCCGCCTCGTAGGCGGCGTAGATCGCGTCGCGCGTCGGCGTCGGCGTGTCAGGCAGCGTCGCCATCAGCGCGCCTCCGCGTCGCGGGCCTGGGTCGCGACCTCGATCACCATCGCCCAGTCGGTGTCGTCGTAGTCTGGCCGCACGACGGCGATGATGTGGTCCTTGAAACGGTCCCGTGGTCCAGGCAGCGTCGCCATGCGCCTCGCGGAGCTCCGCGCGCTCGCGCTCGAGATGGCGCAGGGCGGTCTTCGCGCGATGGAACCAGTCGGGGTCGATGGGCTTGCGGCTGGCCTGGCGCTTGAGATCGGCGGTCGCGATCTGGGTGCGGATCGTCGCGATGGCGTCGTCGATGTCGATCAGCCGGGCGCGCGCCTCGGCGCGGGTCGCGGGTTCGGGACGTGGAATGTGGTGCAGCGAGAGGTCGGCGTCGTTCAGGTCGATCATGGAACTGCTCTGGTCAGGTTGTTGACGGAGGATTGGCCCGGGCGAGGACGCCCGGGCGGTGTAGGGAAGCGGTCAGGCGGATCGCTTCCAGGGGGCGGAGGCGAAGCCGGCGGCCGGGGCCGCGGAGCGTGCCGGCTGGGCCGGCGTGGTGACGGCGGGAGCTACGGCCCGTGGCTGGGCAGCGCCTGCGCCCCGTTCCAGCGGCAGATAGAGGACCTTGTTGCTCTCGCCGTAGCCGTTCTTCGGCGGCTTGACGGTGACGTCAGCGATCATCGGGATCAGGTGCAGCTCCTCGCTGTCCTGGACCTGCAGCCGGCCGGTGGCGTGGCAGATCGCCGAGAGCGTGCGCTGCGCGATCTCCACGGTCTGGGCGCTGGCGTTGACCAGGTTCAGCCGGTCGAAGACCTTGCGCCCGGCGAGCGCCCCTTCGAGCACGTCGAGCTCGAGCCAGAGAAATTGGCCCCGCCGTCCTTGGTCACGCGCATCTCGCTCTCGACGATCTGGACGACATACTTGCCGGCGGGCAAGAGCTCGAAGCCGGCTGCGGGGTCGACCGTGGTGGCATCGAAGGTGGCGCCGAGATGGGCCATCGGATGTCTCCTGAGTTGCGTAGGGATGGGGGGATCACGGGGCGGCATCGCCGCCACGAACTCCGGCCAGTCGAGCGGCAGCACGTCCGGCAGGCCGTAGCGGTTCTTGGCGAGGAAGGCGGGGCGCTCCTCGGTGTAGATCACCCGCTCGCCGCTCCCGAGCGCGCGGGTCACCTTCTTGTTGAAGCCGACGTCCGACTTCACCGTGCTGATCCGGTAGTTGGCGAAGAGCACGATGTCGGAGTGCTCCTGCAGCAGCGCCGCCGCGCGGGCCTGCAGCTTGATCACGTAGCGGTCGTAGGGCTCGTGCTCGGGCTGTCGAAGCGCTTGATGTCGGTGTGCGCGATCTGGATCACCGTCATGCCGCGCTCGTCGCGGAGCGCGTTCAGGCCTTCGAGGTATTCCCGCCAGAGGTCGAGTGCTGCGACATAGCCCTTGCCGTAGCCCGGCTCCTCG